>JAFWMQ010000001.1 GCA_017510605.1 Clostridiales bacterium
CAACTTCACAGCCATGCCTGAAAGCATTACGATTCAAAACAAAATTATCGTTCAAGACCAAATCAGACTGAACTTCATCTGAAAGAAGCATTTTAACAAAACTAATGCATGCATCACTATTTACAGCATGTGATGAGACAGCAACCGAAATATTGGTACCATACATAGGACCTCTTCCATCAGCAGACGGAATTCCCAGTATCGCTGTTGCCTCATTCATGCGGGCTCTCTTAACAAGATAGCCGCTGATTCCGGGACAATTACAGTAGTATGCCGTCTTATTTCTTCCAGGTGAAGGATCATCCTCTTCAGATCTGGGCATATCCTCTTCGTCAACAAGATGCAACGATTTGCTTGTTTCCCTTACATTATCATTTACATATTCAGCAAGTTCACGGAATTCCGGCCCTGTAAAATCAGCTTTGCCGTTTTTAATGAATACATCGCTCATGTTATCAAAGAGTTTTGTAAAGTATAACAACTGGCCAGATTCAATGATATCTTTACCATTCAGCGGTCCATACAAGAAAGATTCATATTCTTCTGTCGTGAATCCGATTCCTGACTTCCCTGCATTTTGCGGGTCTGTCTGTATGCCTTCAATAGTAAAACTGATAGGCAGCTGATACAGTTTGCCATCTGTTCTCGCTCCATCAATTATGTTCGTAAAGTATTCATTGGGATCAAGATCTGCAATATACGGAGAGAGGTCTATGAGACAGTTATCGTTATTGAGCTGTCCAAAGCCACTTGTATTCATCATAATATCAGGGCCTTCCCCGTTTATGATATCCATTGCGAGCTCATAACTTACTTGAGCATCCGCATTCAAATATATTGTGTCACGCTCATCTTTGTTGTCCCAATCGCCGGCAGATCGTATGTATTTTTCTGTATCATACTTATTTGTAACATGAATAAAGAAATCACTATTTGTCTCGTTGTATTTAATAATTGCATCAGCAATTACTTCGTTCATTTCTCCATTTGGGATATATAGCTCAATTATTGTCTTTCCGGCATGAGGATTTTTATTTGCCTTAGTTAACTCCACTATTACAAGTTTCTCAACTTGAGTATCAAACATATTAGATGATGTATACCTGCCAGCTAGGAGCAATGAATCCTCTGTACACTCCGCAATGCGCATATTTTGAGTATAACTTCTGTTAACGTTACTCCAATCATAATTGAAGAATTCTTCTGTCGTTTTGTTTTTCAGATTCAATTTTGAAATGCCTTGGGATGTTGTGAAGAACACTTCACCATCAGTGTTACTATAAACAGAGTTTAAATTATCAATATCAAGCCATGAATACTCATCAGCGTTTACAGAAGTCAATTTGCAGGTCGGAAGATCTAACTGGAAAAACTTATAACTTCTGTCTGCAGCATAAGCTATCAGAGCAGTATCATTGTCAAGTGCAAATATAAACGGGATATAATAAACGCCTTCTTCAGAATCCTTTGCATCCACTAATGTCATAGTGCCATCAGCTGCAATTACGGCCAAAGAACAATATGGAGGATTATTCATATCCATAGTATGTGGTTCTATCCTGTATTCTCCTACATTAAAGGAAAATGGACGTGCTATGAAATGTGACCGTTCAAAATCGCGAGTTGCTATGACTTTAGAAGTAACAAAATCTATCTCATATTCTCTATCACTCTCTTTATTATTTGAATCAATGTGCTGACCCATAACAATAAGCTTACCGTCCGCATATGCAACATTGGTCGGATAATCATTGCCAATAAGATCGTATAAGTTGATTGTTTTCACTATTTCCTTTGTGGATCTGTCTATAAAAGTAACAAGCTGAATTGACCAATCATCGTAAGTCTCATTTCCTGTCCATTGATCAATCCTGTAACTGCCATTTGTATAAACCACAATATTATTTTCATCAACACCAGCTAAAACATTATCTAAAAATGAAATGTCTTTATTTTTGAGTTCGGGTTCGAATTCAATGACTTCTGTATCATACCAAGGATCACTAGATCGGATTTTCCTTGCATCTGAGGTATTAACAAAAGAACAGCTTGTAAATAGCAGTATGGCAGCCATGCTAAATGCCAGAGCTTTTCGACTGTTATTTACAGGTCTCTTGATTCCAATGATCCTCTTTTTCATCATCTCATAACCGCTTTTCATTCCGGTTGATAATGCAAAGAAACCTGTTATATTCGACTGCAGTTGTAGCATTTCTAACAGTGTTCTTGCATAATCTTTAGATGAATCTGATCCATATGCTTTCATAACTGCTTCATCACATGCCAATTCACAATCCCTGCCGGAAAGAATAAATGCTGCCCAAATGACCGGATTGTACCAATTAAGGAAAAGAACCAAATATCTGATAAGCACCCACAAATGATCTCCGTGTTTATAGTGACATGCTTCGTGGCAAATTATGTATTCGCTTATATTTTCAGTACTATCATCAATATAGATTTTGTTAAACATAAGGAACGGTGTTTCCTTATGTTTAATACCGTAGATTTTTAGTCCACTCAAAGGATCCATGCCAAGATATTTTCTTTTTCGTTTGCAATACGATATAAAACCAATATTGTACGCTATCAGAACAACTACAAGAATAGCAGAAACGACGTAACAGCAGTTCTGTAGTATAGATTCTATCTTTTTTGATTCATTTGCTTTTACATTTGATACCGCTACATAATTAACCAGTATCTGCTCGTGTTCATGAGCATTTTCCAGTTCGTTTTGAATATCGCCTGTTGCAACTGTTTGAGTATCAGGAACTTCATTGTTTATCTGCAACTCTTCCGTTATAACCATAGGGAAGTCATTATCTGTAATTTCATAAGTTGCAGGTTCGGATTTTGAAACGAACAAGTTGTTCCAAATCTCTGCCACAGGAACATCTATCTTAACAAATGGCAACAGGATCATATAGAGCGGAATAGCAATCCAAAAAGCGTACTGATACTTTCGGAGTATTTTCCCGTTCGACAAAGCCCGCACAATAATAACACCGATTGTTAATATCGTAATGCCAATGATATAGCGCAACATATTAATCCTCTTCGATTATCCGTCGAAGCTCCTCTAACTGCTCTTTTGTAAGTTTGTCTGAACACTTTAGATTTGAAATAAGAAGACCTATATTTCCTTCATATACTTTATCCAGAAAAGATGTTGTCTCTTCCAATTCAGCTTCAGTTCTATCTATCGCAGCACTGAACCACTTGGTCCGTCCCTCTTGCACATAGGAAACAATCCCTTTTTCAACCATACGGTTAAGTAACGTTATGATCGTCTGTTTTGACCAGCCTGTCTTAGCATACAGCGCTCTTGTAAGCTCCATTAGTGTCATAGGCTTTTTCCAAAGACAATTGACTATCTTCCATTCAGAATCCGTTAATCGCATTTACAATGCCCCCAAATTGGTCTACTGTTGCTTACCAATATACAACGTTGGTCGACACAAGTCAACCAACGCGGTATAATCATTTAAAATGCATTAAACATCTTGGTGCATTTAATTCAGGATAATCTTTCCTAATTCTCCATCTGCGCAAGGCATACGTTTCACCCAAATTCATTTTTTCACTGAACTGTCATAAAAACTCATATGATGGCATCTCCATTCTTTTGCTATCCTCAAATGATACAAACTTAACATTTGGCGGTATACGCACTCTGCTTATATAGATTCCTTTTCTACAGGCTTTGCACCAAATCTGCAAATAACCTATCTTAGATGTATCATCTCCAACATAAATATAGTCAATTTGTTTCTGACCACAGTTCGGGCAAATAAGTTTATCTGCATGAGGTAAGTCATTGATCAAACTAAGCCATTTCTTATTCATCATATGCCTCAAGTCTTCTTTATTCAGGATTAATCGTTTTACAACTAATTCTTCATATTTTGTCGTTATGAATTATAGACTACCAAAAATAGATATATCTTCCCGGATGATAATCAAGTTCATGTGTGTAATATCCTATAAGCCAATCAAGAAAATCCATATGAGTCATAATCAGATGTGATCCAAATTCATGAGGAATGTATACAACCTCCCCTCTATACTTTCCATCAATGACCAAACTTATCTCAGACCTGTAATAATCTTCATAGGATAGAAGTAAGGTGTGCTTCATCATGCATTCTCTATACTCATCCCAGTATTTGTCTTCGTCGGGAAAAGATTTCCATTCTATATAGTCTGTGAAAAACGGATCTTCCTTCGGTATATCCTTTTTCTTCACTTCAGGAGAAAAGTAATCATCAAGTACTGGTTTCTTCCCAAATGCTTTCATTTCAAAATTTTCAAGCAAGTCTCTGCATTTTCTTTCACTGTATTCATCATAACCAGCGCAATCCAAAAAACGGGAAACGATGACCTTTCCAGCACTCTTTTCCAAGTCTTCCTTTCTCATGCGGTTGAGTGCCAGCGAATCCTGTACGGCAAATAATCCGCACATAGGATGAACACCGCCATTTGCTATCTCCGTAACAAAGGCTTTGTATTCATCCGGCAAAGACAAACAGTATTCTTGCTCAAGAATCGTCAATTCTTCTTTTGGGATAACATCATATTTATCTGGTGATACTATAGCAAATCCATAACCATTTCGACTAAAAATACCACGTTCTTCTTTAGACCGCAGAATCAGACTCTTTAATCTTTCGATTCTATACTGTATATCCATTGTCTGCATCCTAACACCCTGTTAGTATTACTGTTGATAAAACTATCCCAACTATTCCCTGATAAAATACGAATCAAGTTTTGTATATGTTTCTTGGACATCTGACGATTCGCATCTCTCCAATATCAACTTAATCTCATTTGCAATGGCTTTTTCATTATAATACTTTGTTATAATCCACCCTTTGTTAAGCATCACACCTTCATCTTCAATGTTCTGATAATTATCATAAAGACGTTTAATACTGATTACATGAAACATGTACGTCTCATAAACAAAATCTTTGTTCTCAGGACCAATAAGGACTTCAGCAGAACAGAAAAAATCTTCTTCGTTTATATAATCCTTTTGTAAATAGTTAATTGCTTTAATCTCCATATGTCTGATCCTTCTAACTGCCGATTATATGTTCCATTATACAATAAGGCCGGAAGAGTTATCTCTCCGGCCTATATATTCAGTATTATATATTCGATTTGTATCCAAAAACAGTAAAGACATCGGTATCTTCCTCATACTCATAATAGATTGAATGCTTTTGAAGAATCCCTTCGATCTTGTCTTTTATCTTTTCCTCAGATATATCCGGGTTGAGCAATAATCCTTTTCGAAAATATTGTCTGGTCACACCATCAATCTTAAACCATTCAATTTCAGACAGGTTCATATAACGAAGGCTCTCATCATCTGCGATCTCCCACGAGGATTCCGGTTCAGCTTCATCCAATAACGACTTATACCTGATTGTTAAATTCGGAATCTCAATGATGTCGTCAAGCATTTCTCGCCATTTAGTATTATTCATGCATGATGTGAGCTGCCTCTGCTCTATGACATCGCGGATCTTATCTGACAATGTCTTTTTGTTGTTATATTTTCCTGTTTCCGCTTCATCTATAAGATTCTGCATTATTCCTGTGCTTCTTAGATCCGGATTATTGCGATAACGAAAAACAGATGAGACTTGTTGATGATTTCTCTCAACATAAAACCAACCGTATTTCTTATTTCCACGAACAGTAAATGCTATATTTCCCGACCACTTAATCTGAAATATATCATCAGATTCATTATTGGGCTGAAGAATTCCACTGCGTACATTCAAAGAATTGCGCAAACTGTTATATATCTCTTCATTCATAATTCCCACACATCCCTGTCCGGCATTCAATACTGTCTATTAGTTTAACTAATACAATCTTGTATTTTACAGTTATAGTGCCATTCGGCTTTATCAAGCATCATTTTATCACCCCACTGATCGATAATATGCGCACGATCATTCTCATTACCACCATAATAAACATCAGTAAGATCGGCATCTCTGAAATTATAGAGTCCAATTATCTCGATACTTTTGGGAATGAATACCCGCTTAATATTCGTCGAACCGGTAATACCATACTCTTCTATAATTCTGCACCCGTCTGGCAATATCAAAGTCTCAATATACGGGTTATCAATAGAACTATCACATACCATTTCCACTCCATCTAACACACGGTAACAAGAATCAGTAAATTGCGGTGACATCCTGATCAGTTCAGTCATGTCTTTTGTATATAATCCGCCTTCAATCAAAGAAAAATATTTATTATCCTCTTCAATGATTATGCTTTTAAGATTTCGCATGCATTCGAATGTATCACCGGCTATATACTTCAGATCTTTCCCATTAATCGTATTGGGGATAATCAATTCTGTAATATCTGCACTGTTACACCCAGCATATCCGAACTTTTCCCGGATGCTTCCTACAAGGGCATATACATCCTCTTTATTCTGATACAAGAAATGAACCTTTCCGCCATCAGAAATATAAAAACAATCTTTAGAAACTATATCTCTCATAATTATTAGTATTCTTTACTGTCTATTTATGCTTCCAGAATTGGAACCAGTTCTTTTTTGGTTTCGTATTATGTTCATCCTTTAGATTTGCATCAGCCTTTGCACTGTCATCTGGTTTTTCAAGAATTCTAGGCGTCCTTTTCCATTCATCATAAAACCTGTCTTGTTCTTCAATCGATGCATAATCATCAGGATCACAGGGATCAAAAATGAATACCAAATCCTCCATTTTGGCAGTATAGCCCAATTTCATTTTATAGGCTTTTCTGGCATCTCCCATATCTAATATCATTGGAGATGGATAGACATTCATACAACAACCCTGACACAACAACTTAATATTGTGTTCTTCCAATTGCTTTCGAAGTTCAGTTAATGCTCCCCAAAAGTGCTTAGCTCCAGATGAATAGGTGTTATTCCCAACCGTAAGAATAATACGGCAGTCGTTGTCTTCTTGCAGTTCCAGGACAGCATTATCAACGACTCCGTTTATAATGCATGAAACATTAAGTTTCTCTATTTCAGGTTCAAATGAATAATCCATACTTGCTTAGTCAGTTTTTCTGCTAATTAATCAAACCATGACATTTTTGTTAATGGAATGAAGTTAATATCCCACACGATCATTTGAATCAGGGAATAGTTTGTAATTCGGGTTGCCACACCAACCAACTACACAATCCATTAAATCCATTATGCAATCCTCAGAAAGCTCATCGTCTTTTTCTCTCATTTCACGCCTTAACAACTCAAGATTATCATACATGGTTTTCTTATCCATCCCCATGTTCTTATACTTGTCTGCCACTTTCCAAAGATTAGTGCCGTTTTTAATCCCTATAAGGATTTCTTCTCTAAAATCTTTATTCTCCATTTTCACACTATCGAATTATACTGATTATTATATTCTGTTCATTATTTTTGATTGAGTTCTTAGTCTGTTTTATTCGGAATAAAAGGAACAATAGCTTACATCCTAACCACAATAGCAGTTAAATGCGCTATTCAGAATAGGCTCAAAAGCCAGATAATCGTCCCAAGAAAAATCCGTAGCTAAAACTTTCTTCCCCATATAATCGCTATAGTCATCAACATAGTCTTTTTCATAATAATCTTCAACAAACACAATTATTTGCTCTGCCACATCTTCCTTCGTAAATCTCATATCACAATATTGGCGCAAGATATCCATACCGGTTTTTTCTTGTTTTTTTACCGCCTCAATATCCTTTTGTTCGTGTGTATTTTTGTAATGCATTTCTCCAAGATAATCGTGTCTGAGTAACCAGGTAATGAAAAAAGCTATATGATTTCCAGCATAATCCCAAATAATCTTCTCATCCTGTTCAGTTAATTCAGCTGGCGATTTACCAGTTTGTCTACAGTATTCCTTTTGAGCTGAATCGTACTGCCATTCTGCTTTATCTTCAGTAAAGCTCTCGACATCAAAGTTTGTTTTTTCTTTGTTTTGATATGAATATTCATCTCTTGGAAAAACACAATGACAAAAGACACATTCACAATTCTCTTTGCTGTCATCTATAGTAATAAGCGAACCACAGTTCTTACACATACCATGATATGTAGCCATGCTTGTCTCTCCCGCAATCAAATATCGTTGATTATTTAATTATTATACAACATCCCTTTGTCTGAATCTCCTCAACTTGCGGCCGCTTTATCCACGTTCGTCCAGGACTTTCTGTGCTCTATCCTGAGCTATCTTGATTACTGCATCAAGATCCTTTTGCCCTAAGAAGTATGCAGGCATCTCTTCTATAAGAATTATGTTGATCTCTGAATCCGCATTGATCATATTTGAACAGCTTAATAGAATTCTTTCGAGATTATTTATATCGTCTTTTGTCAACTTCACCTTATTAGCACTGAAATCATCGTCACGGTTATTGCAAAACTTAATTGCTCCATCACCGGCAGCTCTGAATGCATTACGATTGAGCACAAAGCCCATACCGCGCTCAGCTATCCTAGTCTGAATCTCATCTGAAAGCAATAGTTTTACAAAATCAACGCATGCATCTATATCCACAGCATGTGCTGAAACCGCAACTGAACATGATGATGTAAACATTGGTCCGCGACCATCCATGGAAGGAATACCAAGTATAGTAGGATCATTCAGATCTCTCGCTCTGCTCTTTTGCATATAAAACTGATGGTAGCTCTGATATTCATCATATCTGGCAACATTAGATGTATCTTGAGAGACTTGGCTCTTCGACC
Source organism: Clostridiales bacterium (assembly GCA_017510605.1). Taxonomy (GTDB): domain Bacteria; phylum Bacillota; class Clostridia; order Saccharofermentanales; family Saccharofermentanaceae; genus Saccharofermentans. Next base: position 8,789 of record JAFWMQ010000001.1, read on the forward strand.
TTCCGTTCTCGAAAACATTCTCTTTGACATATTCAGCCATCTGCGCAAATTCAGGACCGGTAAAATCAGCTTTTCCGTCTTTTATGAATCTGTCATCCATTGAATTAAACAATTCAGTAAAATATATAGCCTGACCGGATGTAATAAGATCGTTTCCATTTAGAGTTTTATCCATGAAATCCTTATATTCATCAAAAGTGAATCCTACACCTGAAACACCCGCATATTCTCTATCAGTATAGATACCGCGAACATAAAAACTTACCGGTAGTTGGTAAAGAACGCCATTGGTTTTAGAACCTTCAATAATATTCGTAAAATGCGTCTCGGAATCGAGTCCACTGACATATGGCGAGAGATCCACCAGATAGTCAGGATTATTAAACTGACTATAACGGCTCATGCCTATCAATATATCCGGTCCCGTGCCGGCAACTATATCCATTATCAGATCATTCCCCAAAGCAGAATTGGCATTGAGAGTATGAACCGCCATCTCCGTTGAACTATAGTTGCGCCAGTCTCCTTCTGTGGCATTGTAATCTTTCTCGTTATAACGTTCGCTGATCTCAATAAAACACTTTTCATTTGTTTCATTATATTTTTCTATAGCAGCGCAGATTTCTTCGCCGACATAAGGAGAATACAGTTCCAGTATAGTCTTTCCTGCATTCGGATTCGTATCCGCCTTGGTCAATTCGATGATTTGTAAACGGTTTTGAGACTCCGTCAGCATACCTATGGAATAAGCCTGACCTATTAACAACAAGGCATCTTCAGAACAGTCTACTAATTTGAAACGTTTTAGTTTTGCTGTATTTGTTCCACACCAATTGTAATTAAATATCTCTTCAGTAGTCTTTGAGCCGGAATCCACTTTTAAGACGCTATTATCAGTTATGCAATACACTTTCCCGTCATTACCGGTAATCGATGTTCCTACTTTATTCAAATCAATCCATTCATAATCTTTTGCATCTGCTTTTGAAACTTTACTCTCGGTAAGATCCAACTCGAAATATATGTATCCTTTGCTGCCATGAGTAATAAACAACACTTTCGTCTCGTTCAACGGGAGCATCTTGATGCTATTAATATTTGTGCCATTCTCTTTGAGTTCTGCAGTAGTAACTTCACCGTCAGGCGATATTATTCTCAGGTCATACCCATGATTATGATTATCGTCATCCCCTCTGACCTCTATTACATACTCGTTAAAGCTGAAAGAATACTCTGGGAATCTATAAAATGCATCCATTGTTACCGGTCTGGTATCCAAAACATTTGCGGTTAACGGATCATAATCCGTTTCCTTCTGACTTGTTTTGATAGTTATAACACCTTGGGAATAAGTCGGTTTTACAACGTATTCGCCCGCCAATTCATCAAGCGCGCTCTGAACATCAATTGTATTTACAACTTCTTTGGTATTTCTATCGATTATGGAGACTAAATCAAACGTATAATCGTTCCAATTGACATTTTTCTGATCCATCGTTCCCTCGTATTGTCCACGCGTGCGAACTACAATAAGCTTTTCATCCACACCTACAAGATCAACAGTAAAATCATTGTCTTCTAATTCTCTGTCATGATCCGAACCAATATCGACATCATAAACATAGCTGGTAAACCAGGTCGAATTAGCAGCGACCTTTCTACCCTTATTCGATGTATCCGCGAACGAACAACTGGTAAACAGCAGAATGACTGCCAAGCTCAGTGCAAGTACCTTGCGGCTCTTCTGTGCAGGCTTCTTTATGCTGATTATTCTTTTCTTCATCGTCTTATATCCGTCTCTCATACCGGTAGTAACAGAAAAACTAAAAGGCAATTCAGCACGTTTTCTCAGCAATCCTAATAACGTCTCTACGTATCCGGCTGAAGAATCCGCACCACATATGTGTAGCACTTCTTCATCACAGGCCAATTCACTGTCACGTCCCGAAAGAACAAAGGCTACCCAGATAACAGGGTTATACCAGTTAAGGAACAAAACAAGATATCTGATCAATACCCATATATAGTCACCGTGCTTATAATGGCAGGCTTCATGACAGATAACATATTCGTTTATTTCACCGGAATCTTTATCAACATATATCTTGTTGAATAAAAGAAAAGGCGTTCCCTTGTTCTTGATCCGGTATATCTTAAGACCGCTTCCCGGTCCTTTTCCGGCATATTCTCTCTTGCGTCTGCAATACAAGATAAAACCCGTGTTATATGCCAATAATGCGACTATAAGAGCAGCTGAAACTGAATAACTTATATACGTCAGAAGAGTTTCTGTGCTAACGGGTTTCTTTGTTTTAATATCTGAAGGAACATAATAATCTTCTGCTTGTTCATGAGTATTGATCACAATTTGACCGTTATCTGCTGTATGATCTGTGGTTTGTCCGTTATATTCATTGGTATTATGATGTCCATCAGCAACAATAACAGCAGGTGAAACATTACTTGCAGTTTCATCAGTTATAATTTCTGCCTTCGTTGGAAACAGGTTATTCCAGTCAATATTTACAGGAACACTAAACTTGATAAATGGTGACAACATCATAAAGACCGGAATAACGATCCAAAAAGCATACTGATGCTTTTTGAGCACCTTGCCGTTCGACAGAGCACGAACAATTATGATGCCGATGGTTATCAGCGTAATCCCGATAATGTAACGCAGCATATTATTCCTCCCAGAATAACTTCCTGAGTTCCTCTATCTGTTCTTCAGTAAGACGGTCAGATGAAATAATATTTGAGATCAAGAGACCTGCATTGCCGTTATAAACTCTGTCCAATAACGATTCGACCTCTTCATTCTCAGCCTCTGACTTATCTATAGCAGGAGAAAACTTCTTGGTCCTTCCGTCCTGAACGTAAGAGACCGCACCTTTCTCGAGCATACGCTTAAGTAACGTGATTACCGTGAATCTTGTCCAACCGGTACTCTCACTAAGTTCTGCTGTAATCTCTGCTATAGTCATGGATTTATTCTTCCAAAGACAATTTGCTATCTTCCATTCCGAATCTGTCAATTTCATAATCGAATACTCCTGATTAGATGTGGACAAATGTACACTATCAATATAAAAGGATTGTGGACAGTTGTCAACCAACAAGCCAATTTATTCCTCTAGCAGATTATTCTTTGTATATATGGGTTATGATACAATTCGTTTATGACCACATTTGATATACACAATTTTGATAAATACCGTGAAAACAACAGATTGGAAGTTAAGAAGGCCTCCGGCGGTCTTCCCAACAGTCTGTGGGATACCTATTCTTCTTTTGCCAACAGTTATGGTGGTGTAATTCTGCTCGGTGTCATAGAAAATGCTGATGGCAGCTTCAAAACCACAGGTCTTAAAGATGTTAATAAACTTAACAAGGATTTTTGGAATACCATCAATAACAGTTCCAAGACTAGCATCAATCTTCTTACTGATGATGATATTGAATCATATGAAGTAAATGGGGATGTAATACTTGCAATACATGTTCCCAAGGCGAGCCGTCAGGATAAGCCGGTTTTCATTAATGGCGACATGTTTAAAGGAACTTTCAGAAGAAATCATGAGGGCGACTACCGTTGTAACAAAAATGAAGTTCTTGCCATGCTCAGAGATCAAACAGAAGATACCGCCGATATGAAAGTTCTTGATGATATGGAGATCAGTGATCTGGACTCTGAAACTGTGCGTATTTATCGCAGCAGACACTCTTCTTTTCACCCTGAACATGTGTGGGACAACCTCTCTGATGATAAATATCTCGAGATGATCGGTGCGGCACGAATATCAAAGGCAGATAAACGTTTACATCCTACAGCTGCCGGTCTCTTGATGTTCGGAAAAGAATACAAGATATTGTATGAATTTCCCGAGTATTTCCTGGATTACCGTGAAATGCTCGATCCCACAATTCGCTGGACTGACAGGATACAATCAAGCTCCGGTGACTGGTCCGGGAATCTGTTTGACTTCTTTTTCCGCGTTTCTCCAAAGCTTTCAAAAGATTTGAAGGTGCCTTTTAAACTGGAAGGCATAACCAGAATCGATGATACACCCGTCCATAAGGCGCTCCGAGAGGCTTTGGCCAACTGCATAGTCAACACGGATTTCTTCGTATCGCGCGGAATCGTTATCAGAAAAGATGATGAGAAGATCGTTATAGAGAATCCCGGTTATATCAGAACTGGTAAAGATCAGATGCTTAAAGGCGGCATTTCTGATCCCAGAAACAAGGCCCTTATGAAGATGTTTAATATGATAGGCATTGGAGAGCGTGCGGGTAGTGGCGTTCCTGATATCTTCTCTGTATGGGAATCCAACGGATGGATTCCACCTGAAATCGAGGAACAATATAATCCTGACAGGACCATATTAACGTTGTCATTTAAGAAAAAATCGGCAGAATCGGCAGAAAAATCGGCAGAATCGGCAGATAATCTTTCCAGTCGCCATCAACAGATTTTGTCCTTGATGGAAGTTGGTCAAGAATATAGTTCAGACGAAATTGCTGAAATGATTGGATTAAAAGGGTCTCGCACACGCCAGTTGCTCAAAGAACTTGTGGATAGCAATTATTTATCTGTAACTTCAGGAACGAAGAATCGCAGATATATAAAAAAATAAAACCCGTGCTCCAACATTCGGAGTTCACGGTATAGCAGCCGCATCTACTATGTCTTTTCTTGTGTTTTAATCTTCCAGCCATATATTAGTTGCTGCCATTGGTACTTCCTTTATCAGTTATAAAAGATTCAATCATTAATCTTCTCATCTCATGGATGTCATCTTCGCATCTCTCAAGATCAAGACTGTATGCAATCCCAAAAGCATTAAGTTTGCGGAGCAGCTGATCGAGGTTGCTGCCAACCCGTTTTATTTGCCAAAGCAACGTGTAAAAATCTACGGGAGGAGCAGCTAAGACTTTTCCGTCCATGAGAATCCTTCTTGAAAACTCACTGATACTCAGACCAGATTCGGCGGCTTTTTCTTTGATGGTTTTATATTCTTTTTGAGTAACTCTGAAATGGATCTGGATTGATCGTTCAACCTTGTTTTTCATCTGTTTAAACTCCTTTCTTTTACTTCGGAACGGACAAACAAGCATCGCGTTTGTGTACCACAAACACAGAAAGCTTGTCAGGGACATATCCCTGAAACCCTAGGGACTTGTCCCGACAAAACGAATCTGTTCACGAGAGCTTCCATGATGTTTATGGCATCAGGTATTCAGTATCAACCTGCTTTTCTTGTGTCTTTATAGACTTCCGGGATCTTACCTTCACCTCTAAGATCGTTCTCGATCATGGTCCTTAAATAGGCATATTTATTCTGGATCTTGCTTTTGGCATCTTCACGCTCAAGAGTCTTAAACTTGATTGCAAAATAACTCTGCATCCATTCATAACCCAAGCCGTCAGGATCGTGTTCTGTCTCACGGGAGATGCCCTCTAACATGTCCGCAATCTCTACTAGACACCTAACATCTGCTTCAGTAAATCCATACTTATATCCATACCTATCCATAACATAAGGAATCACATATTCCTCCTTGGGATTAAACACGGATATATCTGGTTTCTTCTCTGCCGCTGCTTCTTGGATTGATTTAGATTGAACTGAATTACTTTTCTTTTTACATTCTGTTTGATTGACTTGATTTATATTACGCTGACAATCTGCCGCAACTTGCGGACATACGTCAGCGATAAGATTGTGGAACCTTGACGGTTTCGTTCTGTCCTGCCTCAAGGTATTCTGCTCAAAGAAATTCTTGATCAATACTACGTCATCGTCGTTAAGTCTTATAACGAAATTCTTGGTTATCAATTCATTAAGCGTATCTTCTGTAGCACCTACAAGTACCATAGCCGGATATGCCTCGACTGCACCCTCATCATCCGTCCTGACAATAAGATACATATACAGGACTTTAGCCTTATCGGAAAGCTTCAAGAATCTTCCGCTGCTGATTATCGCATCGGATATCATGCGGGAAGATCCTTTCACCTTCTTGTTTCGGCCGGTAGGTTCTTCTGCAATACCGTCACTGTTAGCTGGGTTTGACTGTCCTTCAGTTATTACAGCAGTGTTCGGTACATTTATTATTTCTTCATCTATCATGTTAAATTTCTCCTTGTAGTAATTTGAATAATAAAAGAGCTCTTTCTCTCCTGACGTCAGGAAAAGAAAAAGCTCTTCAGTTAGTTGAATCAAGTTAATCGTGCTGCCTAGAGTTGTTCCTCCGGAAGCTGATGCCCTTGCCGGAGGATGCTCTCGATCTCTTCAAGACAGATGCGGCAACACCTCACATCATCAAGAACTTCATCAGCATCGAAGTTATCATCCTCAAGAGAGAGGGCATCTTCAAGAACGTTACTTAATCTTTTAATCTCAATAGCAAGACGCTCGTTCGCAAACATTCCCCATAAGATAACTATCTCAGTACTGGTGAATGAATCAAGAAAAAACTCCTGCATCGGGATACCTAGAACGTTAATCCGCTCCCTGATTTTAAGCTCTTCTTCTCTTGTAAGCCTGAAGGTAATCGACCGGTTTCTTTTGCGATTATGTTCATTCTTCTTCTTTTTCATCGCTGCCTCCTTTATAGATACTGTTCAATCTACTTGCTAACTTATCTTGAGAATCAGGATACAGATGTGAATAGGTATCAAGTGTCGTGCATGATTTCTGATGGCCTAATCTGTTTTGTATTTCCTTTACACCAAATCCCATAGATATAAGCAGACTTGCATGGCTGTGACGAAGGTCGTGTATCCTGATCTTCTTAACGTTTGAGGTTTTGACTCCCCGCTTCATCTCGTGCTCAAGAAAATCCTTTGTGAAGGGAAATAACCGATCATTCTTCTTGAGACCATAGATACGGCTCTCATAATCTTGAATATACGGGATTATGAATTCAGGTATCGTAATCTTCCTTCGGCTGCATTCTGTTTTCGGCTCAGTTATGAGATCTTCTTTTCTAAGACGTTGATATGATTTAGTAATCCTGATAACACGGTTTTCACAATCTATATCAGCCGGGGTTAAAGCCAAGAGTTCACCTACACGCATACCGGTCCAGAAGAGAAGCATAAAAGCCAAATATGACTGTGGTTTATCGATAATTGCATCAAGGAATTTCGTAAACTCTTCCAGTGTCCAGATGTTCATCTCGTCAGCATTAGATTTACCTATGGTTCCGGCCTTAGCACAAGGATTAGAACCAAGATCATAATATCTGACGGCATAATTGAATAATGCTGCCATCTGATTATTGATCGTCTTGATATATGTGGCAGATTTCTCCGTTTTTATGAGATGATTCTGCCATTTTCTGATATCGGATACTGTTATCTCATCCAGCTGTTTGTCCTTGAAATACGGAAGGATCTTCGAGTCAAACAGATACCGCTTACCTAAAAGTGTTGACTTTCTTAATCTGGCCGACATATCTTCAAAGTACATCTCTGTGAACTCTCCAAAAGATATGTTGAGCTTTGCCCCCTTCTTATGCTGAAAACTTATAAGCCAATCCTCAGCTTCACGCTTTGTGTTAAAACCACGCTTAACCGAATGCTTGCGCTTTCCCGTCCAGTCGGTATACCTGTACTGGATATACCACTTTCCTGTATTTATATCTTTCTGCGCACTCATACAGCCTCCTTATCAGAACCGGGCCCCTCCTTCCGGATCGAAGATACCGGAGAATACCCGTAAACACGTTCTTCTACGTATCTTCTCGGAACCTTGCCCTGAACTGTAATGAAGCCTTTTGCTTCAAGCTCGGCGTTAAGCTGTCTGATCAACTTATAGGCCTTGGATAAACATATGCCGTAAGCTTCTGAAAGCTCTTCGGCAGTTACATAAAACTTAATATTTTCCATGTTTTGTTACCTCGATATATTAATAGTTTTGATAATCTTGTTAGCGTTTATACTAACAGTTTAGTTGTACAACAACAATAAATCAATAAGATTTCAACTTAAAATTAATGTTTCCGCTAATTATGTGTTAAACTTTCACTAATTGCGGAGGTAAGTATGACAATAGGAGAAAGGATCAGATACTATCGTAAGAGTGCGGATATGACTCAAAGAGAGTTGGCAGCAGCCAGCGGCATTCACTATGTTTCTATCTGTAATTACGAATCAGGAAAGATGACTCCACGAGATGACCAGCTAAGAAAGATTGCAACTGCACTGGGAATCAGTTATTCCATACTTAATGATCTCGAATCCGAAACAAAGAGTTTTAGAACTCTCGGCAATTTGTTTGAACTATTATTGTCTCTTCACAAGTCCGGTGTAATGACGCTCTCCGGCGACAGAGATGAGAATGGTGTCATTATCAGGAATACCGCCCGCTTTACTACTTCAGATACTTTGTTTGCATATTTCAGACTTTTATATCCTGATGTTAAAGGTTCCCTTGATCTTTCGAAGATCACGCTCCAACTTCAAAACGACTTCGTGCTTTCGAAGATGATCGAATGGGAATCACTTTACAACACCATTTCCAATCTTGAAGGAAAGAGTAAACTCTCCCGCAAAGAAAAGGCATGCCTGGATCAAGCAAAAAAGGATATCGGATTACTCGAGATAAACTTAACGAGCTATAAGATAAGCCTGGACTCTTCTAAGGGTATCAGTATACTTGAGGACTGATATCCCCTATTGTATTTGTAAACACGATCAATACTGCACATAATCGTATTTCGTTTTACCGTGTTTTTTTAGGTATAGTTATCCATAGATTTATTTCTTTTTCCGCAGTATTTCTCCTGTAGCCCCCCTGCGGGCGAGAGACCTACTGGCCTTTCGACTTTCGAATCTCCCTGGGAAACCGGAAGGCTCCCGTATTGCTGACTACGGGATCATGAGTGGGAGCTTCGAAATCCCACCCCAGAGACTGATCCGCCCCCGCTGCTCATCACAGAAGTATCATTATGACTTTGTACCTGTCATCGCCTCCCTCGGGTTGCAACCCCGATTCTGACTCATCCCCTTTATCGCTCTCTCCCGAAAGAGGTCATGGCGCGGTCGGAGTCAACTTGGCTTGGTATTTTAACGCCGATACAAGTTAACGTACCTTTCGGTTTAGTATTCAGTTGTCAAGTAACGGTGAAGTTCGAAGTTATTTCTCCCTTCACTACTACTTGACTGAGAGGGGTTGTTTTTTAGCATCATTTCTGATTTTTTTTGAAAAACTTGAAAAAATATCCCGATCTGTTAAGACTTTTTAACAGACCGGCCCATTTTTGAGCCCAATTTGACATTTGTCTGAAGACAGTTTTGAGTCGTTTTTGGTGGAAATCTTCGGTTTCTATACCCTTGTTCTCAAACTCGAATTATCGCAGTATTTCTCCTGTAGCCCCCCTGCGGACGAGAGACCTACTATCCATTTGGCTTTCGAATCTCCCTGGGAAACCGGAAGGCTCTCGTATTGCTGACTACGAGATCATGAGTGGGAACTTCGAAATCCCACCCCGGAGACCAATACGCCTCCGCTGCTCTTCACAGAAGTATCATTATGACTTTGTACCTGTCATCGCCTCCCTCGGGGTGCAATCCCGATTCTGATCCATCCCCGTTATCGCTCTCTCCCTTTCGGAAGGTCATCGCGCGGTCGGGATCAACTTGGCTTGGTATTTTAACACCGATACAAGTTAACGTACCTTTCGGTTTAGTATTCAATTGTCAAGCTGCGGTGAAGTTCGAAATATTTCATCCTTCACCTTTACTCCACAAACACCCCTCTGCTGTCCTAGCATTTTGGCCTTGTCAAATTGACGAATAATCGAAAAAAGCTTTTAGTGTTAAGACTTCTTAACACTATGGGGTGCCTTAAGAAGAAAACGACTTTTATCGCTTCGTTCTTTCGGTTCAGGTTTGAAGATATTTCTCCCTTCACTACTACTTGACTGAGAGGGGGTGTTTTTTAGCCTCGTTTTCGAAGAAATTTAAAAAAGTGCCCAAAATGGCACTTAGTGTTAAGAGTTCTTAACACTAAGGCCGTTTTTGAGGGGTTAAAAATACCGTTTTAGGCAGGTTGGGAATTATGTTTTTGATCGTTTTTGAGAAAAATAAAGAAAAAATTGAAGCACACCGGAAGGTATTCACTATGCTTTTTAGGTAGAAATCTAATCATTCATAACATGATTTTTTATGCAGCAGAAAACATCAGAAATAATATTCTGATTATTCCACAATAAAACAAAGTGAACTCAAAATGAACTCACGGAAGATATTATAAAGCCCGAAACATAATGATTTCGGGCTTCTTATGATTATTGTCGGTTATTCAAGCTCGATACTAGCATCTATATCTAGTGTTTTCATTTGTATAATTCCTCTACATATCGTGGTACTGATATACTTATTCTATCAGTTCTACGTCGTTTTTACACCTTTTGTTGGCGATTTGTTGGCGCACCTTTGATTTAGGCTTATCCAATACCAGTGCAAATACATTTTAAAGCGCACGCATTTGCGCTTTAATGCGCTTTAAACTAATCACCCTCTCTCGGCAACCATCGTTCCTACCCTGCTATTGATTACACTTATTACTTCATCAAGGCTCTTCTGCCCGTCAAAGTATGCAGGCATCTCCTCAGAAATGATCATTGTTATGGTGTAGTCTGTCGAGTAATAGAAAGAGGCATTCTCTATGAATGTGCTGTAATTATCTATAATATCCTGATTTATGGGTGTACCGTCCGTCATATTCACAGCTGAAGAAATAAAAGCATTTCTGCTCAACGGAATTCCGTTTGCATAACTCATTACTTCATCATTGATCATTGAAGAAATTAATTCCCAACATCCCTCCTGGCAAGATGAACATGCTGCAATCGAAGCAGAAGAATTAAAAGTGCAATATACACCGCGTCCGTCCGGAGTCGGCTGTCCTATCAGTTTTCTGTTTCCCAGAGAAGGCCCGTATTCAGTATAGGCAAAAGATATATCTCCAAGGCTCGCCACTCTTGTCCTTCCTTCATTGTATGTGATCAATTCAGGGACATTGTTATATACATACTCTGCTAATGCTCTGAAATTCTGATTATCAAAATTTATGGTCCCGTCATCATTCTCATATAGATCAAAAGATAATCCGATCAGCTGATTAAAGTAATCGATCCTACTGGAATAGCAGTACATCGGATCATTTCCGTTGCACACATTGGCAACAAAATCACCGTAATCCTGTATCTTGATTCCCGCTCCAAGCCCGGAAGCATCATCGTTATTGATAATAATTCCACTTAAAGAAGCATCATAAGGAAGCACATATTTCCTTCCGTCTCTATCGGCTGCATCTATAAGACTCGTAAAATATTCACCGGAACTCAGGTTAAGATCCGATATCTGAGGGGCGATATTTACCAGATATATACCGTTCTGAATCTCCCTGAAGTCAGAAGTTCCAAGTATCACATCAGGTCCCTCTCCGGATCTGATGTCTGTCATGAGCTCATTGATCTTCTCACTTCTTGCCCTGTTCCGCTCGGCATTATAGTTTTCTTCAGCGGCATCCCAGTCGAATATAGTCCAATAATTATATTCTTCATTGTTTATTACAAAGTATTCTTCACTTGTTCTGTTAAATGCACATATCCCTTCAGCTTCCATGGCGGTTATCGGCTCCAGATGTGCTGCCTCAATGATCTGTTTACCGGCATTGGGATTAGTATCTGCTTTATCCATTACAACTATCGTATTCTCCCAGCCATACATATTCGCTTTTATAACGATCCTGTCAGCACTTACTGAAACGATCTGACAAGCATCATAAATATTGTAAGATAATAACGAATTGTTGAAATCCAAAAGGGTAGTCCGGTCAGTACCTGAAGCGCCCTCAGCAATCAGACAGTGTCCGTCCACTTTGACTTCTCCCTGATAATCTGATATCTCGCTCAGAGAAAACGTTTCTGTATTAAGAAGCATATATGCCTGTCTTCCAAAGGTAGTTACAGACATTATTATATTGTTGTCATCGTACTTCTCGAAAGTATCGATATAGTCGATATTGTCCGTTCGTACTCTATAGCAATTGTCGTCCTCCAGCGCATAAACACTGTACCCGCCTTCTTCCGCCGAGCCGCTGACATAACATTTCATAAATGCTGTGCCGTTAACACAAACAACAGCATTGACAGTGACATTATCGACATCGGAATTCGGATCAAAGTCGATCTCGTTCAATTCTCCGATAGCGCCTGTTGCGACATTCACATCACACACATATGACCTTAGTCCGCGTGAATCAACATGTTGAATGGCAACAATCATCTTTGTCTGTCCGTTATCTTCATAGATACCGCCAACATCATTAACGAAGCCATCATCTGATGAAAGCAGGGTATTTAGGTCAACCACTCCTACCAGCGTTCCTTCACTGCCGGGGGCGATGCTGTAACAGGATATTTCATTGATCCTTCTGTCAGAACCATCAACAAATTCATATCCGCCGAAATACATATAGACATTGTCTTCTGTTACAGCCTTAAGGTTACTGTTGACCACTACATCGGAAGAGTTGATATCAAAAGATAATTCATCTGTTATTACAGAATATTCCGTGCTGTTCCACCATTCATCGTCAGCAGCAATATACTTTGGTGTATTAAGGTTATGATCTATTTCAGCGTAAGGGTCTTTTTTCCCACAGGCAGGTAGTAACAGGAAACTTAGTGTTAATGTTAACGAAACCATATTTCTAGTGAGGGTTTTCATATCGGACCACCTCCTGAGATTATTTCTACTCAAACAAAGCTTTATTCTTTATCACGGTGACTGTTCCATTTGCTTATTACAGCCTCTACCTGAGCTATCAACTGCTCTTTATTTGGCATATGTAAAATATATCTCGACGCAAAAATCTGGTTTGATAATCCTCCTAATGCATACTCGGCAGTAATATCATCTTTATCAGCACAAAGGATTATTCCAATCGGCGGATTATCATCAGGATCATTTACTTCTGTAGCATAGTAGTTCAGGTACATATTGATCTGACCAGCAGCTTCAGGTGTCAACTTCTTAGTCTTTAATTCGATAAGTACATATGCATGAATGATCTTGTTATAAAAGACCATATCAACATAGTAATGAGTATTATTTATAGTTACCCTTTGCTGTGTCCCTACAAACATAAATCCATTACCAAGTTCAAGCAAGAAGTCCTCTATTCTTCGAACCAACGCCTTTTCAAGATCGCTTTCCAACATCGGCCTATCTTCAGGAATACCAAGAAACTCAAACACATAAGGATCCTTTATCATTCCATCGGGCGTGCTATAATCAACACCCTGTGATGCTAAATCCAACAAAGTCTGCTTATTGGCATCGCCTTTCGAGAGTAACAATCTCTCGAAAAGCGAACTATCTATCTGTCTTTTCAATTCCCTTACAGACCAGGAAGAATTAACGCATTCTTTCTCATAAAATGAACGTTTATCAGTATCAGATATCATCAACAGCTCACAATAATGCGACCAAGACAATTTTCCAGACAGTGTCTGGAATTTTGGATAACAAACATATAACTGTCTCATGTTATAGATATTCGAACGAGAAAACCCCTTCCCGAGTTCTTTTGTAAGTTCACGGGATAGGTATAAAAGAGTTTTCTCGCCATAAGCTGCCCTAATCTGATCATTCTGTTCATATTTGACAATGATCTCACCGATCTTCCAATAAGCAGCAATAAGAGCCTGATTGACCTGGGTTGCAACAGTAACCCTGGATTGTTCCAGAATTTGCTTTATTTCAGATACAGTATTATTCATTGATGCAGAAGCATCTGGAAACTTAATGATATCTCCCATATTATTCCCTTCTGACACAGCTGATAAAAAATATAAGTAAAATAATTATACCATCCATAAGTCCGATTAATCTTTGAAAAACAATATAATTGCTCCGATAATACTATATTTACATCTTCATTATTGGTCCTTGTCTTTCCTTCTTTAGACGTTCTCTCTTCTCCTGTGCTTCCCAATCACGCCAGTTCTCTTCGCCCGGATGAGAACTCGGTTCAATCAACGAGGCAATATCTGCAGCAAGATAAGAACTGCTGACAAGAAGGTCAACAGCAGGCACGGAAGCAGGAATCGGTGATATAGTTTCTCTGTATGAATCTGCATATCCTTTTCCAATTGCTTCCTCGATTTCTCCATCTCTGAAGCATATTGCTCGCTCTGTTTCCCAGCCTGTGACTCCAACATCGCCTGCATTTGCTTCGACTTCTCCTCCATATCCTTTGATATAGATTCCTGTTTCTGCTGCAACCATTCCGTCTCCGTTGTGAAGATCTTGTTGAGCTGGTTGAGATAATTCAGCATCTCTTCGTTTGTAACCGTATGCTCTGATATTTCCGTTAACGACTTTACCGCCAACAGAAGGGCCTTCCAATTTGCTTCCGTTACCATTACACATGGTGTTACCTTCGCTGCTATATTGAGGTTTTCCCTTGCCAACTGTTTGACTTCTGATAATTTGTTGTCTGATTCTGAATTCATTTTGCATCACCTCCTTCAGAAATTTCTCTTCATGTAACTTGTTATCCCTGCACTTATTCCCCTCTGGTGTGGTGTAGGTAATATACTTTCTGCTGTCTGTCCACGTCACCTGATAGCCATGATCCTTCATGAATTCCATGAATTCTTCTTTTGTCTTCGCCTTCTTCATTGCTGTCTCGATCATGACCGCAAGGTTTATCTTCCAACTGTTTTGACTCTTTGCAGATCTGTATTCTCTTGTTCCGATCGGCTTAACCTTCTTCGGTCCCTGAGTTTTTATGATCGCCAATCCGTGTTTGCGGCATATCTCATCTGACGCTTCCCGCAGTCTCGGAATGTTATTCTTATCCGAGTGATACTTCTTTCCATCCTCAAAACTGACACTATTCAGCACGATATGAGAGTGAATATGTTCCGAATCTACGTGAGTTGCAACGATCACTTCATATCCTTTGAACTGCTCCCGGGCAAATTCATACGCTATATCGTGAGCCTGTTCCGGAGTAATTCCTTCTTCTGGAGAGAAAGACTGACACAGGTGATAGTATTCCCGACCGCCTGTTTT
Organism: Clostridiales bacterium; assembly: GCA_017510605.1. Classification (GTDB taxonomy): domain Bacteria; phylum Bacillota; class Clostridia; order Saccharofermentanales; family Saccharofermentanaceae; genus Saccharofermentans. The sequence goes on from JAFWMQ010000001.1 coordinate 23,895, forward strand.
TCTATAAAACTTCTTCGTAGCCATCATGCTCGAATAAGCTGAAGAAGGAATACAGTTGATACCGGATACAAGTCGGTGCCCATCTTTTAACGTCTTAGCTTCCTTTGTACAATAGTTAAGAACATTTTTCAGAGATTTATGCCCCGCTGTACTACCGCAAGAGAGTATTGTTACTATAGCCATCAGTGCCACCTCCTTCGCTCGAGAATGTCATTTATCTGCTCTGTGATCTTGTCAAAACCGTCTTGGGTCTCTTGTAAATTGATAACTGCAGCCTTTCCACTATTGGCCAGTCTTGTGATCTGATTAAGATTATTGCCAAGATATTTCTGTTGCCTGAGCACCTCATCGAGCCCTTCGATGATACAAATCTGTTTGTCGAGACTACACTTTGTCACATAATCCGTGAGTGTCAGACCTGCTTCTTCAGCTTTCTTTTTGATGGTTGCGGCATCCTTTTCTGTGATACGAATATGCAGATCTTTGGTCTTAACCTTTCCTTTTAGCATGACGGATCACCTCCCGGAGGAGACTGTGGGTTCGGGCAACTGCCCGACAAGCTGCGTTCGTGTGTACACGAATGCGACGCTTGCCTTAAACCTGAAGTGCGGCTGTCACAACCATAAAGACGATCAAGGATCTCCAGTATCGTTTTCAACATCGACTGTTGCTCCAAGGTAAGTCCTTCATAGTTCGGATTCACTTTCAATGTCGCAGCAATTTCCCCAACTGCTTTTCTGATCCTGTCAAAGGAACGGATGTTACCAGTAACAAGGATCTTTTGATACAAGCAGGACTGTCTGTAATAATTCTGCTTGGTCATACCGCTGGCACATATCCGTGCATCGAGTATTTCCTTTTCCTGTGGTGACACTCTGAAGTTCACAATGATATCTCGTAAGCGGTTGTGCTCATTTCTCTTTTTCTTTATCTTCTTTTTCGAAGTCTTATTGCTGAATTGCTTTGCCATGATCAAATACCCTCCGTTGGAAATTCTTGATTCAGTCTGTCTGCCATATCACGCTGCACTGACGGATAAAGATGTGAATATCTTTCGGTTATGACTGAACTCTCATGTCCGAGTCTCTCTGCAATTTGAATAGGTGCATATCCCAGATGTATCAGCATCGCGCAGCTCGAATGCCTCAGATCGTGGATCCTGATCCTCTTCACTCCGGCTTCTTTCGATCCGCGATCCATCTCGTGATGAAGATATGCCTTAGTAACCGGAAACAGTCGGCTCTTGGGATCAAGTTTGTAGATCGATTCGAAATAGTCTTCCATCTCATCGCAAAGGAACTGAGGGAGTTCGATCGTTCTATTACTCTTTTCCGTTTTGGGAGAAGTAACCTGCTCTTTTCCGTATACGATCTGATATGTCTTATTTATTCGAAGAGACTTCTTCTCAAGATCAAAGTCTTCTCTTGTTAATGCCAGCAACTCTCCTTCACGGATGCCAGTCCAGAAGAGGAGTTGAAAACAATAATACGAGAGTGGCTTGCTCTTCATAGTCTCTGCGAACTTCAAATACTCTTCCTTGGTCCAGAAGAGCATCTCCTGAGCATTTTTCCTTCCCATCTTTTTATGTGAGTAACAGGGATTCTTAGGAAGGTCATAATACTTGACCGCATGGTTAAAGATTGCCGTCAACTGATTGTTGATCGTTCTCAGGTATGTCTCTGTATACCCCTTACCATCTTTATCCCTTTTACTAAGGAGTTCATTCTGCCACTGAAGGATATGAGTAGGGGTGATATCAGAAAGAGAAAGATTCTTAAAATATGGTCGTATGTGTTTGTCGATAACGTGCTCCTTATTCGCATAAGTACTTTCCTTTATCTGAGGTTTTAGATCAGCCATATAGATATCAATAAAAGATCCGAAATCCATATTGATATCCTTTGTTTTCTTGGCCAGAAACATATGCTCATATTCCACAGCTTCACGCTTGGTTGCAAAGCCACGTTTCTCATGACGAACGTTTTCCCCACGCCAGTCCTTGTAATAACAAACAACTCTCCAGGTATCTCCGGTATATCCCGACCATTTATCTTTAAACACTGACATATTGTTACCTCCTCGACATATGCTCATCTATGAGCTGTACCGTCTTACGAGTAAGCATTCCCTCGAATCTTTCCTGATCCGAATCAATAGCAGTCTGTATGGCCTTAGGAAGAACGCAATAAATGTTATTGTAAACATAACACCCATCTCCATACACATCTGTCGGATTGACGAGAATATGGTCATACCACCCTTTTAAAAGGTTCTTCCAATTCCTGATAGGTTCTCCGTTTATGAGTCCATGATTCTGAATGAAATAGTAATCTATGAAGGCTGACGCTTCATTCATGGGTAGTTCCAGCCCCTGATCCTTAGCGGCCTGCATTACTTGAAAAACATCTATGACGGTTGTATCTTCCTGCCTAGACAAGTCAGTATCATATTCATCATCATTATCATTTTCATTCTTATTATCATTATCAGAGTCATTGTCATAGGCATTATCATTATCACCATGCGAACGCATTGCGTTTGTATGCGTATGCATTCCATTCGCATTATTCCAACGCTTCTCTGCAGATCTTCTGTTTTTCTCACACTTAGCTTCGTAAGCAGCTATGTGATCCTGCATTATGTCCTTAATGGCACCATATGCAGTTTTGACTTTACTATTAGTAATTATTGGTTCTTTTCCTTCTGCGGTATCAAATATCGCATAGAGAAGTTCCCGACACTGTTCTGCGTCATCCAGCAATTCGAAATAACTTCTCCAAGAAGGATACATTACAAAGGTCTTCTTGGTTTTCATTAGTTATATTGTCCTTTCTTAATTGTATTTTTATCGGAAAGGCAATATAATTGAGGTGCTAAACTATTACGTGCCTTTCCGGTGCGTTTGAGCCTCTCAAACGAGAGGCTCATTCTTTTGCTGATACCATCAGCGCTTCTTCATACCATTTACGATTCACTTTTCCTGATATAATGATCGCCCGCGGATATTGTTCTCTTAACTGGTTATTCAGATCCTTGATCACTCCGTAGGCTTTTGCTCGGGATACTCCGAGGTCTCTCTGTACGGTATCTACATCAACAAATAATGAATCATTTCTCTCGTCTTTCATGGTTTCGTCCTCCTTTCATGATGGTCTATGACGCTATCGCCATATTTTTATGTTGAAATGATAATACATCTATCAATATCGCATGTCAACACTTTTCGCCATATTTTTAGTGCGATTTTTTCTATAAGGTATATATTTTTCGTGCGAATGTGCTATAATGCTCGTGTTGATCCATTACTATGATCCGGAGGAATACACATGAATCTCGGCGACAAAATTAAGAAATACCGTGTTCTTCGTGGACTTACACAGACCAAACTTGGAGAGCTGGTGGGCTTTTCCCGAACTACCGCTAATTCCAGGATAAGGAAATACGAGACTAATGAGATGGCACCTAAAGCCGATATAAGGCAGAAGATCGCCGAAGCATTGGATGTTGATATGTCCTCTCTGTCAGACATAGATATAAGTACGGAGGAAGATATATTACATGCATTCTTTCTTTTAGAAGAAGAATACGGAATGGAGATCAACAAAAATGGAGACAAGATAAACCTGTCCTTCGACATTAGTGAGAACAACAATCAGAAATTGATGGGATATCTCTGCAACTGGGCTTCTACAAAGAACAGCACCGCAGATGATAAGGATTCATTGGCCCAGTACGAGAACTGGAAAGCACGCTTCCCGTTGGATGTAAATTCCTATCTGAAGCAGCAGTTGGACGAATTGAATGAGATCTACGATCCCCTGATCCGTGAAAGATCGGGTAAAGCAAAGAAGATAAAGGATATGTCCGGTTTTATGGATCTCATACGAAGCATGATGGAAAGCGGAATACAGATCAAAGCCGAGCACAAGAGTTGGAATACCTTGGGAGACGGCGGTATAGTCCTTTACTTCAAGGCTTCTCAGATAACAGATAAAGACAATACTAATGCCGTTAGTGCTTTTGCCAACTTTCTTTGTGGCGTCAGTACTATACTGACAACAGAGCCTACGGCCTTTATAACAGCAGAAGGAACCTCTATCTCTTATGCATTGGAAAACTCCTCTTTCTCAGTTATGACAAGATATATAAATGAGGTTCAGAAGTTGATCGACAACGGAATCAATACAGACTGGGAGAAAAAGAATTATGAGTCATATTTCAACCAGTTTGAAGATGAATGGAAGATGATCAGATTCGACTGATAACGGATTCTTGTTGGCGAAATGTTGGCGAAGAAAATTGAAAGCCCCTGGTTTCAGGGGCTTTCAGCGTTTTGCTATTATTCGAGTTCTATCGTTGCCGGGGGTTTCCCTGTGCAGTCGTAAAATACCCTGCTGATGCCTTTGACTTCGTTTACGATCCTGCTGGTGACTTTGTTTATAAGTGACCATGGAAGTTCAGCAGCTTCGGCAGTCATGAAGTCGGTGGTCGTGACAGCACGGAGAAGGCATGCGTAATCGTATGTTCTCTCGTCACCCATGCATCCTACGGAGCGCATATTGGTAAGTGCAACGAAGTACTGGTTTGCATACTTGTCGAAGCCGGCGAGCTGCATCTCTCTTCTGAAGATGGCATCCGCATCCTGAACAAGTTTTACTTTCTCGGCAGTTACTTCACCAACGATCCTGATCGCGAGACCGGGACCCGGGAACGGCTGACGGAATACAAGATTCTCCGGGATGCCGAGCTCAAGGCCTGCCTTACGTACTTCATCCTTAAAGAGCAATCTTAAAGGCTCAATGATCTCTTTGAAATCAACATAATCAGGAAGTCCGCCGACGTTGTGATGGGACTTGATTACGGCGCTCTTGCCGAGACCTGATTCAATAACGTCAGGATAGATGGTGCCCTGGACAAGGAAGTCGACGGCTCCTACTTTCTTTGCCTCTTCTTCGAAAACTCTGATGAATTCCTCGCCGATAATTTTACGCTTTGCTTCAGGCTCAGTAACACCTGCAAGCTTGGAATAGAAACGCTCCTGGGCATTGACCCTGATGAAGTTCAGATCGTACGGACCTTCCGGACCGAAGACGGCTTCAACTTCATCGCCCTCGTTCTTTCTAAGGAGGCCGTGATCGACGAATACACATGTGAGCTGTTTGCCTACAGCCTTGGAAAGGAGAACTGCAGCAACGGATGAATCAACACCGCCGGAGAGCGCACAGAGGACTCTGCCTGAGCCTACCTTTTCGCGTATCTCCTTAATGGATGTCTCAACGAATGAATCCATCTTCCAGTCGCACTTACACTTGCAGACATCCTTGACGAAGTTTGCGAGCATCGTTGTGCCTTCAACCGTATGAACAACTTCCGGATGGAACTGGACGCAATAAAGATTTTCTTCGACGTTCTCGGCTGCTGCGACAGGACAGACCTCCGTGTGTGCAGTGATCCTGAAGCCGGGAGCGGGTTTTGCAATATAGACCGTGTGGCTCATCCAGCAGACTGTCTTGGGCAGAACGCCTTTGAAAAGCTTCGCTTCAGTATCAACAATAACATCCGTGTGACCGTATTCCCTGACAGGCGCAGATTTGACTTCACCGCCCAGAAGGTAGTTCATGAGCTGGGCACCGTAACATATTCCGAGGATCGGAATGCCCATCTTGAATAGCTCAGGTGAGCATTTCGGGGAATCGTCATCGTAGACGTTTGCAGGGCCGCCTGTGAGGATTATTCCTGAAGGGTTAAGCGCCTTGATCTCATCCAAGCTCATGGTGTGCGGTCTGACTTCACTGTAGACCGAAAGCTCTCTGACTCTTCTTGCAATTAACTGGTTATACTGCCCTCCGAAATCGAGGACAAGGATCATCTCCTGCGCCATAGAAAATCCTCCGGGAATCATATAGATCTTATAGGTAGATTATACTCTGCGGAAAGCCCCGCAAAGATACTTTTTTGTTCGTTATAAGCGCAAATCACATTCTTTGTCAGGGCTTATGTTTTGGTAAGTTTTACATACGCAATTACGTGACTGTGGTCTGCTTCCCACAGTCTGAGCTCACATGTGCTGAATCCCTGTATATCAGGATCAGGAAATGTGAATTCAAAATCGGTCGTACTGTCTTCCTGAACGGTAAATGTAACTGAATCGCCGTAGTTCTCACCGTCAATATACCAATCGTATACAAGCGTGGTTCCTTTGGTAAATTTGCGGTCAAATGTGACCATGACAGTAACGCCTTCGAGACCTATGTGATAGCCTGCGGTGTTAAGCCAGCCGGGCTCTTTGCTGTAATGCATGAATATGCCTTGTCTGTCCACTTCAGAAGCGCCGTAAATAAGGCTTCCGTCAGACCAGTCAGGCACATATTCATATGTATTTAAAGCCTGGTTGCCATAGTTCCCGGTGCCCTGCCAGTCAACATACTTTACCTGTGAACCGGATGCCGGCATATTGCTGCTGTTACCTGTATTCTCAATATCTCTGATTATTTCATCGTATTCTTTCCTGGATATCTCTCCGGCATAGTAGAGTGCTTCTGCGGCTTTTTTGTAGCACTCATTAAACCTCTCGTCCGAGTATTGAAATGCGCTTAGTACTTCATCAGGATAAATCGGGAAGACCATGTCGCTGGTTTCGATCTTGGGATCTGAACTGTTCGGATCGATATAGAAGATTACAACATACTCTTCGCCTGTCATGTAGGGAACCTGCTTTGCAAGATCGTAATAGATCCCTGCATAAAACTGGTTCCAGATCTCGTCTTCAGATAAATCTGTTGTGCCGTAAGAATCACGGATGACTGCCATGCACATCTCGGTCATGTATTCATCACTTGAGATATAACTGAGTATTTCATCTTTAGCAGGAGCAAACCCGCTGATCAGCGCGCGGTATGGAAAATCGTCAGGAATATCAACATTGATGCCATGATCTTCAATATAAGAATAGTAAGCTTTTGTGAATTCCAAAGCAGCTTCATAAACTTCGGGATCACGCGGATAAGAATCATCGAAGATCATGATATTGTCCATGTCGTATGAATAATACGGCTGGTCGGTCTCACCCCGGGCCAGTCCGTCTATGATCCCTTCAAAAGCCTTTTCTGCTTCTGCTGCCGATATCTTGGAGAGATTGATCGTCCAGTAGGTGTTATAAAGTTGCCCGTATCTTTCTGCAGATGCCTTCTTAATGAGCCATCTGCCTTCAACTTTATCGAAAACGAAATTGAATGTCAGATTGGCATCACTTCTGTCCTTATATGCATCGATAGCTTTCAGATAATCTTCCTTGGCCATATAAGAACCGTTCCGGCCATTAGAAAATTCAAACATATCAATGTATGAGATCTTGAGCCTTGCTTTGGCCTTGCCTTCTTTTCGATCGACCTCAATACTCTTAAAATCCTCAACTTTAGCTTTGGATGCAAATTTCAATACAACTTCGGCCAGGTCTACGTTGGCATCGCTGAAAGGATATGAGATCTTTCCGTCAACAAGGTCCTTCATATCCTTGGATTTGCCGGTAGCATAAGCATCCAGAAACTGCTCCGTGACACTCTTGATCTCTTTGATGTCTTTAGTCTCCCGGGTATCACAGCCTGACTGCAAAACCGAAGTCATAAGCAGAACCGCAGTCAGAAGGATCACTACAGCTTTATTCTTTACATTTTTCATATTCAGTTTCCCCGGATTTATCTGCGGATTATCTCTTCCCTAACAGGTCCGGTTGATACGATCGAGACGTGTACGCCGATCTCCTTTTCGATGAACTCGACATAGTCCTGGGCTTCCTTGGGAAGCTTATCGTATTCGGTAATACCCCTGATCTCGCCCTTACCCTTCCAGGAAGGAAGATACTCAATAACAGGCTTGCATCTGTCAAGCTTTGTAGGATTCGGGAAATCCTTTGTGATCTCGCCGTCAACCTCGTATGCAGTACATACAGGGATCTTATCCAGATATCCCAGTACATCGAGGTTTGTAAGGGCAACATCCGTACCGCCCTGAAGTCTTACGCCGTAACGTGTTGCAACACAGTCAAACCAGCCGACTCTTCTGGGACGTCCTGTGGTAGCACCGTATTCGCCCTTGTCGCCGCCTCTGTCTCTTAATTCCTTGGCAACAGCTTCATCAAGGATCTCGGAAACGAACGCACCGCCGCCTACGCTTGAAGAATATGCCTTTGTAACTACAACGATCTTCTTGATTTCATAAGGCGGGATTCCGGCACCTACGCAGCCGTAGCCTGCAAGTGTGGAAGATGAGGTAACCATCGGATAGATACCCATATCCGGATCCTTCATGGTTCCGAGCTGGCCTTCCAGGAGGATCTTCTTATCTGCTTTTAATGCTTCATAAAGGTATGCCTGGGTATTTGTAACGAAAGGCTTGATGAGTCTTCCCTGCTCGAGCATCTCCTTAAGGAGCTCTTCTCCGTCGATAGGATCTTTGTGATAGAGGTTTACGAGCAAGGCATTCTTGATCTCAAGAACCCTGTTTATCTTCTCCTTTAATGTCTCTTCATCGAAAAGCTCTGAGACCTGGAAACCGATCTTTGCATATTTGTCTGAGAAGAAAGGAGCGATGCCTGACTTTGTGGAGCCGAAAGCTTTTCCTCCGAGTCTTTCTTCTTCAAATTTATCGAAATCAACGTGATAAGGCATAACGACCTGGACTCTGTCTGATACCAGAAGCTGGGGATTAAGCCCTCTTTCCTTGATCTCGTTATACTCTTTGATGAACTTGCGGATATCCAGAGCAACACCGTTGCCGATGATGTTTACGATATTATCGTGACATACGCCTGACGGCATAAGGTGGAGAGCAAATCTTCCGTGATCGTTGATTATGGTGTGTCCCGCATTTGCTCCGCCCTGAAATCTGATTACGATATCAGACTCACTTGCAAGAAGGTCTGTGATCTTACCCTTGCCTTCATCGCCCCAGTTAGCGCCTACGATAGCCGTTACCATGTTTTGTTCCTCCGAAAAAATATGTCTCCGATATATGGTTTCATCAAAACCCGCGCCAATTATATCAGAAATAATAATATATTGGACACATTAATATTCTAAAGTATCAGTCTTCTGCCAATCTACAGATAACTATTCTCCTGAAGCCTGATTCGCCGTCTATGTACGTACATGTAATAAGCGTCAGCTGCCTCTCGTCGGTAATGTCACCCAAAGTATAATCGAGAATATCATCTGCACTTATTACAACAGTATCAACAACATAAAAGACCAGGTCCTCACCATCCAGATTGGTAAAAACGACCTCATCTCCGATCTCAACTTCCCAAAGCCTTTGAAACATGGTGCCGTCTTTGAAATTGTGCCCGAAAACCGTGGAATTACCGATTTCTCCGGGCATGACGGAATCTTCATAGTGCCCGAGTCCGTATCTTAATGACACAAGAGTTGCTTCATCCCAAACAGGATATCTGATGCCGATCTTGTTAATACTCAAAATACCGATTGAATTTAAAACGACTGTTTCCTCGTAATACTCCTCTTCGGTCTCACCTATAAAGTCGTATTCCTCTCCTGCAACCTCATTGCCTTTTGCAGGTACGACATATGTTGACCTTGGCTCAGTCGTTTCAGTTCTTTCAGTTGAATCGGTATCTTTAGTTGTTGATGCGGCAGTTGCTATATTACTCTCGATTGCACTTACAGCATCATTAGTGATTTTCTGTCTGTTATAGCGTTTTATTGGTTCTATCAGAAGAAGGATCACTCCCGTAATAAGAAGAGCAACACAAATTAAGATCAATGTCAGACTGATAGCCGTTTTCTTTGAACCGGAACTATTATTTGAATAGAATCGTTTCATTATTCTGCCCTATTTTCCAAAGAATTTTAATATAAAATGCTTATTCATTATACTCCCAAACCGTGATATTATGTTGTTCGCACGTCATTTTTGTTACGGAGGGGTTACATGGAGAGTTCGGTTTGGGATAATGCGCTTCAGCTTCTTAAATATGACGACTCAAATATAGACATTGTTACCTATGAGTCTATCCTCTGTAAGATGAGTGTCGTTTTCTCTAATGAGAATATGCTTATCCTCGCTGCAAGGGATGAATTCTCCTTAAAACTTGTTAAGGGTCAGAAACTCAATAAGATCATAGAAGATGCCATCCGCACCGTAAACGGCGGTAAACCTTTATCTGTCAGTTTTGTCCGTGAGGGTGACGAACAGGCCATAAGTTCTACCGTTAATTCCGTAAATAAAGCCGTAAGACAGGCTAAAACCGAGGTCATTACCCCCTCAGGCCTTAACGATGAATATACTTTTGCTAATTTCGTTGTCGGTGACTGTAACCGTTTTGCGCATGCATCAGCTGTTTCAGTTTCACAAAAACCCGGTCAGAAACAGAGAAATCCTTTCTTCTTATGGGGTAACTCCGGACTCGGTAAGACCCACCTCATGAAGGCTATCGGTAATGCTATCCTAGAACAGCATCCTGAAAAGAAGGTTATTTACACCACTTGTGAAGCTTTTACCAATGCTTTCATTGCTACGATCCAAAATAAGAATTACACGGAATTCCGTAATAAATACCGCACTGTTGACGTCCTTCTGATCGATGACATCCAGTTTCTTATAGGTAAAGACAGTGTCCAGACAGAATTCTTTAATACTTTCGAGGCACTTATAGAAGCAGGAAAACAGATCGTAATCACATGTGACAAGGCTCCTGCAAATCTTACCGAGCTAAACAGCAGACTTACTTCCCGTTTCCAGGACGGCATCATGTTCGATGTCCAGCCACCGGATTTTGAGACACGTAAAGCTATCTTTTTAAGTAAGCTTGAGAATGAATCTTTTACTCTTTCTGATGAGATCATTGATTATGTCTGTGAGAATGTCACCACAAACATAAGACAGCTTAATGGCGCTTTTAATACTATCTCTTCATATATTACGCTTACTAACGGTGAGCTTTCTTTAGAAGATGTCCAGAAGATCATTCTTCCTATCATTTCTCCTAACAAGAAAAAATATCTGACTCCCGAGATTGTTATCAATGCTGTAGCTAATTACTTTGATCTGACTCCGGATAAACTGACATCAAAACTCAGAAGTGCTGAAATATCTACTGCACGTAATATTGCCATGTTTATCTGCAGGGATTATCTCGAACTTAAATATGAGAAGATCGGCCAGCTTTTTGGAGGACGTAAACATACAACTGTTATGCATGGTTGTAATAATATCGATGAGGATTCCGATTTAAAAAAGCAGGCTGAAGAGATATATAAGTCAATCACCTGATTTATACAATTTTTGTTCTTATGTTCAAAACTCAGGGTATATAGCCTGTAGACGTTTTGTTTACAAATGTAACAATGTTCAAAAGGGTATTTTTCTGAACATTAATCAAATATGTTTTACACACAGTTTTGAATATATAACATGCCCGAAAATATTGATGTCAGAGCAGTTTTATACATTTGTACAAAACATAATATAACGAATAAGAGCTAACTTTAAATACTACTGATCCGGTTGTCCTCAATTTGGAAAATGTCCTTAAAATCGATGTTTGTAACACCGTTAAACTATACATTTTTAATAATTATAAGTGTATAATGTTTGAAATATTTTATTTTCGATGAAAGGCGGCACTCTTCAGATGAAGTTCACTTGCAGCAGAGATGACTTGGTCAATAATGTATCCATAGTCCAAAGAGCTGTTACTGCTAACAGTACAGTAAATATCCTTAACGGTATTCTTATAGAAGCATCAGATGATAACAGAATAAAGCTTACAGGTTATGATCTCCAGACAGGAATCGAAGCAGATGTTGAAGCAAGTGTTACTGAAAAGGGATCTGTTGTAATTGATTCAAAGTTTTTCGGAGATATCATCAGAAAACTTCCTGAGCCTGAAGTAGATATTATTTCAGATAATAATTTCCAGACAACAATTAAGTGCGGACAGGCTGAATTTAAGATTGCAGGTCTTGATCCGGAACCTTTCCCGAAGATTCCTGAAATCGATGAGACCGGTGCCGAGAAGATAGTTATAGGTCAGAAGATCCTTAAGAATATGATCAACCATACTATTTTCGCAGTATCACGCGATAATTCACGTCCTGTTCTTACAGGAAGTAATATCGTAAGTGACGGTTCTGTTCTTTCTGTTGTATCTATTGACGGATTCAGAATGGCTATCAACCGTGAAGATATGGGTAATGATTTCCCTAAGATCAACTATATCGTTCCCGGTAAGGCACTTACTGAGATGAGCAAGATATTGAGTGATGATGAAGATGCAGAAATCAATATCTATACATCAATGCAAAATCTCTTATTTGATATCGGCAATGTAAGAATGATCTCACGTCTTATTGAAGGCCAGTTCATCAATTTTGATTCTATTATCACTAAGAATCCTAAGACAGTTATCACGATTAACCGTAAGCAATTCCTTGATGCAGTTGACAGAGCTTCACTTATCATCATGACTGATGACCGTAAGTGTCCTGTAAGATTTATTTCCAATAATCCTTCTGAATTAACTGTTCAGGCTACTTCAGCAAGAGGTAATTTACAGGAAAATATAAGTATCAATCTTGAAGGTGATCTTATAGATGTTGATTTCAATTCCAGATATGTTCTTGATGTTCTTAAGAATATCGATGATGAGATAATCAGAGTTGAAGTCAATGGCGGTCAGGGACCTTGCATTATCAAGCCTGTAGAAGGTGACAAATACATTTATCTTATTCTTCCTATCAGAAGATAATGATCATAAGAAGCGTACATTTAGAAAACTTCAGAAATTACGGAAGGCTCGATTTGGATGTCGGGCCTTCTGTTAATATCTTTTATGGAGATAACGCCCAGGGTAAGACTAATCTTGTTGAAGGTATTTATGTTGCATCCAGCATTGCTTCACACAGAACAAGTAAAGATTCGGATCTTATAAAATTCGGCGAGAATGAATATAAGGCAAGTTTAGACCTTTCTGATGAAGGTGCATTAACAAGTCTTTCATCATGTTATTACACCGAGAAATCAGTTTTGAGCAAGAATAACAGAACCGGAAGGATATTGACCAGAGATAATGCTCCTGTTGATAAGATCTCTGAATACATTGGTATATGTAACATTGTTATTTTTGCTCCTGAAGATCTGAATATTGTCAAGAATGCACCTGCTTTCAGGCGGAAATTCCTCAATACCCTGATATCCAAGGTATCCCCTTCCTATTTCAACCTTCTGACTAATTACAGCAAGCTTCTTTCCCAGAAAAATGCACTTCTTAAAAGTATCAGGATAAGCGACAGTATGCCTGCTCTTGTTAATGAGCAGCTGAATTTCTGGGATTATTCACTGGCAGATCTCTCAGCTGAGATAATCTTGAAGAGATACAGATTTGCAAAGCTGATCTCAGATACGGCTTCAAAGCACCATTCGAGTATCTCAGGAGGCAAAGAAAAGCTTTCAATAGAGTATAGTACCGTATTTGGCGTTGTAGGGGCCCTAGAAACGTTTCTAAATAAAAACGGTAAATATGACGAGTATATGAGTAAAGGCCTCTCAGGAACCGATTATGGGCGTATAAAGGGCATTCTTTCAGATTTAGTGCTTGCAAAGCTGAAATCAGTCAGAAATTACGACATAGATAAGCATATTTCTTCAGTAGGGATCCAAAGGGATGATATTGTTATCAAACTGGATGGTCTTGTGATGAAAACATTCTCATCGCAGGGCCAGCAAAGGACTGCTGCACTGGCTTTGAAACTCTCAGAGCTGGAGATAATCAAGATGTTTGTATCCTCTACTCCTATCCTGATACTGGATGACGTATTTTCCGAACTGGATAAGGCCAGGAGAATGAGCCTTGTATCTGCCATGAAGGATGCCCAGATCTTTATCACCTGCACTGACAAGGACATGATAGGCGAAGAGATAGATGTTATGCAGGGAGCCGGAAAAGCGGCTTTTTACAGGGTTAACGGCGGGATTATTGAAGCTGAAACGTGATTTTTAGGACAATCTGCGCTATAAACAGCCCAATAATACTTGATTCTTATATTATAATAAACATATTATTCCTACAATTTATGGTATAATCTTAAAAGTTAATAGGAAGATTTCCGGACGATTCGGAGGCATTAAGTGTTCATTCATATCGGCAATGATCTCTCAATACTTAAATCTTCTGTAACTGCAGTAGTTAATCTTGAGACCGTCCTCCCTTCACAGAAGGATATTTCCGATTATCTGAACAGTGAGGATGAACAGGGCAGATTGCAGTATGTGACAGATGATATTCCGAAATCATTAGTAATAACCGATGATAAAACATATGTTTGTTCATTGTCCGTTAATCTGATATTAAACAGACTGAATCAGCCGGATAACTTCTGAAAAAGGTCAATTAACAGTGTTATAAATGCAGTGTTTCCGGGTGTTTGCGGGAATTTCTGCCAAGAATAGGAGTTTTATACATTTATGAAGGAAAATGACGAGAAGAATTTCAATTTTGAAGAGAATTCTGCCGTAAGCGAACCCCAGTCCCGCCCTTCCGGAGCGGTCGATCTCTATTTCCAGCCTGTAGAGGAAGGCGATGATGATGAGCTTAAGAACCTCGCTGAGAATCCAAGGGCACTTACCGAGGATTTCAAAGAAGAATCCATGGCTGATGTAATCGCTGCAGAAGGAGATCAGGATGCTTTTGATACCTCCAATAACAGCGAATACAGTGAAGATGATATTCAGGTTTTAGAAGGCCTTGAAGCTGTCAGAAAACGTCCCGGAATGTACATCGGTGATACGACATTAAGAGGTCTGCATCACCTGATTTATGAGATTGTTGCCAATTCAGTTGACGAAGCTCTTGCAGGACGCTGCGATACGATAGATGTTGTGCTCAATAAAGACGGTTCAGTTACTGTAACCGATAACGGTTCGGGAATCCCGGTAGGAAATCATCCTAAGCTTGGAATTCCTACGGTTGAAGTCGTTCATACTGTGCTTCACGCAGGCGGTAAATTCGGCGGCGGAGCATACAGTATTTCCGGCGGTCTGCACGGCGTAGGCGCTTCTGTAGTTAACGCACTTGCAGATCATATGAAGGTACAGGTACGCCGTGACGGCAACATCTATGAGATTGAATTTGAGAAGGGTAAGACAACCGTACCGCTTCATGTCGTAGGCACATGCGATAAGGAAGATACCGGTACTACAACTAATTTTATCCCTGATAATTCCATCTTCCCTGATATCGTTTTCGACTTTGATTCAATGATCACGCGTTACCGCGAAATGGCTTTCCTTAATAAGGAAGTTACTATTGATCTGTGTGATGACAGAGGCGAAGAACCGATAAAGAAGCATCTCCATTACGACGGCGGAATCATATCTTTTGTAGAGTATTTGAACAGACATAAGGAGGCTATCAATACTCCTCCTATCTACTTTGCAACAAAGCAGGGAGATTCATTCGTTGAGATCGCTCTCCAGTACAATGATTCATACCAGGAGACCGTTTATTCCTATGCAAATAACATTGCCACACCTGAGGGCGGCACACACCTTGTAGGCTTCCGTGCTGCTATGACCAGAGCGATAAATGATTATGCAAAGAAATACAAATTCCTTAAGGACGGCGATGTTAAGCTCCAGGGTGAAGATACCAGAGAAGGTCTTGCTGCTATCATCTCTGTAAAGCTTCCTGACCCTCAGTTCGAAGGACAGACAAAGAGTAAGCTTGGTAATGCCGAGATCAGACCGATGGTTGAAAGCGTAGTATCAGAGAAGCTCGAGATATATCTTGAAGAGCATCCTGATATCGCCAAGCTCATTATGGATAAGTGTCTTTCTGCTTCAAGAGCAAGAGATGCCGCTAAGAGAGCAAGAGAACTCACAAGAAGAAAGACTGTATTCGAGAACAACGCTTTGCCGGGTAAGCTTGCTGACTGCCAGAGCGATGAGGCGGAATTCTGCGAGATCTTTATCGTTGAGGGTGACTCCGCAGGCGGATCTGCAAAGCAGGGCAGAGAACGTAAGTATCAGGCTATTCTCCCTCTCTGGGGTAAGATGCTCAACGTTGAAAAGGCAAGAATCGATAAGGTTTATTCCAATGAGAAACTGCAGCCTGTCGTTATGGCTCTTGGTGCCGGTATCGGTGATGAGTTTGACGCAAGCAAGCTCAGATATCATAAGGTCATCATCATGGCCGATGCAGATGTCGACGGCTCACACATCAGAACACTTCTTCTCACTTTCTTCTTCAGATATCTGAGACCTCTTGTTGAAGGCGGATATGTATATATTGCCTGCCCTCCTCTTTATAAAGTATACAAGGGCGACGAGGCTTACTATGCTTATGACGATAAGGAGATCGAAGAGATCAAGGCAGCTCACAAATGGGAGAATCCTCTTATCCAGCGATTTAAGGGTCTCGGTGAGATGAGCTCTGAGCAGCTTTGGGATACGACTATGAATCCTGTTACAAGAAAACTCCTTAGAGTTACGCTTGCAGATGCCCAGGAAGCAGATGAGACATTTACACTTCTGATGGGTGATCAGGTTGAACCCCGTAAGGAATTCATTCAGGTTAATGCGAAGCTTGCTAACATTGATAACTGATCTGAGTATAGATTAAATTCTGATGCGGGTGTTGCAGTAAATGTGACACCCGCATTTGTATAGTGAGGATTTGTTCCACGTGGAACAATTCAAATCCGGGTTTGTTCTGCAAGTTGTAAAAATGCAAAATGTTCCACGTGGAACATTTTGTTGTTTTGTAGTAAAGATGACATATATTATTCCAAACTTAAATGATAGAATGGCTTATATAATAGGAAATCATATATAAAGGAGTTAAATATGGCAACAGTAATAGCTCTTGTAAACCAAAAAGGCGGTGTCGGAAAGACCACTACCGCGGTTAATCTTGCTGCATTCCTCGGCAAGAAAAAGAAGAAAGTTCTCCTGATCGATATGGATCCGCAGGCAAACGCTACCAGCGGACTCGGAATAGATAAGCGTGAGCTTGAACAAACAGTATACGATGTTCTTATAAACGAAGTTCCGATATCTGAAGTAATATATGAGACCAACGCGGAGAATGTTGACATCTGTCCTACAAACATTAATCTTGCGGGCGCTGAGGTTGAGC
Source organism: Clostridiales bacterium (assembly GCA_017510605.1). GTDB lineage: Bacteria > Bacillota > Clostridia > Saccharofermentanales > Saccharofermentanaceae > Saccharofermentans. Next base: position 41,044 of record JAFWMQ010000001.1, read on the forward strand.
TTGTAACAGTTATCTCCAGAGAGAAGATCCTTAAAAACGCGATCGACTCTATTGCTGACGCATATGATTTCGTCATCCTTGACAGTCCACCGTCATTAGGCCTGCTCACAATAAATGCCCTTACTGCGTCTGACCGCCTGATCATTCCTATTCAGGGCGAATATTATGCGCTTGAGGGTCTTTCACAGCTTATGGATACGATCAACATTGTTAAGAAAAAACTCAATCCTGAACTTGAGATCCTGGGCGTTGTCCTGACAATGTTTAATATGAGAACACAGCTTTCCAGGCAGGTTAAGGAAGAGACAGATAAATACTTTGGAAACAAAGTCTTTAAGACGGTTATTCCGAGAAATGTCAGACTGGCGGAGGCTCCAAGCCACGGACAGGCTATCTGTGATTATGATAAGAATTCCAAGGGTGCCAAGGCATACGAGTCATTGGCAAAAGAAGTAATTAAGAGAGCATAAAGGAGAAAACCATGGCAAATACAAAGAAAACAGTAAAACCTGCAGTAAAGAAGATTTCCAAGCCTGTTGCTAAGAAGGCTCCAATGAAGAAAACAACAACTGTAAAGAAGACATCTTCTGCAAAATCGACTTCAAAATCTGCCGCCAAGAAAGTTACGGCAAAAAAGGCTCCTGCAAAGAAAACCGCAGCAAAGACATCAGCTGCTAAAAAGGTTTCTGCTTCAAAAGTTGCAGCCAAAAAGGCACCCTTGAAGAAGGCTGCCAAGCCGGCAGCAGCTAAGAAGACAGCTGCGCCTGTAAAGAAGGCAACGCCAGTTGCAAAGGCTGCAGTACCCGCAAAAAAGACTGCGGTTAAGACCGTTTCGGATAATAAGGTTATGGGAAGAGGCCTGGGTGCATTGCTGTCATCTGATGGAATTCCTGAGAACAAGAAAGATTCCGTTGTAGATCTTAAGATCAATGATATATCCCCCAATAACGGTCAGCCCAGAAAAGTATTTAAAGATGACTCCCTTAATGAGCTCGCATCTTCCATTGAAGAAAACGGTGTTATCCAACCGATTATCGTTCAGCGCAAAGGGGACGGCTACAGGATAGTTGCTGGTGAACGCCGTTGGAGAGCAGCAAGGATTGCCGGTTTGTCAGTTATTCCCGCTATAGTAAGAGATCTTTCCGACAGAGAAACAATGGAGCAGGCTCTTATCGAGAATATCCAGAGAGAAGACTTAAATCCCATTGAAGAAGCTGCAGCTATGCAGAATCTTCTAAAGACCCATAAGCTTACCCAGGAGCAGCTTGCAAAGAAACTCGGTAAGCCAAGAGCAACGATCGCAAATACCATCCGTATTCTCAATCTTGATGAATCCCTGCAGGAATTCGTAAGCAGAGGAGATCTTTCTGAAGGTCATGCAAAAGTTATCCTCGGTCTTAAGGAGAAGGAGGATCAGCGTAAGGTAGCAGATGTCATAATGACACGTGATCTTAATGTCAGACAGGCTGAAGTATTTGTAAAGAAATATATAGAATCTCTCAGCAGTCCCGCAAAGAAACCGGCTCCTTCAGAACTCGATAAACTGTTTGAGTTAAGCGTAAAGGAAGTTGAAACAAAGCTTAAGAAACAGCTCGGAGCAAAGGTAAAGGTTAAAGTTCTGGATAACGCTACAGGACGCGGACGTATAGTTATAGACTACAAAGATAATATTGATCTCGACAGGATCCTTGAGATTCTTTGCGAGTGATATATCCTGAAAAGATATAAAGAAAACCTGAAGAATTATAAGACTTGCAAACTTCCTTAGGATTTTGTATACTTAATTGCCTTTAGGTATGGAGGTTTATCGAAGCGGTCATAACGAGGCAGTCTTGAAAACTGTTTGGCCTTCACGGGCCACGTGGGTTCGAATCCCACAGCCTCCGCCAAACCAAGAAGGAGCTATCTCTTCTATTTTGAGACAGCTCCTTTTTGTTTGCAAACAAATGTTTGCTTTTGCCCCGCTTTTTGTCGATAATGCCTTAAAATTATTATTTAGGTTTTATTTATCAACATATATTTTTTATTTGTGGTACAATCTTAAAACTCTGCACAGCGGTTCTGTGCATAAAACTCTAGAGGAGGTTTTTTACAATGGAAAAAGAAGAAGTATTGAAGGTGTACCGCCACTCTCTAGCGCACATCCTTGCTAAGGCTGTTATTGAGATGTACGGTAAAGAGGTACAGTACGCGATCGGACCGGAGATCGAGGACGGCTGCTATTATGATTTCGTCCTTCCGAGAACGGTCACAGAAGAGGATTTCCCGGCTATCGAAGAAAAGATGCATGAGATCATCAAGCGCAGGGAGAATTGGACACGCAAAGAGATATCAAAGGAAGAAGCTCTTGAGATGTTCAAGGATCAGAAGTTCAAGACAGAACTTATTATCGACCTGCCTGCAGATGAGATCATTTCGATCTACTACACAGGTGATGATTATGTCGATCTTTGCCGCGGTCCTCACGTAGATAATTCACAGGAACTCTTTAATGCCGCATTCAAGATCAAGAATGTATCCGGCGCATACTGGAGAGGTGACGAGAAGAGAGACCAGCTCCAGAGAATATATTTGTTTGCTTTTCCTACAAAGGATGAGTTAAAGGCTCACCTTGCATGGTTAAAGGAAGCTCAGGAGAGAGATCATAAGAAGATCGGAACACAGCTTGATCTGTTCATGTTCCGTGAGACGGCTCCCGGTATGGCTTACTGGCTCCCGAGAGGATGGATTCTTTATCAGGAACTCATGAAGTATTCACGTGAGATCCAGGGCAAGCACGGCTACACGGAGATCTCCGCACCTCTTATCAACAATAAGAAACTCTGGCTCATCAGCGGTCACTGGGCTCATTATCAGAACAACATGTTCATTGTTCCGGGTATCACAAAGGGTGTTAACGCTTCTGATGCCGTTCAGGGTGAGGAAGCCCCCGAGAAGTATGCCATCGAGGCTGAGGATACAATGGCTGCAAAGCCGATGAACTGCCCGAATGCCATGATGTCCTACAAGCGCACAATGCACTCATATAAGGAACTGCCTATTCGTTACAGCGAGTATGATGTTCTTCACCGTAAAGAGAAGTCCGGTCAGATGAACGGTCTTTTCAGAGTTCAGGAGTTCCGTCAGGATGACGACCATACATTCGTAACACCTGAGCAGATCAAGGACGAGATCAAGGACGTTATCGCTATCGCTGACGAGATCTACAAGACGTTCGGTATTACATACAGAGCAGAATTCTCCACAAGACCTGACGACTTCATGGGTGATATCGAGTCCTGGAACGCAGCTGAGGCTTCTCTCAAGGCTATCCTCGACGAGAAGTACGGTGATGGCAATTATGAGATCAACGAAGGCGACGGCGCGTTCTACGGTCCGAAGATCGACCTTCAGATCAAGGATGCTCTCGGACGTGAATGGCAGTGCGGTACTGTCCAGCTCGACTTCCAGCTCCCTCATAACTTCGAGCTTACATTCGTTGACAAAGACGGTGCCCAGAAGATGCCTATCGTTATCCACAGAGCCATCTTCGGTTCTTTTGAGAGATTCATCGGCATCATCACAGAGCACTTCAAGGGTGCATTCCCGTTCTGGCTCAACCCTTATCAGGTTGCAGTGGTACCTATCAGACCTGAGCATAACGAATATGCAAAGAAGGTTGCAGACGCGCTCACAAATGCCGGCGTAAGAGTCGAGTCCGACTTAACGGACGTCAACATGAGAGACAAGATCAAGAGATTCAAGCAGATGAAAGATCCTTACATCCTCGTCGTAGGCGATAAGGAAGCTGCTGAGAATACGGTATCTGTCAACGTCAGAGGTTCAAACAAGCAGCTTCAGGGCGTAGCTCTCGACAAGTTTGTCGAACTCTGCGCAAAGCTCAACGCAGAAAGGACACTGGAGCTCCCTCAGGAGATGTGAGTCTGTTCAGACTGAAATAGCACTTATGGCGGCGTGAGACCTGTCCGGTCTTGCGCCGTTTAGTTTTTTTAGAACAAAACACGGTTTTTAGGACAAGTTAAAGCACATAAGCTTGTTGAGAAGAGGATAGTCCCATCAAAGCAACGACATCGTGCTTCCGGGCATATATAATAGTTTTGAGGCATTACCTTAAGCGGTAATTCGTAACACTTTATGTGTTAGGCGGTTGTTCTCCTTAAATCCATGACAGTTGTTATGGTGAAAGGAGGTGCAGTATGACAGATTATGAAATGCTCATCGTGATACTCACGACAGGCATGTTAATAGTTTCAATTATTGCTCTTTGTTTTAAAACAAAAAAATAAGCCGCCCATAGCCCAAAGTGCGGCTTATTTTATAATCCACTACTGAGGACAACCGCCTGATAGGTAATGCCTCATTTATAAAATAATTATATCGGCTCTTGTTAAACCCGTCAATTCGATTAATAGGACTAAATGCCCGTAAAACCTTGCGAAATTAAGCGAAAACTTTGATTATCAAATTATCAAAATACACGCTCCGAAGGGTATGCTAGTGCATTTTTTAGGTAATTTTTGCAACGAATAATGACTTTATTTGAATATTTTTTCTTGATATCATTCGTATTGCTATAAAAGGGGGCATATGAGTATGTATAAACAAGAAGGAACCAAAGTCGCTATCATCGGCGCAGGCGCAGTAGGATCTACCACTGCTTTCGCAATCGCAATGCAGCAGCTCTGCTCTGAGCTCGTTCTTATTGACGTCAATAAGGAGAAGGCTCTCGGCGAGGCTCTTGATATAAGCCACGGACTTCCGTTCATCGGCGATATGTATATTCACGCAGGTGATTATTCTGATGTTAAGGATGCAGACTGCATCATCATTACAGCAGGCATTCCGAGAAAAGAAGGCGAGACAAGACTTGATCTTGCAAAGAAGAATGTAAAGCTTGCTCATGTAATCACAGACAGCATCATGGAGCACTATAACAAGGGTGTCATCATGGTAATCTCCAATCCTTGCGACCTCGTAACATATAAGGTTGCAGAGTGGTCCGGACTTCCTTCAAACAGGATCATCGGTTCTGGTACAAACCTCGACTCCGCGCGTTTCAGAGTCCTTATCTCCAGAAAGCTCGGTGTTGACGTCAGAAACGTTCACGGATATATCCTCGGCGAGCATGGTGAGACACAGTTCCCCGCATGGAGCCACACTCACGTTGCAGGTATGGGTATCGACGAGTATGCAGAAGCTATCGGCATACCTTTCGGCCAGGATGTTAAGGATGAGATCGCCCAGCAGACAAAGTCTTCCGGCGCTCAGATCATCAAGCTCAAGGGTGCTACATTCAACGGTATTGCAGTAAGTGCCGCAACGCTTTTGAGAAGTATCACAGAAGACGAGCACACGATCAGAACAGTCGCTACAAGACTTAACGGTGAATACGGTATTTCCGGAGTTACTCTGGACGTTCCTGCGCTTATCGGTGCTAACGGTGTTGATAAGATCATCGACATGCGTCTTACAGACGAAGAGTACCAGCTCCTCAAGAAATCTGAGGCAAATATGCGTGAGGCAATCGCTTCCGTTGAAGGTCTCTGATAAAGCGAAAACGTTTATCTGATTATATTTTCGAGGTTTTCGAAAAGCGAAAAAAATAAACCAGGACCCTGCACTTTGTCCCATAAAGTGCGGGGTTTTTCATTTAATAAGATACAAAGATTTGCTATAATACTTAGGGTAATCCCAAATAATCTATTCAGAGGTTCGTATATGGAAATTTGTGCGGTTGTTATGGCGGCAGGTAAAAGCACGAGAATGAAGTCAAAGCATTCCAAGGTAGTTTTCCAGGTGTCGGGCAAACCTATCATTCAATGGGTTGCTGATGCACTTCAGGAATCCGGCTGCCAGGACCAGGTATATATCGTAGGTGAAGCACAGGCTGAGATCAGAGGTGTCTTAGGCGAGCATGTTGCATATGTGCTTCAGGAAGAACAGAGAGGAACAGGCCATGCCGTAATGCAGGCTGCTCCGTTCCTTGAAGGAAGAGACGGACTTACGATCGTTCTTCCGGGAGACTGTCCGATGGTATCGGCAGACACGATCAAGAAGGCACTTGATGCTTTTGATTCAGCATCCTCTAATTGCGCTGCTATCCTTATCACGGCTGAGGCAGACGATCCTACCGGTTACGGAAGGATAATCAGAGGAGAAGACGGCAACGTTCTTAAGATCGTTGAGCATAAGGACTGCACTGAAGAAGAGCTTAAGGTTAAAGAAATCAACTCTTCTATGTATGTCTTCAGAACACCTTTGCTCATTTCAGCTTTGGGAAGGATCGGTGCTAACAATGCACAGAAGGAATATTATCTTACAGACACGATCGGGATCCTGATCAATGACGGCTACACGGTTGGTGCAGTTGTATGTGATTTCGATGATACAAGGGGAGTCAATGACAGGATCCAGCTTGCACAGGTCAGGGATATCATGAATCACAGGATCCTCGACTATCATATGAAGAACGGTGTAGAGATCGTTGATCCCAACGCCACATGGATCCACTATGCCGTTGAGATCGGACAGGATACGGTAATCCTTCCGGGCACGACGCTTCTCGGCAACACCAATATCGGTGAAGACTGCATCATCGGTGAGAATTCAAGAATCGACTGTTCTGATATCGGTGACGGTACCGTAGTTGATAATTCCATCGTATCTTCAAGCACGATCGGCAAGGACTGCCGTATCGGACCTTATACGCATATCAGACCGGAATCAAAGATCGACGATCACGTTACGCTCGGTGCATATGTTGAGGTCAAGGGTTCTGATATCGGCGAATACACGAGAGCACGTCACCTTACATATATCGGTGACTCCAAGGTTGGACGCAATGTTAACTTCGGCTGCGGAACTGTTACATGTAACTTCGACGGTCAGGATAAGGTCGGCTGTACGATCGAGGACAACGTATTCATCGGAGGCAACTCCAATATCGTATCTTCAGTCGTTCTCGGCAAGGACTGCTACATTGCCGCCGGCTCTACTATTACGTCAGACGTTCCTGCGCTTTCGCTCGGTATCGGAAGATCCAAGCAGCTCAACAAAGACAACTGGGTTGCTGACAAGAGCCGCTTGAGAGGCGAGAACTACATAAGACTTGATGACAGGCGTTCTGAGGTCTGATATTCACGGAAAAGGTCAGAGATGTGGATAGTAGCCGGACTCGGTAATCCGGGAAAACAGTATATCTATACATGGCACAATATGGGCTATCTCGCTGTAGATATGCTCGCGGATAAGCATGACATTTTTCTCGGAAAAGAGAAGTATAAGGGACTTTGGGGCAAGGGCAGGATAAAAGACCAGGATGTCATCATAATCAAGCCGATGACCTTTATGAACAACTCCGGTGAATGTCTTGTCGAGGTCAGCAGATTCTTCAAGGTTCCGCCTAAGAATATAATCACGGTTTACGATGATATCGATATTGCAAAAGGCACGATAAGGGTCAGGCCGAAGGGCAGTGCCGGCACGCATAATGGCATGAGATCATGCATTCAGCTTCTGGGAACAGAGGAGTTCCCGCGGGTAAGGATAGGCACAGGACCTGTTCCTGAGAACTGGGAACTGGTAAATTACGTTCTCTCGGAAGTCCCGAAGGATGACCGCCCCATGATGAATGACGCATTCGTTAAAGCCTGCGAGGCTGTTGAGGAGATCATCTCCAATGGATAAGAAGCTCATTGAACTCCTTGGCAGGATCGGATCCGACAAAGAGCTCACATCCGCCTTTTCCTCAAGTCTTATCTCGGGAAAGCATTTGAACATAACAGGCCTATGCGCTGAGCAGAAGGTTTATGTTGCAATGGCCCTGGCCCGTCTTAATGACCGGAAAGCTGTCTTTATAGAGCCTGACAGCGCAAGGGCGCGTGTGACGGCATCTTACTGCGCGGCGTTTACTGATGGTCCCGTTACCCTCCTGATGCCCTCAGAATTGTCTCTCGTGAGCGCTGAGGCTTCATCCAGAGAATTAGAGCAATCGAGATCTGCGGCGCTCTCAGAGCTTGTTACGGGCGGATTCGGGGCAGCGGTAATTACTGCAGGGGCTCTTCTTAACAAACTTGAGCCTCATGATGTTTTCGCGAAAAGGATAATAGACCTGAAAGTCGGTCAGGAATTGGAGCGCGACAAACTGGTCGATATGCTCCTTCTCAACGGATATGAGAATGTTCCTCAGGTAATGGAAAAAGGCGAGTTCTCGGTAAGGGGAGACATTGTTGATATCTTTTCTCCGTCCTATTCGGAACCTGTGAGAGTAAGCTTTTTCGATACCGAGATAGACCAGATAAAGACATTCGACAGAGAGACGCAAAGATCGACCGGACAGCTTGAGGAGACAACGGCAGTTCCGGCTTCTGTCTATGCATTTCCCGAAGATATCAGAGATGAGACCGCAGAGGCTGTCCTTGCGCGTGCGCAGGAAGACCTTTCGAAAATGAGTACGGCTACAAGAGAAGTGAGACGTGCGGCAGAACTTCTGTCGAGGACTGCAACTGGTGATGCGGAGAAGATCAGGAACGGAATCGAGCCTTCGGGCATTGCAAGATGGCTCGGCATAATCCTCAAAGAGTATCAGACGGCGATCGATTACGTTAATAGTGATGATGTGGTCTTTTTTGCTGACGAGATGGTCGATATCGATGCGAGAATGAACGCTTACGCGGGCGAATATGCACAGAGGAGCCGCGAATCCTTCGAGATAGGCATCGCGCCGACGTGCGCACCCTCTGCAATGGTTAATATATCAAAGCTTATGAGGGCTTTGGACGGGCTGGATAACATTGTTACATTGTCGATGTTCCAGTCTTCAGGCAACGGTCTGCCTGGCGGTACGACCCATACGGTCTCAGGTTTTCCTGCAGACAACTTCTCGGGACGCACTGAAGAGCTCTCGAAGCTTCTTAAAAAGCAGGAAGGCATTTATCTTGTTGCCCATCACGGCAGACGCTACGAGCAGCTTAAAGAAAGACTTGCAGAATACGACTGCTTCGCGGAGATAATCGATGCTCCTCTGCCGGCGGGATTCTCTTATCCCCTGATCGGCATGACCGTTTTGGGCGAGCAGGAACTGTACGGTGTGGAGCAAAAGCGTTCCGAAAAGAAAAAGGGCGGCAACAGGATCCGGTTCTTCAGCGAGATCAGCCCCGGTGACTACGTAGTTCACGATAAGCATGGTGTCGGCCGCTACGAAGGCCTCATCAACATGAAGGTCGGAGACATCCGCAAAGATTATCTGAAGCTTACATATGCCAAAGGTGAGACGCTTTACATCCTGCCGGAAAATCTTGATTCACTGCAGAAATACGTCGGGCCGGGAGAGCGCGAACCTAAGCTCTCAAGGCTCGGCGGTGACGAGTGGAAGAGATCAGTCTCGCGCGCAAGGGAAGCAATCAAGAAAGTTGCATACGATCTTCTGAAGATCTATGCGGCGAGGAGCGTTAACAGGGGTTTTTCATGTTCTCCTGACGATGAACAGCAAAAGTTATTTGAGGAAAGATTCCCCTTTGTTGAGACGGATGATCAGCTCCGCGCATCACGTGAGATAAAGACCGATATGGAGTCAGAAAGGCCGATGGACAGGCTTCTTTGCGGAGATGTGGGATTCGGCAAAACAGAAGTTGCATTCAGGGCGATGTTCAAAGCGGTAATGAACGGAAGACAGGTAATAATGCTTGCGCCGACGACGCTTCTTGCCCAGCAGCATTACGAAAATTTCATGAGCAGGGTAAAGGACTTCCCCGTTAATGTCTGTATGCTCTCAAGATTCGTTCCGCAGGCTCAGATAAAGCAGAATCTCATCGATATCAAGAACGGAAAGATCGATGTCATCATCGGCACGCACAGGGTATTATCGAATGATGTAAAACCGCCGCATCTCGGGCTTCTTGTAGTTGACGAGGAGCAGAGGTTCGGTGTCAACCACAAAGAAAAGATCAAGTCGATGAAGACAGATGTTGATGTCTTATCGCTTTCCGCGACGCCTATCCCGCGAACGCTTCACATGTCTTTGTCAGGAATAAGAGATATCTCCGTTCTTGAAGAAGCACCGTTCAACAGACGCGCCGTACAGACATATGTATTGGGTTATGACGACCAGATTATCATTCAGGCCTGCATGCGTGAGATCGCAAGAGGCGGCCAGATCTTCTACCTTTACAACAGGACTTCAGACATTGATAAAGTTGCGGACGCACTGGCAAAAGCCATGCCCGGCGTTCGTGTCACTTACGCTCACGGACAGATGCCGGAGAACGGCCTAGAGACTGTTGTTGCCGACTTCATAGAAGGCAAGTACGATATCCTTGTCTGCACAACGATAATAGAGAACGGCGTCGACATGCCGAACGTCAATACCCTGATCGTTGAGAATGCTGACCGCTTCGGCCTTTCGCAGCTTTATCAGATAAAGGGACGTGTCGGAAGATCCGACAGACAGGCATATGCATACATTACTTACAATGCAGACGCTGTTCTTAACGAGGAAGCTACGAAAAGATTAAATGCTCTGCGTGAATTTACGGAACTCGGATCAGGTGTCAGGATCGCAATGCGCGACCTCGAAGTCCGCGGTGCCGGAAGTCTTTTAGGTGCCGAACAGCACGGTCAGATGGATGTTATCGGATACGAGCTTTACTGCCGTTTGCTTGATGAAGAAGTGCGCCTTCTCAAGTCCGGAAAAGACGAGGTTCTCGATTCGGAGATCCTTTCCGGCAATCTTGAATCCGAAGAAAAAACATCCACTGTCGAAGTCGATTACGATGCATACATTCCTGCTTCCTACATACAGGATGAAGCTGCGAGAATGAGCTGCTACAGACGCATCGGCGACATCACTGATTTTGAATCCTACAGTGATTTCATTGACGAAGTTACCGACCGTTACGGCGATGCTCCGCCCGAAGTTTACATCCTCTCCGGAGTATCGCTTATCAGGTCTCTTTCCGTCACTCTGGGATTCACGAAAACATCCATCAAAAATGCAGGTGTAAGGCTCTATCTCAACCCGAATCTTCAGATAGACATGCAGGCATTCGGCGCGCTGATGCGCGATCATTTTTATGGTGCCCGCGTAACGATCAACGCAACGGGAAGCGTGCCTTACATGCTCTTCAAGCCTTCCTCGGTAAAGCAGGATAAGACTGTCCGGGAGATTACAGGTCTTCTTAAGATCCTTGACGAAAACCGGACTCCTGATGACAATCCTGCAGAAGATAAAGTATAATCATTTAAATGCTCCAATAGTCTAATGGATAGAATAGCGGTTTCCGGTACCGTTGATGCGGGTTCAATTCCTGCTTGGAGCGCCAACGGAGAAAACCTTCTTTCAACGTACGGACAGTAATTTGCCTTCGGCAAATTAACTAGTTGAAAGAAGGTTTTCTTGCACTTAATCCGTAGTACGCGCGGCGGAGAATGATCTGTCCCCCGATAGTGTTCTTTGCAATGTATTCATCAAGAAGATCTTCATCGAGCGGCTCACCTTCAATCGCTATGTCCATGAGTATGGGAACGACACTCAGGAAGGACTTGAACGACTCGCGGTCTTTGAAGAATTCACGCGTGTAGATCGGAACTAGTTCAACGTCGGAAAAGCCCGCATTCAGAACATTCTCATAATCTGTGATCGAGACCGGAACGGGATCGTTGAAAGCCTGGCCGCCGCCGAAGATGAGCTTCAGACTCCAGCAATCGTACTTGTCGACACCTCTGATGAGAAGGTGTCCGCCGGGTTTTAAGCACCGGTATATCTGAACCGGATCGGTGCAGGTGTGACGTGCGACGACGATGTCAAAATGCTCATCGGGAACATCCATGTTCAGGTTGTCCATAACCTTGAAAGAGATGTTATTCTTTCCGCTCTTTGCGAGATTTTGACGGGCAGTCTCCACCATCTTCGGGGAGTAATCCGTACCGAGGATCTCTGCACAATCGGGGAATTCGGTGAGGACTTTCTCGCCGCCTCCTGTTCCAAGGTCAAGTATGCGTGATTCCTTTGTTGCAAGGTCTCCCAGCAGCGCATACAGATCCCAGTCCGTTAAGCTTTCCTCATGAATACCAAATTCATCAAAGCTCCAATGGGCCATCTTCTCGAAGTAATTGAATTCGCTTTCGTGTGACATAAAAAAGAACCTCCTTTCACGAACAGCAAAACCTTGCGCGGAACCCCGCGCACTTCTTTGTCATTCATGATGAGATTCTAAGGTTCTTATCATTATTAACCCCGTCCTGTAAGACGTCGCGGATGCAGAACGCGAATAACTAATTGATCTGCAACATATTAATTATATCATGTTCCACATGGAACAGAAAGAGGGCTTTACAACCAATAGGTAATATGTTACCATAATCAGTAATATGTTACCTATATTTGTCTGAGAAGGTTAGGAGGAGAGAACGCTATGAATATCGAAGATACAGTTAACAGCAATAAATTGGATTTTGAAGGAATCCCTTCAAGTTATTATCTGCTGGGGCTCTTAAGTGCTTTTGAGAACCGTTTTCAGGCGATGGCCGACAATATGATGAAGGAGATCAGCTGGAAGCAGTTTTTCGCGATCATATGCATAAACATGTGCAAAGAACCGCCGGCAATAAAGGAGTTATCCGACATCCTCGGAAGCTCGCACCAGAACGTCAAGCAGATTCTGTTAAAGCTTGAGGGCAAAGGTTTTGTCGAGTTTCAGGCAGACGCCGGAGATAAGCGCAAGCAGCGTGTTGTGCTGACGAAGAAATGCATGAAATTCTGCGAGAAGAATAACGATATGAGCATTCAGATAATGTCGAAGATGTTCGAAGGTATCCCGGAGAAGGATCTAAAAACGACGATCAAAACAATAACAAAGATCGAGAAGAATTTAACGGAGGCAGTATAAATGTCAGGGATCATAATCTATAAATCCAAGTACGGCGCAACGAAGAAATATGCAAAGTGGCTCTCCGAAGCCACGGGTTTTCCTTGTGTGACAACAAAAGAAGCGGACATCAATGAAGTTGCAAAGAATGACGTGATAATCGTGGGTGGAGGCGTCTATGCATCGGGCATCGCGTGCACATCGTTCCTTAAAAAGAATATCGGAAAGCTCAAGGGAAAAAAGATAATCGTCTTTACCTGCGGCGCATCGCCTTTCGATGAGAAATCCGTTAATGCAGTGATCAGGATGAATATGAAAGATGAGCTGGAAGGGATCCCCGTATACTATTGCAGAGGCTCGTTCGACATGAAGGAGATGTCCTTTAAGGACAGGATGCTTTGCGGCATGCTCAGGAAATCTTTGGTCAAAAAAGATCCCAAAGACTTGGAAGTCTGGGAACGTGCTCTTGTGGAAGCCACGGATAATGAGGCCCATGACTGGACTGACAAATCATATCTGGATCCGGTGCTGGCGGCAATTTAATCTAAAATATTTTAGTAAGTGCGTTTCCCGGATCTTTTTGATACAATGATGTGGCAACTTTTATGGATTCGGGTCGTTTTTATGGAACTAAGAGATCTTTTGAAGTATAAAAACATCGTTGTACAGTGTCACGACAATCCTGACGCTGACGCACTTGCTTCAGGTTATGCACTGATGTGGTATTTCCGCCAGCAGAAAAAAGATGTCCGATTTATCTACAGAGGAAGGAACGAGATCCAGAAAAGCAACCTGCTCATCATGATCAGGGAGCTTGAGGTTCCTGTCGAATACGAACCCTTTTATGCCGGTGAGCCGGATCTGGTCATATATGTCGATTGCCAGTACGGACAGAAAAATGTTACTTCTACAGCTGCCAAGAAGGTTGCCATTATCGACCATCACAGAAAGGATTCCGATATTCCCGACCACCTTTCCTATATCAGGAGCGATGTCGGAAGTTGCTCGACTCTTTGCTGGGATCTGATAAAAAGGGAAGGACTCGAACCGAACGACAGCAGACTGCTTGCCACAGCCCTGTACTATGGCCTTTTCTCCGATACGAACAGATTATCGGAGGTATCGCACCCGTTGGACCGCGATATGATGGACCAGCTGATCATTAACAAAGCGACTGTCTCCGAGATGATCAATTCCAATATTTCGCTCGAGGAGCTTCAGATTACAGGCAAAGCGATCTTAAATTACGATTATCATGCGAGCAACAAGTATCTCGTTATCGAAGCTGAAGCCTGTGACCCATGTATTTTGGGTGTCATAAGCGATTTTGCTCTTGAGACTGAGAATGTTAACGTGTGTGTTGCTTTCTTTGAGAGCCAGTACGAGGTCAAGTATTCAGTCAGGAGCTGCTGCAAAGAAGTCCGCGCAGATGAGCTTGCGGCATTCCTTGCCGAAGGTCTTGGCGGCGGCGGCGGCGGACATATGCTGAAGGCCGGCGGTACGATGCAGCCGGATCTCCTCAATAAGTCAGCGAGGGATACCATCGAGGAGCGTCTCGAGTGGTACTATGACAGATATCTCGTTATCTATGCGAAAAATACCAAGCTCAATACATCAAAATGGAAAGCTTATGAGAAGATCTCCCAGACATTGGGTTGCGTAAGACTTGCAGATGTTTTCCCTATCGGAACACCCATCAACATAAGAACACTTGAAGGCGACGTCGATACCATTATCGATGAAGAAGCTTATCTCATGATCGGAGTTGAAGGCGAGGTCTATCCGATCAAAAAAGACAAGCTCTTAAAGAGTTATCAGCTGACAAACTTTGTTTTCACAAGGGAATTTGAATACGAGCCGAGAATAAAGAACAGGGCAACAGGCGAGGTCAAGTACGTTATGTCTTTTGCCAAGACGGTAAGAACGCTCGGAACTGCAATCGTATTCGCCAAGCCTCTGGAGCAGCCTGTAAAACTCTTCACGGCTTGGACGGAAGACAAGTATTATTCAGGCCAGGTCGGCGATTATCTTACGGTAAGGGCCGATGACGAGCACGACATCTACATCGTTAAGGCTGATCTCTTTGACAGGTTCTATAAGTCGAGAAGATAACCGATTCCAAAGCATTATTAAGACTCAGGCCTTTTTGCCGATAAGGATCATCGAGAGCGGGAAACCGCTGTGATCGATTGCGTGAAAACCACCGCTGATATCGGTATCAAATTCCTGCATTCCGGTAATGACGATCCCGTTATTGCACATCCCCGTTATGATCTCTGACATCGAATGAGTATAGTCGGTAAAAGTCTTTGAATGGTAGGATTTCTGAGTCATATAGTACATGCCTCCGTTTCCTGTCCACTCACGCTCGAAATAAGAATAATGGCACTCCATCTTGTGGTCCGGATCAAATACTTCTTCACCGTCCGTTGCGAGCATATTCGTGCACGGATGCTGCTCATTGATCACGATCACGGCTCCGGGCTTCATGCATTTTGATATGACCGCAAAGAAACGGTCCAGATCGTCAAACCAGCAGAGAGTACCTATGGTGATGAGTACTACATCGAACTGTTCCTTATACCGGTCATCGATGTCGTAGATGTTGACTGCCTCAAATGTGCAGGGAAGGTCCAGTTCTTTTGCTTTCCCGTTAGCAAAAGCGACCTGGTTCTCAGCGATGTCAAAACCGATTCCTTTTTTCGCGTTTCCGTATTTGACCAGGGACAGCAGTTCGCGTCCGTTATTACAGCAGAACTGGCCGATGACTGCTCCGTTTGTATCGATCTTCTTAAGAACGCTTTTCGTTTCTTCGTTGAAGAAAGGATAATCCTCCGTCTGTATGCGTTCTGTTATGTCGGCGCCCCATGAAGCATCCCTGTTGTCAAAGGCTTCTTCCCAGGCTGCCTTATTTCCTTCTATGTATTTATCCATGTTTTACACTCCTGACTGATCATTTCGAGAAGTTAAATATCAACCATTCGATTACCCAGGCTATAACAAATATAGCCGTATATATTATCCCGGAAAACAGTCCTAAATACGCTATGCCGATACCCGTTAATGAGCCTTCTACCGCTCCATAGATTAATGTAACTGACATGATAAAGCAAATGATCATCCCGCCGATATCCGTTATCTTTGAAAGTTTTCGGTATCGGGAACGGATTTCTTTGCTCTTCCTTAATGTAATCAGGAAAGTCAAAAGAAGGACCGCTGCAATGATGACCGTATGATATCCGAAATTGTTGTTGCATACCTTCAGGAACCGTCCGGCAAATGTCGCATGATTAAAAAGATCATCCGGCTCTATCGCGGTCGTGAAGTAAGAACCGTTTCTTAAAATAACAGTGACCTTATCTCCGGTTTTGCTCGTAACCGGAGCATATATCACACGTTCCTTACCGTTGATATCAGTCTTGAAACATAATATCTCATCCGGATACCCGCTGTATGTTTCCTCCTTGAGGGTGACTTCCTGCGTTGTCACTTTGCCGCTGAATTCTTTGGCAAGCAACGGAATAAAAAACAGAATAAACGGGATAAGCATCCAAAGTGCGACCAGCTTTATGCCATAAGCAAACTGTAAAGGATTTCTTTTCATACGCACCTCTCTCGAAAAGCAGGAGACCTCACATTACCTAAAACTATGATACCCAAAAATGCTTTGATAATCAAATTATTTACAGGCAAAGATGCGGCAGGTAAGTCCGTTTATTGGCCGCATAACTTTTTTCAGATGAATTATAATCTACTCATAAAGATGAATAAGGAGGATCGTACCGGTATGCATGAGATCAAGTGTCCCAATTGTAATAAGATGTTTCAGGTTGATGAGTCAGGTTATGCGGAGCTTTTAAGCCAGGTCAGGAATGAGGCTTTTGAAGCAGAACTTCATAAGCGCGCACAGGAATTGGAAGAGAAGAACAAGGGCGATATCAAGATCGCTAAGATGGAGCAGGAGAAGTCTTTTTCCGAATTAATGACCGTCAAGGACAAAGCTCTTGCCGATAAGGATATGGAGATCCAGGAGCTTAAGAATAAGCTCGCGATGGGCGACTCCGATAAGAAGCTTGCGGTTACCGAAGCCCTTCACGATAAGGACAAGGAGCTTGCGGATAAGGATGCCGAGATTATCAGGCTCAAGAGCCAGATCGACAACCAGAAGAACGAGAGCGCTCTCAAGGAGAAGAACCTTGAAGAGAACTATAAGAACCAGCTCAAACTTAAGGATGAGCAGATCGAACAATATAAGGATTTCAAGGCACGCCAGTCGACAAAGATGGTGGGTGAGAGCCTTGAGCAGCACTGTCAGAACCAGTTCAACAGCATCCGCATGACGGCTTTCCCTAATGCTTATTTTGAGAAGGACAATAAAGTAAGTGAATCCGGCAGTAAGGGTGATTTCATTTTCAGAGAGAGCAACGAAGGCGTGGAATTCATCTCTATCATGTTCGAGATGAAGAACGAGATGGACACGACAGCCACGAAGCACAAGAACGAAGATTTCTTCAAGGAACTCGACAAGGACAGGCAGGAGAAGGGCTGCGAATATGCGGTTCTTGTATCCCTCCTCGAGAGTGATAACGAATTCTATAACAACGGTATTGTGGATGTCTCCTACAAATATCCCAAGATGTATGTCATAAGACCACAGTTCTTCATTCCCATGATCACGCTCTTAAGGAATGCGGCACTCAATTCTTTGCAGTACCAGAGAGAACTTCAGGTGGTAAGGAACCAGCAGCTTGATCTTGTTAACTTTGAGAGCAACATGCAGGACTTCAAGGATGCTTTCGGCCGCAATTACAGGATTGCTTCTGAGAAGTTCCAGACTGCAATCGAAGAGATCGACAAGACGATCGACCACCTTGAGAAGGTCAAGAAAGCTCTGCAGTCTTCCGAGAACAATTTAAGACTTGCAAATGACAAGGCTGAAGATTTAAGTATCAAGAAGCTCACCAGGAATGCTCCTTCCGTCAAGCAGATGTTTGACGATCTTAATAACGGAGAACCTCTTAACAGCGGCGAAGAATAATACAGGTCATTTGACAGCTCATACGCTCTCATACACAACTGCCATTTATTGATAACGGGATTCTCAGGAATTCCGTTATATAATATTCGGGAACTTACCGGACAATGTATGTCCGGCTGCTCAAAATACGGCAATTCTCGCTTTGTGTCGTGTTGTTTTTTGGGCATCTCCCGTATCCTGATGCTTGAAGAAAGGAGGCTCCCCGGTTTGGACCAGAAGAAGACGGGACAATTACTGAAGAGATTAAGAAATGAGAAAGGACTTACTCAGGAGCAACTGGCTGAGAAGTTCAATGTCAGCAACAGGACCGTCTCCAGATGGGAAACGGGCAGCAACATGCCTGATATTTCCCTGCTCGTCGAAATAGCCGATTTCTACGATGTTGACGTAAGGGAAATAATCGAAGGGGAGAGAAAAAGCGAGATGATGGATAAAGAAACGAGAGAAGTCGCCGTCAAAATGGCAGATTATGCCAACAGCGAGAAGGGAAGACTGTTTAAGACCATCAGGATAATCAGTATTTTAGGAGAGCTGATCCTTGCGGCAGCAATCGTGTTTAAATGCATAAATTTCCGGGCAGGAATACCGGATTTTGTAACTGTCGTTCTGTTGTTTTTGGCTTTTGCCGCAATGACGGCTTTAACACTGTACGTGAACGGCATTTTGCAAAAGATCAGGAAGAACAGACTCATCACGGCAGGTCTGTTTGTTTTGTTGTCCGTTGTATCTTACGCCTTTATAAAAACGGTCCTCATGTTTTTGACCATGGCGGGAGTTATAGCGGTTGAACTTCTTGTTCCGGTAAAGAAAGGAAATGAAGGATACGATAAGGCACAGATCGTAAAGGATTTCGGTTCCGAGATGAATTCCGGATTCTTTGTCTTTCCGGATGATCTGGACAATACCGTGCAAAATGAATTCTCGTATTCTACGAAGACCGGTATGTTTGATACCGACGGTTACTTCATTTTGAAAGCCGTATATTCCGATGAGGATTTCAAGGCTGAAGAAGAACGCATCTCTGAGATCAGCTGTGAAATAAAAAACAAAGATTCATCTCATACGAATTATATTAAGTATGACGATGTCTCTTACAATTATCCTGCTTATGTTGCAATTGACGGATACGATCACGCATATGAATACGCTTTGCTGGATGAGGAAAATGACACGATAATATATGTGTCGCTCAGTTATCCCCAAAGTACCGACCTGCGCGGATACGAAGATTACTTAAAGAAAGATCCGGACGCATATGATCTAGGTAATAAGAGCACTCTTGAGAACTTTACCATTTATTATTTCAGGTTTCCCGGTTACGATGCCTGGATCAAATATGATTAATGATCCCGGAGGTCCCTCAAAGAGAGCGGAATAGAGTATAATTATCGCTATGAAGATCTCAAAGAACAACGTAGCGGTTGCTTTTCTGGCGGGCATTGTGCTCGTTCTCTTTATCGCGACCGTGGCAGGCTTGTTCTTATACAGAAAGATGATCGAGAACCTGGGTGAGGACCGGGAAGAATCATTTAACGAGTATTCGAGACTATATGCATATATTGCTGAAGATCCTGACAGTAAGCTGTCCATAAGGATCTATAAAGAGATATCCGAGTACGCAGTCAAGAACGGCTGTTATGTCGAGATGACCGGACAGAATCTCTCGACCAGATATTCCAAAGCGGACCGTATCAATATTGCCATCAGTTCCAAAGTTGACGGCATTATACTTGAAGGCGATGAATCCAAGGAAACTGCTGCGCTTATCGAGAAAGCGACAAAGAACGGGATTCCGGTCGTAACGGTACTGACGGATTGCGAGAGCTCTTCGAGAAAGAGTTTTGTCGGTCTGAATAACTACAGCCTCGGAACCGAGTACGGCGAAGAACTCGCTGCGATCGGTGAAGATAAGATGATGTACCCGCTCTCAGTCCTGATCCTCCTTGACAGGGATGACGGCAATGCCGATGACATCATCCACTCTGCGATACAGGAATCCGTAACGGGAAGAAGGATCGTTCTTTCGACCGGAGTTGTAGATAATTCAACGCCGTTCAGTTCAGAAGAAGATGTTATGAACATTCTGGACAGCCTTGATAAGATCCCGGATGTCATAATCTGTCTGAATGATAGAACCAGTGAATCCGTGTACCAGTGTATCGTCGATAAGAATCTTGTCGGTAAGACCACGATCCTCGGCTACTACGATTCGGAGACGATCCTGAAGGCGATCAACAAAGGTTCCGTATATGCGACATTTGCGATCCAGGCAGACGTTGTTGCAATGCAGTGCGTCAATGCCCTTAATGAGTATAACGACACGGGTTTTGTCAGTGAGTATTTCGGTTCAAGTTATGTCCTGATCAACCGCGAGAATGTTTCAAGCTACGATTCCGAGGGAGGCACTGAAGATGTTTAATCTTATTGCCAATATGAAGATCTCGCGTAAGCTTGTTGCCGTATTTCTTGCGACTTCGATCATTGCGATGGGCGTCAACTTATTCATATACGTAAACCTTAACCATGCCCTCGATAAGATCAATCAGGTTTTCTCAAGTAACATCAGCCTCAATGTTTTGTCTGATAATCTGAACCAGATCCACCAGGGTCTCACCGGTTACCTGGAGACCAAGGGAACGGATGACCTTGAGCTTTATTATTCTTCAACGCAGAGCATGAACATGCTCATGAATGACCTCAATCAGTATGTCACCGATAACAGCGTCAAGCTTTCCGAGAGAGACATAAGAAATATGATCGAGACATATCTCAAGACCGCAGATGAGGCGATCCAGGCAAAGCGCGGTCGTAACATCGATGAATATACTGCGAAGTACAACGAGTGCACCAAGATCAAAGACTATCTCAACACATATATTTATTCGGTCAACAACGAACAGTTCAGAACGAACTCGAATAACTACAATGCTCTCGTAAATTCACTGAGATATACCGAGGTCATGAGCATGCTTATTTTCGCGGCGGCATCATTGATGAATGTGCTGCTCATAATCATCCTCACGAACACGATCACAAGACCTCTTACGCGCCTGTCAGCAAAGGCCGAAGAGATATCACAGGGAACGCCCGAGAACGTTGAGCCGCTCGAAGTTATCTCGGAAGATGAAGTCGGTAAGGTGACAAGGGCATTCAATGAAATGCTTGCGTCGATCAAGGATTACATCGCGCGTATCAGGACGCAGCTGATCACGCAGAGTGAGATGAAAGAGAAGAACCTCCTGATGGAGACACACCTCAAAGATGCGCAGCTCAAGTACCTCCAGTCGCAGATCAATCCGCACTTCCTGTTCAACACCCTTAACGCAGGTGCTCAGCTGGCCATGATGGAAGGCGCTGACAGGACCGTCGAATATATAAGGAACATGGCCGATTTCTTCCGATATAATGTTAAGAAGAACAGCGAGAACGTTAAGCTTTCAGAAGAGATCGAACTCGTTGATTCTTATGTTTATATCCTTAACGTAAGATATGCCGGAGAGATCCTTTTCGAGAAGGAGATCGACGAGAGCCTGTTGAATGTAATGGTTCCTTCCATGATCATCCAGCCCCTGGTCGAAAATTCCATCAAGTACGGCATCAAGGACTTAGAGCCCGGAGAAGGCAAGATCACACTCTCGGTCTACCGTGAAGGCGATAACTGCTGCATCAGGGTCAGTGACAACGGAATCGGAACGGATGAAGACATCATCGAGAAGATCATGAGCAATGAGAAAAAGCCGTCCGAGACACGCGGCGTAGGAATAACGAATGTTATGGAAAGACTTGATCTCCATTACAACAACAAGGAAGTCTTCGAGATCAAGAGCAAGAAGAATGAAGGAACACAAGTAACGATAAAGATACCGATGGAGGCTGGCAATGTATAAGCTTTTGCTCGCAGATGACGAGGGAATCGTCCGCGAATCGCTCAAGTTCATAGTAGATAAAGAATTTCCGGGATCATGCGAGACTTATGAGGCAAAGACCGGAAGACGCGTTATCGAGCTCGCCGAC
Source organism: Clostridiales bacterium (assembly GCA_017510605.1). Taxonomy (GTDB): domain Bacteria; phylum Bacillota; class Clostridia; order Saccharofermentanales; family Saccharofermentanaceae; genus Saccharofermentans. The sequence continues at coordinate 62,959 of JAFWMQ010000001.1, forward strand.
GAGGTGCGCCCTGATATCGCGTTCATGGATATAAGAATGCCCGGGATCAACGGTATCGATGCGATGAAGGAGATCAGGACGACAAACCCGAATATCGTTTTTGTTATCATCTCCGCTTATGATAAATTCGACTATGCAAAACAGGCCCTGAATCTGGGCGTTATCGATTACATCAATAAGCCTTTTGACAAGGCGCAGATCGTTGCCGTGCTGAAGAAAGCCATGGCTGAAGTTGACCGTCTGCGCGAGCAGAGAAGCCGCGAACTTGAGGTCAAGGAGAAGCTCGAGAGCATCGTGCCGATCATAGAGAACGGTCTGATCCAGGACCTCCTCTCACACGAGCATTTCAAGGAAAATATCGAAGAATACAAAAAACTCCTGGAGATCGACGAGAAGTACGGTCTCATGCTTGCGATAGTCGGCGGCGATAGGGAACACGGCGGATATATGCGCGGAGCGGTCCCTGCAAGCGTTAAGACACAGAAGAATTATGAAACGGTCTTACTTGTTATAAGCGACAACTTCAAGTGCATAACAGGTTCGGTAATGGGCAATAAGATCCCCGTTCTTATCCCGTGCGCCAAGAGTTCCCTTACTGCTGAGGAATATCAGAAAATAGTCGATTCGGCCAACAGGGCCCAACAGGAATTATCAGAAGCTCTGGGTATTGATTTCAGGATCGGAATAGGTCCCGTCAAGCCTCTCGAAAATATGGCGGATTCATACAGCGAAGCCCTGTCGATCCTCGTAAAGACAAACCAGACGATCGCGGAAGCGATAGACCTCCCCGAGGGATGCGAATACGATACGGATTATCCGTTAAAGACCGAGAAGGATCTTTTCGATGCGATCGCCCAGGGAGACGTAAGAAGAGCTGCTGAGCAGGCGAGCCTGTTTTTCGATTGGATGGAAAAGAGCTCCGGCGGCGCGATGAGCGATATATGCCTGAAGGTTCTGGAATTCGTGCTGTGGGGTGAGCGTCTTGCATACAGCAACGGCGGTCACGTTTACCACTTTATGTCCAGAAGTGAATACCTGCCTGAGATCAATTCCATGAAGAGTTACGACGAGCTCCGTCTGTGGTTCCTGAGCCATATCGAACGTGCGGTCAACATGATCAATGCAGCCAATGCCGCAAAAACGGAAGACGTTGCCGAGAAAGCCAAGAAATATATCGATCTTAACTACAAAGAAGATATATCTTTGGACGATCTGTCCGGCATGTACGACATCAGCCCGTTCTATTTCAGTAAAGTCTTCAAGACTCAGACCGGTGTTACGTTTACTGATTATCTGACAGGTGTCAGAGTTGCAAGAGCCAGAGAGCTTCTTGAAGGAACAAACAAGTCCATGAAGGAGATCTGTTCGGAGGTCGGTTATTCCGATCCGAATTACTTCAGCCGTATCTTCAAAAAGCACACCGGCGTTACCCCCACCGAATATAAGGAGGGAAAAAGATGATGCGGAAACTTATAGCAGTACTTATGATCCTCTCCGTTCTTTTGTGTGCCGGATGCAGCAAGCCGGAACCGAAAGAAGTCACACCGACCACCAAGAAAGACGTCTGTACGATCGGTCTTTCATTTGACTCGTTCGTTATCGAGCGCTGGACCCGTGACCGTGACGTTTTCGTATCGACTGCAAATGAGCTCGGTGCGGAAGTAAATGTCCAGTCTGCCGGCGGCGATGTCGCGACGCAGATATCACAGATCAAGTATTTCATCGAGATAGGTGTTGATGCGATAGTCATCATCACGGCTGATGCCTATGAACTTACGGATGTCGTTAAAGAAGCCAAAGGAAAAGGGATCCCCGTGATCTGTTATGACAGACTTGTCATGAATGCCGGTGCCGATCTCTATATTTCTTTCGATAATGAAGCCGTCGGCAGGCAGATGGCCGAGGCGATCTGTGAGAATGTTCCTGACGGAGGCACGATTGTCGAGATCATGGGTCCTGAGTCTGACTATAATGTCGAACAGGTTATGAGCGGTTTTAATTCAGTCTGTGAAGAGCATGCCATGAATATCCCCCTCAAGTATAACTGTGACAGCTGGAAGCCTGAGCTCGCATACGATTATGTTAATGAGCACTTTGATGAGATCTCCCTGGCTGACGCAATCATGTGCGGTAATGATGCCCTTGCAGGCGAAGCGATCCACGCTTTGGCCGAGAGAGGTTATGCCGGCAAGATCTTCGTAACCGGTCAGGACGGCGATCTCGAAGCATGCCAGAGGATCGTCGAAGGAACCCAGCTCGTCACCGTCTATAAACCGGTTGAGAAGCTTGCCCGCCTCGCTGCCGAATGCGCTGTTAAGCTTGCTGCCGGCCAGTCACTCGGCGATACCGATACTTTCTTTGACGGAACAAAATACATTTCTTACATCGCCATCGAGCCTTCCGCAGTAACACGCGACAACATCGATTCCGTCATCATCGACAGCGGCTTCCACCTGAGGGAAGAGGTGTACATGAACGAAGGGTAAGTGCGGTTCCTGAACCGTAATATATAACACGTGCGATAATCTAAAAAAATATCTATACTTTTATCAGATTCATGGCATTTTTATAGCATTTAGCACAATCTTGGCAAATTTGTAAGAATGACTACAAGATAATGCTAAATTGCCTCAGAACCTTATGACGAATCGCCAAAAATATCAAGAATCTCGATATGCAACTCCTATATACCTAGTGTTAAGTTGTATGTGGCAAGAAGTGCCACATTATTAAATAGGAGGAATTTCTCAATGAAAGCAAAGAAAATTCTTGGAACAATTCTTTGTGCTGCAATGGCTATTACAGCATTGACAGGATGCTCCGCTGGTTCAGGAAAGAACAAGGTTGGCGTATCAATGCCTACAAAGGATCTCCAGAGATGGAACCAGGACGGCGACAACATGAAGAAAGAGCTCGAGGCTGCCGGCTATGAAGTAGATCTTCAGTATGCTAACAACGACGTTGCTACACAGCTCTCTCAGGTTGAGAACATGATCAACTCAGGCTGCAAGGTTATCGTTATCGCTGCAATCGAAGGTTCTTCACTCGGTACAGCTCTTGATAAGGCTGCTGCTAAGAAGATCCCTGTCATCGCTTATGACCGTCTCTTGATGGACAATGCAAACGTTGACTACTATGCAACATTCGACAACTACATGGTTGGTACGATCCAGGGTACATATGTAAAGGATACTCTTGATCTTGACAACGCAGCTGGCCCGTTCAACATCGAGTTTACAGCTGGTGACCCTGGCGACAACAATGCCGGCTTCTTCTTCAATGGTGCTTATGACGTTCTTAAGCCTTACATTGAAGCAGGCAAGCTCAACATCGTTTCCGGTCAGAACACATTCGAGCAGGTTGCTACACCTTCATGGAAGACAGAGACAGCTCAGTCCAGAGCTGAGAACATCCTCTCTTCTTACTATGCAGACGGCACAAACGTTGACGTATGGCTCTGCTCCAACGACTCAACAGCTCTCGGCGTAGAGAACGCTCTCGCTGCTAACTACAACGGCACATACCCGATCATCACAGGTCAGGACTGCGACATCGCAAACGTTAAGAACATGCTCCAGGGCAAGCAGTCAATGTCCGTATTCAAGGATACACGTACACTCGCTTCCCAGGTTGTTAAGATGGTTACACAGATCCTCAAGGGCGAGACAGTTGAAGTTAACGATACAAAGACTTATGACAACGGCAAGAAAGTAGTTCCTTCTTACCTCTGCTCACCTGTATTTGCTGATGCAAATAACTATAAGACAATCTTGCTTGATTCCGGCTACTACACAGCTGATCAGCTTTCTTAATTGATTGAACTATAGCCTTATGCAGGCGGGGGAAACCCCGCCTGTATATTGAGGCTAGACCTTTACTTTGAACACCAGATCCATTTTCAGAAACAAGAAACAGACTATTTATCACTAATCAAATGAAAGAGGCGACACATGGCAAAAGTTTTGCTTGAAATGAAGAGCATAACCAAAACTTTTCCGGGCGTTAAGGCTCTCGACAACGTCAACCTTCAGGTTGAGGAGGGGGAGATTCACGCGCTAGTCGGTGAGAACGGTGCTGGCAAATCAACGCTTATGAATGTTCTCAGCGGTATTTATCCGCATGGCACCTACGAAGGCGACATAGTTTACGACGGCGAAGTATGCGAATTTCATAACATAAAGGATTCCGAGAAAAAGGGAATCGTTATTATCCACCAGGAACTCGCGCTGATTCCTTACATGACTATCGGCGAGAACATGTTCCTCGGTAATGAACAGGGAAGTAAATGGTGTATCGACTGGAATAAGACTTATGCAGAAGCAGACAAATACCTCGCAATGGTAGGTCTTTCGGATTCCTCGAAAACACTTATTAAAGATATTGGTACAGGTAAGCAGCAGCTCGTAGAGATCGCAAAGGCTTTGGCAAAGAACGCAAAGCTCCTGATCCTTGACGAGCCTACTTCATCACTTAACGAGACAGACTCAAGAGCACTTTTGGACCTCATGAAGAAGCTCCAGAAGGAAGAGGGAATGACGATGATCATCATCTCCCACAAGCTCAACGAGGTCTCATATGTTGCAGATAAGATCACGGTCGTAAGAGACGGTTCCACGATCGAGACATTGGATGCAAAGACAGAGCAGATCTCCGAAGCAAGGATCATCAAGGGAATGGTAGGACGTGAGATTACGGACCGTTTCCCGAAGCGTCATGACGTAAAGATCGGCGAGACCCTGATGGAAGTCAAGAACTGGACTGTTTTCCATCCTGAATTTGCAGAGCGTAAAGTTGTAGACGACGTATCGATCAACGTCCGTTCGGGCGAGGTCGTAGGAATCTACGGACTCATGGGCGCAGGCAGAACAGAGCTTGCAATGAGTATTTTCGGACGCTCATACGGAATCGGTATTTCAGGTACGTTAAAGCTCCGCGGACAGGAAGTTACATTGAAGAGCCCTAAGCAGGCTATCGCTGAAGGACTTGCATACGTAACCGAGGACCGTAAGGGCAACGGGCTTGTTCTTTCGAACTCTATTAAGACAAACACAACACTTGCAAATCTCAAGGCAATCAGTAAGGCAACATTTATCGATAAGGATAAGGAGTATCTGGTTGCTGAGGAATACAAGCAGAAGCTCAGAACGAAGACACCTTCCGTTGAGCAGCTCGTTGGAAACCTCTCCGGCGGTAACCAGCAGAAAGTTCTTCTCGCGAAATGGATGTTTGCAGATCCTGACGTACTTATCCTCGACGAGCCTACAAGAGGTATCGACGTAGGCGCCAAGTACGAGATCTACTGCATCATCAACGATCTCGCAAAGGCCGGCAAGTCCGTAGTCATGATCTCATCCGAGCTTCCTGAAGTCATCGGAATGAGTGACAGGATCTACATCATGAACCAGGCTAAGATCGTAGGTGAGATGCCTGCTTCAGAGGCAACACAGGAGAACATTATGGCTTGCATCGTCGGCGTAGGCGGGGAATCCGCAGCCGCTGATAATAAAGGAGGGGAGGCATAACTATGGAAGGAAATAACATAAAGAATTTCCTGAGAAAGTACATGATGCTTATCGCTATGGTTGTGGTTGTTATAGTCTTCTACTTCCTTACAGGCGGAAAGTCATTGCTTCCTCAGAACATCAACAACGTAATCTCACAGAACGCATACGTTTTCGTACTCGGAACAGGTATGCTCCTCTGTATCTTAACCGGTGGTAACATCGACCTTTCAGTAGGTTCAGTCGTCTGCCTCGCAGGCGGTGTCGGTGCCATCATCATGACAAAGAACCTGCCCTGGCCTGTCGCATTTATCGCAATGCTCGTCATGGGTCTCCTTGTAGGTATGTGGCACGGCTTCTGGATCGCATTTGTAAAGGTTCCTCCGTTCATTGCAACACTCGTAGGCATGCTTGCCTTCAGAGGACTTGCAAACGTTATCATGCAGGGCTTTGCATATCAGGTTGAAGACAAGGCATTCCTCAATATCTTCGGCGGCGGTGACAGCTGCTACGTTCCGGATTTCCTTGCCGGCATCGGACCTGAATCATCTATAAATAAGACATGCATGATCGTTGCTGTCCTTGTTGCTATCGGATATGCGATCTTCACATTTATCAACCGTTCAAGACTGATCAAGAAGGGTTATAAAGTTGATTCTCTTATTTCTGTAATCATTAAGACGATCCTTATCGTTGCAGTCGTTATCTGGCTCGGCTATAAGCTCGCAAACTACAAGGGTATTCCTACAGTTCTTATCTGGATCGCTCTTGTACTCGGAATCTTCGCTTACATCACATCGAAAACTACCCTCGGACGTAACCTCTACGCTGTCGGCGGCAACGAGAAAGCTACAAGACTTTCCGGTATCAACACAAAGCTGGTTATGTTCAGCGCATACACACTTATGGGTCTTCTCGCAGGTTTTGCAGGTGTCCTCAACATCGCGAGACTCATGGGTTCACAGCCTACATACGGTCTGGGTTATGAGATGGACGCTATCGCAGCATGCTTCATCGGCGGCGCTTCCGCATACGGCGGAACAGGTACGATCGGCGGTGTAATCATCGGTGCTGCTCTCTGCGGTATCATCAACCAGGGCATGGTCATCGCAAACACACCTCCGAACTATCAGACGGTAGTTAAGGGTTTGGTTCTTCTCGTAGCAGTCTTGTTCGACGTCATCATGCAGATGCGCAGAAAGGGCTCCCAGAAGAATGCAGAAGCAAAAACTGAGAAGGGAGGTGCTAAAGCATGAACAAATTCAGCATTAAAGACGTTCTCAAGAAGAACGTAATGGCGATAGCACTTTTCGTTATCTACGTTTTCTTCACGGTAATGACAGGCGGAAACATGTTCACTTCTTCGAACGTTTCTTCCCTCATAGACCAGAATGCTTACGTATTCATCCTCGGTGTCGGTATGCTCATGTGTATGCTCACCGGCGGTAACATCGACCTTTCCGTAGGTTCATTCGTCTGCTTCATGGGTGCAGTCGCAGGTGTCTTCTCGGTTATCAAGCACGTTAACACACCGCTTACACTGTTCCTGGTACTCCTCGTAGGTATCATTTACGGTGCGATCTTAGGTTTCCTTATCGCTTACCTGAGAATACCTCCGTGGATCGCAACCCTCGCAGGTTACCTCGCATTCAGAGGTCTCGGCACACAGATCCTCATCACCGTATCTGAGACTTCAGCTATCTCGAACTTCCCGGATTCTTTCCTTAAGATCTTCTCCGGCAAGATCTTCGAGTCAGCTTACGGCACAGTAAACATTCCCTGCATCGTTCTGGGTATTCTCGGTTCTGCTGCAGTTTTGGTTCTTAACATTACTTCACGCCAGAAGAAAGTTAAGAAGGGTTATCAGGCTGATCCGATGTGGTTTGTCATCGTAAAGAGCTTACTCATCGTAGCCGTAATCATGGTCATCTTTGTACAGCTTTCATTAGACGGCGGTCTGCCGGTTGTAGTCCTCTGGATCATCGCTGTACTCGTTATTTACGGAATCATTACTGAGAAAACAACTATCGGACGTCACTTCATGACAGTCGGCGGCAACGCAGAGACTGCAAGACTTTCCGGTATCAACAACAAGCTCATCATGTTCGCAGCTTACCTCAACATGGCAGTCCTCACTGTTCTTGCAGCTCTCATCGTTACTGCAAGATTCGGTTCGGCAAATGCTTTCGCAGGACAGAACTTCGAGCTTGATGCGATCTCAGCTTGTATCGTCGGCGGCGTTTCCGCATACGGCGGTTCAGGTACAGTCGTAGGAATGGTAATCGGTGCTGCTCTTATCGGTGTAATCAACCAGGGCATGTCACTGATGTCCATCGACCAGGACTGGATCAAGATCGTTAAGGGCCTGGTACTCCTCGCCGCAGTTGTTTTCGAGATCCTGTCAAAGAAAGGAAACAAGAGGCAGTAATTAAATAGTCTTCAATAACCCGTTCTTTTCATAATTTTTGTTTTCCGGTCACCCGAATACCCGGAATGCACTTTACCTCCAGCCGCCGCAAACCCATGCGGCGGTTTTTTATGCCTGAAAACTTGCGGGAGACGGCCTTATCTTTTATTATGTTTGCGAAAATATCCCCCGCGCACATCCGGCATACCTTAATGCCCGCCGCGAAATAAACTCAAAGCGAGAACCATTATGGAACAATTTCTTGAGAACCTTACCAACATTAACGACGCTATAAATTCTTTCGTCTGGGTCAAGATCGGACTCTTCCTTCTTATCGGTACGGGCATCTTAATGACTGTCGTAACGAAGTTCTTCCAGGTCACGCATGCAGGTCACTGGTGGAAAAAGACCGGCGGAGGCGTGTTCGACAAGAAGAGCCACAACAAGAAAGAGAAGGGAAGCGTCTCACAGTTCCAGGCTCTCTGTACGGCTCTTGCAGCCACGATCGGTACCGGTAACATCGCCGGCGTTTCCGCTGCGATCTGCATTGGCGGTCCCGGCGCGGTCTTCTGGATGTGGGTGGCAGCCTTCTTCGGCATGATGACAAACTATTCCGAGAACGTTCTCGGTATTTTCTACAGACGCAAGAACGATGAAGACGAATGGTCCGGCGGCGCGATGTATTACCTTCAGGATGGTCTTGGTTCATATAAGGGCTGCAAGGTCGTAGGTAAGGTTCTTGCTGTTCTGTTCGCAATCTTTGCCGCTCTCGCATCTTTCGGTATCGGCAACATGGGCCAGATCAACAAGATCACTCTCAATCTGGAATCCGCTTTCTTCTCTGAGAAGGTCAGATTATTTGCTTTCCATACTATCCTTGGAGATATTAAGGTGGTGCCTCTTGTCATCGGAATCCTTCTCATGATCAATGCCGGAGTAATCATAATCGGAGGTCTTAAGTGGATCGCAGCCGTTGCCGAGAAGATCGTTCCCTTCATGGCAATCGCGTACATCCTGGGCGCGCTTTTGCTCGTAATAATCCACATTCCCGCGCTCCCGGCTGCATTCTTATCCATCTTCAAGTTCGCGTTCGGTATCAAGGCCGTTGCCGGAGCCGCTGCCGGAATTGCCATCAAGCAGGTAATTACCCAGGGCTGCAAGCGCGGCGTCTTCTCCAACGAAGCAGGTCTCGGTTCTTCCGTCATGGTACACTCAAATTCCGATGTTAAAGAACCTGTAAAGCAGGGCATGTGGGGTATCTTCGAGGTCTTCGCGGACACGTTCGTAGTATGTACGATGACAGCTCTTGTCGTTCTCACCTCAGGTTTTATCGACTTGGAAACAGGGCTTGTAAAAGAAGGTGTTGAGGATGCTACTTTGGTTGCCAAGGCTTTCAGCAATGTCTTTGGAAAAGGCGGCGAATGGTTCATCGCGGTCGCTGTACTTCTTTTCGCGTTCACGACAGTCCTCGGCTGGTCGCATTACGGCAGCAAAGCCGTCGAGTATCTTATCAACACCAAAGCAGCGAAAGTCTATAAGATCATATTTGTGCTTATCATTGTTGCCGGCGCCATGATGGAGAGCTCCCTTGCGTGGGACATCTCCGACACTTTCAACGGCCTCATGATGATCCCCAACCTCATCGGTGTCGTCGCACTCTTCCCGCTCGTCAAGAAGATCACTGACAATTATGTTGACCGCCGTCTGAAAGACAAGAAGGGTGTCAAGCCGATGCTATCCTACGATGCAAAGATCCAGAAGGAGCACGAGGAACTGGTTGAGAAGGGCGCTGAGTAAGGGGTTTGATCCGGAATATTATCTGTTCCGCATTCACTGCTTAGCTTTTTACATTTGAGGGTAAACTTGAGGGGCCTCCCTCAAATTCCGCCGCAAATTCGATTTAACTATTATTTAAACCTGTTCTGTTTCCCCGTAAACTTCCCACGGGTCGCCGTTCTCATCGACGTATTTGCCCTCTTCGAATTCGTCGAATCTCCATATGGCGACGCAGATCTTGCCGTCTAAGTACGGATCGTACTCATATTCTGAAAGCGTTGGGAGGATCCTCAATTCGCTGTCGTTCCTGATCAGGACGCCGTCTGCTCTCCGGTCTGTGTCGAAAACCTGGAGGAGCATGTATTTCGCCTGCTTCCACAAAGTTCTTGTCTCCTCGTTCATGCCGATCTCGACACCGTAGTCCTCGCAGAATTCGATGAGTTCGTCGAAATCGGTGAATACCAGGTGTGTGCCGACAAGAGCGCTTCCGTCATAGGGGACATTGATCAGCGTCGAGTTTAAGTAGAGCTGCAGTTTTACATTGCGGAGCGGGATGCTTGCAAGAGTTTTATCAACAAGTTCCATGGCATAATTGAGAGCAGGATCATCGGTCTTCAGCGTCCAGTCACCGGTTATGGTTATCGGGATCTCTTCAAATGTCTCCTGGTCTACGTAAACGAATTTGTATTCACCCATGTCATTGCCTGTGGACTCCATGGTCGTACTGACATTTGGATCGACTTTCAGGCAGGCATTATAGAGTTCCGTAAGGGCTATCCTGCTGAGATGGGCGGTCGGCTCTGCATATTCCCTGATGTACGAGAGCTCTGTCTCGTTAGCGTTCTGGCTCATCCTTGCGCTGATATTGTCCTCAAAAGTGTAAACATCCCCGTTGCAAAGGATGAAGGTTACGCTCGACTGCCAGCTCCAGGCCATGTTGTGGTATGTGTATTTGAAAAGAACGTTTTCAGAAGCAGGTACCTGCACCATGTCAGCTGAAGAAATACCCCCGCCTGAGCTGCCGGAACCGGAATCAAGAGTAATATCTGAACCCGGATCTGCCCCGGAAGCCCCGGAGTCAGAGGAGCCGTTATTTCCGCTGACGGAATTACCGCCGGTTCCGTTTGTATCTGAAACGGGGATCAATCCCGTATCCTGATTCGTATTGTCTTTATCTTTGCCCTTGCTGCACGCGGCAACACCTAACAGCACCGATCCGATCAGCAAACCCGAGATGATCTTTTTCCTGAGCATGACGTTATCCCCTTTTCGAGTGGCTACTAACATATATACAGATTATATTGAAAAAAGTTGCAAAGGGTTAATTATTCTGCGGGGCATTTACCGCACGCCCCTTTTAGTACAATCTGCAACAAAATGCGCCTAATAACTGTAACTATAGTGTCAAAGGCACGAAAACATAGGCGAAAATTAAGCATTCATGCAAAAATCTTAAACAAATCGCGCCTTAGATAGTATAATAAGCAAGTCAAAATATTTTTACGGTTAATGCGCCGCGCTGCCGGAAGGCGGCAAAAAGCGCCAAGAATGAGAGGTTTTTATGGCTGAACAACTCGTAATGAACATTAATGTTGATGAGCTCGCAAGAGCCAATTCGATCATTAACAACATCAGGACTTACTACAATTCCAAGATCGTAGGCCAGTCCCAGCTCGGTGTGTCGCTCCTGGTCTCCATGATCGCGAACGGTCATATCCTGCTTGAATCCGTCCCGGGTCTTGCGAAAACGACCGCTGCCAAGGTCATGACCGAAGCTGTAGGCGGATCTTTCTCGAGAGTTCAGTGTACGCCGGACCTTCTGCCTTCCGATATCATCGGTACGCAGACATTCAACATGACAAATAATACGTTCGAGACCAAGATCGGACCTGTTTATGCTAACTTCCTGCTCCTGGACGAGATCAACCGTTCAAGTGCGAAGACACAGAGCGCCATGCTCGAGGCGATGCAGGAGAGATCCGTAAGTATCGGAGGCCAGACATATAAGCTCCCGCCGGTATTCATCGTTATCGCTACGCAGAACCCGATCGAGCAGGAAGGTACTTATGAGCTTTCCGAGGCACAGCAGGACAGATTCCTTCTCAAGGAAGTAATCACATATCCGAACGTTAAGGACGAGGTCGAGATCCTGAACAGGATCGAGGGAGATGTTTTCACAGCTTCCAAGGCAGTCGTAACGATCGAGGATATCGAGTTCCTGCAGGATCTCTGCAAGAAGGTTTATATCTCACCTGCGATTAAAAAATATATCGTTGACATCGTTCAGGCTACCCGTGAGCCTGCAAAATATATCGCGCCCAGCCTTGCAAGTTACGTTGCAATGGGTTCTTCCACACGTGCAGCCATCGCGTTCATGGAAGTATCCAAGGCTGTAGCCCTCATTCAGGGAAGAGCATACGTTACACCTGATGACGTTAAGGCTATGAGACACGAAGTAATGCGCCACAGGATCATGCTCAATTTCGCAGCTATCGCTGACGGCGTAAAAGAAGAATCTATTGTTGATGCTATTGTCGGAGCAATCGTTACTCCATGAACTTAGACTACGTCTCGAAAATCAAGTTCGGACTGAAGCGTTATAAGACGATAGCCACGGACAAAGCGACGAGCAGGATCCTCGACGGTTCATACAACTCCATCTATAAGGGACGGAGTATGAATTTCGATGAGCTTCGTGAGTACGTGCCCGGAGACGATATCAAGGATATCGACTGGAAGGCAACGTCGCGCAGCCAGAAGGTCCTTATCAGACAGTACATTGCCGAGAAGAAGCACAATGTAATGCTTGTCATGGATGCCAACCGCAGGATGCTCGGTCATACTAAGACCGGCGAGGAGAAGGGCGAGGTCGCTCTTATGGCGGGCGGTACTCTCGCTTACATGGTTACCGATAACGGCGATTACGTAAGCGGACTCTACTACCGCGATGAGAAGATGGAGAGGTCGCCTTTTAAGACCGGATTCCTTAATCTCGAGTTCCTTCTTGAAGGTTACGCGAAATGCCTCACTCCGACAAACAAGTCTGATATGAACGGCATGCTGAAATACATAATGCATAACATTAAAAGACGCATGATCGTGGTCATGGTAACCGATACCGAAGGCGTAATAAAGCTTCAGGATAATCTTCTGGGACAGATCACAATGGTTCATGACGTGCTGCTCATAAGGGTCAGCGATACCGACATTTTCGGTAAGAAGGTCTATAATGTCGAAGACTTTAATTATCTGCCGCCATTCCTTGCACAGAGCAAAGCTCTGAAGAATAAGCAGCACAAGATAATGGAAGACCTGGATAAGCAGGCAGTTAAGAAACTTAACAGATACGGAATCCCGTGGATCGAGGTCGATACTGCGACCAGGGTCGACGGCAGGATCGCAGAACTTTTGGAGAAGAACAAAACGGTCAACTGATTTATGGAAACGACGATTAAATTAAGAAGATTGTTTGATTTCTCACAGCTTCCGATAATTATTACGGGAGCGGTTCTTGCTGCGATCACGGTAGCGATAATCCTCATGATCCTTTACAGCCTCCTTAAAGATCTGAAGAAGAAGGCTCCGAAGGAAGTTATCGAGCAGAAACCTGTTTTCGTAAAGCCTGATATGGCAAAACTCAAGGCAGAATACCTTGCTTTGCTTGACGGTATCGAAGCCAAATTCAATCAGGATCCGACAAAGATCAGGCCTGCATACGAGGGCATGAGCCGTGTGGTAAGAGACTTTGTTTTCAGGGCCACCGGTACTGAAGTTGATAAGTTTGCGCTGTACGAGATCTATCAGACCGAATTCAAGGATCTTGCAAGTCTTGTCAGTGAATATTACCAGCCGGAGTTCGATAAGATCTCGGAGGGTGATGTAAGAACGCATTTGGAGAAGTCAAGGAGATTGGTGTCTGAATGGAACTGAAATATCCTTTAGCTTTATATATCTGTGCAGGTGTTGCGGCGGTATTCCTTATCGCAACATTCATTACTGTCAGGCTCAAGAGAAAGTATAAGGGCGGCAAGAAAACTTATCTGCCTGATTACCTGAAGAACGATTCTTCGTTCAAGGCTAGAGTCGTATGGCACACGATCCTTAAGTATGTTCTGATAATTCTCATTATCACGAGCATCCTTCTGTCTGGATTCCTCATGGCCAGACCTTATAAGACTGAGTCAAAACAGCTCGCAAACTATAACAGGGACATTATCCTCTGTATGGACATCTCGACGACCTGCGACCACCTGAACGCAGAGCTTATCGACAAGCTTGAAGACGTTGTAAGAGAGCTCAACGGCGAGAGATTCGGCATCGTCATATTCAACACGTCGCCGGTCCTTCTTTGCCCCCTGACAAACGATTATAACTACATCATCGAAGTCCTGGATAAAGTAAAAGAAGGTCTTAAGATGAGACTCGATTTTACGAACGGCAGGATCCTGTTCTCTGACAAGCTTTATGAGATGGAGGCTTATATCAGCAACGGTACGCTTGTTGATAACGAGGAGAGAGGATCTTCGATCATCGGCGACGGTCTTGCCGCCGCAGCTCTTGATTTCTACGATTATGAAGAAAAGCCCGACCGTACGAGAGTCATCATTTTCTCAACGGATAACGACCTCCTGGGCGAAGAGATCATCACGCTTCCTGATGCCGGCAAGCTCTGCCAGGAAAGAGACATTACGGTTTTCGGTGTCGGTACCGAGGTAATGGATCCTGACCAGCGCCAGATGATGAAGGACACAGTCGAGGGAACAGGCGGTACGTTCTACTATGGCGAAGATAATGATATCGTCGAAAATATCGTTGATGATATCAGAAGACAGATCGCAACCCTTGACGATACGCAGTACGAGATAGTCGAGTATGATATGCCAGAGATGCCGTTCAGACTCCTTATGCTCTCGTTAAGTCTCATGCTCCTTGTAGCATTTATACTGAAGGTGTAAACAGATGGATAAATTAACGTTTGAACCGATAATTCCCATCTGGTTAATGGTCATAATCTGCATAGGTCTTTTGGCAATAAAGCGGAAAGGCATTGCTCCTTACATCAGACAGGTACTGATGGTACTGCTTCTTTTCGCGATCAACTTAAGACCGATGTACATTTCGAACGAAGTCAAAGTAATGAGGCAGAAACTCAACTGCTACTGCATCATCGTAATAGATGACACGCTCAGCATGATGGCCGAAGACTACAATGGCAGCAGCCCGCGTATGGACGGCGTTAAGGCTGATGTTGAATACATCACCGAGCAGATGACGGGAGCCAAGTTCTGCGTCATCGATTTCAACAACGACGTAAATCTCGTTGCGCCTTTCACCGATGACTCAACTTACATCAAGTCAGCGGTCAACTCGATCTATCCGCTCGCTGATTACCACGCAACCGGCACGAACATCAATGTCGCCAAGAAGCTCTTGGGCCAGATGATCGATAATGCGACCATCTTAGGCGACGGACATGTAGTCGTTTTCTTCATCACGGACGGTGAGAATACCGACAGACATACGCTGGATTCTTTCGCAGACATCGCGCCCGGAATCGAGGGCGGCGCGGTCATGGGCTACGGCACCGACAGAGGCGGCCAGATGCACTACTACGATGATCTCTACGAAGAATATGTTCTCGTTGAAGATAAGAGATCTTACCCTTATGAGCCGGCTGTTTCCTATATCGATGAGGATAATCTCAGACAGCTCTCCAGCGATCTCGGAATCCCTTATGTCCACATGGATGATTCGGAGGATATCGATCCTGTCATTGAGGATGCTTTGGAACTCCTTGAAGCCGATACGGAAGAAACGACAAAGTACGGCTATGCCGATACCTACTACTGGTTCGTCATTCCGCTCGCAGCACTTGTAGCTTATGAATTCATAAGCGTGAAAAGGAGGGCCTGACGCATGGCAAAGAAGATAGCGATCGCAGTCTGGATCCTCACGGCAGCATTCCTCGGCATTCTCGTTCTCAACTATTTCGGGAACAGAAAGATGATCGAGAATTTTGACAACGGCAACTACCAGCAGAACGAAATGGGCTTCCTGGGCTTCACCCAGCCTTACATCAACCACTTTAACAAGGGTAATGTTTTTTATAAGCTCGGCGATTATCAGAAGGCAAAAGAGGAATATCAGCTTGCGCTCAACCTTAAGCCGCAGGATCCCTACGACTGCAAGATCAGAGTAAACTACGCTCTTTCTTACGTAACACCGATCGATGTCAAATCGATCACTGAAGATAACTACGAGGACATCATCGAGATCTGTGAGACCGCGAAAAGCATCCTCGCAGAAAAAGACTGCGCTACCGCCAACAACGACGGCCACTACTACGCAGCCCAGAAGCTCTACAATGAGATCAACGATTTCATTGAATCTCTGAGAAACCAGTTTGAGAATCCGCCTACGGATACCCCGACGCCCACACCGACGCCGGATCCGAGCAACGGTACGGCTACGCCGACACCTTCACCCAAGCCTGACGCGGATGCAACCGAGACACCTACGCCCACACCTTCAGGCGAAGAGTCCCCCACACCTACACCTCAGGGCGGCGAGGAAACCCCTACGCCTACACCTCAAGGCGGCGAGGAGACTCCGACACCAACGCCTCAGGGCGGTGAGGATACACCTACACCCACTCCGGGTGACGGCACCCCGACACCTACTCCGGGCGGCGATAACGGTGAGACGCCTACGCCTACACCGGGAGATGGTACACCTACTCCTACACCCGGAGGCGAAAACGGCGAGACTCCGACCCCTACACCCGGCGGCGATCAGGGAACACCTACTCCGACTCCGGGCGGCGAGGGCGATGGAACACCTACGCCTACACCGGGCGGTGATGGACAGGGAACGCCTACGCCTACTCCGGGCGGTGACGGCCAGGGCACACCTACTCCTACACCCGGTGAGGGTCATGGAACGCCTACACCTACGCAGTCTCCTGAAGATCAGATCCGCGAGATCCAGGACAGGAGTAACAGGGAGCGTTACGGCGGCAGCGGTGACTACAACGACGAGTACAACTTCGGTAACTCTTCAAGCTGGTAAAAAGATCTGACTAAAGCATATCGGCATGACTCACACAGGGTTGTGCCGATATAATATTTTCGAATTAATCTGAAGACGAAAAGGGGATGGGCAAATGTATAAGGAAAGACCGGCAATAAAGATCATTGACGGAATCCTCATAACCACTTCCTGCCTGAGCACTTTTCTTTACGGGATAAGCTACTGGTTTATTCTGCTGACGGTAGCGCTTGCAGTTGCGGCATTTATCCTTCCGGGTTTCTATGCTTCGGACATTGCAGGCTCGAGGCTCAAGGTGTGTTCCTATGGAACGACGATCCTTTCCGTATTTCCGTTCACTTTGCTTGTTGTCGTGCCCGCCTTCATCGTATCGCTGTTCTTCCATGAAGAGCTTGGCTGGCCGTCGATAATCACATATGCCTGCGTGACGCTAGGCCTTCTTAATGCATACTTCTGGACGGGGATCATTCTCGTTTACCTGACCTCGAAGCAGATCGGAATAAGCAAGCGCCTGATCGGCATCTTCTGCGGCATGATCCCCGTGGCGAATCTTTTCGTACTCTCATGGATAGTAAAGATATCGAGCAGGGAAGTCAGGGAAGAGAGCGAGCGCTTCTGGCGCAATGAAGCCCGAAAAGCCCTTCAGATTTGCAAGACCAGGTATCCGATCCTCATGGTACACGGCGTTTTCTTCAGGGATTCAGAGCACCTTAACTACTGGGGCAGAGTTCCTTCTGAGCTTATAAAGAACGGAGCGACTGTCTTTTACGGCGGCCAGGAATCCGCCGGAAATGTTAAGACCTGCGCTCTGCAGATAAAGAAAGCGATAGTTCAGGTCCTTCAGGAAACCGGCGCCGATAAGGTCAACATCATCGCGCACAGCAAGGGCGGCCTCGATTCACGCTACTGCATCTGCATGCTCGGCATGGCGCCTTATGTTGCATCCCTGACAACCGTCAACACGCCCCACCGCGGCTGCGAATTCGCCGAATACCTCATGAACAAAGCGCCCGAAAAGCTGAAGGACACTGTCGCTGCTGCCTACAACAAAGGCGCCAAAGCCCTGGGCGACGTCAACCCTGACTTCGTCAGCGCAGTTACCGACCTCACCAAGGACGGCGTCGCGCGGTTGAACGCCGAGATGGCCCCGATGCAGCACCAGTTCGACGGCATCTTCACCCAGAGCTTCGGCTCCAAGCTCAATCACGCCACGAGCGGCAAATTCCCCCTCAACATGAGCTATCACTTCGTCAAACACTTCGACGGTTTTAACGACGGCCTCGTCGGCGAAGATTCATTCCAGTGGGGTTCCGAATACCACTTCCTCACAAACAAAGGCCTGCGCGGCATCTCCCACGCCGACATGATCGACCTCAACCGCGAGAACATCGACGGCTTCGATATACGCGAATTCTATATCAGTCTGGTCCAGGGGCTGAAGGAAAGAGGGCTGTGATGAGGATTGCCGACTAAAATGAATTTCCTCAAAATAGTCGGTATTTTTTCAGAGTAATATACTGTTTTTTGGCTGGCGGATACCGACTTATTTCCATTTATTGAAAATAGTCGGTATGAATTGACTTCTGATGCAATAATTTTTCGAAAATAATACCGACGGAAATGCCGTTTTCGCGATTTAGTCGGTGTTCATGCTCGCGAAAACCTTGTCAAAGCCCAAAATGATACCGACTAAAATGCAGTTTTGCAAAATAGTCGGTATTAGCGCTACAAGTCAATTAAATAAATCGTTTGCCTGACGACCGGACCTCAGCCTTCTTTCGCCGCCAGCTCGGCGATCGTGTATTTCTTGAAGAACGCCATCATGGTCTCGTTGAAGTCCTTCCACATCGGGAGGGTTACGCAGGATGCCTCGCGTTCGCACTTGGGGCTGTCCGGGTTCATGCAGGCGACGACGTAGAAATCGTTTTCCGTGATGGAGATAACGTCCCAGGCGGTGATCTCTTCGGCGGGGCGGGCGAGCCTGTAGCCGCCTTTCTTGCCGCGGAGGCCTTTGACCAGGCCGTTTGTGACGAGGACCTTGATTATCGACTCGAGGTATTTCTCTGAAAGGCCCTGGCGCTGTGAAATGTCTTTGAGCGTGACGTAAGAATCGGCGCCGCTTTTCGCAATATCTATAAGTACCCGGAGCGCATAGCGTCCTTTTGTCGATACAACCATAATTCTATCCTCCGTGAAGCATTATCATAAAACCTATTATAAAAGAAGGTATATTCGATTTAAACAGGTAAAACCTGATGTTATACAGATTTATTACAGGTTGTTCGGGAACGTGAGGGTAAGGCCGGGGGAAGGGATACGAAAGCGCAGGGGAAGAGGAGCGGAAGAGCAGGGAAGCTTCCGGATAACCCGAAAAATGCCCGTTTAACACTGTTACTTAATGCCGAAGACCTCTTCGTCGTCCTTGAACTGCGGCCAGGGAGCCTCGCCCTTGTAGGCGAAGGCGCTCCAGATCTCGCGCATCTTTTCGCCGACGCGGCGTGAGACGGGATCGTCGACATTCGCATAAGAATAGGACTTGCCGAACAGGACCGGAAGCTCGCTGGCGTGGAAACAACCGGCGCCTCTTTTCTCGATGTCGGGCGTCATGTACTGATATTCGTAGACCCATGAGGGACCTTTGATCTCGCGGGCGATCTCGCGTGAAGGCTTGGTATAGAAGGCGGCCGTGAAGTCGTCGGACATATGGCGGCGTGCGTTCTTGCCGGGGTGCAGCTTGAACTTGAACCAATGCGCTGCAAGCGGGAGCAGTACGGTCGGGATATTGCAGATGAAGGCGTCGCCTTCCTGGCTGCACGTGCCGATGAGGATGGGCTTTTTCGAGGCTTTGGCAAGATCGGCGGGGCGCCCTGTGATCACCTCTCCGTCAATGACGGGCGAGAAAGCGCATGTTGAATTGCCCTCGCGCAGAATGAGGTCGCGGAGCTCGCCGTTAGCCTTATGAATGTAGTCGATGTTAATGTTTTTGAGGGCCTCGAGTTCGGTCGGCTTGACGCCGATGAACTGCAGATATTTGTTAGTGAGACGCTCGCTTTGTTTCTCGGTCCAGAACGAATCGACGCATGCCGACTGTATTATCGCCTTGTCGAAAAGCGTCTCGGCTTCAGGCATTCCGAGCAGCGCTATGATGCACGCCGCACCTGCGGACTGCCCGAAAACAGTTACGTTGTCGGCATCTCCGCCGAAGCGGTGGATATTATTCCGCACGAACTTGAGCGCGGCCATCTGGTCGAAAAGACCGTTGCTCTTGTCGAATTTCTTATCAAGAAAATTCAGGTTGAGGAAGCCTTCGAGATTGAGCCTGTAGTTGAAGCTCACGACGATGGTCTTTGTGTCGACGGCGAATTTCGCGAGGTCATAGTAAAGCTCGTCGTTGTCATTGCTGATCCTTCCGCATCCGCCGTTGGCATAAGAGCCGCCGTAGAACCACACCATTACAGGCGCGTCGGGCGCCAATCCCTGCGGCACGAAAACATTCAGGTAGAGACAGTCTTTGTCGTCAGCTGAGATCGTAGAGCGGCCTTTTCCCTGAACCGGACTGACGGGTCCCCTGAAGGCCTTGAAAACGCCCTCCCAGGGCTCAGGCGGAACGGGATGTTTAAACGCGAGCTCACCTACGGGCGGCGCCGCAAACGGTATGCCGAGATATTCCTCGCACCCGTCCTTGATGATGCCTTTGACAAGACCGTATTGAGTTGTGACCGTCCGTGAATAATCCATAAGAAAATTTTACACGGCTGGAGAGCGGGGCGCAATGGAATGGGGTGGGGTGTTTTACTTGTGCAAATGACGAAAATAGTGGTTGAGAAATTGGTTATCTTATTTAGCCGTAAAATGGTGTTTTGACACGCGGATCGACCTGCAATAGTCGTTTTGACCCGAAGATTAACCCGCACCGCGGCATGTCAAAATGCTGTCAGCTTTTTTGCCGACTTTTCGAGCCTGAAAACTCGGCGAAAAAGTCGGAATTCCGGATTTCCGACAATTTATCCGACTTTTCGAAGCGAATCAGTCGGCAAAAAAGTCGTCATCGCCGTTTACAACGCTGCTTCCGCTTCCGCCGCCTCAGCCGCTACCGCCACTGCTCCCGCTGTCGCCATCGCCGCTTCCGCTGCAGCCGCCTATGTCAAAAAATTGATGCCATCAATGCACCTTTACCACTACCAGCTCGGGATAGTTGTTGATCCTCACGGGGATTATGCTGTTGCCGAGGCCGCGGCTCAGGATCACCGTTGTGGAGCCGAAGGAACGCATGCCTTCATAATAATCGGGCAGGAACTCGAATTCGGGCGAGACGAGCCCGCCGACGCCCGGAATGATTATCTGGCCGCCGTGGAAGTGACCGGTGAGGACGAGGTCCGCACCAAGGCTCTCGTACAGGCTGTGATACTGCGGTTCGTGAGCGAGCATGATCACCGGCTTTTCGTCACTGAAAGGCCCGTATGCATTGAAGGAACCCAGCGAGGCGTCACCGATCCCGGCAAGCACGTAGCCGCCCATGTCGACATAGGTGTCGTCAAGGATCACCACGCCGAGGGCGCGGAGGTCATCCATAAAAGCATCCGTTTTCGGGCCGCGAAGAAAGACTTCATGATTGCCCGTGATGTAATATACGGGGGCAATTTTGACTGCGCCCTTAAAGAATGAGAGCGATATTGAATACGAGGTGTGTGTCTTGTCCACAGCGTCCCCAGTCACGACGATCAGGTCAGGATCAGCCGCTTCGATCTTCTTCAGAAGTGCCGATTCCCCGATCCCGAAAATCTGATTATGCAGATCCGACACCTGGACTATCGTGAGGTCGTTTTCGAGGCCCAGATCGGCCTCATATTCGGTTACGGTGAGGTGGTAATTCTGATAGAGGCAGAAGCCGCAGATCACGATCTCAAGCACCGCGAGCACCGGTACCACGACGAACTTAACCTTCAGTGTCTTGTGGTGGAAGAGCTTCATGCCCAGGAATGCTCCGATCGAGCCGCCGATCCATGCCCAGAAGAGAAGGCTCCTCTCGGGTATCCTGCGCGCGCCCTTTTTGGCATACGCCTTATCGAGGCCGTACATTACGAATGCTATGAGGTTAACTAAGACCAGCCAGTAAACAAGTATCATTCAAAAAGCTCCGGTAATATTCTCCATCATACGGAATATTATATACCCCTGGATTCGAGATACTTGAAAAACGCATCAAGACCTTCTTTAAGGTCATCGTAGGTTTCGTCGAAGTTGCCCGTGTACCACGGATCCGCGATGCTGCGGCTGCTTCCCGCGAAAGAAAGCATCAGGTAGATCTTGCCGTCCGGATCTCCGCCCGCAATGCGCGTCATGTTGCTTATGTTATAGGAATCCATGCCGATAAGGTAATCGTAGTTATCGTAATCGGCGCGGGTCATCTGGCGCGCGCGGTGCGGAACCATCGGGATGCCGACCTCCCTTAATTTGCTCACTGTGCCGTAGTGCGGACCGTTGCCGATCTCCTCGCGGCTAGTCGCTGCCGATTCGATGTAAAAACGGTCAGAAAGCCCGCGTTTATTGACCATATCCTGGAACATGGACTGCGCAAGGGTTGATCTGCAAATATTGCCGTGGCATACAAATAGTACTTTTATCATACTTGAAAATCCTTTCGTTTATGAGGATTTTCAACAAAAAATCCCATATATAACACAATATAACTCTTTGTCGACAAATCCGCTATTTTACGAAAAAACTCATAAACGAGCACATTTTGTGTTATGTCTATTATGTTATATAGTGTGTTATTTTTTAAATTCATAACACAACAGGCTTTATTCATCGTCATCATCTATAGCCTCTTCAAAGTTCACTTCTTCCTCTTCAATATCAATATCATCATCAGGAGATACGATGTCAGGGGTTCTGTTATAACCACACAGATCATAGTTTGAAGTATTCATGAACGAAAAGAAATTCTTCTTAACATCACCCGCTTCAACATGAGTATATACGTTCAACGTGAACTCAATACTACTATGCCCCATAATTACTTGGAGAGTTTTGGGACTCATTCCAGAACCGGCGCAGTTTGAACAAAACGTGTGTCTAATTACATGCGGGCTGATAGGGGGCAGTTCGTCTTTGTACAGTTCATTAAATCTATTTCTAGCGTCCTTTATGTGATTCTGCCAATGCTGTGCTACCTCATATTTACCATCTTTGTCTATCCATAAAAAACCAGTTTTTGAAAACTGATGTGTTTCATCCCAAACTATTTCTTCATTAACAGTCGGCCTATTCTTAATTACATTCTTAAAGGCTTTTTCAACATCAGGCAACATAGGAATATCTCTAATTCCATTATCAGTTTTGGGGCGTTCTATATAATTCAATAGTTTCCCTTCTGGTTTGCCTGTCTTTTCGTTTGTTTTTCCGCCCTTTTTAGCTACCCAAACACGTTCTAATTGCCACCTAACATGTATAACGTGTTCTTCGAAATCAATATCTTCTGCATTCAATCCGCAGAATTCAGATATACGCAATCCAGTAAAAAATAATATGTAGATGCCATCATAGTAAATTTTATAATGCTTATGTGTTTGTACAAAGTCGAGAAATCTTCTCATGTCAGCTCTGCTAAGAGCATCTCGTGTTTTAGTACCGCCATAAGCTTTTTTAGTCATGCTGAAATCAAATGGATTATTCTCTATCCAGTTACTTTTCTTCGCAAGTGCAAAAGCTTGTTTTAACATTCCTTTTAATGTATGAAGAGACGAATAACTTCTGCCTTTTTCCTTATTAAGTTTTAAAAACCACTCTTCTGCAGGAAATGCTTTAACATCACGTATCTTGGTCTTCGCCATTGAATAGGCAAGCTTATTATTCTTATTACTAAGATAATTTAGCTGTGTAGTATATCCTTTTCGAGTTGTCTCACGCACTTTAGGATTCTGAAGCTCAACCCAGCGTTGGAGCAAGACAAGAACTGTCATGTCTCCACCTGACTCAGAAATACCATTTAATCTATCTTTCTCAATCTTATCTTTTATTTCTCTTAAAGATTCACCTTTTTTCTGTTTCTTTCCTTTAGGAATAGGATCATGCGGGGTTAATGTCCATGAATACTTTTCAATTCTGGTGCCGTTTATAGTGCGCGAATATCTATAACGCCCAGTTTTAGAATCATAGGTTTCACCTCGTTGTAATATTCTTCCTTTAGGATCTCTCCTTATTTTTCGTTCTGCCATATCAAAACCTCTGTTTATCGAACAGCTATAAGTACTCTATCGTTTAACTACTATGATGAAAGAATATTAGTTAAATCTTTCCTGTTTCTTTGAACTGAGAAATATACATCTTCAATGCTTTTTCTACAGTTGCAGTTTTTGTCAATCCAGTTTCTGCTATAAACTTATCAAGTTCATCAGCTATAGGCTTATCAATCTTGCAATTAAGCATTTTGTATTCTTTCTTATTCTGAGGCATCCCAATTACACTCCCTTTTCATCACGAATATCAGTCAAACGTTTACCCTTATACATAAGATAATGTGAACCTTGATGACTCCATCCATCATTTTTTAAAAATGAAATCAAACCAGACATTGTGTATTCTTTACCCTTATACTTGACTAGATTTTTCAAATTATCCGTAACCGTACAAGTAATTGACGTATCATCGTAATAAGTTAAAGTTGCACCATTAGAAATCCCGATATCCTTCAAAAGTAGCTTAGGTCTTTTAATGTTGGATGTAGTTTTTCTGTTAGCAGAAGATTTAACATTAGGCTCGGGATATATCTGCTCACCATCAAAAGCCTCCAACAGTTCTTTTACAATATGCTTATCTAACGCAAACAATTCAGAACCAGCAACTTGCGATTTACTAAAAATAGTGTGTAAAAGCCGCTCTTTTTCATCGTAGTTATCAACCTGAATAGCATAGAAGCGCTTAAGACCAGTAATATTCTTATATCCATTCTGTTCAAGCTCTGTCATTCTTTTATCAAAGCGGTCTTTTGTCTTTCCAATTTTGATAAGACCATCAACAACCGTTGTCATTATGTAAATAATCCCTTTTGCCATATTACTTGTTCCCCTTTCCTCTATTGTGAGTTATACAGAGCATTTCACAGTTAGAAATATCAGTTGCGCCGCCTTTCTTCCATGCTGTTGTATGATCAGCATCCATTTCATTAATCTTGTAAATTCTGGTCTTATTGGCGTTACTGCCAATAGCACACAACGGACAGTTAGACACACCATCAGCTTTTGCCTTTGTTGTCTGTTGTGTATATACAGTTCTCTTTGTACTTTCATCGAATACTCTGATATTAAGTAATTCCGGTTTTGACTCATCAGATAGGATATATTCGATAATACCCTTCTTATTAGTTACTTGAGGGTCACCCAACAAATCATCCATACGTTTTGTAATGGCATCTTTAGAATATGCTTTTGTATGGTAATCCTTATATAATCTGCCCCATTCAAGACCGCACATCTCCTTGCCTGTATAGTCGAATATGCTGTCAATCCAATCTATTACGGTACTAAAGTGATTCTTCAACTCGGTAATATCGGATTTATCGCGGTGTTTAGCCATATAGTCATCTATATTGCCATCTGATACCCAATCTAATGCCCTTTCGAGTACAGCCTGACGTCTCGGGTCACCCTTAACATAAGTCAGCCAACGATTCATATTGGCATTACTGGCATTAGAAAACTCTTTTCTTGCCAAATTGACAAATGGTCCATGATAAGAAGCATTTCGGAGCTCTTGTTGAACTAGCGGAACACCTGCAATGTTAATAGTCTCAAACCAAGCCTGTATTTCAGAAGGCTCTCCCTCACAGACATATATTGTCAAAGGTGCATTCAAGATTCTATTACGGTCATCTTCGTCGAGACTATCTATATATCTAGTCTTTCCATTCCATTCAACAGCAAAAGGCCATGTGCGATTAACAAATCTTGCAAACGAAGTTATACGCTGCTGACCGTCAAGAACCTCATACATACCATCTTTATTCTTAACAAAATAGATAAGTCCCAACGGATATCCTTTAAGAAGTGACTCAATAACGGCAACGTCTCTCTTACCATCTCCATATATATAGTTACGCTGATATTCAGGCTGAATTATCAGTTTTCCATCAAGACCAAACAAGCCCTTTTCTTCATTTTTATCGTAAATGAACCCTTTACAAATATCTGAAACAGTCCAATCGGTAAAAAGAGTAGTAATCATATTTATCTCTCCTTTCGACGAATAAAAATGCGTTCACAGCTACCAGCCTGAACAGTTCTTTTTCCATTTGTATAATAAATTGTCTTATGGTCATTTCTTTCAAATACAGGACAAGCACCGAATGTGCTACCAGTTCTTCCTGTCGGCTTTCCTTCCTGCGTATATCCGATATAGGTTCTATAATCATTATTTAAATTTAATGAGTCTTTATTACTTCCAGCAGTAGGTATTCCGACTAATTCAAACTGATCCGGATTATACTTATCCATAAAAGTGATAGGCACTCCCATCAATTCATCATAGTCAGATGGAATACATTCAGTGAATTTAACATCAATAGCATCATAGTTATCATAACGGGGATAATCAGTGTATCCATATTCGGCTAGATGTTTCTTAAGCTTTTTGTTGTATTTTAGGTTGTGTTCTTTAGTGTCAAGCTGTAGCCATTCGTGACGTTGTCCATGTTCTATATTTGTAAACCATCTAACTCCTTTAACACGAATATACTTGCGGCCGTCTGGATCAACACCACAAGTTGAAGCTTCTAAAGGATAATCATCAGGGACGTTAAATTTCCTATCTCCTGAATGAATTGAATAACCAAGCCAAACCCTATTCTCTTGCAGGAAAGGGAAGAACTCCTTGTTAGTTATTGCACTCTGATTACCGATAATAATGAAATCTTTCCTTCCCTCTAATATCCAAACAACAAATTCTCTAAATAATGAAAACGGGGGATTGGTAATAATAATATCCGCCTCATCACGCAAAGCAGTTACTTCTTCAGAACGAAAATCACCATCGCCCTCAAGATAATTGTTAAACTCAATGTCGTCGGTATCAATTCTTCCAGAATTGTCAGTGTCTTTCGTAAGTGTAAACAATTTTCCTCTGGTTTCATGTTTAGTTTCATCAAATTGAGGAGATATCATTTCAAACATTGAAATCTGTTGGTTTCCCCAACTATGAGCATAAGAAGTCGATATAAGTTTTTTTAATCCAAATCGCTCAAAATTTAATGCAAAATATCTAGTAAAATTACTCCATTCAGGATCATCACAAGGCAAAAGAATAGTCTTATCTCTAAATACATCGGGGTTATATTCAACATAAGCATTCATTTCAGCTTCAATATCAGCATATTGAGTATAGAATTCATCATTCTTATTCTTTTTTGCTTGGATCATATTAGTATTATTTGCCATTACAACTGTTCCTTTCTCCGTATGAATAGTCTACGGTAAGGCATTACAGGAATACCATTGACAATTATTACGCCTGCTCTATTCAAATCAGAAGCGTTAGAATATTCATCTTTAGAATAAATCTTAGTTCTAAATTCATCGTCACGATCTTGAATTCCGAGTAAAACGAATTGGTCTGGGTTATATTTATCCAAAAATGTAATCGGAACACCCATAACCCCATCATAGTCAGAAGGAATGCAGTCGGTAAAAGGAACTTCTATTGCATCATAATTATCAAATTTGGGGTATTCAACACAACAATAATCATCTTCGAACTTCTTTTTCAGTCTCTTATTAAACTTCAGATTATTTGCCATAGTCATAAGCTGTATTTTTTCGTGTCGTTTACCATGATCTATATTGGTAAACCAACATGCAGAAGCCAAACGCCCCATAACAACACCATTTATGATTTTGTATGCAGAGCCCTCTTTTTTATTCTCTAGTAACCACTGTTTGCGATCATCAGGAACATCAAAATACATATCTGTATTAAGTGATT
Organism: Clostridiales bacterium; assembly: GCA_017510605.1. Taxonomy (GTDB): domain Bacteria; phylum Bacillota; class Clostridia; order Saccharofermentanales; family Saccharofermentanaceae; genus Saccharofermentans. Next base: position 90,667 of record JAFWMQ010000001.1, read on the forward strand.
TGTAACCAATCCACATTTTATTATCTTTCAACAATGGGAATACTTCTTTATACGTGATAGCATTCATGTTTCCAAGAATTACAAATTGCTTATTTCCTTCAATAATCCAAGATAAGAATTCTTTAAATAGTGAAAAAGGGGGATTTGTAATGATGATATCTGCTTCATCACGAAGTTTCATAACTTCCTTAGAGCGAAAGTCCCCATCACTCTTTAGATATCCATTAAACTCTATATCATCCGTATCAATTCTACCGGAGCCGTCAGTATCCTTAGTGACTGTAAACAACTTACCATGCTTCGCACGCAAATCCTTATCAAAAAGAGGTGACATCATCTCAAACATTGAAATCTGTTTGCTTCCAGAACTATAAGAATATGACGTTGAGATAAGCTTTTTAAGACCGAGTCTTTCAAAATTCGAAGCAAAATACTTAGTAAAATTCGACCATTCAGGATCATCACAAGGCAAAAGAACTGTCTTATCACGAAAAACATCAGGATTAAACTCAATATAAGCATTCATTTCAGCCTCAATATCAGAATACTGAGTATAGAATTCATCATTTTTAGCTTCTTTTGCTGCTCCGAGACTTGAATTATTGGCCATAATCATTCCCTCATGTATCTTTTATGTTTTGATTTTACTTCATGTGTCAACACGTTTCAACACTTTTCTTTTCTAAGAAGCCTGCTGCACGCAGGCCAAAATCAGTTTTACAAATTTATCCATATATGGAGGTTAAGCTTATGAAAAAAACAAAATCTGCGTTTGACACTTTTAAGGAAATGGTCATAGCATCAATCAAGGACTATCTTGATGATTCGTATCAGGATTTCAAATTGGAAATCAAAACAATTAAGAAATCCGGATTTGAATACGATGCTCTTTTGGTGAGCCCCCCTGAAGAAGGCACAAAAGTTGTTCCTGCACTTAATCTGAATGAAGCTTATGATTTTTACGATAAAAATGGCTCATTCGATGAAACCATGAAGAAACTTGCAGACATCAGAATGAAAAACACTAATCTTCCTGGTTTTAGCAAGGAGGATATTGTGGACTTTTCAAAGATTAAAGGAAAAATAATCCCCAGACTTATCAACAAGGAAGCTAATATTGAGTATTTATCTGATAAACCTCATAAGGATATTGAAGACCTTGCTGTTTTCTATGCTGCAAGGATCTGTGAATCAGATGATTCATTCGGCGATGCTATCATTACTAATGATTTACTTCAGCTATGGAATATTAATGAAGCTGAGCTTCATGATATTGCCATGACTAACCTTTCACAAAGGGCTCCTCTCTTCATAAATATTGAGGATGCGTTATTTGGTGGAATGGATAAGTCCAGCAGTGAAATCGAGGAGATAGATCCTGACGAATATAACATTCCCTACTTCATACTCACCACCCAGCAAAAGACGAAGGGTGCAGTTATGGCTATTAATCCTTCAGTTATGAATAGGATTATTGCTAAGTTTGGTGATGTTTACATTATTCCTTCAAGTGTTGATGAGGTTCTCTTCACAAAGAAGAGCAACGTAGAAGATGTCCAAGAACTAGTGCGCATGGTAACAACTGTTAACAGTTCTGACGTTAGACCACAGGACAGGCTTTCTGACAACATTTATGAGTATGATGTGGAAACTCAATCCATAAAAATCGCTAATAATTACTCAGCACAGATAGCTTAACCTATATAATCAAATGGCCACTCAATCCAGCTTAATGGAAAGAGTGGCCTATTTTTTCTTCAAACCAAACAGCATAAAACAAGGTTTAGTCTGATTATGAATTGGTATCAGGAGTCTTGTTAATGCTTTTACAGTAAACATCCCAAGCAGTAGATTTGCGGAGCTTATTCATCACCTTTCTATGGGATTCGCTGCCTTCAACCAACTCGTCAATAATCGGTTCTTCCAGTTGAGTAGATGTATCACTATAGTAATCGTCACCACCAAGCTCTACGCTGTTTTTGGGATTATCATAGCCATCAGGTTTCATATTAAAGTCCTCGCTCCTTCTGAATGTTACATTCTGAGTAGCTTCTTTCTTTAAGCTTCTCAGCCTTGTCTATCTTTTCCAAGTGAGATACCTTCTTCTCACGCTCATCTAGTTCCTGCGTCCTTCTGTTCAATTCAGCGAGTTGCGCTTCGTAATTCTTATTAGCCTCACGAAGATATGCATTTTCTTCAGCAATTCTTTCGTTTTCACACTTTAACTTGAATTGACTAACGGAAAGGTGTTTTTCGTTGTTTCCGAGATGTGCTCTTTCATATCCAGCGTTGACCATAGCATTCTCAATGTCATCCTTAACTTTGTTCTGCCACTTTTGAATTGGATATTCCTTGCCATCGGATTCAAATCCCATTTGACTCAATGCCTTGGACAGAGAGGTTCTCATTTCCATGCCATTTTTATATCCATATGCAATGGGAGTAAATGCTATGTGAGCATGACAGGTGCCACCGACTTCGTCATCATGAACTACTATGGTCAAGAACTTAAAATTTGGATATTTATCTTGAAGTTCCTGCAATTGCTCTATCAGTATGCCCTTAAGCTCCTCTCTCCGAGGATCTTTATTCAGATGTGCTTTGACATAGTTGGAAGCCGATAAAAACTTTCCTCTGTCCTTAAGACTCTGCCATTCTCCAACGTCAAAATCCGAATCGGTTATTCCATTATCATCTGAACACCCGATTTGCATTACATATTCGTAAATCGGCTTCTCCTTATTGGGTGAATGTACGATTTCCGAATAGTAATCTAATGATTTCTTTCTGTCTTCACGAACCTGTCCAGCATTATACTTGACTATAGAATCCCGAAAGATATCATTGAATGCTTCCTGATAGTCGGTCGTCTCACATATTACTACATTCCTAGACGACAACTCTCTGTCAGCATTTTTCGGCTGATAATCCCGCATATCGTGTTCATGTGCAACGCGCCCTTGTGCTAAGCTCACACTATAAGCGCCTTTAACCATAGACATCACCTCCCAGTGTGCTTTTGACATCATCAGCCTCGCATACCTTTGCCGTTTGGCAAAGGTAGCACAATACTAACTTTGACACGAGCGTCAAAGTGTATTGCGCTCTGCGAGGCTAACAACACTCGTCATGGACTCATGTTATTGAGCTTCATCTTTGTTCCCATCTACGTTGCTTCGAGAATTCTTCAATTTGATTTCTCTATACCAGACATCATAAACAACCTCAAAGAATGGCTGTACATCGTTCATTTTTTCAGGAAAATCTCCTCCAAAAACAAAACGAACAGTTCTTCCGATTGCTTCGTTATCTGCCTTAGTTTGCATCATCATTGAATTTAAATCAGACATGATTAATACCTCCTTCTTTTCTAATAATTCCCCTAAATACTTGTTGAGCATCAACATTAGGGGTACAAAGTGTGCCCAAATCATTACCGGTATATCCTTGACGTTTCCATTCTGTAATCCCGAATGTGGATATTAAGAATTCTGGCTTATCCATGCGGTGAGCAACCTTTACAGGATTGTCACCTGTAACCTCCCAATAAGGATTGGGATTTGCCGTCCATAACTGACGTATATGATTAATAAACTTCTGCTTTTTCTCAGGTGTACTAGCTGGTGATGTCAGTTTTAACCATTTGATATAAAGCAAATGCAGAAAACCAAATGGAACTAAATCCCACGATAACTGATCGAGAATCTCATCTAAGAAAGCAGCTATGTTATCGTTATAAAGCCTTACTTCTCTCAACAGCATGTTAGATGCTTCAGGAACATCAAATTCGTCAAAATCATCCATAAGGAATAAGACTTTATACAATACATACTGTAAGACCTCTGGCCGTTTCAAATAGTCAGTTTTGATGTATCGCTTCTTCTCGCCATCTTCAAATCTCTTGGAGAAATTCACAATTAACAGTCTCCTCAAAATTGAATCACTAAAATCAGCAAAACGAGGAAGTTCATTGACACACTCTATGATTCTTCCATAAAAGCAACCAGTGATGGGCGGTAAGTACTTTCTGTTAACCATGAAAGGGTCACCAGATACCGCTGCTTTAAATCTCGAACTGGCTTTAGCAAACGAGCCAACAGAATTCTCATCACAAATAATTGCATTTACAAAGAAGATGTTTGAAAGAGCATATTCATCCGAGAACTCAAGAATCGATATGGATTCGGAATCCGTCACCAATCCTCTTAAAAGAGCACATAATGTTCCTTTACCATTTGACCCCGATTCACTATAGAACAGAATCGTTTTTTGATAGTCCTTGTAAACTCGAACCACCGATGCTACAACTTGCCAGAGCAGTTTTACAGTATCAGGGTCATCACTCAATGAACCCATCCATGATTCAACATCCCAGTCTGTTCCGTCTGTAGGGTTATGAATTATTGGATTAGCTACAGGACCAAAATCAATCCTAATCTTCTTAACGAATACATAATCAAGTCCTCTTCGCTGACATTCTTCATATCCCAACAGAGTTTTTGACCGCATGTCAAAAACGCCATTATTGACCGGAACAAGATAGTCCAGCTTCGTCAGTTGCTTGACAGGCACACTTTCAGAATTGAGCAATCCAAACAGGATTTCCTGAAATTGATGCTTATTAATACTAGGCAAGTAACGCCTTACTACTTGAAAGAATACATCTTTCTTATTTGTGTAAGTACCTTCATAATCGCCAGCATCCTGATACATAGCCAATTCCATTTCATCCGTGTTATTTGTGTCGTAATAAGGCACTTTTATTATTTGATGAAATGTAGCCAAGAACTTAACGATTACCGAAACATCAGGTTCGGTTGGACATCGCCACTTCATCCCTTTAGGACGGTCTTGGTTCTTTAGGTCAACTGCAACACTTAGAACTTGCATATATCGATTCACCTTTTCATTGGGTGAAGGACACGACCTATCATTTATGAATTCGTTAATACAGTCATCAGCTATAGCATGTTCCAATAAATCAAGGGATTCATATGAAATATAATCACTCATATTCTTCACCTAACAGGAATATCCGTTCTATTAGCTAATACTGATAGTGCAAATCTGAAGTCATAATCTGAAATATTAGGACAAAACTCATTCTTAATATGATAGAGCCCATCCGCATAACTTAAATATGCACCTTGACAACAACCAGTATCTACAAAAATCGCAGCTACCATCGTCTTTGTTCTAGAATCCTCACGTCTTATGACATCATAGAATGCATAGAGGAGTGAGGCTACAACATATGGATCTGGATTAGAAGGATAAACAAGTTGGTTATAAGGACCACGATATTCATTTGCGTCATATATCGCCTTATTAAGCAATTCCATGTATTTGCTTAAAATGCCTGAACGCCTACACCCAGCATAGTATCTTTGCCAATCTTCTACATTTCCTAAAATCATCATCTCTAATTCCCATAGAGATATAGTTTGGACCATACTAATATCCATCATTAAATGACCTATGAACATTTTAAAAATCCTCCTGAAAATCGTATAAAAATGTCCTAAACCTCAATTGTGTATTTCAGGCATGAAATAACAACAAAACGAGATTTGTACTAAACTGGCATTGAAAACATTTTCAATGCCAGCCGTTCATTAAATTCGTATTTTGGTTCGAAATTCTGGGGACAGAAACTACGGTTATAAAATTACTGTTTCAAATCTAAGGTGAAAATTCACTGTTTCAAGTATTATTGTTCGTAATTTTGTTTCGTAATGTTGGTTCGTAATTCTGTTTCGTAATTATATTTCCTAATCTGGCACTCCAAGAGTACCAAGATAGCTTAAACAGACCTTACCACGGCACCCGGAACGATGTCAAGAGCCTTTATTCTAAAGGGTTTGCAGGTTACGATACTGTCTGCATTCTTGTAACCAAAAAAGAACTCATTTATCAGGAGAATCCAACCTAAGTTTACAGGTAACGAAGAAATATTACATTTTCAAAAACAATAATCAGCAGTTATATTTCGTAAAAATCTTATGCATGCGAATGCTTTAATGAAATCAACGTAACTCCGTTACTTCACAAATTAAAGGCTCATAAAAGAGTAGTTAAAGAGTTACGCTGATCAGAAAACGAAGTAACGCTTTCTTTTTTCCTGTAAACCGAACGAGCCGTAGGCGAGTGAGAACGTAACTTATCTTATGATGCTTTATGCAATATTCCGTCTGCATCTTGCCAATAACCAAGTCTCAGCATTATTTGTTCTGCAATGTCAACACCGAGACTTTCCATTTGACAACACCAGTAATCAGTTTCTTCAGAAGAAGTATTACTAATAGTACCTGAAACAATAGCAGCGTTATTATTGGCAATTCGATAGGCTTCGTCCCAACTAATAATGCCCTGTCTGTATTCTTCGAAAACATTTCTCATATTTGTTACCTCCTGATGTTTGATGGTAGCCGTAGTCTAATACGGCATAATACGTTTGTGGGGGTAAAATGCACCAAAATGAAAAAAGAGGCCCCAAAATGAGACTTTTAGGCGAAAATTGAGACTAGTCTCAAAAAATAACACATTAAAAGAGGCTAAATGATGTCGGAAAGTTTATAAAGATGCCAATAGGCCAAGTGTGTTACAAATTGTGTTAAATTTTAATAGTGCTTCTAGATATGCGGTAAATATTCATTTCCCAGAATCTACGTATAATGCCGTGGCACACGAATAATACTTTTATCATGGTTACGATTTACCCTGTTATGCTTCGAAAAGCACCAGTTTTCAAGAGCTTCGCGATTACTCTTATCAACTTGTCGTTTCAGCTTTTCGTGGCTTTTTTAGCCTTATCGTGGCTTCAAAAGTGGTTAATTTCTTGGTTAAAAACAAGGACTTTAACCATGAGCATTTTCAAGGGTTGAGGGCATTTACACAATCTTTAACTTTGTAACTTCCGCTTTCGCATCTTCATACTTGACGTGGGTGTAGGTATTGAGGGTTACCCCTATCTCCGCATGACCCATGAGATACTGCAGGGTTTTCGGGTTACAGCCAGACTTTGCCATGTTTGAACAATAGGTGTGTCTGCATACATGAGGTGTCACTAAAGGCATCTGAACCCTGTAAATATTATTATACTTGGTTCTTATATGCTTAAAGTAATGCTCCCAATGAAGCGAATACATTACGCTACCATTCTTATCAAAGTAAAGAAAACCAGTCTTTCCTTCGATTATGGGTTCTTTTTTCGGCGGTTTCCTGTTTTCAATAATCTTCTTAAAACAAGCTTCAACATCAGGCGTCATAGGTATAACCCTTGTTCCGCTTTCAGTTTTGGTCTGCTGGATATAATATCCTTTTGAACCATTCTTCATAAGCTGATGGTCGATGTTAATCGAGTGTTCTTCGAATGATATATCACGGACAGTCAAACCGCAGAACTCCGAAATGCGCATTCCTGTTTTAAAGAGGATATATATACCTTCGTAATACTGGCTAAAATGGGAATCCTCTTTAACAAACTTAAGAAACTTACGCTCATCTTCACGGCTTAAAGCTTCTCGTCTCAGACTATCATTAACAATAACCTCAACAAGCTGAAATCCAAACGGATTTTTACGGATAAGGTCGTCGTCACAAGCCATTTGAAAGGCAGGTCTAAGAACACCTCGTATGCTATGAATTGAACTATAGCCTCTACCATCTTTCTGCTGGAGCTTTATTAACCAGCATTTTGCATCAGATATTCTTACAGTATCAATCCTTTTCTTTCCAAAAGGGTCTTTCTTCAAGATATTGATAACCGTTCCATAACCCTTGCTTGTTGTTTGTCTTACGTTTATCTTGGTGGAAATATATTTTTCAACCAGTTCCAAAACGGTAAGGTTTCCACCATGAGAAACAATATGATCAAACAAGTCAGCTTTAATCTGGTTTTCCAATTCTCTAAGAGATAGAGTTTTCTTTTTCCCAGCTGGTACAGGGTCATGTCTATCAAGTCTGATGCTGTAGACTACTCTCGGTTTGCCAAATATGTCGTTATATCTAAAACGATAGCGACCATCGGGCATCTGAGATTCCCCATTGTGTAAAATTCTTCCTCTGTTATCTCTCCTTTTATTCATTATTTATCGAACTCCTTTCGAAAAAACAGTCCGATACGATACATAGTTAATATATCATAACGGACTGAATACAGGTTATCTATTCCGCTTATCCCATGCAGAAAATGCAAATATCATCTAGATAATTGAAGATTCATCGATGAATCTCTCGAAACATTTACGTTTAATCATGGCGCGATTACCATTGAAAATGATAAAATCCGCATCGCTGTTTTCTTCAATAATCTGGCGAAGTCTTTTCTCTCCAATATGGAAGTACTCAGAAGCTTCTCGAACAGTTAAGGTGTATTTCTCCCAAATCGGTATATCTTTCATATTTAATACTCCTTTCGGTGTTACGGTCTTTTATTAGTTTATGCTGTCAAAAATATTGTTAAGGGTATAAGGCGCCTGATTCTGCTTGCTATAGTGATTAGGTTTCTTATCAACAGGCGTATATTCATGGAACTGCGGATTATATTCCATTTTGTATATATAATCTAATTCGAATTTAACACATGAAGAGAGGCGTCTATACAACTGCTCTCCCATATCAATCTGTTTCATTCTATAACCACGATAAAATGCACAAGGATTATAAGGTGTGGTAATAAAAATAGTTTTGCATAATGCGTTGTTAAGTGAGTGTCCTGATCATGTAATCCTTAGTGAAGGTCCGGCAGAAACCGATATGACAGTAAAGGAATTGGACCGCAGTTCCGCGAAAGTATATGAAGGATCTCATTATGAGTGACGAAAACCTGAAAACGCTGTGGATCGGGGTCCTCGAGAGCGGCCTGCGCTACAAGGTCTACAGGGAAGGCAGCTTTCTGGTGCAGAATGCCACCGAGAGGTACCTGGAGTTCAGGAAGCGTTATCCCGATCTTTCCGGGCGCATTCCCCAGCGTTACATCGCCACATATCTCGGGATCACGCCGGAATCCTTAAGCAGGACAAGGTCGTCTCTGAGGGAAGAGACGAATGGTGAGGATGGGCAGGCGTAGTAGGCTGAGTGGAATGCTTAGTTAATAATTCATTTGGAAAACGAAGGTTAGAATATGGGATTGTAAGGTGATTGTACTGCGGGATGTCCGGCAGTGCCGTACATTTTGCAGTACATCAGGCTCGAAAATGCTGTTTTGTACTGCGTATTGTCCGGCTGTGCCGTACATTTTGCAGTACGTTCGCCACTGAAAATGTTATTATGCCGTAAATCGAACCGCAGCGCGGCATGTTTGTCGGAACGTTTGGCCTCGAAAAGACGTTTTGTGCCGAAAAGTGTGTCGTAGTACGGCATGTTTTACGGCATGGTTGAAGGTCCTTTGGGTAGCACCTGCAGGCTTCGCCGTCAAGGAACGGCAAGCCTCGCTGAAGCGTCCTTGACTGCTTGCCTTTGCAGGTGCTTATGTTGGGTCTAAGAGGTCGGTTCCCCGACCTCGCATCTGAAGATGCCGGTCATGACGACTGTAGAAATACAGACGTGGATTTGAGGCGGCGGCTCCGAGGATATATAATCTGTTGAATTAAGCGTCAAAGGTGATTACGATATGGAATTTGAACAACTGATCAAGCGCATAAATGAGCTGAGCCGGAAGTCCAAGGCGGAACAGACTGAGCTTCGTAATGAATACAGGGCCCTGGTCGTCGGGAATCTGTCGTCGCAGCTTGACAGCATTAAGATCAAACATCCTGACGGTTCCATTACTGATGTGAGAAGGAAGTAGGGCGGTTGTAACGCCTGTTTTTGCGAGGTGGCTTATGCCTCAGCCTACCTTTTATCCTTCTTATCCAGCTTCTCTGACAGTTTGTTCCCCAGGGCGACGCCGGCGGCGGTTTTAAGGATGTCGCCTAAGATGCTCGGTCTGCCGCTGTCATACCGGGATTCATAGTAAGCATCTTCCTGCATCTGCCTTTGTTCTTCCAGGTACATCGTCGTGACCTTTTCTTTGATCTCTTCGAGAATGTCGTCGATGGTCCTCGTCACGTTCTCATCAAGGGCGTTTATGATGTAGAGCAGGCCGTCGTTGTCACGAAGGGAGACGATCTTGCCGTACATGTAAAAGTCGTTGGGAAGGTTTGCTTCTGCACAGGCTTTCTCCCATCTGATCCTGTAATGATCTTTTTCTTCGGGAGTACCTGCCTTTTCCGAATAAAGCAGGCAGAACTGGGCATACTGAAGCTTTCTTAGGAGATTCATTGCTTCGTTCTTGCAGGGGTTTACTTCATCATCGGTGTAAGATGCCCACGGCACCTTCTTAAAGACGACGGTCTTATGCAGGAATACGGTCTTCCCGCCGGAATATATGTCCCTTGCCATCTGAACGGACTCGATCTCGCAGTCGAAAGTAAGATATTCGTCCTTTGCTCCCAGGAACGGCGCCGTAAAACGCAGGGGCACCCTGAAGATGTCCTTTATCTTCTCTATAAGATCGATCACTTCGGCCTCGTTGTCGGAGATTACTTCTATCCTCGGCGCATATTCGCACGGAAGCGTATTCCGGTCGTAGTAACGGGTGACCTTGTTGCCGTCGGATCTGGTGAGCGTGAAGCTTTTGTAATCGAGATGATAGCGAAACGATGAAGTAACGAAAACATAAGGAAAGGTGAATTCATGACCGACTACTGACTTTGCAAGGTCGCTGTTTTCGAGCGAAAAGAAGGTGACCGGTCTTACGCCATTAAGACGGCTCTTCAGATAGTCAACAACGCGCATATTGGCCTGCATCAGATCCTCTCGGTCAAAGGATCTGTACAAAGGATACGCGATAAAGCTGCAGATCTGAGTCTCAAGATCAGGTTCCGTGCCGGCATTGCCCTGTGAAAAAGGAGCGCTGCCGAACGCCTCTGCAGGGCACCCGCAGGAAGGACAGGCCACAGCCCTGTCCGAAACCATATTGCCGCAATCAGGACACTTGATCAGACCCATATGAAAACCTCCCCCGCGAGTGTGATGTATATGATTATGCTATCACCGGTGATGAAAACCCGAAACAGTTTCATGTAAAAAATCTATAAAGAGTTCACGGTAAAAACCACGATAAGTATTTCATAGTCTCTCATCGGTACCACCCCCTTTCTCTAAAAGGAGAATGGAGGTAACCGCCAGTGTCATGTAGATAACACCCGCTAATATTTTCGCATAGCTGACTTGACAATAATCGGACTTCCGACAGATCTCGCATGGGACTTTTTGGGTACATGCTTGCCCTTATCCTATAAGTGAAAACAAAAGCCGATACTGTAAGATAAAGGAGGTGTCCCATGGCAAACGCAGAAGTAACAAGAATTCCCACAGCAAGAAAGCCGGATGAGAATTACATCGAAGACCCTGTAATCGTTAAAATCGCAAAGCTTGCTTTGATCCTGGCTGATAAGGATACGGATATTGAGACCAAGCGCCTCTGTGTAATGGCAGCCATGCGGATGGAATACATTACCAGAGAAGAGGCCAATCAGCTCCTTCTCTACAGAGTAGAGCTTGAAGAATATAGGAAGCACGAAGATGAAGATTTATCTTCTTGACAGGAGAAGGGATGAGTTTAATAAAGTCAGGTGATATTATTACCGTATGAAAATAGCAACAATGACATTCCGGCTTTATGCCCCATGGGTACACAGCCTTAAAGAGAAGCGCATGATCGTAAAGAGTCTTGTAACAAAGTTACAAAACAAGTTTCACGTGTCTGCAGCTGAGATCGACGAGCAGGATACTCACCAGATCATAGTCATCGGTGTGGCATCAATCGTGCCGCACAATGCAATGGCTGACAGCCTGATGGATGAGATATCTTCTTTCGTAGAGGCTAACACAGAAGCACAGATCCTTGATGAGGAAAGGGAGGTGCTCTGATTTGAGCCTTAAAGAAACGAGCAAGTTCATATCCCTGATCCTCCGCCACAAGCCTGAGACCATAGGGATTACTCTGGATGAACATGGATGGGCGAATGTAGATGAGCTTATTGCAGGCATTTCAAAGACTCATCCTATCGACATGGCCATTCTGGAGCAGATCGTGGCAGAAGATGAGAAGAAGCGTTATTCCTTTAACGAGGATAAGACGCTGATCAGGGCAAATCAGGGACATTCCATTCCTGTTGATGTTGAGCTGGAAGAAAAACAACCGCCTGAGATCCTATATCATGGCACCGGCGAGAAAAATGTTTCATCTATAAATGAGCAGGGATTGATTCCGAAATCCAGGCTCTATGTTCATTTGTCTAAAGACGAGGAGACTGCTGTTAAAGTCGGCCAGCGTCATGGCAAACCGGTCATATATAAGGTTAAAAGTGGAGATATGTATAGGGATGGATACAAGTTCTTTTGCTCCGTTAACGGAGTCTGGCTTACGAAGAATGTGCCTGTGAAGTATCTCATTAACTTTATGAATTAAAAACACTGTATCGGGCTTATTTATTGGCCTTTAACAATCTGGCACATAAATGGAACATGCCAGTCGGTATAAAGTCGGTATAAAATGTGCTAACTTTACTCAGCAAACGCAATGAATTAAGTGCTTTTCAGGTTTTCGGCAGTGCCGTGCCGTGACAAATAAATAAAACTTTTATCATTCGTAGATTTCTTTCTTTACGGATTGTTCATGCAGAACACATAGAATATACCATATCGGACTGTGAAGACATTGGTTTTGATATAATTTATTAGTACAGATAATATACAGTATAGATTACTAATGGGAATAGAAAATGATAACAATAAGATATGTGACAAATGAAGATAAGCGGTTTTGGTTTGAGCTTGATAAGCATTTACCGGAAGCCGAATTTGAGAAGAAAGTCCGCGACAGACAAGGATATGTTCTTTTCGAGGACAATGAGCCTGTCGGAATACTGAGATATAACCTGTTTTGGGACAACACGCCATTCTGCACTATGCTATATATCAGGAATGATAAACATGGATGCGGATATGGCCTTAGCCTGATGAAGCATTGGGAAGACGATATGAAGAGTATGGGTTACGGAATGTTACTTACATCTACCCGGGAAGATGAGGAAGCACAGTATTTTTACAGAAAACTGGGGTATGAAGATTGCTGGAATCTCGATATTTTCTATCCGGGATTCGAACAGCCTACGGAACTGTTCCTGAGTAAGAAACTGTAAGTATAGATAATCGTCAGTATTTGGAACTAACATGAATCAAATAACTATAAAGAAAACGCTTTTGTATATCTTCACACCTACGGCAATTCTTAGCCTTAGTTATTTGATATTGGGCTATTTTGCCAAGATGCCATATATCCTGTTATTCTGCCTTTTGGGAACTGTAACTCTTGTTCCGATAGAACTGGGCTTTATTTTTTTCGCAAGCAAAAAAGAATATGGATCATATTCAATAAAAAGCGCAATGTCGGGACAAGGAAAAGTGTCGGTATGGAAAACTTTGCTCATTGCGTTTCTGTTTTTCAGTATAGCCGGATTATTGTCCGCATTTATTGCTCCTATCGAAAACAAACTGCTTGAACCGGTCAGAAGTGCCCTGCTTAGCCGCTTGCCCATTGGTTTTGACTGGCAGAACATAGATTACGTAAAATCGTTCCCGACGCCTGTTATAGTGATTACATGCATATACTACGGACTGTTCAATGTGATTATAGGACCGGTAACTGAAGAGTTGTTTTTCAGGGGTTATCTGACATCGCATTTTCGCATCCAAAACAGCTTTACACCAATACTTATAGCAATACTATTCTCGCTTTATCATTTCTGGCTGCCGTTCAATAATATCTTCAGAATATTGGTATTCGCACCGGTTGCATATGTTGCGTATAAGAAGAAAAACATTTACATAAGCATGTGTTTTCACTGCTTCTGCAATTTGTTCTCAGTGATCGGATTTGTATTGGAAGTTGTACGATAAATCAGGAATATTATTTACTAGTGAGTCTTGATCCGATTGCAGTTATAATACATAGCAAGTAAGATTAACGGAGGAACAGATGGGCCGAAGTGGCGTGTTTTATAAAATTCTAGGCCAGTTTTGGATCGTGGTGCCATGTACGATCTTTGTGATCTCATATGGGATATACAACAGAGAGTTCCCCGGCCTTGACCCGGCAAATGCAACCATTTACTTAGTGGCAGGATTATTGATCATTCCGAGCTATATACAGGCTCCCAGGACGTATGCACTGTCGGAACTCCGCCGTTACGGTGCATCCGAAATGCCTGTATTCAGCAGAAAGTATACCTATAAAAGAGACGGCAGCAATTTTACCTGGGCCGGTACCGACGAGAAGAGTTACCGCATAGCATTTTCGGCTTCGGAACAGGGTACGAGAAACGGACAGGAAGTCTTAAAGGTCATGAAGAGCAAGCCGTGGATCATATGGCTTCAACCGGGCGTATGGCTTGCAATATATACAGCTATTCTCGTACTGAATATCTTTTTGGATAATGCCGTATCTTCGTTTTTCGCCGGCATGGGTACCGGTGCGGAAATTACCACGTTAAGAGAAATAGTATTCTATACACCGTGTGTTTTGGCTTTAGCATGTCCGATCTTAAGTTTTATCTTCGTCATTGTCAGGGATAACATTCTCTATGAATGCGCCGTAGAATTGGCAAATGATATTGAGGCAGATCTGACTGCAAAAGCAGACTCTTCCATGAAGTGTTATCGCAAAGTCTGCCCTAACTGCGGTGCCGTCTCAACATCATCACTTAAGCACTGCAACAGCTGCGGAACATCTCTTGAAGTCCTGGACAGCACCATGGGCCTGGGCACATTAAAATTTTATAGAGACGACAATCTTTAGATTACTTAAGCACAACTTAACTGTTATACTTGCATGTGGATTTCATATGAACGGGGGATAAGTGGAGTGAATCACAAAAGGATCACGGCTCTTTTAATGAGCCTTGTAATGCTGTTTTCTCTGTCAGGATGCCAGATCGTGGATAATGTTTCCAAGAGCATTAAAGACGACCCGAAGAACGGCGAGAAAGAATATGCGGAACAGGTTTTCGAGTATCTGAAGAATGAGGACATCGACAGTCTGTGTGAACTGTTTGCTCCGGAAGTAAGTGCCGAACACAGTCTCGAAAGTGAGTGGAAGTATTTTTTCGATCACATGGACGGAAAGATAGTCTCTTACAAAAGTCTTAAATATCCGGGTGAAGGAATTGGAAAAGATCAGGACGGCGAAGTCTATGACTCGCATATTTCGGTCAATTATTCCGAAGTCAAAACAGATAACGGGACTGTATATGAGGAGTTCGGATACTATCACGTGAAGGTCAACAGAGACGATCCTGATTCTGTGGGACTTGTCGTATTTACCATGCAAGATCCTGATACCGGCAACTGGATAACGGTCGGCGGCGAACCGGATTGAACAGGACCGGTACGGAATCCCCTCAAAAATGCCTGACCTTCATGTCTTCAATGAAATCTGTTGCACCGGCCTTAATGAGATTCTCAGGCAGCATGTCAGAGGCGCCCTCAGGCCTTGCGTGAGCAGCACCTCCAATCGTTACGAGACTCTTTACCTTATCAGGATATTTCGAAGCCATATAGCACCCGACATAGGCACCGCAGCTGTAGCCTATTAAGTGAGCTTTTTCGATCCCGAGTTTGTCCAGGAACAGAGCCATGTCATCTGCGACCATACGGCTGTTCCATGTAAGATCATCACATATCGTTCTTCCGTGACCGCGAAAAACAGGAAACAGGCATCTGTAATGTCCTGAAAAGGGGAGGATCTGTCCTGAGAAGGCCAGAAGTCCTCTGCTGAAGTGGCTGTGAAGAAATAGTACTATATAGAACTATCTCGGCCAAGGTTCTATATAGAACTTTTTTTAGGGCCGAATCGGAACAGGACTGATACATTCCGCATTGAGTGTTCTTCTCGCATGTTATAATGACTTTGCCCGGGCGTGGTCTTGGGATCAGGCAATTAAGAGGGACAAAGGATATCCATTAACTGATGATGACAGGGAACAGAATATTCCACATTGTTGAGTTATATAACGCCACAAAGACTTACAAGGAAGGATGCCGGCAGCGATGAACAGTCCGTTGGTCAAATCGTTGAAGACCGTTAAGTCTATGGCCGGATCGGCATCGACGCTTGCGGAGATCAAGCGCCACCGCAAACAGGCAGATCTGGCAAGCCGCCTGGCGACACCCAAAGGCAATGTGGATCGGAGAGGTTTCCGTGTCGGAAAGATCCGCTGTGAGGAGTTTAAGCCTAACCGTTCTTACGATCCTGATTATGTGATCTTATACTGTCATGGCGGCGGATATATCAGCGGCGGACTTGATTACTCCGGAAATCTCGCCGTAAAGCTTGCAATGGCAACAGGATTCAGGGTTTATTCATTTGCTTACCGCCTGGCTCCGGAGCATCCTTATCCGGCTGCGCTAGAAGACGGAAATGCCTTGTGGGAATATATTACAGAGAATGTTGCAGAGGCAGGCCACGTGCTTTTAACCGGCGATTCGGCAGGCGGCAACATGGTGCTTTGCATGACGCAGAGATTGATCTCAGAAGGAAAGCCTGTGCCCCGTGAGCTCTTACTGTTCAGCCCGTGGACAGACATGACAGGAACATCAGAGACCTATGAATCCAACCGTGATATCGATCCTGTCCTTACTAAAGAGTTCGTAATGAATGCTGCAAAAGCATACATAGGAGATAAGAATCCTGCTGATCCTGCCTTCAGTCCGTTGTTCGGGAGTTTTGATAATTTCCCGCCTGTCTTCATTATGGCCGGAAGAAACGGGATATTATTGGATGACAGCATCAAGCTCAAGGAAAAGATAGATGAAGCCGGTGGCAAGGCAGAACTTGATATAGAAGAGAAAGGATGGCACGTGTATATGCAGATGCCCGGTTCCATGGCCCGCATGGCGATGAAGCGGCTTAAAGCACATGTGTCGTATGAAATATATGGGAAGCGCTAATTGGTACAAGATCGACAATGTCTCGAAAGTTTTTCTGGCCACTGCCGGAAAGCGTGACACACGTTCGTTCCGTCTCAGCTGCACATTGAAGGAAGATGTTGATCCCAAGCTTCTGGAGCAGGCAGTGTTGTCAGCGATCGAAGAACGTCCGCAGGTACAGGTGAGGATCCGCCGGGGATTTTTCTGGCATTACATGGAGGACACCGACCTTATGCCTGTGGTTAAGAAGGAAGATGACCGGATCTGTCCTCTTCTTTATGTTCCGTCAAAGACGATGCTTCACTATCAGGTGACATATTTCGGGAAGAGGATCAATCTGGATATCTCCCATGTTCTTGCAGACGGAACAGGTGCAATGGAATTCCTGAATATCATCGTGCTTGATTATCTTAAGAGAAAATATCCTGGAAAGCTTGATGACATTAACGTCCATTCAGGAGCTTCTGAAGGAGACCTGAACCAGGACAGTTACCGCCAGTTTTTCGGAAGCAAAAAAATCTCACACGGATCTTCCAAGAAGAATGCTTTTCGACCGGGCGGAATAAAACTTCCATACAATCAATTGCAGTTTTTTGAGATACATCTTCCAACCTCGCAGATACTGCCGAGAGCAAAAGAATTGAAGGTCTCGCTGACGAGTTATCTGGGTGCGCTCTGGATGCTTGCCATCCGTGACGAGATGCCGCCCAGAAAGCGCGATCTGCCGGTGACCATATCCCTGCCTGTAAACTTGCGTAATTATTATCCGTCAAAGACCGCGAGGAATTTTTTCAACAGCGTGAACGTGACGCATGTCTTTGACGGCGAGATCACGCTTGAAGAACTGGCGAAAGAATTTGATGTGGAACTTAAGAGTCAGCTGACCGAGGAAAACGTCAAAAAGCAGATGGATATTTTTGAGACAATGGAATATGTGGCTTTTGTCAGGATAGTGCCGTTGTTTATCAAGCAGTGGGTCGTCAGGTATTTCACGAGAAAATCAGGCAGGAAGGTTACCATGACGTTCTCTAACATGGGTGTGCAAAAGCCCCCTGAGACGCTTGGCGGTTTTATTGAGAATTACAGCGGATTCTGCAGCACCAACACCTTATTCTCTACTATGTTCGGATATGGCGATAAACTGACTTTAGGAGTCTCATCGGCATATACGAACACCGGTGTAGTGAAGAATTTTGTCAGATCACTTTCTGAATCCGGAGTGGATATCACCGTATGTGCGACGGAGGTGATCAAATGAGAAGGTGTCCTTATTGCAACGTCGGTATAGAAGGTGATCTTGTAAAATGTCCTCTGTGTCAGAGCAAGCTTCCCGGTACAGGAGAGGAGTCCTGTTATCCTAAATTAGAAGCGCAGAAAAAGCAGTCGCTGTATTACAAGATGCAGCTGGCAATCGTATGGGGTCTTTTGATCGTTGGTGCCGGTCTTGATTTCCTGGTCAGATTAAGACTCCCGGGTTTCCCTGATCTTCACTGGAGCCTGCTTTCGGCCATGTGGCTTATAGGATTTGAGTTTGGGATCATGCGTCAGTTTAAGCCGGGTACCGGATCAGCGGGCAAGGTGACTATGATGGTGCTGATCACGATAGTGATGTGGTGTGTCACGGCTTACTTTTTCGGGTTGATGAAGATTACGCTCGGCCTGGTGGTACCGGTCGTTCTGGCGGCAACGATCACGGCAAATTTCGTGCTTGCTCTGATAGACAAAAACGGAAACACGATGGTATACCTTATCACCTGTCTGTTCATGGGAATCATTCCGAGCATCATCTGCTATTTTGTGAGTGACAAGATGCCTTTAGCCTGGGCTATCTGCCTGATGGTCAGCGTTATTCTTTTCGCGGGTGCCGTCATATTCAAGGGAAGAGCCGTAGCAGATGAGTTCCAAAGGAGATTTCATTTGTAAGTATGCCTGATTGCCTGCTGACAGGGATGCTATAATGATTTAGTTAAAGTAACATTAAGGGATTAGATTTTTAGCGTTAAGGGATGATGTTTATGAGAAATAATATAGCCGGAATCAAGATCTGCACCACCATGCTTATGGCCCTGACTGTTGTTATGGCGGGCGGATGTTCGATGTTGGATAAAATTGAAAACAGATGGAAGTTTGACCGCGAAGAAGTGGCCGGACTGATCTTATATTGATCAGGAAACGTTCGATCCTATTTGATAGATAACATAGTGCATGCAAAGATCGGCCATTTCAATCTCGCTTTCTTTCATCCCATTGTTAAACCAGTCACGCGCAATTGAATGAACTGCAGCCATGGATCCTACGATACTGTAGTGAAGTTCCGGAGTAACTGTCTCAATCTGACTTTCGATATAAGAAGGTATTTTTTCGAATATGGTTATGAACAGATCGGCTTTTTGAAGCAGGGTAACGGCAGCATTGTTTTCCTTTACTATTGTGAAGAAATCAATAAACCATTTCTTTGGGTTGTTGATGTAATCGGGATCTTTCATCTTCTCGATCATATGCGCACCGATGGTTCGCTCTATTTCCAGAACAATATCTTCTTTTGTGTTGTAATTGCGGTAGAAAGACTGCCTTGATACTCCGGCTTTTCTGACAAGCTCAGATATGGATATCTTCTTGAACTCGTTGGTCTTCAGGAGTTCGAGCAAAGCTGTGCAGATGGATTCGCGTGTGATCCTGTTTGCTTCATTGTTCGACAGGTTACGCAGATGGTTTAAATTAGTCTGAGACACGATGAATTACTCCCCCCAGATACAGTCCGATGTTACAGATTGCGAGCAGACTGTAACAATTAACGGTCAGCGAATTGACTTGAAAAATACGCGATGTTACAGTCAAATAACCAACTTGATGTTACAAGTGTGACACCGCTATGTCAATAAGCTGTTCGCTTGTACTCAGGGTGCGATCCGAACGAATCGAGTCATTGTGGTTCTTATGGAATTAAATGCGAAAAAAGCTTTGGTCATAATTAATGGGACTGCCGGTACAGGTAAGGCCGGTGCTGTTGAGGATGCCGTTGTTGAAGCTCTTTATTCCAACGGTTATGAGGTAAGTTTATCCAAGATCGGTTCCGGAGAAAAAGCGGTGGATGATGCCGGTTCCACGGATGATTCAGGTATTGTTGTATGCTGTGGCGGTGACGGAACTTTTAACCGGATCGTAAACAGATATACAGATTTTGAGAGTGCCCCGGCGTTTGCATATATTCCCTGCGGTCTCACAAACAGTTTTGCCAAGTCTCTGGGATTGACGGAGGATGCCGAAGTATCAATTGATAATGTATTAAATGGAAAATCATGCAGATGTGATATCGGGAAAGTCAATGAGCACGTATTTAATTACGTGGCTTCGTTCGCTTCAGCTTCTTCGATGAATTATGTTACGAGCGAACAGATGAAAAATGTTTTCGGGTACTCGAAATACATACTTTGGGCAATCGGCGAATTGAATATGAATATGGGAGATGGCTTCCACATGGCGATAGAAACCGATGCCGGATCATTTGAAGATGACTATTTTTTCGGAGCCATATCCAACTTAAGTGTTATCGACGGAACTAATCTTAATAATGAGTCATTTAAGAATAATGACGGCGTTATGGAAATGCTGCTGATCAGGAAACCTGACTCGCGTTCGCAGGCAAAGGAAGCACTGAAAGCTCTTCAAGACGGCTCAGTAGATCATCCGCTGATCCAAATATCGCAGATCAAAAAAGCTTCGTTTATTTCCGGTTCTGATATTGCCTGGTCGTTTGACGGAGAATTCGGCGGGATACAAAAGGAAGCCGGATTGGAAGTTCTTAAAGAAGCATTAACCGTATTGGGTGGTCAGCAGTCTGCTTAAATGTACCTTCTACTACAGAACGAGATAACAATAAATCAGCAGAAACATACTCATATATACCAAATGCTATAATATGCCTGTCCGTAAGTTCGATACGGGCAGGCATTTTAGTATATATAATCGGCAGTAAAATGGACTAAGGGAGATAATAGGTATGAGGAAAATAGTTTCAACTTTATTGTGTATGATGTTAATTTTGGCCATGTGTTCTTGTTCATTTGGATCAAGGAATTCTTCATCTGACTCGAAGACACAATATGGCAGTTTTACAGTAGACAAGTCTTCCAGTTATGACGGAAAGTATTATGCTCTTATATCTGAAGACGAGCAGATGATCGTTATAACCCTCTATTCCAGTGATGATAATGAGATGTTCAGTTTTGAACCATGCAGGAAGTCTGATTTTTGGGGCATCTGCTGGGAAAATGATAGTTATAACTTGTGGATTCAGTCAGGAGATATAGGAATAAAATGTTATGGTATGGTTGATGATGTTTGGAGTATCAATGATGATGCAGTAAGACCTGATTACATAATCAGTAAATACGATAAGTAAATCATCAGCAAAACCAATTTGGGAAATAAGGATATGTGGAAAAGGAATATAACTACTATTGCATTGGTTATGACCATGTTCCTGTGTACAGGCTGTCTGAAAGGTCTTATATATAAACGCTCCGGGAATCTAGTGGACGATCTGTATCAGAATCACTACAGACCCGAGATTTCTCATGAAATCGCAGAGGAAATCATTGCCGAAGTGTTTCAAGCTGCCCAAGAACGTGATTTCAGCCGTATTGAGGTGTTGTTTTCTGAGTATGCAATTGAGAATACCCCTGATTTAGAAAAACAATTCGAAAAGTTCTGTGATTTCTGTTCTTTTAATGTTGTCAAATATAGCGGGAAAGAAGATATGAAAGAAACTTCTAACTATGCAGGTCATTATTTAATGTATATGGTGGGGTATGAGTTTCAGTTGAAAGGTGATGACACAAGATATCTCCTGCATATAGGCTGGGTCGCAGATAATGTAAATGATACATCCCAGATAGGAATACAATATGTTGAGGTGCTTCGTTATGAAGATGCCAATCCTGGTGAATACTGGGGGTATGGTAGTGATACAGGCTTTCACTTGATAACCCAAAATGAAGGATAATCATAAATAGACGTTTTAATAAACAGTTATATTTACAGGGAAATGCCAAAATGAATATTGAAGGTAATAGTATAAAGCGGATAGATTGCAGCGAGATTCAGAATTGTTTTTCATTTTGGGATTTCGAGAAAAACATAGAGAAAAGAAAAAGAATAGAGTTCGAGGTTGAGAACAATATCCGGATAATGTATGCCTATATTTTGAATAAAAGATATATTGCAGGCATGTCTTTGCGTCCGATGGATAATAGAACGATGTACTTATCATATCTGGCCGTGAATGAAGAATACCGTAATCAAGGGATAGGAAGCGAAATGATAAGGTATGCTTGTCAAACAAGTAAAAATATTGGGTTTTCTTATTTAATACTGAATGTGGATCACGATAATACAAGAGCCGGAAATTTATATAAAAAACTCGGATTTTCCGAATTTAAGAACGACGGCAAAACGATCGTAATGTGTAAACAGCTTGATTAATCACGAATATCAGGAATATAATGAACTAAGCTCGGAAGATATTCCGAGCTTTTATAAAGAGACTAAACTTTTAAGAGTTGCTCCTGACGTCAATTGATTTCATCAGGCCAGCCGCCCACTCTTTCGCCGGTTATTGCATCCACAAGCAGCGTGTAGTTGTTTGCCGGATTTCCGGCATCGTAACGGTACATGTAGGCCAGTATGCATTCGTTATTCTTTATCAGATAGTGATAATTATGATTGAAGCAATAAACGAAGTCTCTGTCATCGCCTGAATTCTGCTTGTAGATATCAAGAGCAGCATCCGGACCGATCATATTGTCCGGATCTGCAAAGTCCTTGCAGGATAATATATCAGTTCTTCCCTCGCAAATCGTACCGTCTGTAAAAGCAATGACGTCAAACGCTTCTGTAATGATGCAAACATTGTTTTTATATATATAAAATCTATACCACATATATGCGCCGGGATCATTGTTTGATGTCTCGCCCATCATAAATCTCATATCTTTGTCCGGAAGGCTTACAGTGTCTTCCAGATACTTCTGGGCTTCGAACTGATCCATGATCACATCGTCAGACCTTCTGAGCTCATACGGGCGATCATCTCCAGTCTCAGTGATCGAATGCCCGTGATTGATCACGCCATTCTGTTCACCCTTAACAATAGGTTCGCTCTCAGTTTGATACCGGTCACATCCTGTTATCAGTGATCCAGCCGCCAAAGCACATGCCATAAGTATTGCTAATGTCTTTTTGATCATAGTTATTACTTCCTTAATCCTGCATTTTTTACTTTTAATACAATTAACGAAGTGAAAATGTTGCATAAAAAGAATATCAACGCAAAGCACCACGGATCCTTCTTTGTGTTAATCAGGAATATAACCAACCAAGAACTCGACCCCGAAACAGCAATTTCGGGGTCTGTTTACGAATAGCCGGGCTTGCTTGTGGCTATTCTTAAAAACGATCCCGGAATAAGCTCCGGGATCGCAGTTAATCATATTTGACGTCATTTTAGTAAGTCATATAGTTGAAAACCACAAAGTCTTATTTCAACTCAACTGTAAAGCCGCCCCATTCAAGGGGATCAAATGCATCAGGGACTCTCTCTCCTTCAGAATCTATCTGAAAACATAAAGGTTCGAAGGTATAACTCTTAGCATTGGGATCAAGACCCTCCAAATCTGTCATAAAAATGGTCACGCAGTTATCATCGGAATCAATACCGTTAATCCAAACTGTTGTACTATTTCCATTGCTGTCGGTAATGCGGTATTTTACGATATCTTTAATCGACTTCGATGTATCATTCAATCGATAGACGATACTTACGTTGAACATTGATGGTGCAACAGTTACGCTTATATCTGCAACTCCACCTTCGACAGAAAGATTTTCCTCTCTCAGTTGACGCGCATCATTTGGTTTTTCAAAATCAAAATGCAACTCCTGCTCGGCTATCGTCTCAATCTCGTTGTTCTCCTGAGCAACAAAAAATACAGGCATTATTTTATATTGTTTCAGTCTAAGACGGATTACAATAGATACATTCCCGGAACTGGTATCCGCATTAGAGAGATCAACATAACAGATGTAGTGTCCGGTATACGCTCCAGTGTTTTCATCCCAGCATCCATCAGCCGACAGTTGACAATCCGTACCGTTCACATCAGCGTGATCACTCCATTCGACAATCATGTTACCGGCATCGATTACCTTCTGCGGAGCAGTTGCAGAAAAGTATAAAGTCGCTCCATCATACCAGTATTCTTCAATTGTCCAAAGAGGGCCGTAGTCTTCACCCTTACTTTGACTGATTTTTATCTCATTTTTTGAGGGAGTATCCAATCTCCCGTTTACTTCTTCCTCAGGCATAAACTTGGACAGAAATCCGGCCAGTCCACCACTTGCTGCCCATACTACACCGCCACCTATCAATACAACTGCGACTATAGCCGCTGCCGCTAATGCCGGGTTCATTAAAAATCTTCTTCGAACAATATTATTATTTCTCATTCTGCTTTCCTCCTGAATTTGGGTAAAAGCGTTCTGAGCCTTTTTCTGAACTATATCAGGCACGTTTATTTCTTTCACTGCATGATCAAAATCCTTCATATGATTATTCCTCACTATCTTCGAAATATTGTTCCAACCGTTTCCTGCCTCTCGAAAGCCTCGTCTGAATGGTGCTTACCGGGACATCGAGTATAGCTGCAATTTCTTTGATGCTATACCCGTCACCATAAAACATCATGATCGGTACCCTGTATTTTTCATCCAGCTTCTCTAAGGCTTCTTTTAATTCTAAATTGCTTTCATCCTCATGAAAGGCAAGTTCTTCATGCTCATTGATATCTACTGCTTCTATTCTTTTATTTCTGATATCGTGGCACTTGTTTATCAGAATCCTTGTCATCCATGTCTTGAAAAACTTGTTTTCCCGAAGGGAACTCAGCCGTTCCCAACAAGTAAGGATGGTTTCCTGTATCGCATCAGCTGCATCCTCATCGTTCATAAGTATTGCGACCGCTGTTCGGTACATATCCTTCATATAAAGGTTTATAAGTTCAGTAAAGGCTTCAGGATCACGCCTTTTTGCCTTTTGTATCAATTTGAAGTTTTCTGTAGTACTCATTAAACTTCTACTCCTGCGCGCACATAGGTGTAAGTCATTGGTCAGAGCGTCCTCCGCTTTTGCCTTACATTACATTAGACGGAAAATACATCCCAAAAATCCCATTAATTTTTTTCGATTTTCTATCGATATAATCCTAATGTTAAAATATTAGTACAGGATTCAAATAACGTTAAGGCTCCAGAGTATTCTCATACTGCCGGACGTGTGTATGCTGTTGTAAAGGATGGTGTATTGAAACGTCTTGCTTACTATGATCAAAATCACAATCAAGAAGTAAGTATTGATCTTGCTCATCCGCATAATGGTGTTATGCCGCTTGTATACAGTGATTCGCCCGATACATCCGCTATTGATGAAACCTCACGATCCATTGATGTATATATACAGGAAAATGAAGAATCTTTATTGCACGGAATAAAGAATTATCTGCTTGAAGCCGGCGATATGATCGCAGAAGAAATCGGTTGGTAAATCATGAATATACAGGCCGGAGAGATAACTCTTTCGGCCTTATTGTATAATGGAACAGTAAAACCCGCAGTATAAGGAACCATGTAGCATGAAATGTTTATCAAGATAATGAAATATTATGACAGTAATAACTATGGATAAAGAATTCAGAGGAAACGCATACATAATCAAAGACGGGGATGTATTGCTGAATTACAGCGGCGGATTTGCAGATCTGGCAAATGAGATCCCGAATACGATCGATACAAGATTTGCATCTGCATCAATGAGCAAGACCTTTGTTGCTGTAGGTATCCTTCAGCTGATCGAAGCAGGAAAGCTTGGACTCGAAGATACTATCGGCTCGATCCTGGATTTTGATCTGAAACAGATCGATCCTAACGTTACAGTGAGACAGCTTTTGAATCACACTTCCGGTGTTCCTGATTATTTTGATGAATCGGTTATGGATGATTATGAGGCATTGTGGACCGATTATCCCAATTACAGGATCAGGCATAACCGCGATATGCTGCCCCTGTTTATTGATAAGCCGATGATGTATGGCAGGGGTGAGAGGTTTCAGTACAATAATTCCGGGTATGTATTGCTCGCGATGATCATCGAAAAGATCACCGGTACGGATTTTGACGTTTATCTTAAGCAGAATGTTTTCGACAGATGCGGAATGAGCAATACAGGATATTATTCCTTCGACAAACTGCCTGCAAAATGCGCGAACAGCTATATCTACTGTCCTGATACAGATGATTACCGTACCAATATTTACTCTGTCGGTGCAAGGGGTACCGGTGATGGTGGAGCGTTCGTTACTGTAGGAGATATTGTGAAGTTCTGGAAAGGACTTATTGATCACAAGCTCCTTTCAGAGAAAATGGTAACGCAGATGTTTTCAAAACAGAGCGGAGACGGGAAAGATCCGGAAGAAGGATATTACGGGTTTGGCGTCTGGATCATTGATAATCCCCTTGGGCAGGACTATGTGTATATGCAGGGATGTGATGATGGAATAAGCGCCATCTCCGAATATAATCCCAATAACGGAATGATAACGGTTATGCTCAGCAACTATGGCGATAATGTATGGGCGCGGATGAGAAAGATACGGGAAGAGATGTATTAATAATCAGTTATATTGACTAAGACAAATCGCAGTTTGTCGGGATGAACGTTGGAACATAAAATCGGAATACAATGTGGGATGACAAATCGGAATTTAAAAGGAGATTGAACATGGAGAAAAAGACAACGCCTGTCACTTCAGAACAAAATCGTGACAAGGTCATTATTCGGACCAGTATCATTGGAATACTGACAAACGTGTTACTGGCGGCTTTCAAGGCAGTGATCGGCATTATATCCAACTCCATCGCCGTCACTTTGGACGCCGTTAATAATCTGTCGGACGCCCTGTCCTCTATCATTACGATTATAGGAACGAAACTTGCCGGGAAACTTCCAGACAGAAAGCATCCGCTCGGATATGGCAGGATCGAGTACCTCAGTGCAATGATCGTTTCAGGTATCGTTCTCTATGCAGGTATCACGGCCGCCGTGGAATCGGTCAAGAAGATCATCCATCCTGAAAAGCCGGACTACAGCGTCATTTCCCTCGTTATCATTGCGGTAGCTGTCATCGTCAAAATTGTTCTCGGAAGATATGTGAAGAAAAAAGGAGAACAGGTCAATTCGGGCTCTCTGGTTGCTTCCGGTTCCGATGCAATGTTTGATGCCATTCTTTCAGGTTCCGTCCTGGTTTCTGCGATCATTTTCATGGTGAGCGGCCTTTCACTCGAAGCATATGTAGGCGTTGTGATAGCCGGCTTCATCATCAAGGCGGGAATCGAGATGATGATGGAAACACTGAATGAAATCCTTGGGTCCAGAGCAGATAAAGAGAAAACGGACAAGATCAAAAAACTGCTTTCCGATGAGCCAGAGGTCAGAGGCGCCTACGATCTGATCATGTACAATTACGGTCCTGATAAGGACTATGCTTCTGTTCATCTTGAAGTGCCGGACACAATGACGACAAGAGAATTTGATAAGCTGACAAGAAAGCTGGAAAGAAAAATCTACAAAGAAACCGGCGTTGTCCTCGCGGGGGTCGGACTGTATTCCTATAACACAGGCAGCAATGAAGCGGCTGATATTCAAAAGGATGTCTGTGAACGTGTCATGGCCCACGACTGGGCCGTTCAGCTTCATGGTTTCTATGTGGATACAGAAGCAAAGGAAATGACCTTTGATGTTGTGATGAGCTTCGATATCAGGCCGAGCGAAGGGCTTCAGATCATATACAATGAAGTCAAGGAAGCATATCCGGAGTACAGTATCCAGATCGCACCGGATGTCGATGTTTCGGACTGAAAGACATATTCCAGTTTGCCGGGATAATGTGATAGTAAGTTTTATCAGGAATTTAATATACCAAGCTCGTTAGTTGATACTTGGTTTTAGTGCCCGATGACCGTCGATACGAACAACTATCTAATGTTCTGTTTATAAAATATAAAATACCGCAGGATCCATATCTTGCGGTATTTATCGTATCGGGATTGGCATAGTAGAAACTTATATGTGTGGTCAACACATTTTTTGAAAATTTCAAAGGTACAAATAAGGTACAGTTATGAACCTTAATCCCCTCAAAACGCGTGAAAATAAGGGCTTGCGGTCTTGTCTCTCAGGCTCAATTAATACTGCCGTGACAGACGAATAATACTTTTACCATACTTATTCAATTCCCTTACTTTTGAGACAGCCTTATCATTTGATCTTTATTTGGCATGATCTTCTTACTTGTCAGTATATGTTCCCGAGACACAGCCGACAGAGATGATGTTGCCGGTTCGCTATTACCGCATCCCGCAAACGAGAGTACGAAAGCACCGGAAAGGATCAATGCAGAAAGC
Organism: Clostridiales bacterium; assembly: GCA_017510605.1. Taxonomy (GTDB): domain Bacteria; phylum Bacillota; class Clostridia; order Saccharofermentanales; family Saccharofermentanaceae; genus Saccharofermentans. Next base: position 119,155 of record JAFWMQ010000001.1, read on the forward strand.
TTTTTAATATTCATAAAAGATTCCCCCTATGCATTCATTATACAGAATTTCTCTGTAGCCATAGTACAGCTCTGGAGACGCGTAGTGTGCATTGATAGTATCGTATGCACAGTAGTGGCGAAAGTGTATAATCAACTTAGTATGTGTAGTTTGTATTATCATTTATGCAAGTCAAATATATTGACATTGTAGTCGTTGGCTCGGGCGGCAGTTGCGGGGATGGAAAGATGGAAAAAGAGATAGCAAAATGTGATGAATGCGGAAGTGAATACTATGCCGGTTCATCACTGATGAAGAGTATTTGCCCTGAATGCGCACATGCGTTGTACGGGTATACGAATTGTGCCCATGTTTTCGAGAATGGAAGATGCATTTTATGTTATTGGGACGGAAGAAAATCAAAATTCACCGAAAAACTCAGCAAGGCCGAAGAGCCTGACTCACACCAAACTCCGGTCAGTGAAGCCTATGCGCTCATGCAGGATGGAAAGTTCAAGGAAGCGCTGAAGATCCTTAATGACCCGGTCAAGACAGATCAGAATACGGCTTCGGCAAATCTTCTGAGGCTCCTTTGCTGCTATCAGGTTAAGAATACGGAAGAACTTCTGGGGAAGGCGGCTTCAAGTATAGCGGCCTTTAAAGTATTCACGAGAAGGGCTGAACTTGACAGTCTTACCCGTATCCAAAACGGCGAAAACAACATTGCGGAGAACATGATGGAATATTGCCTCCTTAAGCTGATGCTGTCGGGTAATACCTTAAGCTATATTGCTAAGGAACTGTATTCACCGAAAAATACAAATCATCCAAAACAGGAATCGGCATTTGCCAAAATGGATAAAGAGGACGTCCATAACTTCAAGAGGTCCAAAGCTTTGTACAACAGTATAAATCCGTATGAATTTGATCCTTTAGAGGAACTTGATGATATAAAGGTGAAGTTTAAGAGTACGCTTGATAATCCCGACCATGAGGTTTCCGATGTAGTTTCAGCAGGTGCGAATCTTGTGCTTGATATGCTCACATTTCTGGGACGCTCCGATGCCTATTATTCAGGTAACGATTCTATATCGGATTATCCCCGTTCTGATAGAGATCATTTATTACTGCGTGAGCACGATTACGGAGTAAACAAACTCCGGAAAGATACTGAATCGAAACCCGGTATCTACACTGATGAAGATCCGGTTCAATATATGAGCACTATCAGAAATGAAGGTATTTCGGAAACAGAAGAAGGAAAACTCGCCCGTCAGCTTGAGCTTATTGAGCTGATAAATGAAGAAGAGAAATCAATCCTTGCGCAGATAATATAATGTACTAAAATGGCAGTGCCAGAGCCTTTGCAGAAGAGATGGAGAAATCCGGAACAGTTGAACGTTTTGTTAGCGATGAAAATGAGGCGGATAAAAGGTATATTAGAGAGTAATGGAGGTAACCGATATGAAAAAGATACTTGCACTAATCCTTTCTGTGTTTATGATCCTGTCGCTTGCGGCATGCAGCAATTCCGGTAAATCCGGATCTACACCGGCAGCTACTGCGAAGGAAACCGGATCAGAAGCCGACGCAGGCGGAAATAATGATGCCACCCAAAATAATGCAGGCGCAGATGCTGTTGTTCTGCTCCCCGGTGAGCTCTATCAGTTTGATAAAGACGCTGACGGCGGTCCTGTGATCAAGGGCATAACTGTGAAAGGCAACCGTCTCGGCTCCGGAGAATTTAATGAGAAGGATCCTGCTGTAAAGGGAATTAGATGCGTGTTCGAACTGAACGAATGGGTCGAGTTTTATCTTGATTCAGGTGCAGCAAACGGTATTTACGTCTATGTATATAAGCATACTGACGATGCAAAAATTTATACGGATATGGGCTTCACCGAAGAAGACGTCAAAGTACTTGCCACATGCACGCTCGAAAAGCCTGAGGAGGCAGGAGATCAGTGGGGCTCATTTTATCTGAATCCCGATTATGCAGATCCCGGCGTCTACGATATCGTTTTCGTTAAGGGCGGCAAAGCCGTTGCAGTCATGGAAGCCAAATTCTACGCGGCTGAATCGCTCGGAGATAAATCTGATGATGATCTCAGAGCCATGATGAAAAATTTCTGATCTTAGATCCAGTAAGATACCATTGCAGCCTGAGAGCAATCTCAGGCTTTTTTGGCGGGAATTCTCTCAAACCTGTTGACTTAACTGTCTGGCTAAGCAGGCATGTTATAATGACAAGTATGAGTAATACTATACAAGACGAGACATTTGGAGAAATAACTTTTGACGGGCTTAACTGGATCAGGACAGAACCTGTCTCATTGATTATTGCCGGTAAAACATATGAACTCAAGGTCGATATCCAATCGCCGGATTTGATATACGACTGGGCACGTCTCGGGAGGTTAAAGAAGGAAACCGTCGACAGGATATTTGATCCCAATCTGGGCGGCATACACTATACTTTAGCCAAGCTCAAAAAAATGAGAAACCTTTATGCGGGGATCTTTCTTCAGGGTAAGGAAAGCACCTGTCATAAGATTGAAGAGGCCGCGCAGCTGTATTTATCTGAAAAACCGGAGAATAAAGATATTCCTGCTGCTTCCGTTAATGAAAAACTCAGTTCATTACAATTATCGGTTGCACATGTTTTCGATAACAGGACCGAGATAAAGTTCAGGTGTGACTGGTATGAGCAGGGAGCCGGATCTTTCGTAATAGCGGACAATGGGGAGGTCTCGATCAAACCTGCGGACATGGCCATGGAAAAACTGAAAGAAGGTATCGGGGCTCTCGGCTTTGAGATCAGGGAATGCAAGCAGCAGTATTTTTATGTTTACAGCGCGGATATTCCGTCCAAAGAACAGGTTCACGGAATGCTGGATCTTTTTACCGGAAATGAAGAGATGTTCTTCTGGAATTATTATCACAAGGGCGGTGTTGAACCGGGGTCCTACATCGATGTTTATATGATAGACGGCAAGCCATATATCCATGAGAGCACACACGGCTGCGGAGGCTATAACAAGACCATCGATATGGATGCCGTAATTGAATTCATCATCCGCAACTGGGATAAGGACAGTGACTGGGGGAAATACGATCATGCCGTGGCCATTCAGCCGCATAACCCAGTATACTTATTGAGCGACATTGAATACGGGAAGCTTGACGAATTTATCCCGGACTATTCTGCAACGCCTTGAAGACCGCAATCGATATTTTAGAGGAATCTGAAGAATAAGGGGGTAAAAATGTTTAGTTCTCTCGTCGGATTGATTTTAACGGAGGACATGAGTGAATTCAAAAGCGCAAGCGAATTGGATGACACCATAATAAAGAGTATTCGAAAAGAATTCTTTAAGAAGACTTTCGTTTTTCCTTTTATTGTTAGTGTAATATCGCCTGTTGTTGGTTTGCTTATGATTCCCGGTGTCATTCCGGTGTTGAATGGATCTTCTGATTCCTATTATACGGTAGCTATGATTGTGGTGCCGCTTTGCGGAGCAATGGCGACCATGATGAGCGTTCGCTGGATTTTTTCTCTGATAATTCTTTCAAAGATAAAAAAGTATAAATTCTTATGGTACACGGGTTTTATCCGGGGCAAGAACTGGAGATATCCGGTACATTTTGCCAAAATGCATAAATACTATTCGATAGATGATAAATATTTCGCTTTGCTCTCCGTCAATCCGGTATATAAAAAACTGACACCGGTTTATTTTTTGTATTTTCCCGGATTGTCCAATATCGGAGGAGCAGTGGTCAAGTTTGAGCTTTGATTACAGGAAACTGTAAAGGAACGAAAGGGCTTCTTTCTTCAAACTCAAACTCTTTAGAATACGGAGATATCAATCCTCCTCAGCCATCTCGATCGCTTTGTTCAGCGTCTGGTCCCACATCTGGCGGACTTCGTATGAATTGACGTCGAGGCCTTCTGCTGCGAGGCTGTTCCTGGTGTTGTATTCATCCAGTGTGTAGTGCATGTAGATGTCAGGTTCAGTTCCGAGATACGAATCCTCGGGGGAGTCGATGTTCACCGTGGGCGGATAAATGAATACGAAATGACTCTCCGGCAGACAGCACTGGAATATGTCGCCGCATACGCCTTCACCCCCGGTGTTTGTTCCAATGACCGTGCAGTTCTCGTATTCTTTGCAGATGCGCGTGATGATGTCGGCAGTGGAGAAAGTCTTCTGCGATGTCAGAATGTAGATCTTAAGATCGTGCTGTGCATTGCCGGCTACGGTGAAGTCTTCATCGTAGTAGAAATAATCACCCTTAAGCGTGGTGTCGATACCCTTGATCGTCTTATATACGGTGTTGCCGTAGAACTTCTTTGTTTGCTTGTTGCGCATTCCGTACACATGCGACACATAAGTAACGTCATGGGTGAAAAGCGCGGGGAGGAGCTGTTTGGTGGCAAAGTTGGCAATGCCGCCGGAGTTCCTTCTGATGTCGAGGATAAGCGTGTCGGCACCGGATTCCTCCACGGCCTTGTTCATGTCAGATACAAGCCTGTTGCCTTCGTATGTCTGGCAGTCAGTCAGTTCTATGTAGACCAGTTTCCTCTCCGGGTCAGTAGTGATGGTGTAGGTAGTAGGAGCCTTTTCCTTACTGCCGCTGCCGCTGACGGACGAAGCATCAGAGGATGATGACGAAGTTGCAGGCTTATATCCCAACAGATCTTTGTAAAGGTTTATTACTGCGGAGAATGCCGTGTCGTAAGCGGGATCGTCGTAAAGATCTGCGGTGACGACAGTGCCATCAGGCATCAGGATCTCTGCGGTATGCTTCACACCGGTGCCGTCATTGAAGTACAGAGCGTCACGGAAGAAACAGTCGTTCCCGCTGTCGTAGAAAGGATCATTGGTCTCGAAGAGCTCGAAACACATGTCCTTAGGATCTTTTCCGTCGATCGAGATCAGCTCTCCACCCGTATAGTCTTTGACCTGCTTAATCTTGTCGGTAGAGAATGACTTGCCGATATACTTTCCGTCAACGTATTCGAATCCGATAAAGCTGTACTCAAGATATCCTGCGACGTCATCGCGAAAATCCTCATTCCAGGCGTATGTATAATCCTTGACCTTCTGGTTGCCGCACGTTTCCACAAGGTCATGTCCGCCGGTCATGATATCCGCATAATCCGGAAGGAACATTCCGTTGTGCTCGCCCGGAAGCACCGCGAGGAAACACGTGAGTTCCGAGTAGAATTCAAATTCGGTTTCAGAGTTTGCTGCCAGTTCGCGGTATCTGTTGTATATGTCATCGTAGGAGATGCCGTAAGCCTCTTCGAACTGCGTTTTCGCGGGGTTCTTAAGACAGACGATATCGTACATGTAATCCAGATCCTTTATCTTCTGTTCGGCTGTCAGTGTGGTGCTGACCGGATTAACCGGCGTGTCTTTATCGATAAAAGAGATTGCCGCAAAGAGCTTTATTACCGGAAGGACATAGACCAGGAACACCACTGCAAGCGCAATGAAGACCGCACCCAGTATGCTGAATAGTATGATCTTTGCCTTTTTGGACATCTTTTTCTTCATGATCGATCCTTTCAGCCTAAGCTGTATTTCTCCTTTACACGTTCATCAGGTTCATATCCTGACAGGTAATCATCGGTCAAGGAGATAAGCTGATCGTAAGTTACCGGATAAACGGTGTAGAGACCTGTGTAATTATTCGGATCACTGAATGTAATATCCATTACGACAAGCGCACCGCTCTGTTTTTCGATGCCTGACAGAATACAATTGCGGATACTGTAGATATTCTTGAAATTACTGTCATATACATCCATGTTGATTGAGCTGATGTAGTAGTATCCGCTCTGCTTGTCATAATAGAACGTGTTCACGTAGCCTTCCATTGAATAGATCGTCTTGATCTGTTCGCCCGTGGAAGCATCAAAAATAAACACGGCACCTTCATATAACTGGATAAGTCCGAGTTCGGCATTATGGCACATAACAACTCTTTTTATCCTGTTCTTTTCGAACATGGTCTCATTCTGCATTACTAGATCCACAAAAGAGGAAATTTTAGGATCCTTACATGCCAAATCGAGGTCATAGTTATATATCGGCAGTTCTTCATAATCACCTGAGAAAACCGTCATATAATCTGACTGCCTGAATGTGTATGTATAGATGTGGTTATCACCTGCTTGAGCTGCATAGAGTTTCCCGTCTCTGTATTCCTGCATCCATGATAAATATTCATTACTAAGGCCTGTATCATAGCATGTATATCTGCCGTCCCTGATCTTATACATCGAGTCAAAAGCATCCAGCAATATAACTTCATCAGAGAAAACAAACGCCCTGATATAGCCGCTGGCTTCAAATTGATCTACATCATTAAGATCTTTATCCAGTATTGATACAGATCCGTCGGTTACAGTGACAACGTAATCATTCAGGACAACTAATCTATAACTGTCATTGACGTACCTGCTTTTTACCGTTCCGCTATTAATATCCATGATCCAGAGAGAATAATCAGATCCCTCGATATGCTGAACATCATCAAAATTCTCGATTTCCTTCCAGACAATGTTCTTTCCATCTGTTGCAATATCAAAGCATACGGTATTGGCAATAAAAAGCTTGCTGGAACTGCCGTTCAACATATCAATCACAAATGCATTGGTTACACGGTTATCATAATCAGTAATAAAGACCCAGCATTCGTCAGATCCGGGAATAAAATTCACCGCAATCTCAAGCATGGATTCATCAGAGAACCCCTCGGAAGAATAGTTGAGATTCCATACCTGCTCACTGCCCTTATACAGCACGAAAGACTCACCGTTCCTCGTGGCATATCCTTCTCCGTTAATGTTTGAATATAAAAATGCCTTGCTCACTCCAAGATCTGTCTCGGTTCCTGATTCAAAATCGAAATAAAAATAATTATCGTCCGCTCTTTTGAAAACAAAACCTTTTTCCCCGTCAAAAGTGAAGTAGGAAAAGTCATCCTCTTCAAAACTGAATACAGTTGCACCGGTATTCATGTCAACAACATATCTGACATAGTCAGTATCCTTGACTGAAGCATATCCTCCGTTTGGAGATATGATCATTTCATCAAGTACCGAACACGGAAGCAAGACATCGTTATCACAACCGAACGTGTTCGGAAGGTCATAGATACCGAGCGCGTTGACAAGAGCCTTGGTGGCAAGCTCACTGTAGTTACCGGTGTCTTCATCCGGGAGTGCAAGTCCGGCTGCATATACTGCATCTTTCCTTTTACCGTCGCGGAGAAGATTATCCGATGTTGCGGCGAGCGAGTCTGCGTACTTGAGGCTTATTATTTCGTTTTGTTCCATTATCTCGCGGTTCTGTCCGGCGATCCTGAACAGGAACCCTATACACACTGCCAGAAAAGCTACCAGAACACCAAAAACAATAATCACGCGATTTCTAGTGAGCTTATACTGCTCCTGCCTGTGCCTTTGCTGCAGGTCGTCAAACCTTATTCCTAAGATCGCTGCAGCAAGACGGATTACGGCTTTGTCTATCTTGGGATTTCTTTCTTTAGAATTCTCACCTCTGCAATCAGCGGCAAGCGGTTCCCTCTGCACTTTCGTCCAGAATGGTCTTCCATCTGGTCCGATCTTATACAGGTCTTCATAAATTACCTCAGGAGGGAATGTTTCCATGGGTTCGCCATCTGCGAGCACGAGCAGGACATGTTTCCTGTCATGGAACCTCAGGAAAGTCTCAATCTCTTTACGGCACCACGGGGATTTAAGATACTCGGGAGAACAGATTGCAATAAGATAATCTGAATTTACGATTGCTTCTTCTATAGCCTTGGTCAGATCATCAGATACGGCAAACTCCGTCTCATCGCGGAAGATGTGGGAAAACCTGTTCCTGCCCACCTTTTTAGCTATATCTTTAGGAAAGCGGAAGCTCTCGAGTTTCTTCTGTATTTTTGATGCTATCTCGTTGTCAGGCTCACAATGCCTGTAGCTTATAAAAGCATCGTATTTTTCTGTTTTTGCCATACCCTTACCCACAAAAGCAAAATCAACCATTGGCAAAATCGCCATTCACACATGGTTATTATATCATTTTCTCCGGTGAGCATTCTGGTGCAAAGCCTGGCGAAGGACAGTTTTCGAACAAGCAATATTAATTCAAATGCAATAGATATCTACTTTTCCTGAAATGGATGCCTAATAATTGTGATGTATTTCTAGATTTGTGATGGTTTGTGATGATTCTGGCAGAAAAATGCCCAACAAAAATGCCAAAAAACGCCCAACGAGAAGTCAAAAAAAACAAATAGGCACCTGATTTCTCAGATGCCTTGGCACATTATATTCATTATTTTTCCTTGTACAACTTGACTTTATTACCCGGCCCCAAAACACAGTAAAACTTCTGACCGCATTTCTCACATGTGTAATAAACATGAATACCGGTTGCATATCTTTTCCTCAACGAAGCCTCCTCCTCGTTTGCGCAATTCGGGCAGGTAATGTTGAATCCCTTGAGCCATTC
>JAFWMQ010000013.1 GCA_017510605.1 Clostridiales bacterium
ACAGCTCTTGAAGAATTCATAGAGGTAAAGCAGCGCTGGCACAAAGAAGGCGGACGTCTTGCCTATCACGGTTATCAGTCTTTCCTTGAAGGTCCCGGAGAGATCACAGCTGAAGAAGCTCACGAGATCGGAGTTGAACTTTCTATTACTTTCTCTAGATAGATTTTATTATCAAATCCACCACGTTCAGCCCATTTTTCTTCAGCTAAACTTATTATATCTTCAAGCGTTTTGTTCTCCAGTTTAGCCAGAGATCTTATAACTTCAATCATATCTGCCAATTCTTCGCATCGATCATTTCCGCCGGCAGAAATTACTTCCTCATACTCTTCATATAACTTATCTTCCAAAGCCTTTTTATACTCCTCATCGCTTAGGATCCTCGTTACCGGCTTCTCCTGTTTAGAAATGATGATATCGGGTATATTATCTCGTATCAGTTTATTGTATGTTCTTTCCATGATTATATTTCCATAAATCTATAATGATTGCTGAGCCTCGAGGGCATCTCTATAAGTAGAATAACTTATTCCTTCTAACCAATAGGTATCAGAGATTGGATTCATATCATCATTATATCTGACATAGTAAATTATCCCGGGATTTTCAATTGATGTCTTTTTAGCAAGCGCTTCAGCTTCCTCAGCAGATAGTTGCTTCCAGTTAAAATATAGTTTTTTGTCAGATTCGTCTGTCCTTGCAATTCTCTTATACTTCGAAGATTTTATGAATATTTTCATATGTTCTCCATTAAAAAGTTCATATCAGTTGACCGATGCACTATTTTGGGAATATTAGTCAACTTCAAAGATTTTTTCTTTAACTGTCTGATCACTTCATCGTGAAGTTTCCGTCTAACCTGCCGTATGCCAGAACATTTCCTTCGTTGCCGTTTGCATCCACATCAAGAGCATCAAAGATCTTGAAGATACTGTTGCCGCCGCCATCAAATACGAACGGTATCTGACCCGGCTCATCCTTTAAGGCGAAAACAAAAACAGAGTATGTATGTGTAGTACCCTTTGGAGGATACGGTCCCACAAACTGTGCTCCTCTGTCACCTTTTCCGACAGCGCCTTCAGCAAGCGAAGTCTCTGTCGTGAAAACATCCATGTGCAGCCAGTTGCTGTCTATCATGAAGACCGCATAACTCGCAGCGCCTTCAACAGGTGACCATGTAAGTTCAGGAGAGATATTTTCTCCATAGCTTGTGTTGGATATCTTGGAATCCCATACGCAACTATTCAGAGTGGATGACGTTACTTCGAATGTGGGAATGCCGTCAAAAGAAGCGTCAAAATATGTAGCCGACTGCTCCCTCATAAACTCCTCGGGATCACATTTCTGAACGCTTGCAGGAATGATGATATCGCCTGCCATGCCGTTGCCTAAGTCAACCGTCAAAGCTGTCGTGCCGTCTGCCATAACGCCTGCGCTCTTGATCGGAACGTCATAGAAATTAAAAGCATTTCCGCTGCAGTTAAATACGATATCTCCCGTCATGTTGAGTGTCAGATCGAGTCTCGAATTCGTGTCATCGATCTTTGTTATCGTCTTCTGGATATCATTAAGATCCGTACCGAAGCGGATATACAAAGCAGCTGACAATCCCTTATATGTCTCATCGAGAATGCTGCCTAATGTAGTCGCATCATGTGTCTTTACGACCCAGATGGTATCCTGTACGTCAAAGCCGTCAGCTATGTCCCACTTGGTGATCTCGAATGACTCCGCTTCCCATGCGCCTTCACTCTCGTTCTGCACATAATTCGTACTCTTCTCGATTACCTGCGGGAAGATGCCGTCAGTAACATTTACAGTTTCTGTCTCAGTTTTGTGCTGGGGTTCAAAAGCAGTATTTCCCGCGTTGCATCCGCTGAATAATATTGCTGCTGCGAGTATAGTTGCTGCATATCTGAACGCTTTTTTCATGCCTTACTCCTCCAAATGCTTTGTAGTTAAATGTTATATTTTTCAAAGCATTTGCGAATGTAATATCGGCACAAATTCAGGTAATATCAGCACAAACTCTTCATCTGGCTTCTGTATTCGGACGGGGACTGGCCGGTGTGTTTCTTGAATACTTTGGAGAAATATCCGGTCTCACTGTAACCGCAGATCTGGCTTATCTCGCTGACAGATTCATTTCCGAACTGCAAATATTTCTTCGCCTGATCAACTCTCTGCTTCTCGAGATATGCCATGCATGACATGGAGAATTCGTTGTTAAAAGCATCGTTCAACGTATTCTTATTTACCGAGAAACGTTTGAGGACGCTGTCTAAAGTTATCTCGTCGCCCAGGTGATTCCAGAAATAACTTGCCACACGGGCTACAAGCGGATCTCTGTACAGTTCGTATTGTCTCCAATTGATGTAGAAATCCGCTGTTGCAGCGAAGAGCATCGACAGCAGAAAATACCTGACGCGAAGTATCCAGAAGTTGTCCGGCTGTTCATAGAGATCATATCTGACACTTTCGGCAAGGCGGTTCATCGAATCATATTCCTGCGCCGTCAGAGAATAGTAAACCACATCTCTTCCACGGCTATAGAACTCTGTCAGATAGAGATATTCCTGGTATACGGATTCCGGGAAACAATCTTCAAATCTTACGTCTCCTCCGATCGCTTTGAGCCGGTCTTCACCCTCAGTTACGGTGGTGAAAAACTTATCGTATTTGCGGGAATTGATCGCCTCGAAAGTGAACTCCTCGCGGATAAAAGTCGGCTTGAAATAAATCGTGGCTGTAGTGATATTGTTCTCAGAGACAACCTTGAAATCAGCTTTCTCGTTAATAAGTATTCCCGCAGGCGCAGTTACTACTCTGTATTCACCATCTTCATCAATGACAAAAGAACCGGTTTTGACGAGAACCGCCTTATAAGTATTTCTGTCATTCAAATAAGCAGAAAAGCCCTTCCCTTTCTCAAAGAAAACATCTATTGAGCAGTCCATACCGGGTCTTTTGCTTTTGGTCTTTAATTCCACAGAGCGCTCCTTGCAATTATTCACATTCAGTTAAGCAAAGATATTACTGATTATCCCAACTAAGAGTTTCCTCTTGGATATGTAAATTATATCATGCAAATTTTACTATACGAGAATTTTATAAACTTATATTATCTCAGGCAGAAAGTTCCATTAATCGTACTTTTATCCACCTGTTCCATTTATGGGACACCTTAAAAAACAAGGCTTGCAAACCGTTTTCCACCCTCATATAATCTAACCGTACATAATCGAACATAAGTTCTTATAACTTACCGGAGAAAGCGAGGTGAGAGAAATGATAAAGACAAAAGGTCATATAAAAAGAGAAACAGTAGTTCTGATCCTGCTGTCTTTATTGTAAGCTCCCATCCTGCCCGATCTGATCCAACCCAGCGGCCCGGGATAGTTCCAGGAAGCTACAAGGATCCACTACAACATAAACAGTTTTTCGCAAAAGCGTTCGTGCTTGTGTGCTGGTATAAGTCGGCCTTTTTACTGAATACACCAAAACTTCAAGAGATGAAAACTATACCAAACTTGCGGTCTGTTTTTTGCGGCTTGACCCAGACTCTACCGCCCCACGAAGTGGATCTTTGTATTAGCAAGCAACGTATTTTCGGGAACACGAAAATACAAGACTTGTCAGGGAGCGACCCCTGAGACCCCGAGGAACGCAAGATGCGTTCAATCATTTCACCCGAAGGAGGTGATCAAACTAATGAAATCTAAACCAAACAGGAAGCGGACAATCGAGTTCAAAGTGATGCTGAGCCCGGAAGAAGCCAAATTGTTAAAGAAGAAATCTGAAGAATCCGGTCTGTCCCGATCAGAAGTTTTAAGAAGCTTGTTAATCGGCAGGAGCATCACAGGATACCGGGAAGAATCCACTACCCCATCACACTTTGGTCAGACTATAAGAAAGGACGGTAACTAAAATGGCAGTAACTTCCATATGGGCAGTTAAGAATCGTATGGACACCGTTCTCAACTATATCGAGAATCCGGAGAAGACGACACAAAGGCCGGAAGAAGCTCCCGATGCTAATGCAGCCATGAAACATATCCGTGACGTTCTCGGATATGCCTGCAATGAAGACAAGACCGACAAGATGATGTATGTCACAGGTGTTAATTGTGATCCCGATACAGCTCTTGAAGAATTCATAGAGGTAAAGCAGCGCTGGCACAAA
>JAFWMQ010000014.1 GCA_017510605.1 Clostridiales bacterium
TGCAAATGTACTTAAGGTCATCCTGGAAGGAAGACTCGACACGACAACGGCTCCCCAGCTTGAAGCAGAGCTTGGACCTGCATTATCAGGTGTTACAGATCTCAAGTTCGATCTTGAAAAACTTGATTATATCTCCAGTGCCGGATTGAGAGTTCTCCTCTCCACTCAAAAGGCCATGAACAAGCAGGGCAAGATGGTTATTTCCAATGCTTCTGCCGAAGTTAAAGAGATCTTTGACGTAACAGGTTTTTCGGACATTTTAACGATCGAATGATCTTCTCGGTATCACAAATTTAAACTCAAAAAACAGGTGTCCAAAAGAACGGGCACCTGTTTCAACAATCGGATAGAAAGAATTAGAGATCAGCAATGAGTTCTGTCACAGAAAAAAAGAAATATCTTTTTGAATCAATGAATCCAGCCAAGGCATTGGCTATCATGGCTCTGCCTACAGTCGGAAGCCAGATGATAGTTTTGATATATAACATAGCCGATACATGGTTCATCGGAAGAACAGACGATCCTGCCATGATCGCAGCATCAAATCTGGCACTCACCGTATATCTTATTGCTGTCTCTCTCGCAAATGTCTTTGGTGTCGGCGGCGGAAGTCTTATGGCCCGTCTGGTTGGTGAACAAAAAGAAACAGATGCTGCAAAAGTTGTAAACTACAGCATTTTCGCTTCAGGCATATCAGCTGCAGGGTTCTCTGTCCTGACACTCATATTTATGACACCGTTAATGAGGTTATTGGGTTCCGAAGAAGCTACTCTGTATTACTGTAAACAATACCTTTTTACAACAGTAGTTTTAGGATGTATCCCGACAGTTCTTTCTATGAGCATGCCGCAGCTTTTACGCAATGCCGGTTATTCCAAAGAAGCAGGCCTTGGTGTTGGTATCGGAAGCATCCTTAATGTCGTTCTTGATCCGCTCTTCATGTTTGTGATCCTTCCACGTGGCAATGAGGTCCTCGGAGCAGGCATTGCGACGATGCTGTCAAACTATGTCTCATTTGCTTACTTTATCTTTATCTTCCGTAAAGTAAAAAATGAAAGTGTTCTGAAGATCTCATTTAAGCCTGTTCATCTGGAGAAAAAGCATCTCCGGTCACTATATATGGTCGGCGTCCCTGCAGCTGTAAGCATATTCCTTTTTGATCTTGTTAATATTATTATTAACCGTCTTACCGCAACATACGGTGATCATACAACACCTGTAGCAGCTATCGGTATAGTTTTAAAGCTTGAGAGGATTCCGATTAATATAGGACTTGGCGTCTGTCTCGGCATGGTTCCTTTGGTGGCATATAATTACGGAGCCTGCAATAAAATACGCATGGCCCACTTTTCTTCACTTGCAAGATGGTCGATCTTATTATTCTCATCTTTGTGTACCATTCTGTTCTTCATTTTCGCCGAGCCTCTTGTAGGGATCTTTATCAAGGATCCGTTGACCGTAGAGATGGGAACAGCTTACCTCAAGATGCGCTGCTTTGCCCTGCCGTTCATGATGATAGGCTATCACGTCGTAAACTACATGAACGCGGTAAACAGGGGAAAAGTATCATTTGGACTTGCGATCTTACGCCACCTGATACTCATTATTCCGATAATGCTGATAATGAATTATACCCTGGGCATAAACGGGCTTATGTGGTCACAGGTAATAGCAGATGTGATAAATGCAACGGTAGCACTGTTAACTATGCGGTATTTTGTTATAAGGTCAGATCCCCGACCGAACCGGTAAGTTCTTTAATGCTCTCCTGCGTATGTCTTATGCGCTTTTCGCCGAGTTCACCGTTTTTCAGATCTGTCGATGTAAGAATATAAAGAAACCTTATCATTGCCAGAAGCTTTATCTTACTGTTGATCTCTGAAATCCTTTTCTCATCAGTTGTAACAAAATAATACTCGATGATCTTATTCCAAATCTGCTTTCCCAATTCATCGGAAATACCAAAGAACCTGAGGAGATTTCCCGGATCATCTACGGCGAATGCTATATAAGCAATATACAATGACTGAAGGTCGAACACCGGCTGACCCGTCGATATAGTATCCATGTCGATAAGCATAGGCTCGTTATCAACCACCATGATATTCTTCATGTGAAAATCCCCATGCACAAGGTGCAGGTCATCAGGAAGGCCGGAAATCAGACCGTTCAGGTAATTAAACTGTTCACCGGAAATATAACAGCGTATCGCATCAAGATACGATAAGAACTGATCCTTTGCCTTTGGCAGAGATCCCTCATCCATTTCAGTACCGTGGACGATCTTAAGAAAATCAACAAATTTCCTCATGAGAACATCAAAATTATCCGGTTCTTCTTTCAGAAGATCATTGAAAGACTTAGCTCTTAACAGTTCAAAGACCGAACCGTAGCTGCCGCCGACTCTGACGGTATCATAGGATATGGCAGTCGGAACACCCTTGATAAATGCAAGCTTAGCGAGACGCTGTTCGTTCTGTATCATAGGCAGACAGTCGGGAGATTCATAGACCTTAACGATCGTTTCACTGTCAATGCGGTAAACAGTGCCGTAAAAACCCTTTCCTATCACCTCGCAGCCATCCACTGAAATTTCTCTCATAACTCTTTTTACATCGAACAGTTCGGTGAATCCCGTAGTCTCGAAAATATCATATACATCACGCGAAACATTGATGACAGGGATCTGCATGTTTATTTTTTTGCGCAGTTTCATCAGAACGCGCAGTCCCGCGCTGGATATGTATTCGAGCTTTTCCGCATCGATAACGATATCAGCACAGTTTGCGCTTTCAACCGACTCTAAAATCTCACGTTCGGTCTGCTCAGCGTTGTTAGTGTCTATCCTGCCGCAAAGATATATTGTAAGTGTATTATTCCGGATCGTGGTCTTCATATTGATATCCCAATCTGCAAGTTAGATTTTTTACCACATTTCATCAATATTATATCATCGGAGCATTTACTCACAGATACTTCAAAACATCCATCTGCGTATCCGCTTGATCAAACTCATCAAGCTTGCCGCATGGAATATGAGGTTCATACGCGAGATGCGCGAAATACCGTGCCTGTACTGCTTTCATGCCGGCATCCCTTGCAGCGTAGAGTTCTTTTGAACCGCCGTCGCCGACATAGAGACATTCGCCCGCACTGACGCTAAGCATGCCGGCCGCCCTTCTGAATATCTCGGGATCAGGCTTGGTAACGCCCTGTTCGTAGGATAAGACCGGCGCATCGAAGAACGGATAAAGAACACTCGCTTTGATGGCTTGGGCCTCGTCAGAATAGCAGTTGCTTATAAGACCGATCTTAATATTCCTGTCTTTCAGCGCCTTTAAGAGTTCTATCGTTTCCTCGGGTGTGCCCGCAAAAACTTCCTCAAGATGCTCTCTGCGATGCCCGGTGACCAGATTAACCGCTTCCTCGTTATAGCAGCCGAACTTTTCCAAACAGATCTTAACAGCTTCCGGAACAGTGCACTGCCCGCAGCTTCTGGCAGTCTCGGTGGTGTGCCACACCGGTCTGAAATTCTCTGCCGGAATATTCAGATCCGAAGCCATGTGCTCACTGAAATAACTATCCCCCGTGAAGATAGATACCAGCGTCTCAAACATATCGAAAATAACAGCTTTGATCATAAATCCTATACCCCTTAACTGATATTATCAGTATATCAAATGCTTCATGTTATAATCGTCTTAACTGAGGATAAAACTGATAGGAATAATTACCATGAATGACTTAGAAACGATCAGAAACAGATTTCCGGGAATAAGCTGCGCTTACAGAGATGAAGCAGGAAAAGTTACGATGAAGTGCTTTGGTTTAGCTGATAAGGAAGAGAATGTTCCGGTGGATGAGAATACAGCTTTTCCTGCGTGTTCGATCTCAAAGTTCATTACCGGAATTTGCGTAATGAAGGAATTTGAACATGGCCGGATCGATATTGAAGATCCCGTTAATCTATATCTTCGCCGGTGGAAGCTTCTTACGTTATCAGGAGAAGAAAGTGATGCATCCATAAGGTCTCTTCTGAGCCACACTTCAGGAATCATTGACGGCGAAAACGGTTTTTACGGACTCCGCAGAAGCGATCCGCCCGTCAGTCTTTTGGATGTGCTTGATGGCAAGACATCTTATAACAACCGTCCGGCCCGCGCAGAAAATCCTCAGGGGACTGAGTTTGAGTACTCGGATGCAGGCTTCTGTGTTCTGCAGATGTTACTTGAAGAACTTGAGCAAAAGCCGTATGAAGTAATTGCTGACGAGTTTGTTTTCGCGCCGTTGAAAACACAGAGTACTTTTTTTGCGTCGCTTACGAATCTTAATGATTACGAGAACAAGATCGTCATGGCGACAGGCTATGATGAGAGCGGACTCGCTATTCCCGGCAAGTTCCCGCAGGTGCCCGATCTCGCAGCATCTGGACTGTGGTCCACACCGAAAGAACTACTTGTGATCGCAAAAGAATTTACTCACGCTTGTAATGGAGAGAGCACCTTGCTGCAGGCAAAATCCGCGCTGGAAATGACTAAGCCATCCGAGAGATTCCCCTGGGCCGGTCTTGGCATTTTCATGGACGGCGAGAACAGGCTCAGTATCAGCGGCTGGGGAGAGAATGGTCAGTCAAGATTGAAGTTCAATTACCGCACCGGTGAGGCCGCTGTTGTAATGGTCAATCTGAATCCCGGTGTCGAACAGTCAGAATCCGGAGTCGAATGGCTGATTAATAACGCGGCTTCTATTGTGTAATAACGGGCGAACGCGGAACAGACAAACCTTAATCCATTTTTATTCGACAGTCCACTCTGTCCATTCGATGTGATTGTATTTCATCACTTCGTCAGCATGCTTCATTCCAAGTTTCTGATAAAACGGCACTGCATTTTCGTTAGCTATAAGGTATAAAGCAATATCCTTTTCGCCACCTGCAAGCTCATGTGCCTGTCTCATTAATCTGGTTGCAATACCCTGTCTCTCGTAATTTCTATCTACTCCCAGATCAGTAACATATAACCAGTAACAATAATCAGTCAATCCAAACAGAACGCCAACCACGAGCCCCTCTTCGTTTCTTGCTATAAGGCTTATCGTTACATTCTTTACGAGTTTTGGGATTCTTTCCACAAAACGTTCCTTGGGATACTGAGATCCGAGATCGGTCCTTTTCAGAAATTCAATATACTCGTCCGCAGAAATGCGTTCTTCATGACACCTAATCAGGTGACCAACTGGCCTGCACATCTTCTATTACAATATTATCTTCAACCTTTACTACAACCTGATAGTCATCCTCGTAAACTATCTCACCGGGGAAGTTTGTATATACAACATAATAAGCGTGATTGTATCTCTCCAGAAGCCACAGCAGCGGATTGATCATCTTCATCATCATCTCGGAATTCTCCGTCTTGAAATAACATATGACCTTTTCCTGCCGCTTGCATTGAGGAGGCCAAGGCAGTTCTTCTGCAAACCAGGAATCTATTTCTTTGAAAAGTCCAACATCCTCTTCATCCATGACGCCATCCGTAACCATCTGATTCAGCATGCTGAATATGCCTTTACCGGTCCTTGTATTGGCGGCCAACTCTTTGCCCTGGATCCTGCAATACTTGAATTTCATAGCGCTATTCCCTTCCCGGATGCCATTTTGTTATCAGCAGATTGTTCTTTACGTTTATTCTAACAGTAATAAAACTGTGTTGGAAATATGCCTTGCGGAAAAGCACCACAAAAATCACAAAAGGTTTATGCCGGTTGTTGCCATTTTATGTCTGGCTTGATTTCCTTTTTCACACAATCATCGAGATACAAGTCTATCAGATTCTGGTATGGTATACCTGTCTCCTCAGCAAGTTTCTTAAAGTAATCTACAGTTGTTGATTTGAGATTAATGGTTACCTGACGCTTAAGTTTTTCTGCATATGGATCTTTTCTCTTGTGATAGCCGTGATCAGTCTGCTGATCGGTGCCGTTGCTCTGTTGCTTTAGTTATTTGCGTATCTGGATTCCAGATACGCAAATGAAAACCTCACCCAGGACTGCGAAATCTGTAGGTGAGGTTTAAATACCAAATCTCAGAAGCAACCGTCTTTGCAGACTGTGCTTTCTTGCGATTATTCTATCATCGTCTTTTTTTTCAGTCAACGAATAGCAGTTATGACATGCGGCCAATCCTTCTTACAATCTTGAAGACGAAGTGCTAAAACTTCGCCAACCCTACAGCCAGTGTACAGTTGTGTGATAAAAACTGGATAATACCGAAAAAACGTTTCTGATTTGCGTATATAAATTAAAAATACACGCTGTTCTTCAACAGTTAATGCTCGAACCTTTTTAGGAGAAGGCAATTCTCGCTGAATTTCGGATAAAGCTCCCCGAGCAGGATTACCACGCAAGACATTGTCTCTCACTGCGACATCAAGTACCATTGAAAGAACTACATTTATGGTTCGAATAGTGGAATAAACCAAGTTATGCTTGAGAAATGGGATAGAAAAAGCGGTAGTGCAACTTGTTTTGCACTACCGCGGGATAGGGCCTTTTTGCTCGATTTTCTACATCGTTTGTCGAAATTTTGTCGTAAACAGAGGATTAGTAAAAAGAAAAACCTCTCAAACACTATGTCTGAGAGGTTATTGCTGGCGGAGACGGAGAGATTCGAACTCTCGTGCCGGTTACCCGACAAACGCATTTCGAGTGCGCCCCGTTATGACCACTTCGATACGTCTCCAAACGCGCCTTATTGTAATTGATTAGAGCTGATTATTCAACTAAAACGAAGATGTAACAATGTTAAATCGCACCAAATCTGATGTTTTTCCTTAATTCTTCCCCGGCTTCCTCCCCGCAGAGATAACTGACAAGCGCAAGACCAAAATCAACTGATGTACCCATTGCCTGACTCGTAATGATATTGCCGGAAATTACGACCTTGGAATCTTCGACGAGATCTGCTCCCTTTGAACGAAGCTCTTCCCAGAAACCGGGGTTGCATGTGGATTTTTTGCCGTCAAGGAGCCCCATACCTGCAAAGACTGTCGGAGCGGCACAAATAGCTGCAATTCCTTTGCCCTGGTCGTTGAATCTCTTTATCTGCTTCTTAAGCTCTTCACAAGCATTAATATTATTGGTTCCCCTGACACCGCCGGGAAGCACAAGAAGATCGTAATCGTCAAAACTAATTTCTCCGATCAGCTTATCAGCCGTGATCTTCACATTTCTTGAAGCTTCTATTTCAAGAGCCGGCATAATAGAAACTACATCTACATCAACTTTCGCTCTTCTGAGAAGGTCAACAGGAGTAATCGCCTCTACCTCTTCACTGCCGTCTGCTATAAAAACCGCTGCCTTTGCCATATATCTATCCTCCAATTTTTTACAAGCTGTAAATGATCTTTACAAACACTTCGACTCCGATAAGTATAAGTATCACGCCGCCGATAATAGTTGCGATACTTGAGAATCTGTTGCCGATCTTCTTGCCGAAGATCAAACCAATTAAGCATATCACAAGCGTAACGATGCCGATTATCAAAGATGAGGCAAAAGCTTGTAAAAACGAATACTCCGAGATAGTAAATCCGACAGAAAGCGCATCGATTGAAGTCGCAATACCCTGAAGTATGAGAACTCCGAATGTGAGTTTGACAGGCTCAGACTTATCCTCCTCTTTCTTGTCGCCTTTCTTTCTGTCTCTTATTCCTTCAATGATCATTTTTCCGCCGATGAACATAAGAAGGAATAATGCGATCCACGGGATAAGAAGCCTGAAAGAAGCGAATATCTGTTCAATAGTCGTAACCAGCAGCCATCCGATCAAAGGCATCATCATCTGAAAGACCGCATAAACACCTGCGATCTTATACATTCTGCCTTTTCGCATACGAGGTTCAATAACTCCGTTGGCTATGGAAACTGAGAATGCATCCATTGCAAGTCCGATTCCAAGCAACAATGAATTAATGACTAGCTGCAACATTTTTATCCCCCTGACAAGACAGTTTATCCTGCCAATACATCCTTCAAAGTTACGTCTTCAAAGAATGTGTTTTCGCTGTATAGGAAAAGCACATCCGTGATCTGCTCATTCCGGATCAGCAGATCCAGATCTTCATAATAATATCTCGGATCGATAATTTCTATCTCCTGGAAATAGGGAATCAAAAACGGGATAAAACAGTTAGCATAGGAATCCTTGAATATCAGGAGCTTCCTGTCATTAAGATTGGTTGTGTGGATCTCAAGACGCCCGTAGTTACCGCCGAAAAAGAGAGTGTACTGATCCTTTTCCGCAAGTTTTTCCATCCGGTAGCAGGAGGAAAGCTTGATCTTCTCATCAGGATAAAGCACATAATAATCTACTTCCGGCATAATATCGGAAGCTATAGGCCTGAATACCACAATGGTGTCCTCCTCTTCAAAGGAACCGCTTTGGGAGGCAAGGGTTCCCTGGAAAGACTCTGAAACCGGCAGCACTTCAAAGCTGGGTGTCGGTTCATCGATCGCCATAGCCGTCTTTACATTGGTGAAGGCCGTATAAGCTCCGTATGTAGTCCAGTGGTGGTCTGTCTTATAGTAAAGTCTGTCCGTATTTTCAGCCTGTTTCAGGAAGTTCTCAACATTCACATATGTAAAATACGGATTATTTCCATTGCCTAAAACACTTTGGGTCAGTTCTATGGCTTTACTCCTGTCGGGGAAAGCATCTTCCGCACTTATTCCGGAAGGAAGTTTGTCCGAGAGAACTGTTTGTGCGCCGGGAACCAACAGGAAAGTGATCCTCATGTCAGGATTGGCATTGGAGAAATCATCAACCGCCTTAAGGGTTGCGTTAAGTTTGGTTTCATCCAAAGGCTCTCCCTGTTTCAGAAGATAGCCGTCACTGCCGAAATATATTCCGTCATTTTCTTTAAAACCAAAGAACTTTTGAGTGCTGTTCCTCAGACGGATCCAGTAATCACGCCCGATAAACTGGTCAGACTGATAAGCGGAAAGCGCGGAAAAATAGCTTCCGTCTGCAAGACTTTCCAAAGACAGTTCAGGCATCTGGGCAAGATTCCTGTTCTCCTGGGAAGAAAAAGTGCGAGGCTTCGACAGAAGGTTAAAAAGCATGAATATTATCAAAAAGACCGCAAGAGACGGAAAGACCATCTTATAGAAAAGCGGTACTTTCTGCTTTCTTGGTATCTGCATATTATATTGATCGTATTGCTGTTTATTCATTTGTGCGCCGGTATACATTATTGCTTTCTCCTAGAAGTTAAAATAGAGGAACGAGACGTTGGTAGCACCTATGATCTGCCCAACGCACAATACCAGAAGGATCATGCTGATGATCAAAAGAATATATGAAACAATGGGATAGCGGCTTTTGCCAAGATATGCCAAAGCCTTGTTTACAAGAGGAATGCAGAAAAGCAGACCTATGATCACAGGCAGACAGGCCTGTGAGAGATAATATGAACTCAGACCTCCGAAGAAACCCTGTCCCCCGGTGCCGGCCAATTCTCCGATATAGGAGAACGCTTCCATCAATGAAGGCGAGAAGAAAAATACCCATCCGATCATTACCAATATAAAAGTCAGAACTGTTTTGATAAAATTCGGCCATCTTCTCGTGAACTTATCAAAACAGAATTTTTCCAAGATGATCAGCACACCGTGGTACAAACCCCAGAAAACGAAATTAAGACTTGCTCCGTGCCAGAAACCGGTAAGGAGCCAGACAGTCATAAGGTTCATGATCTGCCTGGACTGAGAGCAGCGGTTACCGCCCATCGGGATATAGATATAATCTCTGAACCAGTGACCGAGAGATATATGCCAGCGTCTCCAGAAATCAGAGATTCCGGTTGATGCATAAGGCTCATCGAAGTTTTCCTGAAGTTTATAGCCAAGCATCCCTGCAAGTCCGATTGCCATGTCTGAATATCCGCAAAAATCGAAATAAAGCTGCAACGTGAAAAGAAGCATTCCAAGCCATGCTAAAAAGACAGAACGTGAAGGAAGACCCTGTATCTGGGAAAAAAGCGTACCCAGCACGTCGGATATCAACACTTTCTTGAATAGACCTGTAACAAAACGCACTGCCCCGGTACGGACGTTGCTGAGACTGACATCAGGTGATTGAAGCTGGGGTGCCATCGTATGATATGGCTCAATAGGACCCGATATAAACTTCGGGAAGAAAAATACATATTGGGCCAGACGCACGGGATTCTTTGCTGCCTTCACCCCGTCAGTGCCGCGGTACACATCGATAAGATACGAGAGCACCGTAAATGTGTAAAAAGAAAGTCCCAGGGGAATTCCGTTGACATTTCCCTCCATATGGAACCAGGTCAATACATATTTATAAAATACCAGGACCGCTACATTGATAATAACCGCAAATATCAGCGATACGCGGCTTTTTTTCCTGCCCGATCCGATAGCCAGCCCGGAAACATAATTGAACAGAAAAGAACACAGGATCACCAGAAGAGTTGCGGTGCTTCCCCAGGCATAGAAAAGAAGACTGATAAGCACCAATAAAAAGCCCTTTATCTTCCTGGGGCAAATGTAATAAAGCAAAAGCGCAGCCGGCAGAAAATAGAAAAGGAACGATACAGAGGCAAAACTCACGGAGTAACCTCCCCGCTCCACTCGCCTTTATATGCAGCGAGATAAGCTGCCTCAACATCAGCCGTCTGATCTCCGACACAGAAAAGGACATAACTTTCATCATAATGAATGACGGCTTTTTCCAGCATCTCGGACTGGCCTACGCCGTAACCGTCAAATGATTTCATCTGAGCTGCAAGACGCGACTCCACCGCCTGCTTCACCGCATCTCTGTCTTCCTGTGAATCAACCTTTACAAGAAGCACTTCCTCTACTCCCATATTGGTAAGCGGATAATACAAAAGCACACCTTCAAAAGTGTTCGCATCCAGACCGTAAAGCCTTTTGAACATCTGGTTGTCGGCTTTCTGCATCAACGAGAAATCCGCCTTGCTTTCCACTGCCGACTGCATATTTTCGAAAGGGGTCATGCTTTTCTGACCGATCCTGACTCCAAGGAGGATCGCGCCTATCAAAAGGACAGCCAAAGGATACTGAAGAATCTTCCAGATCTTATTCATCGCCCGCTGCACCATCATTTCCTGTACTGTCCAGGTCACTTGAAAGCTTCGATTCTTCTGCTTCCAGGGCCGCTTTGGCTTCTACATCATATTCGGTCAGGATCATATTGGTTGCCCAATGGGGATAAAAACTCTTTTGGAAATGGATGCCGTCCGAATCCCACAGATTCAGATAAGTCTCCTCCAGATTTGAATTGTCTACGAAAACATAACCTTCCCGCTCGCACATTTCCTTCACTGCCTGACTGTAGGCAGGAATATTGCGCCAGGCGGAATTCTGCTTAAATGCAGGGTCCTTTGCGATCAGAATAGAGTTAACATAAAACGTCACTCCGGGCAGTTCCTTCTTTACGGTTTCCAATACCTCCTGATAAGCTGCCGCATATGATTCAGGTGTAGTCCATATTCCGATACCCGTATCATTCATTCCGAAGCAGAGATAGATCCTTGAGGGATTTAGCAGTTTCAATTCGTCCAGTCGTTCAGGGATCATGTTGATCGTGGCACCGGGCTTGGCAAAGACGCGTTCATCCGGCATAAAACCGTAATAGAAAAAACCGTATGCACGGGAATCCCCCATAAGTGCATAATCATCAAACAGAGTCCATACATCAACATCACCGTTGAGAAGCAGCTGCCGCTTTACATCCAGGTTAGCCCTGAGTTCTGCCAGTTTCTTCTCTTTGAACTTTTCATCCACGACATCAGGAGATTTGGCTTCCTGAGCGGAAAGATATCTTATTCCTGATGAAAGGGCGGGATCATTTGCCATCATTTGGACAGCAGCCGAACTGTTCCGGGTCCCGTCATCACTATCAGCATCAACGGCATTCACCGGTTTCCCGATAACAAGAAGGATAATTACAGTCGAAAGAGCTACCAGAGCCACCGGCAGAATCTGATGAATTACAGATGAATTAATTCTATACCTTGGGGCAGTTCCGGATTTCATTGGGAATTTCGACTTTTCCTTGGATTTTTCTATATTTTATAAATCTTTTAAATTATATATTTTAATAAATTTGTGTCAATGCAAGCAGTCACTGGGGATGCCCCGGAGGATGTTACTCTATATAATAAATACGCACACACGCAAATTATGATGTATAATGTGTATTCGCATCAGATAAGAATCAGGAGGCCGGTATGAACGAATACATTAAGCAGATATCCGACAGGATCAGAGAGCTTAGAGACATTCTTGACTTAACAGCTGAAGAAGTTGCTGCAAACTGCGGCGTGAGTACAGAAGAGTATTTAGCATATGAGAATGGTGAGAAGGAGATCCCTATCAGCATCCTTTACAAGGTCGCAAGCGTTTTCAAGGTGGATCCCACAGTCCTGATGACAGGTGATGTCCCGAGAATGGACGATTACACAGTGGTAAGAGGCGGTAATGGTGTCAAGGTCGAGCGTTATCCCGGCTATTCTTTCAGTGCACTTGCCTTCAACTATAAACACAGACAGATGGATCCTATGATCGTTACCCTGTCTAAGTCTGAGACAGCCGAGCTCGTCCGTCATGGCGGACAGGAATTCAACTACGTAATCGAAGGCGCCATTAAGGTCGTCGTAGGTGACAGGGAATTCACGCTTGAAGCCGGCGACTCTATTTACTTCAATCCCGAGAAGCCTCACGGTCAGCGTGCCGTGACGGAGACTGCTAAGTTCCTCACGATAATCAACGAGTGATTTAGCAGTTCTACGCTCAGAAAATTGAAGTAGAAAAGGAAATACAGACCCATGGATTTATTGAACAGATTTGTTAACAGAATAGAATTTGACAGTTACGAAGATTTTAAACAGAATTTCAAGATCATAGTTCCGGAGGATTTCAACTTCGGATTTGATGTCGTTGACGTATATGCAAAGGAAGATCCTGAGAAGGAAGCTCTCATCTGGTGTGATGACGACGGCAACGAAAAGCACTTCACATTCAAGGATATAAGTGAAAAGAGCAACCGCGTTGCCAATATGTTTAAAGGCTTAGGAATCAAGAAAGGTGACAGAGTCCTCATGATGCTCCGTCAACGTCCTGAAGTCTGGTTCACGATGGTAGGTCTTCACAAGTTGGGTGCAGTGGTAATCCCTGCTACTTTCCAGCTTCTTTATCACGATATCGTTTACCGCTGCAATGCAGCAGACGTAAAGATGATCGTCTGCGCCGACGATCCGCAGATCATAGAGCACGTTAATAAGGCACGCCCCGACTGCAAGATGGTTCAGTATTGCAGCGTTATCGGAGAGGCACCTGAAGGCTGGAGATCGCTTACTGATGATATCGATAATGCCTCCCCTGTTTTCGAGCGTCCCACAGGCGACGAAGCAACTCATAATGACGACCAGATGATGATCTATTTCTCGTCAGGTACGACAGGCGAGCCTAAGATGATACTTCACGATTACACACTTCCTTTGGGACATATCGTTACGGCTAAATATTGGCAGCAGGTATACGACGGCTGCAGACACTTAACGCAGGCTGATTCCGGCTGGGCTAAATTTGCCTGGGGCAAGATCTACGGCCAGTGGATCGCAGGTGCGGTCAACGTTACATACGATACACAGAAATTCACCGCTTCAAGAATGCTCGAGATCATGGAGAAGCTTAAGCTTAACTCCTTCTGCGGACCTTCCACTATCTACAGATATCTTATTCAGGAAGATCTCACGAAGTATGACTTCTCTTCGATCAAGCACTGCTCCATGGCCGGTGAGCCTTTGAACCCTGAAGTTTTCTACAAATGGCAGAAGGCAACAGGTCTTGAGATCCGTGAAGGCTTCGGTCAGACAGAGGGAAGCGTTCTTTTTGCAAACTTCCCGTGGATCGATGTTAAGCCCGGTTCAACAGGCATGCCTACACCGATCTATGACATTCAGCTTGTAGACGATCAGGGTGTTCCGGTAGAAGACGGTATCGTTGGAAACATCGTGATCAAGAATGCTTCTTCCCGCCCTACAGGTCTCTTCCGCGAGTACTACAAGAATCCCGAGGCTATGGAAGACCAGTGGCCCGGTGCAGATTACAGCACCGGAGATACTGCATGGAGAGATCCTGAAGGTTATATCTGGTTCGTAGGAAGAAATGACGACGTCATCAAGTGCTCCGGTTACCGTATCGGACCTTTCGAAGTCGAGAGTGCCCTCATGACTCACGATGCAGTCCTTGAGTGCGCTGTCACGGCTGTCCCGGATCCCATGAGAGGCCAGGTAGTTAAGGCTACCATTGTCCTCACCAAAGCTTACAAAGAAAAGGCTTCTCCCGAACTCGTAAAGGAACTTCAGAATCACGTTAAGAATGCCACGGCACCTTATAAGTATCCGAGAGTTATCGAGTTCGTTGATGAACTTCCAAAGACCACCAGCGGCAAGATAATGCGTACGGCAATAAGAAAAGCCGACGAGGCAAAGTACAAAGCCGCTCAGGAAGCTGCTGCCAAGCAGGGCTGATCAGAGGAAATCCTCAATAACTTTATTAGCTAGATCAAGACCGCTCCGTGTTAACCGGAGCGTTCTTTCTTTGCGCTCCAATAATCCGTTTTCGATATTTGTTTTTACGGCCTTCCCGAAAACATCCTCGAACTTAACACCAAATACCTTAAAAAACTCATCAAGAATTATTCCTTCCGTAGTGCGAAGCCTGAGAAACGGGACCTCACGCATCTTATCTTCTTTGGTAAGGACCTCTTCGGAATAAAGGGACTTCAGACCGATCTTATTGCCCTCCAGAAAGGCTTTGTAGTCATCAGATGTAATCTCATTCATTTCATCAATGTAAGCCATTACATCGTCTCTGTGACCGTATCTCATATCACCCAGAAATCCGTGTGCTCCTGCACCGATCGAAAAGTACTCACAAGAATTCCAGTAAGCTGAATTATGTATGCTCTTATACCCCGGAAGAGCACTGTTTGAGATCTCATATGTCTCATATCCCAGACTCTGGAGATAATCACGTGTGCCATGGTACATCGCGCGTTCAGTCTCCTGGGGGACATACTCTTCTATGGTTTTAGAATACCTGTCGTAAAACGGAGTGCCTTCTTCGAGCATCAGAGAATACGTGCTTATGTGTTTTATTCCGAGATCATGAAACGTCTTTATATCTTTGCAGATTCCCTCAAGTGTCTCACCCGGAACTCCTGTTATAAGGTCTGCAGATATATTGTTAAATCCTGCATTACCGATCTTTCTTATAGCTTCAACAGCCCCTTTTGAATCATGCAGTCTTTGGAGTGTCCTGAGCACATTATCATCCAAAGACTGAACACCCAGAGAGATACGGTTAAAACCGGCATGACGGTAGTCTGAAAGCTTTTCCGAAGTCACTGAAGAAGGATTTGCTTCTATCGTTATCTCAGCGTCAGAAGCAATATCAAAAGACTTGCAGATCTCATTCAATAAAGAACAAATAAGATCACTGTCCGGAAGTGAAGGAGTGCCTCCTCCGAAATATACTGTGTCTTTTCCATCAGTATCAGTAACAGGATTTGTTCCTGAGGCATCATCAATAACCGAACCGATAAATAAGGTCTCTTTAATTGCAGCCTTATAAAACGCCCCGATAAAAGAAGGATCCGTTACCGAATAGAAATCGCAATAAGGACATTTTCGCGCACAGAAAGGATTATGGACGTAGATATGTCTTGCCATCAGAACTCACGCTTGCGGTAGATAGGAACCGGATTCTTCAGGGCAGTAACGAACGCCAGCTTAAATGTATTGAAACTCGGTGAGATATTCTTTTGCGGAAGCATATATCGCGATATGCTCTCAGCCCACAAAGCCTTGTAGTGACCGATCGCGGGATATCCGATCTCGATCAGTTCTTCCGCATTATCGCAAATAGCCTTGCAAAGCACCTCCCACGTCCCGCAAACAGAATCCTGAACGTAAGAATCAATAACATCTTTCCTGCAGTATGGATAAGCGTCGCAAACCGCGTCTTTGTCACCAAGCATCCAGGCTTCGATCTCTTCAGTGCTCAATCCTACTACGCTTCTGATATCAGGCGCATAGATCGATGCACATGAATAGATCTCCTGTCTGATCGTTTGAGGATCATTTGAATCTGAATCCATGGCAATTATCAGGATCACTTCCTTGCCGCCATAAACTTTGTTATAAGCTCTGAGCTTTGCCGGCAGCAGATCTAAGAGCGAACTCGCAAATTTGGGAGGTGCGGATGACATATCTTTGGGAAGGCTTCCGCATCCTCTGTGAGGGTGAACATTAACTTCAACGTCCGCGCCTTCATTCTCTGCTATCCGTTCAACAAGACGCTGCACTACGACTGCTCCGGATTTATCTTCTGAAAGTATCTCTATAAGCATATTATCAGCCTTGTTCAATCATCTTCCGGTCTTGTATCCAAATGTCCGCCATACCAAATGGCGCCCATGCCTACACCCTGATGGAACATTTCCATAACGAGAGGATCCTCTCCTGCACAGCGGATCTTAACATCGCCGTCATCTTTCTCAAACGACCGCTCAAAGATCCAAATCTCCTTAGGAGACAAAGTCTCAATGATGTAAGGATTGTGCGTCGAAAAGATGATCTGACAGTAATGATGCTTCATCGTATAATCACGCATCTCATCGCTTAAGACATCAACCATATCGTGATAGAGATCCTTGTCGGGCGTCTCGATAAAGATCGTTGAACGCGGGTTTGAATCACGAAGAAGAAGCAGATATAAAAAGAGTTTGTCCGGACTCTCCTTAAGTGCCAAAGGAAGGTTCTTCTTACGCTTCATTGCAGGTATCTTATCTTTGATCTCTGAAACGATACGCTCATATTCTTCCTCATCGTTCATCTTGATATATTCAAGAACATTTCCGACATTAGATCCCGTGCTGTTAAGGTGTTTATGTCCGCCGGGAGCACCGCCCTCATAGAAATACGAACTCTGTTCCTCTGAGGAAAAACTGCAGAAAAACCAAGTGGATATCTCTTTATAAAGAAGTACAAAATCTTTGTATCCGGTGATCTTTCCATAAAGGCTCAATGCCGTCAGGTGCTCGTCTTCAACACCAATAGAAGCCTTATCAGCAGCATCTTCAAGATTGATGATGGAACCCTCTCCGCCCTTCATATCAAGGATCGTAAGAGGCTTTTTCTCTTCCCCGGCATCAACAAGAAGGATAACCCTTTCCTCATCGATAACGGGACTCATATACCTGCTGGTTACGATCCCCAGCTCATACTGGATGAACTTCGGTTCACCGGTCTTTTTATCTTCCACTTTGAAGAAGACCTTGAATAAGGAAGGACTTGAAATATCAGGTGTCATGTTAGCAAATCCCGGTCTTCCGTAACTGATCGAAGCAACCGCGCAGCCTTGTGTTATACAGTCTTTCAGGAAAGCCATACAGCCCATGAATGATGTCTTACCCGTATTGTTGCGGCCTATAAAAGCATTAAGACCGCGAAGGCTGTCCTTAGTTTTTCCGTTTTCTTTTCCTGCTAAATAATCATCGATCAGGATTCCGGCTTTATCATTATCGAAAACATCGAAGTTCTCTATCTCAATACCAAGGATCATGGAAAGATACCTCCTTTGAGTCTCACAAAATGAACCTGATACTATTTTACGCCATATATGACGTTTTAGCCTAACATAAATTAATAACAGCCGCAGAAAGATCTGCGGCCGTCCAAGGAAATTCTAAATAAATAAGCTTTATTCTTTCTCTTCCAATGTTGAATTGATCTCGGAGAGATTTGTCTGGATCTTTGCGATGTTATCGGAAAGTGTCTCATTAACGTTCTCTAAGAGGGACTTAACATAAAGGTGAGCATTTCTTCTGAGTTCTTCAGCCTGAGCCTCGGCATTAGCAATGATCTGGGCAGCTTCTTCCCTTGCGCCTCTAGTGATCTCGTGATCGTTTACCTTCATGGCATACATGCGGTTAGCGTCATCGATGATCTTCTTATTCTTCTCTCTTGCCGTACTGATAATATCCTGAGCTCTGGCAACGATATCATTTGACTGAGCAACAGAAGCAGGAAGATTATTCTTAAGGATCTGAAGTGAATTGATAGTTTCAGTTCTCTCGATAGAACACTTATCCGAGAAAGGAACACTCGATGCATCCTTAACCATATCGATAAGATAATCGATATGCTTGATAGCGTCATAGCGCTGTCCGCCCTGATTGAAATTGCTGTTCTCCATATTAATTCCTTCCTTTCAAAAGTTTTTCCTTAACCAAATCTATTATCTCGGCCGGTACCATCTTTGAGATATCGCCGCCGTATGAACCTACTTCCTTGACCATAGAAGAACTGATAAGCGACAGATCATCTCTGCAGGGCAGCAGAACCGCGTCATATCCTGCGAAAAGCAGACGGTTAGCGAGCGCATGCTCGGATTCATATCTGAAGTCAGACTCAGACCTGATCCCTCTTACGGAAGCACAACAGCCGAGTTTCTGATAAAGATCTACCAAAAGACCATCCCAGGCCATGACTTCCACGTTGCTCAAATCATCATTCTTCAATGACAGCCTTATGAGTTCAACTCTTTCTTCAGGAGTAAACATGGGCTTTTTTGCAGCATTCTCCATGACTGCGATGACAAGCTTATCACAGAGCTTTGAAGCCCTTCTGGCAATATCTCTGTGTCCTCTCGTAAAGGGATCAAATGTCCCGGGAAAGAGCATTACCTTCAAACCGTCATCCTCCAATGTCTATTCCTTAAAAAATGTTATCACTGTAATCCCGTAACTACAAGAACGAACACGTTTAAGGCCGTTGATTTCTTCGGGCATCTCACAATCTTTGTCGTGTTCTACTATAAGCATTCCACCTTCGGCAAGCATTTGGAATTCATTTATAAGCTTTGCAGCCTCATCAAGCCTTAATGGAACGTCCCTGTATGGCGGGTCCATGAATATAATATCAAATTTCTCGCCGGCCTGCCCTAATAGTTCCAAAGCCTGGGCAACGCTCTTCTTATGGACCCTGATCTCGTCAGACCTGTCCATTCTTATCTTGCTGATATTCTTAGCGATAACAGCAGATGCCTGGCCGCTCCTTTCGACAAGGGTCACACGCTTTGCACCACGGCTTAACGCTTCGATCCCTATCTGGCCTGATCCGGCAAAAAGATCCAGGAATTCTGAATCCGGAACATCAGCCTGAATAATGGAGAACAGGGCCTCCTTGACCTTATCGGTCGTGGGCCTGGTCTTATCTCCTTCAGGTGCCTGTAATACTGCACCTCTGAATCTTCCCGTAACTACTCTTGGCATCAGATCTGCTCCATCTTTCTGGCGAACCTCAGTTCAAACATCTTCTTTATAGCCTCATTCAGACGTTCGGCTTCTTCTCCGCCCGCTTCGATAACCTTATTGACCGCTTCAGTCGCTTCAGTTGCGATCTTCATATCAGTATAAAGGTTTGCGGCCCTTAATGTCGGAATTCCGTGCTGCCTTGTACCGTAAAAATCTCCGGGGCCTCTTAATTCAAGGTCTTTTTCCGCAAGTTCAAACCCGTCTGACGATTCGCACATCATCTTCATGCGGCTCAGAGCAAGCTCGGATCTTGACTCGGACACCAGGAGACAGAATGACTTCTTATCGCCTCTTCCGATCCTTCCTCTTAACTGGTGAAGCGTGGAAAGACCGAATCTGTCAGCATCCATTATGATCATGACATTTGCATTCGGGTTGTCCACACCGACTTCTATTACCGTGGTGGATATCAATATCCTTATGTCTCCAGAGATGAAACGCTCCATCGTGTCGAGTTTATCCTTCTCCTTCATGGAACCGTAAAGCACTGCGCTGGAATACTGCGACAGATTGCTCATGGAATCTATGATCTTCTTCATCTCGAAAACACTGGTTACGGAATCATCTCCGCTTACAGGCTCACCGATCAGATTATCCGCACCGGCCTCCGCCTCATCCTTATCTATCTTGGCGCAAACGATATAAACCTGTTCACCGGTTGCGAGTTTTATTCCCATCATCTCTTCAATAGCCTTGCTCTTCTTGGAGTTTACAAACCACGTTGTTATCTCCTGACGTCCCATAGGCTTTTGCTTGATCACTGACGTAGCCATATCGCCGTAGATCACCATCGCAAGTGTTCTCGGGATAGGCGTTGCGGTCATTATAAGGTTATGCACGCTCTTAACGGTACCGTCCTTAACGGTGTCCTTGAAAAGAAGCTTCTCTCTTTGTTTTACGCCAAAGCGGTGCTGCTCATCGGCTATAACAAGTGCAAGATCCTTAAACCTTATATCATCTGTAAGAAGCGCATGCGTTCCGATGATAACTCTTGCTCTTCCGTCGGCGATCATCTCCTTGATCTCCTGTTTCTCGGCATTCTTTGTCTTGCCGAGAAGAAGAACCGGTTCCATGCCGCTGTTCTTCATCAGTTTTGAGACAGTCTTATAGTGCTGGGTAGCAAGAACCGATGTCGGCGCAAGAAGCACCGCCTGCTTTCCCATTAACGCGGTTATGATCATGGACAATGCTGCAACCGCTGTCTTACCCGAACCGACATCACCCTGGATCAGCCTGTTCATGGGCGTCGTAGACATGAGGTCTGTCTGCACGTCCCTGAATGCCGCAGCCTGGTCGGCTGTCAGGGTAAATCCGAGATTATTCCTTACCTGTTTCCAGCTGTATTGTAATTCGGGGCTTGTACCGTCGGGACCTGCCGGTATTACCTTCTCTGCAATCTCTTTTACACCGTGTCCGCTGCTGTAGAGCTTCATGCCGATTCCAAGCAGTATCAGCTCCTCATATGCCAGCTGCTCACGTGCTTTGCGGGCCTCTTCAAGACTGCCCGGGAAGTGAGCCATCTCATATGCTTTCAAAGGAGAAACAAATCCTTTCTCTTCACAGATCTTAGAAGGAATACAGGACATCAGTTCGTTACCGCAGAGCTTCAGTGCAGTCCTGACCCACTTGGAAATATTATTTGATGTGATACCTGCCGTAAGGTGATATACAGGCCTTACAAGCGCATCATCACCGATCTTCTCAGCCTTCTCTATGTATGGATTGACCATCTGCATCTGACCGTTAAAGAGCGAGACCGAACCGTGTACAAAACACTCGTCGCCCAACGCAAATTTGCCTGCCAGATACTGCGAATTGAAAAATGTCAGCCTTATCCTGCCTGTGCCGTCACTGACAAAAAACGTCAAAGGCTTCTTCCTGCTCGTAACATTAACTGAAGGATTGGTTGAAACAGTTCCCCTGAAAGAAAGATCATAACCCGTGTTATCGTCAAAATGGTCTGTAATATCTATTGAAGAGATCGTTCCCAAATGAGACCAGTCATCGTAGCGCCAAGGAATAAAAGCAATGAGGTCATATATCGTGTATATGTCCAGTTTGGCCAGTTTCTCTTCAGCGGACGGACCTATGCCGTAAAGGTCGGTAACGGGATTGGACAGATGAATCGCAGCCATGTGATCTAAATCCTCCTCTTGCAGAAAGACGCAAGCGGACATTCATCACACTTGGGTGATTTTGCCGTGCAGTACTTTCTTCCGAGATCGACTGATAAATGACCGATCTTTATCCACTGTTCTTCAGGGAATACCTTCATAATATCCTTCTCTACCCTGGCAGGATCATCACTGTCTGTTATTCCTATCCTTCTCATAACACGCTTGCAGTGCGTATCAACTACAACTGCAGGTGTTCCGTAGATCTCTCCGACAATAAGATTGGCAATCTTTCTGCCTATACCGGGAACCTCCATAAGCATATCAACATCATTGGGTACGGTGCCGCCCCACTCTTCTGTCATCTTCCTGGCAAATGCGATCACGGATCTTGTCTTGGAAACTGTTAATCCACATGGCTTTATTATGTCTGCAATAACAGCAGGATCCTCATATGCGATCAACTTCATATCCGAATATCTGCCGAAAAGATCTGTTGCAGTAATATTAACCCTTTTGTCAGTGCATTGTGCGGACAATATCCCTCTGATGGCAAGGTTTTGAGGACAATCGTAGTCCAAAGAACACGTGCTGTCAGGAAATTCGGTTGACAGCGCTTCATAAGTCTGCTTTGCAAGGAATCTTATTTTCGTGTTATTACCGCCCAAAACTACTGCTCCTGCTTCTCAGGCGGGTATGGGAACGAGAAAACAAATCTCGCACCACCGAGTTCTCTTCCCTCGTCACATATGATCGTCTGTCCGTGACCTGCGAGGATCTGTTTGCAAATATATAAGCCCAGACCGAATCCCTCGGATTTACGTGAAGAATCTGCCTGGTAAAAGCTTTCGAAAATCCTTTGTCTCTTTGACTCCTCTACGCCGGCACCCGAGTCTTCAACCGAGATGATGACCTTACGCGCCTTGGGGTTGGTCTCTGTGGATATCTTTATCTCACCGTTCTGCGGAGTAAACTTGATCGCGTTTGTAATGATATTTATTATTACGCGGCACAACTGCTGGGCTTCACCGTATACCATGATGCCGGGGCCGGGATCCAATGACTTGATCACCCTTATCTGCTTATCGGTGAGCTGCGCTTCAAGGTTATCAACAATGTCGTTGATCATATCGTTGATATTGAATTCTTCCATCATATCCGGATCCGGATGTGACAGGGACGACGCTTCAGTCATCTGGGTTACAAGCGTTCTTATTCTGTCGGTCTGCTGCTTTATCAGTTCGAGATAGTGAGGCTGCTTTTCCTCGGGAATCGTGCCGTCGAGCATTGCCGTAACAAAACCGTTGATAGATGTAAGAGGCGTCCTTATATCATGGGCAATAGATGAAATAAACATCTCTCTGTCGTGTTCCTGGTTCTCCAGAGATTCGATCATCTTATTTACGGTCCTGCCCATCTCGGTAAACTCTGAAGAGACAGAGAGCGACGTGTAATCATTCGGATCGGAATATTTAGAACTTACCCTGACTGAATAATCTCCTTCAGCAACCTTGGAAATAGCCTGGGATATATCCTTGATCGGCATAAGGCTGAAGTATACGAATACAGCATAAAGAACTATGGCAATGATCATTGCGACCAGCGCAGGGATCAGTATGACATTGATATATTCCGTCTTGGTCTGTTCGGTTCCTTCACTGTTGCTGACAAGAACAAAATAAGGAGTACCTCTTACCTTTACACAGTTTATGGAAATAACTCTCCCGGTATTGTGCGAACCCGTTCTTGCATATCCTTCGGAATCTGCCCTTTCCAACAGTTCTAATGCATTCGGCTGGACAATATACAGAGGACCTTCCTCCGTAGTAAGCAGATTATCCGATATATCGGTAATAAAAGAATTTCGGCAGTAGATCTTACCCTGTTTATCCGTAACGTAAACGGAACCGTTGGAACGGTATGTCTGGGAATTAACGAACTTATCGATTATTCTGGAATTGCGGAAATTATCCGTTCCGTCATCATTATTCGTATATTCAAACGGGACACTTTGAAATGATGTGATCGATGTAATATCGGAAGCCAGGTCATTCGCAGCAGACTTGGTTTCAGATTCAACATCAAGAATGAGATTGTTATACATGTTCTCATACGAAAGGAACAACAATACCGCAAAAACGATAAATGTCGTCAACACGAGAAATGTTATAAGAAAAACGGCAAAGCCCGCCGATATCTGCTTACCGTCAGCTCTCGGCGCCATTAACTATTTACCTCGTCTCGAATTTATAACCCTTGCTCCAGACAGTCTTAATGCTCCAATTCTGCTCCCTGTCGGGATTCTCGATCTTTTCTCTGATACGCTTGATATGAACATCTACTGTACGTGATTCTCCGTAGAAATCATATCCCCAAACGTTCTCCAGAAGCTGCTCTCTGGTAAATACCCTGTTTGGATTGGAAGCAAGGAAGAATAACAGTTCAAGTTCCTTAGGCGGCATATAAATCTCATTACCGTCTACACTTACAACATAACGGATCTTATCGACTGAGAAACCGGGATATGTAATAACATCCGCAGATCCCTCTTTACTGTCTGAAGCAACAGGAGCCTGATCGCGCTTGTCTGTACGTCTTAAGACAGCCTTAACTCTTGCAAGAACCTCCTTAGGTTCAAACGGCTTGGGAATATAGTCATCTGCACCGAGTTCAAGTCCGACGATCTTATCCAGAGTATCTGTTCTTGCAGTAAGCATGATAATCGGACAATCGGAAGTCTTTCTGATCTCGCGGCAGATATCATTACCATCCATACCCGGAAGCATTAGATCAAGGATTACGATATCCGGTGAGAAACCATGGAAAACAGTTAAAGCTTTATCGCCCTGCATGCAAGAGGAGACCTGATATCCCTCTTTCTCAAAATAGAGTTTAAGAACTTCAATGATGCCCGGATCATCATCTACGAGCAAAACCTTGTTAGTAGCCATAAGATCACCCCTGCTCTATAACTTCTTTAGGTTTTATGCTTTGTAACAATGTTACAAGCCTTTATCTTCACCGGAAGAAACGCTTCCGACGTCGAAATTGTTAATCTCGGCTGTATAAGAATCCAGATCAGTGAAGTTCTTATAAACCGATGCGAAGCGGACATATGACACACGGTCAATATCCATCAGCTTCGACATGATAAACTCGCCGATCTCGGACGAGGTTATCTCTTTATTAAATCTCTCGTCTACCAGATGTGTAATATCAGAACAGATATTCTCCTTAACCTGTTGTGACACTCCTCGTTTCTGGCAGGCTACGTCCAAGCTTCTGAGTATCTTGTCAGGATCGTAAAGCTGCTTGGATCCGTCTTTCTTTACGACCATAGGCTTTAAGCCTTCTATTTTCTCAATAGTTGAAAATCTGGCTCCGCAGACAAGACATACCCGTCTTCTTCTGACGGCGAACCCGTCATCTGTCGGTCTGGAATCTAAGACCTTGTCATCGTTCTCGCCACATTTGGGACAGATCACGGACTATCTCCTCTAAATTACTGTCCGTCCTTACCGAACATAAACCAGGGCTTAGCAGATTTCTGAGCTCTCTCATCAGCCTGAGGCGCTACATTAGCCTGAGGTCTGCCTCCCATCTGAACCGGCTGGGGCTGCTGGACGGGAGCCTGTGTAGGCTGAACGGGAACCTGCTGTACCGGAACCTGCTGAACAGGAACCTGCTGTACAGGTGCGGGTGCAGGTGCGGGCTGAGCTACAGAATCATCACCGAATCTGAAACCGGGCTGAGCTCTCTGTACAGGTACAGGTGCAGGCTCTGCCTGTTGAGGTGTATAGTCTGTTCTCGGCTGAGGAGCTGCAGGCTGTCTGGAAGAGATCAGAGTAGGATTCTCTCTGGAGAGAACTGAAGTGCTTGCTCTGTGTCCTGCAGAAGCATTGATCGTATTATCAAAACCTGAAGCGATTACTGTGATCATGAGTTCATCCTCAAGCGAATCGTCAACGACCGCACCAACGATGATCTCTGCCTCAGGAGCTGCAGCCTGACGAACGATAGATGAAGCTGCATCGATCTCGGAAAGACGCATTCCGCGTCCGCCTGTGAAGTTAAGGATAACACCTGTAGCTCCGTCGATCGTTGTATCGAGGAGAGGTGAGTTGATTGCCTGCTTGATAGCAACAGTGGATCTGTCTTCTCCGGAAGCACGGCCGATACCCATGTGGCAGATACCGGCATCCTTCATGACGCGGGTAACATCTGCAAGGTCGAGGTTGATGAGTCCGGGGATAGCAACGAGGTCAGAAATACCGGCAACACCGAACTTCAGGACCTGATCTGCCATATTGAAAGCTTCTTCGAAGCTTGTATTATCGTCTACTACATCAAGGAGCTTGTCGTTGGAAACTACGATGAGGGAGTCAACAGACTTCTGGAGTTCTCTTATTCCGCGCTCTGCGTTAGCAGCTCTCTTAGCGCCCTCAAAAGTGAACGGGCTTGTAACTACTGCAACTGTGAGGATTCCGAGGTCTCTTGCAATCTGGGCAACTACGGGAGCTGCACCTGTTCCGGTACCGCCGCCCATGCCTGCTGTGATGAAGAGCATGTCTGTATTTGCAATTGCCTCAGCGATCTCGTCTCTGGACTCTTCAGCAGACTTCTCACCGATGCTCGGATCTGCTCCGCATCCCAAACCTCTGGTGACCTTCTCACCGATCTGGATCTTTATCTCAGCTTTATTGCGTGCAAGAGCCTGATTGTCAGTATTGATAGCAATAAAAGTGACGCCCTGAACACCACTCTCGACCATTCGGTTTACAGCATTGCTTCCGCCGCCGCCTACGCCGATTACCTTAATGCTTGCAACATTAGATTCGTCCATTGAATAGCTGTGTTTGCTCTCAGACATCCTTTTGTTCCTCCGTACTCTTTTATAGTTCCATCGATAGATTGAAAAAATACTTGATTAAATAAATATTATTAACCATTCAAAATTTTAACCTAAACACAGGTTTCAATCAATACAAACAACCACAAATACCCCGTAAATGTAAAAAAAGATTCATATAAATAATAGCACTAACAGGCCGGAATGATGATTTTTCACTCATATTCCTTAAAAACATACTCGTCTCCGGTCATATCAAGTGCCCCGTTTACGGTTACTTTGTCGAAAGCATCTGCGTTAAACGCATAAAGAAGCCAGGCCATGTTGTCGCCTATGGAATCAGTACCGGCCAGTTTGATCTGGATCAGGTTGCCGGAGGGGGAATAGATCGTAAGGAAAATATAACCGCTTGGGAGGATCCTGACCTCGGAAGTATTCTCAAACATCGAATAATTGCCGCCGACACTTGCATTATCAGCTGCCAGTATTGCTCCGAGAACGATGATCGATTTTTTGTAGTCATTCATATTTTCGATCTGAACGGGCTTGCCCAATTCCGCGCTCTTGACATTCAGACCGCAGATGACCGGTCTTACGGACCTTCCTGAGTCGAATGAAGAAAGCTCCAAAACAATTCCGTCCTTATCCAGCGCAGCATACCCGTCAGGAGTCCTTATGTAGCAGATCTTGCTTCTCTCCTTGACTTTTATCTCTACCGTTGAAGGGATCTTTATCGTTATTCTGATGTCTTCAATATACGGATTGTTCTTCTTGATTTGTTCTTCCGTCTTTCCGTAATCGAGCCTTAAGATATCGAAAATATTACCGCTTACACCGCTCATCAGGTGCGCATCGTATTCCAGGCCTACCGCTTTGAGGATCTCCTGGTCAGTTATGGCCACATTGCCTTCAATGTGGGTGTTTCTTACTCTGAACGCAGGAAGGAACATAAGAAGAACAACCATAATTACCAGGGCAAGCGCCAAAAAGATGACAAGCAGGCTCTTTCCGGAAATCGGGATTGAATCCGCTATACTGCCGATCCCGTTCTTTTCTTCCGGAACCGGTTTATGTTCAGGTCTTTTTTTCCTGGCATTCGGAGGAACAGAATCCTTCTTCTTTAT
The DNA here is from genome assembly GCA_017510605.1 of Clostridiales bacterium. GTDB lineage: Bacteria > Bacillota > Clostridia > Saccharofermentanales > Saccharofermentanaceae > Saccharofermentans. The sequence continues at coordinate 27,520 of JAFWMQ010000014.1, forward strand.
CTCCTGTTCTTTATTCTCCTCAGCCTTTTCTTCATCTCCGGCTTCTTCGTCTTCTTTAACTTCTTTTTCTTCTCCGGAATCTTTTTCAGAATCCTCTTCGGAACCTTCCTTTGATTCTTCTCCGGGCTCTTCCTCCGAATCTTCTTCGGATTCTTTATCTGACTCTTTTTCCGACTCTTTATCAGACTCTTTATCAGATTCTTCCGGTGCTTCTTTTTTTTCTTCTTCCGCAGTTTTATCAGCTTTTTCTTCTGTCACTTCATCAGAGGACTTTCCCTCTTCTTTATCCTCAGCTGACTGCTTTTTTTCTTCTTTGTCTTCGGGTTTTTTCTCTTCGCTTTTTTCTTTTTCAGGTTTGCGCTTTTCAACCCTTTTCCCGTCCCGCTTTTTATGCTCAGGCTTATTCCCGGGAGCCTTGTTATCTTCTTTCAAGGGTCCCTTATCCGACTCGCCGTCATTACCGAATAATCTGTCAAGTTCGCTGTCATTCATAGCTACTATTCTATCAATTTACGGATTATTCCCAAGTGCCGCCTTGATGGCATCTGTTATTCTTTTTCCAGTATCTTTTATAGCCAGTCCGGAACTTGCCTTCCTGATCTCTTCCTGCCTTACCGGGTCATTCAGCAGATCTAAAAGGATGCTTTCCATTTTGCCCGCTTTTACATCATCATCGCTGACAACGATTCCGGCGCCTTTTTGTGCCAGGGAATTTGCGTTAAATGTCTGATGGTCGTGTGCAGCAAAAGGATAAGGCACCATGATCGCACAGGCTCCCGTTGCTGTTATCTCGGCACAAGTGACGGCTCCCGCACGCAGTATGGAACAGTCCGCTGCAGACATATAAAGATCAGGTCTGTCAATATAATCTTTTATCTCAAGATTAGGGATCTTCCTGACTTCATCAGTTATCTCGACAGAATTATGCTTTCCGACTGAAATAACAAAATGAACATCTTTATATTGTTCCGTTTTCGCATTTTTGAAAACGAAGTTCGTAAGTGTTGCAGATCCCAAAGACCCTCCCATTACAAAAACCAGTTTGCGGTCAGGCTCTATACCGAGTTCTTCCCTCGATTTTTCTTTGGTCCTGCCAAACATATTATTTCTTACGGGATTTCCCGTATATACGACTTTCTGCGCTTTGGAAAATATGGATTCCTGCCCCGGAAAACCAGTCATGACAAGCGCGCTTCCTTTAGCGAACAGCTTATTTGCTCTTCCCGGAAACGCATTTGCTTCGTGGATCATTACGGGGATCTTTGTTTTTTTCGCCGCCATGATAAGCGGCGCACTGACATATCCTCCGGTACTGATAACACAATCCGGTTTGAATTCTTCGATCAAAGAAACACATTGCTTTTTACTGCGGTTATTTGCTTTGAGCACCTTAATGATCTTAAGGGTAGGTTTATAAGGCATCGGCAGGGCTTCAACATCTTTGAATTCATATCCTGCCTTAGGAACCAGCTCTCCTTCAAGACCCGTTTTTCTTCCTGTGAAAATGATCTTGCAGTCATCACCGTTTTTGTCTGCATCTTCCCTAAGGAGATCAGCAATAGCGAGTGCCGGGTTTATGTGTCCCGAAGTGCCGCCGCCGGTGATTATGTATCGTCTCTCCATCAGGATCACACTCCCGGGTTTAAGGCTCTCTTGGAAAATGCCTTCGATTTTTTCTTCTGCTTCTGCAAAGTTCCGCTTCTGGACACTGACAGAATAAGACCATATGCGATAAGAAGACTTATCTGGGCCGTTCCGCCGTAACTGATGAAAGGAAGCGTAACACCTGTAGCAGGAATTACCTGAAGCTCAACCGAGATATTCATTAAGACTTCGACAAATATCAGGGCGGTACACCCCGTCGCTATGGTTCTCGAGAAAACGTCTTTGGCTTTCCAGCACACCGCCAGACACATAAAGAACATCACCAGATACATCATCATCAGCACGACGCCTCCGATAAATCCTGTTTCTTCTATGTAGATGGAGAAAATGTAGTCGTTCTGAGCCTCCGAAACGTAATTATATTTTGATCTGGAATTGCCGAGGCCCACGCCCCACATTCCGCCTGAACCCAATGCATTATGGGCATTGTCAACCTGACGGGTATCGTCTCTTGTAAGGCCGCCCTCCTCTTCATTAAAATCGTCTTCATCTGCAGTAAAGATCGCAAGACGCTTGAAAACGTGCGCATAGTTCTTCATGAATCTCTCGCGTTTTTCAGCAGGGGAAGAAGCAAGGATTATCGCGCCTGCCAGGCCTCCTACAAGAGCAATTATCAATGAACCTGCCAGCCATGATTTCAAGGGGATCTCAGAAGTAAGAGCGCACATAAAGATAACCGCAGCCACAATGATGAAGCATGATACATGAGGCTGAAGGACTATGACGATATCGACAAGAACACAGAATCCGACCGGAATGATGAAGTCTATTGCAGCGTTCTTGAGAAACTTTGCAAGATCGGATTTTGGAGCTTTTATCTTACCTTCACTCCTGAGCTTTGAGATCGAAGCACGGTACCCTGCAAAAGCAACTATCAGGGCTACTTTGATGATCTCGGAACTTTGAAGCTGGACAGGTCCGATATTGATCCAGCGGCTCGCTCCGTGCTCACGTCCTACGCCGAATGCGATAGTCGCAAAAGCAAGTCCGAGACTGAGAACATAAGCTGCTATCGCTATCCATTTCTGTTTGAAGAAATCTATGGGGATAAAGGATACGATGAACATTACAACAATTCCTGCAACTGTAAATCTTATCTGTCTGGCAAGGAACCATGAAGAATCCTGGAACTGGCCATAAGCATCCGGGCCTGAAACCGAATAAAGGATTACAAGGCCGAAGACCAGCATGACAAAGATCATAAGGATCATCGGGATATTCGAAGCCTTGACGGCCTGTTCGATCGCAGCTGCATTGATGCCTTCATTCTCATGCTTTGAAGGCGGTTCGATAAGACTGTCGATATCGGTTGTAACAGTGCTCTTATAAACTGGAGAATGATTATTCTCATTCACCTTCGGGACCGGCATATCCGGTATTATCGAATGTCTGTTCTTCTCTTTCATACGTCAGGCATTACCCTTCTCAATAAAGCACTTTGCAACCTTCTCGAATCCGAAACTGTGTGATGCCTTGAAAAGCAATGCATCTCCGTCTCTTACATATTCTTCAAGACGTCTTCTGACATCTTCCGTATCTTTACATTTTACTATTTCGAGCTTCATATTAACCATGTGAGCGCCCTTTATGAAATCATCGGCATTCTCTCCGGTTATGAACACTCTGTCGAAATCATGAGAAGCGCATGATTTACCGGTAAGTTCATGAAGACCGGGGGCAAATTTGCCAAGCTCGAGCATGCCGCCCAAAGCAAGCACTTTACGGTGTCCCTTGGCCTTCTTGGCAAAATTCAGGAAAGCATTCTCCATAGATTCGGGAGATGCATTATAAGCATCGTTCATAACGAGATATTTAGCCGTCTCTGTTATTGCCCCTCTGCCATCCATGGCGCTTCTGTTTTTTATAACTTCAGCGATCTTCTGCTGGTTCTCATGTGTCTTTGTTAAACCCGTCATGTAAGCACAGAATATCGCAAACAGCGCATTTCTTATTGCGGGTTCACCATACATTCCCACACTCAAAGGAACTGAGAATTCGGAATCTTCTCCCATTCTCTTAAGTTTTGCTCCGAAAGACATTCCCGTATCGGTTTCTTTAACATCAGTTGCAGAAAGTATCAGCGGACACGGAAGATCATCATCTGAACTCACCTGTATTCCGGCGATGAAATTATTGATCGTAAGTTCTTTGACGCAGCGATCGAAAAGCTTTCTGTCATCGCTGTTTACCGCTACGATCCCGCCGTCAGTAAGCCCTTCGCATATCTCCATTTTGGCCTTCATGATGTTATCTTTATTCTCAAGGATCTCTATATGGGAGTATCCGATATTTGTGATAATGGCGATGTCAGGTCTTGCAATATTCGTAAGATAAGATATCTGTCCTAAACCCCTCATTCCCATCTCAACGACTATTACTTCAGAGTCTTCAGGCGCAGACAGTATCGTCTTGCTCATGCCGATCTCGTTGTTGTTATTTGCAGATGTCGAATGAACCTTTAACCCGGTCTTTAAGACCTCCGTGATCATGATCCTTGTCGAGGTCTTTCCGACAGAACCAGTCACAGCGATAACCTTGCATCCGAGCTTAAATCTGTAATGATTTGCAAGGAGTCCCAATGCATGAACAGTATCTTCAACTATTATCGCAACAGCGCCGTCAGGCACTGAATTCTCATCATCTGTGAGCAATGCGCAGGCACCGAGTTCAATTGCTTTTCCGAGGAAATCATTGCCGTTAAAATTCTCACCTTTAAGAGCGATAAAAAGATCTCTCTCCTTTATCGTTCTCGTATCTGTCGATATGCCGTTAACCTCTATCGAAGTCGTGAAAACTATGGTATCGGTTTTTGATACCAGTTTCCCTCCAACGGCTTTCTTGACTTCTTCCAGTGTAAACATCAATTATTTCCTTCTCGTTCTTTTACTGCGGTCTCTGCCTGCTCACGGTCATCGAAATGTATCGTGCGGTCAGAAAAGATCTGATAATCCTCATGGCCTTTTCCCGCGATCAGCACAGTGTCACCTTCCTGCGCCATGGAAACAGCAAGTTTTATTGCTTTGCTTCTGTCAGATTCTATCTCATATTTCCCGTTGGTTTTAGAGATTCCTGTAATAATATCACCAATGATCGCATCCGGCTCTTCATTTCTCGGATTATCTGAGGTAATTATCGTGTGATCTGACAGATTTCCCGAAACTTCACCCATCTCAAACCGTCTGGTTTTCGAACGGTTTCCGCCGCATCCGAACACAGTGATTATCCTGCCTTCCGTATACTCCTTAAGTGTATTCAGAACGCTCTCAAGGGCTGCGGCATTGTGAGCATAATCGACAAGGATATTGACGCCGAAATTATTTTCGACAGGCTGCATCCTTCCGGGGACATTGATGCCTGCCATAGCATTCAGGACATCATCTATGCTGATGCCTTCTTTGTAAGCGGTACACATGGCACACAACGCATTATAAACGTTAAATTTACCGGGAAGTGCAACAAAGACATCGCCTTTATAGTATTCTGAATCAAGTTCGAAAACAGTACCTGTCACATGGCCTCTTCTCTCAGGTCTCAGATTTCTTGCAACAAAATCAGCTTTGCAGTCAATCGAATATGTAAGTAATCCGGTCTTACCCCTGCAATAATCAATGACCCTGCCGGCAGCACTGCAGTCGAGATTCAGGATCCCGGTATCGCAGCAGTCAAATATCTTCAGTTTGCAGTTTAAGTAATCCTCCATATCAGGATGTTCGTTAGGCGCAATGTGGTCTTCATAAAGATTTGTAAAAGCCGCGGTTTTATATCTTATGCCTCTTACCCTGTCAAGTTTAAGAGCCTGTGAAGAGACTTCCATAACAAGGTCTTCAGAACCATACTTAACGAGTTTATCCATCATCTCAAAGAGTTCTTTTGATTCAGGAGTAGTGTGTGAAGAATGGATAGTCTCTCCTGCGATCATGTTGCATACTGTTCCGATAAGTCCGGTATTTTTTCCGCTTTGTTCAAAGATTTCTCTTAACATAAACGCAGTGGTTGTTTTCCCCTTAGTACCGGTAATTCCGAACACGTCAATCTTCTTCTCAGGATGATCATAAAAATTAGCACTGAGATCAGATAAAAGCTTATGCGTATCTTCGATCTCAAAGATGCAGACGTTGTATTTATCAGTCAGGCTTCTGAGTTCCTCTTCAGGAAAACCCTCTCTTCTGCTGTCGACAGCCAATGCAGAAGCACCGCTCTCAGCAGCCTTTCCTGCATACGAATGTCCGTCAACCGTAAATCCCCTTACGCATACGAAAAGCGATCCTCCGGAAACTTTTCTTGAATCAAACTCTACAGATGTGATCTCCTTATTCAGATCACCGGAAATAAGTTTGAATTCTATATTATCCAAAACCTTACTGAGCAGCATTTACGTATCCTCTTCATCATGGTTCTCAGGAGGCAGGGCATCCGGTCTGTCGGCTGAACCGTCATCAGATGATCCTCCCGACTGGCTCTTTCCTGAATCAGATAAAGTAACATAAATAATATCGCCTGCATAGACCGTTGTTCCCGAAGCCACGCTCTGGGAAACGCACAGTCCTTCAATGTCACTGTCGCTGTCGATCTTACAATTCAGGTTCATCTTGAGACATGCCTCGATACATTCAATAGCAGACATTCCCGTCATATTCGGAACTCTTGTTGTAAGCATTTCTTCATCAGATACTCCTTCTGGATAGAGAACAACGATACCCGTTTTATAAAGTGTGTGGTAATAGTCCGGATACGTTCTCGCAACAATTGTTTCTGGTGACATATCTATCGTTCCGTAAAGAGTAGAAAGACCGTTGACAGAGATCTTTGAAGCAGCCTGCGATGCGGGCATGCCGTCAACTTTCTGTACATACCATTGTTTTAACAACTCGTTATATTCGTCTTCGGTAAACCTTCTCTCAACACCCATGTATGCCAGTGTTCCTTCAACGATCTTAGCTGCTGTTGAAGCTGCAGAAGAAGATCCTACCGAATGATCTCTCGGTTTATTGATTACAACGAGGACAGCGATTTTCGGGTCGTAGGAAGGCGCATAACATGAGAATGAAAGAACGTGCGCACCCTTAAGCTCACCTACATCGATCGTGGATGTTGACGTCTTACCTGCTACTGAATAACCTGCAACTTTACCGGCAGAACCGGTACCGTCAGATACAACGCCTTCCATCAGTTTCCTTACACGTCTGCATGTATCCTCCGAGAAGACCGTACGTACAACTTCAGGTTCGATCTCGTCGATGATGTTTCCGTCCGGATCAGTAATGTATTTAACGATATGCGGAACAAGGAGGTTGCCGCCGTTAACGATAGCGCAATACGAAGTAATAAGCTGGATAGGGGTAACCGTAGAAGACTCTCCGTAAGCAAGAACCGCCATATCTACCGAGGTCGGATCCTTATGGAAAATGCCCTTTCCTTCTGCAGGAAGATCTATTCCTGTCTGATCATAAAAACCGAGCATTCGGACATACGAATAATATTTTGTAAGTCCGATCCTGTACGCGAGCTGTGTAAATACCGGGTTGCAGGAATTCTCAAATGCTTTCTCAAGTGATTCCATGCCGTGATTATAACCGAGTGATTTTTGAGACCAGCACGAGATCGTATGCACGGAAGATACCGCGATCGGCGCGTCACTGAAGACTTCTTCTTCATTCGAGAGGTTCTCTTCGAATGCCATGCACGTCGTCAGAGATTTAAATGTCGAACCCGGCTCGTATGTATCGGAAACGCATCTGTTACGCCATGCATTCGCCATAACGAACTGTACACGCGTATCCGGGCTCATGGCATTCCAGACATCATCACTTGTACCGTAAGGCTTGGCATACGGATCATTACAGTCATAATTAGGAATCGATACCATAGCGTATACAGCACCTGTATAAGGGTTCATTACTATGGCACAAACTCCGTCTATCGGATCATATTTGTGATATGCATCTTTTGCCGCTTCTTCCGCGATTCTCTGAATACTTATATCGATATTGGTTACTATGTTGTTTCCGTCTGATACGGCTATCGATGTGGCATCGGCATAAGGCAATACGCCGCCTGTGATTTCATCAGTCTCTGAATATCTGTATCCGTCTTCACCGGATAAAGTGCTGTTATAATATGCCTCCAGTCCGTACAGACCGTTGAGACTTACGCCGTCATTTTTGGCATATCCGATTACCTGTGAGGCAAGGGAACCATAGTTATAATATCTCTGCGGAACTGCAACAAAACCAAAGCCTTTTACTTTATTATCTTTCAGGAATTTATCGAACTCGTCTTTTTTCTCCTGGGGAACATTCTTAATGACATCGCATCCGGCTACATCATTTCTCTTATCATTTGTATCCGACGGATCAACAGGAATTATCGAATCGAGTTTCTCATAAGAAACTCCAAGGATAGATACCGCACCTTCCATGATCTGTTCCCTGGTAAGAACAGATGATGTAACAAGCTTCGGTGAACAGATTACAGTGAAATCGTAAGTGTTAGACGCAAGAGGAACCAGGTTGGCATCATAGATCATTCCCCTGTTTGCGCTGTAAGTCATTAATGTCCACTGTTCATCTGCAGCGGCTCTTGCGTATTTGTCGTAATCGGTAACTGTTGTGCGGTAAAGATTATATACGAGATACAAACTGTAAATAACGACAATTACAGCTACTATTGCAATCCAGGCCTTTGCAAAGGCACTGGATCTTATACGTCCTGACTTGTCTTCCCGGTTTTCTTTGACAGATTCAGAAGAACCCTTAGGAGGTTCTCTTTCCGGTGTGATTTTCTTTATTCCGGAAGGACCCGTTAAGGGTTTCTTTTTTTTACTTATCGGGGTTTGCTGCATAATATTCAGCCAGCGCATCCTTGGAATCATTGAAATCATCATCGTTGATTCCATCGGAATTATAGTTTGCTTTAGTGCGGAGCGAATCCGTATTAGGAACAGGAAGATTTACAACCTGGTTTTGGTTAGGATCCTGCATTCCGAGTGCGATAGCCTGTGCGCGGATGACATCCATGTCCGCAACACCGTTAGCGTTTTCTTCCGCATTTACGATCTCTCTTTTTAACGTGTTGATCTGATCTTTAAGATTGGAATTATCTCTTGCAAGCTCGGAAACTTCAGTCTGAGGATAAAGAAGAAGCATTACGAAAAAACCCAAAAGGATTACGAGTACTATCGAGAATATTGTCTCGAAAAACTTTCTTCTTGTAAGTCTCCTGGTCTTCTTTCTCTTCTCGATTTTCGACTGGGCATCCTCATGTTCGATCGCATATTGAACTGATCTCTCATGAACATCCTCGTATGATACGAAGGAAGGATTCTTCTCGATGATCAGGGGCTCATCTTCTATAAGTTCGGTTTTAGTCTCAATGATCTGACCGTTTTTGAAAGTGAGATTTGTTTTTCCTGCAGACAGCACTTCATTAAGCGTCTCGTCATTCACGCCTACATCGAAACTATTTCTTTTTCTTCTCGATGCTGATTTTACTGCCATTTTCCTTATATCTCACTCAACAATATTTTTCTTAGTTATACTGTTCGTTATCGTTTCTCTCAAAGACTCTGAGTTTTGAACTTCTCGACCTAGGATTGATCTCTATCTCGTCTTCTGACGGTTCTACCGGTTTCTTTGTTATTACCGTTCCAAGCGATTTCTTTCCGCAAACGCAGACCGGGAAATCACGGGGACATGTGCACGGGCTCTCTGCCGTCCTGAACGCTTCTTTGACGATCCTGTCCTCGAGGGAATGGAACGATATTACTGCAAATCTTCCGCCCGGCTTGAGTTTTCTTATACCGTCCTGAAGTAATGTTTCAAGGCCGTCAAGCTCGTGATTTACTTCGATCCTTATAGCCTGGAAGCATCTTTTCGCAGGGTGCTGGTCTTCTCCTCTTCCGTGACCCGGCATATATTCTTTTATAGCCTGGGCAAGTTCGGTAGTTCTCGTAAACGGCTTTGTTCTGCGTCTTTCAACGATTCCGTCCGCGATCCTTCCCGCATGATGCTCTTCGCCGTATTCTCTGAAGATCCTCTCGAGATCATCTCTCGAATATCTGTTAACAACCTCTGCTGCGGTAAGCCATTCATCAGGATCCATTCTCATATCAAGAGGTCCGTTCTTCATATAGGAGAAGCCTCTCTCCGGAGTATCAAGCTGATAAGAAGAAACTCCGAGATCAGCCATAATACCGTCAACTTTACCTATCTTCAGGCTGCGGATGATATCATCAATATCTTTATAATCTGCTTTGACCGGCATCCACTCGATCCCTGCAAAAGCTTCTCTTCTTTCCATGCAGGCAGCAAGCGCAGCGCCGTCTTTATCGATCGAGACAAGGATTCCCTGTCCCCTCATTCTTCTTGCTATTTCCGCGCTATGACTTCCCCCGCCGGCCGTACAGTCAACATAGATCCCGCCGGGCCTGACGTTCAGAGCGTCAACCGTAGGATAAAGGAGTACCGGAATGTGTTCAAAATCAGAGGCCTTCAACATAATACTTTGTCTCCAATCCTTCTATGCTGCTTAAGTCGTGATCTTCGTTGTCATAGAATCCCTTTGTGCATATATCCAGTTTGCCATCGTCATCGAATACGCATATCTCGTCGCCCGGTTTAGCTCCAATTCTCTCCCAAAGCTCACTGTTAACAGAGATCCTGCCCTGTGAATCAACACTGACTTCACAAGCCTCTCCGATTATCGCTCTCTTGATCTTACGGGCATTGGCGTCCATGGTATTCAATTTTCCAAGCTGCGTCTTTACGACATTCTCGAAATGTTCCTTTGAGTAAACGCATAAATAGCCGACATCGAGGCTGTTCGTTACCACAACCTCAGCGCCGAGCTGTTCTTTTTGCTTAGAGGGAATGAAAAATCTCCCTTTAGCGTCTACTTTTTTAATGTCTCTTGCCATTACGAATCTCTGTCAGCTTGATTATGCGGCTAATGGAAGAAAAACGAACCATATCAGCCATTTTCCTCCACCAGAATGGGAAATATCTCCCCAAATCACCACACATCTGTATTGTATTCGTAACATTCTTTTAATGCAAGGGGAAATTTGTCATTTTTTGGAAATTTGTTAAATATTTTTTCTAACTGATGTGGGGCTTTTTGACAGTTTTTATAATTTTTTGGCTGAACGTGTCTAAAAACATGCCGCACTGCGGGTCGATCTGCGGTTCGAAACGGCTTTTTCAGGCCAAACGTGCCTACAAACATGCCGCACTGCGGGTCGATCTGCGGTTCGAAGAACTGATTAAATAGAATTCCAAGTTAGATTTCCTGTGGTGTCGGGAATCGGACGTGAAGGTGTTTTTACGACAACATTTTACGTGGCTTGGTGTCGGGAATCAGGCAAGAAGACAATTTACGACAACATTTTTAGAGGTTTAGTGTCGGGAATTGGTCAAACGAAGTGTTTTCCGACACCATCTCAATGCAATTAACAAGTATTTAGTGTCGGAATTTGGTCAATCATCATTTTCCCGACACTATCACTGTGATTTTAGTGGTCAAGAATGCGTGATTCCCAAGTTTCCCGACACTATCACTGTGATTTTAGTGGTCAAGAATGCGTGATACCCAAGTTTCCCGACACTATCACTGTGATTTTGGTGGTCAAGAATGCGTGATATCCAAGTTTTCCGACACTATCACAGTGATTTTGGTGGTCAAAAATGTGCTATCTTTTTGCGCACTTAAAAAACACGTTAAAAGTCGCGCAATGCGTGATTTTTTGCGTGAATTGTATGGCGGATTTTCAAGAAAAAATATATACCTCTGATAAAAACGGATTTCACCATTTCGGGTCAAATAAGATATACAGATCGTTTAACGTGAAACTCATGCACCCTTCAGGGCTCTGCGGTCAGGCGTCAGGTATTCCTCGACATGGAAATATTCAGAATAAAGCCGAATGCAAGATAATTGATCAGCATGGCGGAACCGCCGAGACTGATGAACGGCAAAGGTATACCGGTGATCGGAAGAAGGCCTACGGCCATACCCATATTCTCGATATAGTGGAAAGCAAAATAAGAGGCAAGGCCGGTAAGAGCATAGGATGCGGATTTTGACTGAATCTTGGCCGCAACATAGAGGCACCTGCATATGAAGAAGAACGCAAGGATGATTACCGCCGTCGTTCCGATAAATCCCATATGTTCCGATATGGCAGCGAAAATAAAATCGCTCTCTTTAACAGGCACGGTAGTCAAAACTCCTGTATGGTTTCCGGTAAGACCGCCTGACGCAATCGCAGCTTTTGACTGCATCAGGTTATACTCAGATCTCGGGTCAGAACCCTGGAAAACAAGCGAGAGGATTCTGTCCTTCTGATAGGGCTTAAGATAGAATGTCCAGACCGCAGGGACGATGATAACGACGAAGGATGAGAATGCCAGGAGGAAGTACCTGTATCTGACGCCCCACGCAAACAGCATGCAGACAAAAGTAAAAATGATAACCATTGCCGTACCGAAGTCAGGCTGTGTAAGGATCAGGAGCATCGGAGGCGCATAGACCGCTGCCATTATTCCGAAGCCTTTCAGAAGAGTAACCTCTTTATTGTGCATCGACTCGAAAACATCAGCCGCCACAACGATAAGACCTATTTTCGCAAGTTCAGAAGGCTGGAAATTACCAATAACAGGAAGATTGAGCCATGAATCCGCACCCCAGGAAGCGGCAAGCGAATAACCGTCGATAGGAACCAGGATCAGAAGGAACAAAGATACTGCATATATCAATCTGCCGACAACTCTTAAGAAATGCTCATCGAGCAAACTGATTATCAAGGCAAAGACAATGCCGGCAACCGTTGCAGCTATCTGTCTGTAATAGTTTCCGGGATACGCTGCATAACCTTTGGATAAAACTTTCTGTAAGACATAAAGACCGATTATCGTCATTGCCAAAACCGGCACGACAAGATAATAATCAACGGTCTTAAGACCGTCTTTCCCGCGAAGTCTGACAACGCCGGAACCAGCCTTATCCATTATTTCTTTTTTCCTTCTCCTGCAGATTCATCCGCATACAGCTTCTCGGGGAAGCCCTTCTTCTCGATCTTTTTGCTTCTGGCATATGCAATATAAAGAAGCGCTGCAACAACAAATATGAGCGAGAGGAGCTGTGAGATCCTGATGCTCGTATTACCGAGATAAAGCGAATCCGTTCTCATACCTTCAATAAAGAACCTTGCAGTTCCGTAAAGAGCGAAATAAGCACATGATGTCTCAAAAGGTGTCTTTGAATGCTTTCTTATATAGAGAAGAATAAAAAAGATAGCAAGATCAGCGAGTGACTCATATAAGAAAGTAGGATGAACCGGCATAGTGGAAACAAGTGTCGGGCATGTGGATTTCAGATAACTCTCGATTACGGAGCTAGTCATTCCCCAGGGGAGATTAGTCGTTGTACCGAAGCATTCCTGATTAAAGAAATTGCCCCATCTTCCGATAGCCTGTCCCAAAGGCAGATAAACAACGCAGTAATCGGCAAGTTCCCTGAAAGGGATCTTTCTTATATAACACATAGTAAATCCGCCGATAAAGACGAGAATAACACCGCCGTATATCGCAAGTCCGCCGGATCTTAAGTCAAAGATCGCTTTAAGATCTTTGCCGTAGTAATCCCAGTTGCAAGCTACAAAATATGCTCTGGCACCGATTATGGCACACGGAATAGTCATTAAGATAGTGTCATATACAAGTCCTTCGGGGAAGTTATGGCGCTTTGCCTGCTTGAGCGCAAGTATGACACTCAGAATAAGTGCCAGCGCGATAAGAAGACCATACCAATATACTTCAATACTGCCGATCCTGAACGCGACCGGATTAACATTCAGGACCCACCCAAGTCCCGGAAATTTCACTTCTACAAAGTTCGTCATGTTTCCTTATCCTCCCTGCCCTTCTTAAGGGTCAGTAAATCCCTGATATATTACCACAAAAAGAAGAATATAACTTTTTCACTTATCTTTTCATGGTTTAAATGAGGTTTTTGATATAATCGCGGGCCTGCACTTTGTTGTTTTCCACGGCAAGGATCAGTTCATCCTTGGACCCGTAATGTTCTTCAGGCCTTAGGAAATGCAAAAGTTCAACAGTGAACTTTGCACCGTAAATATCTTCATCGAAGTCGAAAATAAACGTCTCCGCAACATCATTTTCCGCATTCTCAAGAGTAGGTCTTCTACCGATATTCGTAACACCGTAAAGCACACGCTGTCCCAGAATGACGCGCGAAACATAGACTCCCCTGCGGACAACAAATTTGTCTTCGGGAATATTAATATTTGCAGTGGGAAAACCCATCGTTCTTCCCATCATCTTTCCCTGAACGCAGTAGCCTGTGTATGAATAGTTTCTTCCGCCGCAAAGATCTCTCGCAAGATCGGCATCGCCTTCACTTAAGGCTTCGCGAAGCCATGTTGTTGATATCTTTCTTCCGGTGCCTTCAAGCAGATGATCCTTTAAAACGATAACACGGATGTCATTTGCTTTCGCAAATTCCCTGATCAGGTTAACATCGCCTTTAGCCCCGCGCCCGAATCTGTAATCTTCACCTAAGACAAGAGTGTCTGCAACAGCGCGGTACAAAAGAACATCCGTAAGATACTGCTCTGGTTCCATGTCTTTTACAGCATCAAAATCCAGCACAAATAACTCGTCTGCTCCGAGACTGCCGATAAGCTCATGCTTTTCTTCCATACTGTATAAAGAACGGGAATCATTCTTTATAAGATTCCTGAATGTCTGGACGGTGGAAGTAAGACCGTCTCTTTCAGCAGTTACGACCGCCTTCCTGATGATGTCCTTATGACCCTGATGAATGCCGTCGAATAGTCCGAGTGCTATGACCCGGCCTTTTGTGCCGAGAGGAAGATCATCAAGACTATATGTATTGCAGATCTTAATCATGTGCAAAAAGCCTCTCTATCCTCATTACTAAAGCACCGTTCTCGGCTGCCGGGAAAACAACGGCAATAAGCTTTCCTTCATGAGTTGCCCTGTAATATATCCTGGTATCATCTTTCAGATCAACGGGAACCGGAAACGCTATCTTTCTCCCAAACCTGATATCTTTTGACTGTGACGCATCAAGTTTGATCTCCGGCAGAAACTCTATCGTTTCTGATGCATCCCTTACGAATGAGAAATCACCGGAATCAGCCATCTTCCGGATCTCATCAGGCGTAAATGCATCCTTAACATTAAACTGTCCGTTCACAGTCCTTCTTAACAATTCCGCATAAGCACCGTATCCGGTTATCTGACCAAGATCGGAACAGATCGTCCTGATATATGTTCCCTTGGAACAAAGGCAGTCAAAGTCAACTGAAAAACCTTTATCACGCTTTCCGATATCCGTGATGTCTAATGAATAGATCGTAACAGGCACCGGTTTTAAATCAGGCGCTTCTCCCTTTCTGGCAAGCTCATAAGCTTTCTTCCCGTCGATCTTCTTAGCGGAAAATGCAGGCGGAAGCTGCTCTTTGAAAGCCTGTACTTTCCGGAAAGCTTCACGGACATTTATATAATCGTTTTTCGCCAGTTCCAATAATTCCTCATCAGACGGATAATTCTCATTAAGGATCTCTCCTGTCTTATCCATCGTATCTGTTACCGCTCCGAAAACACATCTGCAGGAATAACCCTTATCAAAGCCTTCGCAGAACCGCAAGTACTTCAATCCCTTACCGGCAAAAACAGGAAGCAGGCCGGTCGCAAAAGGATCCAATGTTCCGAGATGTCCGACCTTGCGCGTTCTTAATATATTTCCGATAAAACGGTCAGTCTTAAAGGATGTCCATCCTTCAGGCTTATCTACAAGGATGAATCCGTCCTGAATCATAAATCGGTCTGAACCTTTTTAATGATCTCTTCGGCAACATCATATATGTCAGCGTCCCTGACTGTGAAGCCGGCTGCTCTCATATGTCCGCCGCCGCCAAAGCTCTCTGCAAACTTTGAACAGTCAAAGTATTCCTGGGATCTTACGTTGCCTCTGATCTCGCCTGACTCAAGCTGTCTTAATACTATTGCAAGCTCAACACTGTCAATGTCGCGCATTGCCGATACAACATCATCAACTCCGTCAGGCCCGGCGTTATATTCCACGAACTGGGAATACGGAACAACAGTTATAGCAAACTTATCATCACAAAAGAATTGTACTTCTGATCTTGCCTTTGCAGACAACAGGAATTTCTGCTTTGTCTTGCGGTCAAAAAGATTGTAGCAGACATCGGAAATGTCACCGCCCAGGTCGATAAGCGCGCCGGCTGTCTCGAGTGTCTCGGGTCGGGTATTCTTAAAAGTGAATCTTCCCGTATCTGTAACTATCCCCGCAAGTACTGCTTTGGCAGCGTTGGGATAAAGAATATCCTTAAGCGCTTTACCGGTAAATTCCGCTGTCATCTCAGCTACATAAAAAACCATCTCGCAGGCGGAAGATGCTTCAGGATCGATCCACATGTTATCGGATCTGTGAGTTACCGATGCGTGATGGTCGATTACGATCTTTGGATCTACGGAATCGAAGATCTCACCGCTTATGCCCATCCTCGAACTTTCCGATATATCAGTCGCGATAGCAGCGCCGACTTTCCTGCCTCCGATGGTCCTGTTGGCCTTAAATTCTCTTGCCGCTTCAGTATCTCCGTCAGGACGGAAGAGCATATCATCGATACCAAGGAAAGACATATTCTCAGGCAGTTCTTCAGGAATAGCGACATATGCGTCTAC
Source organism: Clostridiales bacterium (assembly GCA_017510605.1). Lineage (GTDB taxonomy): Bacteria > Bacillota > Clostridia > Saccharofermentanales > Saccharofermentanaceae > Saccharofermentans. Next base: position 43,938 of record JAFWMQ010000014.1, read on the forward strand.
TCCCAAAGCCCTGATGATGCTTACGACGCCGGAGGACGAACCTACGCAGTCCCCGTCAACGCTCCTGTGGGGGAAGACAAGAATGATCTCGTCATTCGCCTTCGCCTTTTCTACAACGCTTAAGATGTTCTTTGCGCTTCTGGCGCTGCCTTCTTTATAGCGTTCTCTCATTAACTACTCCGTTCTTGTCAGAAGTCAGGATTTACCCGTCCTGACCTTCTTTCCTGCCTTCACGCTCTTGCCTTGCAAGTCTTCTAGCCTCGTCTTCCTTGATCGTCTGATCGATCAAAGCTTCCATTCTGAGGGCATCATTAAGAGTATTATCAAGTTTGAAACTGAGTTCGGGAGCAACTCTTAAGTTGATCTCCTGAACGGTCTCATAACGGATAAACCCTTTCGCATGTTCTATGGCTTCCATAGCCTCTTTTTGCGTCTTCTCATCGCCATATACGGAAATGAAAACCGTGGCATGTGAAAGATCGCGGCTCATCTTGACAGATGTAACAGATGTAAGCAAAGGAACTCTCGGATCCTTCAGCTTTGTCGAGATGATAGTAGAGATGATCTTCTGTATCTCATCTCCGACTATCTCAGGTCTTCTGTTTTTCATATCAGTCCCTCTTAACTTCGATGTTGCCGAACGCCTCGATAACATCACCGATCTTTATGTCGTTGTATCTCTCGACTGTAAGGCCGCACTCATGTCCGGATAAGACTTCCCTTACGGAATCCTTCTCGTGCTGGAGTGAACCCAGAACACCGGTGTAGATAACGACATCGTCTCTTATTACTCTTACGTTTGCAGAACGCTGAATCTTACCGTCAGTAACATAGCATCCGCCGATAGTACCGATACCGCTGACCTTGAAGAGCTGTCTGACTTCCGCATGACCCCAGATAACTTCTTCGATCTTAGGAGCAAGCATACCCTTCATAGCGTTCTGGACATCCTCGATCGCGTTATAGATGACGCTGTAGAGTCTTACGTCAACGCCTGTTTCCTTAGCCTTATCAGTAATCATCTGTGAAGGTCTTACGTTGAATCCGATGATGATCGCATTCGATACATCGGCAAGAACGATATCTGACTCGTTGATGGCACCTACACCGCCGTGAATAACGTTGATCTTAACCTCATCATTAGTGAGTTTTTCGAGGGACTGCTGAACTGCTTCGACAGATCCCTGAACGTCTGCTTTGATGATGATATTGAGATCCTTAACATCACCTGCTGCCATCTGAGCTGCAAGTGTATCAAGGCTCATCTTGGATGATCTGTGGAGCTGCTCTTCTCTCTGCTTGATCTTACGCTTCTCAACGAGCTGTCTTGCAGTCTTATCGTCAGATACGGCAAACAAAAGCTCACCGGCCTGAGGAACTTCAGGCAGACCCAGGATCTCTACAGGGATCGAAGGGCCGGCCTTCTTGATGGCAACGCCCTTATCATCGTACATGGCTCTTACATTACCAAGGATAGGACCGCATACAACTGTATCGCCCTGTCTCAATGTACCGCGCTGGATAAGTACTGAAGCAACCGGACCTCTGTTCTTATCAAGCTTAGCTTCGATAACGGCACCCTTTGCCTGGCTCTTCGGATCTGCTTTGAGTTCCATGACGTCTGCGGTAAGAAGAACGTTTTCGAGAAGGTCATCAATACCTGTACCCTGCTTAGCGGAAATAGGCACCATGATCGTCTGGCCGCCCCACTCTTCACAGATAAGTCCGTAATTTGTAAGTTCCTGCTTAACTCTGTCAGGGTTAGCGCCGGGTTTATCTATCTTGTTGATAGCAACAATGATCTCAGTATTTGCTGCCTTAGCGTGGTTGATAGCCTCGATCGTCTGAGGCATTACACCGTCATCTGCAGCAACAACCAGAATTGCGATATCCGTGAACTGTGCACCTCTGGCTCTCATGGTAGTGAATGCTTCGTGACCGGGGGTATCGAGGAATGTGATCTGACGGCCCTTGAGACGTACGGTGTAAGCACCGATCTTCTGTGTGATTCCGCCTGCCTCGCCTTCTGTTACGTTAGCTGAACGGATCTTATCAAGGAGTGATGTCTTACCGTGGTCAACGTGTCCCATAACAACGACAACCGGAGGTCTCGGTTCGAGATATTCAGGATTATCGGCATCCTCGAAAAGGATATCTTCTTCTGTCTTCTCTTCAAGAAGTTCGGCATTGATTCCGAAGCTGTCTGCAACGAGACAAGCCGTATCGAAATCAAGTTCCTGGTTGATCGTAGCCATAACACCGAGTTTCATCAGAGCCATGATGATATCAGAACTCTTCTTGCCGATACCTTCTGCAAATTCCTTAACGGTGATAAATGCAGGGATCTTGATCTCGGTTATTACCTGCTCAACAACAGCCTGCTGTTCAGACTGCTTCTTTTTCTTCTTTCTGAAGGAATAATCATCATAATCTCCGTCACTGTTCACACGGCCCGTAAACTGTGCTGAACGTGACTGCTTTCTCTTATCAACGGAAGAATTCTTCTCGCCGTCTCTTCTGTCTGAACTGTTGTGCTTCTTGTCAAAAGCACTCTTCTCTGCGTAAGAAGATCTGCTCTTCTTTGCATCTTCAATAGGAGTTTCAGTTCTCGGCTTAGGTGCTTTTCTGAACTGCGGACGTGCATTATCTTCGTCCTTATCCTTATCAAAGCCGCCGGCCGGTTTCTGGAATCCGCCCTTGTGCTGATAACCGGTACCGCCGCTTCTGACAGGGCTCTTCTTATCTCTGCCGGCATACGTGATTACCGTAGAGCTTCTGATCGTCTCGCCTCTTGCGGGAACATCAGGAAGCGAAATAACGGCAGAGGAAAGTCTCGGCTTGGGTTCAGGCTTGACCTCAGGCTTCTTTTCTTCCTTTACAGGCTCAGGCTTAACCTCAGGCTTTTTCTCTTCCTTGACGGGCTCGGGCTTAACTTCTTCCTTGACTTCAGGGACCTTTGTCTCCTTAATCTCAGGCACTTCAGTCTTCTCAGGCTTCGGTTCTTCCTTAGCAGCCTTAGTGGAAGCAGTCTTCTTGACTGTCTTCTTCTCTTTTACTTCGCCGTCGTCAGCCTTGGGAGCTGCCTCTTTCTTCTCACTTGCCTTTTTGGCAGGAGCTTTCTTGGCAGGTTCCTCGGTCTTAGCAGCAGTTTTCTTAGCAGTCTTCTTCTCTTCTGCTTTTTCCTCAGATACTGCCTTCTTTGCAGCAGGTTTCTTTACAGGCTTTGTCTCTGTTTCCGGTGCCGGAGCAGGTTCTTTCACCTCAACAACAGGTTCAACCTTCACCTCGGCAACAGGTGCTTCGGGTGTCTCCTCAGTCTTTTTCTTATGTACGCGTCCGAGCCTCATTTTCTTACTGCCGGAAACGCCGCCGACAGTCAGACCGCTCTTCTTATTCTCATTATCTTCACTCATCAAGTATCTTCCTCCTCGTTGATATTATCGAGTATGGCGGAAATTCCTTCCGCAAAGCTTTTGTCCGTAATAGCCGCAACTGTTCTGTTTGGCTTGCCTAATGCATCTCCTAATTCATCTGATGTTGCGAATCTGTAGCAGGGTATCTCTTTGTCGCCTGTCAGGTTCTTCAATATCTTTTCCAGAGAATTCCTGGAAATATCACGGGTAACGATCAGAAGTTCCACTTTGTTCGAGCGGATGACTCCGTTTACCGCATCACTTCCCGATACTGCTTTTCCCGCGCGGGCTGCGAGCCCAATCATTCCGAGTGCTCTCTTCTTATCTGTCATCAGGCTTCTTTTATGCTCCCCAAAAGTGATTTAGCCAATTCTTTGATCTCTTCTTCGGTCAAAGACTTCTTAAGTCCTTTGGAAAGCTTTGCTGCCTTCTTAAGTTCTGCCGTGATGCAATCCTCGTTAGGACAGAGATAAGCACCTCTTCCCGAGAGTTTACCGGTCGGGTCATATACAACATTTCCCTCCGGAGTCACAACAACACGTAAAAGGTCATTCTTGTCTCTTACTGTCCTGCAGGATACACAACTTCTTTGCGGCTTTTTCTTCATAACTTCAAACGCTCTGCTTATTCCTCTTTGCCGGCTTCGTCATCAACAACTGTGAAGTCATCGATAAGTGCCTTGGATGCTTCTACGCTCTCGTCAGACTCTTTCTTGATATCGATCTTAAATCCGGTAAGTCTTGCAGCAAGACGTACATTCTGACCGCTCTTACCGATAGCAAGTGAGAACTGCTGGTCGGGAACGATAACCTTTGCATATCTCTCGACTTCACCATTCTCATTAGTGGTGATCTCTGTATCAACTCTGGATACTTTCGCAGGCTGCAGCGCCTCGCTGATAAAGAGAGCAGGATCTTCCTTCCAGTCAACGATATCGATCTTCTCGTCTGCCAGTTCATTCATGATCTGCTGAACTCTCTGGCCTCTCTGGCCTACGCAGGAACCCTTTGCATCGATATCGGGATCTTTGGAGTAAACAGCGACCTTTGTTCTGGAACCTGCTTCTCTGGCAACAGATCTGATGATTACATCGCCTGCCTTGATCTCAGGTACTTCAAGCTCGAAAAGCTTTGTTACGAGTCTTGCATCCGTTCTTGAAAGAACAACAGAAGGTCTTCCGTTTGCTTCCTCAACACCCATAACGAGGAACTTCATGATCCTGTCCTGATCATAATGCTCATTACGGTTATTTCTGATCTGGCCGTCGTGCTTAACGATAGCCTCGGCACGGCCGATATTTACATAAACATTCCTTGCGTCCTTACGAACGATAGTGCCTGAAGTGATCTCACCGATCTTGCCGGAGAATTCCTTCTGGATCTTATCGCTTTCTGCATCTCTAAGCTTCTGGTTGATAGCATTCTTTGCAGCACCGGCAGCAAGACGTCCCAGGTCCTCAACATCGATACCGATCTCGATCTCATCTCCGACCTCAACATCTTCATAGCCTAATTCCTTGGCTGCTTCAATGGAAATCTCATTAGCCTCATCAATGACATCATCAACGACCTCGGCAAGCTTATAAACATAGATCTCACCGGTCTCTCTGTCGATCTCTGCACTTACTGACTTAATATCCTGCTTATTTCCGCCGAACTCACGTCTGTATGCCGCAACAAGACCGCTCTCGATCGCCTGGAAAACTTCTTCCTCATCGATGTCTCTTTCTTCTGCGAGGAGCTTAACGAGACTTACTATCGTATCCTTAGGTTCCTCTTCATTCTTCTTTCTGGGCATTTTTATATTTCCTCCTGACTTAAAAATCTATATGACGTACGGCCTTTGCAATATCTTCAAACCCGAGGGTCAGTTCTTCGCCGTTATCAAATACAAATGTTGCCTTATCACCATCAGCGCCTTTGATCACAGCCGTGAAGGATTTCTTGCCTTCCAAGGGCTTATAGAGTGATACATCAACCTTCTCACCGCTGTAGCGGTTATAATCTTTCTCTGTCTCCAGAGGTCTGGTCAAACCCGGAGAAGATACTTCGAAGAAATCCGGATCTATGGAAGGCTGTCCGTCGAAAATCGGATCTACGGCGCGGCTGACCGTCTCACAGTCATCGATACCTACACCGCCCCTTTTGTCGATATAAAGTGTCAGGACCATTCCGCGTGATTCCTTGACATAAGAACAGTCGACCAGATCAAATCCGAGTTCAGCCACAACAGGCTCTGCGAGTTCAAACGCTTCCTGTGCCACTTTTGATCTTTTTGCCAATTCCATTCTCCTTTTACAACAAAAAACGGACACGCTAAACGCTGTCCGTTCGTAAAAACTCTTTTATGAACTCGGTAATTCTATCATATTTAAAAGAAATGTGCAAACCGAAAAATGTTCCTAATTTTTTACACTTTTATATTCATTTCGGACTCCAATTACAGTAAAATAAGTCTATCCAGATATCCAATGGAAATAAGATCCCCAAAGGAGACATTCTATGATTAAACTTATTGCAGGACCTAAGGGTACGGGCAAAACAGCAAAGCTCGTCGATGACATCAACGCAGTTGCAGCTACTGACAGCAACGTCGTATGCCTAGAGAGAGGTAACAGATTAGACCAGCTTCTTAAGCCCACAGTTCGTCTTGTAAATATGAAGGAATACCCCATCGAAGGTTTTGACCAGGTTCTCGCATTTATTTGCGGCATCTGTTCCAAAGATTACGACTTAACACATATCTATGTTGACGCGATCTGCAAAGTAGCAAATAACTATGACCCCGAAGGTCTCGGCGCTTTCCTTCTTAAGCTTGACGCTTTCCTGAAGGACACACCCGTTGAAGCAACGATCCTTTACAGCGGCGATGTAAACAGCCTTCCCGAAGAAGCAAGAAAATTCGCATAAGACTATTAACAACGTAAAACTTCCCGGGTCATATTAATTGGCCCGGGGTTTTAATAAAAATCCATCAGGAGGGAAAATATATGGGTTTGATTCAAGAATTCAAGGAATTCGCACTTAAGGGTAACGTAGTTGATATGGCTATCGGTGTAATCATTGGTGCTGCCTTCAAGGACATCGTTACATCCTTTACAGACAGTTTCATCAATCCTCTGATTGCTTCCGTCGGCGGCGCGGAAATTGCCGGCTCTATCCGACTTCCGTGGGTTGATTATGCTGGTCTTTCACTTGAAGAGATTCAGAGCCTTTCACTCAACTATGGAGCATTCATAACAGCCATCATCAATTTCCTTATCATGGCTCTTATCCTTTTCTTCATGCTCAAAGCTATCAATACTCTTAAGAGTGGCGTCGGCAAGATCAAGAAGAAGAAGGGTGCCAAGGAAGAAGAACCCGCACCTGCACCCGAGCCTTCTGATGAAGTTAAGCTCCTCACAGAGATCAAGGACCTCCTCAAAGCTCAGAAAGCAAAATAAATTTGCTCTTCAATCTGAACTGCATTTCTTCGGGGTTGCCCTAAAAGGCAACCCCGTTTTTTTGATGGGGTCTGACCCCATCAAAAAGGCTGCCTCCATCAAGCAGGGAGACAGCCTTTTATGTGTGGTTCCTAATCGTACGGATCAGTCTTTTTTCTTTTTCTTGTTCTTGTCCTTCTTCTTTTTCTTTTTGCCCTTTTTCAGTTCTTTGGATTCGCCGTCGGAAACTGATTTTTCCTTGATGAACTTTTTCGAGCCGGACTTAAGGGAATCAATGCCGGAAGAGACAATATCTATAGTGTCTTTGTTTATCGAATAGTAAGCAAATCTGCCTCTGCGTTCTACGTTTACAAGGCCGGCTTCGGTAAGACAGGCCATATGGTGGGAAAGCGTCGGCTGAGTAAAATCGAACTCGGAAAGAATGTCTTTTGCGGTAAGTTCACCCTTCGAGGCGATCAAAGACAGGATCCTGTATCTGACGCTCTCGGAAAGTACACTCAGTACTTTTGTAAACTGTTCTTCGTTTACAGACATCTTGTCCACTTATCAGGCAATGAGCTGATCTTTCAACGCTTCTTCAAATTCGCCCAGGTTTGCGCAGGCGATGATCTCGGCATTATCTTCGAGAAGTATCTCGTCTTCTCCTCTTACGAGAACCGTCATCGGAACGCCCATCTTGCGGAGAAGGATAAGCTGGTACTCTTTGGATGTCTCGCTGGAAAGATACTTGCAAAGGAGTCTTAATACCTGCTTTGCATCTTCAAGATATATACCGGAAAGTTTCATCAGATGATCGATTACGTACATTGCGAAAACATCATTGAAATCGAGAAGTTCCTTCATCGGGAAAACTGAAGTGAACGCAGTAAGTGACATTCTGCCAACGATCTCCAGATCCTTGAAATCCTGCATGGGGATCTTGAAGCTCTCAACATTTGCGGAGAACAGTTCCTGCATCTGATCTACTGACAATTCGCTCTTGAGATCCTTGATGCGGCCGATCCTTGCAGTGATCTTCTCTTCGGGGAAGAATGTAGCCTGACCAATCTCTGTTGCCTTATGAATAAACCAGCTCTCGGGAATCAAACCCTGACGCTTCCAGCGGTAGAGCGTACCATATGATATCCCTTCTTTTGTAAGGAGGTCTTTTTTTGAAATAAGTCTGTCTTCCATGAACATTTCCCCTTTTCTCGTCTTAGTTATTTCGATTGTAGAATAACAATGTTACATTCATGAGACATCAGGATAAAAAGAAGGCAACAAAAAGGGGCCCGCAAACTTGGGGCCCCGTAAATCTTTTTTGTTCAGACTGTTCAGCCGATGCTGACGGAATTAAAAATCTTGCCAAGAGACATGATGATGTTTTCCCTTATCTCGGCAGGAATCAGCATGCCTACTACGATTATGGCAATGAGACCGATAACTATTCCGATAATGTAATATGCAAGGATGGCCTTCTCAAAGTTCTTAACGTTTCTGTTACGTCCGGCAATAGCAAGAAGCAGTGTGGCAATAAAACCGATGCAGGGAATTGCACTCAGGAATGCAAGCCAGAAATACTTGGATGTGGATACCGGTCTGTACTGAGGAGGGCAGGCATCGATCAGAGCCTGCTGAGCAGCTCTCTTCTGTCTCTTCTTCTCAAGCTTAGCTTCAGCCTTCTCTTTGGCAGCTTTTGCTTTCTCCTGCTCTTTCTCCAGAGCAGCCTGCTTCTTTGCAGCATCCTTGGCAGCCTGTTCTTCTGCCTTCTTAGCTTCCTTGGCAGCCTGTTCTTCTGCCTTCTTAGCTTCCTTGGCAGCAGCTTCCTCAGCTTTCTTTGCTTCTTTTGCAGCGTCTTTGGCAGCTGCTTCAGCCTCCTTAGCGGCCTCTTTGGTTGCAGCAGCTTCAGCTTTCTTCTCTTTTACTTCTTTTGCCGCTTTTACAACAGCAGCATCTTCCTTAATAACTTCCGCAGCTTCGGAAATCTCAGGTTCCATCTTATTCTTTAAATCATCTGCCATGTGAAAGAGCCCCCTTTAGTTCATATTATTTTGATTATATCATAAGCTTCATTACTTTACATACCAACGGTGTCTTACGCTGTAAGCTTTTACAACTCTTATGATTCCGTCACAGATTGCAAGTATTCCGACAATGATCATATAGACTTTCAGCGTATTTTCCGGGGCGAAAAGGATATAGAGCCCGCTCACCGCCCAGACCGCGCCCATAACTATAAGCAGGGCTGCGTATCTTCTGCTGTGAGTTTTTTTCGCTCTTGCCATACAGTTATATGAACATGCGAAAAGCAAGGCGGCAAAGATTCCGCTCGCCATAACAAATAACGCGCCTTCTTTTACAAAGGTTATAACAGTGGTGGCAATGAGCGCAAACGATACTGTTGCGTCAACCAGATGAAGCTGGAAATTCCAGTTGTCTTTCTTCATCTTTCGTATAGTCAGTACTATCGAGATAACAGTTGCAAGTATAAGAAGCATTCCGACAAAAATATAAAGGGACTCTTCCGGAACAGGAAATATGAGAAGACCGGCCAGTATCATGACGAGACCTTTCGCAAGATCGGATTTTCTGAACTGTCTGTATAGACCGGATCTGGTAAATTTCTTTCCCTCGCCGTCAAGAAACAACTGGTCAGGCAAAGAAGCTGCTGCTGACCTGAAGCCTTCATCATCACCAAGCACGATCTTAAGAAGCCGCTCCCAGCCTCTGGTTCCCTGGGCCGTGAATTCTTCAATGGTCAGTGTGCCGTCTTCACTCATGGAATCAAAGAAAGCGGTAATAAATCTTTTTCTCTCTTCTATGTCGACTGAATAGATCCAATTATCGATGCCTCTGTTGATCCTGTCGGCCAAAGGATCGATTCCGTCTGTTGCCATCAGAAGATCTCCGTGGTCGATCCCCCACGAACAAAGTTCGTGCTGGTCAGCCATCTGTTTATCGCTCTTTATGATATAACTGTCATCTATCTCGGGAGCGAAAAGACTTCCCACGATAGAGAACTGAGGAACTATCCTCGTAGTCTTCGGATTTGCTCTTTTTACAAGATCTGTATCCATAACTTCCGGACAGAAACCCGGACCGTCATTAGTATAGATATGATCAACTTTCGCGAACAGTTCGTCCGGTAAGACTGCTGCGGAATACACGGCAAGATTGCCGCCTTTCGAGTGGCCTCCGACGATGACAGAATCAAATGTCTTAAATCTGGAACGAAGATAATCTTCTGCCATCTTCTGTGAAGAAGTCAGCATAAAACTGGTCATGAAATCTTCCTTCCAGCCTGCTATGGTGCTGTCCGTTCCTCTGAAGGCGACAAAAGCCCATCCGCCATCCGGATCAGGTGAGAAGGTCATAGCCGAAAACTGTATGGAATCTTCCTCATTTAAGATATCGGTAAATGATGAAATATAAAGGTCTCCAAACCTTTTAGAACTCGCGGCTGTCTTGACAAGAGCCGTAAATCTCTCGCTGTCATCGGGTGCCATTTTCCGAATGGAAAAACCGAGATTAGTAAGAGTGGTAACGGCATCATGAAGAGTCATTTTTCCGTCTTCAGTATTGATCTCGGGAATGTCTTTCAGATCAAGATAAGATAACTGGCAAAGCACGATATTATCGACTCTCGAAAAGGGCCTGCCTGTGAAATCGGTTCCGCCTACCCAGCGGACATAATCAGTTATGTTATCCATATAAAACCGTGTGTATTAATTGCTTCCTATTGAATCGAGTAATATACGACTCCATCCTCAAGTCCGCCCAGCTTGATCAGTCCCAGCTCTTCAACAGTTACAAGCTGGAAGCCTGCATCAAGAAGTGACGGTACTATCACTTTTGTAGCTTCAGCTGTAGCCTCGTAAAGATCATGCATAAGAATGATATCACCGTCTTTAACTTTGCCGATTACATTGGCACAGATCTTGTCTTTGTTTCTGCTCTCCCAGTCACGTGTATCAACGCTCCAAAGAATGATGGGACATCCGCATACTTCTTTAAGTGTATCATTCCAGCTTCCTTCAGGAGGTCTTAAACATGTTGACGGTTTGCCCGATATTCTGATAAGTTCATCGTCGGTTTCCTGAAGGACTTCTCTCATTCCGTCTTCATCAAGTGAAGTAAGTCTGTTATGGCTGTATGTATGGTTTCCCTGCTCGCACCCTAACTCTGCCTCGCGGATCGCCTGTTCCTCATTCCAGGAGATTCTGTCTCCTACAACAAAGAATGTGCACCTCTGTCCGTATTCTTCAAAAGTATCAAGGATCGAATCGGTATAAATGGAAGGACCGTCATCGTAAGTAATTGCCACCATGGGTTTATCGCCGTCTATCTCACGGATGATGTCACCTTCTTCATCAAAATAGTAAAGATGATTGTTTCCTAAAGCCTTCTCATTTCTTATCATCTTGCCGTCGATAAAACCGTGTCTCGAACCGTCAATATCGATGATGCCATCAGCAGCCGCACCGCTGTCTTCGTTAAAATAGTACTTCTCATCATCTATTTGGACCCAGCCTTTTTTCATCAGACCGGTATCATCATCAAAATAATAAAGTTGATCTTCGATGGTCTGAAGACCTTTTGCGAGCTTTCCGCTGTCTGGATCCGCATAATACGTTCCGTTAATATCACTGAATTGTCCCTTTTTGAGATTGCCGTCATCAAGCGAGAAAAAGTACAGATCCCCGTTGATCTTTGTTATGCCGTATACTTCATCTCCGGTAGTCTCATCAAAATATAATGTCTCATCACCTGACTTATACCAGCCGGTCTCCATGACACCTGTATCAGGGTTGTAATATCTCTTGTTTCCGTTTATTTCCTGGAAACCCGTCATCATTATTCCGTTTGCGTCAAACAGATACTTCCTGCCTTCGATCTCAGCTTCGCCCGTGACCATGACATGGGAATTCTCATCAAAATATCTCGTCGTTCCGTCATCAGGCATAACATGCAATCCGGAATAAGGATTACCCTCTTCATCATAATAGTATGTCCCTCCGGCAGAATCGACCCAGCCGTGTTTCTTGCCGAACGGCATTTCACAGCCTGATACGAATGTGCTGAACAATGCTGTAATAACAACAAATACAATAAACGTACGTATACGTTTCAACATTTTTTCGCCTCCAAAGTATCCATATAAATCCCGAGGCTAGTTTATCACGGCTTCCTGATCATTTGTGGAACAATTGTATTACAGATTATCAGTTGTTATTTCCCGCATACTTCTTTGAGAAGCTTCTTTAGAAGGAGGTATCTCTCGTATTTTTCTTCCTTAGCAAAATGGACTTCGCGGCTTTGTGGATTAGTATTGTCAAAAATCAGACTTGAAGCCTCATCGCCGAATTGTTCGATCGTAAGATCATATTGCTTTCCGCCGATAACGTTATAGCAGTGATAATTTCCTTCAGGCCTTTTTATCCCGTATACTTCTCCTCCGAAAATATCCTGAACAAGAAAAGCTGTAATAGAACACTGACCCAGAGTAACATTTTCGCGGCTCCAGCCGTCTCTTAATCTCGGAGCACATGTCTCTATTCTCCACACGCTTTCAAATAAAACATCATAAAGCCCGAGCAGAGAATCTATATTGTATTCACTGTTCTCTAAAGGCTTGACTTCAGCGGCTGTCCCGTGTCCTAAGAACTTATAATCCATTGTTGATCTCCTGTAAACCTATCCTAAAAAATGGGGGCTGTCCCATTTGTCTGAGACAGCCCCGGGTAATTAATTTGATCTGATATCAGTATTCCGGTTCGAGCAAACCATATCCGCCGTCATATCTCTTATAAACAACGCAAACCGAATTCGTATCGCTGTCGAGGTAAACATAGAAATCGTGTCCTAACATCTCTAACTGCAAAATTGCATCTTCTGATGTCATGGGTCTTAATGCGAACTGCTTACGCTTTGTGATCTTTGCTTCTTTCTCGTCAACGATGTCAAAATCTGCACCACCGTCATCCTCAAGATAACTTACGATTCCCGGATACTCCTTCTTCTTCTTGAGGAACTTGGTCTTTTGTCTTCTGATCTGAGACTCGAGCTTGTCAACCGTTCTGTCAACAGCTGTCAGGATATCCTCATCACATGCTTCTGCCCTTAAGATCTTGCCGCCGAATTCCATTGTGATCTCAACGACCATATCGGATCCTTCGGGTCTGATGCGTACATTGAGCTGACCTTCATCACCAAAATACTTGTCAAACTTAGACATCTTGGAGGCGATCTTCTGCTCAAGTCTTGTGCCGATGCGAATTCCGTTGCCCTGTGTAGTGATCTTCATAAAATCACTCCCTTTCGTTTTGAAGTTTCAAAAGGCTTTGACCTTTGATTAGATTATAAACGATTGCGGGAGCGAATTTAGTTAAATTTATATTAATTTGCGGTTTCAGTCTTCGTGCTCGGACCAGATATTCGTGCTGCCGCGGTCAAGCGCTACGATTCCCGTTCTGCACATCTCGATGATGTCAAACTTCTTCATGTAGTCTATGAAGGCATCGATTTTCTGGCTGTCACCTGTAGCTTCGATACTGATCGCCTCGTCAGTGAAGTCGATTATCTTCGTACGGAAAATATTTGTAGCCTCAACTATATCAGCATGAGCCTGCTCGGTATTTCTTACCTTGATGAGAAGAAGTTCTCTCTTGATACAGTCTTCTGTCGAGAGAACTATTACCTTTTTTACGTTATATAACTTACGAAGCTGTGAAACGACCTGGTCTTTGTCGTTTTTCTCTGCCGTTAAAGTGATCGTTATACGTGAATACTCGGGAGATTCTGTCTCACCGACCGTAAGGGAATCGATATTATAACCTCTTCTTGTGAACATGGCTGTAACACGCGAGAGGACACCATATTGGTTATCAACGTAAATTGCAATGATTATCTTATTCTGCATCACTGATATCCTCCCTTCTCAAGATAAGATTATTGAATGTTCCGCCCGGTTTAAGCATAGGAAGGACCAGACTGTCTTTCTTTATCGTAAGGTCGATAACTACAGGTCCGTTGACTTTGTATGCTTTCTTGAAAGCTTCCTCGAAAGACTCTTTGTTGGTTGCCTTATAACCTTTTGCACCAAAGGCCTGGGCGAGTTTTACAAAATCAGTTTTGCGGTCAAGATCCGTATTCGAGAATCTTCCGTCGAAAAAGACCTTCTGCCACTGCCTCACCATTCCGAGAGCATGATTATTGAAAATGACTATAGTAACGGGGATCTTGTATGTGACCGCGGTGGCCAGTTCATTAAGGCACATGCCGAAGCTTCCGTCACCTGTGATCAGAACACTTCTGGTATTGGATCCGATAGAACTTCCGATGGCAGCACCAAGACCGAATCCCATCGTTCCCAGACCGCCCGAGGTGATCCACGTGCGCTTGTTTCTGAACTTAAAGAACTGCGCGGTCCAGCACTGGTGCTGACCGACATCTGTTACAAGTCTCGTGTCCGGCTTGACGTTATCTGAAATGATATTGATCGTATCTCTGGGAAGAAACGGGAGTCCCTCATAAGCATCTGCTTCTCTCTTCTTCAGATCATTAACCTTTTTGATCCATTCAGAATTCTTACGCTGCGGAGCAGCCTGTGTAAGCCTGATAACAAAATCTTTTATATCGCAGCAGACACCGAGATCGACAGGAACGTTCTTTCCGATCTCTGCGCGGTCACAGTCAACGTGGATCTTAGCAGCAGAAAGCGAGAACTTCTCAGTTCTTCCGGTTGCCCTGTCAGAGAACCTGACACCGACCGCAATGATAAGATCTGCTTTTGCAAGAGCAACTGAAGATGCATAACGGCCGTGCATACCCTGCATGCCCAGAAATCTCGGAGAATCTGAAGGGATTTCAGAAAGTCCCATCATGGAGCAGCCGATAACGGCATCCAGTTTATCCGCGAGCTTAACAATATCTTCGCCTATTGAAGTCCTTACAGCTCCGCCTCCGAAATAGATGTACGGCCGCTTGGATTCCTTTATAAGTTTTACGGCTTTCCTGATATCCCCGTCATCACATACGGGGATCGGTTCATTCTCAGCAACTGCCTTTTTCTTGTAGTCAAAGACAGCTTCCTGAACATCTTTCGGGATATCGATAAGGACCGGACCGGGTCTTCCTGAACTTGCGATCTCAAATGCTTTTCTGACTACATCAGCCAGCTTGGACACCTTATGCACAAAGAAGTTGTGCTTTGTAATAGGAAGCGTGATGCCGGTAATATCGATCTCCTGGAAAGAGTCACGTCCGATCATGGAATTGGCAACGTTGCCGGTTATTGCAACCAGCGGGATCGAATCAAGATATGCAGTCGCGATTCCGGTAACAAGATTAGTCGCACCGGGACCGGATGTCGCAATGACGACACCCGTTTTTCCTGTTGCTCTTGCATATCCGTCAGCGCAATGTACAGCGCCCTCTTCATGAGCAGTCAGAATGTGTCTGATCTTATCCTCTTTATCGTAGAGTTTGTCGTATATATCGACGACCATTCCGCCCGGAAAACCGAATACGGTATCTACACCTTGTTCTATCAAGGTTTCGACAAGTATCTGTGCTCCGGTCATCTTCATTCTAAATCACCTCTCAGGCTGCCCGTTTCCGATCACTGATCAACGACCTGGCAGGCAGAAATCAATATACTCTCACCGCCGGAACTCGTGCTTACCGTAATGATGTAGTAGCCGGGCTGAATGTTACCGGTGAAATCGAAGTGGTAATAGGTTGTGCCATTCTCAACGACAGCCGATGCGGAACCGGTATATACAGGGCTCTGAAGTTCCCTGTCTGAGAACATGCTGTCACTGCTGTAGTAATACTTGAAATAGAATGTCTCTGATGCAGAACCGTCATACTCAAAGGTAAGTGAAAGTGCATCCGTACTCGAATAATATGTGGAATCTGCCTTCAGATTATCTTCATATGAAATCCAGTCTCCTGATGCTTCACCAAGAATATTGTCGGAATCATACATCAATATGAAGCCAACCATAAAGGATGCATCGACAGTTCCCTCATCATAATCGCCGCCGTTTGAATAGCCGTTATCTCCTCTGGCTGCATCTATCTCATATGCGGGTTTTCCGGGTCTTAACGGAATATAGTAATCATTGTTGTAAACATCATACAGATCAAATGCGATATAGCAGTTAACATCATCGTAATTTACTGAAGAATACTTGTAATTGGAAACAGCTTTATCATAAGAAACAGCATCTCCCAATTCAAGGTAATCCATCGTACCCGTATTGATGTCATAGTACTCTTCGACGAAGATTATTTTGTCATTATCCGTAAACTGATAACTCTGATTGAAATCATAAGTATCTTCGATTATATCCGCATAACAGTATCCGATTATCTGTCCGTCCGGATCATCAGAACTGTATCCGATTACCACATAAGCAGTCTGGCCGTTTACCAGAGCCTCTGCACCAAGATACTTATACCATTTGCCGTCAGCGGCAACCTCATACTTGATACATTCACAGGTAACGAATCCGAAACTGTTGAAGTATACCCACTTTGTCGGATTCTGGATAATGAGATATCCGTTACTGTCGATCGTATACTGGTTATCTGTTCCGAGATAATAAATTGATTCATCATCATCAGGAAGCATATATGCGAGCGTTACCTTAACCTCGCGGATAGTATCCCAGTCTTCCTGTGTCAGTGCGATAGCTTCGTATCCGCCCATATCCGTAACAATACTTGAAATATCGTATTCATTACCGGCCTGGATAGAATTAGCATCAGACGGTTTGATATACCAGTCACCTGCGTAACTTGTTCCACCGAGAATATAGAGTTCTTTACTTACAAACTTGTCGTAGAACTTAACAGTCACATCATCATAAGCGAGAGTTAAGAATGTCTGTCTTGCCTCATCGTAATATTCAGGATAAAGGAACGGAGAATAAGCTGTCATGCCGTGAGCATATGTGTACGAGTTATTGCTCTCTGTAAAGACGCAGTTGCCTACCTCGTTAATAAGTTTGCTTGCAGCTTTCTCGATATCCTTATCACCGCAATTAATATATTTGTTTGCAAGTGTTATAAGGTCTACGGAATCAGTGGATTCGAAAACACCGCAGTCATCTCTGAACTGAACATATTCTACATAACCGTTTTTATCGAAAACACGCTTATCCAAAGCTGAGATAAAGCCTTCATATGCTATGAAAACTTCATCGATGTTATCTGTATCGATTGCGGACATACAGGTATCGATTCCGAAATATCCGGTCGACTGCTGAATGTTTTCGATGCTGTCCATGTAGTCTCTTACTATGAACTCGCTGTAATCTTTAGCTGTACCGTCAAAATCTTTTCCGATGAAATTCAGGAAGTTCGTATAGTTTATTCCGATATCGAAATACGAACTTGACCATGTAGGGCTTTCAGCTGCAACGATGTACTCGGTATAAGGATCAAGTGCCTTTGCAACCTCCATGGATCCCATAAGGCATGCATTGAAAATGATCGTCTCAAATTCGATATCGCAATTGCCGATTGCCTCAGCCATCTCTATCTCGGTAAGAGTTCCTTCGTGGAGCTCATCCATACCGAATCCCAGCGGAACTCCGCCGCCGTGATCCCAAAGGACCAGGATATATTTCTCAGCAGGATATTCCTCTTTTGCAAACTTAATAAAGTCTTCCAGTGCGTCAGGTTCAACCATGTTTACATCTCCGAGGTTATCAAGCTCAGATATCTTGCCGTCAATGATAGAGAAACGCTGTGTCTGGCCGTCTTTCATATAGGTGTTCTTGAAATCAGAGCATCCGCCGGACTGGAGAACGACGTTCACGTTCTTTCCGGGGTTAGCTGCCATCATCTCCTTGACATCTGCTGAAAGGCAGGCACCTGTTGATTCAAGATCTGTTCCTATTGCATAGAACATGATCGTTCTTGAACCTTTATCAGAAACTTCAGTTGTTGTAACTTTTGTCTCTGTTTCAGTTGTTTTCTTAGTGTGCTCGGTTTCCTTTACAGAATTTTTAATGATAAAAGATACACCGATTACGGCAGCGACAACTAAAGCAAGACCTGCCGCAGAAAGGCCGATGATAAGTCCGACAATGCCTTTCTTCTTTTTCGGCTCTTTTGCACCGCCGTTCTTATCAGTTGCCGTTTCACCAAAAGCAGACTGTACCGGAGGTGTATCTATAGGCCATGCGGACGAAAGCTCCGGTGCCGGAGCAGGCGCAGGAGCAGGTGCGGGTGCAGGCGCTGCAACAGGAGCAGCTGACTGAACAGGTGCCGGAGCCGGTGCGGGCGCAGCAACCGGGGCAAGCGGAGTAACGGGACCCGGTGCCGGAGCAGGTGCAGGTGCTGCAACCGGAGCGGCTGTCGGAACAGGTGCCGGAGCCGGTGCGGGCGCGGGAGTTGCCTGCTGCCATAAATGCGCTACATTATTTCCGCATCCGCCGCAGAATTTCTGATTTTCGATTAACTCTTTACCACAATTAGGACAATGCATGTTTTTCACCCCATAAAAGTTTTCTTGTATCCATTGTACAACAATATTTCAGTTTATCTGTCTTCCCTGTAATAATTACGTCCGATAGCCTGCGGCTCACCGCTCTTATTTTTCGATGACATCGAAGTGGTTATGAGAACGATAAGCGTTATGATGAACGGCAATGCCGAGAAGAAGTGTGATGGTATATTGGTAAGCCAGCCCATTGTATCGGGGAAGGTATACGCAAGCGCCGCGTTCTGGACACGCAGCGTGTTGAAAAAGCCGAAGATAAGCGTTCCGAGCAGTGCCTTGGCAGGACTCCAGTTCGCGAAAATAACCAGAGCTATAGAGATCCAGCCGTAACCGTTGATCCAGCAGTTGGAACCTTCAAATGTGCCGCCCATATTAAGGCCCATATAAAGTCCGCCCAGTCCCATGATGCCTGAACCGATGATGATATGGGTGTATTTATACAAAGCGACATTAACACCCAAAGAATCGGCAGCAGCAGGATTCTCACCTATTGCCCTCAGTTTAAGACCCGGAACCGTCTTTTTGAAATAAAGCCACATCAAAATGGCAATAAGAACACCTAAATAAACCAGAATTCCGTGAGAGAAAACTGCCTTCCCGATGAAAGGAATATCAGATAATACTGGGATATGGATCGCCTGGGAATGGGCGTCCAGTCTGGTTCCGCTGAGCTTCGGCCATCCTGCGCTGCTGTTGGATAAAGCGTTGCCGATAAAGTAATAAAAAGCGACACCAAAAGTTGTAATGGTAAGACCTGTTACATTCTGGTTAGCCTGAAGGGTAACCGTGAGGAATGAGAACAAAAGACCTACAAGACCGGAAGCGATAAAGCTTACAAGACACGCTACCAAGAGGCTGTCTGTTTTCGCGCCCGCCAGATAACCTGCGACAGCACCTATAGCCATAGTTCCCTCAACACCGAGATTAAGAGAGCCGGATTTCTCGATCATGATCTCTCCGGTGGTACCGTAAAGAAGCGGGATGTTATAGACAATTATGTTAAAGAGGAACAGCGTAAATACTTCAAACATTCTTTGCTTCCTCCTTTTTTACGATCCTGAAGTTTGCTGCAAAATCCGCAACAAGAACCGAGAACAGGATAATTCCCTGCAGAAGATCTGCAAAATTTACATCAATAGCAGGATACTGTGTGGCCGCAGCCTGGCATCCGTACTGCAGGATCGAGATGAGAATAGATGTGACGAAAACAGCCGGGATACTGAGTTTACTGAGCCATGCAACAATAATGCCCGTCCAGCCAACGTCATTAGTAATAGTATCCGAGATAGTACCTGCAGATGATACTGCAAGAGCTGCGGCAAGACCTATCAGGGCTGATGAGATAAACATCGTGCGGAGTATGATCTTACCGACATTCATTCCGGCATATCTTGCTGTCGCGCTGCTGTCACCTACGACGGAAACCTCAAATCCCTGCTTAGTGTATTTGAGATAAACGAAAATAATTGCCGTAAGCAGAACTGCTATGATGACTGACCAGAGCAGTGTGAATTTTCCCAACGGTATTCCTTTCATTACGGCTGACTCCGGGAACGAGCCGAAGATCGGTCTCTCGGAATCTTCTCTTAAGAAGAAATTCCAGTCTGCTTTTGTATCGCCGATATATCTTATGACATACAACATAATGTAATTGAGCATAAGCGTCATCAGAGTCTCATTCGTATTGAATCTTACCTTCAATGCAGCTATGGCAATTCCTATTATTCCGCTCGATAACATCGCAGCAAGACACATAAGGACAACTGTTACAAAGTTGGGAAGTCCCGAACTGTTAAATGCAACGATTGAAGCGCAGATAGCACCTATCAGGAATTCACCTTCTCCTCCGATATTCCAGAAACGCATCTTGAAAGAGAGACTGAGTGCTAACGAGGTAATAAGAAGAGGTACGAATACTTTCAGAAGGCCTTCAATGCTCTTGTACCCGTATCTGTTTCCGACAAGTCCGATCGTGAGCATCTTTCCGTAATACTGGAAAGGATTTATACCCAGTATCAAAAGAAGGATACCGCATATTGAAAGTGAGACAAGGATACCTATCGCATAATAAATAAGCGTCCTCTGGATCTTTGAATCCGCTCTTCTTACCAGATGATATTTTTTCATTAGGCTTTGACCTCCTCATCTGTAAAAGCAGAATCTTTTGCAATACCGTCAGTCTTACCTTCTTTGTTTACAATATTAAGAGTGCCTGTCATCATAAGGCCTATCTCTTCCTTTGTCGTATGATCGCTGTTTACCACGCCCTGAAGCTTTCCGTGACAGATGACCATTATCTTGTCGCAGAGCGAGAGCATGACATCAAGATCCTCACCGACAAAAAGTATACCGACACCCTTTTTCTTCTCACCGTTCAGGATGTCATAGATCGTGTATGAAGAATTAATATCCAATCCTCTTACCGGGTATGCAGTGATAAGGACATTGGGACCGGATTTGATCTCTCTTCCCAATAAAACCTTCTGAACATTACCGCCGGAAAGACGTCTTACCGGGGTATCTGCAGAAGGTGTGTTTATTTCCAGTTTCCTGATTACCTTTTGGGCTTCTTCACGGGCACTCTTCCTGTCCACAAAGATGCCTTTGGTATCGTTATAGCTTTTGAGGATCATGTTATCCGTAATGGATAATGAAGGAGCAAGACCCATTCCCAGACGGTCCTCAGGAATGAAACTCATAGAGATACCATGCTCCAGTATCTTTTTGGGAGACATTCCGACGATGCTCTCACCTTCATGGATCATATGACCTTCTTCTATCTTCCTTAATCCCGCGATCGCTTCACAAAGTTCTTTCTGTCCCGAGCCCGCGATCCCTGCGACACCAAGTATCTCTCCGCCTCTGATATAAAAGTTGATGTGATCGACCGCTATGGCACCTTCATCGTTCTTTACCGTGAGGTCCCTTATCTCAAGAAGAGGATGTGTCTTCTCGATTACCGGCCTATCGATATTAAGAGTGATCTTACGTCCTACCATAAGTTCGGTCAGTTCTTTGTCATTAGTCTCTTTTGTATTGACCGTGCCGATATAATCACCATGTCTCAGGACAGTAACCCTGTCTGATATCTCCATTACTTCATTAAGCTTATGCGTGATTATGATGATGGAGTGTCCTTCATTCTTCATCCTGCGGAGGACATTAAAAAGTCTGTCGATCTCCTGAACGGTAAGAACCGCCGTAGGTTCATCCAGGATAATTATCTTGGCTCCGTAACAGAGCACCTTAAGGATCTCAAGTGTCTGTTTCTCGGATACTGCCATATTTGCAACCTTCTTATCCAGATCTATTTCAAACCCGAATCTTGAAGCTGTATTCTCGATCTTATTGCGGACTTCATTCCCATGCAGGAAACGTCCTTCTCCCCTCATTCCTATACGGATATTCTCAAGCGCCGTAAACCGCTCGACCAGTTTGAAATGCTGGTGCACCATTCCTATTCCCAGTTTTCCGGAGTCTTCCGGTGAGTTAATCTGTACTCTTTTTCCATCGATAAAAATAGAACCGCTGTCGGGCATATAGATGCCCGACAGCATGTTCATAAGTGTTGTTTTTCCTGATCCGTTCTCGCCTAGAAGAGCAAGGATCTCGCCCTTGGCAAGAGATAAGTTGATGTTTTTATTGGCCGCCACAGGCCCGAAGCTTTTAGAAATATTCTTAAGCTCTATGGCATATTCCATATAACATCCCCCAAACAGATCAATGTGTTATCAGTTAACCTGAGTAACGCCTTCTACGTAATAGTTCATTGAGCCCTGGATTACACCGTCATCAACGGAAGGTCCGCCGGCTGCAACGATCTCAGAACCGTCATTTGTAACAAGTGCAGCATTATTCTTCTCAACAGTTACAGAACCTGCGCTGCCGGAGAATGAGAGCTTAACGCCTGAGAATACATCCCACTCACCCTTCTTCATAAGATCTTTTGCGATCTCAATTGCTTCCTTTGTTTCAGGCGTGCAGTTGGAAGAGATAGGAGAAATATCAACAAGACCTGCGTTAAGACCTTCATAGTAGTTGCCTACTTCGGTCATGAATGTAGCAGGATTTGTCATAGCTGCCTTCATTGCTGTTGCATAGTATGCATCCCAGTTCCAGATAGGAGCTGTCAGATGGGCATTAGGAGCCTCAGCTGTCATATCTGAGTTGTATCCGCATCCGAAAACGCCCTTCTCGTTAGCAACGATCTGAGGCTGTGAAGAGTCACAGTGCTGAGCGATAACGCAGCATCCGTAAGTATCTATGAGAGTCTCGGCTGCCTGTCTCTCAAGCTGCTGGTCGCCCCATGTTGAGATCTCATAAACGCTGATCTTGGCATCAGGGTTAACAGACATGCATCCCATAGCAAATGCATTGATACCCGAACATGTCTCAGCATATTCTGTACCCCATGCGGATACATATCCGATGTTGTTGTTGCCTAATTCGAGTGACTTATATCCTGCTGCGATACCGGAAAGGTAACGTGCCTGATAGATACGTCCGAAATAGTTATTGAAGTTCTTGTCATTAGAAAGATAACCTGTTGCATGAGAGAAAATGATGTCCGGATATTCCTTGGCCTTTTCTTCAAAAGCATTGATGTAACCGAAGCTTATTCCGAAGATGATATTGCATCCGTTACCTGCAAGCTGGTCGACTGCCTGCTTAACCTTCTCATCATCCTCAGGAACATTGTCCACGATGTAAAGATCCTTGGAAGGATCAAGACCTACAGACTGCATAGCCTTGGTAATACCCTTATGATGGGCATAAGTATAACCTGATGTGTCATTTTGGCTGTTGATGTAGATAGCACCTACCTTGAAGTTGGACGCCCCGCTTCCACCTTCACTCTCTTTAGCCGCGTTACAGCCTGCAAGTGCAAATACTGAAGTAACTGCAAGAGCTGCCGTGACTAACATAGAAATCAACTTCTTCATAAATTGCCTCCCGTTCAAAAAATATATATGCAGATAATGCATATCAGTAATTAATCTCCAGACTTACTGCGGTCTGAATTCCAACGAGTCATCCGTCATCTTATCAATGATCGCCAATGACTCTACTCTTATCCCCTTTTCGCGCAGGCTGTCTCCTCCACCCTGGAAACCCTTCTCGATAGCTATCGCACAACCTGCAAGATTGGCACCGGCCTGCTCTACGATCTCGATAAGGCCCTTCAAAGCATTACCCTTAGCAAGGAAATCATCGACGATCAGAACAGTATCTTCGCTTGTAATGTAATCGGAAGATACGACGACATCATATGTCTGCTGATGGGTATATGAGAAAACCTTGGATGAAAATACTTTACCGGAGAGATTGCTCGTGGAATGCTTCTTTGCAAACACGGCCGGAACGCCCATTGCAAGAGCTGCGGCAAAAGCGATCGCAATGCCCGAAGACTCGATGGTTAACACCTTTGTAACATTGTTACTCCGGAAAAGTCTTGCAATTTCCTCTCCCATTTCCTTAAGGAGTTTTGTGTCAATCTGCTGGTTGAGAAAGCTTCCTACTTTGAGGACTTCACCCGGAAGAATCTGACCCTCGGACAGGATCTTTTGTTCTAACGCGCGGATAAGAACCACCTCCTTAAAGGAATAAAAAAGACCCTATAATATTATAATTATTACAATTATGTGTCAAACTTAATCGGCACTACTTTTCACTCATTTTTTAACAGAATTGTTGTCAGATTTGCGGTATATAATCCGTCATGGCTGCAGTGACCATGTCAGGTATAGCCTCGGCCAGATCCATGCCTCCTGCCTTGACCTTGTCTTCGGGTATCGGATTTTCCTTATAACCGCTTCCGAGGCAGTAATAGAGTGAGCTCCCGGGACCCTGACGGTACCTTCTGTAAGATAAAACCTCTCCCAGAAGTTCAGAAGCATCATCCCCGATCGCAAGTACCGGAACACCGTTTTTCGCGATGGCATCGAGAAGAGCCTCTTTACCGGAATCAGTAAGGACGGGGCTTCCGCTTATCACGATCATCAGTTTCTCAGAGTATTCTATCGGGATATTTTCCTCGATTACGTCACCATTAGGATTATATTCAATGGTGTGAAAAGAAGGACCTTTTACCGGCAGGTTTTCTTTCGAAGCCGATTCAGGAGAGATCACATTGATTACCGGCAGCAGGTGCTCCAGTTCCTTGAGCGGTTCACCTATCCAATATATGGTGATGTCAGATTCAGATATGGAATCCAGCTCGATATCCAGATCCGATATTCTGTTGATCGCAGCCTGTCTTTTAGTACTCGAATTAAAAAGGACAGCAATAAAGAGGAAGAAAAATACTGCCAGAAAAGTAAGTACTATCAGTCCTGTCTTTCCTCTGCTCATATTCAGCCGTCAGTCCTTGTTGCAAACGGCTTTACGCCTTTGATCACCTGTTTTGCAAATTCTTCATTGCTCGATACGACCATAGCATCCATGTTATCCAGATAAGGAAGGCAATACTTTCGGAGGTTATCAAGCGTATATTTCAAAGGTTCTCCCTCGCCTTCAGCATTGGCAACGATAAGCCATATGAGGCGGTCCGTGCCATTCTCGCGCATAAGTCTGACCCAGATATCAGATACCGTAGGTTCGATAAGAAGATAACCGTCAAGTGCTTCCTTAAGCTTCGGCGGATAACGGTCAGGCTCACCGACTTTTGCAGTTCCGTCGCCTCCGATGCCCATCTGGGCAGCTATCATCTTGAGCATATCATGACCGAACAATACTTCCTCAGAACCCGGATTGATCACAAAACCCGACAGTCCCATCTTGGGTGCCATGACAACATCTATAAGATCGGCAAACCCTGCAAGCACGCCGTTCTGACGCTCTTTCTTATCCTCAAATGCGACTTCAAAACTGTCAGTATCGCTGTAGACGACCATGTATTTAAGACCTTTGGAGTCACTTACGGCATGAAACTTATAATCTCCTTCGCTTCCGTCAACGGGAACTATGAATTTTGATACGGCCGCTTCTTTAAGGACCGCGATCATGTTCTCTTCGGAACTGTCCTCACGGATCAGTCCCATAAGTTCAACCAGTTTCTCGTTCTCGATCCTCTCGATCTTGTTTGAATCCTCACTCATTTCCTTTATCCTCTTATCTTCAGAATACGGTTTTGACTGCCCATGCCCAGAACATTATCGTAACAAGCATAAATACCATTGATAACGATACGGTCCGCGCCGAAAAATGCGGTGCGACATCATAATTCTCGGCAAATATTACATTCATCGATCCGCACGGCAGAGCGCACATAAGAACAACTACGCTCTTTGTCTCCGGAGATATTATAAACCAGTTTGAAAGAAGCAGTACTGCGCCCATCACAAGCCCTGGCAAAACTATAAGTCTTAATACTGAAACTACGTATGCTTTCTTATCAGTCAGAAGTTTTTTGATATTAACACTTGCAAGCATGGAACCCATTACGATCATTGACATAGGCACAGTCATGTCACCTATCAGCTTAAACGTATCTGCAATGAATCCGGGCATCCTCCACGGCAGTATGAACATGATGATCGCGATGACAGATGCGACTGATACCGAACTTTTAAACATGTCCAGGAGCGCAAAACGCGGCTTTCTCGAAAACAGATAAACAGCATAAGTATAGAAGAAAAGATTGTAGCAAAGGTTGAATACGGCAGCTAGCAAAAGGCCGTAGCTTCCATATAATGCTTCCATCAGAGGGAACCCTACAAAGCCCGTATTTGCAAAGACTGTGCAGGTAGTCATTATCCTCTTCTCATCTTCAAGGATGTTGGCTTTCTTAAGTGATAATCTCAGGGCAATAATCGATATCGCGTAGTAACCTGCGGCAATAGCCGCGCAGGTGACCATTCCGTTGACAGCTTCCGCGGAATACGTATGCTGGCTGGAATTTACGATCATGAAAGGCAGGACAGCCTTAAGAAGGATATCCGATAATGCGCGCTCTCCTCTGCTGTCTATTACTTTGGATTTGTTTAACGCAAAGCCTAAGAGCAGAAAAATGAATATCTTGAAAAATACAATATAGACCTGAACCATTTATCAGTCGTTACCGGAAAGAAGTGTTGCTCTTACGGCAGAACGATAACCCTCCATCTTCTCCGAGACTTCAAACGCAGACATCTTCGGTTCATATGAGGCTCCTGCCTTATAGAACCCACTTGTCTGATCAAGCGATTCGAAAATACCGGACTGAATACCGGCAGCAAGGCCTGCGCCCATTGCTGTCATCTCATCACTCAAAGCTCTTGTTATTGTAACGCCCAAAAGATCAGACTGAAGCTGCATCAGGAAACTGCTTGCGCATACTCCGCCGTCAACTTTCATCTGTCCTGCTTTTATACCTGTATCATCAGTCATGAGATTAACAAGTTCTGTAACCTGGTATGCGATGGATTCTACTCCTGCCCTTATGATCTGTGCCCTTCCGGTGCCTCTCGTAAGACCTGTAAGAATACCTCTTGCATCAGGTTTCCAATATGGAGCACCAAGACCCGTAAATGCAGGAACAAGATAGACTCCGCCTGCATCTTCTATGGAATTGCAGAAGTCATCACATTCCTTCGGATCGCTTATAAATCCCAGCTCATCTTTAAGCCAGCTGATGACGGAACCTGCCTGGAAAATGCTTCCCTCAAGAGCATAATTGGTGACACCTTTTATCGACCATGCGCATGAAGTAAGAAGTCCGTTTTTTGAGAACACGGGCTCAGTTCCGAGGTTCATCAATGTGAAGCTTCCCGTGCCGTATGTAGTCTTGGAATCGCCTTTATTTATTGCATTCTGGCCAAGGAGAGCTGCGGGCTGGTCACCCAGGACACCTGTTATATGCACGCCGTTGACCGAGAGAAGATCACAGATCTCATCATCATCAAGACCTGCTGTCTTCAGGTATTCTTCCTTAAGATCGATCAGGCCGTAATCCGCACATGACTCCAAAGGTTTTGCAAGGGTATTTACGGGTATGCCGAACAGGTCCAAAAAATCGGGATCATAGGCTTTCCGCGATATATCGAAGAGCATCGTTCTCGAACAATTTGAATAATCGGAAGCATAAGATCTTCCGCCTGTAAGCCTGTAAACCAGGAAGCCGTCGATCGTGGAAAGATATGCTTCACCCGAAGAACAGCGTTCTCTTAAGCTCCTTACATTTTCGAGAAGCCAGAGCATCTTTGTGGCAGAAAAATAAGGATCGATCTTAAGGCCCGTAATCTCAGTGACCCTTCTGCTCTGCTCCCTTATCTCAGGGCGTCTGCAGATATCTGAAGTTCTTCTGCACTGCCATACGATAGCCTGCGTAAAAGGTTTTCCTGAAGGCGAGAAAGCGATCGTCGTCTCACGCTGGTTTGTGATACCCATGCTGACGATATTGCCTTTTGCTTCCGGGTGTTCTTTGAGGAGCATCGCGATTGCTTTAAGTACGGATACAAAGATCTCCTCTGCATCGTGGCTGACCCATCCGGGCTGCGGATAGTATTGCTTAAAAGGAACGTGTGTACCTTTTGACAGATTGCCGTTCTCATCAAGAAGGAATGCCTTCGTGGAAGTCGTTCCCTGATCGATGCAAAGAATGTATTTCATAAGGTTCCTCCTTATCTGAAATAGATCCTGTTAAGATTCCTGTACCACTCGTTATCTATCGAATCAAAATCTTCCTTCGTAAACCTTACAACCCAGTTGCCTGTAGGCGTTCCGGGAACGTTCATTCTTGTATCGCCGCCATATCCCAGCATGTCCTGGATCGGGATGATAGCAACATCTGCATGGCTCATCCAAAGCGTTCTGATGATCGCTCTGCAGGAACCGCTGTGAGTACCGCCGTCGCCCCAGTTATCGCCTGTAAAACCGCAATACTCAAGGCAAGTCTTTCTTACTTCTTCAGGACTGTCCCAAAGCCATCCGAGGAGAGTATTGTTATCGTGAGTACCTGTGTAAGCGACACAGTTATTCACAAAGTTGTGCGGCAGGAATGAGCTGTTGTCACCGGGATAGAATGCAAATTCCATAACACGCATTCCGGGGATCCCGACCTTGCTCATGAAATCCATGAGATCGGGAGTAACTTCGCCTAAGTCCTCAGCAATAAGACGTGATCTGTCCTTGAACTTCTTGTCGTATGCTTCGAAGAAATCAAGGCCCGGACCCGGTATCCACTTACCGTCTCTTGCAGTCTCGGCATTAGCGTCGATCTCGCAGTAAGAAGAGAACGCGCGGAAGTGATCGATCCTTAAGAAGTCGAAGAGCTTGAAGTTATCTTCGAGTCTGCTCATCCACCATGCATAGTGGTCTTCTTTCATCTTCTTCCAGTCATAGATGGGGTTGCCCCAGAGCTGTCCGTCAGCGCAGAAATAATCCGGAGGTACACCTGCGACGCTCTCGAAAACAAGAGCTTCAGGCTTCGGTTTCCGGGGTTCCTTCAAAGGCTCGGATTCTTTCTCCTTGTCCTTATCTTTCTCCTTCTTAGCCAGATCCTTCTTATATTTCTCCAAAGCTTTCTCGTACTCATTAAGAACCTTGTTGACTCTTGTTGCCGAAGCCATCTTGAACAGACCCCTGCTAGCCCATACATCAGCGGAATCACCGGAAACATAGAACGGAATATCACCTATGATCGATATTCCCATAGCATTGATCTCAGACTTTATCTGTGCCCATTCGTCGAAAAACAGATACTGTACAAAACCGTGATATCTGTAATTAGGATTGTTCTTAAGTTCAGCTACAGCGGCCTTATCGTAATTTCTGAGTCTTGTATCAGACCACTCCCACCACGGTTTGCCGAAGTCCGCATCTTTTACCGTCTGGTAAGCGGCTACATCCTGAACCCATTTGTTTTCCTTTATGAACTTATCAGCTTTGGAAAGAAGTTCCTTATCAGCGCGCTCAAAGGCTTTTCTCAGAAGATCGTCCCTGTTCGTCCTTAAGAAATCGTAATCGATCCTCCATTTATTCTGATTATATTCAGCCTGCTGAACCTCCGCAGGTGTAAGAAGGCCTCTCTTTTCGAGCCTTCTGGGATCAATAAAAAGCCAGTTGCCGGCAAATGCCGAGAAACTCTGATAAGGCGAATTACCCATGCCCGGATATGAGAACGGCAGGACCTGCCAATACTTCATTCCCTGTGAAGCCAATTGCTTTGCGAAGTCAATTGCCTCCTGTCCCATCACTCCCGTTCCGAACGGTCCGGGCAGTGAGCTGATATGCATCAAAACGCCTCCGCCACGTAACATTATTTGTAATTCCCTTCTTTCTTATATATAATTACTTGTCTCTATTAGGCTATTATACATTTCTTGAGGGTAAAATGAATTATTCGACAGTTGAAGAAATTAAAAGACGACGCACTTTTGCAATCATTTCGCACCCTGACGCAGGTAAGACCACCATTACCGAGAAGCTTCTTCTCTATGGCGGTGCCATTCACCAGGCCGGTTCCGTAAAAGCACGTAAAGCACAGCGCCACGCAACTTCGGACTGGATGGAGATCGAGAAAAAACGTGGTATCTCAGTTACTTCATCTGTTATGCAGTTCGAATATGACGGCTGCCACATAAATATCCTTGATACTCCCGGTCACCAGGACTTCTCTGAGGACACATACAGAACGCTCTGTGCTGCCGACTCGGCCGTAATGGTCCTTGACGGAGCGAAAGGTGTCGAGGCCCAGACCATAAAGCTGTTCCAGGTATGCAGAAGACGCGGTATTCCGATCTTCACATTCATCAACAAAATGGACCGTGCGGCCAAGAATCCGTTCGACCTCATGGACGAACTCGAGAAAGTACTTGGCATAAGATCCGTACCCATCAACTGGCCTATCGGAACAGACGGTGATTTCGAAGGAGTCTATGAGAGAGCATCACGCAACGTTCTCCTTTTTGACCGCGAGAATAACGACCACGGTGCTTCCATGGTTACCCAGAGCGTATCGGGCATAGATGATCCCAAGCTTGACGAGATGCTCATGACCGGACATCTGGAAACATTGCGCAATGACATTGAGCTTCTTGACATGGCCGGTGATGAACTCGATATGGACAAAGTCCTTAAAGGTGAACTGACCCCGGTATTCTTCGGATCAGCGATCACCAATTTCGGCGTTGAACCTTTCCTGAAGCATTTCCTCAAGATGAGTCCGGGACCTGCCGTTCATCACACAACAGACGGAATGGTTGAACCTGAAGACACAATGTTCTCGGGCTTTGTATTCAAGATCCAGGCAAACATGGATCCTTCTCACCGCGACCGTATGGCATTTATCCGTATCTGCTCAGGCCAGTATGAGAAGAACATGACAGTTAACCTCATGCGCACCGGCAAGAAGATCACGCTTGCCCAGCCGCAGCAATTTATGGCCCAGGACAGAGCCATCACCGAGGAAGCTTATGCCGGAGACATCATCGGTATTTTCGATCCGGGCAATTTCAGGATCGGCGACACCATAATCTCCACCAACCGCAAGTTTGAGTTTGATCCTATCCCGGTATTCGCACCTGAGAACTTTGCGCGTGTCGAGCCTAAGGATTCAATGAAGAGAAAGCAGTTCCTTAAAGGAATCGAACAGCTCTCCCAGGAAGGCGCCGTCCAGCTCTACAAGCAGCCGGATATCGGTACCGAAACCTATGTAATGGGCGTTGTAGGTATCCTTCAGTTTGATGTTCTGGAATACAGACTCAAATCGGAATATAACGTTGATATTGTCAGAACACCTCTTCCCTACCGTCTCGCACGCTGGGCAAAGTCCGATGTTGAAGGTTTTGACGCTAAGGAAATGACCCTCACTTCAACTTCACTTCTCGTTCTCGACAGAGACAATGCTCCGGTAGTTCTTTTCGAATCCGAATGGGCAGTCGACTGGGCAATCGATCACAATGAGAAGTTCAAGCTGACATTCGAGAATATCAATTCAAAGTAATAACAGGTTAAATAGAAAAAGCACATTATAGGAATGCCTCAATTCAATGAGGCATTCTTTTTTGAGTGCGCCTTACCCTTATGTCTAGCAAAAGCACGGCAGTTCCGGACTTTTGCTATGATAATTAACCGAAAAACGATAGTTTTTCACTGCATTTGTACGGCAGCACCTGACAAATGCCAGACAAATCTGTTTTCGAAAAGCTTTATATAAAACTTCGATGCATACTTACTGATATATAAAATAGGTTTTCAGAAATAATAACCTCATAAGAAAGGGCTGCCTCATGAGACAGCCCCGAATTAAATCTCAATTTGCTTTATCAGTCAGACGGACCCGGATCAGTCCTTGAACGCATTCCAGCCAATGTCTTTCCAGCACTCGTTCTTACCGATCTGGTCGACGGATGAGTAATAAGGCATGGGAAGAGTTCCCTTAAGTTCTGCCTTCTTCGTAAGGACGTCAGCTACGGCATTTCCGCCTTCTGATCCGGGAAGATAGAGCATGATGCAGTAATCCCATTTATCTATATAATCGCTGATTATCACATTTCTGCCGGCAACAATAAGCGCAACGGTAGGGAGTCCTGAATCAGCTGCAGTCTTGATCGCTTCAGCATTTCCCGGAAGTCCCGTGAGTCCCGTAAGAGACAGGTCATCGGTATCACCGTACCATTCCGCGTAAGGCTTTTCGCCGATGCAGAGGAGCACCATGTCGCATGAAGATATCTGGCTCTTGTCGGTAACGACATCTACACCTGCTTCCTTAAGTGCCTCGACGATCGAATTGCCGGGTGCGAGATGAGTATCGGTCGAACCGAAGTATTCCTTGTCAGAAACACCCTGCCAGAAATATGTCCATCCGCCGCATAGAGCGCCGGTGTCATTGGCAGCAGGGCCCGTGACGAAGACCTTCATTCCCGGTTCGATATACATCTTCTTGCCTGCCTTAAGCGCAACAAAGGATTCAGCAGCGAGCTGTCTTGCGACCTCGTGTGATCTCGCACTTCCGAATTCATATTCTGTAGTTATCTTCTGAAGATAAGGATCTTCGAAAAGTCCGGCTTCCTTCTTAACTCTTAAAATTCTCGTAACCGCGTCATTTATGCGCTCTTCGCTGATCTGACCTTCCGTTACGCCCTGGATAATGAAGCTCATGGCAGCCTCGTGGTCTGTATCTGTCATGAGCATATCGACGCCTGCATTTATGCAGAGGATAACGTTCTCCTTGTAAGATGAGCCGGAACAGTTCATTACGGAATCCCAGTCGGAAAGCACGATTCCCTTAAAGCCCATGTCATTTTTCAGCAAGCTGATATACTTCTCATTCTCATGCATCTTGGTGCCGTTAAGCGCAGAGTGTGAGAGCATGATCACCTGAACGCCTTCATCGATCAGAGCCTGGTAAATGGAGATCTGCTCCCTGATCTGATCTTCGGTAAGCTTCGCATCACCCCTGTCGAGAGCAGTGGATTCGCCTGTTCCGTATGATGTCATGCCGTCACCGAAAAAGTGCTTCGGGCAGACAACAACACCCTGCGATAAAAGTCCCTTCGTGTATGCAACAGCTAGGTCAGTTACTATCTTGCTGTCTGATGAGTAAGACTCATAAGTGCGTCCCCACCTGGGATCATTTGCTGTGGCAACGCAAGGTGAAAAGTTAAGGATCATTCTTGTCTGCGCGACTTCACTTCCGACGATCTTTCCATACTCTTCCGTGAGCGCAACATCGTTAGCCGCACCGATGTTTATGTTGTGAGGGAAGATAACGCAGCCTGACGCAAAGTTAACTCCGTGAACACTGTCATTGCCATAGATATAAGGGATCTTCGCAGCAGACTGCAAAGCATACTGCTGATAAGATGTGACTGTTTCTTTCCAGGCATCAACCTTAGGCATCGGCCAGTTATCTATTCTTCCGATGACCGAACCGTAATCGGCATTTTTCATTTCAGCCGGATTGACGTTATAAATGACCGTCTGCATCATCTGGGCAGCCTTCTGCTCCAGAGTAAGCGAAGCGCAGATCTCTTCCGGGGTCATGGAAGCATAGTTGTCTGCAAGCGCATTTGCGCTTTCCCGGCTCTCAGAACCGGCACCGGTGCATGCTGTAGCCGCGATCACCGATACAATAAGCAGACCAGCGATTAACTTTTTCATTTTAATCATCCCCTAAATATGATTTAGGCCGTCCCGGAAGACGGCCTAATTATTCATCTGTTTCATTTGTCAGTCTGACGGACCCGGATCGTTGGAATCATCAGAATCTACAGCATCAGTAACAGTACTCTCTTCCTTTGCAGGAGCTGCCGGAACAGAGGGTTCCTGATCAGGCGTGCTTGTGCTCCCGGTACTGACATCAATTGAAGAAGAAGTATCGATGCCTGAATATTCTGTCGGATAAACAGCACTCAGGTCGCCTTCTGCTTCGTAGATCTTCTCGAAATCAGGACCGTCAACCGTAAGCTTCTCGATAAGTCTTGTTGCAAGACCCTGAACTGTGCTGCTCTTCTCCAAGAGGATCTTCTTAGTCTCTTCATAGCAGCTGTCGATGATATATTTGATCTCTTCGTCGATTTCCGCAGCGGTCTTATCAGAATAGCTCTGAACCTGACCCATGGAATAACCTAAGAAGACTTCCTCATTCTCATCACCGAATACCATGTTGCGGAATTTCTTGGAAAGGCCGTAACGCTTGATCATATCCTTGGCAATACTGTTGCACTGCTGAAGATCTGATGCGGCACCCGTCGATACTTCGCCTAAGAAAACCTCCTCGGCGGCACGGCCGCCCAAAGCCATCTTGATGGTATCAAGGAGCATTTTCTCGGTATAGAAATCAGTATCTTCCACAGGCTTATAAGCAGTAAAACCGCCGGCTCTTCCTACAGGAACGATAGTTACACGGTCAACCTTCTCGAACTCTGATGTCGCACGGAGGACAACAGCATGACCTGCTTCATGAAAAGCAGTAAGGCGCTTAACTTTGTCACTGAGCTTCTTGGAATTCTTCTGGGGACCCATCTGAACTCTGAATGTGGCATCAGTGATCTCCTGCATGGTGATCTCTTTTTTGTTGTGACGGGCAGTCATAAGAGCAGCTTCGTTAAGAAGGTTCTCAAGGTCTGCGCCTGTAAAACCTACAGTAGACAGAGCAACTTCATGAAGACTTACATCCTTTGCAAGAGGCTTCTTGCGTGAATGGATCTTAAGGATAGCTTCACGTTCATCAGCATCAGGCATATTGACCATGATACGTCTGTCAAAACGGCCCGGACGGAGAAGTGCGGGATCCAATACATCAACACGGTTAGTAGCAGCCATGACAATTACGTTAGATGTTGCATCAAAACCGTCCATCTCAACGAGGATCTGGTTCAATGTCTGCTCACGCTCGTCCTGGCCGCCGCCAAGACCGGCACCTCTCTTACGGCCGACTGCATCGATCTCATCGATGAATACGACAGAAGGAGCTTCTTTCTTAGCATCAGAGAAGAGTGATCTTACACGTGAAGCACCTACACCTACGAGCATTTCAACAAAGTCGGAACCTGAGATGTAGAAGAACTTAACACCTGCTTCGCCGGCAACTGCCCTAGCGAGCAAAGTCTTACCTGTACCCGGAGCGCCATAAAGAAGAACACCCTTCGGGATCTTTGCGCCCAGCTGCTGGTATTTCTTAGGATTCTTCAAGAAATCTACGATCTCCTGAAGCTCTTCCTTCTCTTCAATGGAACCTGCAACGTCTGAGAACTTAACCTTGTCCTTGTTAGGATCAGACAGTCTTGCACGGTTATTGCCGAAACTGAATACGCTGTTGCCGTCCCTGCTCTGTCTGGTAATGCTCAGGAACAGTACTACGACGATAACTATGGAAATACCGAACATTACTACATTGACAATAAGGGACCAGTCGAAAGGCTCGGAATAGTTATATCCCTGGATCTTGCCTGCAGCCTTTGCTTTATCGAGCTTGAGCACAAGATCGTCAACGAATTCATAAGGAACAGCCTGTGTTACTTCGACATTGAGGCCTGCTTCGTTTTTGTATGTTAAGTTAACCGTCGTACCTTTGATCTCAACCAGACTGACTTCGTTCTTCTCATCATCGATGATTGCCATTACATCTGAGAGAGTAGCCTTTTCCTTTTGGCCGTAATTACCGCCGAAAACAATAGTCGAAAAAGCGATCAATACAACGATCATCAAGACGTAGAAGAATAATCCTCCGCCTATCGGTTTGAAACTTTTCTCATTCTTTTCTTTCTCTTTATCTGACACTTTCTCTTATTCCTTTCTAACGATCCTTATATCGTCGAAATCTCTATATTTTCCGTCAAGATCAAGTCCGTATCCGACAATGAATTCATCAGGAACAGTGATGCCGTTATAATCCGGCTTAAGATCGTTCACTCTCCTGCTTGGTTTGTCGAAGGCCGTGCATATCTTGAGCGACTTAGGTTCCCTTTTGAGGAGCTGCTCCTTCAGAAGAGCCAGCGTTCTTCCCGTATCGATTATATCTTCAACGATCAGAACGTTCATATCTTTAATATCGTAAGACATATCCTTCTTTATCTTGAGTTCTCCGCTCGAGACTTCCCCAACATAAGAAGACACCTGCATAAAGTCAACAATGACAGGCATCTCAAGACGTCTTACAAGATCAGCAGTGAAGATAAATGCTCCGGTAAGGATCCCGACGACTACAAGAGTCTGGCCGTTGTAATCCCGGTTAAGCTCGCCGCTCAGGCGATCAAGCATTTGTTCAATCTCTTCATGAGACACTAATACTTCATCAGTATTAATATTCATAAAACCGCACTTACTGCCTTTCTATCGTAAACATGACCAGTTCATCCGGCTTTGAACCGCTGCCTGGCATATTTGCGATGTATCTTTCCCGGCTGATGGCATTCGTAAAACCGGTGCCATGTCCGAATCCCGGCAACCACAATATGTCCCCGTCCTTTTCCATAAAAATGATCTGCTTTCTGGCAGATTCAGGGATCTTGAGGTCAGTCATCAAGCGTTTTATCTCTTTGCTTCCCTCCGAGCCGGCTCTCCTCATACGAAGACCGGTTCCGGTTCCTTTGCAGTTACCTAAAGTGATTCCGCCATCACGGATTACATCCACAGGGCAAAACCACGAGAAATTATTATACTCTAAATCTCCTTTATTCTCAATTCTTAACGCCCTGAGTTTTAGGGAAGAATTAGGGATTTTTATGCTATTTTCGCCATTTCCGGTGACATCCGAAAAGCAAATCACCGTATTTACGGCATTTTCCGATACTACAAAGCCCATTTCACGGGCAATTGCCCCGGATAAAAACTCAATTCCGTCACTCCCCGCAAATCCGAAATAATCCCCGTATCTGTATGCTTTTCTTCCAAAAGGCATATCGATCATGACCTCACCCAAAGCCTCATCAGCGATGAGATCTGCGCAATCCTTCAGATTGCTCTCTTCAAAATCCGTCAGATTTCCGAATGATTCAAGCCACAAGGATCTTATAACACGTGACTTAAGTGCTTGATGCAGATCCTTTATCACCGATACTTTGAGGACCGGATATCCGGATAACTCCTTGCGGTTTCCGGCATAAGCATCAAAAGCCATCCCGGAAATGAAGTCAAGGTCATCACTTAATAGCCTGTAAGTCCTTGCCAGAGGGACCACGGGGTCCACTCCGTAAAACCCTCCTATTTTCGGGAGCATATCGTTGCGCCAGTTATTGCGTGTCCCTTCTGTCGTAAGATTTGTCTGATCGATCGCATAGCTGACACCAAGCGTATCAAGATAATCCACAAGTTCGCTCTTCCTGAGACACAACAATGGTCTGATTATCCTTCCCGAAACAGCCTTAGGATTAACAAGTCCGTCAAGGCCCGAGCCTCTGAACAGGTTCATCATCATGGTCTCCGCGACATCATCCTTGTGATGGGCAACCGCTACGCGGACTGTTTTATGAGAAGCTTCCTCCAAAGCTTTTGCATACTGTTCAAAAGCTTCATACCTTAATACTCTTCCGGCAGTCTCTTCCGAAATGTGATTACTCTCAGCAAAACCCCTGCAGTCAAAATCGAGCACTTTAAGTTTGACATGATTATCTTCGCAAAGCTGTTTTACGAGTTCGGCTTCTTCATCGCAGGCTCCCGGTCTCAAATGGTGGTTACAATGGAGCGCATAGATATCACAATCTATATCAAAACAGTTCCTCAATCCTTTAAGGATATGGAGCAGAGCAACAGAATCCGGACCTCCGGACAAACCGATTACGATAATGCCGCAATCAAATAATCCTTTACTGTTGGAAAATTCAAGGACCTTATCTAAGATCTCAACTGTCTCTTCTTTTCTCAAAACTAAAACCCGCTCGGGAAATCATCGTTCGCCTGGGCAAAGAAATCATCACCTTCGGGTGGTATATCATCATTGTCAGGCATGGGAGGTTCCGGTATAGGAGCCTCATCTGTGGTTACACTGTCAAAATTATAATTCTGGGATGCCGTATCACCGTCAACAGTCCTAGTATAAACACTTCCGCCGTCATCCTCAGGATCACTGTCATTATGCTCTATAAACATTGTCTTTCTGGGAACCCACCAGACGGAATCCCTGCCGGTCTTGCCGTGACGGTTCTTGGACAAATATATAAACGCCGGCTTGGCATCATTATTATCTTTGAAATTCACTGTCTGCGAAGCATTGCTGTCTTCAGAAGAACCTTCCTCGTCCTTCTTCTTATAGTAGTCCGGTCTGTCGATAAACATAACGGTATCGGCATCCTGCTCTATCGCACCGGAATCTCTCAAGTCAGACAGCTGCGGTGTATGGTCATCTCTCTGGGCAGCACCTCTTGAAAGTTGGGAGAGAGCAATAAACGGAATATTGAATTCCTTGGCGAGGATCTTCAAGCTTCTGGATATAGCCGTAACTTCCTCATTACGTGATCTGCCGGAAACTCCGGGCATGGTCATGAGCTGGAGATAATCGATAATGACAAGCTTCGGAGCCTTCTTGGGGTCCGAGAATAGCTGTGTAAGCTTAGTCTTCATCGTTACGGGATTAGTATCTGAATTATCATCAATACTGATCGGGAATTCCGAGAGCTTTGCCAATGCAAGGTCTATCTGCTTCTTGTCGCTGTCGCTCATCTTATGGGAATAGATGATCTCACTAACGGGCTTGCTCATCGATGAGGACATAAGTCTTGAAGCTATTTCCTGCTTGCTCATCTCAAGCGAAAATATCGCAACAGGATTCTGGTTTGCCGCAACATTAGCTGCCATATTAATAGCCAGAGCGGATTTACCCATACTCGGACGTGCGGCAAGTATATTGAGCGATCCGGGTCTCAGACCTCCGAGCATGGCATCAAGCTTGGGGAAACCGACCTTGATCTTGCCTCCGACATTCTCATCCCTGAGTTCTGCGGTGATCTCACTCATAGTCATCTTAAGGATCTCAGGCATACTCTCAAATCCCTTGGTATCACCTGTACTCTTAAGCTTGGTTATCTCATCTATCGCATAATCGACAGCTTCCGAAGTACGGCTGCCGCCGTTCAAAGCCTTTTTCTTTACATTGTCTATCGTTTGAATGAGCTTGATCCTCTCACTGCGTTCCCTTATTGCATCTATATAGCTCTGAAGAGCAGACTGGACCGCAGCCTTATCGCCTACGCGGTATACATATCTGCGGCCGCCGGCTTTATCAGCCAGACCTCTTCTCTCTAATTCCGAGAAAACGGTGATACGGTCGATCTGAATATTATCCAGGAACATATCGATAATGACACTGAAGATAGTCCGGTTGCGGACATCAGTAAAATCATCATCGGAGATCTTATTCTCAACGGTTCCCAGAATAGCCGTATCCTTGCGCATACAAAGAGCAAGGAGGGCCATCTCGACATCGACATCAGCGTTGCCTTCAGGATCCTGGTCAATAAGATTATTCAAATATTCCATATCATCAGCCATATTCAGTAAAGGTCTCTCACGCACCGGTTACTACTTCAACATTGATGTCTGCAGACACCTGAGGGTGAAGCTTGACCCTTGTCTTAAACATTCCCGTGTTTTTGATAGGACTCGAGATAACGACTTTCTTCTTATCTACGTCAAAGCCTTCCTTCTTAAGGCTGTCGGAAATATCCTGCGCTGTAACCGCACCGTAGAGTCTTCCGTCAGCTCCGCCTCTTGCGACGACTCTGAAGACCTTTCCGTCAAGGATCTTCTTTGCATCCTGGGCAGCGATCAGGGCTCTTCTCTCATGCTCGGCTTTAGCACCGGTCTGAAGTTTTACTTCGTTAAGGTTGGCGGAAGTTACTTCCTTGGCAAGCCCCTTCTTAAACAGAAAATTCCTCGCGTAGCCGTCACTTACATTAACGACCTCATTGGCCTTGCCTACATTCTTTACATCAGAAAGCAATATTACCTTCATAAATAACCTCCGTCTGTCCCGGTTTTTTATATAAAACAATCGGGCTTTCTCCTAAGAACACATTATATGCTCTGAGAGGGCCCGATTGTTATTACATTTTTAAATTATAGCGTAGCTTCCGTGTTTTGTGTTAAACAAGGGATGCCATTGTCCCTAAAACGGATTACTGAACCGTGTAGGGCAAAACTGCAACCTGACGTGCACGCTTAATAGCTGTTGTAAGCTCACGCTGGTGGATTGCGCATGTACCTGTCATTCTCTTGGGAAGGATCTTTCCGTTCTCGGAAATGTACTTCTTGAGAGTAACATCATCCATAAAATCGATTGACTCGACCTTATTAGCACAGAAATTGCAAACCTTTCTGCGTGTTCTTCTCTGCCTCATTCCGCCGGCAAACTCTCTTCCACCGGCCTTGGGTGCTCTGTTCTCTGCCATTTTGAGTGATCTCCTTTAATTAAATCTCAAATGGAAGCTCACCGGACTGACCTTCGTCAAAACTGCCCATCGTTGGCGCATCGATCTGCATATTGGGAGCAGTAGGTGCACTAGCAGCCACTGAATCTGCCGGAGGCGGATTGAAAGACTGCGTGGGAGCAACAGGCTCCTGACGATATACTTCACCGGATGCTGTGCCTGAAGATTCTACGAATTCTGCCTCATCTATTACGACTTCGGTAATGAACTTCTTCTGTCCGTTCTGATCATCGTAGCTTCTTGTCTGAATGCTTCCTACCAAACCGATGCGGTTGCCCTTACGGAAATACTTCTGAATAAATACTGCCGTCTGACGCCATGCAACACAATTGATGAAATCAGCCTGTCTCTGGCCGTTTGCATCCTTAAAACGTCTGTCAACTGCTATAGTAAAGTTGCAAAACTGGGTCTGGTTGGAAGTAAGCTTAACTTCCGGATCCTTGGTAAGTCTTCCGACTAATTCTACTTTGTTCATTTACTGTTACCTTCCTGTCTGAAGTGATTACTCACCGACACGAACAATGAGATAACGGATTACGCCATCAGTGATCTTGAGAACACGCTCAATTTCCTTAGGGAATTCGCTCTCGGCAGTAAATACTGTCTGAACATAGTAGCCGTTCTTCTGACCTTCAATCTCGTAAGCAAGCTCACGGTTTCCGATTACGTCGAATGCGTCAATCGTAGCACCTGATTCGATCTTAGCTTTAATTGTGTCAGTAAGAGAAGCAATTCCCTCTTCACCCTTATCGGTGCTGAGGATTGTGATCAAACGATATTGGTTTGCCATATTATTCACCTCCTTCTGGACTTTGCGGTCCGGCCCTGAGCCGGACAAGGATACCGCTTATATATAAACGGCATCGAGAAGAATAACACAGCACGAGAGCTAAAGTCAAGCATTTACCGTTCAGCATGCATTCTCGCTGTTCATGTCCTGTCTGATTCCTACATGGCAGATTCTAACAACTCGAAAATTGAAATTCTACCCTTTGGAAGCAGATTGAGACTTTAAAGGGTCATTTGAGACCAGTCTCAATTTTTTTGTCCCTAAAACCGATTCAGATCCTTGATGCTCCGAGTTCTTTCAGAATATACGGGAACAGCAATTCTATCCATGCATTCAGGGCTTTTGCGGTATGAAGATATGTCTGGTAGTTCTCGCCTGAAGGATCAGGAACGGATATAGACAGTACC
The DNA here is from genome assembly GCA_017510605.1 of Clostridiales bacterium. Lineage (GTDB taxonomy): Bacteria > Bacillota > Clostridia > Saccharofermentanales > Saccharofermentanaceae > Saccharofermentans. Next base: position 85,329 of record JAFWMQ010000014.1, read on the forward strand.
CTTCCGGAGGAATCTTTCATAACAAGTCCGTTGGCAGCGGCAAAAGTTGAAAATGAGAATACTTTATCCTTTATCTCCGGAAAGGCTTTTATAATTGCAAAAGCCTGTTCGTCCCTTACTGTCAGTATCAGATCGTTGCAGTCATATATTGCGGCATTGGCTCTTCTTGATTCGACGGAACTCAATCCCAGACCGGTAAGCTCTTTTACCGCCTTATTCATCTGAGGATCGGGTTCTGCCCCGTCCATCGCCGTAAGTCCTGCGGATTCGCAGTAGATCTCAAATCCGGTATCGCTCCTGGAATCTGATACATAAGGCTCGTTCTTTTCGAGCATCCTTCTCATCAATGACTCGCAGCACGCAGATAATGAGGTGTTGTTGTCATCGATAAACAGAACAGATGCTGTAACGGTATTTTTAAATGCATCGATGGGGAGCGGGATCCTGGAAGGTCTTGCAGGAACAGGCATTCCCTTCGTGAGTTCTTCTTTTTTACCGGAAGCTTTGGACAATCTGTTCATATAAGCAACGGATAAGCCGTCGCCTTCAAATCCCTGGGCAAGTATCACGTCAACTTCCTGAACATCAAGATACCTTAGACCTTCAAACAGGCCGTGTGAAGCTGCGGAAACATCTACAGTCTTTCCGTAAACGCAGAACTCCGTGTGTGCGGATAAGATCTTATCGTTGAGCTTGGCATACATGGCTTTTATCTCACTGCCGCAATAAAGTCCTATCCTCGCGAAAGGATTCTTAGATAAGATCTCGCGTGATCTGAGGATAAAAGGAGAGGCGATATTGACCAGTTCCTTTGCTTCTTCGTCGGACAGTTTCTTCAGATCCTCAGAAGTAAAAGAGAACTTTCCGGCCCTGCCCTCCGTATCGGTCACATCATCCCCGGTGATCTTCGTTCCATCAGGCATCTTCATTATCTCTACTTCGGCATACGGAGCATAATGACGGTACTTCATGCCCGGAGACCTGGGTGTCTCATCACCGGAAGGCGATGAAGCAATGACAGTTTCACTGTTTTGCAGGACCTGGTCGATGTCTGCTTTGGTTACGGCTCCCGGCCTTAAGATCACAGGCTCTGTCCCGGTGCAGTCAACAACGGTCGATTCCAGACCGAATTCGGATTCTCCTCCGTCAATGACCGCATAAATATATCCGTCCATATCTTCAAGAACGGATCTGGCACCTGTGGGAGAAGGCCTGCCCGAGAGATTCGCGGAAGGTGCTGCGACAGGAACACCGCAGAATCTTAAGAATTTATTTGCAACCGGATTAGAAGGCATTCTGACTCCGACCGTATCTAGTCCCGCCGTTGTCCGGTCAGAGATCAGATCAGATTTTTTCATTACAACAGTAATCGGACCGGGCATAAAACTGTCGATAAGTTTTTGTGCAAGAGGAGTAATCTCGGATGCAATGTCTTTTATCTGGTCTTTATCACCGATATGGCAGATAAGAGGATTGTCGGCAGGACGTCCCTTTGCTTCGAAAACCTTCTTAACGGCTTCACCGTCCCGGGCATCACAGCCCAGTCCATATACGGTCTCAGTAGGGAACCCTATTACTTCACCATTTCTGAGGTGTTCTGCGGCATCCTTTATTCCCTGATCGTCATCAGATCCTATAAATATTGTCTTTGTATATTTCTTTTCCCGTTCCATATGTAACCTTAGTATATTATTCCTCGCTGCCGGCTGCCTTATCGGCTGCCTGAGCCAATGTCAGTGCATCGATTATCTCATCCAGATCACCCGCAAGGATACTGTCTAGTTTATAAAGAGTCAATCCGATCCTGTGATCGGTCACCCTTCCCTGATGGTAATTGTATGTGCGGATCCTTTCGGATCTGTCTCCTGTTCCGACCTGTGATTTTCGCTCATCATTATGCCTGTCCAGATCAGCCTGGTGCGCTATTGCCCACAAACGTGACTGAAGGACCTCCATTGCTTTTTCCTTGTTCTGTATCTGTGATCTCTCATCCTGGCAGGTAACGACCATGCCTGTCGGGAGATGCGTGATCCTTATCGCAGACGAAGTCTTATTGATGTGCTGACCTCCGGCACCTGATGACCTGAATCTGTCTATCTTGAGATCATTTGGATTGATCTCGACATCCGTAGGTTCCGCTTTTGGAAGGACAGCAACAGTTGCGGTCGATGTATGTACTCTTCCGCCCGATTCGGTTACAGGCACTCTCTGGACCCTGTGGACTCCGCTCTCAAACTTCATTCTTGAATAAACGCGCGGGCCGTCGATCTCGGCAACGATTTCCTTATAGCCTCCGAGTTCCGTGGGATTGGAATCTACGATACTTACATCAAAGCCCTTAAGTGCCGCATAGCCCTTATACATCTTAAAAAGATCGGACGCGAAGAGCGCAGATTCTTCTCCGCCAGCACCTGCTCTGATCTCAAGGATTACAGATCTTGAATCTCTGGGGTCTCCCGGAGTCAGATAGATCACAAGTTCCTTCTCAAGTGCGGCAAGCCTGTCTTTTGCGTCAGCGAGCTCGGAATTGGCAAGACTTCTCATCTCATCGTCACCGCCCAGATCACCGCTTTCGAGAAGAGTAAGTATCCCCTCTATCTCTTTCTCGCATGCTTCATAGTTGCGTATTGCTTCAACCTGCGGATTAAGTGCGGCAAGTTCTTTGGAATACCTGGTGTATTCTTCCGGACGCGAAGCAACTGCCGGATCACTTAAGGTTCCGGTCAGCTCCTCGTATTTTGCCTTTATCAGCTCAGTCTTATTCTTATCTATTGCCATAGTTATACAAGATAATGAGATGCAAAGCTGATAATTCAGTTCTGTGTTTCTGCAGGTGCCGGTTGTGCGGGAGACGCAGTTACTGCCGGCCGGGAAGGTGCAGTATTCGTTAACACCTCATATTCAAGCTTATGTCTTAAGGGTTTCTGGCAACGGGGACAATAAACGAATCCGTGCGGGTACCAGGCTCTGTGACCAAGATCATAGGTGTGGTAATTAAACTCATAATAACAGTATTCACATTTGCAGTGGAAAGTCGGATTATATTCTTCGTAACCGGCTACCGGGTTCGGATTGACTACTCCCGAGTTTTGGATCCAGAGTCTGGATGATGTGCCGGTCTGCTGTTTGGGCTGTACCGCAGCAGCTGCAGCGGCTTGGGCAGGATTGAAACTATACCCGCATTTCATGCAGAAATTTGCTTCATCCTGAACCTGCGTCCCGCAGTTAGGGCAGAACTTACTCATGAACTATTCCTCCTCTTATTCCATGCGTTCACTGTAATAGATTATATATTTTACTTCGCAAAGCGGTCAAATCAACACCTGCGGTCACTGTCCAGCAAGTTTGTAGATAACGATCTTATCCGTTTGGTTATCGAACACCATCTCATAGTCCGGATTATTCTCAAGATATGTCTGGATAGGTGAATCCTTGGTTACGGCAAACCAGTTGAAACCGTATTTTGCTATGAATTCATCGTAATCGATCTCACCTGCCCATGCGCCGTACGCCTCATCGCGGAAAGCCTTATCTCCTGCGATTCCGACATCGTACAATTCCGGTCTGGCATCGAAATATATCTTATATTCATCAATAAGGAAATACGAACCCGAGTTAAAATCGGTATAGAGCGTAACCTGATCGGGAGCAGGTACAGCCGCGATCATCTTCTCTCTGTCGTCGTTCTTTTCGACACTGTATTTCATGATAAGAAGGACTGAGAGAAGGCCGGCCGCAACATAAGTCCAGCGCATCATCTTGTGAGTCCTCTCGGTATAAGTAAGATTTCCGAGAAGCGAACTCATCGGCACAACCAAAGTCCAGCAGCATCTCATGAATACACAGGACATTGCAAAACATCCCACCGTCAGGAAGAACTGCTCGGAGGTAAGTTTTTTCTTGACGATCGAATAAATAAACAGCGCAGCTACCATTACCTGAATGGCAGTATATAGTGACGGGAATTCGGGCGGCAGCAGTTCATGAACGGTTATTCCGTCAAAAGCATCTCCGACATAAGTAAGGAATAAAGGTCCCTTGATGCCTATAGGACTTACTACCGAGAAAACAGCGCCTGTTCCGAGAGCTGCCAAAGCATATAGATTTATACGGAATTTTCGAGCCTTAATCTGAGGTATATAACTTAGTATCCAGAACATCGGATACGGAATATTCGAAGCCTGCCAGTTGGCCTGTGCAACAAATATGGCTGCTATTCCTCCGAGAAACATGAGCGTTTCTTTGCGCGTATGTTTTTCATTCGAAAAGAATCTCTTAAGAAGAAGAAGCTCGAGCATAGTAATAGCTATAGTAATGGAATATGGCCTTGTTGATGCAAACTGTCCCAAAAGGATCCAGCAGTAAATAGCCGCATTAAGACCGACCTGATTACTGCCTGTTATCTCGCGGCAGTACAGGAACATGCAGCCAAGCAGGATCAGACTGAAGATCATGCCGAGAATAATCGTTCCGGTATAACCTGCTGCAGCAAAGGCCAGGTAGTTGCACACATCACACATCCATTGCTGGATCAATGTCGGAACATCAGGATTTATCAGCCAGTACGCCGTCTTGGGGAGGCTGCCGTTCCTGACGATATACCGTCCGAGATCGATCAGGAAATGACAATCCTGATCCGGATTATGCATGAGTCCCTGGGCAGTCGTGTAAATACCAAGTGCCACAGCAAGCAGCACAAAACTGATCTTATCCAGAGTTGTAAGGCGATTCTCTTTAATCATATTTATTGATTATACATTAAACTAACCATTATTTATGGCCCGGAGAATTAATCACGGCAATGACCTCAAAGCTAATCCTTTATCCTGATATTGGTAAGAGCACTCTGATCTCCCGTGAGCGCTACATAAACAATGTCATCATCTGTTTTGATCTTCGTAATACTCTTAAGGAGAATACCGCCGTTTTCAGTAACTACCGTAATGGTCTTTCCGTCACGTTTGATCGAGACATGACAATCAAAACCTTCTTTATTGATCTTCTTCCAGTTGTCCCAGCCGTCGAAACTGTCATTCTTGTTTATGATCACCTCATTGGATGCATAGTTTCCCGTCTCCCAGACCTCACCGTCAAGTCTTACGAGCGCAAACTCACGGTAGTCTTCATCGGTGACTTTTCCGTTTGAAGATGTAAATATGCAAATAAACGGGCAGTGCCAAATAAGTCTTGCCGTCGGAAGGCTCTTAGCATGGAAATCGAGCTCCATTGATTTGTTCAGTCTGAATCCGTCAGTCGCATCAGTCCTGTAGCCGTCGACCTGGACATTTGGAACATCGCCGGATTCCCCCTCGATATAAGAAACCAGTTTGGCAATACGGGGAATGCAATTATCCGGGGCTTTTTCATCAGAACGATTAATTGCTATTACATTAAGATGGTAATAAGCACCCGAGAAACTCAGATAGCAGTATCTTGTGCTGTCAGCCAGAGCAACTATATATTCGACCACCTTATCTTCACCGATCAACTTGATAAGCAGATGGTCTTTCTGCCTGACAGCTTCGATCTCATATTCACCGCAGACCTGATTGCCCTGAATAAACGAAGAAGATTTCATATTCATTATGTTGGGCTTTATAGCTCTTGCTTCACCCTGATTATAGCTTCCGTTATATTTGAGCTCGGCATATTCGGTATAGAGCAATTCTCCGGAAAGTTTATCGCCTGTGTGAACTCTTCCGTCCAAAGCATCGAAAAGAACTATTACAGGCAGGCAGTCTTTTTCTTTGTAGCCTTCAACCGGAGATATGCGTATACGGATATTTATCTTATGATCAGGAATTGCCAGAATGCCTTCCGTATGAACATCCCTATAGCCCATAAAATTGAATTCATCATTACCGGCGAATTCTTTTACATCCTCTTTCTCACGCATTACATATTCCTGATCCAGATCGATCATATGGATCATATTTTTTGCAAACTGGGGATCGAACTGTCCGCCCATCTCTTCAATTAATATCTGTCTTACAGTCGCCTGCGGGAGCGGATCCCTGTAACTTCTCTTGGAAGTCATTGCATCGTAAGCATCGGCTACGGCAATTATCCTTGCGAGCTCAGGGATATCGCTGCCTTTCAGCTTTTCCGGATAACCTCTTCCGTCGAATCTCTCATGATGGTGATGGGCACCGATACTTATATAAGGGAATTCGACATTACTCGATAAGATCTCCTTACCGATAGTTGTATGTTCTTTTATCCTCTCATATTCATCTTCGGTGAGCTTTCCTTTTTTATTGATAATTTCATCAGGAACACCGATCTTTCCTATATCGTGAAGAAGAGCTGCGAAATAGATCTCTTCGCATTCCTTATCATCTTTGCCTGAAAGCTTCGCTATCATCTTTGAATAACCGGCAACTCTTGAAGAGTGACCGTGAGTATACTTATCCTTGGCATCAATAGCACTGGCCAGAGCTTCAGCCGTCTGCTCAAACAGTCTTTTCATACTTTGTTGCTCAGCCGTCAGGAGCTCTATCCGAAGGTCATTTGCCCTGGCATAAGTCTCGTTCATATCCTTCAACGCAAACAGATAAAGCAGCAATGCCATTGCGGCTATAGTCGAATTTATAAGAGAAAGACCATACAGCTTTGCCTGAAGAACGGAAGCAATAAGCGGGAATACAGAAAACATTATCAGTGATAAACTTATCATCGGTCTAAGTTTCTTGTAATTCTGGATTATTACTGTTACCTGGAGTATGAGCATAACTGCCGGGATCAGATAACAGATCAAAAATCCTGGACCCCGCTGATACGTGTTCGATGCATCGAACCAATAATATACTCCCGTAAACTGGGATACTATGAGCATTACCTGACCTGCTATTCCCAGGTAATTTACAACCTTAAGCCGCTTATAGCCTTTCTTGCTGTTCGTATCCTCATACAGATTAATGATATAGGCGTTGAACGCATATAAAATGCCTATATTCAATGAAAAGACCATAAAATTGCTGATCCTGACGATCCAGAAACCTGCAGCGGATGTATCACCTCTGTACGCATAAGCAAAACAGTCAGCCAGCATAATGATCATCGCACAGATCACGACAGACAGAAGTGTATACCGCCGCTTCTTTGGGAGAGCCTTCATGAACAGTACAAACACAGCAATAACGCCGCACATACTGCACAGGATCATCATTATATTCATTTGATACTTAATCAAAAAGTCAAGCATATCAATCAACAGCCAATTGTATATTTCAAGAACAGGATATCAAATAAATATATACTGTTATTTATAATAATTATCGGCTTCCAAAAATATTTGGTCAAGATAATAAAGTGTAATATTCCTTATAACTAATATCCGGATTGTAAAAATAAAATAAAAAACGACCGGACTAAATTTCCGGTCGTCATTGACTTAATGGTGGATGATACAGGGCTCGAACCTGTGACCCCATGCACGTCAAGCATGTACTCTAGCCAGCTGAGCTAATCATCCTTAAAAGAACTCTGAAAGTATACCTTGTTTTATTCTCTTTGACAATCAGATTAGAAATCCGTCACTTGTTAACGAATTGTTAACAGAAATATGTCATAAACATTCACAGTTGAGGATCAAAATAATAGTAGATTCACCCTGAAACTTCATCGAAAACATAGGTCCAAAGAAAGGAGATACGCTTTAGAAGCCACTATTTTTCGGCATTTTATATCAAAATGCACAAAAACAAATCGGTCCGTTTAGCTACATACACAAAATAGAAGAAAATATGAAAATTATGAACACATTGTGAACTAACTGTGATATATTTGTTTCATACAAAGCTGAATATTTTTTGGGGGAGGCAGCATATGAGAAAAATAGGAAAGACACGCAAGGGTTTTACTCTCGTTGAAATGGTTCTTGTTATAGCAATCATCGTTATAATTGCAGCTACTATTATTTTTTCAGTTGGAGATTATCTTAATGCGTCGAATGCTGCTAAATATTCTATCGAGCAACACAACAGCGAGATCGATCAAGTTTATGACGAGGCCTTAGACCCGAACAATTGATTTTTTGAGGCCTGTCTCAAGGGTGAAGTGACATCAAAACCTCTTATCCATAAAAGTGAAGCACGCAAAAAACCTCCCGGATCCCTGGGAGGTTTTTTGTTGATAAATTAATTATTTACTCAAGGGTTATATAAAGGATCTGAGGGTTATGATCGCTGTTTGCAAATCCGAGATCCTCAATATAGTATGAATCCACGCTGATGTTTGAAGAGATAATGAATCCGTCGATGATATAGTACTGCAAAGAAGAAGGATCGTTACCTGCCAATGGTGCATAGATCGATCTGCAGGAAGGCACATCCTCACTCATAATGAACTGCCAGTCATCCGTGAACGAATCCACATCCATGATTCCGGGCTGCCACTGTTCGGGTAACACAGGGAATTTATTATTTATTGTCGAGAAAGTCTGATTGAAATCTCCTCCGGCAATCACATAATTACCTTTTGCATTTTCTTCCTCTAATATATCCATGAGCATCTTAGCCTGGGCAATCTTTCCCTCGCCGTCATCATAAGCTTCAAGGTGGAAATTCAGAATTACAAGCTCTTTTCCTCCTTCGACAGGGATTCTGGTAACAAGGATGCATCTTTTCAGATTGATTATTCTGAGAGGCCAGGAGAACGGACAAGGAAGAGATATTCTTTCAGCCGAAGAAATCGGACTTTTACTGTATGTTGCAACACCGGAATCGATCTTTCCCATCGGCGGAACCGGAACAGGCGCATAAGCAACTTTGAAGTTATATGCAAAAGCCTTGTTGTAATAACCCAAATCATCAAAGTATTTGGTCTGGTCGATGTGGTAACTTCTGTCACTGTCGATATCTATTTCCTGGAACATTACAATATCCGGATCCTGCAAAGATACCTCATTGATAAAAGCATTAAGATTCTCTTTTACCCTTGGCTCATCTGCCGGATAGACCATCTTCCCGCCGTCCATGAAGAAATCGGCATTGTCACCCAGAGCTCCGAATCCGAGATTCCATGTAACGATCTTGATCTTGTCTCCTGCTGCCAATTCTTTTGCTTCTCCGTTCAAAGATTGGACAGCAACATTTTCGGTTGCTTCAGGTCTGTATTCGACAATTGTAAGCCAGATCAAAACAGCAGCAACAAGAACGATCAGAACTATTACAACAGCAAGAAGAATTTTTAATACAGCCTTGAGCACCTTCATTATCGGATTCCCTCTTTTATAATTTGAATTATATTATTCACTCTAATATTCATAATTTACACTTTCATCGCGAAAGCACGACGGATAAAAGTAATCTTGGACATCATAAAGCCTATTCCGATATCCAGTGCTAACTTGCAGAGTATCGTCACTAATAAATACGGAATATGGTTTTCGGGCGGGACGATCAGATCAACGATATTAGACCAATCTATAAAACTCAATTCGATCAGATGTATGAAAAGGATAAGCAGACTGCACTGTCCTATGGAAGATAAGATCTTAGCTGATATTTTCAGATAACGGTCAATGCCGTAAGAAATGACAAATACCACAAGACACGCACACAGGCTGGAAAGGATATCGATAAAGCCTCTTCCGAAATCACAGCTTACAAGCCAGAATGACTCAAAATTTCTGATAAATGATATCCATACAAGAGCAGCCAAAATTACACCCGTAATCTTAATTTCTTTGGGCAACTGTCTGAATGTATCCTGTGTTTTTTTGAAACAATAGCCGATGTAAACGTACAACGAAGCACACATTCCGGCCTGAATGCTTAACGGGAACCAGAACAGATAACGGCTCGTAAGATATCCGGTCAGAAAAGCAACCGCTATTCCGATGATCCGGACAATATAATTTTTCTTCAGAAGCAATTTAACTATGACCGCAGCGAAAAATGTTGCCCAGAGAAACCAGATAGCTCCAATCTGGTGAATGGTGAACCACTTGTCGTAATCGCCGCCGGAACCGTATAACGCAGCCTCAGTCCAGTGAAGGACATTTTCGCCGATACTACGGTTTATCAAAATTGCCTGAAATGCGGAGATCAGGATAAGAGCAAGGCTGATAATAAAATATGGAACTACCAGCGACCTGAATTTTCGCTTAATAAACTGAACCACAGGAGTCTCGTCTTTGATGAAATATCCCGTTATCAGGAAAAAGACCGGAACATGGAAAGTAAAGACCACACTGTTGATCGAATCCTCATGCATATGTCCCAATATGATGCAGATAATGGCAATGCCCTTGGCAATGTCAACGCTTCTTAGTCTGGATTGGGAAATGCTGTTCATAAGACGGTAGTGTAATCTGTTTTAAAGCTTTCGGCATGAAACTGTGGTTCTATAATTTATCATCAATATTATATATGTAATTCAGAACATTGATAAAGATGTTACTACATTCTGGTATTCTGACACCTTCACATCATGCAGATGCTCTATCCACGCTAACTTGAATTTGATCTCAGGAATTGAATAATCTAAAAGCCGGAAAGAAAAACCTGACCAGTCTTCAAGAGGCAATAAAACATACCCGTGAAAATTAGTCTGATCGTATTGTGCCGGCGGGTCCATTCCTCCGCGCTCATTAGGTATATACTGCCTATCTTTCTCTGCATCATTAGGATCATACGCGCCCAGACTCAAAGATGCGTCATTGGTTGATACAACATTCGAGATTGAATACTCATCCGCATCGCCATACTCAAAATGAAAATCTCCGGACAGCTTAAGAACATAATTCATACCGACAACAAGCGAGCTCGGATCTATTATGATCTCGTCCAATACAGCCTTAACAGAAATGTGCTCATCAACTATCTCGTCATAGATCTTCAAACGAGTACGTTCACCGGCACAAACATCAAAGGAAACTAATCCCCCCGATTCATCAAAAAGATTCAGACAGCCACAAGGTGTTTGTAATTCGTTCATAAGAATCCGCTCCTTAAAAAACCAGATATTGATGCCATCTCCTCATCAGACAGAATGCTAATCTCTTTCAAAAAACTCCCGGATCTCTTCCGATGTACTATTATTTGATGACCTTCCCCGGCTTTTTGTTTCATCTGAAATGGCTATTCTGTGAACATATCCGAGTTCATTGAGTTTATCGATCAATTCACATATCGTGTCCAGTTCTTCGGGCGTCGAAAAACTGTATTTCCCGAAAACATAAAGATTCTCCCGCAATTCAGCTTCTTCTGTCACTATCTTCTCATTTGGCAGATAGTATATGTCTATATCTGTAAGAGAATAATCAAGGACCAGTTCTTCCAAATCCTGTTTCACTTCTTCTCCGTATAAGATGCCGTAAAAGCTGTCCTTAAAAGTACCGAAGCTCTTTATATTACTTTCCATGTATATCTCTACGCTGAATTCCACTTCATATTCATCCAGCCTGCACTTGGCTTTTGCAGGATATGTGCCTCTGTTAAACCACGCCTGATTCTGGCCTTTGCTCAGGTCATATACATCAAACAGTTTCTTGGAAGGATCTTCACCTAAAACATCTGCATACTTTTCGTTCAGACAGGTTTCCATATAATCGGTAACCGTCTTTTTCCGTTCTTCGAGTTCGGCCCGGTTCTTCGCCTCAAGTTTATCGGGATCATAAAAACAGCCTGATAACATGAGCATTACGGCCAGCAACGGGCAGATCAGAAATCTCTTAAATCTTTCCATGTAATTCTCCAACGGTCGGTTCAATCTAGAGACTTCATTATATCATTGGGTTAAGTATGTTCCGCAGGTTCGAAAATGATCAGTTTTCCAATCTTTAGTTTTTCTTTAGGATTACCCGATAGTTAACCAAACGTTAACCAAATTCACCTCTTTTTTCTTCGTTTAATTAAGCCTCTCAAACTGTCGACCGCTCTCGCCTTTGCTTCGTCTTGTGGGTTGGCATATACATTCATAACAAGAGCCGGAGAACTGTGTCCTAAAAAGTGCCGCTGTCGTTCTTGCATCCGTACCATTTGCAATCAATAAGCTGGCAAAAGTATGTCGCAATCCATGAACTGTAACTCTTGGCAGATCATACCATTTCAATAACTTTGTCAGCCATTTTCTAAGGACATCATTTTTATTGCGATGCTTTATCAGTATCACGATGCCTGTAAGTATCGCGAAGACAAGATACAAGATATCAAATGTTGATTCGCCGTATTTCATGTTCTGTTCAGGCTCCTGATAAGATTTCTCCAACAGATGTATTTTACCATCTCATCAAGGCTTATACCTTAACCATATAAAGCGCGTGGAAATATTTCTTCATTGCCATCAGCTCATCGAAAGTTCCCTGCTCTTCTATCCTTCCGTCCCTCATGACGAGGATCTTATCGTATCTGCGCATTAACCTCTCTTCAAGCGAATGAGTGACAACGATCCTCGTTATGCCTGTAAGATCCAGAATATCCGATGAAACTTTATATGCAGTCTGTGAATCAAGCGCGGCTGTGATCTCATCGGCAACAAGGACAGAAGATTTTTTAAGAAGACTTCTTGCAATGGATATTCTCTGCTTCTCTCCTCCTGATAATGCATTTCCGCTTTCACCGCAAAGATAATTACTTCCGCGTTCTTCAATCAGTTCGTTAAGATTGGATCTCCTGATGGCATCTTTTATCTCATCCTCAGGGAAATCACGGAACATCGTGATGTTGTCCCTGATCGAAGAATTAAATACAAACACATTCTGATCGATCGACGACACCTGATCGAAAAATGAATCCGAAGACGAGTCCTTAAGATCCGTGTCATCCCATCTGATCTTGCCGCTATATCCGGCGCCGCAAGCACCGGACATAATGAGATTTAAAAGAGTCGATTTACCGCTTCCTGAAGCGCCTACGATCGCATAAGATTTGCCTGCTTCAAAATCGAATGACACATCGTGAAGGACTTCTTTTCCTTCTTCATATGAGAAAGATACATCTTTAACCGATATTCCTTTTTCAAGAGCAGAAAGCTCTGAGCTTCCGCCTGTGCAAACGCTCTCGCCAAGAGATTTTGCGATTTTTTCTATCAGCGCTCTTGATGCTTTCCTGGCTGCTAAAAGGCCCGGAAGTTCCGCTACGGGAGCAACAACAAAGTTCATCAGATTTACAAAGATCATGACCGTGCCTGCTGTAATTCCCTTACTCGTGAGAGCCATATATGCTCCTGCGAAAAATACTGTGACCTGTGCAACTACGCCGGCAAACTGGCCCAGCGTGCTGATCAGGATCTGAAGACTCGTTCTGGAAAATTTAGAGTTTTCAAGTTTTGTATTCTCTGATGAGAAAAGACCCGTAACAGGTTTCTCTGCACGGAATGCTTTCACTACTGAAAAACCGTTAAGACAGTCAGTTATTGTTGCCGTAAAACTCTTATTCATATCAGAAACATTAACTTCAGCTTTGCTCAGTTTCTTACCTGATGCAAGTGATACAACAAGCGGCAGCAAAGTCACGGCGATCGCAATCAGTGTCAGCAAAGGCGAGTAGTAGATCATCATGCCAAGCGATGTAAAAAACAACGTAAGCCTGTATATAAACCAGAACTCTTTATCCAGATAATTTGACTCGATCGAGATGCTGTCATTGGTCAGTGCTGACAGATAAGTCGACTTGCTCTCAGAACGGAAAGACATGATGTTTTTCTTCGTGAGTTCGGCAAACAGAGTCTCCTTATAATTCCGCATTGCTTTCCTGATATATCTCGGTTTTGCATAGTAAGTCAGATATGAAGAAAACAGGAAAAACACAGCAATCAAAATGCATATTATCAGGAGCTCACTAATGCTCCATCTGCCGTTCCCGGAGGCCGTATCTATCAGTTCTCCCATAAACCAGGAGATAGCGATTCCCATCAGTCCCGACAGGAGTGCACCGATAACTGAAAGGATAAAAAAGACATGGTTGTCCCTATGGAACTGAGATTTCAGTTCCACATATAAGTATTTGTTTTTCATGTGAATACCTACCTGTTGATCTTATTCCACAACGCGTTGAATTTCTTGTCATTGATCAGACCGAGTATATAATCGATCGATTCTTTTGCAGTCTCACCTAGCAGGCTGAATGTACTAACAGCGTTGTGGCTTTCAAACAGCTTGATGATGTCTGTCGTTTTCTCTTCTGAAGTGTCGAAAACGTCTGCCAGATCTCTTGCTTCTATAAGAAGTTCTTCCGCTTTTTCTTTATCACCGCTCTTGAAATACGCATAACTTTCCGAGGTTAAATACGAACACTTCGTCTTATCAAAGAAACACATCTCGTCCGTTTTTCTGATAGTTTCAGTAAACTCGATGCACCATCTTGAGAGCATCTTAATCCTGTTTAGATCGCCTTTGTTTTTATAGTAGAAGAGCAGTCCCGAAGTAGTGTTGATCATCTCGAAAGTGAGTTCGGTAAAACTTAAGATCAGCTTTCTGTAGCAATCATCTCCGCTATCGCCGCTCAAAGATGTAAGCAATCCGATCTTCGAATTGAAGACACCGGCTTCATTGTTTTTGAGCATCATGGAAATAGCTCTGTCACTATCACCTGTCAGGAAATACAGAAGCGCAATGCTGCCTATCAGCGAGAGCCTTCCAAAACGCGGATTGATATCATATGGAACGATCACCAATGCTTTTTCGAAAAGCGATATCGCTCTCTTCATCATATCGTTATTCTTCTCTTCCATACCGAATGCGGAGAACACATTTCCGGCAGCAACGATCACACCGAAATCATTAGGATATTTAACAAGTGCTTTCTCTGCTTCTTCGAATACCGAACGGTCTTTTTTACCCAACAGATCATAGATATGATCTGTGATCGTTCCCTTTCTCTTATCCGCCATCTCATAACCCAAAAGGTTATCAACAGATGTATCAAAAAGATCGGCAATCCTGACGAGCATACTGATCTCAGGAGACGTAAGGTTTGCCTCCCACTTATAAACTGCACCCACCGTAACTCCCAAAGCATTTGCCAATGCTTCCTGTGTAAGCGAACGTTCTTTTCTCATTCTCTTGATGTTTTCAGCCAGTTTGAGTTCCATGTCCGTCTCTCCTTTGAAACTTCATTTGCTCTAATGATAGCGGAAATCAACTCCGGTTTGAACTGACTACCAATACTATTTAGATATTTATTTTTATACCAACAGGGAGGGTAATTTCACAAAAAGTAGACAGCAATCTATTTTATTCTCTATAATTTCAGACAAAGAAAACATATTAATCAGGAGGCAGAGCCATGAAAGGAATGAAGAGAATCACGACACTCTTATTAGCAGGTTCCATGGCTCTTACTTCCAGCGCATGTGTACGAAATGACCGCATGAAGTGAACCCCGGAAGTTGGACGGAATAAATAAGCAGAAGAATCTCAGACGTTAACCAAACGTTAGTTGGATAGAATACAGTCCAAGAAAGAGAGGAAAATAATGATTCTGAAAAAAAATCGGATATTATAAAGAATTGTCTTATGGAGATTCAACAGATCCGTCTATTATGGACAATATTTATACTCAAATTCCAAATAAAGACGAGATTTGTAATTACTTGCAAAATGGTATAATGCTTGCCGCATGCGCAGGTGTTACCAGAGACGTCATTTGCCCTGAGAAAGGAGTTATTGGCAGTCCTGATAGCCTTTCTGATGGGACATGGATTTGGCATGCGGATCTTTCCTACTATATTAAAGAATATGGTTTAAAGTTGAATGAAGAATTCATCGAACACATGAGACTCAATTCGTGGCAAGTCCCTAAAGATGTCAATTTTGATTTTGATAATATCGAAATTATTTAATTCATTTATATGCACACAAATCAATGAAAGGAGAGGAAACTCTCCTTTCGTTATATTCAATAAGAAATCAAAGCCAAATTCCTATGACTTTAGTAAGTTAAATTCACGATTATCCCAACAATTATATTGTTCACTGAAATTTGTATCTATAATCCGGTCGCCTGTAACATTGCCATTCTCAACAGAATGGATCTTAAACTGATCAGATTTCAGATTGCGACTCGATCTCGTACTTTCCCTTGGCAATCCTGTCTTCAAAATCTGCCACAGGAAGAGGTCTGTCAAAGTAATAGCCCTGAGCGATATCACATCCGTTACTTCTCAGAGTGTTAACGTGTTCTATGGTCTCGACGCCTTCAGTAATGCATTCCATTCCCAGCTGATTTGTCATCGACACAACATGCCTGAACATTATGTTGCTCATATCGTTGTCTTTACCGTATCCGTCAGGCAGAAAACTCTTATCAATCTTTAATGTATCCCACGGAATATCCTTGATCAGATTAAGGGAGGAATAACCGATACCGAAATCATCTATCGATATCGAGAAGCCCATATTGCTGAGTTCAGTCGCCATCCGCTTTAAGTCACTGAATTCGACCTCGGATGTGGATTCGGTGAACTCGATCTCGATCAGTTCATGAGGCAGATCGTAACGGTCAACGATCTCAGCAATCGTCTCTGGGAGGTATGCGTTATAAATGTGCTTTCTTGAGAAATTAATAGATATCCTTATCAGTTTTCTGCCTTCGTCTGACCAGCGCTTCATGTCCCTGCATACGCATTCGAGCATATGGAAATCAAGCCTGCATATCTCACTTGTCTGCTCAAGAACAGATATAAACTCTGCAGGCGGTATGATCTTCCCTGCATGGAACCATCTGCAGAGAGCTTCGGCACCAACGAGGCTGCCGTTTACCACATTAACCTTAGGCTGATAGAACGGGATGAATTCGTTTCGTTCGAACGCTTCAGGGAAATACTGCTGGACACGCATGCTCTTTTCCTTTTTTTCAAGGAACTCCTCATCGTAGAAAACGATATTATCCATACCGCCGGTCTGCGCGATACGATAGGCATTGATAATGCTGCCCATGATCTCATCTGCCCTGACTTCATGATCACTCGGAATACGGAAAAAGCCGGCACTGGTCGAAATATTAACAACCATGCCTTTGGGTGCTTTTGCTTCTGTCTCTGTAAGATAATCGATCACAGTCTTCGTCTTATCCACAGAACACATTCCCAAGAAATTGTCTCCGCCAAGCCGGGCAAGCATTCCGTCCTCGCCGATGATCTCTTTGAGTTTGTTGTAGTGATCTAACATGATGACATCACCGGCACTTCTCCCGAACTCGTTGTTGATCAGCGAGAAATGCCTCAGATTATAACGGAATGCCAGCTTGTTCGCTGTCCGCTTATTTTTTACAACATCATCGAGATATTCTCTCCAATTACGGAGGTTAGGATACCCTGCTTCATCATAATAAGCAAGTTCATAAACAATATCCCTCATCCTGTTGCGGCTCACAAAACTAAGGACCGTCCTCATTACAAGTTCGACCTTTGACCTCTCCTCTTCAGTCAATGGTTCTTCGTCAGGCGCCATATATGTGGTAATGGTTGCCCTGGACATTACGCTTGTAACAGTCCGCAAGGTAAGGATCTCGTTACCTTCTTTACCGGTATCGAAACAACTTAACGTCTCGCCTGCACCTTCCTGCTCTTCCTGTTGATTCTTGTATACTCTGGTAACCGCCTTAGAAAGCCTGAACATCGAACATATCTCAATAAGAAGATTCTCTATATGTTCAATATCGATATTGTCTATATCCGTCATGGCAGATATCAGACGTTCAAACAACATTAAGAAATGGCATTCTTTATCCGAAACAGCGGAATGGATACACGCATCAGAAAATTCAGGAACATACCTATTCGTCCCCGTTGTTCTAGGAGCCCGTTTTGTTTTATCCGTCTTTTTATCAGTCATAAAGACCTCAGCGTCTTCTCTCCGCTTCATTCATAAATTAATACTATCACAAAGAAACGTTGAAATGTTGTTTCTACAAAACCATGACCGATTATTCTTATTTGCATATACCTACGGATAACGGGCGAAAACCATAACTGTTCACAGATTTCAAAGTGACTAAATTGTCACTTTGAAATTCATTTTTTATGAGACAGCGTTTGGTACTATTTCAACTGTCGCCGTAAATGTAGGATTGTCTTCTCCATAAGTCTTGCTCGCATCATTGGCAGTTACTGTTCGAGTTCAGCATCAAATCTTTTCTTGAATATATCATCAAAATTTTCCCCACGGCCTATGATTACGAATTCGTCTCCGCCAATTCTTCCGCATACATCCATAGAGCCGCATGACAATTCAATAGTCTCTGACACGGCTTTGATCGTAAAGTCTCCCTCGGAGTGACCATAAGTGTCATTAATTATCTTGAGACCGTCAACATCGATGAAAATAACAGAGAGTGCCGCCTGAGCCTGAATACATTCTTCAAATATATATCCGGCATTGATATTAAATCCGTTTCTGTTATAGATTCCACACAAAGGGTCAAGCACATTCAGTTTGGATATAGTTTCTATAGCGTTGCCTATACTCATTGTTATTGTAGGACAGTGATTGCTGTATATAGGAAAATCTGTGTTCGACATGATGTAATATCCTAATATACGTGGGCCAAAATGAAGCGGAATATAGTAACTGACCTTGCCGCTGGAGAATTGCTGTTCAGGATGGAGTTGTTTGCTCGGGAAGGATTTTACAGCACATCTTTCGCCGTGATCCCAAATAAACGGAGCAGTCATTGCTTCAGGATAATTACCGCTGTCGTCATAGGAAAGTGTGTTATAGGTCTTCTCCCAGTCGCTTACAAGACACAGAGCAAACTCTCCGCAATCTACTGCTTCTTTAATCTCAAATATTAGTTTTCGATTCATTTACAGTGCGTTAACCGATATATCCTTATAATATACTTATACGAATATATGAAAGGAGCCTTTTACTATGGAAGACGGGAAATCCTGTAAACTCTTAACTTTAGATGAAATAGAAAATGTTGCCGGAGGCATGGGGAAACTGGAGGAGTTGATTACGCGCATAAAAGCGGACGGACATGCTCAAGAACTGAGAGAATTGCTTCAAACGCAAGGAAAGCCAGCCGCAGCTATGAAATGCTGTGAATACTATCCGCAACTTTGTGGATTTGCTGGCGCTGCCGTAACTATGCTGTGATAGCATAAGAGAGTATTCCTATTATAGGCTTTCCAGCCTTATCCCTATATATAAAACTGATAGCTTACGACAAATTTACGACAGTTATTTACATGAAAAGGAGCTCAACATAAAATCGGCTGGATTATCCAGCCGATTATTCATTATAACCGATTAATTCCTTATCAATCTTATTTACTATCAGGCCTATATTTGTTTTTCTCACTCCACAGGGAAATACAATTTATTCTTCCCCGTTGTAGGATCTGTATAATCGCATGCCGCACCTGCAAGTTTCATTCCCGTCTCCGGAATAATGTGGTCAATCACATTTCGGAATGTTTCTTCATAGCTATCCAGATCAACCTCTGTCACCAGATACTTTCTGCCAGGCACAACCCACTTGATCCAACCTTCGGGGGGATCCGCGTCATCCCTACATTCTGCTCCTGCAAGATAAAGTCCTCTTTTGAAATCATCCCAAGGCTTGAATGATCGTGAGAAGTCAGTCATTGCCCCCCATACACCAACGAGATTTCCTGATTCATCTCTTTTCGCAAGATCGGAAATCTCATCAAAATTGGAATTAGCCTCTTGCCAAAGTCTCTGAACGAAACCGTCCCCATCCCGGGTGGATCCTTCTTTTCCAATTACAACGAATGAATCCTTATAAACTTTTTCAATCTTCATATACTCTCTGGCCTCCTGTTATTCAAATTCAATTCAACTCTTTCTTCAGAGGTACCCAAATAGCTGTCTTAATCTCTCCGGAACCGTCTTCCGAGGGAAGATAGACTTCTATTTCACAATCTTCTGCAAGCTGATATCCACGGAGCGAAGGGAGCCACTCTGACCATATCTTTGTATTCACAGCCTGCAACGTCTCCAGAGTGCATGGAAATTGCGCCCATAAGCTTCCGGGGATTACCCTCGTCTCGCACCCTTCCGGGTTTTCTTCCCACGGGAAGTAAAGATCCGCAATCCAATAATCGAAATTCTTTCCAATCATGTCGACACACACGCCGAAAGTTCCCATTACGGGGCGCTTCTCGCCCTGTTGCATCCATTCCTCCCAATACTTCGGAATCTCCTGATAACTTGTATCCGAATTGAATCGTCTTTTTACACCGACGATTGTAAACGGTGCCTTTTCTGTAATGCTGTACTCTAACATGTTTCCACCATCCATTGTTAATTTGATGCGCATAGGAGCCAAAGACCGAAGTCTTGTTCCCGGCTCACGCGCCTGAGACGGCGTGATGCCATGGAATCTTCCGAAGGCCTTTGCAAAGCTGTCCGGAGAATCATATCCATATGCCAAAGCCACTTCGATCACCTTCTCTTCTGTGCTAGTCAATCTCTGTGCAGCCAGTGTCATTCTTCGTGCACGAATATAATCGCCGACCGACATTCCACACACAGCACCAAATATCCGCTGATAATAGAAAGGTGATAACGCCGCCTTCCTTGCTATCTTCTCTATGTCCAATGCCTCCGACAGATTTTCTTCGATATAATCGATTGATTCCTGAAAGCCTTCAATCCAACCTTGCATCTTGATCACCTGCTCTCTGCATACTCATCATAACTCTAAATGAAATGTCCTACCCGACTTTCCGTGCACTCTTTTTCAGTTTGTCACCGGTTCGCGGAAAATCTATAGTCAGTTAAGTTGCGAGATTACCAGCATCAAATCAGCTGATTCTGATATTGGTAATTGCACACTGGTCTCCGGTTAGAGCCACATAGATCTCAGAGTTCATGTCTTTTACGGTTGTAGTATTATTGATCTCGATACCGGCATTTAAAGTGCGGGTTATGACGGTATTGCCGTCTCTTTCAAAACAGACAGAAACATCATATCCTTCACGGTTCAGTTTTTTCCAGTTATCCCAGCCGACAAAATCACTTCTGTTTACAATGAGCTCATTATCAGCAGCTTCACCGGATTGCCATGTCTCACCATCAAGTCTTACAAGAGCATATTCGACATAGTTGTTTCCGGTTACGGTTCCGTCATCTGACGAAAAAATAACGCAGAAAGGACAGTGCCATACGAGTCTGGCCGTAGGAAGACTCATGGTATGGAATGACAGGATCATTTTGTCCGTTACCGGAATGCCGGCCGTGGAAGAAGAACGGTATCTGTCGATCTGAACATTGGGAATGTCGCCTTCGGGAACATTTATGAAACTTATCTTTTCGGCGATCCTTGGGATAAAACCTTCAGGTTTCCATTCCTGTTCACGTTCGAGAGACATGTTGCTCATGATGCAGTGTTCGCCTGTAAATCCGAAATATGTATATCTGGAGCTGTCCGGAAGAGCGATAATATATTCATATGCCTTTTTATTTCCGGTTATCCGGATCATGGCGTGGTCTTCGATCCTGACTGCTTCTATCCTGTAAAAGTCTTCGGCCGGGACCGGTTCTGCAGGATTAAGAGTTTTTACTTCAATCTTCCTGGCTCCTGTCATAGCATATTCACCGTTAAACCCAAGTTCACAATACTCGAAATAAATCAGATCCTTGATCTCTTTTTCCGTATCGTGATAACGTCCGTCCAGCGAATCAAACATGACGATCGAAGGTTTAGACATTCTATCATTACCTGTCGGTCTGACGCGCACATTAAGTGTGACCTCAGCAGGAATCAGGCTAATGCCTAAAGATACTGTGTCCCTGTGTTCACCGACTATCAGCACATCCTTAATGGACGGGCCTTTTTCCGTTCTCTCTTTCATCTCATATTTAGTATCAAGATCTATCATGTGAATCATGATGTTCGCATATTCTGGATCAAACTGTGTCCCGGCACCGGCGATTAATTCTTCTCTCACTTTCTGCTGCGGTATGGTCTTTCTGTAACTTCTTTTTGAGGTCATTGCGTCATATGCATCAGCTACCGCAATAATACGGGCAATATCAGGAATATCCGTGCCGACAAGATGATTCGGATATCCTGTGCCGTCGTAACGTTCATGGTGATAGTGCGCGCCAATACTTAAGAAGGGAGACTCGGTTATGTCTTTAAGAATATCTGCGCCTATCTTTGAATGCATCTTGATCTGCTCATATTCTTCTGCCGTCAGTTTACCTTCTTTGGTAATGACCTGTTCCGGCACACCAATCTTGCCTACATCGTGAAGAAGCCCTGCGTAATAGATGTCTTCACACTCCTGTTCGCTCTTTCCTGCCAGTTCAGCGATCTTTCTGGAATACTCTGCAACACGTGTCGAATGGCCGCGCGTATATTTGTCCTTCGCGTCGATGGTGTTGGCAAGGACCAGTGCAGTCTCTTCAAAAAGACGTCTCTGTTGTTGGTTTCTGCGTAATGCCTCAGCATTTTCATCGACCTTTTTCTCGTGTGCAAAAAAGAAATAGCTTATGGTAATCAGAACAAATAGGAAAACTACAGATATAATGATGATCCATCGGGCAAAATCTTTATAAAAATCCTCCAGGCCCAGCATTGAGATATCGACACCTGCATAAGCAACACACCGGCCTTCAGAATCGAATATGGGTTCATATTTCGTCAAAAGCCACCCGTATTTATCATTAGTCTCAATAACATCTGCTTCACCGCCGGAGAGCAGTACGGGAATTATATCCGAAAAACCTTCGTCAAATTCTATCAGATCACCAAGGCCATCTGTGTCTATATCAGGCAGTTCATCATATTTCAACAGCTCATCTGAAGTTGTCTCTATATCGAAAACCACATGGCATCCGTCAGGCCTTATCTGATAAACATATATATACTGGACATATGGGGTGTTATTACAAACGTTTTGTATGAGAAGCGCATTCTGCAGGTATTCTTCATCAGTGCCGGTCGCAAGCCACTGATCGACCTTGTCACCGTTAATTTGCTGTGCAACCAGTTTTGAAGTCTTAATAACTATTTCTTCTCTGTAACTTCTGGCAGTACGCTTTAAAAAGGAAAAACAGGCAATTATGCTTCCTGAAAAGGCAGCGATAAGCAGAATTACCGTAACCAGTAACATCCATATATGTCTTATGCCGATTTTCTCTTTTGTTTTATTTTCCGCTCTGCCCATAACACAAATTGCCCGCAAAGATTATAATTAAATTATATTTTATATTTTTCATATGATTACAGGGTGAAGACTCTTTAACAAACATGTAAAAATAAAATTAACACGCAGAAATATTCACAGGCACTAAAAAATTGAACCGTAAACGGACATGAAATGGAAAAAGCATTCAAAAGCTGATTATGAAAATAATAACCAGACAGCAAATGCCTGTAATTCTAAAAAAGTCACTCATGAACGAAACTATTTTCCTTTCCCGTATCCCAAATATTATCTACTTTTCTTCGACATAGGTATCTAAAATGACTTTCTTACATGCGTCACACATATAAGCTTTAGTCAACGCTAAACCAAACTCATCAAATTGATCTGCATGTAGTTTTAACCCGTTACTCGTTAGTCCGGCTTTATATTCATCGTCAGTCCAATAAAGAAATCCGCTACCGGAGCCACGGGTTATTAGCCCGGCACGGGTTGCTCCGCTACGGACAAAACCTTCCTTCATCTCTTCAGAACAAAATGGACATTTCATATTATTCAACTTCCTTGAAAATATGATCTCTCAATAAGTTTAATGTCAACATCGTCTTCTTCGTGACATCCGTAGACCCATAAGATTGCCAGAGAAGAAAGCGATGTGTTTTCGTTCAAGTCAGAGTAAACAATACTTTTATTCTCAGGCACTATATCCGCTATCTTACCAATGTTTGTGTAAATGTTCCAACAAGTTGATGTAGTTGGGATTGGCCATGTATTTCCATTACCGCCATGTAGCACCACTTTAATCAAGTCACCTAATGTTGATTCATCAGGCATCTCTATTGTATAAATCCCATTATTTACATCATCGCCCATGCATACTGAGCGTCTGTATAAATTCATCCAAAAAATAAAAACGTTAACCAAACGTTAACCAAATCGGCATTTTGAGGGTGTTTTCAGGGAAGCATCAAGGCAAAGTAAAACCCCCGCAAACGCATGTTTACGGGGGTTTCAGACTTGGAGCCATTTGTGGGACTCGAACCCACGACCTGCTGATTACAAATCGAATTATCAGCTTTTACGTTTTGTTTCATTTTGTGTTAAAACCCCTTGATTTTATTGGCTTTTCAGGTACTTGCTTTAACATATCATAGCATATTTTTTTATATCTTTTTATATTTTTGCCCCCATTTTGCCCCCATCTTGCCCCCATTTTTGGAGCCCTCCGAATCACTCATTCGAGCCCGAATCATCGGAGCTCTCTTTCAAAAACAGATCGCCCATGAGGTTGGC
The DNA here is from genome assembly GCA_017510605.1 of Clostridiales bacterium. Lineage (GTDB taxonomy): Bacteria > Bacillota > Clostridia > Saccharofermentanales > Saccharofermentanaceae > Saccharofermentans. The sequence continues at coordinate 109,689 of JAFWMQ010000014.1, forward strand.
TGCTCTTCTCTTTGCCGAATCTTGAGGATTGGCATAGGTGTTATATACCAATGATGGTTGGCTATGCCCCATTTGAGCCGCTGCCGTTCTCGCATCCATACCATTCGCAATCAGGATTGATGCAAACGTGTGGCGCAAGCCGTGAGGCGGCACGAAAGGCACGTTAACCCATTTGAGGTACTTTTCAACCCAAAAATGAATCGTGAAATTTGAAACCGGTAAACCATTGAATTGAGTAAACAGTTTGCACCGATCCCCTTTCTCGCCTATCCAAAGATCGCCACGATCCTCGATATCTTGTAGCTGTTTATCACGATATGCTTTGAGATCATCACAAAAGGCAGCAGGAATGAAAACAGCTCTTTGGCTGCTTTTGCTCTTCGGTGTGGTTTCTTTTATGCCCTCACCCCGAATATATATCGCTTCACGTTCAATGTGAATTGAACAGTTATCGAAATCTATATCCCTCCACTCGAGCCCGGAGCACTCACCGGAGCGAATACCGGTTAAGAGTAATATTTTCATCAATATAACTATGCGCTCATCCTCGAACCCATCAAAGCCGTTGAATATCTTGATAACATCTTCTTGAGATAGAGCTTTGATATCTGATTGAGGCTTTCGGGGCTGTTTTACCTTTTTGCATGGATTGGATTCAATCAATTCCCACTCTTCAGCTTTTCCCATGATAGCGGATAATGTTCGAAACCAATTACCTTTACTATTTTCCGAAAGCGGCTTGTTATTGCCATCTTTGCGATCCAATGAGGCGAGCCACTTTCTCACATCCAATGGCGTGATATCTTGAAGCAGCATTTCGCCAAAATACTCGATGAGGCGATCCCGAATAACTGTTCTATATCCATCGGCTGTTTTTGGCTTGAGTGTAGATAAATGATTCTTTTCATACATCCCCGAAACGAAATCTTTAAACTTGAGCTTATCATTCTCGATGCTCGAGCCACCCTTAACACGATGCTCTAATTCCCGGAGCGCATCTTGAATCATTCTATGCTTTTCCTTTTTGGGTGTGCCATCGGGGATTTTTATCGTTTTAGATATTCTCTTTCTTTTGCCATCGTTATCAAAGCCGCAATCTACACGGATTCGAACACTATTGCCACGCTCTTCGATATGCGCCATCTATCTCACCTCAATAAAAAAGTTGCACACCTATAAAATTTACTGTTACAACTGTTACACCCTCCGAAAATCGCCCTCAAAGCCTTTATTTTCAATGGTTTCAGGCGTAACAGTTTTTTCGAAAAATCTGTTACATTTTGTTTAATTACTGTTACATGAGCCGTTATCAGCTTTCATTTTACGTAACATTTCGGTTGTATTGGCATTGAGCCCGGCTGTATAGCCTAATTGAATCGCCTTATATATAACGCCATTCTCTTCAGTTACTTTCCGGGTTCTCATGGCAGGATCACGCTCGAGAGGCTCGATCAATTCATCCAACCTTTGAGATAGAACCTTTATATCCTTGATATCTTTCAAGGCTTGAGCTTCGAGCTCTTTGGATTCTCTATACAAATCAGAAACACCGCTATCCTCATCAATGAATACTCTTTGACCGCCATCCTTTTCGAGGTTTCTTAAATCGTGCATAACGGCAGCGAGTGCAATAATTGCGGATTCGGTTAACCTCATATATGGATCGCCGATATCCTTATAAAACTTTTTATCATAATCTTTCTGCCATTGTTTTGAACGCTCATTTATATCGTGAACGGCTTTCTTTTCTCTTCGGTATGCCATGCAATCACGCCCCATGAGCCAAACAAGTTGAGTATATGGGCTCTCACGATCGAGCTTTGAATCAATCATATCGCCATCGCTCTTCACTTTATCCCACCCAAAGAGCTTTCGCTTTTCGTGATAGATTCGCTTTTGGTTGGTTGTGAGCTTTCCATCCTGCTCGAGCTTGTATAACATCTTCATTAAACTTTGAGTGATGCTATACCATTGAGCGATGCTTTCAGCCTCGCTCACTACATCCTCAAACATGGATTCGGGATATTCGGAACCGGTTGAAAGGTGAGGAAATTCGATTTCGCTGCCGGCTTCATAATCAACCCAAAAATCAATCTGTTCGCACAACTTATTAAACAGCTCTTCAAATGTAGAATCACTATTGTTTGAATTATCCTTATCCATGATTTGCGCCTCCGATATTCTTTTAATAAGTATATCAATATAGTTGAAACAAGTAAACAAAATAGTTTACATATCAAGCGAAAATGTGTAGAATGATAGCATCGGTAAATATATCGTGAGAATGATTCGGAGGTGTGAGCAGCGAGAGCACATCCCCCCCATCAAAATGATGGCGGCTGCTTTCTTTTGAACCGCCAAAGAGTTACTTTTGTAACCGCTTCGGAGGTTTTAACCGCCCCCATCGTGTGCGTAAGAAGAAATAATAAAAAGAAAGAGAACGAAACACACCGATTTAATAGGATTTAACGCAAAGAAAAGGAAAGAAACATGGATTTGAGTAATACTGATAAGATAGAGATCATCATCGAAAAGCGAGGCATCACAAAAACGGAACTCGCTAACCGGTTAGGAATATCAAAGCAGAATCTATATAAAAAACTCCACTCTCGAAAACTCCCGGAGAGCGAATTGAGGCGCATAGCCGAAGAGTTAAACTGTACTTACGAAAGCAGCTTCACTTTGAACGATACCGGCGAAAAGATATAACGGATCGCCCGATCACTTGAACACCTGAAGAGAATCCGGATGATGGATTCTCTTTTTTTATGGCGAACCATCAAAATCAATTTGTCGATATAGCCTCCGAATTTAACCACCTCATTAAGCACATTACACAAACAAAACTCACCCTCATTCGAACCCCTCAAAAAATGATTGTGCATTTTTCGGGGTTTAAGTCCACACGTGAACTTGATACATCACGAAATGCAATTTCGTTTTTATGTGCCTATTCCCTACCCCTCCGATAGGTGCAAATTTGCCCTTTCAATATCATGGTAACATCGCCTTAACGATACCGGTATGCAATCAAAATCTATTGGAAAGGATCATCAATATCATGGCTACAAAGAAACATACTTCAACGGCTGCCAAAGCCGAATCAACCCCCTTGAAACTTCAAAGCGTTTCAGAAATGAACGATTTGCTCTTCAAAGCAGCAAAGCTCATTGAGTATTATCGCTTATTGGTGAATCAGGATAACGATTCATCGGAGGGCGAATTGAGCCCCGAAATAGAAAACGAGCTCTTTAAGATGTTTAACAAAGCATCTTATCAAGATGTGATGCTCTTCAGGTATTTATTAGAAACCATCTATTTGAAGTTGGATGATGAATCAATCAAAACAGCCGATGAGCTTTCGGATGGTTACTACTATTTGAACCTGATATATGAAAAGCTCGAATCATGATCGCACACGCCCGGGAATGTGTTAGAGCTTTCCCGGGCTCTTATTATGAATAAAGGATGGTTTAACATGAAACATTTAAAAGATTATCGGGCGAAAAAGGGCTTCAGCCAAACAAAATTCGCCAAATATTTGGGTGTATCACTTTCGTATTACATCAAGGTTGAAAACGGATTCGCACAACCGGGAAAAGGTTTCATAGATAAACTGCTCAAGGCTTTCCCGGATGATTACTTCGAGATTCTTTCTATTTTCTATCCGGAAGAGAGCACCGCCGGCAGCATCGGAGGTGAAACAAATGGATAATCAGCAAATCAAAATCAATGAGGCTTTGAAAACGATAGCCGATTGCATTTCAGTTAATGAGGATAATCAAGTTTGTGCAAGCGGCTATTTAGTAAACGCATTGGCAAACGATCCCGATAGTACAGAAAAACTGATTTATTGTTTTTGCGAATTGGGGTTATCGTTGCCCGGTGTTGGAGGTGATATCACATGATTCGCACAATAAATGGAGCCATCAAAGAGCTTCGAAAGGATGATCCCGAAACCCCCATCAATGCGAGGATGCTTCGATCATGGATCGCTTCAGGAAAACTCAAATATAACATGAGCGGAAATCGCTATCTCATTGATATGGATGTGCTCAAAGAGTTTTTGAGAGGTGAATAACATGGGTGAACTGAAGAAACTTTCATTTGATGAGGTGTTATCATGCCTCGAGAAAGTTGAGCAGCATGGCGAGAAAGCATCGGCTCTTTGTCCTGCTCATACTGATAACAAACAATCGCTCTCGATCACTCGAGGCAATAACGGCGAGGCTGTTTGTAATTGCTTTGCCGGATGCTCTCAAAGAGCCATTTTTGATGCGATTTATACGAGGTTGAACACCTCACCCACATTCGAGGATGATAAGCCCATCAAGCCGAAGAGAGCAGCCAAAAAGAGTAGCAGCCGCAAAGAAGTTGCTCGATATAACTATATTGATGAGAACGGAACCATCATCAATACAAAGATTCGCTATGATAACAAAGATTTCATTTGGGCTGAAAAAGGAAAGCAAAACATCCCCCTTTTTAACCTGAATGAGGTTATTGAAAAGAATCCTATTTTCATTGTTGAGGGTGAAAAAGATGTTCTCACGCTCAAGAATCACGGATTCGGCGCAACCAATATGAAAGATGGTTTCACCTCCGAAAACGTGAGCCGCTACCTATCCGGGAAAGATATCATCCTCACACCTGATAACGATAAAAGCGGCTTTGAATATGCTTGTAAGGCTCTTAACCTGCTGATTGGAACCGCCAAAAGCATCAAGGTTATATTACTTGATTCGCTTTGGGCTGATATGCCGGAGAAAGCAGATATCACGGATTTCGTTGAGCACAATGGCAGCATTGAGCAGATTATCGAGCAAGCCAAAAACACGGATGATTATAAGAAAGGCGAGCTCGAGCAGATCATCAAAGAGCGTTACCCGAATCCGAAAGCGGATAGCAGCTCATCAAATCACCCTCATGCTGCTATATGGAATAACATTGAGGGATTCGGGCTCAATAAAAAGAATCAGCTTTGTTATATAAAAAATTCGGATGAGAAAACACCGCTTTGTCATGGCTCTATTATCATCACCGAAGTTATATATAACAACGATGGTTTGAATGAGAACGATATTTCATATAAATGTGATGGCGTATCAGAAACTTTGAACCATCTTTCGGAGGCTGTTATCAAGGGTGAGGATTTCCCATCGCTTAAATGGATCGCTAAATCATGGGGCTGTTCATGTATTCCATTCGGATCACAAAGCACGATTCGGAGGTTAGTTGAAGCGATCATGTTAACCGGCGAGAGCGCAAAGATCACACGCCAAATAAGCCACACCGGATTCGTTCTCAATGATGATGGAAAGCCGATCGCATATCTCCACGCCGGAGGCAGCATCGGAGCTCATGAGCTGATTTGCGAATTAGGTGATGAGCTTCAGCAATACACCTTACCCGGATGCTCGAGCACACCCGAAGAGCGAAAAGCCGCTTTTGATGCTTCACTCTCTTTGCTTCAGGCACATCGTGAGAGCGTTACACATCCATTATTATCGCTCATATACATGGCGGCTCTATCTCAAATCAATCGTGATGTAAACGGCGAATGTGGTTTCTGTTTATACCTACGAGGCAAAAGCCAAAACGGAAAAAGCACGCTCGCAGCTTTAGCGATGAGCCACTTCGGGAAATTCACATCAACCACGCCGCCAACCTCATTCGAAAGCACATGGAACCGAAACGAGCTTTTGAGTTTCATCCTCAAAGATTCTATTTTGTGGATTGATGATTTTCACCCGAAAGGCAGCAAGGCGGCTCGAGATAGCCAAAACGAGCAATTCAACCGGATCGCAAGAGCCGCCGGCGATAGAGCTTTTCGAGGCAGGTTGAACAGCAATTCGGAAATGAAGAAATCATACATCCCCCGATGCTTATATCTTGTAACCGGAGAGGATGAGCCGCAGCTATCACAAAGCGGATTGGCTCGAATTTTCACGATAGATGTGAAAACAGAAAGAAAGAACCTTTCGGAGGTGCTTGAGGCTTCGAGAAACGGCACTCTCGCACGTGCTATGGCTGATTACATCTTGTATATCATCGAGAATTACAAAGCCGTTAAAGGCACATTCTCGAGCTTATACAGCAAGGTTATAAAAGGCACTCGAGAAAGCATCGGCGAGAACAGATTATCTATTCAAGCAGCTTTGCTCATCACTTCATTCGATATGTGGTTATATTATGCTTTCAAATCGAATTTTATTGATAAGGATCACGCCGAAGAGCTCTCGCACAAAAACCGAACCATCATCATGAAATTGGCTCAAAAGATCGCCAATGAGATCGAACAAAGCGATCCTGCTGAAAAGTTTATCACGGCTCTCGCTTCAATGATTAGTAATAGAGAGGTTGAAACGAGGGATATTCATTTCCCGGATGGCGATAACGAGCTGTTTGATGAGAGAACACGCCGCATCGGTTGGCATGATGAAAAGTATTTCTATCTTGATCCTGAAAAGGCGTTTTCGGCTGTTAAGCAAAAGCTCGAATCCGTTGATGATTCTATCGGGATCACGATGAAAGGCTTATATCGTGAACTATCTGAAATGAAGAAAATCACCGCCGATGGCTCTCGAGGTTACACAAAGCTCAAGCGTATCAACGGCAAACCGAAACCGGTTATTTGGATTGAACGAAAGATTCTCGAATCAACATAATTGGAGGTTATACAAAATGAATGAATCAAACTACTTTGTAACACTTAACAGCGTTAACGTGAATGATAAGATTGAGAAAAAGAACGGCTTATCTTATCTCTCATGGGCTTACGCATGGGCTGAATTGAAAAAGAGATTTCCGGAGGCAACCTATACCATTTATGAGAACGCCGATGGATGGAACTATCACACGGATTTGAAAACGGCATGGGTGAAAGTTGGCGTTACTGTTAACGGCATCGAGCACATTGAAGAGCTGCCGATCATGGATTTCAAGAATAAAGCCATCCCACTCGAGCACATCACATCATTTGAAGTTAACAAGACTATTCAAAGAGCTCTCACGAAAGCCGTAGCACGCCACGGATTAGGATTATACATCTATGCCGGCGAGGATTTGCCCGAAGAATCCGATGGAAAGAGCACACCCAAAAAGGCAGCGAGCAAGGCAGCCACACCCAAAGCAGCAGCAGCCACAAATCAGCCCTCCGATACTTCGGAGCCGGAACCTCCGAAAAGCTCTCGAGTTTTATTGCGTGAGTATTGCAAGAAATACGGCATCGAACCGGCTGAAATCGTTCACGCTTGCAAGTTAAGGCAGGATAGCACCGAATCAGAATGGGCGGCTGCTTTACTCTATGCAAAGCGAAAATATGGCGGCTCATGAGCTCGAGTTAACCTCGAGTTAACCCGAATTAGATTTGAGTTAAACATCACTCGAGATCACTTCGGAACGGATTCGCAAGCAACGCTTTTGTATATACAAAAGCACTTTGAGGGGTTTCCCCTCCCACCCCGGGCAACTCTTCGGAGGTTGTGAACTGTACTATAAAAAGGACACATCAAGCCATCATCAAAATGGGGCAGCATCACCCCATCAACCACGATGAGAGATAACACCCCTCCGTACTACTGAAAAAAGCGCACGCCACACCCCGGAGGGGGATGTTATATCAATAAGGCTGTATTTTCGAGAGGGGGTTTCTCACGAAAAGTGAAAAAATCTCTCTTCCTATCCCTCCCACCCCGCTACCTCAAAAGCGGAAATGTGTAGAAAAATCAATGGGGGCGGCTTTGATATACAGATTCGTTTTTGATGGTAATTAACAATCATATATATGGCTTTTTCAGCAGAAAATCGGCTTTTTTTGCCAAATAATAGGCTTTATTCAAGTTTTTTGTAAGGTTATTCGGAGGTTAACCACCAATGCAAAGAAGTAAAAATACATCACGATGGCAGCGTGTGAGGCGATTGGCATGGGATAGAGATCGAAAGGCTCGAGCCGTGTGCCATATATGTGGAGAACCGATTGATTATTCACTCAAGCCATCGAGCTCACCAATGGCATGGGAACCGGATCACCTCAAACCATACAAACAAGCCCCGGAGCTCGAATTGGATTTGGCAAATATAGCAGCAAGCCATCGGAGGCGCAACCGGCAACGAGGCAACGGCTCACATGATAACGATTTAGGGATGCGCTCACGGATATGGTAACAGCTCGCAAGGGTATGGGGTTTAAATCTTCAGAAAAGCGAGATCGAATCCCACCAACGCCCGGCAGGGATTTATCCCCCCGAAGAAATCAGCAAAATTTTTTATGAGGTAACGAACTATGACGGATTCGGCTATGAAAGCAAAGAAATGGCTCAATAGAACCATCGAATTACAAGATCGCATCAAGAAACTCGAAACCGAAATCAGGATTCTCGAGAACAGAATCAATCATCCGGTTTCATCATACGGCTTCAATGGAACCGGGCGAACCGATCCATTGACACGGCAGCAGCAGCGAGAGGATGCTTTGTTAGAATACTCCGAAAAGAAAGAACAGCTCGAGAGCGCATCTCATGAGCTTGTTAAACAAGAACTCATCACGATTCGAGTAATTGACCGCTTGAGCAATTCCCTATATGCTGCCATCCTGCTCGATCACTATGTGAACCGCTACACATGGAAAAAGATCATCAATGATAATACATATCATTATGCACGCTCGCAGCTCTTCAGGTTTAACCAAAAGGCTTTGGATGAATTAGGATATCTCATCACCTCCGAAGAGCCGCAAGCCATCATCGAGGTTGAACGAGAGATTAAAGAGCATCAAGCGAGCTGATTGAATAGAACCAATACAAAAGCCCCTCACTTCACATGAGAGGCTTTTATTATCTTTATCGGATGCAATCAATAATCGGAAATGATTATCAATACATATATTATATTCATTCATCATCCATCTAAATAGTAAGTAACAGAAAGTAACAGAAAGTAACAAAAACAAAAAATAAAACTGTTACGCTCAAAAGCCTTGATATATATGGATTTGATTAGATTTATTTATATATGTAACAGTTGTAACAGTATTTTTCTATATATGTTTACTTTTAATAATTCCCTCCGATAATTTTCGATAGTAAACTATTTGGTTTACTTTTTGGTTGATTGTTGATAGAATCAGGATGTAAGCGAAAGCAAACATCAATATTATTCGGAGGTGCAATCATGGAAAGAGATGTTAACAAGGTATTGAGCGAATACAGATCACTCATGGAAAACAAGAAAGGCACATTCGGAGGCTTTTACAGCAGCGATATTATTATGCTTTGGGATAACTACGACATTAAGAACCCTCATTCGTGTTTATACGAGATCACCGCCGATGCTCTCAACTTCGGTTTTATGATTGGTTACAAAGCAGGAAAGCGAGCAAGGCGAACAAAGAAAGCAAAGAAATAATTACATCCTGAAGATGATCCTATCGAAAGCGAGCTCACCCGGCTCGCTTTTATTATGGCGGCATATACACCCCACCCACACCGGAGAACACAACGCCAATCTATATTGTGATTTATTCCTGCTCGAAATGTGTGTAACCCCCCATCGCAAAAAATCCCGGGTGTGAGAGGATGAATCCTTGCTATCCGTTAACAATGAGAGCCGTTCTCACTTTGGCATCATATAAGGGGATAGGGTAAAAAATCCATGTGAGGCTCATGCGGTATTTTGTAGCAGCAACGCCGGTGAATCAATCTGATATCAGCTCACCCGGTGCATGGGGGCGAGCAGCTTGAAATATTTCGCACATTTGGAAAAGCCTATCCCCTCCGATCCTTTCGAAATCCAACCGGATCACGCACACCCCGGGGCTTGTTTCATACCTCGAAATCACCCTCCGAAAAGGTGTTTTTTCAATTTCTGCCCCCATTTTGCCCCCATTTTGGTATTTTCGAGCCATTTTCGGAGGTATTTTCAAGTAAAAGAAAAACCCTTGAAACGCTTTGTTTTCAAGGGTTTTAGGTATTGGAGCCATTTGTGGGACTCGAACCCACGACCTGCTGATTACAAATGGATTCCCCCACAATTTATAACTTTTCAAAAACTAACGCAAAGCCTTGATTTTATTGGGTTTGCGGGGCGTTATCCGAACATATGTTCACGCACTTTTTTGTATCTTTTTGGAAAAACGTTAACCAAACGTTAACCAAATTCACCTCTTTTTTCTTCGTTTAATTAAGCCACTCAAACTGTCGACCGCTCTCGCCTTTGCTTCGTCTTGAGGGTTTGCATATACATTCATAACAAGAGCCGGAGAACTGTGTCCTAAAAGTGCCGCTGTCGTTCTTGCATCCGTACCATTTGCAATCAATAAGCTGGCAAAAGTATGTCGCAATCCATGAACTGTAACTCTTGGCAGATCACACCATTTCAAAAACTTTGTCAGCCATTTTCTTAAAGTACTATCGAAAATTGGTTTCCCGTTCCACGATGTAAACAACCGAGCTTCCTCACCGGGATTACCCTCATACACGGATCCCAGGTCTTTTATCACTTTCCTCTGCCAGATCTTATATTTGACCAGCTCATTAACCATATCCTGAGATATCGGTATATCTCGAACTGATGTTTTACTTTTAGGAGTGCTTTCAACCATTCCACGACCGGGAATATACTGTGATGTTCTTCTTATCGATATTACACCATCATCGAAATCTATATCTCGCCATTCCAACCCAGCTGCTTCAGCTTCTCTTATACCTGTATTCAAGATTAGCATAATGAAAGTTCTGGCTCTAATGTCATCATATTCCGGGAGCTTATCACATATAGTTTGTACTTCAGAAAGCTGTAGTGCTTCTACATCAGGTTGAGTATTAGTAGGCGATTTTACTCGTTTACACGGATTTTCATCTATTATCTCCCACTCATAAGCTTTTCCTAAAATAGCGGATAAGGTCCTAAACCAACTTCCGGTACTATTGCGGGAAAGATCTTTATCTTTCCCGTCTTTTCTCTCTAAACTTGCCATCCACCCACGAACATCTAAAGGTGTAATGTTCTTAATTCTCATATTACCGAAATACGGAATAAGACGAGATTCAATAACGGCTCGATAACCATTTGCTGTCTTAGGCTTTAAAGTCTCAAGATGGTTTTTATAATAGTAATCTAGACAAAATGACTTGAAAGTCATCTTGCTATAATTTGCAGAAGCACCGCCCTTGATCTTGCGCTCATATTTATCAGCAAACTCATAGAGAGCCTTTTTCTCTTGCTTCTCAGTTAGTCCCTTAGGCGGAGCAAAAGTAGTTGTGCATAGTATTTGCTTTCCTGATTCATCTCGACCACAACTAACAGTAATTCTATATGTTCCTTGTCTTTTCTGTATATGCATTACTATCCCTCCTATCCATCTTCAAATAACTATTTGCTTAAGTATAACTCGCACCGTGTCCTATTAATGTCCCTCATTTGACATTTGCGTACATATATTCTTTCTGTATTACGCGTGCGTGTAAATTAGCGTTTCCCTTCCTTTCCCCACACCCCTATCTATCCTTTCTAACATCTGTGAGTCTCTTTTAGGCTTAGCTAAAAGAAAAGCCGCGCGGGCGGGCCATAGCCTGCGGTCTAAATATTCAATTCCAGGTCCCGCCAGCCGCGACTTGAGAGGTAACGTCCTCTCAAGTTGTGGGTGGCAATTCAAGCGGTAGCGCGGAAGAATAGAAACGCGCACTAATGCAGAGTTGTGAATGGTGGTGTTCTAAACTCGTAGAGTTTTGAATGCCACTGTTCTCAACTCGTAATTGCCGGTCTCATTATCTTGAGTGATTACTTTTCTACTTGAAGGAACAATTCTGTGACGACTGTGATGATGTGACGACTATTTTGATATAGGTTTATTTTTTGTCACTGATCAACTTCTTTGCTAAAGTTACAGCTGCTTTATCGGCTACTTCTGCGCTTTCAGGTATTTTACTGAACTCTATCACAATATACTTGGGCGCATTATTCTTCATGATTACAGCTGCACCCTTCTCATCTACAAGCCTAGCAACCTTTGAAAAATTCTGATTTGCTTCCGTTATTGATATTAAAGTATCGGTACTGATCATCATAATACTTACCTCCTTGCTAGATATTATAGTTAGATTGTAGCTATAATTCAACCTATAATTATATTCTTTGCTTTGCAGTATTTGACGATAGGCTTAGATTATCAGATTATGCGGACACCTTATTTGAGAACGAAAAAGCCCCTGATTTCTCAGAGACTTATGAGACGTATATTCTGAATAGATAAGAGGGGGCGATTAAGCCCCCTCGATAAGAAAAAAGCTGAAATTACTCTGCAGCCACATTACTATGCATATCAAGGTTTATACCAGTGATTTGCGTATTCTTTTATGAACTGCCCCATAACAGACTTAAACACTTCTTCTGGTATACTCGTATAGCCTTTTTGTGATATGAATTCAATGCCATCTTCAGCATCAGTATTATCCCAAGATAGCTCAACATCACTTCCGATAAGCGCAAAATACACATCAGCAAGGTATGCGCCTGATGATGCAGGATGCCATCTGTGTCTTGAATTCCAATTTGAGAGCTTATCATAATAAGCATCGAACTCGTCTATGTCATCTGTATCAAAATCACGGGCATTATTGTCCTTTTCTGCAATACAGGCTCCTTTAACATCATAAGGAAACGGATCTTCAGACATATTCTTAAGAAAATCACTGAGCCAGACTACAAGATCATTCAAATTCCATCGTGTTGTATACTTTGCTCCATCGTGAATGTATTCAAGCAAATTTATGCCTTCAACATACATAGAGAGTTCTGTTTCTCGAGTATCATCAAAGAACGAATAACCTATAGCAAATTTGCTTTTGTCTCCAATTATGCAGTTGTTCATATTACTTTTTACCTCTCAACAGTCTACTATATTCTGCTCTCGATATCTTGTTTGCTTCAAGCAACCTTCTTAATATACTGGAAGGAATATCTCTTGGCTTTGATACTTCATATGCGTGATATCCGTTCTGCGGAGTATTATCCGGCATAAACTTAACCACTTTTCCTTCATCAGTAACATTATATACCTCCTTGCCATCATGAATTCCGGTATCAAGAAGTCTTTGGCCTTCAGCTTGCGTTTTGATTGGATTTTCACTTCCCCAATTGGAACCTGGCTCATGTTTGCGAATTGGCACATAAGTAGGTGGCACAACGTCCGAGAGCAATTCGTTAATACTTACCTGATTGGGATAGATGTATTCTTCTAAATTTGTCTGTGGAGATCCACTGGATCCGTGTCCTTCGCCACTATTGCTTGTAGAGCACATCAGCAATCACCTCCCAATAATCTGTTTCTCGAAAGAAGCATGTTATCAGGAATCTGTATATCAATGCCCTTTTTTACCGCATAATCACATATTTCATATACTTTATCTAAATCAGGAGATGAAGTATAAACGATTATGGATTGCAGCTTATTAAGACGATCAACGGTATACTTTATTGATTCTATAAGTATTGGTTGTTGTTCTGGATCTCCCATAGGACCTTTAAGATTAAATGCCACCACGGTACAGTCTTCCATCCCATCAAGCATATACTTCATTTCATGAAGATTTGCGCATGACACTAAAGGAATGACTACAGCATTGAGATTCATTGTCAACCATATCGCAACTATCCTTGAGCGGAATTGTCTGTGTTCGTTTTCTATTTCTGGAATATCACCACACTTTGAATAATCCGGAGCTATAAAAAATCTAACACTGGCAAATCTTTCAAGATAGAACTCCTGCAGCTCTTTCACGCCGTAATAGATTGCATTCCAAAGGCCATATAAGCCATCAAAAAACAAATCATACTCAAAAAAGGAGAGTGCCGTATTAGGCGTCATATTATAGGTGCACGGCTGACTATAGGTGGCAAGATAATCAATATGCGGTATGGTACTACACCGTACATATGGCATATCCAAATCACCAATTTTATAAGTCAGGTTTGTATAATCAAGAATACCAAGATTAAGCAGTTTTCTAAGGTTTTTCTTTCTCTTCATAATAACACCTCGGAATAGAATAATTATTGTTCATGGATAACCCCCTCTCTGAACAATTACAATTGCCTTAAACTTACATTAAAAGCTTTGACAACATCTCCGAAGTGACCTATACTGCTTTCATACGTTCGAAGGATAGATATATCCGGAGAATTTACAGTCATAAATGGTCGCAACATTTATGGCTGTTTTTTATCAAAGCTGCTGAATACAATCATTTCAACCATCTCCTTTCCTTTTTAGTCTCTTATCTATCTCATCTTGCGGAAGCCTAACAACACCGCCGTTAAGCTCACTAAGTTTGCATAAACAATCCTCGTATTCGGCTTTGGTAATATGTTTCCCGACAATAAGCTCATCAAGAATCTTCAGCGTCCCCATAATTTGAACTTTTTCAGCCTGAGCCGCTTTTCTAAGATTCAAATCACCTGTCAGTAAAACTATTTCTCTGTTCTTGGCAATTGCTAAAGCAATGCAGTCGTGATTAGAAAGCCTTTTATACGTTAAACTATATCCTTCAGCAAGCTGATACTCTTCTATGTTCATATCAGTACCTTTGAGACCAAGTTCAACAAGTCTGTTGTTAAGCCCTTCTGGTACAAGCAGTTCTTCGTTTATAGTGCTGTTTTCCATTAGGTATACATATTGCAGTTTAAACGGAAGATCGAGTCTTTCAATCTTCATGAAGTCAATCCAGACATTTGTATCACTGCTGATATACTCCATCTCAGGCACCTATCTTATAGCACCCTTCTTCAACATACTTATAAGATTCATTCAGTAACTCAGCACCTTTCTGAATGCTTATCTCTTGTTGTGTTACGGCTCGAAATACTAACTGTCTGAACAATTGTGGTTCTTCTTTATCAAACTTGGCAAATTCCCTTTTACGCCAACCTTTTAAATTTAGGAATTTATAAAAACCGACTTCTGCTGACTCATTAATTACATTGCATTGAACAGCTCTTTTTACGAGTTGCTGCAATGATATTCCATATTCATTACAAGTCGCAACCATGTCAAATGAAACACTATTCCTGTGCGGTCCCAATTCGCGTATCACATCGTCATGCGGAATAAGAAAAGCACCAGCAATTTTAGTTGCCTCCTTCTCTATTTCTTTTTCATCAATTACCTTATCCCATGCAAACATAAGATGAGCAAGTTCATGAATAATAGTAGTACGCTTTCGTTGATCACTAATATTTTTATTAATAACTATGTACGGACAGTTATTTACGCTTCCGTTCATACCTGCGAAATTATCATCATCAATATCCAATTCAAGTAAAAGAAACCCCTTATTCTCAAGAAGTACGGATATTTTTCCAATCGGTCCTGATTCTGCAATGCCGAGTCTTTCCCTTAGTTTTCTTGCATTACTTTCATAATCATCCGACAAAGTGATCTTCTTGTATATAGGAGCAGCCGGAATGACTTCGCCGCCCAAAAAATCAACAACGGTGAAAAACCTATCAAAGTATTCCTCTACACATTCTCTGATGAATTCCTGTCTTTCCTTGCCAAAAGTAGAGTTTTTTCTAAATTCAGCATGCTTAAATTTAAGATCAGAATTACGAGATCTAAGGAAATCTGCAGGCTTACAACCTAAAGCAGCGGCTAACTTCTTTATTATGTCCATATCCGGAGTTCTAGTTCCTGCTTCATAATTGGTAATAGCCATAGGAGTGAGACCGCTTATTTCAGAAAGCTTTCTCTTAGTAAGATTATTCTTTAATCGATAATACTTTAAGTTTTTACTGAACATAGGCTGTTCCTCCTTCTGTTTATATTTTACGCAATTTTCAGAAAAAGTAAACAGTTTGATTAAGAGATTAATATGCGCAACTAGACTGAGGCGCAGAGATGCCTTATGGCTCAAATGGGACGCCACAGACTTTGACAGTAAAACTGATTATTAGCTGATCCAAAGACTACACTAGGATAAAAATATAATAATATGCCTGCTTATCTAATCCTTCTATAGTCGGATTCTGTCATCCGTACTATCCTCTTTCATCCAGAACTTTCTGTGCCCTGTCCTGAGCTATCTTGATGACTGCATCAAGATCCTTCTGACCCAGAAAGTATGCAGGCATCTCTTCAATAAGGATTATGTTGATCTCTGAATCTGCATTGATCATATTTGAACAGCTTAAGAGAATACTTTCGAGTTATTAATATCGTCTTTTGTAAACTTCACTTTGTTAGCACTGAAATCGTCGTCACGGTTGTTGCAGAACTTAATTGCTCCATCACCGGCAGCTTTGAAGGCATTACGATTAAGGACAAAACCCATACCGCACTCAGCTATCGTATGGACACCGTTCTCAACTATATCGAGAATCCAGAGAAAACAACACATAGACCGGAAGAAGCTCCCGATGCTAATGCGGCCATGAAACATATCCGTGACGTTCTCGGATATGCCTGCAATGAAGACAAGACCGACAAGATGATGTATGTCACAGGTGTTAATTGTGATCCCGATACAGCTCTTGAAGAATTCATAGAGGTAAAGCAGCGCTGGCACAAA
>JAFWMQ010000015.1 GCA_017510605.1 Clostridiales bacterium
GACACTTACAGTAGAAGAACTTGATACAGACAGAGGAATTACCGGATATACATTCTCGAAAGTTGATTACGAGGATAATGGTCAGAAAATCTCAACAAACGGTGATGTAAAGACTACAACCATTACAAACACGTACACAACTACGCCTCCTGCAGAAAAAGGTTACATAGATATCACAAAGACCTTTGGCGGAGAAGTTAAAGCGAGTGATTTTGTAAATCTTGAGTTTGATTTGTACAGCACAGATGACAAAACAAATCCTGTAACGAAATTCAAATTTAACGATACAACTTTTGAGTGGGATGATGTTGACAAAAAGTATGTCCTCATTACGAAGTATGAAGTAACTGATCTTACTAAAGAATACTTTGTTGTTGAAAAGAACTATGACATCTATCAGGATAAGGATGTAAGTGTTACATATTCACTTGATGGTGGAGCGGCAACATCTACAGCAAATGGCGAGAGCGGGACATTTACAGTTGATAAAACTTATACCGCAACATCACCATATGCAGTTGCGTTTGTAAACGATTATAAACCAAAGACAACACCTCCTGTTGAGAAAGGCTACCTTGACATCACAAAGACCTTTGGCGGAGAAGTAACAGCAAGTGATTTTGTTAATCTTGAGTTCGATCTGTATAGCACAGATGACAAAACGACTCCTGTTAAGGTGTTCAAATTCAACACAGCAAACTTCGTTTGGGATGGTGATAAGTTTGTCCTCAAGACCAAGTATGAAGTAGCGGATCTCACTAAGGAATATTATGTTGTCGAGAAGAACTATGATATCTACCAGGATAAGGATGTAAGTGTTACATATTCACTTAACGGCGGATCAGCAACAGCTGCATCAGATGGTGAGAGCGGAACATTTAAAGTTGATAAATCTTATACCGAGACATCACCTTATGTAGTTTCGTTTGTAAACGAGTATACCCCGAACACTCCGCCTCCCGAAAAGAAGGCCTACATTGATATCACAAAGACTTTCGGCGGCTATGTAACCGGTGAAGACTTTGATAATCTTACTTTCGAGATTTTCGAGGTAGGCAATCCTACAGCTGTTGCAACATATTTGTTCGGTCTGGACTTTGAGGAGAGTTCAGCAAATCTCTACTGTCTTAAGACAAAGTTTGAAGTAACTGATCTGACGAAGGAATATTATGTTGTTGAGACCAACTATGATGTAAATGCCCAGAAGCAGGTAAGCGTATCTTATTCTCTTGACGGCAGTGCAAATACGGTCGGTGACAAAACGGGTACATTCACGGTAAATGAGGCCGACACGGAGAACTATCCTTATGTTGTTGCGTTTACCAATGAATACGTTCCTACAACGTTGCTTAAGACAAAAGGAAATCTGACTATTTCCAAGTCTTTTGGAGTCAATGCGCCTGCGGGAACAGATACCATGGTATTCACATTCTCAGTAACCGGTCCCAATGGATATACTAATACGGTTTCTATTACAGGTAAGGGTTCTTATACCTTGACTGATCTTGAGCCGGGCAGTTATACAGTCACTGAGGATGCGACCGGAGCAGCAATAGCTAATTATGAGCTTACTGTATCGGGTGAAGGTACAGTTGAAGTAGTAGCCGGAGGAGAGTCGGTATGTGCTGTTATAAACACATATATAGAGACTAATACCGCACCTGATAAAGGTTCATTAACGATTTCGAAATCTTTGGGTTCTAATGCACCTGATGATGCATTTACAAAGACATACACATTTATTGTAACCAGCACGGATGGATATAATAATACGGTAACCATAACCGGAGCAGGATCTGCTACACTGGATAATCTTGATCCGGGAACATATACGGTTACTGAAGACAGTAAAGATGCGGAGATTGCCGGTTTTACTCTCGATGTATCCGGTGATAACGGCGTTGCAGTCAGTGTAGAGGCAGGTAAAGCGGCAACATGTTCAATTACGAACAGTTATGATATCCCTGAAAAGCCTGTAACACCGGAAGAGCCCAAGACTCCGTCGAGGCCCGAACCTCCTGTAACAACTCCGCCGGTAACAACGACTGATGATCATAACCCGCCGATAACTACTGACGATGATGACGAAAACCCGCCGGTAACAACGACAGATGATAACAATCCGCCGGTAACAACGACAGATGATCATCATCCTCCGGTAACAAGGGACGACGATGATGATGAAGATGATCATTATCCTCCGGTAACAAGGGACGACGATGATGAAGATGAAGATGATCATTATCCGCCTGTAGACCGGAAAGGTAAGCACCGTTATCCGCCGGTTATTACGACTCCGCCGGTAACGACTACCAATGAACATAATCCGCCGGTTACAACGACTCCGCCTGAGCATAATCCGCCGGTAAAAGATCATCCTCCGGTTCCTGCAACAGGAGAGAAGAAGAGTTACTATGCATTAGCTGGTACAATACTTCTAGGTATGTGCGCAGCAATTGTTACCGGATTAGGATTGTATCGCAAAAAGAATTCTGAAGAATGATCCGTAAATGATTAATACAGGGGTTGCTAAGATGCAGCCCCTGTTTTTGCGTGGGATAAGAACCGGGTTTTTCCGGGCATGAAAAAAGGTTGTCTGTTAAAGACAACCTTTTATTTGGTGCGGCCGACGAGACTTGAACTCGTATGGAGTTACCCACACGCCCCTCAAACGTGCGCGTCTGCCAGTTCCGCCACGGCCGCATATACCGCTTTGAGCAAGCCTTGTAATTATAAAGTTTGAGGTTTTAGGTGTCAAGTGCCTAAATCATTTTCTTGTTATCTGATTTCAGAATCTTTTCTGCGCTCATAATAGAACATGAACTGCTGCATGATCCCTGCGGTTTCCGGGTAGGGGGTGCAGTCGAAGTGCCCGCAGTAGTAATTGTTTTCGATCCTTTGTATCCAGACATCTACAGGAAACCGGCCTGTTCTTGCAAAAGCGAAAAGCATTATGCAGTTAGCTACTTTTGTTCCGACTCCGTACATGCCGGTCAGAGCCTTGTAGAGCGCTTCGTCAGAAAGTTCAGCCAAATCTTCCGGGGAGAGTTTGCCGTTTGCGAATTCTTCTGCCGCCCTTGATATGTAGGGCGCGCGATATCCTACTCCTGTGTTCTCAAGTTCTTTGAAATCAAGCCCGTGGAGCTCCTCCGGAGTGGGGAAAGCGTAGTATTCGTCGCAGAGAGGCTTTACAAAAGGACTGCCTAGTTTTGGGGCTTTGATCTTTTTGCCGCAGAGCTTTGATATGCGTTCGACTGAAGTCGTTATCGAAGGGATAGATCGTCTTTGAGATATGATGTAGCTTATAGTGGTCTCGAAAACATCCTGCTTAAGTATTCTGATCCCGTAACCGAAATCCGCCGCGGCAATAAGGTATTTATCATTCTTATCAATGGAACTGACAATGGTCTCATAATTGCGGTCAAGATCCAGATATGTCTTCCATATCTTATCGAATTCCTTTTCAGAGCAGGATAAGGCAAATGTATCCTTCCCGGTTTTTGCGACCTGCAGATATCTGCCGAAGGCAATGAGTTCGATGTGATCTTCATCGATGACCCTGATCCTGAAGGCTTGTCCTGAATCTGCGAGTTTTACTAAATCCAAAAAGGGTATCTTAACGGTAACCATGGTTCTTATCGCCTAATCTGAAATAATTGCTCAGCGTGCAGACTATTGCCCCGTTATAAAGCTTTACGCGCTTGTCAGGTTTATATCCTGTTGCGTCTTCGAAAGCGTTCTCGGGAGTAATTACAGAGAGTCTCAGGCCTTTTTTGCAGAAACCGTCTCTTGTAAGGTAATTATGTCCGATAAGCCTGTATATCTTATCTGCGTCTTCCGGAGTCATGAGTCTTCCGCCGTATGGAGGATTAGTTATCACGAGCTGCCTGGGCAGTGCAGTAAGCTTCTCAAGATATTCGGGAGTCATCTTGGCAGCATCAGCCAGCCTGAACTTAACGAGTTTTCCGACACCGGCCGCATCCGCATTGCGTTTTGCGGATTCTATTGCCTTGGGATCGATATCCGAACCATAGAAATAGCAGTCATCCATGGGTTCCGTGTCTTCGTTATCAAGTGCTTCCTGCAGGGCTCTGCGATATGGTTCCTTTCCTATGTAGGGGAGATCTTCGTAAGCGTAGTGACGGTCTCTGCCGGGAGCGATCCCGCAAGCTGTTCTGGCAGCCTCGATTACTATCGTTCCTGAGCCGCAGAAGGGATCTACAAGTGCTTCATTGCCGTAAGGGCGGTATTTAGCGTATGTGAGCATTCCGGAAGCCAGTGTCTCTCTTATAGGGGCTTCGTGCGTCAGAGGCCTGTAGCCGCGTTTATGGAGGCCTGCGCCTGTTGTATCGATCATGAAACGGCAGGTGTCATTGACAATGCCGAATTGGATCTTAACTGAGCCCAATTCCTCATTCTCACTGATCACAGTGTCTGCGGAGAGACCTCTTGATACCGCAAGACTCTCGGCGATAGCTTTCTTGGCGAGCTTTTGCAGGGCAGGAATGCCGTAGAGCTTGGACTTCCTCGAAAATCCGTTTACGATGAAGGCCCAGTTCGCCGGAATATAGTCAGACCATTTGATAGCTTTGGTACCTTCGAAAAAAGCATCAAAGTTACTGCCGGCATCGTCGGAAGCTCCGCAGCCGAACTCTCCGGCTTCAATAAATATGCGTTCAGCATGTTTGATCCACATGTTAGCGCGGGCTATGTCAAGAAAATCTCCTTCGAGAGTTACGACTCCGTCAGAAACGGATATCCTGTCCTTATCGTAGCCTCTTTCAAGGAGATCGCCCTTTGTCGGTGATTCAAGCCCAAAAAGTGTAGTAATGATGATTTTCATAGAAAAAAGTATAACAAACATAAGGTCAAATTACCTGAAAAACACACATCAAATAAGATTGAGAACAGAAGATTTGAGCAACAAATATACAATAGGGCTATCTACAAAAATGTTCATAATGTGCATAACTTTGTTTATAACTACAAAAACAAACACTTCTTATTCAAAAGTGCCTGAATCCCCGATAAATATTGAATTTGACAATTTATTACCGTTTGTTGACAAAACAATTACAGCGTGTTAGAAGAGATTTGAAAGTCAATGTATCAGGGCATTTGCGGACTTGTTGAACCTTTGTTCTGAAATAGGTGTCCACGACAGAAGTACAGACAAAAAACGAAATTGCTACTTGACAAGGACTTTTGACATAAATTTCCGATAGCAATTTTTGCATAACGGGTATGGCCTTGTTTTTCGATATTTTTATCGGATAAATATAAGCTGATCACCGTCGCAAAGACGGATTTTTTGATATAATCTTTCTTTAAGAAAATAAAGGGAGGAAGCTTTATGTCTGAACTCCATGATATCGCCAAAGCCGCCCGTGAGGCTTCTTACATCATGGCTTCTCTGGGAAGCGATGTTAAGAATGCCGCGCTTGCCAATGTTGCCAAGTGTCTCAGTGACTCTGAAGACTTGATCTTTTCTGCTAATAAGACCGATCTTGAAGAGGCTGAGAAAGCCGGTCTGGAGACTCCGCTCCTTAAGAGACTCAAGTTTAATGAAGATAAGCTTAATGATGTAATTTCAGGTATTAAGAGCCTTATCGGTCTTAATGATCCTGTAGGCAAGGTTACCTTGAGGACTACATTGGATGACGGGTTGGAACTTACACGTGTTACTTGTCCGATCGGTGTAATAGGCGTAATTTTCGAGAGCAGGCCTGATGCACTTGTTCAGATTGCATCCCTTTGTATCAAGAGCGGAAATGCTGTATTCCTCAAAGGCGGATCCGAGGCTGTTAATACCAATAAGGCTTTAGCTTCAGTTATCAGCAAGGCTGGTATCGAAGCTGGACTTCCGGAAGGCTGGCTTAATCTCCTTACGCTCCGTTCGGAGATCGCTGATATGCTTAAGCTTGATGAATACATCGACTTGATCATCCCAAGAGGCTCTAATTCCTTTGTCCAATACATTATGCAAAATACAAATATTGCTGTTTTGGGACATGCTGACGGTGTTTGCCATACTTATATTGACAGTGAAGCTGATCTTTCTAAAGCAGTTAAGGTTGCTGTCGACGCAAAGACACAGTATGTTTCCGTCTGCAATGCAACCGAGACATTCCTTGTAAATGAGGCTTTGAAGGAGACATTCCTGCCTGAATTCATTGATACATTAAGGAATGCGGGTGTTGAAGTCTTCGGTGACGATTATGTTGCTGATACATTCGGGGCCGGCAGGGCAGAGGAATGGCACCATGAGTATCTGGCCATGAAATGCTCCGTAAAGATAGTAAAGGATGTCGATGAAGCCATCGCACATATCAACCATTACGGTTCAGGCCACACAGATGCCATTATCACAGAGAATAAGGATACAGCAGAGCGGTTCATGACTATGGTAGATTCGGGAAGTGTTCTCGTTAACTGTTCGACGAGATTTGCTGATGGCTTCCGTTACGGCTTCGGTGCTGAAGTAGGTATTGCTACCTCCAAGATCCACGCAAGAGGTCCTGTAGGCCTTGAAGGTCTTGTATCTTATAAATACCGTCTTGTAGGAAATGGAGACATCGTTGGCCCTTACTGTGACGGTTCAAAGAAGTTCAAACATATTCATCACGAGATTTAACAAAGGAAAGAGGCAATACATATGAAAGTATCCATCGCATCAGATCACGCAGGCTATGAGTTGAGACAGAAAGTAATAAAGCACCTTGAAGAGAAGGGCTTTGAAGTCCTTGACGGAGGCGCTCCCAACGGTACTGATTCATATTCATATGTTGATGCCGGAATAAAGGTCGCTGAGGATGTAACAAGCGGCAGGGCTGACAGGGGAATCGCTATCTGCGGTACCGGAATCGGTATTTCCCTGGTCTGCAATAAATATAAGGGCATAAGATGTGCCCTCTGCAGCAATGAGTTCATGGCGAAAATGTGCAGACAGCATAATGATGCCAATATCCTGGCTTTCGGTGAGCGTGTAGTTGGTCTGGGCGTTGCGCTCGGAATGGTCGATGCTTTCTTCGAAGAAGAATTCCTCGGCGGCAGACATGAGGTTCGTGTCAACGGTATCAAGGATGTCGAAGAGCGTAACTTCAAGTAAAAACGGGAAGTGTTTATTTTTTTTAATATAAGCGTAAAATGACTATAAGATTGAGAAGGGGACTGGAAAAACAATTATGACGGTTGCATCGATAATACTTGCCGGCTCATGGTTTTCTGAGTTCTTAGCGGCTTTTGCAGAGCAGTTCGCTGAACGCTTCGATGTTTCTAATAAGAATATCGGAGAAGAGATCAGCGAAGCGATAATGCAGGTGCAGATGTATTTCCAGGTAGGAGATCTTAAACTCCTCATTACCGATGCAGTGCTCGTTACTTGGATAGCCGTAATTGCTATCATTATTCTTGTCAGCCTTCTGGTAGGCAAGCCCTCTCCGGATCTTAAGCTTACCAAAGGTCAGGCGCTGATCGTTTCCGTTACAGAGTTAGTTATCTCGACTGCAATGAGTTTCGGAATGAACCGTAAGCAGGCAGAAGAAGTTACCCCTATGATCATGACATTCGGTCTGGTAATTACAGCATGCAATTCGATATCTTATTTCCATCTTCCGCCCCCGGCCAAAAATGTAGCATTCCCTGTCGGCTGCGCCATTACAGCGATCATATACGTTATCGTTATGTCGATAAAGTTCGTCGGATTAAAGGGCTTCTGGATCACACTTACCACGCCTATCAGCATAATGCTTCCGTTCAAGCTTTTGGATTACGTGGTCAAGCCTTTGTCACTTTCTCTGAGACTTTTCGGTAACGTTTTCGCAGCATACGTATTCATGGAATTCCTTTCGATAACCGTACCTCTGATATTGCCCGGTGTTGCCGGTCTTTGGTTCGATATCATTGACGGAATCATCCAGGCCATCGTTTTCTCATATCTCACGATGTCATATATCGGCGAGAATGTTGAGGCGGTACATGAATACCATGCACATCCCGAAGATCACGAGAAGAAAAAGAAGAAATCAAAGAAGTCTGAAGCTGTAGCAGCCTGATCAGATATAATCAGAGAATAATAATTTAGGAGGAATATATATGAACGGCATTCTTATAGCAGCATTACCACTTATAGCTGCATTGGAGACAAGAGGAATTGCGGCGATCGCGGCTGCGGTTGCTATTTCCTGCGGTGCATTCGCATCGACCTTCGCAATGGGTAAAGCGGCAAGCACCGCACTCGAAGCAGGTGCCAGACAGCCGGAGATCATAAGCAAGCTCCAGACAATGCTGCTTCTCTCCATAGTCTTCATCGAGTCAATCGGTATCTATTCACTCGTTGTTGCATTCCTTTTGATCTTCACAGTCAGTTGATTTACAGGAATTGACGTAATTAAGGGAGCATGATTTATGTTTGATATACCGATGCTGCTGTTACAGGCAGAGACAGAGTCGAACCTCTTCTCACCGGATCAGTTCGCAGGTTATGCCGTAACTGCGGTTATAACGATATTCAATATTTTGTTGGTATTCGTTATTTTCAGGCTGTTCGCTTATAAGAAGATACTTAAGCTGATCAATTCACGTCAGGAAGCACTTGACGCAGAACTTGATGCTGCCAGGAAGGCAAAAGAAGAAGCACAGGCAATTGTCGATTCTTCCAAGCAGACAGTTGATGATGCCAAGCGGAAAAGCTCTGAGATCATTGAAGAGGCTAAGGCTAATGCCGACAAGCAGAGCAAGACTGTAATAAGTCAGGCTAATGAAGAAGCTCAGCAGATCATCCAGAGAGCTGAAGAAGATGCTGTCAGGATGAAGCGGAATGCTTTCGAGACCATGAAAGACGATATCGCCGATCTGTCCATCCAGATAGCAGGCCACATAATAGGTGATGCTTTATCCAAGGAAGAACTCAAGGAATCTGCTACAAAGTATACTGAAGAGATCCTCGATAAAGAGGTAGCTAAGAGTGAGTAATAACCTGTCCGAGAATAATGAGAGCAAGGTAACGGGAAAGGCTAAGTCCAGAGGCCCGTCCCTTCGTATAGAGACAGCAGGCGATATCCCTGAAGAAAAGCTTACCAGGGTCGCTGCCAAGTTTGCCGAAGTAAATGAGATCGAAGATTACAGGCTTTCCATTGAGCCCCGTGAAGATCTCATCGGCGGATTCATCATTTATTTCCAGGGGAGCCGCTACGACTATTCCGTAAAAGGTCAGCTTAACAGGATCGGCGCATATATTAAGAGGACACGTTCTTTTGACGCTTTCGATGAGAGCGGAGTTTCCAAGAAAGCTTTGTCGAAAGAGGATTTCCCCGTAACAAAGGTAAAGACTGATCTTGAAAAGGCTATAAACAGTTTCCCGGAATCACATTTCTTAAGTATTGATAACATTGAGATATTTAAACTCTCCGATGATGAGCTTGATAAGCGTGTTGAGGATGCCTTTATCTCCCGTGAGCATAAAGACGAGATCGGAAGGGTTTCTGCAATATCAGATGGTGTAGCTTCGGTTACGGGTCTTAGCAACTGCATGCTGGGCGAACTTATCGCTTTTGCTTCGGGTGCCACCGGTATAGCCATGAACCTTGAGAAGAGCAAGGTGGGAATTGTTCTCCTTACTGGCGAAGATACGGTTGTTGAGAGCATGACCTGCAAACGTACAATGACCACATGCTCAGTTCCTGTAGGAATGGGACTTCTGGGCAGAGTCGTGGATGCATTGGGCCATCCGATAGACGGCAAGGGTGTTATCAGATATACGGAAGAACGCCCTATCGAATCAAAGGCTCCGACAATCATTCAAAGAGCTCCGGTCAACCAGCCTCTTTTTACGGGAATAACGGCAATTGATGCACTGACTCCTATCGGAAGAGGACAGAGAGAGCTCATAATCGGTGACCGCCAGACAGGCAAGACCTCTATTGCATTAGACGCGATCATCAATCAGAAGAACGAGAACGTAATCTGCGTTTATGTTCCTATCGGCCAGAAAATGGCTAATATCGTCGCAACTGCCGGACTTCTCGAAAAGCATGGCGCTATGGATTATACGGTCATAGTAGCCGCATCTGCTTCAGAGTCGGCTGCAATGCAGTATATTGCGCCTTTCTCGGCATGTGCTATCGCCGAGAAATTCATGTACGACTATCACAAGGATGTCCTGATCGTTTACGACGATCTCTCGAAGCACGCTCAGGCATACAGAGCAATATCTTTGCTCTTAAGAAGACCTCCGGGAAGAGAAGCTTATCCGGGCGATGTCTTCTACCTGCATTCGAGGCTTCTGGAGAGATCGGCAAAACTCTCGGATGAACTGGGCGGAGGTTCTATAACTGCGCTTCCTATCGTTGAGACGCAGGGTAATGATATCTCGGCTTATATTCCGACGAATGTTATTTCCATTACCGACGGTCAGATATATCTTTCGCCGGAACTGTTCTTCTCCGGCCAGAGACCTGCTGTTAACGTGGGTCTGTCAGTATCCCGTGTAGGCGGCGCTGCCCAGACAAAGGCCATTAAGAAGGTTGCGGGACCATTGAGAATTTCTTTGGCTCAGGCCCGTGAGATGGCTTCTTTCTCGCAGTTCGGTTCTGATCTTGATGAGAATACACAGCTTCAGATCAAGAGAGGCGTTGTTCTTAATGAAGTGCTGAAGCAGGAGAGGTTTACACCTTTTACCATGGCTTCCGAAGTTGTTCTTTTGTATTGCGCTACTTCAGATAAGTTCAACTTCCTTGCAACTGAAGATATAACGGAATTCTATACAGATCTGTTGAATGATATCAAACTCCGTCATCCGAATATCTTTGAAGAGCTCACAGACGGTGAAGTGTTCACCGATGAGATCAAGTCTGAGATAGATTCGGCATACGAGGAATTCAAGGAAAACTTCCTTGCAGAGCACGAGGAGTACGTCGAGGACTACTGATCTTATGGAGAGTTTTTCCGAAATCAAGAAGAGAATGAAGAGCGTCAATGACATCAGTCAGATGACTAATGCCATGCAGCTTGTCTCGAGCGCGAAAATGAGACGTTCCCAGCTCCTTCATGATTCGATGTATCCTTTCTTTCTTTTCTGTGTTGAGAGCATGCAGGAGATGATCCGCAATAACGAGCATCTTGATAATCCGTTCTTTACTCTTGACCAGAAGAATGAAGGTGATACCTGGAAGATCGGTTATTATGTTCTGTCGGGAGACCAGGGTCTTGCCGGAGCATACAATAACAACATGGTTAAGATTACCGAAGATCACATAAGACAGAAGGTAATGGAAAATTCGCAGAAGAATATATCCACTTCATATGAACTTAATGTTTTCGGACGCCTGGCAAGAGAAAAACTCGCGAGATACGGGTATACGGTCAATTCCGGCTTCTCATTCCCGATTTCTGAACCTACATATGTTGATGCCAGGCAGGTTAGCGCAATCATGAGAAACCGCTTCCTGAAAGGTGATTTTGACCTTGTGTATCTGCTTTATACGCGCATGGAATCACCCGTTAAGATGGAACCGGTTGCATTAAGACTTCTGCCTGTTGACACCAAATCAATATCAGTGCTCCTTCCTAAAGAACTGAATGATGCCGGAATGGCTGTCCGGCCGGGAAATGATCTTGAGTATTTCCCGAATTCAGATGCGGTATTCAATTACCTTATCGATTCATATACAAACGCGATGGTTTACGGAGCGATGGTTGATGCTTATGCAAGTGAACAGACTGCAAGACTCACCGCGATGGAAAACGCGACAGACAATGCTGAAGAAATGATGAAAAAGCTCGAGCTTTTGAGCAACCGTGCCCGTCAGGCAAAGATCACAACGGAACTGACTGAGATCGTCAACGGCGCTCAACAGGCTGAGAAGATGTGAGGACAACGAAATGGCATATGGCAAAGTAATACAGATAATAGGACCTGTAATCGATTGCGAATTCGGTAAGAATGAGATCCCGAAGATAAACGAAGCTATCAGGATCATGAAGAAGGCACCTTCGATTTCTTCTGATGATGCCATTCCTTCAGAACAGGATGCTGTCAAGAGTGACAGCGATGTTTATGCCGAGGTCCTCCAGCAAAGAGGCAACGGTGTTGTAAGATGTGTTTCCTTCAATCCGACGGAAGGCCTTGTCAGAGGCCTTGTATGCGAATCTATTGGAACTTCAATTAAGGTTCCTGTAGGCGAAAGGATTACCGGACGTCTGTTCGATGCAATCGGACGACCTATTGATAACAAAGGCGAAGTTGACAGTGATGCATATTGGCCGATACACAGACGTGCTCCTTCATTTACAGAACAGTTCCCGGCTGAAACTATGCTTGAGACGGGCATCAAGGTAATAGACCTTCTCGTACCGTTCTCAAGAGGCGGAAAGATCGGTCTGTTCGGAGGTGCGGGAGTAGGTAAGACAGTCCTCATTCTTGAGCTTATCCGTAACATTGCAAGTGAGCACGGCGGATATTCGGTATTTACAGGCGTAGGCGAGCGTTCACGTGAAGGTAACGATCTCTGGAACGAGATGAGGGATTCCGGTGTCCTTGATAAGACAATAATGGTATTCGGTCAGATGAATGAGACTTCAGGTGCAAGAATGAGAGCACCTCTTACCGGTCTTACGATGGCTGAATATTTAAGAGATGAGAAGAACAGGGATGTGCTCCTGTTTATCGATAACATATACAGATTTGTCCAGGCAGGCTCGGAAGTTTCCGCGCTTCTTGGACGTATTCCTTCTGCAGTAGGTTATCAGCCTACTCTGACAGGTGAGGTAGGTGAACTCCAGGAGAGGATCACTTCTACCCGTAACGGTTCCATTACTTCGATCCAGGCTGTTTATGTCCCTGCAGATGATATCACCGACCCGGCTCCGGCAACGACCTTCGCGCATCTTGATGCGAATATCGTTCTTTCGCGTGCGGTAGTCGAACTTGGTATCTATCCTGCAGTCGATCCTCTGGAATCTTCCTCAAGAGTACTTACAGAGGATGTTGTCGGAACCGAGCATTATCATGTTGCACGTAAGGTCCAGGAGATGCTCCAGCGCTATAAGGAACTTCAGGATATCATTGCGATCCTTGGTATGGAGGAACTTTCCGAGAAAGACAGGGTCATGGTATCCCGTGCCCGTAAAGTTCAGAGATATCTCTCTCAACCATTCTTCGTAACGGCTGATTCCACAGGCTTTGCACCGAGATATGTTCCTGTTGATGAGACGGTTAAGGCTTTCGGCGAACTGATATCCGGTTCATTGGATCACATTCCGGAGCAGTGCTTCTTCATGAAGGGCGGTCTTGACGATATTATCCAGGCTTACAAGGAAATGACTCCTTGATTTTGTTATATGGCTGAACTCGAGAATCATAAGATCAATCTGCTTATTGTTACACCCTACGAGGATTTCTTTGAGGGCCTTGTAGACAGTGTAAGAATACCTACAAATGACGGTGAGTTTGGTTTCATGGCCGGACATACTCCTTTCGTTGCTGCATTGGAACCCGGAGCCTGTGCGCTGACAGTCAACGGAAAGACAAGATATTGCATGCTCTCAGAAGGTTACTGCGAGATCAACGGAATGCTTGCACTTATCGTTTGTAATTCAGCAGAGTGGCCTGAAAATATGAGATTGAGAAGAATACTCATTGCATATCAGTCGGCTCTGGACGAACTGATAACTCATCAGGATAAGAATGGCAGACCGGTGTTTGAAGCAGACAGCATCGCCAAGGGTAAGCGTGCGCTCGCCAGAATGAGATTTATTGAGCGTTATGGTACAGATCAGCAGAGGGAAAGACTTGCAGGTTATAAGAAGAGTGACTTCATTGACGGTAAGATCCCCAGACTCCCGGAATTGTCAGAATGATATAGTCTTATCTGTCAGGTTTTGAACCTGAATTCTATATCTCCGAAAGAGATCTTTTGACCTGATTTTATCTCGTATATCTTTCCGTTCTCGACAGGCGAATCTTCCAGATAAGTTTTTCCTGTTCCCTTAGCAGGTTCCAGATAGAACGTGCCGTTTGACAGTTTTATCACGGCGTGCAGTGGAGCAATCTGAGGATCATCCAAAACTATGTCTGACATAAAGCAGTCAGAACCGATGCATGTTTCATCAAGATAAACAGAATAACAGGGATTAATTCCTTTGCTGTCTGAGATTAATGACAGTTGGCCTGAAACAAGAGGCTGGTAATGTGAGGACTGCTCATTTGAATCCTGTACCTGTGAAGCGAAATTATTTATTGTTTCATATTGATCCTCTGAAAACAGAATTGAGCTTCTTTGCTTTGATTTTTCCTGCGATTCTTTCTTCTTAATATGAGTGTCCCGTTTTTTCTGATTTAATATTGCTGCTGCCAGGATCACCATAGACAGAAAGAAGAATAGAAAACAGGGAAGATACATTTTCCCGGCCAAAAGGACAAAAGAAAAGATGGCTGATAAGCATGAGATCATAAGATCCTTTTCTTCTTTGGAATAGTTTTTAAGATCATATAATTTATTTGTTTTAGTTTTGCCGGGCTCAATATTCAAAAAAGAATATGATTCAGTGTTTTCTTTGTCTGTTCCACGGATAATTCCTGCGGTCTTTAGAAATCTTTCTTCATCATTTTCTTTTACGCAATAAACTAATTCACTGATCTCGTCATTTGTTAAGATGCTCTTAAAGAAATCACAGTTCAGGAGTTTTTCCAGTTTGTTTGCATTAAGTGATGAAAGACACAATTCGTCCGGGCTGCTCTTTACAGGAAGACAGCACATTTTGACAGTGATGCCTTCGGGATCCGTAAATACCATATCAGGATCTAATACGATACATGATGGCGCGATCAGATTATCCAGAATTTTTGCGAATGAACAAAAAAGGTCCCCGACAGATTTACGCCTCAGGCTAAGGTTCTTTGCATCTTTCTTGTGAGGGGTGTTTCTTTTACCGGGAGAAAATACGGAAAACTCCGGGTCGGTAATCTGCAAAAATCCTGAGAATTCAAAACAGCACATCATACCTGAACCGATATATTCTGTGCTCGGAATAAGATAGAAGTCAGACATGTTTCCGGCAATTACCTCTTCGGCATATGTGCATATTTTATCCGGACTGTCAAACTTCTCTAAAGCGTAGTATCCGTAGGGTCCCTTCTTTATTTGCATGTAATTGTTCCTTTATTCAGATAACTCAAAAACTTATTAACTTAAAGACGGATCAGAATGCGGACGATATCTTGGAATCATCAAAACAGAAATCCATTACTTTCTGTCCGTATTCCATTAGTCCCGTTCTGAAGAGCAGCGCAAGTGCGACCAGAACTGCGATAATGATTACAACTTCAACGGTTCCCATACCTTTCCTGTTGTTGCGTTTTGCTATTTTTCTCATAGCCGTTTCCTCCTTTATATGCCGAGTGAGATAATTGCGGGTGTCATAGCTACCATTAGTACACTTATAAAATCCAGTGTCATTGGAATGATCATTCCGAGAGCTTCGCGCTCCTGTCTTTTGCGGGAGGCATTTCTGCAAAGATTCCAGCAAGCCTGTGACTGAAGATTAAGCATGTTCAGCACCTCGGCAGTACCGAGCCTTCCGTATCTGGCTATCAGTAATAGTGCTGCCTGGGCTTCAGGTATCTGTATTCTTAATGAGAATTTCTCTACCGCATCCGAAGCAGGTATTCCGCTTAGGATCATTGCTCTGAGATTTTTAATCTCAAGTGATAAACTGTTATTCTCTTCAAAAGCTTTTGAACAGATTGATATTGATTTCGGCAGCTGCATACCGGATTCGAGAAGCGTTGAAATGAGACAGAGAAATAACGGGATATCACTCATTAGTTCCTCTCTTTTGCGCTCGACGTCAGATCTGATCTCATATCCGCCCAGTACAATTATCGCGGCCGTAATTACGAGCGCAAAGAGAGGGTTCTTACCAAGGCTGATCAGGATCGATGTGGAGAGAATTAGCGATGCTGATCCGGTAATAAGCTGTTTTTTAAGGTATTGTTCATATGTGTAATCAGGGTTGATCGAAAGTTCGTTAAATAATTCATGTCTTGCTGTTATGAAACTGGCCGGAAATATCTTTTTGACCAGTTCGGTAAGATGGGTATTCGGTAATTTGTTTCCTGAAGATATGTTGCTTGCAAACTCTGACTTAAATGCTTTCCTGCCGTGTTCATGCGACATGAATTTAAGAAGCATTGCACAGGCAACGGTGCAGATACCAAACGCGGCAGCAAGAATAACTGAACCTGTTCTAGTATTCTTTGCCATATCCAGATATTCCTGACTCATGTAATTCAGGGCGAAAGTTACACCGAACGGCATCGCGCACAGAATTGCAGCTTCGGCATTCTTTCCGGCATTGGATGCGGCAATCTCTCCCTGAACCGCGTTCAGTTCAGAAAGCATCTGACAAGAACTCCTTAGTATTGACAATGTATTGTTGCCGATCTCTCCTGATATAGCTAAAGCGTGGAACACCGGAATTGTTTCAGGGAAACCGATCTGTTGGGCAAATATATTAAGAGATTCTTCCAAACTTACATGGAGTTTAAGGTTGTTCTCCAAATTGATAAGAGGTTTTAAAAGCATAGATCTTTTTCCGAAAGTCTTCTCGATCACGGGCCTTATCAGAAGCAAAGATTTCTCAATTGAATAGCCGCTTGATACACTTGTGCAGAGGACCTGTAACAGGACCAGCAGTTGTGTTCTCAAGTGCTTGTAGTTATTTGAATAGATCTTCTTCATCGATTCTTTCCAGGGGAATATGCCCAATAAAACAGCGAGCACTAACCTTATTGCTTCAGAACCTAAAAACAGTCCTGATGCAAAATAGACCACTGCGACGAAGAGCGGATATACCCAGATGGTTTTCGCAAGGAAAACAGGGAAGGAGTGGACCCTTTTAAGCCCGGTATGCTTTTGCGCTTTTAATTTCTTCAATACTAGCGATACGTTCAAGACATTCACCTCCCTTGTTTCTGTATAGTGTCTTAAGCCTGTATTCATGGTTTGAAGGCGGCATGACTTCACATATCTCATCAATGTACCTTTTTCCCTCACGGCTTCTCATTATGTGAAGTATGATATTGATACCCATGGATGCCTGGGTA
Source organism: Clostridiales bacterium (assembly GCA_017510605.1). Taxonomy (GTDB): domain Bacteria; phylum Bacillota; class Clostridia; order Saccharofermentanales; family Saccharofermentanaceae; genus Saccharofermentans. The sequence goes on from JAFWMQ010000015.1 coordinate 17,105, forward strand.
AGGATTGCGTCGTAAGGAAGACTTGAGCCCGAGAGGATCATTGCAGTCAGACGTTCCATCATTTCAAGACAGGAATTGCTGTGACCGGTGCTCATTGATCCGGGGTGTCCGCTCGTAAGACATGAGAGGAGATCCGCGCTTTCCTTGCCTCTGACTTCGCCGACTATTATGCGGTCCGGCCTCATTCGAAGAGATGCTCTGATCATCATTCCTATGTTGACTTCGCCTGTCCCGTCAGGCCCGGGAAGCCTTGCTTCCATTCTGACAAGGTTATCGATCCCCTGAAGATTCAGTTCGGCAGAATCTTCAATAGTAACGATCCTTTCGTTCTTGGGAATAAAACTGCTTAGGCAGTTTAAAAAAGTTGTTTTTCCGGAACCGGTTCCGCCGCAGATGAAGATGGTCCTCTTATTGCGGACGCACTCAGCCAGAAACCTTGCAGCTTCTTCACTTATAAAGTCCTGTCTGATGAGAGTAACTATGTCATGCGTTATGCCTGTGAATTTTCTTATCGTGACTGTAGTCTCTTTGGATATCGGAGGCAGAACGGCATTAGCTCTTGAGCCGTCAGGAAGTCTGAGATCGGCTATTGGATTAGCTTCGTTAAGAGGTCTGTTCTGATTAGCGAAAAAGCACGAGATACATGTTTTCAATGATTCCTCATCTCTGAATGCCAGGTCAGACCTGTATAGTTTTCCTCCTCTTTCATAAAAGATCTTATATGGCCCGTTTACCATGATCTCTGTAACTGAGGGATCTTCCATCAGTGGTTCGATAACATCCAGTCGGCGCAGGGAATTGAATACGGCTTGCGCCATCTCACGCTTCTGGTTCAGGTTAAGCTTATAAGATGTATTCTCAGAAATAACATCAGATATTATTTCGCGGAGTTTCTCGTCTGACGGATCAGTCTCACCGGAAATAGAATTGAGAACACAATAAGTGATCTGTTCTTTGATGTCATCTGAATCAGTCTTAACAGGCATCATACGGCGAACCTCCTTTGGATGAGGTTGTTCCCGTTCTTATCTCTTAAGGACAGTTCTTCAGCGTAATATACTTCGATCCTCTCGCGGCCGAGCGTTTTTGTCAGCATGCTTATAAGATCCTTTGAACCGAGATCTTCTATGGCGCTTCTTGCAGGTAAAAGAATGATAGCTTTGTCACATTCGGCAAGAAGTTCCGGAAGGTCCTTTGTCCTGAAACCTTCAATGACCGAAAGCACGTTTATTGATCTTAAATCCGAATGGGCAAGACTTGCTGCATGGTGCATAAGCGTGATTGATCGGTTGATGCCCAGATCGTTTACATCATCGTAGTTTGCCGTGCTTCCCGGAGTGAGGAATCCGGAATCATTCATATTGCAATATTTGAGAATGTCTTCCGGGACGAACTTTTTTGATCTGCAGGCTTCAAGAAGGGAAGTCATGTTACAGCCAGATCTGGAATGCCATGAGGATCTTAACTTGCTAGTGAAATCAAGCCTGATATTCATATCCGAGTCCGGAAATCCCGATGACAGATCTCTTATGAAATTGTCTCTTACATCAGAATAAACAAACGGAATGACGGCGGTAAGTGTTCCTGTGAGCGGTTTTGCGATTAAGGGTGCATCGTCAGTGGGTCTTAACATTGAAATAAGGCGTGCGCAGTCTATGATACCGCCGTCTTCCGTCAGTTTTATGGGTGAGGAAGCAATAGCAGAAGCTTCATCTTCGTTTATGTCCTTAGGATCATAAATGACACGGGTAAAGTCGCTGAATCTGTCTTCATAATCCTGTTCGTCAAAATAAGGGTCAACAATATATGCGTCAGGGTAGAAACAGCTTAGCCTCTTTTTGAGAAGTGAGTATATGTATTCGTTTTTCTCATAGATCTTTATCGTGAATGCCATAACCTGTTCCTCCTTTGCGTTCAGCTTTTCCTAAGACGGATTGTAAGGTCCGGAACACACCGATTAAAGCGACAAAATCCGACAAATACTGACAATCGGAGGATGCGAAAATGAGTTTTCCGGGGAGGTAATAATTAATTATTATTTTTAACGAATCGCATGATCCGGTTCTGATTTTCGAAAATTTAAGATGACTGATGATCTCTAATGGCAATTGACAAAGATGTGTCGGATAAGTACAATCAAACCACTACAATTTAAGTTCTTTGCTTATCAAGAGTGACTCGAGGGACCGGCCCGTTATCAGAGTCCGGCAACCGCGGAAAGCAGCGGTGCCAATTCCGGCAGGGAGACCTGAAAGATGAGGAGCGTTATATATCAAGCGTCGGCCTTCTCCTTTCGGGGGAAGGTTTTTCTTTTACCAAAGCATTGAACGGAAAGGAAAGACAATGAGAAATAAAAAAGGAATATGGCTGTTTACTTCCGAATCCGTTACGGAGGGACATCCCGACAAGATCTGCGACCAGATCTCCGATGCAGTACTCGATGCTATTCTTGAGCAGGACAAGACTGCACGTGTTGCGTGCGAGACCTGCACTACAACCGGCATGGTACTGGTTATGGGCGAGATTACGACATCTGCATATGTCGACATCCCTTCAATCGTCAGGAATAAGATTAAGGATATCGGTTATAACTCAAGCGATATGGGCTTCGACAGTAATTCCTGCGCTGTCCTCACTTCGATCGACGAGCAGTCCCCCGATATCGCAATGGGCGTAAACGAGTCATATGAAGCACGTCACGGCGGAGAGAAGGAACTTGATACCGGTGCCGGAGATCAGGGAATGATGTTCGGATACGCTAATGATGACACTCCCGAACTTATGCCGATGCCGATCGCACTCGCACACAGACTTACGATCCGTCTGTCTGAAGTACGCAAGAACGGCGCGGATTTCTTAAGACCTGACGGAAAGTCTCAGGTTACCGTTGAGTATGAGAACGATAAGGTGAAGAGGATCGATGCAGTCGTAATCTCCACACAGCACAGTGCTGATGTTACGCTCGAATTCCTTGAAGATTACATTAAAGAAAACGTCATCAAGGCTGTAATTCCTTCTGACCTCATGGATGAGAACACAAAGATCTACATCAATCCTACAGGCAGGTTTGTAGTCGGAGGTCCCCAGGGTGACTCCGGACTTACCGGAAGAAAGATCATCGTAGATACTTACGGCGGATTTGCACGTCACGGCGGCGGATGCTTCTCCGGAAAAGATCCCACGAAGGTTGACCGTTCCGCTTGCTACATGATGCGTTACATTGCGAAGAATATCGTCGCAGCCGGACTTGCTTCCGAGTGTGAAGTTCAGGTTGCATATGCGATCGGTGTTGCAAAGCCCGTATCCGTCATGGTAGATACTTTCGATACAGGAAAGATCAGCGATGAGAAGATAACGGAGATCGTAAATAAAGTGTTCGACTTAAGACCTGCTGCGATCATCAGGGATCTTGATCTCAGAAGACCCATCTATTCAAAGACAGCAAGTTACGGTCACTTTGGAAGAACAGACGTAGAGCTTCCCTGGGAGAAGACCGATAAGACAGAAGAGATCAGAAAACTTGCAGGGATCTGAAATTCAAATAATAGGACAAAATAGCCGCAAATGCCCGGATAAAGCCTCATGCTTTAGCCGGGCTTATTGTTTTGTTTCCGGTTGTTTGTTAGCATCTTGAAAAGCCTCGAAAAAGAAGAACAGATAATGAAAAAAGATTCCGGAGACAATAAAGAACTTTCCCTGTCGGTATCAGATATCGGCAGTGAGGTTGAAGATGCAAAGGTTACATGCATCAAGGTTTTCTGCCCGAGAAAGGCCAATAATTTCGTGTCTTTTCTCTGCAACGGGAAATTTACCGTTGCAGGCAGGTCAAAGGTCGATATTGTCGAGGGCGGTTCTTACATAATATCCGGCAAAGTGACTGAGTGGAACAACAGACCGCAGGTAACATTAAAGAAGATCCGTGTCGACGAAGATGCAGGGGATACGCTTCTGATAGCATCATTCCTTGCTGATAATATAAGCGGTCTGGGTAATACAACTGCTGAAGCATTAGCAGGTAAATTCGGCAGGAATATCCTTAAGGTCTTAACGGAAACCCCGGAACTCGCTTCATCAGGAGTAAGCGGGCTCTCGTCTTCGAGGGCAGCTGCCATTTGTGATCAGATCACACAGGAATATGAGTTCTTCAGACAAGGACTTGACGCTAAGCTTATGGGCTTTTCGCAGGCTCAGATAAAGATCCTGAAGAAGCTCGACAGACTTAATTGCGAAGATATCAGGAAGAGCCCGTTCTCACTTATGGGACAGGGAATCGCCGGTTTTGAACTGCTGGACAGGATAGCTTTAGGAGAGGGTGTATCTTCTGATGCACCTGAGAGAATAGCTGCCGCTCTTTATCAGGCATGCATGTATCTTCATGAAGATACTAAGTCTACGGCTCTGATGCCTCAGGATGTAAGGCGCAGGGCTTTGGAATATGTGAATAATCATGAAGCTAAACTCACATCAGAACAGTTCTCGGAAGCGTTCAGACCGGGAGTTCAGGCTGCAATAGATGATAAGAAGATAGCGGTTTATAAATACGATTCGGGAAAATGCGCTGTGTGCGATCCGGAAGACCCGGATGCCAGGTTTGCCACAAGAAGTTATTTTGAATCTGAGGTTGCGATCGAGAGACGGATCAATGAGATGCTCAAGACTAAGACTGATCCGCCCTCAAGAGAAGAGAGCGACAGGATAATGAGGGAAGTAGCGTCTGATCTTGCCATCATTCCCGATAAGTCACAGCTTGATGCTCTGTATCTTTGTATGTACAGTCCGATCAGCGTTATCACAGGCGGTCCCGGAACCGGTAAGACTACGATTATGGGTGTCTTGGGAGAATATTTCAAAAGGAACAAGATAAGCTGTGTCTTTGCCGCTCCGACCGGAAGAGCTGCAAAAAAACTCTCGGAGGCATGCGGATGCGAGGCCTCAACTATTCACAGGCTTTTGGGAGTCAGAAGTACGATCAGTTCCGATGATGACGACCTGCTTCCTGATGACAGGGCAGGGAAGTATAACAGTCTTCTTTTTGTGCACGGCAAGGATAATCCGATAATTTGCAGGGTAATTGTGATCGATGAGATGTCAATGGTAGACACAATGCTCTTCAGACATCTTCTCGATGCCACGGATAAAGGAACTTCGATCATACTTGTAGGAGACCCCGACCAGCTTCCTTCGGTAAACTGCGGGGATATCTTAAGGGATCTTTTGACATGCAGATCGATACCGGCGATAAGACTGGATGCGCTTCACAGACAGGCTGATGACGGAACTATAGCATCTAATGCAGGATTAATACTTGAAGGCGAAGAACCGAAGTGTTCAGGTGATGATTTTGAGGTTATAAGCTGCGGGAGTGAAGAGGAAGCGCAGGAGACAATAGCAAGGATCGTTCTTGAACATAAAGACGAAGACATTATTTGTCTCTCTCCTACGAAGAATGAGAATGTTGCATTAGGAACAGTCCGGCTCAACAAGCTTATACAGAGCCTTGAAGTTAAAGATGATCTGAAGATATTGAAAAGAGGACAGAGTCTCGTCCTTCACGTCGGTGATAAGGTAATGCAGAACAAAAATGATTACAGTATCGAATGGATAGATCCTGTGACGGGAGAAGTCCTTCAGGGAATCTTCAACGGTGAACTCGGAGTAATAACGGATATAGATCCGCTTAAGGCCTCCGTTACGATAACATTTGATGAAGGCAAGACCGCTGAGTACAAAGGCAAACTGTTGGATAATATCGATCTGGCTTATGCGGTTACGGTTCATAAGTCGCAGGGCTGTGAATTCGACAGGGTAATAATTGCTCTTGGAAAGATGAATGCACTTTTATATAAGCGGAGCCTGCTCTATACGGCTGTCACGAGAGGCAGGATGAACGTTACCATAGTCGAATGTGAAGGAACGCTCGGTAAGTTTATCAGAGCCCCTAAAGGCGATATCAGAGAGACATGCTTAAGAGATCTTCTTAAGACGATCGATTACCGCAGGAAAATGTTATGAGAGGATCTGCTTCGAACAATATCGGATCTTTACCTCACGACAGAATAAGAGAAGCATTAAGGGAGACTGCAGATCTTATCCTTCCATACAGATGTGCTGTGTGCGGAAGATTATCAGATACAGAGGAACGGTTCCGGAATTACGATGATCTATATTTAAAAATTTTCGGCAAAGAATCTGAACTCCATATCTGCGGTAAGTGTCTGTCTGCCTTTAATACGATCGAAGAGAACAGAAGATGGTCCTTATGCTTATCTAACCCGATCGAAAATGACGAGTGTCCGGGACTGGCACTTTTTATGCCGTTCAACTACAGGGGAATAGTTGAGAGGACCATTCCGAAGATCAAGTTCGGGAAGCAGATCGAACTTGCCAGATTATTAGGCTGTCTTTTGGGATCCGGTCTTCTTCTTGAGGGTATAAGAGCCGATCTGGTCGTCCCGGTACCTTTATCTCCTGAAAGACTTGCTGAACGCGGTTTTAACCAGGCTGCCCAGATCGCTTATCCGGTGGCTGTATTAAACGGCATTCCATATGCCGGTGATGTGCTCATAAAGACTAAAGATACTAAAAGACAGTCTGAAATAAATGATAATGTCCTTCGGAGCAATAATGTTACAGACGCTTACAGTGTCAGTGATTCCTGGGATCTGACCGGTATGACGGTCGCTGTCGTTGATGATGTATCGACAACGGGAGCAACACTTCACGAGGCGGCAAAAGCACTCTACAGAGCCGGTGCTTCAAAAGTGTTGTGCGTTGCATTTGCAGGGAACAGGCAGAATAAGAATGCCGAGATGTTCTGAAGTTTATACTATTCCGGTCACTCTTATCAGAGAGGAAACGCAAATATAGATCACGTCTACGATAACAGCAGCAAGAACAAGGGTAACCCATACTTTTCTTGCGCTGAACTTTCTGTTCTTGCGGAGTTCGTCGTGAAGAGGTGTCGTAATGCTCTTAAAGAGAATGATCTTCTTTTTGGTAAGTCTTCCGACAGTGATCTTTAAGATAGAGATTCCGCCGTCACAGAGGAACGGAAGGCCGACTATGAAATAAAGGAAAGGAATCCTGCATAAGATAAGGAAGAACGCGATGAAAAAACCTAAAGATCTTGAGCCGGCATCACCCATCATCATTTTCGACGGATTGTAATTATAGGCCAGATAAGCGGAAATAGCAGGGCCGAATGCGACTGTGAGAAGTGCCGGATTATTGTCAAAACAGGATCCTGCCAAAGAACTCATCACTAATGTTGCGATTACAGCGACTACAGAAAGAGCTCCCGACAGACCGTCTATACCGTCCGTGGCATTTGTTGCGTTGATGGATACCACAAAAAGCAATACCGCAAGGAAGTAATAAAGTAAGGGATTGATGTCGAAATATGTTCCAGTGATGGCTAAGTATACCCTTGTTCCGAAAAAGTGAACACAGATTAATCCTGCGACAAGAGACACTGCAACATCAAGTGCGCCCTTAATATATTCATTCCACGGATTTTTTGATCTGTCATCGAGCCAGCCTGTTACCATCTCTGCCAGGACGGCAAGAAGTCCGAAGCCTAATCCGGATATTACGTTTCCGCTCTCGAGGATACCCTTGTCAGAAACTGTGGGACATAAAACAAAGCAGAGAACACTTGCTACTGCAAGGAAAACCAGGATGAAGTAAAAACCGACTCCGGTAGGTTTGCCGATGTTGACTTCGGATCCCTGTGCAAACTTACGGCCGCGGTCATGGCCCAATAAGACCTTCTCGCCCGGACGAAATTTGAGAAGTATAAGTGTAATGACAAAGGCAGCAATACCGCCGCCGGCCATTTTAAAGACAAAATCCATTAAAATCTCTCGCTCATAAGGTTTTATGTAACAGAAGCATTATACCTTATCAAAATATAGAAAAAAATCATTAAATCGTTCAATAAATGAACCTGATTTACTCGTCAGTATTGGCCAAATATGTTAACATATTCACTTGTAATAAGGAGACGAATACTATGGATTACAAAGATTTGATTGCTTCTAACCTGTCCGCTTGTACCGGCCTTGATAAAGAGCAGGTGGCAGGTCTTATTGAGATCCCGCCGAAGCTCGAGCTCGGTGATTTCGCTTTTCCGTGCTTTGTTCTCGCAAAGACACTTCACAAGGCTCCGCCCATGATCGCTAATGAACTCAAGGATTCACCTGAGCTCGTTAAGGGCTTTGACGGTGCCGTGACAGTTGATACGGCAGGACCTTACATTAATTTCAAGATCGATAAGGGCGTGCTCGCTAAGACTGTGATCTCAGAGATCATTGAAGAGGGCGACCAGTATGGTAACAGGAATATCGGTGAAGGCAGGAATGTAATCATCGAATTTTCATCTCCCAATATTGCTAAGCCTTTCCATGTAGGACATGCTTTTACGACGATCCTCGGCAATTCGCTCTCAAATATTTACTCGAGACTCGGATATAACGTTATCAGATTCAATCATCTGGGTGATTACGGGACCCAGTTCGGCAAGCTTATCACCGCATACAGACTTTGGGGTGATGAGGCCGCCATGCAGGAGAATCCCATAGACGAGCTTACCAGGATCTATGTCAAGTTCCATGACGAGTGCAAGGTAAGTCCAGAGCGGGAGAAGGAACTCGAAGATACCGCAAGGGATAATTTCAGAAAACTTGAGGAAGGCGAAGAAGAGGAGGTTGCTCTTTGGAAGCGCTTCAGGGACTTAAGTCTTGAGGTTTTCGAGAAAACATATAAGAGAATGGGCATTAAGTTTGACAACTATAACGGCGAGTCATTCTATTCACCCAGGATCCCGGCTGTTGTAAAGATGCTCGAAGACAAGGGACTCCTTGAAGAGAGTGAAGGCGCCAAGGTCGTTAAGCTTGATGATGAAGGCCTTCCTCCGTGTCTTGTTGTCAAGAGCGACGGGACAACGATCTATGCATCAAGAGATCTTGCGGCAGTCCTCTACAGACATGAAGAATTCAATTTCTACAAGAATATCTATGTTGTAGGACTCCCTCAGCAGCTGCATTTCAGACAGGTCTTTGCAGTATTAAAGAAGGCCGGTTTTGATTTTGCGGACGATTGTGTCCATGTCGGCTTCGGACTTCTTAAGTTCAAGGATAATACGGCATTCTCGACACGTGCGGGAAATATTATCAAGCTTGATGATTTCCTCGATAAAGCTACGGAGAAGACCTCCGAGATCATCAGAAAGAACAGTGAACTCAGAGGCGGTGATATGACTGATGAGCAGATCGCCCAAGTCTCTGAGACAGTAGGCCTCGGTGCCGTAACATATACTTATCTCAAGGCAGGAAGGGAGAAGGATATCTTCTTTGACTGGGATGACATGCTCGATTTTGAAGGCGATACCGCGCCTTATCTTATCTACACTTATGCAAGGATCAAGTCGATCCTCCGCAAAGCGGGAGAACAGGGCATTTCAGGCAATATCGGGAATACGGATAAGCTTGTTGCCGAAGATGAATACGCAGTTATCAGAAGCCTTTCTGATTTCAAGGATTCTGTTGTTAAGGCTGCCGAGAGTTATGAGCCTTTCATGATCTCCCGTCAGATCGCTCTTATCGCAAGAAACTTTAACCGTTTCTATAACAATTCGAGAATATTGAACGCAGATTCTGAAGATATCAGAGATGCCCGTCTTATGCTTTGTGAAGCAGTCAGTGATTGCCTTAAATCAGGCCTTGATATGCTCGGGATCGGCGTAGTCGAGAAGATGTAAGATCGAAAGGTAAATGATATGGAGAATGCAGCTAACAGCTCGGTACCGGATTTTAAGGATCTCAATTATACAAGACCGGACCTTGATAAGTTCACGGAGACTGTTCAGAACGTAAGACTCAGGCTTATGACCGCAAAGACTATCGACGCGGCAGATGAAGCTCTTGGTGAATATGAGATCGCGATCAGCTCTTTTGATACACAGTATGCACTCTGCCAGATCCTTCATGACCTTGATACTTCAAATGAGTTCTATAACGAGGAGATAGAGTTTTTCGATGAGGCCGGCGCAAAGGTTCAGGAACTGTCTTCTGCTGTTCTGTCAGGACTTCTTACATCACCCTGTGCGGACAGTCTGAAGGCCAAATACGGTCCCATGATCTTCCGTAAAGCAAAGAACCAGAAGGAGATCATATCGAGTGAGATAATAGATGACCTTACCGAAGAATCAAAACTCGAAAACGAGTATTCGCAAAAGCAATCCGAAGCGGAGATCCCTTTTGGCAAAAAGACGCTTAATTTAAGTCTTATCCAGCCGTATCTCCAGTCAACTGACAGGAATGTCAGAAGAGAAAGTCACATCGCTTTGGACCGCTATTATATGTCCAGGAAAGAGACTTACGATATCATCTACGATGATCTTGTAAAAGTCAGGACTCAGGCTGCACAGAAGCTCGGGTATAACAGCTTTACCGAACTGGGTTATAAGCGTATGGAACGCTATGACTATACGAGGGAAGATATTGCTGCTTTCAGGGATAATATCAAGAGATATATCGTTCCGCTTACCAGTCAGATAAGAAAGCTCCAACAGGAAAGACTTGGTGTGGATAAGCTTATGTTCCATGATCTCCCATGCCTTTTCGCAGAGGGCAACCCTGTGCCTGTCGTAAGCAAAGAGACTTATGAGGAAGCGGCAGGGAAGTTCTTCAGGACCATGTTCGGCGCGACACCGAGTTTCTTTGATGTTCTTTCCGATCACGGTTATACGGATCTGCTGTCCCGTCCCGTTAAATCCACGGGCGGTTACTGCATGTATCTTGAGGACTACTGCATACCGTTTATCTTCATGAACGGTAACGGAACATTTGACGACGTGGCTACGGTTGTCCACGAGGGAGGCCATGCTTATGCGGCTCTGCAAGGCGCTGAATCCTCTCCGTTTGTCGAATGTCTGTCTCCTACTCTTGAGACATGCGAGATCCATTCGACATCGATGGAATATATGTCATATCCTTTCATGGATATTTTCTATGGCAAGCAGGCAGAGCAGTATTGTGAGCTTCACATGACTGACGGTCTGCTGTTCCTTCCTTACGGTTGCATGGTCGATGAATTCCAGCATATTATCTATGACAATCCGAACATGACACCCAAAGAGCGCCATGAGATATGGAGAATGCTTGAACAGACATATCAGCCATTCATTAACTATGACGAGAATGATACGCCTTTCCATGCCATGGGCGGTGCCTGGATGAAGAAAGATCACATCTTCACTACGCCGTTCTACTATATCGACTATTGTCTCTCACAGATCTGTGCACTTGAGCTTTGGGATGAATCCAGGGCTGACCTTAAGGAAGCTCTTGAGAAATACAATACTTTATGCCAGCTTGGCGGAAGTGATACTTTCCTGAATCTTATAAAGCAGTCCGGTCTGGAATCACCTTTTGATGTTGATGTTATAAAACGTCTGGCATTCAGGTGCGCTGATTTCCTTAATCTGTGAGGATAAGATGAATCTTCCTGAAGACTTTATCAATGAGATGAATGATTTCTTCTCGCGTCAGAAAGACGTGCCTTTAGAAGGATTCTATGAAAGTTTTGATAAAGAACCTCTTAAAGGTATCAGATTTTCGCGTTCGAAAATAAATAGCACAGAGGAAGAGCACCGCCTGCTCAAAGGCTTGGGCGAAGAAGCTGTTCCTGTCCCGTGGTGCTCCGGCGGTTACTATACCGGGAATGAATCAAGCGGAAGGGAAGCTCTCTATCATGCGGGCGTTTACTATCCGCAGGAGCCTTCTGCGATGTTGCCTGCCCAGGTCATGGCTGCAGGCCCCGGTGAGATCGTTCTTGACCTTTGCGCTGCTCCTGGAGGCAAGGCGTGCAGATTGGGTGAAGATATGCACGGGGAAGGACTCCTTGTTGCTAACGAGATCAGTTTTGAACGTTCAAAAGCGCTTCTGCGCAACATTGAGCGTTCAGGAATCAGCGGTCTCGTTATACTTAATGAAACGCCCGAGAATATTGCCGGTAAGCTCCCTTCGTTTTTTGATAAGATCCTGATAGATGCACCGTGTTCCGGCGAAGGAATGTTCAGAAGAGACAGCGGCGCTGTCAAAAGCTATATGAATTACGGCCCCAAGGTCTGTGTTCCTCTTCAGGAATCAATTCTGGAAGCTGCCGGTAAGTGCCTTAAAGACGGCGGATCGATCGTATATTCCACGTGTACATTCTGCGTTGATGAGGATGAGAATCAGATCTTATCGTTTATCTCGCGTCACCCTGAATTCCATGTGAAACCTCATCCGGAGATCACCGGTGTAACTCATGCTGGTGAGGGCTCGTTCCTGCCGGGTTCTATGAGGATCTGGCCGCATCTTTCAAACGGCGACGGGCACTTCTGTGTTCATCTTGTTAAGGGTGAGGAAAAAGATCTCAGATCTGCAGAAGAGCTCCTGATAAAGAGTGAAGAAAAACGCAGGGACAAGAATACTGAAGCTGCTCTTGGCGTGCTTGGTGAAGTCTTATCCGGTGAAGGGCTTGAAAAGCTCATGCAGGGCAGGTTTGTATCACACGGAACGGGTCTTTTCAAAATGACTTTTGACGAGAAGATATTTAAGGGACTCAAAGTCGTAAAGACAGGTCTTTATGTCGGTGATATCAAGCCTTTGAAGTCGGGAAAAACTGTTTTCGAGCCTTCGAACAGCATCGCACTTGCACTCGACAGAAAATCCATAAGAGATGATTCTTATCTTGCGCTTTCGAGGTCAGATGACAGACTGGTCAAATACCTGCGCGGAGAGACCATTCCGATCGAACCTGATGACGGTTTGAAACCATCAGGAACGATCCTTGTGGGCATAGACCAATATCCTCTCGGGTTTGCCAAGATCAACGGAAATACTGCAAAAAATATGTATCCCAAAGCATGGAGGCTCATATGACAAAACAATTCAAGCTTATTCTCGCAACTTCTAACAAAGACAAGGCCAGAGAGATAGCAGAAATATTAAGCGATACCCCGTTCGTAGTAACGACGATGAAGGAAGAGGGATTTGATCCCGATATAGTTGAAGACGGAAAGACATTTGAAGAGAATGCTCTTATCAAAGCCAGAGCGGTTCATGCACTGGCTGAGAACTGTTATGTCATGGCCGATGATTCGGGACTTTGCATAAATGCTTTAGATGGTGCTCCGGGCATCTATTCTGCGAGATTCTGCGGGGAGGATTCAACTTATCCTGAGAAGTTTGCCAAGATCTTCGAGATGCTTAAGGACGTTCCCGAGGAGAAGCGTACGGCCAAGTTTGTGTGCAGCATTGCGGTAGTAAGACCTGACGGCAGCGATTTTACCGTCAGAGGCGAGATCTGCGGTGTTCTGCACGAGAAACCCATGGGCGACGGCGGGTTCGGGTACGATCCTATTTTCTATGTGCCTGAATTCGGCATGACGACCGCTCAGATGACAAAAGAACAGAAGAATTCGATCAGTCACCGCGGAAAAGCTTCGAGAGCCATGGCCGAAAGGCTTAAAGAAGAGATTTCCTGAGAGGCCGGTCATCAGCAATCGTAATCGGTTACTGAATAAATACTATAGGCTTTTCATGACGGCATTCGGACCTTTTACATTGAAAACACCCTTTAATCGTGATAATATTTTCAGGCGCGTACAAATGTCCGCCACAGGAAGTATAGTTGCAGCGCGAAAACTCACAGAAAGGCCTAAACTGTATGTATCAGGATAACCCCGAATATTTCCTCGTTGATAAAAGAGTTTTGCCTGAAGTTTTCATTAAGGTTATGGAGGTCAAGCAGCGGCTTAACACCGGAGAATCAGCTTCGGTAAATGAAGCCGTAAGGAAGACAGGCCTTTCCAGAAGCGCATACTATAAGTACAAGGATTCCGTTCTTCCGTTCTATGAGGCTGCAAGCGGCAAGAAGGTAACCCTGCTTCTCTCTGTTGAGAATTTCCAGGGAATCTTATCCGAGATCATAAGGACTATAGCGGAATCACGCGCAAACATTCTGACTATCAATCAGAATATCCCGATCAACGGACTTGCGGATATCTCGATCTCAATTGAGACCGTGTCTATGTTCGGAACCGTTGACGACATAATCAATGATATCTCTAAGCTCGCAGGCGTGCGCAAGTGCATGATACTGAGCAGGGAATAACGAAAGGTAAGGAAAAGCAGAAATGGCAATCAATGTTGCAATTATGGGTTTCGGTACAGTCGGTTCAGGCGTAGCCGAGACATTGGATGTAAACAAGGATCTTATCACCAAACGTGTTGGTGAAGAGATCAACGTTAAATATATTCTGGATATCAGGGATTTCCCGGACAGCAGATTTGCCGGGCTGGTAACTCACAACGCTGATGAAGTTTTCGACAGCGATATTCTCATTGCAGTCGAGACGATCGGCGGAGCAAGGATCGCTTATGAGTACACAAAACGCGCTTTGTCTCTGGGTATCAGCGTCGTAACTTCCAATAAGGAACTCGTTTCCACAAAGGGCCCAGAACTTCTTAAGATCGCAGCAGAGAATAATTGCTGCTATCTGTACGAGGCTGCAGTAGGTGGCGGTATCCCGATCATCAGACCTCTCTATAAGTGCCTTGCCGCAAATAAGATCACAAAGATCGCAGGTATCGTTAACGGTACGACGAATTACATTCTTTCCCAGATGAAGGAAGAAGGTATAGATTTTGATACGGCACTCAAGCAGGCACAGGATAACGGTTTTGCGGAAGCTGATCCTTCAGCTGATATCAACGGAATCGATGCACAGAGAAAGATCTCGATCCTTTCAACGATTGCAAATGACGGTGATTACATTGCTCCCGATCAGATCTCTGCAGAAGGCATATCATCCATAACTACAGATGATATCGGGTTTGCTTCTTCCATCGGCTGTGATATTAAGCTCATCGCTCTTTATGAAGCAGGAGAAGATCTCCCGATCGTTTATGTTGCTCCGGCATTAGTTGATAAGAGCAACCTCCTTTATAACGTAGGCGGTGTTTTCAATGCGATCATGGTTGACGGCAACAGCTTAGGCCAGGCAATGTTCTACGGACAGGGCGCTGGAACGCTCCCTACGGCTTCAGCTGTTTGCGGCGATATCATTGAAGCGGCTCTGGGTAATCCTGCCGAGGCAAGGGCCTGGACTGATGAGAGCGTTAATATCACACCTTACGATGAGATCGCAGCTGATATCGTTATCAGATGTGATGTTCCCGCAAAGGTAATTGAAGCTGCACAAGGATATGCCTGCGAAGTAATGTCTGATGAAGCAATACTTGTGAAGTCAATAAAGCACAAGGATATTGATGCGCTTGTTAATGAGACAGGTGCTAAGTCCTGGATGCACTATCTTAGATAATCGAAAACTGTTCGGAGGAATAATCAATGAAAGTTCTTGTAGTTGGCGGCGGCGGAAGAGAACATGTTATCTGCTGGAAACTCAAGCAGGATCCAAGGGTAACGGATCTTTACTGCGCTCCCGGTAACGGCGGTATTGCTTCTATCGCTACATGCGTAAATATCAAGGCAACGGATATAGACGGTATGGTTGAGTATGCGAAGAAAGAGCAGTTTGATCTTGTTTTTGTTGCTCCCGATGATCCGCTCGCAATGGGCATGGTCGATAAGATGGAAGAAGCAGGCCTCAGAAGTTTTGGCCCGAAGGCAAACGCAGCGATCATTGAAGGTTCCAAGGCTTTTTCGAAACAGCTCATGAAGAAATACTCGATCCCTACTGCAAAGTATGAGATCTTCGAAGATGAACAGGAAGCTCTTGATTATCTTGAGAACCAGCCCATGCCTATTGTTATCAAGTGCGACGGTCTTGCGTTAGGTAAGGGTGTTATCATTGCCCAGAACCTCGATGAGGCTAAGCAGGCCGTAAAGGACATGATGGAAGATAAGAAGTTCGGCAACGCCGGCTCTACGATCGTTATCGAAGAATGCATGACCGGTCCCGAGCTCACAGTCCTTGCTTTCTCAGACGGCAACACTTGTGTTCCCATGGTATCTTCAAGAGACCACAAGAGAGCATATGATCACGATGAAGGTCTTAATACAGGCGGAATGGGAGCTGTTACACCCGGTGCCGACATGACAGATGAGCTTAAGGCCCGTATTCAGAATGAGATAATCACTCCTACTGTCGAGGCTCTCAAGAAAGAGGGAAGACCGTTCAAGGGTGTCATTTACTTCGGACTTATGCTTACACCTGAAGGACCGAAGGTTGTTGAGTATAACGCACGTTTCGGAGATCCTGAGGCACAGGCTGTACTGCCTCTCCTCGAGAACAGTCTCCTCGATATAGTCGATGCCGTTATTGACGGTAAGCTCGACCAGATCGACTTCAAGTGGAAGAATAAGTGCTCATGCGTTGTTGTCATGGCTTCCGGCGGATATCCGCAGAGCTATGCTAAGGGTTACGAGATCACAGGTATCGATACCTGCGGCAAACTCGTGTTCCAGGCAGGCACCGCTCTTAAAGACGGTAAGCTCGTAACAAGCGGCGGACGTGTTCTCTGCGTATACGATGAGGCAGATACCCTTGACGAGGCTATTGACGGCGCATACGAAGGTGTCGCAAAAATCTCGTTCAAGGATATGCATTTCCGTCACGATATCGGAAGAACACTCGGTTAATAAATGAATATAGGCATCTACGGAGGGTCATTCGATCCTGTTCATAACGGTCACATTGCAATGATCGATTCCGCCTTGAAGAGCGGTTATATCGACTGTGTGATCGTTATTCCTTCTGTGCGCAATTCATTTAAGCTTTATACTAACAAACTCCCGCCTCCGTACCGTTTCTACATGATGAAGGAGACTGTGGAAGGCCTTGGCCTTAAGAACTGTTATGTAAGCGACATCGAATATGATATCGAAGGAGTCAGCTATACATCGGTCGTCCTCGCCAAACTCACTTCTGATTCCTACATAAGGGATTTCCTGACCGCAAATGATGTTAAGCGCAAGAAAGCAGAAGAGCAACATGAGTTTTATTGGATCATGGGATCTGATACTTTAGGCACTTTCGAGACCTGGTATAAGCCTGGGGAGATCCTTAATTATGTGACTCTCCTTGCTGCGGTGAGACCCGGTGATAATACAGATGTTGAGAAAGCGAAGGCTTCGATCAGGAAGAATCACGGAGGCCGTGTTGAGATATTCAGGCTCAACGGTGTGGAGTGCTCTTCTTCTGAGATAACTTCAAGCGGAGATTATACTTTCGTGCCTGAGCCTGCTGTGGAGTTTATAAAAAGGCACGCTCTTTATACCGGTAATACAATGCTTTCTGGAGTTTCTGAAGAAGCGCGAAAACTGTTTTTCGAGAGCTCGGTATGGATGTATCACTATCTGGGAGCCAAGAGGCTTCTTCACACTCTTAATGTCGGTTATCTGTCCGCGCATCTTGCGGAAGTCTTCGGCTGCGATAAAGATAAAGCCCTTATTGCCGGAGCTTTACATGATTGTGCAAAAGAACTTCCCTTGGAAAAGCAGCTTGAACTTGCCAAAAAGTATACTGGCGAACTGTTTACTGAAAAGAAACTCCTTCATTCGCCTGCAGGTGCCACATTTGCCGGTGAGGAATTCGGTATAGAAGATAAAGAGATCCTTGATGCGATCTGCTATCACACAACGGGAAGAGGCGATATGACGCTCCTCGAGAAAATCGTCTATCTTGCTGATAAGATCGAACCTGCAAGAAACTATACTGACTTAACTCCTATAAGAGCGGCTGCCGAGAAAGACCTCGAGAGCGCTATGCGCATGACGGCGGCAGCAGTAAGGGATAAGTTTGTATCTCAGGGGAGAGATATCCACCCGATGACATTGATGATGATGAAAGATCTGGGTATGTAAAAGGAATTCTTTTCTCGAAAATGATATACTTTAAGTACAAATGAGAAACAAAGGAGACACATGATGGACAGCAAAGAATTGGCCGCAAAAATAACAGATATACTCGATTCCAAGAAAGGTATCGACATTGAGACGATCGATCTGACGGGCAAGACCGTTCTTGCAGATTATTTCGTCCTTGCAAGCGGTAATTCTACAACGCAGATCAAGTCTTTGGCAGATGAGGTCGAGTTCGTACTGAAGAAGGACTTTGACATAGTTCCCGATCATATTGAAGGACGTTCCGGTGATAAGTGGATACTTCTGGATTATAAGGATGTTGTAGTCCACGTTATGGGAAGGGAAGAGCGCGAGAACTACAATATCGAGAAGTTCTGGGAGACCAAGCGTAAGGAAAGCGAATCCTGATTTAGTTTATATTTTAAAAGTAATGTTCGAAGCCGGCAGGGAAAAGTCTTGTCGGCTTTGTCGTATTTTGTCGCGAAAAACATTATCAGAGCGGTGATATCCTTTTTCTATGATGAAGAAGAGCACATCCAAAAAGATCAGGAGTCTGATCTATCCTCTGGCATTCATTCTGATCATTCTCCTGAGTGTCATTTATAAGCTTGTGTTCAAAGGGAACGGTGATGTGTTTATTAAGGCTTTTAAGAGCGGAAAGACTGCTCAGATAACAGGTGTATCTCCCTCAGAAAGTCTTTTTCAGGAGACCGGCACATCTGTTGTTTCCGATCCCGCTGCAATAACGTCTGCCTCAACAGTTAGGATGATCAGTGTTTATATCTGCGGTGAAGTAATAAATCCCGGGATCTATGAAGCCCCGCAAGGTGTCCTTCTTAACGACATTATTGAAGATGCCGGCGGACTCACCCGTGACGCTTCGGTGAATAACATCAATCTTGTATATCAGATAACATACAACATGTCGATCTATATTCCTTCACAAGATGAGGTATTAAGGGGCTTCTCGGGAGGTGACATCATTCGTCAGGATGGTGTTTATGTCTGGGGTAATTCACAGGGAGGAGCAGGTGACTCAGGAAGCGGAAGTTCCCTTATGGTCAACATCAACACGGCGGGGCCGGAAGAATTGAAGAGCCTTCCCGGGATTGGCGATGTGACTGCACAGGCTATCATTGATTACAGAAAGGATGCTCCGTTCTCATCGATAGAGGACATAAAGAATGTATCAGGGATAGGAGATGCCAAGTTTAACAGAATAAAAGACTATATCTGTGTCTGATCAGGTATAGCCGTAAAGGCCTCTGACACTGACTTCGCCGCTTTTAAGGTTTTCTGTCGAACCGTCCGAAAATTCAACCCGTAAGGAGAAGTCATCATTGATAGATATTGCCGTGCCGGTACGGCCCTGGCCGTTCTCGATCTTTTGCGGGTAAGCGATGATCTTGCTTCCGCAGGTTATGTTCAGTTCACGGTAACGGTTAAGATAATAAGCGGAATCCGGCCAGTCTTCGGAAAGCCTGTCCATAGATTTTATTATTTCCGATGCCAGTTTGGCACGTATAAACTTTTTGCCGCCGTTCTCGATCGAGATCGAGGTGGCAATACCGGAGATCTCTGAAGGAAACTCCGATTCGTTAACATTGACGCCGATCCCGATGATACAGGTGTCTATATAACCGCTCTCGCCCTCAACGGAGGCTTCCGTGAGGATCCCGCATATCTTCTTTTTGTTCATGAGAAGGTCATTGACCCATTTGATCCGGGAATCAAAGCCGTAGGCATTCCTGATCGCATCAGCGACGGCGACCGCTGTCCAGCTGGTCAGATCGGATATCTTATCGAAGCCCGATTCAGGTTTGAACAGGTAGGAGAGATATACTCCGCATCCGGATGGTGACACAAAGCTTCTTCCGCGCCTGCCTTTGCCTCCTGTCTGGTGGTCTGCGATTACGACCGTGCCTGATCCTGCACCCTGCGAAGCAAGTGTTTTAAGGACAGTATTTGTGGAATCGACAGAATCATAATAATAAAGCTCTGAGCTTCTTGAGTCGGGAAGAAGGGCGGAAATTGAGCCTTTGGAGAGAATATCAGGGCTGTTTGTGAGAAGATAACCCTTGTTTGTGGAAGACGTTATCTCATAACCGTCATCCCTTAATGCCTTAACTGCTGTGTTTACGGCGGCGCGGGAGACTCCAAGCTTGCGGCTTATGGCCTCTCCGGAGATATAATCGTTTTCCCTGCAGATAAGCTTCAGCACTTCGTCTTTAAGCATTTTCAGCCCGTTCTCCTTTTATTTGCATAAAAATAACACTTCCGATTTTTCTTTTTTAAAAAATAATAACACTTTGTTTTGATTGTGCGGTAAAATACTATTGGTAAAGTGCATAATTAAATAATTAAGGGTGACCATGGGTATCTATTCGATCATTCTGGCTGCAGTAATGCTTCTTAGTATGCTTTCTACGTTTGCGCTCGTACTCTTTTCGAGACGGGGTTCTAACACGTTGGAGATACTTATTTCAGTATGCGTTATGTTGAGCAATATCGGCTACTTTATCCTTTCCTGTTCCAGGAATCTGCAGGAGGCCATACTTGCTAATTCCCTGTCTTATCTCGGCGGAATATTCCTGCCTCTCCTTATCGTTTATGTGCTTATTGACTGCTCTGATTCCAAGATTCCTACATGGTTCTCTATAACCATTCTCCTGATCAATATCGTTCTTTTCCTGTCGACAATGGTTACCGACAGACTGCCATTTTTTTATTCATCAGTCAAGTTCGTAGCCGGCGATCCGGCAATGCTTATTAAGGTGCCCGGTACGATCTACTACATCAGGTACATCGTATTGGCGGTTGAAGTTGGACTGGCAGCGTTCTTTACGATCCTGACTTATCTTGGAAAGAGGAATGCATCCTTCAGGATCATGATGATCTATGCCGGTTCTTTGTTGGGTGTAATATTGGTCTATGCGGTAAGGCGTATATTTGACATGAAATACGATCTTATCCCGATTTTTTATCTTGTATGCACGCTGCTTCTTGACTATGTAGTCGCGAGGTCGACCATTTATAATGTTAACCTGAGTGTTCAGGAGAAGATCGATGAGCTCAGCACATACGGCTATCTGGTCTTCGACAAGAAATTCAGATATGTAGGCAGTAATGCTGTTTGCGAGAAGTTTTTCCCTGAGATAAAGAACGTAAGAATCGATTCCAAGGTCATTGCAAAAGATTATGCAATGAAAGATCTTCTCAAGTGGGTCGTAAATAAAGCTACCGAAGCAGCTGAGGCCAAGAAGACACAAGGTAAGTTCAAAAGAGAAATTACCATCAACGACAAGAGTCCTACGGAAAGAAGATATCTTGAGTGTGAAATGAGTTTCATCCATTTCGGCTGGGATAATCATGTATCGGGATATCTCGTAGAACTTAATGACGTTACCGAACAGCATAATATGATCGAGACAATGAGCTGGAAGGGTGAGTCCCTTAAGAGAGAGGTCGAGAAGCAGGCTAAAAGAGCTAAGTCCATGCAGATGTCGACTATTCTTGGAATGGCAGCCATGATCGAATCACGTGATAACTCCACCGGCGGTCATATCAACAGAACATCCGAGTGTGTGGCACTCTTTGTAAACCGCTTGCGTCAACTGGAAGACTACAATATGAGCGAGAGTTACTGGGATGCAGTTATCAATGCTGCACCTCTCCATGACCTTGGTAAGATTACAGTTGATGATGCTATCCTGAGAAAGCCTACAGGCCTTACCGATGACGAATACAATCAGATGAAAGAGCATGCGGCAAACGGTGCTAAGATCATGTTAAAGGTTCTTGAAGATGTTGACGACAAGGAGTTTGTCAGCGTAGCTACCAACGTTGCCCACTATCACCATGAGAAGTATAACGGCACCGGTTATCCGGACAGGTTAAGAGGAGAGAATATTCCTTTTGAAGCCAGGATAATGGCTCTTGCAGATGTATTTGATGCTCTTGCAAGCCGCAGATATTATAAGGAACCTATGTCGTATGACGAGGCATTCGAGATTATCAGGCAGGAACTGGGACACCATTTCGATCCTCATCTGGGACGTATCTTCATCTCGCTTAAAGAAGATATAATCATTCTTTACGAGTCATTTGAATCAACTGACTACGCGAGATGATCAGACTTCTTCCTCGATAATGTTCTTAACCCACTTATACTTCCGGTAGTGAATCAAGACTACCGGAATTTTTATTATTTCATCGAGATTCAAAAGAAAATATACAACCATTACAGGCAGGTTCAGGACGAATGCCGAGATAAAGCCTACCGGTACGATGAATGCCCACATTGTAAGAGTATCGCAAATAAATCCGAATTTTGTGTCGCCGCCTGCTGAGAAGATGCCGCCTATCAGTGTGGAGTTTATAGACCTTCCGAGTATGTAGTAACTGCACATCAACAGCATGATAAACAGATAGTGCTCAGCCTGCTCCGTCAGGTTCGTGAAATATAGAATCAACGGAGAAGATGCTGCGACGATAAGACCAAGGATTATTCCTGAGATTATAGTGATCTTGAACAGTTTATCGCCGTAGGTTCTGGCGGTATCAAGATTGCCGGCGCCGAGTTCATTTCCTATAACGATAACGCTGCCACTTGCGATCGCATAACAAAGACAGGAAGCGAGATCCTTAACAATTGCTGCTATTCCATTCGCTGAAGCTGCATCAGTTCCGAGATGTCCCATGATTATTGTTATCATGGCAAAGCCGAAGCCCCATAAAAGCTGGTTCAGAAGGAACGGAAGCGTATATTTTGAGAATCTTTTCCGAAGATCCGGATCAACACGGAAAATATTGTTTATTCTGAGCCTGAACCTGGTCAGCTTGAGGTTGAATATCAGGCAAAGCAGAAATCCTGTGAAATTGGATATTGTCGTAGCGAGTGCAGCTCCGGAAATGCCCATTTCGGGCGCTCCCAAAAGACCGAAGATAAAGACCGCGTTAAGAATTATGTTAAGGAATACTATGACGATGCTGGCAATAGTGCACTGCTTTACAAACCCGACATTCTTGAGCAGCGTCTCATAGATCATGGCAAGCGTCATGAAGATGTATGAGAACGAAGCATACCTTAAGTAAGGAACTCCGCCTTCGATGAGCTCCGGAACATCCGTGAAAACGTTCATTGTAGCTGCAGGAGCAAACATGGCGCAACTGAAGAATACGATCATGACGGGGAGGGATAGGGCAAACATATATCCGAAGAGTTTCTCGATAGATTTTGTGTCGCCTTTGCCCCAGTACTGTGCAGCGAAAATAGCGCCGCCTGAGGTGATCGCATAGGTGAAAAGAGACATTACAAAAGGAACCTGCGTAGCAAGTGATACGGAGGTCATTGCTTCCTGTGAAAGGAAGAGGAGCATTACTGCATCTGATACCGGCACAAGCGCGAAAACAAAATACTGCAGTGTCATCGGCAGTATCAGAGAGAGAAGCTTTTTTCTGAATGTCTTGTTGTTTTCCATTTCCATGTTGCGAATTGTATAGTATTTAATTTTTCTTTTAAAGCAGAAAAGGCATTTTACTCCGAAAGAATAAGAAAATCAAATGGAACATACATTTAAAATCTTGCGGAAATATCATAAATAAGTGATAATTTGGTCTGCGTTTTATAGTATTCATTTATTAAGGGGATAAAGGGTATGCAGCAGTTAACAAATCAACAGAGATTAAAACCATGGATGGGATTTGTTCTTTTCGCAGTGACAGTTGCGTTTTTGTTTTTCATTGGAAGTGCGATGCAGACTGTCTGGGGTGTTGCAGGCCTTGTTGCAACTGAAGCCGGTTTTTTGATCATTGCGATAGCGTATGCACTTATCTTCAGAATTCCATTGAAAGAGATGTTTCCGATAAAGAAGTTTACCTTCAAAGATTTCTTTGGTGCGGCCTTTCTCGTTGGCGGAGGAGTTTCTTTCGGCATGATAAGTATTCTCATTGTCGGAATGCTTTATCCGGCATCACTTAATGGCAGTGATGTTAAGGCTTTTGAGATGTTATACGGTGAAGGCGCGGGCTTTATATTTATGATGTTCGCTATATCTTTGATGCCTGCCATATGTGAGGAAGCTATCCAGAGAGGAGCGATCATCGCAAATTTCAGGACGATAAAGAAGGACTGGGTGATAGTTCTTATCATGGGACTGTTTTTCGGCCTTTTCCACTTATCAGCATTAAGATTTATCAATACCGCGATAATGGGCGCTTGTCTTTCATATATCGTAGTTAAGAAAAACAACATCCTTTTGTCCGCGATCATGCATTTCTCGGTCAATTTCCTCTCATCAAGTTACAGCTGGTTTGTTTCTGTAATCCTTAATGGCTCCGGAAACAGAAATTTATCCGAACAGGTAGCACAGTTAACACCGGAAGCTATGAAGAGTGCATTGCCATCATATCTCTTTATGGGGCTTGCGGCACCTTTCTTTATCGTTTTAGGACTCATGCTTTTGAATCCTGTAAAACATAAGAAGATCAGATTCCTTTTCGCAGGTATAGTAACTGCAATAATGTTTGTGAGCGGTGTAGCTATTGCAGCCACCTCTCTGAATACGCAAACGGTTGTTAAAACAAATATGAGTTATACGATCGATATCGAGAACAGTGATTCTTCACCGGTCGAATTCAATATCGCGGATGAAGGCAGTTACTCGGTCGCTGTCGTCATAATGAATGTGCCCGCGGAAAGCCAATATTCAGTAAGGATCGAGAAAGCAAACGGAAAAGTCGTTTCAAACGGAATGTTTACTTCAAGTGCATTCAAAACATACACCAAGCAGATCGGACTCGAGCCCGGAGATTACAGACTCTATATTGTCAACGGTTTCGGAACCAAAGGCGAGAAACCGGCGGTATCCGTTCAGATAAATAAGATCTGATCTGTATCAGACCAGACTCTCCCATTCTTCACGCGTAATCGCGTAAACATAGGAGATAGTGTTCTTGGGGTCAGGATATTCCTTTACCTTCTTCATACCGTTTGATACCGCTGTTGAATAAGAACCGATATTGGTGTACTTCATATATGAATATATCGTATTGTATTCTGTGTTCTCGAAAACCCAATCCCTGCAGGCCCTCGCAGCTTCTTTTGCGTAACCTTTGCGCCAGTGCTTTTTATTTATGTGATATCCGATCTCGGGAAGCATTTCTCCGTCAATATCCTGTAAGGTGATCCCACAGTCTCCGATGAATTCGCCGGTATCTTTAAGAGTCACTGCCCAAAGACCGAAGCCGTATTTCTCATAATTATCGAGATTCCATGTGATCCATTTCATTGTCCTGTCTTTGTCAAAAGGAGCAGGGTAGTGCTGCATTGTCTCGGGATCTGACATGATCTCATACAAGGAATCAAAGTCATCAAGTGTATATTCTCTTAAGATAAGTCTCCCGGTTTCTATCATTATGCTTTTCCCCTTGAGTTGTACCGTAGTCAAAACGCTTTTGCGAAGATTATAACTTTTGCACTGATATTGAACAAATATATTTATGGGACAAAAAAGAAATTTACGTAATCCTAAAGCTGCGCCTTGAATTAACTGGCTTGACAATTACTACGTATACGTACTATACTACGCATACGTAGTAATTATGAGGAGATATTGATCCGGATGAAAAATCTGTTTAAGTTCCAAGTGACTAAAGATACGGGAATAGCAGCTGTTGCAGGGTTTGCAATGGTTGCCTTGAGCCTTATGATGCTTCCGTTTGGCGGTGATTCGGTCAGAGACACAGTAATCTCATTTATCTTAAGAGATCTGCTTATGATCTTCGGACTGGGTATTGTATTTGTATCCCTTTATGTTGAGAAAAAGGGAAGAGGTGTTTTGGAAGAACTCGGATTCACAAAGCGTAAATGGATACTGAGTTTGATATTGAATATTGCATTTGGCGCAGGGCTCCTTTTCGTGTTCTTAAAAGACGAGGTGCCGGAGAATGTCATCTCCATGAAGAATCTTTATGGCGCAACTTATATTCTGGCTGCAGGTATTTTTGAGATGACATTTATATACGGATTCCTCAGAATGAGTTTTGAGAAGGCATTCGGAATAATACCGTCGATTATACTTACTTCTGCGTTCTACTCATTACATCACGCTGGATTCCAGCCGGAGTTTCTGCATTTGTTCCTTGTTGGTTTAATGTATTGCTCAGTGTTCTATATCACTAAGAACATGCTCGTTATATTTCCTTTCTTCTGGGGTGTAGGTGCTTTGTGGGATGTTCTGGTATCATCTGAAGCAGGAGATGAGATCAAAAACCCGGTCTCGTTTGCTATAGCGTTGATAATTCTTATTGCATCTGCTGCATGGGTCTTATTCAGGAAGTGGAGGATCAGCTCAAATGTTGTCAAAAACATCGATTGTAATCTTGGGAATGCTCAGGAAAGGTGAGATGAATGCCTATGACATGCTCAAGATGATCGACAGAATGAATATGAAATACTGGTTCCCGATTGGTGCCACCACTCTATATGAAACATGTCTGAGGCTCGAAAAGAAGAATTATATCGAGAACACCGGCGAATCAGATAAGAAGGCTGTTTATCATCTGACCGGATCAGGTCTGAAGGAATTGAAGAGTACCATATGTGAATTGTTTGAACGTGTTGATTTCGATTCTGTCTGGTTCTGCCTGGCAGTAATTTATTCAGGTGTGCTGAGCAGGAAAGAATTGAAAAGGGAGATAAGTATCCGCGAAAAGATCCTTGACGAATACGAGAAGGGGACATTGGAAAATAAGGAAAGAATGCTCCAATATAATGTTTCCTATATCGAAATATGCGCGATAGACAGAATGATACAGATAATCCGCATGGAAAAGGAAACGCTGGAAAGGTTTAAAGAACAAGAGAATATTTCATTCAAGTAAGCCAAAAATGCTTAAATGCTTCAATGATTAGAGCTTCTTTATGCTCTCTGTGTTTGGGAACATAATAACCTTCAGATGCTTGATGACCTTTATACTCATGTTGGGATAAACCACATCGCTTCTTAACTCTAGAAATATCGAGATTGGTAACAGCTGTGCCGTCAAAGCTTTCTCTGATCCAAGCTTGAATATCCTTATAAGTAGCTTTCTGGGTCTGCAAATGAAAATCGGTATCATAGTCAGCAGTGTCGACCATGATACCGAATTCATTGCCGAACACCGCGAATCTGATGGTATTCAGAAAGGTGTTCGCACACTTTACGGATGGTGGAGATGAGGAGCTACATTGATGTGCTTTCCCATAATCCTATAAAAACCTATAAAAGCTTTGTCTTTAAGGCGTTGGAGAGTTTTGCCTGTATCAGAAGTCTCCGTAAGCCTACATAAACTTGTCAATAAATGTGGTAGATTTTGTAGTAAGTGTTGTAGTAACTTACATAGCGTTCTCGCAGTAATCCTGCAGGAGTGCAATCTCCCGGTTCTTAAATTCGCGTGAAGCATCTGTGTAGGTTGTAAGGGTTATCAGGATGCCTTCGTGGCCCATCATGTCGGATACAGCTTTCATATCTGCGCCGGCTTCTCTCATGCGTGTTGCAAAGGTGTGCCTCAGCATATGATTGTGTACATGAGGGAAATCATCAACTGTAGTATTTCTGTCAGCGTGGATTTCCTTGTTGATTGCTTTGCTGATCTGGGTAAGCCTGTTGTTCAGTTTCTTGTAGTCTAAAACTTTACCTTTACTGTTAAGGAAGATAAAGTTTGTGTAGCCATCGATCTCTGAAAGACAACAGATACCGAGTTGTTCCTGTTTTTCCTTTTCCTTTAGCATAGCTTCTTTCACTTTTGGCAGCATTGGAACAATACGATTGCTGTTTTTTGTCTTGGGTGGATTAATTGCGAATATGCTTCCTTTGCCTTTTCCTTTATCGTAGTTGATAAGGATATGATTGACATTTATCTCGTTGTTCTCAAAATCGATGTCTTCCCATCTAAGCCCAAGTACTTCGCCGACTCGCATCCCTGTCCACAACATCGTGGTGAATACTGCATAGTATTGGTGATAATGACCAGGTCTTGCCAAGAAGGACTCGAAAAGCTTCTGTTCTTCAAGCGTGAGAGCACGAACATCTTTGGTGTTCTTCTCGAATTCTCTTTGGAGCTCGCGAAGCGTGCCTTTGCACGGATTATTTCTTAAGACACCATCTCTTACTGCTAGATCGAACACCATTGAAAGGACTACCTTGATATTTCTTATCGTTCCGAATGATAATCCCTTTTCGATTGCTAGATTCTTAAGAAACATCACGATGCTGCTGTAAGTAACATTCTTCAGTTTCTTATTACCGAACTCAGGTTCCACATAACGATTATAGAATCTGATATAGGATGTGAAAGTGGATTCTCTTATGCCGCTCTTGATCTCTTTCCATAACTCGAAATAAGAGTTGATGGTCGAATCCAGCTTGCTGTAATCGATTCCGTCCAAGGTGTCCCTGATGATCTGTTCTTCCTTCTCACGAAGTTCGGAAAGTGTTTTTGCATAAACGAACTGCCTCTTGCCGTTCTTATCAAACCACCAATACGCAAAAGTGTTATTACTTCGCTGATATTCTCCTTTCCTTAACTTGATTCTTTTATTGGCATATCTGCTGTTATTCATCTTTTTTGAACCTCCATTAGTTTCAAAAAAGTATGCCCGAGTTCATTATAAACCCGGGCATACTCTTCTTGTAGTAAATTATTCAGTTGTTCTCAGATAGAGTACTGTTTATACAGATACTCTTTGAATGGTTCACGCTTGATGAGTCTTTTGCTTCCGTTCCATAACACAAACGGGCAGTGATCATCACAGGTGAGCTCTCTGAGTTTGTTCATTCCGATATTGAAATACTCTGCAGCTTCTTCTAATGTCAGAAGAGCCTTATCGGATATAGGTACTTCAGTCCTCATAACGATCACCTCCTTTATTTGTTGAAACCGAGACCTTTGATACTGCCTTGTTTTTGGCAGCAGTAATAAATGTTTTGATAGTCATATACTGACCTCCAGATATTAGATTTTCCTTTTTCAGGAATGTAAAAAGCGCCGCGCTATGGCGACGCCCGGAGGTCTCGGCATTCTTTCCGTTACCTGATCCGATTATTCCTTTTTCTTCGTTCCTTTTCTTGTGCTGCGAGAGTATCCAGCAGTTCGGGCGGAACCAGATCCAACTGCTTTTTCAGTTTTGCATGTTTCTCTCTTAGTTCATCGAGCCGTCCGTTCCTTTCTTTTAGGGCTGCTTCCAATTCCGCCGTTTTGCCCTTCCAGTAACGGCCAACATCTTTCTGGTCTTCAATTTGACCTTGCAGACTTTCCACATACTTATCAACGGACTTGATCTGTTCCTTCATCTTTGCCATCTCGGGTGCATACCGTGATATGAGCGCAATCGCCTGAGCCTTTTTCTCTTTGCTCTTGATAAGACCAATGTCGTTGATTGCCTGAGATATCTCATCAAAGTGTTCCATCAGCATGTCTGCGTTCTTGAACAGATAGACGGGAAGATGTTTGCGGTGAGTCAGATACTTTGGGATACCTCTCTTGAGTTCAGGGAAATATACGGATATATGCTCGTAGAACATATCTTGCAGTTTCACCAATCCTTGAGGTCCGCCTATAATCTTTTTGGATGACAGTCGGCCGTCTTTGGTGATAGGCACGAAGCATATGTGCATATGCGGAGTCCTCTCATCCATATGGACGACTGCTGAAATGATATTTTCCTCGCCGAAAGTTTTGGCATAAAACTCGTAAGCTCTTCGGAAGAAGAATGAAGTCTCATATAATGACTTTCCTTGGAAGAACTCTGGTGAAGCTGTACAGATACTGTCCTGCATTACAACGCTGTCTTTTCTAACTTTGCATCCGACTTCCTGGATCCGTGCATCAATAAAGCCCTTATAGCTTTCTGGCGGGCCCTTGATGTGAAAGTTCTCTGACGTGCGGGTAAGATCGATATCAGGATTACTCTTGTATTCCTTTTTCTCTCGTTCGTGGTGCTTTGCAAGTCGGCCGACAGCGCCTGCTTTGCATTTGTTGATTCTCATAATTGCGTAAGGCATTTTCTTAATCTCCTTTGTTTTGAGTTTTGTTTGTGTGAAATAAGAAAAGCCCGCTTCCTTTAGCGAGGCTTTCTTAGGTTGCAAGATGTTAATAAGTTAATAATTCAGAGGGTATCCGTGAGTAACATCTTGCGGTTCATGCGGATTAGAACACCCGACAGATACCGAAGGACGCTCCTTATGGAAGATTGCCCGCAATAAGCGGCGGCCAATCTTCCAACGAAGCTCTGTTGTGTCGATATAAGAGCGCCAAACACCGGCGCACTCATATCTCCCCAACAGCCCCGAAAGTCATCACGAAAACAGTCGTCCACCGGAAGACTGTTTTCCTTCGACTTTCTTTCAGTATCTGTTTGGGTGTAACACACTACACCTTGTAAGCAAGGTGGTGTGCAAGAGGAGTCCCTCTTGACTCCCTTTAGCGGGCCCGAAAACGAAAAAAGCAGGCTCCAAATGCCTGCTTCTTTTCTTATTTCGTCCCGCATCTTCGGCCTGCATGTGACGTAAGATGTTGATGGCCTGAGCCTATAAGATTATTAACATCTTAACATCTTACTTTGCAGGCCTTATTCGGCTTGCGGGAGCTTCCAATACCATCGTTCGTTCATGCGAACGGATAATATGCCGAGCTCCCGCTTCGCGCTGTTCGCAGTTGATCTGCATATACCGCTCTCTTTGAGCCGGTTCATGCACTCATCTGCGAGCATCATGCTTCCGTCAGCAAGAAGCTCTTCAAGAAAGCTTTTGGCTTCTTGCAGGCGGTCGTTTGGCCTTCCTGCGCCAGGACAGATGTCCAGGCTTCGTAAGAGTTCGTCAGCTTTCTTGTCTGAAAGGCCGGTGAAGTCCATACCTTTATCACTGAGCTGAAAAACATAAGACCCCATCTCAGGTGCAAGGTTCGACTTCAACAAAGACAAATACCGCTTGTCTTCGTCTTCGGGATCTCTGGCTAAAAGAAGGATACTTCTCACGGCACCTACTACATCGATAGATCCGGGTACACGGTACTTTGCTCCGATTCCCGACATTTTATTTAGATGGTTGACAATAACGATCGCACAATCAGTTTCACGTGCTGTCTGAATAAGAGCATTGAACTTTGGTCTTACTTCATTGGAAGCGTTGATGTTTCCATCGCCAAAGTAAGAGGATAGTGGATCTAAGACAATGAGTTTTGCACCTGTTTGTTTTATAGCCTGCAAAAGACGGGGATCCTCAAAGGTTAGGTGCTTTTTTGACTCATCAATATACTCGAAGTTATCAAGGTTTCCGCCTGCTTGTTCGAAGCGGGGGATGATGGTGTCATCGTAATCATCCTCTGTGCTTTGGTAGATCACTTTTATTGGCGCAGGCGGTTCTTCATAATCCGTGAAGGGCAGAGGGTCACCTCTGGTCATATAGGCAGCAAGTGTGAGCATAAAGGTGCTCTTACCGTCTCCCGGATCTCCCTGAAGAAGCGTGATCTTCCCTTTGGGAATTAAAAAAGGCCAGAGCCATTTTACAGGCCTGACCTTTACGTCTTTGGCACTGACTAATTCCAGCGCCGGTTCTTGTTTTGCCATAGGCATAACTCCTTTCATAGATTTGGAATAAAAAAGCGGCCGTTCATTCGTGAACAACCGCTATGTAAAAGAGGGTATTATTGTTTTGATAGCCATGAGGATCGGTGACCAAAATATATGTCCCTCTACTTATAAGCAGTGGGAGAGGGTCAAATCGGACATAAAAAACACAAGAAACCTGAAATCTGACACAAGAAGTCTTAAATCTGACATGAATTGGCCGTTTCAATCCGACATTAGTCAAAAACTCTGTTTTTAGCTAGCAGGTATTTTATGCTGCAAAAATCCGTTTTTAACGGTAGTAAAACAATAGACCATAAGGTTCTCGCATTGCTGACTACGAGATCATGGGACTCTCACCCCGGTGGCTTTCTGCCCCGCTGCGCTCATTGGGTGCGACGGCTCGCGGGAGAACATATCCCGCTTCAACGCTCAGCCTGTGACTACACAGAAGTATCATTATCACTTTGCACCTGTCATCGCCTCCCTCAGGTTGCAATCCTGATTCTGACTCATCCCCGTTATCGCTCTCTTCTGAAGAAGGTCTTCGCGCGGTCGGAGTCAACTTGGCTTGGAATTTTAACTCCAGTACAAGTAACGTTCCTTACGGCTTGGTAATATTCAGTTGTCAAGGTCCGGTGAAGATTGAAAAATCTCTCTTCACCTTTACTGAACTGAGAAGCTGTTTTGTCAGGGGTGTTTTTGGCGGAAAATTGAGAATGTAATATTAAAAGGCCCGATCTGTCCCAAAACGGTTACAGATCAAGCCAAAATTATTGCCCAAGCTCAGTTTGAAAAGAGTTTTGGTATGCTTACTGTTAATTTGGAAATATCAGGCTTAGTAGAGTAACCATATAGAAATGGTTTTTCCAAATCCGTTTTTGCAGTAGTAAAGTAGTCGACCTTAGGGCTCTCGCATTGCTGTTACGAGATCATGGGACTTTCACCCCGGTGGAATTGCTCCCCGCTGCGCTCATTGGGTGTGACGGCTCTCGGGCGGACTTTGATCCCGATTCAACGCTCGGCCTGTGACTACGCAGAAGTATCATTATCCCTTTGTATCTGTCATCGCCTCCCTCAGGTTGCAATCCTGATTCTGACTTATCCCCTTTATCGCTCTCTTCCTGGATGGAAGGTCATGGCGAGGTCGAAGTCAACTTGGCTCGGTATTTTAACGCCGATACAAGGAACGTACCCTTCGGTCCAGTATTAAGCTGGGTGTCCGAAGAAGATCGAAATAAATCTCCCTTCACTATTACTGGACATTGCCCCCCGTTTTGGCCCCCCGTTTTTGGCGATAATTTTGAAAATGTCATAAAACTAGGCCCATGGTGTTACCACTTCTTAACACCTTGGGGCTTATATGACATTCCAAACGACCTTGGAATTATTTCGACCTTCACTTACTAGGAATGGGAGAGGGCAAAATTATGTGGTCTAAAGCAAAAAACAAAAATTTCATAATGAATCCTTCACAAGTACTGGACTTGGCACCAATTTACAGTCCGTATTTAGTGAGAAATCCGAAAATGTAATAAATCTATTTTCTGTAAGTGGCATAATGTAATTAATCTCATGCTTCTTTTGGGAAATCATTGATGAGTGCATGTATTAGAAAGACTATTATCAGAAAACTATCACTGCTTTTAACAGTGTCTGTTCTTGCAGGCTCATTTTTTGGTTGTTCTTTTGGCAGAAAAGTAGATGAGGGTGGTGAGAAAGTGTCTGCCGATACTCCATGGTTCGATTGTAAGGTCACGGATTGTGAGGTAAAGCGCGAAAATACAAATGATTTTGCAGAGGATCAGATAAGCCAGTACCCGATAGGAAAAATCTCAAATGGCTACGTCTATGCTCTTAATGTTATCGGATCCGATATAGTGGAAGTGTATCTTTATTCCGGAGAAGGAACCCGGACCGCTGAATTGGATCTTTTCGCGAAAGTAGAAGAGTTATACCCTGAGCTGTGCATGCCGGAATTCAGAGGTGCATACGATCTTTATATTCAGGATGGCAAGCTGAAATTAAAGATCGATAATCAGAGTGATATGTCGATAATGCTCTTTGACGTGGATCTTTTGAATGGGACAGTAGAATTGTCCGCTACATACAGCGTTCAGAGCAGCAAGCCTTCCGGTTATAACTTGTTTAGTGTTAATAGAGTTAAATGCGGTGAGAACGAGTTGTTTGTAAGCTTATATGAGAATTTCTGTATCCTCAGCGTAGGGCCTGATGGCAAGACTTCGATATATAACCCCGGTCCTGAACTGGAAATGGATCTTTCAGGATATGTTTCTGATCTTCTGCCTGTAAGTGATACTCAAGCGTTGTTTTTTGATTATCAGACACAGAAGTACTTCCTTTATGATGTGACCTCCGGGAAGCTCTCAAAGGATACTTCGGAATACGACTGGATCAAACCATATTTTAACTGGTACAGACCTGATATCCGATACAATACAGGCAGTAATGGAGAAATATACTTTATTACTCCGGATGCGGTGGCAGTTCCGGACTTTGGTAAAAAATGTTTCAACAACCTTATTCTTCTCGAGAATATGGATATAAACAGAGCTGTCTTTGCTTCATCCGGCCAAGAATACTGTTATGTTGCTAATGCAAATGAGGAATCAGCCGAATTTATCGTAATGGATTATATGCCGGAAAAAGACGGATGCGGATTTGAGATATACAATGCCACAAAAGCGAAAACTAATCCTCATGCGGGGAAGAGGATCATAACTACAGATGGTTTTTATAAGGACGTAATATATACCGCTATTTGGACTTTTAACAGAACGGATAAGGACTATTACATCAAGATAGTACCGAATATCTATACTGATGCTGAGCGCAGTGCAAATACATCTGATAAGCCTGCGATATATACAAGAGGCGAAGTCGGAAACCGTATGATGGTCGATCTTATGGCCGGTGACTGCCCGGATGTGGTTTTCTACGTGACAAGTTACGGCCAGTTAAATAACGGCAACTGCATGATGGATCTGAAGCCCTACTTAGAATCCGGCAAAATGAAAAATCAGGTTTTCGATAACATCGTCAAGGCTTGTGAGAATGACGGATGTCTATATGCCATGCCGTTGTCGTTCGTTTTGGATGGAATTATCGTAGACAGAACCAAATGCGGATTTGAGGGTAACGGAATGACATTCGATCAATTCGGTCAGTTTACTGATTCTTATTGCAATGGCCTTAATGTTATTTCTAACAGCCGGACAGGTTTTATGGGCAAATGCTTAAATTATCAATATGACGTTGTCGAACAGAACGGTACTGTAAACTTTGATTGTACGGGATTCAGAGCAATGGCAGAGTTTACCCGTGATCATGTTAACGATGTGGAGATCAATGATTATTGGAACAGTTTCACACGGTCCTCGATTTGTTCTAATAATACCTGTATTGAAGGTTATCTTGGCTGGTTCAGTGAGATTAAAAGCGCTCCCTTCGGTTATGGTGATGCGGATCTGATCGGATTTCCGTCAGCTGATGGCCGCGGACCAGCTGCAAATATACGTTGCTTTGTATCGGTGACACAAGGTTCCAAATGTCCGATAGGTGCGTGGAGATTTATAGAAACGCTTCTAAGTGAGGATGTTCAAAAGAGCCTTTGCAGTCAGACCGGTACTTTCCAGAATGAATTCCCGCTCAATCGAAAAGCATTTGATGAGGTTGGAGCAGACTGCGTTGATATCTTTAATCATCAAATAGATCAGGAGTACAGTTGGCAGACCGGTGCCGACAAATCAAGCCTGTATACGAAGAAAGATGATCTCAACACCTTGAAAAAAGTTGCTGAGTCGTTAGATCACATCTATAAGTCCGATGCAGATATCGATATTATTGTCTTTGAAGAGATCCAGCCTTATTTAGCCGGAGATAAATCCCTTGATGAAGTCATCAAGATAATGAATGACAGGGCAAGGACTGTCATGAATGAAAGAAGATAGCTTTCATAAGTGGCTGAAGAGTGGCTTAAAAAAGGAACGTGAAGCCTGGCCCCCCCCATTTAATGTTATTAGATGTTCTTTGGACGCTCCTAAAGAGGGTAGATTTAATTAAATCTTAAGAACATCTTAAGAACAAATCAGTTAACCCTAATCTATAATGGGATTATCAGATGACCATATTCTTGATTTATGGATTTGTCTTAAGGAGATGGTGGTATGAAAAAGCATATATGTATACTGATTATATTTGCTATGCTGCTCGGATTGGCCTCGTGCGGTTTGGGTAATGCCAATCTGAATAAGATCCGAACTGTATCTGAAAACGATGATTGGTAGAATGATACTGAGACGGTTATAACTCCGGAAGACATCAAGCAGGAATTCAATGTGGATTTTTATGAGCTGCTGGGTAATTTCCTGGCCGCTGATGAAGATTCTGTGATACTTGTTTTCAATATCTGGAGCAAGGAGTCAAACGATGCGGTCTTAAAGCATTATTCCTACGACGGTAAACTGCTCGGTCAGGTGCACCTTGCTGATTATTTCGGCGAAGGAGTTCAGTTCTATCAGCCGGAGACTATTTATAAACTGAATGGCAAGTATTATACGGTGATCCAGCATTCTGTTAAGGGTTCGGATTCTTTTGTCGACGAAGGCTTTGAGATCGATTTCGAGAACTCTACTTTGAAAGATCCATTTGCTCTGAAGCTGCCTGATGACGGCAGCATGTTCTCGGAGATCAGCACCATGATGGGTGTAGGAGATAAGCTTGTTTATCTCATGTCCAAGGGCGACTTCTATAGTCATTCATATAAGATCTGTGTGGTCGAAGGCGGTAAGACCAGAACATTCGTCCCTGATTTTGGTGCCGATGCTAAATTAAGTTACATCGCGAACTTTATGAAGTACGGAGACGGAGTCGCTTTCACGGCCGAGACGACTGAGAATGGTGTCGAAAAGAAGTATTTCTGCACTTTGGATATTGATACATTCACCATGCAAAAAACTGAGCGCAAAGATCAACTGTTCAGAGCGAGCTTTATTCCGGACTGCGGCGTTTTCGATTGCAACGATTATAAAGCGGTCTGCAAGGTCGATATCGAGACAGGAGAGACAAAGCAGCTTGCAGACCTGACACATTCATACATCTCCGGACAGTACGAGGATCTGAGGATCGTGTGGGCCACGGAAGATCGGATCGTTCTTTATGTTGATGAACAGGGGCCTTTAGGCGGTATGTCCACGTCGCATCTGATAACGCTGGACAAAGCGGACACCAATCCCAATTCCGGCAAAAAGATACTGAGCCTGGCTTATACCGACTGGATCAGCAAATTTGAATATGGTGCCGTAAATGCTTTTAACAGGAGTTCTGACAAATATTTCATCGAAGTAACCTCCAAGTATTACGACGCTGCAACAAGCGTTTATGACAATGATGCATATCAGTCTGACTACACCCTTATAGATGCCTCAAAGGCAAACGCCGTCGATCTTCTCAAGGCTGATATCAGGAAGGGCGAAGGCCCCGATCTGGTTCTGTATGGATCAGACAGTGCGCAGCTCAATAACCCGGATTATCTAATCGATCTGACAAAGCGTATTAAGTCTGAGAAAAGCCTTACAAACGGTGATTATGTGAAGCTCGTAACTTCGCCTAACGGGCGCGACGGCGGGCATTACCGCTTAGATTACGGCTACAACTACACTGCGTTGATGTTAAAGAGCGACTTTATAAGCGATAAGCAGGCGGGCCTGACCTTCGATCAGTATGACAAGCTGATAGACGAACGCAACGGCGGGAACAGCATCCTCTTCGCTGACGACCGCTCATTGATGAAAATGTTCATTGAGAACTCCGACATCATATCCTATACCAAAGAAGGTGCTGTCACGCTTGGAAATGCCGGTTTCAAAGCATCCGCTGAATATATCGCGTCGATCCCTGACGTAATGCCGCATGACGATACGAACTGGGTGAAGATGAAGAATATGCAGATCTTAGAAGGCGTGACCTTCAATTCGTTCGTTTACTTATACGAAACCGCATATAAAAATTACTCGATAATAGGCGTTCCTTCTTCGGACGGACATGCTGAGGTTATCAGGGGCAGAGGCGTCGGCATTACGAGCTGCTGCGCACTTCAGGATGCCGCCTGGGAGTTTGCACTGTCATTCATGTCTCCCGACTATCAGAATCAGGTAAATGTCCATTACGACCCTGTCCTTAAGAGCGCTCAGAAAGCATCTTTCGAGGCGTATATCGACATCAGGAATTCGCATCTCAATCCTTATGACAATACTGCCATTCCTGTCGCAAAAGGCATCGCGGATTACTATATCGCGCAGACATCAGATGCAGTTACGGTCCCTGATATGGATTCCGGCATAATCGTCATAATGAACGAAGAGATGCCGGCATACTACACGGGTCAGAAGTCTCTTGATGAAGTGACGAAGATCATCGAGAACAGAGTAAATTTGATGCTTGCCGAAAGAGGTTAATATGGAAAATCATTGGTTGTAGTGACTAATTACACAACTGAGACTTTCATGGATGAACAAAAGTAAGCAATAATTAAGTAGCTAAAGAGTGGCTTAAGAAAGGAACATGAAGCCCAGCCTCTGTACGTTCAATTTTTGGATGCTTCAAAACAACTTGCTGTTCAATAGCAATCGGACAACCGATTATGGCCTGAGAAATATCTCAGGCTTATTTATGTGAATGTCAGAATT
This sequence comes from Clostridiales bacterium, assembly GCA_017510605.1. Taxonomy (GTDB): domain Bacteria; phylum Bacillota; class Clostridia; order Saccharofermentanales; family Saccharofermentanaceae; genus Saccharofermentans. The sequence goes on from JAFWMQ010000015.1 coordinate 55,292, forward strand.
GAAGTACTAAAATCGTATTATTTGTGAGATCTCAATACAACAAAGGAGGTTGCCAATTGAAAAATAATGCGGTGCTAAGATTATTCTCCATATATGCAGATGATCTTTACAGGTTCGCTTTGTCTTATATAGGCAGTAAATGTGAGGCTGAAGATATTGTTCAAGATGTGTTTGTGAAATTGATATCCAAGCCGTTGATTATAAGACCGGAACAAGAAAAAGCATATTTGTTGAGGATGACTGCTAATTTGTGCAAGGATTATCTGAAATCCCCCAAATACAAGGAAAACGTTGATATTGAAGCTCTTGGAGATGTTGTTGGAGTATCTGTTGATTATTCAAAAGATGATGATTCATTGTTCAAGTCTCTTAATCAAATGGATGAGATATACAGAATACCAATCTATCTGCACTACTACGAGGGATACTCTCACAAAGAGATATCCAAGATTCTAAAGGTATCAGAGGCCGCAATAGCAAAGAGGATAAGCAGAGGAAAGGAAGAATTAAGGAAAAGACTGGAGGAATAAATATGGAAAATCAGTTTAAAAATACATACGGAAAAATAAGAATTGATGAAGGACGCAGGACAGAAATGGAAGCTATCATAGGAAGCAAGACAAACAAAAATGCCATTTGGATCCGTTCTTCGTTGGCAGTAGCCGGATTGATCGCGGTTTTATTCATAATCCCTGCTACCAGAACAGAAATCGTAAACGCAGCCTCAAGGATTATTAGTGTATTCACAGCCAATGGTCAGGAGATCACCGTTGAACAGCTCCCCAACGAATCAGTTGTAGTTGTCAATGAAGTTGATGAAAAGGGATATGCCCGTGTAGAAAATGACAGATTATATTTGGTAGTCGGAGATGTAAAGATTGATGTTACCGACCAGTGTAGCGAGACCGAATACTATCGATATGAGATTGTAAAGAGCAATGGTTACAGAAATGTTATTTTTGTTGGCGGTACAGTAGAGGATTATGGATGGGTTGAATTGATCTTTGATAATACAGGTAAATATATAACAAACAGTATGGGCGGCGGCGGATCAGCTCAAACTCGCTTTGATCCGGCAGATAACAGAATAACTTGGATGGATCTGGCGATGCATAGTGAGGGGGTTCCGTGTGGTAATTGGGATCTTGATAAGGAACTCTACGAATAAAGATTAAATAATCAAATGAACAAGAGATATATCTCATAAAAACAACGACCGGACAATATATCCGGCCGTTGATCTTTGTGGGCATACTTTTTATTGAGTCGTGTTTTTGTAGTAAGCTTGTAGTAACCTACCTTTTCAAGAATAGGCGAGAACTCGCAAACCCTTGAATTTATTGACTTTTTACAATGCCCGTACAGTTTTTGGTGGAGATGAGGAGAATCGAACTCCTGTCCGAAACCTCGTCCTCCGGGACAATCTCCGGGTGCAGTCGACGGATGAATTATTCCTATTCCCGCATAGCCCATCGACGGGCGTCGGTTCCAGTAGCTTCATAAGATTTAAGTCGCTGGCCGGCGCAAAGCTTAACCGGTAGGACTGCCTGCTTAACCTCTCTCAGGCGAGGTCTTCGGTGTACGTACACCCACGCGAGAAGATAGGCGCGGGGACGGTAGCCTTAGGCTGCTACGAGCTCGTAATTATCTGCAATTACTTGCAAGTTCCCGTTTTTTAAGGAGGCCAACGAGAATCCTCCACCCGCTTTCCCGACCTCAGAAGCCCCGTCGAAACCGGTACATCCCCAGATCTGAAAAGAATTGCTCCGGTCACGAAGGTGACCGAAGCAATATAGCTTACGCGTGATTATACAATCTGGACGGAGAAATTCAAGTCTCCTCGTCGAAATTAAGATCCTTGGTTACGTCGTAGGGCTCAAAACTCTTACTGATGATACTTGCAGCATCCTGGATCTCTTTCTCGTCTGCTTCATCATCGGAAATATAAGGTTCCGGTTCTTCAACTTCATTGCTGTAACTTGTCCTGTATGGATCAAGGCCGTCAAATTTCTTATAAGGATTATTCAGAATTTCAACACCACAGTAATAGCACTTGAAAGTGAAGGGTTTGTTCTCCAGGGACTGAAGTGCTTTTCCGCAGTTAGGGCAGGCAACAGCGTGCTTATAATCTGTTCTTTTTCCGAGAAGAACGGCTTCATTTAATGTTCTGTCAAACTCTTCTTCAGTTGCGCCCTTTTCCTTGAGTAAGATCCATAAAGCATGGAGGAGATATGACTGCTTCTCAACCATACGCTTCAGTTCATCAACTTCTTTGATGGATTGATACTCGTTCTTAATCTCTTCTTCCTTGGATGCTCCCTTAATTCCGTTAAGGAGTTCATCGGCTTCACTGACATTTTTGAGTTTAGCCATATCCTTCATTACCATGGGATCAATGTCTTGCATAATTATCTACCTCCTTAAAGTATTGTTTGCTTCAATATATCTAATATATCAAACATTTTGGATTTTCAATCACGAAAATAAAACTGTTACTGTCCGAGGAATAATGAAACAGCCACTGCCACTTTGTAAGGAGTATCTTCCTGATTAAGAAGTGCATCATCTTCGCTGTTCGAGAGGTATCCGACAACAAGCTGGTAAGATCTGACAGAATCCGCATGATTGAGACCGGTGTACATATTGGATTGCACGGAACCCAGTGATTCGGAACCGATCGTATCGGCTACGATATCGGCAAGGTCTTCTCCGTCTGATGCCGCACTTGAAGAATATGCTCCTGAAGAGGGAACATATACTTTGACACCTCTGATATCACTGTCAGGAGCACAGTCAGCGTGAATCCTGATGAAGTAATCAGCGTTGTTATTAATTGCTATTTCTGCTCTTTCGATATTTGAGATATCTACGTCATTTTCGGTTCTGGTAATGATTACCGTAGCCCCGCATCCTTCCAGATAATTCTTTAATACTAACGAGTATTCAAGTGTAAGTTCGTATTCTTTTACGCCGCTGCTGATTCCTGTCGTTCCGGATGAGGCGCGTTCTTTTTCTGCCGAGGTTCCGGGAATAGCTACTTCCAGTTCGGTATCGGGATCTTGCTGATGTCCCGGATCAATGACTATGACAAGACCTGTAAGATCAGGATGATCAGATTCGAGAGGGATAGGAGTTGGCGTAGGAGTTTCCAAAGGAATGGCGGGAGTTTCTGTAGGGAAGTGTTTAGGCTCCTCTCCCATAATGTTGCTTGTGTCAGGCGTAGTATCAAATTCTTCTGTCTGCGGCATGCCAAACATCTCATTGAATCTGCTGTCTATCCTGACCTTATTGAAAACATAAATAAAATACAAGGAACCGACTATAAAGAAAGCGATGAGAATTCCCAGAATTATGCTCAAAGAAGGACTTTTTTTGGAGGCTTCTTTTTCCTCTCTATAGTACTTCCTGATGTAATCGGAAATAAAAGCTTCTCTTTCTGATTCCGGCATAGCGCGGAGACGCTTATACAGAAGCTTCTTTTTATCTTCAGGAAGCTTATCGATTACTTTCTTGAATTTGGAAATGTCATCTTTCTGCGGCATAAGATCCTCCTAACAGATAATATCATTCTTTATTATTTAGACAAAATCCGTTTTTCTCTGAAATCACGGAATCGAAAATGAGGCATATCTTAATGATTTGGAATTATTCAAAATTTAGTATTGAACAATAAACAGTAGTGTGCTATAAATGATAGTGACGGCGGGACGCTAAGGAATAGGGGGCGCCCCACAGCCCGTCAAATCGGAATGAAAGGGGATTTGCCAATGAACAGCCAGATCAAGAAGGGCATTCTCGATTTGTGCGTGCTGGCGTTACTCGAAAAGGGTGATAGTTATGGCTACGACCTCGCCGGCAGCCTTGCACGCAAAGTCGAAGTGGCAGACGGCACTGTTTATCCGATATTGCGTAAGCTTGCTTCTGAAGGCGTGGTCTCGACTTACCTGCAGGAATCTCAGAACGGACCGCCGCGCAAATACTACCATCTCACTGATTCGGGACGTAAAAAGTTAGACAGTGAACGGGATGAGTGGATCAAATTTTGCGGGGAAGTAAATGCGATATTGGAGCGAGGAGAAACTGGAGGAAAAGCCGATGAATAAGACTGAATATCTTAACAGGCTCAGCAATGAATTGGGGCATATGCCTTACGGTGATGTAAAAGACATCATCCAATCGATTGAAGAGCACTTTGATGAAGGCCTGGGTGAAGGCAGAAGTGAAGAAGAGATTGCCGAGAGCTTGGGAGATCCCAAAGAACTGGCAATGGAATTCAAGGACGGCGTCAAATTCAATCAGATAATGAAGAAGCGCAAGAGATTGAAGGATTACACAGGTCCTGACGGAAGAGGAAGAATCTTTGTAATTGTATTCAATGCATTTGTTGGAATTGAGTTGTGGCTTGTTCTTTTGGCAGCGATCGTTGCAGCGTTCATGTTCCTTGCAGGAGATGCAGGGATCATCGGAGTAATCGTTGCGTCAATGATCTTAGGTAAGATAACAGAGTTCCTGGTGCCTTTTATATTCCTTGTACTGACTCTGATATGTGTCGCAGTATTCCTTGTTGTATTACTGTTCCTCGGGATCAAGTACTACATTAAAGGTCTCAAGTCCTATATAAGATGGAACAAGAATGTTTGGAATTACGGCCTAGGGGAGGACTGATATGGAAAAGAAAGATATTAAAGTATTGATTACCGGTGCAGTTGCACTTTTCCTTGCCTGCTTCCTCGGAATCATTACTCTTGCATTATTCGTTATCAAGATTGGCGGAAAAGCTGCTGAATACGACTGGAAGGGAGCTTTCGGTCAGGTAACTGAACAGGTCGAAAGCCTGGAAGATTAATTAAATAATTATCAGTAAGTTTTTGGGATAAATGGGATAGATGAGAGGCTGTCTTAGTGACAGCCTCTTAGTCTTCCGAGTCCGGAATTACCATATCGATATGAATATCCCGTTTTCCTTCATGTTCCCTGGAGTAATCCACAAGGAGCGCAGGTGATCCTTCAGAGGCCTTGCGATATGTCTCTGCTGTTACCGTATATGTTGACTGTTTTCCGGTTGAAAGTACTGTTACTGTGACTTTCCGGTCCGTAGAATACTTTGTTCGGGTTATATTCCGGCTGACTACACGGCAACGGCTGACTTCATATTCACGCTTTTTGACATGCTTGCTTTCTTCTGCATTAGTGAGAGCACAGCCCCCGGCGATAAGTAACAGGATTACCGCTGGAATGAAAAGCCCAAAGGCATATTTGAATCTGTCGTAAATGGCATAGATTCCTGCTGCAAGGAAAATGAAACCGGCAACGGCAAATATAATGCAGGTGATGAGATCTTTTCTTCGTTGATGCCTGATAAATTTCTGTACTGCCTTGTGTTCGGATTCAACAGGTGCTGACCAGATCATAGATGCCTCCCGTAAATACAGATATACATTTATGTTACCACGTTAACAGGTTCGAAAATTAAAACATATTGTTACACGCTTTTCGTGTGATATTTTAGAAATATATTTTTCAATTGGAGATAACTGATGGAAAAGGATAATGAACTTGAGTCGAGGATCGAAGAAGTCCTTAAAGTGGAGAAAGAGAATAAGATCCCCCGCATGACAAAGCGCGATTACATTATCGCAGCAGTGATTACGGTAATAGCCCTGCTTGGAATAATAGGAGGATTCTTCCTATGAGCCGTAAACACGATGTCAACAAAGAGATAGAGAATGAAGTTTATTGCGGAACGCTTCCTGTTCTGCCTAAAGAGCGGAAATACGGATTTATTGATGCGCTTCTTGTTCTGTCAGGATACTGCATTGCGACATGGAGTTATACGCAGGGGTCATATCTTGCAACACTTGTCGGATTCAAGCAGCTCCTTATAGGTGCTTTTCTTGCGGCAATATTCATGCTGATGGTCTATCAGCTTCCGGTAATAATGTCTGTCAGGTACGGTATCGATATATGGATCTGGCTTAGAAGTGTTTTCGGGCCTAAAGGAAATAAGATAGTAACGATAATCATAATCGTCGTTAATTTCCCCTGGTACGCAGTGTGCTGCGAGTTGTTTGCAGACTCGATGGAAAATCTTCTGGGATTGTTCGGAATACAACTGTTCAACGGAGCACATCTCATATTAAGTCTGTCCTGTGTAGTTGTCGGTACGATAATCGCTTTAAGAGGTGTCGGAACAATAACCTGGACTACAAGGATCCTGGTGCCTTTGCTTCTTCTTGTAGGCATTGCTGTTGTCGTTGTCGGTTTTACTTCCGTGCCTATGGATGTCATCTGGAACTACCAGCCTGAACTGGCGGGGGATGCGGATAAGACGGTTAACTATGTGCTCAACATAGAAGCTAACTTTGCATTTGTAATAACGCTTGTCGGAGGTATGGCCGAGGTGCCCAGATTGTGCAAGTCTGAGAAGTCCGGATACTATGCAGGTGTTCTGGGACAGGGCGCAGCCGGTTCTTTCTTTGTAGTTGTCGGTGCTGTAATGGCAATCGCAATGCAGTATGTAACGGGCAAGATGGTTGATGATCCGACTCTCATGATGGCTACTTTGTCAGCGCCAATCCTTGGTTTGTCATCGCTCCTTCTCGTTGCGTTTGCCAACATCGGAACGCAGGCCGTAGGATCTTATATCTATGGCGTAATGCTTAAATCGACATTCAAGAAAGTGTCATACAAAACTCTTGTTTTGGTGTTGGGGCTGTATGTTGCGCTGCTCTGCGTATGGGGCAAGATAACTGAATACTTCGGAAGTTTTCTTACTATCGGAGCATGCGTTTACGCTCCTTTGGCAGCTTTGCTTTTCGTAGACTTTTTCGCTGTCAGAAAACAGAAAATAGATCTTAAGAGCGCTTTTGAATTAGAAGGGTATAACGCTTATCAATATACTAAGGGATTTAATATCGTGGGCATTATCTGCCTTGCTTTGGGATTCGGGTTTACGCTTCTGGTTTACGATCCGATAAAAGGAATTATCCATAATAAGATTTTGTTTATGCTGACGCCTACATTGGCATCGTTCCTTTTTACGGGAGTTTTGTATTATCTTCTTTGCAAGATCCCGGACATCAGAAGATATGTCAGAAGAGATACTTATGCAGGTCCTGACAAAAGACCTTTCGACAGGGCAAAAGTGCCGCCCAGGCAGAACCTGTTAATGCTGCCTTTGATCTGGCTCTACTGCAAGATCACTGTCGTTCCGTATAAGCTTAAGGTAGATAAATACAACATGGAAGGGATCAAGCCGCCGTTTCTGGTATATGGTTCACATAATTCGTTCATGGATTTCTATGTGACTCCGTTGGCTCTAAAACCTTATCGTGCCAATTACATTTCGGAACTTGAAGGATTTGAGGCTTTCGGCGAGTGGATCTATCGTCAGATAGGGTGCCTCGGAACGCGTAAGTTCATTAATGACCAGCACCTTATAAAGAACATTATAAAAGTCATTAAGCGCGGCGACGTTATGGTCATATACCCTGAGGCCAGATATGCCAATGTCGGTACAAATTCGCACCTTACCCCGTCTGTTGCAAAGCTCGCAAAACTCCTGAAGGTTCCCGTTGTTACGATCAACATGCAGGGTAATTATCTCCAGCAGCCGATATGGAATCTCAAAGAGCGCAAAGGAGCCCGTCTCCATGCTGATCTAAAGTGCGTGGTTACACAGGACGAGATTGAAAAACTCTCAGTGGATGAGATCCTTTCGCGTATCTCCAAAGAGCTCACTTATGATGAGTATAAGTATCAGTTGGACAATAAGATCGTGATCGATGACGCCTGGAGAGCAGAGGGCCTGCACTATCCGTTGTACAGATGCAGAAAATGCGGTAAGGATTTTGCAATGACTTCCTCAGGCAGCAAGATCACCTGCAAATACTGCGGTGATTCATATGAGATGGATGAATTGGGGCAGCTGCATTCATCATCAGGTGAGATCATTCATATACCTGACTGGTATGAATGGCAGCGCGGATTTGTTCATGAAGAGGTCAGGGAAGGGAAATACAGGCTTGACATACCCGTAAGGGTCTGGGCTCTTCCCAATGCGGTTAACTTCGTTGACTGCGGTGAGGGCAGGCTCGTTCATGACAATAACGGTTTTTCGCTGGAGTTCGATAATTACAGGACGGAGAAACACGAGACTTTGAAGTTTCCGGCAAAATCAATGGTTTCATTGCATACCGAATATGATTACAGAGGTAAATACGGACCTTGCGTAACGCTGTCGACTTATGATGATACGTTCTTTATCTATCCGACAGATGAGAGCAGGGATGTATTCAATCCCACGAAAATTCAGTTTGCGACAGAGTACTTGGGAGGTCTTTATACCTGACAGAACCGAAGGACTGTCATTAGCCTTCTGATAATCACTTAGCCTCGAAATTTGTTTCCGGATCCCAATGCAGATCTTCCTGCCTGTGCATCCATGCAGAAAGTGCTTCGGTCATCTTATGAGCATCGTTGTCGTAATCGGCGCCGTTCATAGGCTCACCGACATAGATCCTGATCTTACGGCGGTGAAGACCGTTAAGAGGATGAGGCTTCTTTGAAGTTCTCGGCCAGATCTGATATGCTCCCGCGATATAGACCGGGACCATAGGAACGCCTGCCTTTATTGCAAGGTATGCGGCCCCGTCTTTAAATTCGGCAAGTTTACCTGTGTGGGATCTGGTTCCTTCAGGGAAGACAAAGCAGATATTGCCTTTCTCGACTTCTTTCTTTGCCTTGATGAGACCTCTGATCGGGTTGCCGTAGCGGTCTACTGCAATGCCCCTGCCGACCCTCATGATGAGGCGGCCCAATTTGCCGTGGTTGGTCTCGAGATCGGAGGCTGCAAGGCAGCACATCCATTTAAAGTGTCCCTTGGGGAGATAATCTATGATAAGGACGCCGTCGGGGTAACTCTGGTGGTTGGAAGCGACGACATAGGGGTTGTTCTTGGGGAAATTCTCTTTGCCGATACATTTCATATCGCAAAGGATGTGGGTGAGAAGAAGAAATCCGTTTTTTGCCATTACATCCCAAAAGCCGCGTTTGGTGGGATACTTCTCGTCAAGATGTTTATGGTGATCGGCGCGGGACATCTTGGATTCATCGGCTGAAGGTGTCTTCTCGCCGGGTTTTACTGTCTTTTCTTCTTCTGACATATATACTCCGTAACTGTGTCTTTATTAAAAATCCTAACTAATATAACTCAAGAATGGCATTTTGGCGAATTATTGTCAATTCATTCGTAAATATGATATATTTTTTTAGTTGCGCTTGCTTTTCGAAAATCGAAAAAACAAGGGCTGATGGAGGTAAAGGTATGATTCCTGTACAGGGTACGCCTGTTTATACAGCTGAGAAGTTTTCGGACTTGAGAGATCTGATTGTCTCTACTTGTGCCAAATACTCTGAACTGGATGCTTTTATCTTCAGACGTTCCCCGAAGCTTTCTGAGATCCACAGGAGTTATTATGAATTCGGGAATGATATCAAAGGTCTTGCAACTTATATCCTTAACAGCAAATATGCGGATCAGAGGCTTGCGGTAGTAGGCGAGAATGCCTATGAGTGGTTTGTATCTTACTATGCTACCCTGTCATCCGGGTGTATTGGTGTTCCGCTGGACAGGGCGCTTCCTGAAGACGAGCTGATCCAGCTTCTTATCAGATCAAAGTCACGTCTTATCTTCTACCATCACAGACATCACAAGATGATGCTTTCCATAGCAAAGAAGATCAAGTCCGGTGAGCTGGACATTCCGCTCGACAAGTTCGTAATTTTCTATAAGGACGGGCTTTCGGGAAAGACAAAAGATGATACCTGGCCTGAAGATGACGACCGTTTCGCGGACATTTATGATCTTATTAACGAAGGCAAAACGTATATCGAAGCCGGTGATAACAAATTTATGGATACGCCTATCGATGTCGATGCTGCCAAGATCATTCTCTTTACATCAGGCACGACCTCGATGAGTAAGGGCGTTCTGCTCTCACATAACAATATCGTTTCCAATGTTTATTCAATATCCCAGACTCTTGACGTAAGAAGGGGTGACAGGGCTTTTTCCATCCTGCCTCTGCATCATACGTTTGAGAATACATGTGATTTCTTTATCCTTTCCAGCGGCGGATGTATCTGTATGTGCGACGGCCTCAGATATATTGTCAAGAACATGGAAGAATGGAAGCCTGATGTCTGCATTTCCGTGCCGCTGCTTTTCGAGAATATTTACGAGAAGATCGAGGACGGAATCAAGTCTTCAGGTAAAGAGAGAGTTATTGCAATCGCAAGACCGGTCACACGTTTCCTGAAAAGGTGCGGAATCGACGTAAGACGCAATGTTTTCAAGGATATCCTTGATAAGCTGGGCGGCAATTTCCGCATGATCGTCATAGGCGGTGCCGGGATCGATAAGAAGTACATAGATGCTTTCACGGATTTCGGTCTTCAGTTCTATATGGGTTATGGCCTTACCGAGACATCACCCGTTATCTCAGTTAATACGGAAGTATGTGACGTTCACGGTTCCGTAGGACGCCCGATGGCCGGCATTACAGTCGCCATTGATGCTGAGGGCAAGGGACCTAAGGCTATAGGTGAGATCCTTACCAAATCGGAATCCGTTATGCTCGGCTATTACGAGAATGAGGAAGCTACCAAAGAAGCAATTGATGAAGAAGGCTGGTTCCATACAGGAGACATGGGTTACATCGATAAGACCGGTTCGATTCATATCACGGGCCGTGTTAAGTCCATGATCGTTCTTACTAACGGTAAGAAGGCTTTCCCTGAAGAGATAGAGGCAGTCCTCACTGAGATCAAAGGTGTCACGGAGGCATTTGTTTGGGGTAATAAGAACGAACGTGAAGCCATCGATATCTGCGCTAAGCTCCTTATCAACAGAAAAGTCATCGGTGCCGAGCTCGGTCTGGCCACAGAGGCTGACGACGGACAGATCGAGACATATCTCAACGATAAGATCCATGAGGCTAACCATACAATGCCTCAGTATAAGATCGTCCGTAATTACGTCTTCTCGGAAGAAGACATGATCAAGACAACGACTCTTAAGATCAAGCGTCCCAAGGAGCAGGAGCATATCGAATCCCGCCTTGCCGAATTAGGTCACACTATGTATGACGTTAACGGCAAGAACTTCGATAAGCTGATCAAGTCAAATAAATAAGGAACTCTATGTCCTCGTTCCGTAAAATCTTTCTCGGAGACCGGGAAGTCGTTATCGAATTCGAACGCAAAAGAATAAAGAACATCAACGTCCGCGTCAGGCGCGACGGCACATTGTACTGCTCGCTGCCATATTATGCGTCAGTCAAAGAAGCCGAATCGTTCATAGTTTCCAAAAAGGAATATCTTCTTAATGCCCTTGTTTCTGCAGTGAATGACGAGAAAAGTAAGAGCCTGTCCAGATCCTTTACGGATGGCGAGACATTTGTGGTATTTGGCAAGTCATATACTCTGCAGGTTTTGCGCGCTCCCAAAAATCTCTGCCGTGCCGAAAACGGGATAATCACTTTAGAAGTTACCGATCCTTCAAATTACCGCACAAAATACATGACCTACGAGAAGTGGAGAAGATCCTGTTTAAGAAGCATTGTAGTTAACTATTGTAATGAGATATTTCCTTTATTTGCCCGAAAAGGTGTCCAGCCTCCCCAAAAGATCACCCTGGGCGAGTACAGGTCCTTCTGGGGCGAATGCTTTGCCAAAAGAGGAGAACTCAAGTTCAGTTACCGTCTTTTCGAGAAAGAGCCTGAGCTTATAAGGTATGTCGTTGTCCACGAGTTTGCGCATTTCCTTGTGCCTGATCATTCGGCGCGTTTCTGGGCTGTTGTGGCAGAGATCGTGCCCGATTATAAGGAGCTGAGGAAAAGGCTGAACGCTAAGTAATAAAACCCGGTCGGGTTTGTCCTCTTTTTGCCCGGAAATCATATTTTTTCTGGTTGCGACGGACCAAAATGGATTTTTACTGGATTTGATCCGTCGGTTTTTCGAAAAAACAGCTTCAAAAATGCTGAGATGACGGACTGAATTGGGGTATTCCTTGATTTGGTCCGTCGAAAACAGCGGAAACAGCGTCTCTGAGCGTAAAATCGACGGACTAAAAACGGATAATAGTCAGATTGATCCGTCGCGCCTTCGAAAACGGTGTCATATCTGACCTTGCATCTCGCAATCCTTGCAAGCAAGTTGCTCAAATATTTGTTATTATTATTTGATAAGAAGATTGTCAGGAGGCATCGGTTATGGGTGAACTCAATCTTGATCGAAGCAAGGTCAAATTCGACTTGTGGGAGCGGAAACTCCTTGACTTAAGTACCCGTAATTCACTTCTAAATCTGAGGATCAAGGGCTCTTGTGTTCCGGTTTTTGTTCCGGAATGCTCAAACATCGAAGACCTGATTGCCCAGGACAAAAATTTCACGATCAAATCCCGTGGCAAAGACGATGAGCCCGGGGAAGAACTTGAAGAAGAGCAACAGATCCCCGATGCCGTAAAGCCTGTTGAAGGTGAACAAGTTTCTGACGGGGACGCAGCAGAAGAAAAACCTGCTGAAGAGGCTGTTGCTGAGAGCGCAGAACAGGCAAAAGAAGAACCCGCAGAGCAGCCCAAGGAAGAGGCTGCTGATCAGGTAAATGAAGAGGCCGTTAAGCAGGCACAAGAAGAGTCCGCAGAGCCCGCAACTGAAGAACCTGCCGCTGCTGACAAAAAGGAAGAACCCAAAAAGATCAAGGGAGTTCCTGCAAAGGATTATACGATCGTGGATCTTCCGAATATCTCAGAATTCAAAGAATACATCGATAAGAACTATGAGAAGGGCGTTTTGATCTCATCTCTTACGGAAGCTGCTCTTGATAAGAATATCAAGACACTTTACAGGGGTGCCAAGACTTCTATGGAAGAGAACGGTGCCAATACTTTATTCCTCGCATGCGGGTTCCTGAAGTGGTTTGAGAAGGACAGAAAAGAACCATGCTATGCTCCGCTCATCCTGATCCCTGTTGAACTTGTTAAGAAGTTTGGCATCAAGTACACGATGAGAAGAAGAGATGAAGATGTTCAGTTTAATGTCACCGTTTCAGAGAAACTGAGACAGGATTTTAATATCGAATTTGATGAATTCAGCAAAGCACTGCCGACCGATGAAAATGGTGTTGATGTTAAGAAAGTTTTCGATCAGGTAAAAGAGGTAATCAGTGTTCTTAAGGGTTGGGAAGTTATCGAATCCTGTGTGCTGGGATTGTTCTCGTTCTCGCAATTCGTTATGTGGAATGACATGCACAGACATAGGGATTCTATTGCACAGAATAAGATCGTTAAGAGTCTTATAAACGGCCGGCTAGAGTGGGATTACGAGGATCTCTCGGCCACGGGAAAAGTGCCGGAAGAAGATGTTTTTCTGCCGATCGTCGCAGATGCTTCACAGCTTGCTGCGATCAAGCGTGCCGGTGAAGGCGCAAGCTTCGTTCTTCACGGTCCTCCGGGAACTGGCAAATCACAGACCATTACTTCGATAATCGCCAACTGCCTTGCAAGCGGTAAGAAGGTTCTTTTCGCGGCAGAAAAAAAGGCTGCGCTTGATGTTGTTTATAAGCGCTTGGAGAAGATCGGTATTGCGCCGTTCTGTCTTGAACTTCATTCAAATAAGGTCCGCAAGAGTTATGTTCTGGACCAGCTTAAGATCGCCAGTGAAGTCAGCCTTAAGGCCAAGGGCGACGGCAATTACGACAAGGCACTTGAAGATATTGCGGCTAAGAGAAGAGAACTTGATAAATATGTTAATGATCTTCACACCAGACGCGGATGCGGAATGTCGCTTTATGAGCTGATCAACGTCTATGCCTCAAATCAGTCGGCAATTGATTGCGGAGATTTCGATAACGGTTTTATAAATGAACTCAATGCCCAGAGGATCAAAGAGATAGAGTCTTCTTTGGGAGAACTTGTTGCTTCTTCGGGCAACCTGAACGGAAAACTTCCGTTTGTAAGATCTTCTGCTTTTTCGCAGGATTCCAAGAATAAACTTCCTGCGCTGGTTGAAACGTTTATCAAAGCTTATGATGAGTTTGCATCAAGCGTGGAGGGCTTTGATAAACTTCTCACATCTTATAATTGCAGGATATCAGGGGAGCCCGGAACTATAGGGAGGATCGCGGGATTAAGCAACTGCGGTGCTGCGATCGCAAAGATCAGGAGCCTTAATCTTCCAAAGGGACTCATCTGCTGTGATGATACTGAGAGCGCATATCTTTCGCTTAAAGACATGATCGCAAGCTGCAAAGAAGCAGTCTCCAAGCGCGAATCACTGCTTTCGGCCTGGCAGCCCGGATTCCTTGACCTTGACGGAACAGCACTTCTCAATGAGTTGATGACGGCAAGGGCGAAGAACGCATTAGTCCGCGGAGTGGCAGAGAACAATGTTTATAAAAAGGTCAGGGCATATGACCTTAAGGGCACGCGCAAAGAGACTCTGGAGCAGGATTTCAAACTGCTGACCGAATACAGGAACTCTGTACAGACGATCATGAGTTATATGGCTTCTGTAAGAGGATATCTGGGTGATTACTATAACCCGGGCGCTGCATTCCCGGGATTCAATATCCTTCAGGTTGAAGCGCTTAATGAGAATTCTCACGCTGCGTTTGCCGAATTCTCAGCATTTGATCCTACCGGCGCATTGCGAAAACTTGTCGGCAATGGCGACGCTTACTTAACTGACGCGGTCAATTCATTTAATGCAAAGGCGGCAGGATATAAGAGCTCCTACGAATCTTTGGCTGGTACTTACGGCTTTGAGAATGGGGCATTCGCGCCGTCCTCTGAACTGCTTGAGAACAGGAAGCAGATGGCTCAGACACTGTTAAGTGACAGTGATTTCTTAAGAGACAGGATGCAGTTCAATCTTATGGCTTCACGCTGTGCCGATTATAAGATCTCTAATCTTGTCAAAGCATATGACAGCGGCATTGTTGACGGAAACGGTATCATAAGTTCATTCCGCAAGGGATACAGCAGGCTGCTCATCTCTCTGATAATTGATAATTCTGAGGCCTTAAGAACTTTCAGCGGACTTGTTTTCGAGAATAAGATAAATGAACTGTCCAGGGTCAACGATGAATTCGAGAAGATAACCAGACAGGAGATCTATTTAAGGATCGCAAGGAACCTGCCTGATATGAGCCGCGATGCGAACATTTCTTCCGCTTTGGGCATTCTCCAGCATGCTATTAAGGCCGGAGGAAGAGGCGTTTCCATCAGAACGCTGTTCACCCAGATCGGTGATCTTATCCTGAAACTTTGTCCGTGCGTACTTATGAGTCCTCTCTCATGCGCGCAGTTCATAGATCCTGATAAGATCGGAATGTTTGATATAGTTGTTTTCGATGAGGCGAGCCAGCTGCCGACGTGTAAGGCAATCGGTGTAATTGCAAGGGGTAAGGAAGCCGTGATCGTCGGCGATCCGAAGCAGATGCCCCCTACAACATTCTTTACCGAACAGGTGGACGACGGCGATGATAATTTCGAGACAGACGATCTTGAGAGTATTCTTGATGACTGCCTTGCGATCAGCATGCCGCAGATGTTCCTGGCATGGCATTACAGAAGCCGTCATGAGAGCCTTATTACATTCTCGAATAAGTCGTTTTACGACGGACGGCTTTACACATTCCCATCACCTGATGACAGACAGTCAAAGGTTACTCTTGTCGAGTGCGGCGGAACATTTGATTCAGGCAAGACAAGAACCAACAGGGCAGAGGCTCAGGCAGTCATTGATGAGCTTGTCGGAAGAGCGCACGACCCTGCTCTTTCCAAGTACAGTGTTGGTGTTGTTACATTCAATATCCAGCAGCAGTCGCTCATTGAGGACCTTCTGGATGTGACTGCGAGCAAAGACCCTGTTTTCGAGAAATGGGCATTCGGAGGTGAGGAGCCTGTATTTGTCAAGAATCTCGAAAATGTTCAGGGCGATGAGCGTGACGTGATCCTGTTCTCTGTCGGGTACGGCAAAGATGAGACCGGAAAACTCATAATGAACTTCGGTCCACTTAACAGAGACGGAGGATGGCGGAGATTAAACGTTGCTGTTACAAGATCGAGGATCGAGATGAAAGTGTTCTCTTCACTTTCTCCCGAGGAACTAAGAATCAGCGATACTTCTTCAGAAGGTGTTAAGGCATTCAAGCGGTTCCTGCAATATGCGGCAGGAAGCACCGTCTGGGATCAGGACATTGTATCGACCGGAAGTTCATCAGACAGTTCCGGAACGCCTCTGATCGACAGAAATGCAGCGTTTACAGGTATTGCAGACGATATCTGCGCAAGATTTGCAGCTATCGGATATGCCACAGACAAGGGTGTCGGAAAGTCCGGATTTAAGATCGATATCGGTGTTGTATCGCCTGAGCAGGACGGGACATATTGTCTCGGAATCTTACTTGACGGTCCAGTATATGCTTCATCGGGAACTACTACCTCAAGAGAGGTTTCCCAGATGTCGATGCTCAAGGGCTTCGGCTGGAATGTTGTAAGGATATGGTCTCTTGAGTGGTGGGAGAATCCTGACAGTGTTTTCGCGAAACTGGTTGAATTGATCAACTCCTCCAAGGAGCAGCCAGAAATACCCGAAGAAGATGTTCCGGCCGGTGATGCGCCTGCCGTTGAAGCAGAAGAATCCGGAACAGCTGATGAAGAAGCCGGACCTGAGATAGTCATTTACGGTCAGGATTCAGGCGAAGGATCCGGAAGCGGAGAAGAGCCTTCTGCTGAAGAGACTGACGGTCAGGCTCAAAAAAAAACGAATGATGTAGAAGAATCTTCTTTTGGTACTCCCGAGAGGATATATAAAGCTTCATCAGTAAAGATGAAGCAGATGACAGCCGGCGAATTCTGCGACGCGCTCAATACAAAGAGCCTCCAGGCAAGTGTTATGGCGATCGTGGATCAGGAATCGCCTGTCAGCAGTGATGCCCTTGCCAGAGAACTTATCACCCTGGCGGGAATCAGCAAGATGACGCCTAAACTTCGCGACCGCTGTTCATATCTTATAAAGAGCATCGAGAAGAGCGTCAATCTCCACTATACGACACAGAAACTTGATCTGGCTTCCGAAGAAGATGATGAAGTTATATTTCTCTGGAAAGACGGTTTCGAGATCGGCAGGGTTATGGATTATTACAGAGTTCCGTCAGATGGCACCAAGCCCAGAAAAGCAGCTGATATTCCCGTGCAGGAAGCTGCCTGTGCTGCCAATTATCTTGCAAGGTCACAATATGGAATGCCATATGACAGTCTGATAGTTGAGACTGCCAAGACTATGGGCCTTTCGAGAGCGCCTGTCGATTCCGATAACTATAAGCTCGGGAAAAGAGCCGTTGACTACTGTATCCGCCAGCAGCTGCTTTTTTTGGATGATGACGGGTTTGTAAAAGGAGTGCTATAATTCACGGCATGGATGAAGATAACAACAACTCTTTAAATTTCAACGCTGAACAGATGCCGCTTTATGAACGTCCGGGAAGACTTGATCCTGAGCGCAATGTTCCTGTGACAAAGCGTGACAGGGTTGATGTCAATATCCATTACGACGCTGTGAGGACTTTTATCAAGGACTCGGATTCAACTGAGTTTACCGGGCAGTCTGTAAATGCGCTGGATCCGTTCGAAGATACTGCGCTCCTGAACGGGGAGATCAAGCCTAAAACTGTTGGTGTCAGAACGGGTGTTCCAAGATATGAGAGCAAGATCTTTGTCCCCGAGACAGATAATTACGGAGCTAAGAAAGTAATTACTGCTGCAGAGCCGGAACAGCCTTTTTACATGACAGAAGAGGATGAGGCCGCTTCAACGGATTATATTGCTGACGCTTTCAGCGGTGTTGAGACTGATGAGCCCCAGGCTGTAAGGCCCGTACAGCCTTCAGACGATATAGCAAAACTGAAGATGTATACGCTTTTGCTTGGGGTGGTAATAGTATTGGAGATCACAGGAATAGCGCTGCTCGCTATTCTTTAACCCTAATATTACAGGTTGATCAGATCGATCTCGTCTTCAGTGTAAACAGGAATCCCGTTATTGATCAATAATTCTGCAGTAACCCCGTTGCCTGCGCATTTGCCGCCTGAGAAAGTTCCGTCGTAGATCGTGCCTTTGCCGCACGACGGACTGTTTGCTTTGAGGATCGCAAGGTCGGCATTCAGGGTTTTCGCGAGATAAAGAGCCGTCCCGGCACCTTTTCTGTACTCTGAAGTAACATCGGTCCCGTCTCTCATTATTACTTTGTCACCGACACGCTCGGATGGAGTGCGCGGTGTGGGAAGACCGCCGGCCTGTTCCGGACAGACGGGAATAAGTGTATGGTCTTTGCCAAGGCCGATTATATTCTGACAGGGGCATGAGTCTCCTTTGTATCTGCATTCAACTCCTAAAAGACATGCGCTGACAAGTATCCTGGCCATTTGGGTCTCCTCGAAAATTATTACAAAAAAATTACACAAACTATTTATTAAACTTAGTTTTTTTATTATAATTTCTCCAATGTGCATTTGGCAAATAATTGATTTATTAAGGTGGAATTATGGACAGTAAGTACATGGAGAATGTAACTGTTTTTGATCACCCTTTGATTAGGCACAAAGTCACACATCTATGTGATGTTAATACCGGTTCAAAGGAATTCTGCGAGATCGTAAGTGAGATAACAATGCTTATGGGATATGAGGTGCTGAGGGATCTGCCGACTAAAATGGTAGAGATTCAGGCACCTCTTTCTAAGTTTGAATCTCCGGTCCTTGCGGAGGATTTTACGATCGTTCCTATTCTGAGAGCAGGTCTTGGAATGGTTGACGGCTTAAGACGCCTTTCCCCGACCGCAAAAGTTGGTCACGTCGGCCTTTACAGGGACGAAGAGACACTGCAGCCGGTTCAGTATTATTTCAAACTGCCTGTTGATGCTGCAGAAGGTCAGGTGATCATTGTTGATCCGGCTTTTGCAACAGGTGTCAGTGCTGATGCGACCATCAAGCTTCTTAAGGATGCAGGTTGTAAGAGGATAAAGTTTATGTGTATCTTCTCATGCGACCAGGGAATCGAATTTGTCCATTCCCGCCATCCTGATGTGCCCATCTATGCTGCATATCATTCAACTTATCCTTTGAATGAAAAAGGCTACATTATCGATGCTGCCGGCGACGCAGGTGACAGGATCTGCGGAACCGTTAGTTATAAACCACAATAAGTTTTCAGGGAGGGTGAAAAATGAAACTTGTTTATGATGTAAACGAAAAGCCTGTGATGAGTAAGACTATCGTTTTCGCTCTGCAGCAGATGATCGCTATCATGGCTGCTACGCTTCTCGTTCCGATGCTTGTCACATCGTTCGGCCTTGAGGCAGATCCTGCCGCAGCTCTGTTCGGTGCCGGTATCGGTACTTTGGTGTATATCTTCTTTACAAAGAAGAAGAGCCCGGTATTTCTCGGAAGCTCATTCACTTTCCTTGGCGCTTATGCCGCTTCGATCGGACAGAACTTCGGATACCTTGGTATTATTCTCGGTGTCCTGTTCGCCGGCCTCGTTTATGTAGTTATAGGTCTCATTATCAAAGCAGTTGGTTCCGGATGGGTAAATAAGCTTATGCCTGCCGTTATCATCGGACCAATCGTTGCTCTCATCGGTCTTTCTTTGTCAGGTACAGCTACAGGCTGGATGGCAACCAATGGCGGCGACAATTACAGTCTTATCACCATTATCGTTGGTGCAATAACATTCTTTGCGATAGTTATTGCCTCTGTTAAGGGTTCTGCTAATGTTAAGCTGATCCCGTTTATCGTCGGAATAGGTGCAGGATATGTCTGTGCTCTAGTTATTACTCTCATAGGTATGGCAGGGAATACTGAGAGCCTTCAGATACTGAGCTTTGATGCTTTCACATCCGCTTTTGTTCCGTTCTCTGTCTCATCGATCGTTAAGGTTCCTGATTTCTTCTTCATTAAGGCTATTCAGGAGAAGGGCTGGATGACCCTGTCTGCCGCAGATGTCGGTTCCATAGCATTGATCTATGTTCCTATCGGTGTAGTTGAACTTGCCCAGCACATTGCTGACCACAAGAACCTCGGAAACATCATCAATAAGGATCTCATTACAGATCCCGGTCTTGATAAAACACTCTTTGGTGACGGTGTTGGTTCTATTGTAGGATCATTTTTCGGCGGTGCCGCAAATACAACATATGGCGAGTCTATCGGCTGCGTTGCCATCACAGGTAATGCGTCCATCATTACGATCATCTTTGCATCATTCGGTTGTATGATCCTGTCATTCTTTACACCTTTTGTTGCTCTGATCAACTCCATTCCTAAATGCGTTATGGGTGGTGCATGCGTTGCACTTTACGGCTTTATCGCTGTATCCGGACTTCAGATGCTGCGCAAGGTCGACCTTAATAACAGTAAGAACCTGTTCATTGTTTCAAGCATCCTCGTTACGGGTATCGGCGGACTTACACTCGAGTTCGGCTTCAACGAGATGACACAGGGCCCTATCCTTACAGTTACCGCACTGGCAGTAGCACTCATCTTCGGTATCTTAACAAACCTTATCGTCAACAATGGTAAGCTTGTTGCAGATTCTTCCGAGACGGGGGATAGTTCTCAGTCCAAACCGGCTCCGAGAAATAACAGCAAAAAGGGCAACCATCACAAGTAAATGAAACATCAGGACTGATGTCTTCGTTTTATGCCTGATTTTCGATTCGAAAAGGAGACTAACATGCAATATAAGGATTTTAAGAATGTTCAGGTTATGGATCATCCTCTTATCAAGCACAAAATCTCGCTTTTAAGAGATATAAGTACCGGAACTTATGAATTCAGAAAGCTGGTTGAGGAGATTGCTACTCTTGAGGGCTATGAAGCTTTGAGAGATCTTCCTCTTAAGGATGTTGAAGTCGAGACACCGCTCGAAAAGACCATGACTCCGAAGATCGACGGCAAGAAGCTTGCCATCGTGCCTATTCTTCGTGCAGGCCTCGGAATGGTTCCCGGCGTTCAGGCTCTCGCACCTTTGGCAAAGGTCGGACATATCGGTCTTTACAGGGATCCTGAGACTCACGAGCCTCACGATTATTACTGTAAACTCCCGGATCCTATCGATCAGCGTCTCATCGTTGTAGTAGATCCTATGCTCGCTACAGGCGGTTCCGCTGTTGATGCTGTCAATTCCATTAAGGCTCACGGCGGTAAGCACATCAAGTTCATGTGCATAATCGCTGCACCTGTAGGTATTGAGAAGCTCGCAAAGGCTCATCCCGATATCGAGATCTATGTCGGTAATGTAGACAGAGAGCTTAATGAAAATGCGTACATTCTCCCCGGATTGGGAGATGCGGGTGACCGTATTTTCGGCACCAAATAAAATCATAAAAACGAAATTGGAGGAAAGTGTTTTATGGTTATGAAGAAGGTAGTTGCATCTGTTCTTGCAGTTGCAACAATGGCACTTGCATTCGCAGGATGCGGCAAGAAGGACAGCAAGAAATTTGTTGTAGGTTTTGACCAGGAATTCCCGCCTATGGGCTTCGTTGCTGACGACGGTTCTTATGTCGGTTTTGACTTGGACCTCGCGAAAGAAGCTGCTAAGCGTATGGGACGTGAATTCGTTGCTCAGCCGATCGCTTGGGATTCCAAGGATCAGGAGCTCGCTACAGGCAACATCGACTGCATCTGGAACGGCTTTACGATC
This sequence comes from Clostridiales bacterium, assembly GCA_017510605.1. Lineage (GTDB taxonomy): Bacteria > Bacillota > Clostridia > Saccharofermentanales > Saccharofermentanaceae > Saccharofermentans. The sequence goes on from JAFWMQ010000015.1 coordinate 77,058, forward strand.
AGCGGCAGAGAAGACGGATATACCTGGACAAAGGCATATATGTCCAACGATCAGGTAGTTGTTGTAAAGAATGATTCGGGCATTACGACACTTGCTGATCTGGCAGGTAAGAAGGTCGCAGTCCAGAAGGATTCTTCCGGTCTTGCAGCACTTAATGACAATCAGGCGCTTACAGGCACTTTCGGTGAGCTTATCGAGCTTGATACATACCTCAATGCCATGATGGAACTTGAGATGGGCAGCATCGATGCTATCGTCATGGACGAGATCGTTGCACGTTATGAGATACAGACATCGGGCAAGCCTTTTGTGGTTCTTGATGAGGCTGTAGCTTCCGAAGAGTACGGTGTCGGTTTCCTTAAGGGAAATACCGCGCTTCGAGACGAAGTCCAGAAGGTTATGGATGACATGGCTGCTGACGGAACGATGGCTCAGATCTCCAACAAGTGGTTTGGCGCTGACGTTACGATCCTCGGCAAATAAAGCTGACTGAAACTATCAGAAGAGGCTGTCTTATATAGTGAAACGAATCACTTATAAGACGGCCTTTTTATTTGATTTTCTCTGAAGATTGCGGCAGTTTGTGCTAAAATACCTTTATGTTTAAACGAGCAGTATCTGTTTTTCTGGTTACGGTTATTTCGCTGATCTTTTTTGTCGGCTGTTCTTCGGCATCAAATAAATCTAAGAAATTTGACGCCGGAGATTTTGTATATGAATGCAGGATACTTGTCCCGTCTTCCCAGTATGATGAGACCAAACTTAAGAATTTTGAGATCGATTTCATAAGAGCTGTTTTCCAAAAGTTCGGTGAGAGCGACTATTATAAGAATATGACTAACGAGGAAAGGGAGGCTGCTATAAACGACATAGCGAAAGTCCTTCAGACATTCAGTTACGGAAAGGCAGCCACCGGTTTTATCGACGGTTATACCATTGACATGAAAAATCATAGGATCAATTGTCAACTGAAGAATTTCGAAGGTTCGGAAACAATGGTCAGGCTGCCGGAGAACTGATATGCAAGCTTTACAGTCTACATTGATCCAGCTGGCCCAGGGCTTTAAGTTTACTTTCGGAATCTTCTTCTTTACCTTGATCTTTTCGATTCCGTTAGGCCTTCTTGTTTCCAGGGGAAGGATGTCCAAGATCAAGATAGTTTCCCTGATCTTCCAGTTGTACATTTCCGTCTTGAGAGGCACGCCTCTCATGTTGCAGTTATTACTGGTATATTTCGGACCTTATTATATTTTCGGAGTCAATCTCGGAAGTATCCAGGTAGGACCGTTTAATTACAGGTTTATTGCTACGATTATTGCCTTTTCGCTTAATTACGCCGCATATTTCGCGGAGATATTCAGAGGCGGCATACAATCAATGTCCAAAGGGCAGTATGAAGCTGCAACTGTTCTTGGTTTCTCGAAAATGCAGACTTACTTCAAGATTATCCTGCCCCAGGTAGTTAAGAGAGTTCTGCCTTCAGTGTCCAATGAGATCATTACGCTCGTGAAGGATACTTCGCTTGCCCAGGTCCTGTCGGTTACCGAGATGTTTACAAAGGCTTCCGCAGCTGCTTCGGCACAGGTATCGGTAGTACCTTTCATTGTCGCCGGTGCTTTCTACTATGCAATGAACCTTATCATAGAAACGATCCTGAACCGCGTGGAAAAATCCATGTCGTACTATTCTTAAAGAGGTATCTTAAATGCCGGACGCTAATAAAGACATCGTTCTTGAGATAAATGACATACATAAGTCCTTCGGCGACCTGGAGGTCCTTAAGGGGATTACAATGCAGGTCGAGAGGGGAGAAGTCGTTGCTGTCATCGGTCCTTCCGGCGGCGGTAAATCCACGCTCTTAAGATGTGCAACGACATTGGAAAAGGTTGATTCCGGCAGGATCGTTATCGGCGGTGACGTGCTTTGCGAGAAAGGTTCTTATTGTGACAGGAAACTCGAGAAAGAGATCCGCTCCAAGTTCGGTCTGGTCTTCCAGAACTTCAATCTCTTTCCTCATTTTTCCGTAAAAAGAAATATCACCGAAGCCTTGATCCACGTACATAAGAAGAGTAAGGAAGAAGCTGATGAAATATGTTCACGCCTTCTCGCGAAAATGGACCTTAAGGAAAAGGCGGATGAATATCCGTGCAATCTTTCAGGCGGCCAGCAACAGCGTGTATCGATCGCAAGAGCACTTGCTACTAATCCTGAGATCATATTTTTTGACGAACCTACTTCAGCGCTGGATCCTGAACTCACAAAAGGCGTATTGACAGTCATCAAAGAACTCGCAAAAGAGAAGATGACGATGGTCATCGTAACACACGAGATGAGCTTTGCCAGAGACGTTGCTGACCGTATAGTCTTCATGGACGGCGGCGTCATCGTCGAGGAAGGCCCCGCGTACGAACTCGTTACCAATCCTAAGCAGGAGAGAACGAAATCATTCTTAGCGGGATACTAAAGGCGCAGTTTATTCATTCACGGATTTCAAACAGTATTTGCCTTGGCAAATAACTCATTCGTTTGAATGAATTATATGCTTTTCGTAAGGGGGAAATAAGGATACGTTATGAGCATATTTGATGAGATAGTTAACAGAAATACGCCGGAAGATATTAAATACATGAAGATCGAAGGAATCGATGATCTCATTCCGATGTGGGTTGCGGATATGGATTTCCGAAGTCCTGATGAAGTCGTTGATGCGCTTGCAGCGCAGTCAAAAAGAGGCGTGTTCGGTTATTCTGAAGCAGATGAAGCATACGATAAGGCTGTCACCGGCTGGTTTAGGAAGAGATACGGCTGGGAAGTGGATCCCGGGACTGTTCTTAAACTTCCGGGAGTCGTTTATGGGATCTCACTTGCCATAAGAGCGTTAACAGAAAAACATGACAGTATTCTTATCTTCGAGCCGCTTTACGGACCGATCGCAAAATCTGTAAAGGGAAATGACAGGCATCTTGTTATCTCAGATCTTGTCCGTAATGGTACCCGTTATGAGATCGATTTCGATGACATGGAAAGAAAGATCAAAGAGAATAACGTGAAGATGCTCATACTGTGTAATCCGCATAATCCTGTCGGCAGGGTCTGGACCGGAGATGAGCTCATGAAGATCAGTGAAATATGTCTGAAGAATCACATGATCATCGTCTCGGATGAGATCCATGCGGATTTTGTTTACAGCGGACATAAACATATTCCGATCGCATCACTGTCTGACGAGGTTAATAAGATCACAATTACCTGCACTTCAGCTACCAAATCATTCAACATAGCAGGCATACAGGCTGCAAATATAGTTATTGCTGATGACAGTAAGAGAAGGGCAGTGGATAAGCTGTCGCTTACGACCGGCGCATACGGCTTGAACATTATGGGACTGGTTGCAACCAGAGCCGCTTATACATATGGTGAAAAATGGCTTGACGAACTTAAAGTCTATCTTGAGAAAAACATAGAACTTGTAAAGACAAGGCTTTCTGGTACGAAGCTTAAAGTAACTGATATTGAAGGTACTTACCTGATGTGGATAGATGCTTCAGAATTGCCTTGTGATGATCCGGCCGGGTTCTTCCTGGAGAAAGCCCATATCAAATTCTCTGAAGGTTCATTCTTCAGCAATAAAGCGTCCCGCTTCATAAGGATGAATGTTGCCTGTCCGAGAAGTGTGGTAAACGAAGCATTGGACAGGATGCTTAAATTGCAGGAGATTTAGAATCTTCTGAACTCTGCGCAATAAGACAGAAACAGCCCCTGTACCGGTTATTTGCGAAGCAAATATTGCTCGTAGTACAGGGGCTGTCTTTAGGTTATTTTTTTATTCCGGTTTGTAGCTGTCCTTCAACGATACCGCTCTGTTGAATACCAGATGCTCCGGTGTTGAATCCTTGGAGTCAGCGCAGAAGTAACCTGTCCTTAAGAACTGGAATCTGTCAGCGGGCTTGGTATCTGCAAGGAATGCCTCGAGCTTTGCGCCCTTAATTATTTCGAGTGAATTAGGGTTGATGAAGTCCAGGTAATTGCAGTCTGCAAGGTCGGGCTGCTCTGTGGTAAAGAGTCTGTCGTAGAGCCTGATCTCGCCGTCTACTGCAGTCTTTGCATCAACCCAGTGGATAGTTGACTTGATCTTTCTGCCGTCAGCTGTGTTGCCGCCTCTTGAATCAGGATCGTATGTGCAGTGAACCGCAGTAACATTTCCGTCGGCATCATGATCGCATGATACGCACTTAACGACGTAAGCAGACTTCAGTCGTACTTCATTACCGGGGAACAGTCTGAAATACTTGGGTGCAGGTACTTCCATGAAGTCTTCGGATTCGATCCAGAGTTCTCTGGAGAAAGAGACCTTACGTGTACCGGCATTCTCGTCCTTGGGGTTGTTCTCGACATCAAACTCTTCGGAAGCATCTTCAGGGTAATTGTCGATGATGAGCTTGACCGGCTTAAGAACAGCCATTGCTCTCTGGGCATGATCGTTAAGATCTTCGCGGAGACAATATTCAAGGAATGCGAAGTCAACAACGGAGTTTACCTTTGCAACACCGTTGCGGGCGCTGAAATTGTGGATTGAGGCAGGTGTGTATCCTCTTCTGCGGAGACCACAAAGAGTGGGCATTCTGGGATCATCCCAGCCGGAAACGATTCCTGCTTCGATCATGGCGCGGAGCTTACGCTTGGAAAGAACCGTATGGGTGATACCGAGTCTGGCAAACTCGATCTGACGCGGCTTTGTCTCAACGGAGATATTGTTAACTACCCAGTCGTACAAAGGCCTGTGTGATTCGAATTCGAGAGAACAGAGGGAGTGTGTGATTCCTTCTAGTGCGTCTTCAATAGGATGGGCAAAATCGTACATCGGATAGATGCACCATTCTGTGCCTGTCCTGTGGTGGGGCAGGTGATTGATCCTGTAGATAACGGGATCTCTCATGTTGAAGTTGCCGGAAGCGAGATCGATCTTTGCGCGGAGCGTCATCTTGCCGTCCTCGAATTCACCGGCTCTCATTCTCTTGAAAAGATCAAGGCTTTCTTCGATAGGTCTGTCGCGGTAAGGAGAAGTGGCGGGAGTCTTCGTGTCGCCTCTCATGTCACGCATTTGATCTGGTGTGAGCTCACAGACATATGCAAGTCCCTTATTGATGAGTTCGATCGCAAATTCATACATCTTCTCGAAATATTCAGATGCATAGTAGAACCTGTCGTCCCAGTCATGTCCTAACCAATGTATATCTTCCTTGATGGCTTCAACAAACTCTTCATCTTCTTTTGTGGGGTTTGTGTCATCCATTCTGAGATTGCAAAGACCGTTGTATTCCTCTGCGGTACCGAAGTCGATCTCCAGAGCTTTGGCGTGACCTATGTGAAGGTAGCCGTTGGGTTCGGGAGGAAATCTTGTATGGACCTTCTTACCATAGACTCTTCCGCCTTCTTTAAGCTCTTCGTCGATGATCTGTTCAATAAAATTCTTGCTTTCAGCCATATTCCACACTCCTGATTAAAGTCTTGAATAAGCGTATTTGATTCTTCTGAGAGATTCTTCTTTGCCCAAAAGCAGCATTACTTCGGAGCATCCGCCGGGCGTTACTGCGACACCTGCAGCAGCGATTCTTACAGGCCACATTACAACTGAGTTCTTGACTTCGAGATTCTCAGCCAGATTCTTCATTGCCTCTGTAATGGCTTCTCTGTCCCAGGTAAGATCCTCAAGGACGGGGATGGCCTTTTCGAGCATTGCCTTAGATGATTCGATAGTTGATTTGCTCTTCTTGTGCTCGAAAAGATCAAGTTCAAAATCTCCGTACTCTTTGATGAAGGAGAGTTTCTCAGTGATCTCGGTGAATTTAGCGATCCTTGGTTTTAGCAGTTCAGCCAGAAGCTCATAGCATGAGGGATCAACGCCTGCCTCGTCATAGAAAGGCTTTGCGTGTTCAAGGAAAGTTTCGTCGGACATAGCCTTGATGTGCTCCTGATTGACCCAGGAGAGTTTGTCATAATCGAAGACGGCTGGTGATTTGGAAATGCCGTTAATATCAAAAGCTTCGATAAGTTCATCTAAAGAGAAGATCTCTCTTGTATCCTTTGGAGCCCAGCCGAGAAGGGCGATGTAGTTGATGATTGCTTCCGGCAGATAACCTTCGTTAACAAGATCCATAAATCCTGTTGAACCGTGACGCTTTGAAAGCTTGGAGATAACCTCATTGCCTTCCTCATCAACTGATTTGCCCATGATGAGCGGCAGGTGGATGTATGTGGGGATCTCCCAGCCGAATGCATCATAAAGGAGGTTGTATTTCGGGGTTGAAGAGAGATACTCACTGCCTCTTACAACATGAGTGATGCCCATAGTGTGGTCATCGATAACGTTGGCGAAATTATAAGTGGGGAATCCGTCTGTCTTGATCAGGACCTGGTCATCAAGATCCTCGTTAGGGAACGTGATATCTCCGTATACAAGATCATGGTAGGAAGTAGAACCCGTAAGAGGCATCTTCTGTCTGATGACGTAGGGCATGCCTGCATCGAGATTCTTTTGTATCTCTTCGGGAGAGAGGTCTCTGCAGTGACGGTCGTAGCCTGTGCCTTCGGGAGCGTTCTCTTTAAGAGCTTCAAGGCGCTCCTTTGTGCAGAAACATCTGTAAGCTTTGCCTTCTTCAACGAGTTTCTCGGCGTAAGGCTTATACATGGACAGCCTTTCGCTCTGGACATAAGGACCGTAGTCACCGCCGATATCCGGACCTTCGTCATGAGAAAGCCCTGCAAGTTTCATTGTGTCGTATATGACCTGAGTTGCACCCTCAACATAGCGCTCGCGGTCAGTGTCTTCTATTCTCAAGACAAAAGTGCCGCCTTCATGTTTGGCCGTAAGATATTCGTAGAGTGCCGTGCGAAGATTACCGACATGCATAAAGCCCGTAGGACTGGGTGCGAATCTCGTTCTTATTTTCATATGTACCTCTATTTAATGTTTTTCCTGAGCGTTCATTTTAACACTTTTGTGATAATATACAAATTGACTTTGCGAACGAAAGGAACCTTAAAGGCTTGGACAGACTTGACTGTAACAGAAGCTATGACTGCTTTACCGGCAGCGGGATTGCTGAAGAATATGTTGCCGGATATATTCTCGAGCAGTATGACAATAAAGATCTCGGTGATGGGAATATCAAGGTTGCCATTATCTCTGACAGACAGGTCAGCGGGTATTATTACAATGCTTTTGAGAATCAGTTTGTTGTAAGGAATGTCAAGACCTCCCTCATAACGATCGAGGAAGGCGAGCAGAATAAGAATCTTTCGCAGGTTAACAACGTTATTAAGGAACTTACTGACTTCGGGCTTAACGCAAATGACTGGATTATTGCTCTGGGCGGCGGAGCGGTTCACGATATTGCTGCTTTTGCTGCTGCCGTCTATACGGGAAGATCCCGCTATATTGCGGTTCCGACGACGCTGTCGTCTATGTCTGAGACATGCTGCTCCGACAGGGCATTTTTAAACTCCGGAAGCCGTAAGAATACCGCTTCTGCATATGTTTCACAAACCGCTGTGTTTATAGATCCGAAGTTTCTTTCCACGGTTCCGAAAAAATATATTCCCAACGGTTACGCGCAGATCATAAGATATGCTCTTTTATCGGATTTCGGCCTTTTGACTGAGCTTATCGGGATATCTGATTCAACGCTTTCTGATATTAGGGTATTCCTTAACCGGGTCTATGCAGCAAGAGCTGCCATTGACAGGAAGAATCCTACGCTGCTCACATTGGGAAACGAACTTTCCGAAGCTATTGAGGGATACTTCAGATTTATGAACTATTCGGAGGGCGAAGCCTTAGCTTTAAGCCTTTTCGCCACGGTTCCTGATGATGCAAGGGCTGCTTTATCGGCGCTCTATATCAAGTTAAACCTGCCGACTGAACTTAAGGGAGTTAGTTTTAACGCGATAATGAATTCTCTTAAGGATTCGTATCTGAAAGGGTCATCTTCGGATAAGCCTCTGGTCTGTTACGAGAAGAAAGACGGCAAGGGAAGCTGGGCTATCTTAAATCCGTCGATGGAGGAAGCTTTATCGATCCTTGAAGAAAGGCTGAAGAAGATCACGGCCAAATCCGCTCCGATTGCCTCAAATGATTAGAATGCTTAGTGTATAATTACCGGGTTATGAGAAAAAGTATTGTCAGGAAAATTATTGCAGCAGCGGTTTGTTCCATGTTTTTGGTGCAGCCTGTTCTTTTGACATCATGTAAGGGAAAAGAAAAATCGACTGAGAAACCTGCTGATTACGGTTCTTACGGATCTGATATTGCCAGAGAGATCGCAGCAAAGTATCCGGACAGGGAAGCTTATTCAAACGGAGAAGCCCAGACCGGTGCTTATATTGAAGAGAAGATAAAAGAACTCGGATACCAGCCTGAAGCCCAGAGTTTTCAAGGTCCAGACGGGCGCACTTCGAAAAATTACATTGTCAGGGTAGAGGGAACCGGTTTTTACTGTGCCAATGAGGACGGCTCATTTGAACTGGAACACAGGGTTGCAGTGATTGGTACACACTACGATGCAGCACTTCTTTCTGATTATTACGAAGAAGAGACCGAAGATGAAGAAGATTATGAGGATGAAGAACCCTCAGAAATCAAATATAGATTTGACGGGATCTCAGATAATGCATCCGGCACGGCATGCATCCTGACAGCACTCAAGGCTTTTAAGGATTATAAGAATGTCGCATATGATGTCTGGTTTGTTTTTTTCGGCGCGGGTACTGATAACTTTTCAGGGGCTGAAGCATTCTATCAGTCTCTCAGCAGCGAAGAACAGAAACTGATCGATGTAATGTACGATGTTGACAGTCTGTACGCAGGCGACAAAGTCTATGCATCTTCCGGATACAAATCACTTGTACCGGATAAAAAATACGAGATGAGAAGAAAGCTTTATCAGGCATATGATGTCTGCTTTTCGAATACTTTGTATACTAACTACGGATTTGACCTTTATTACAATGAATCCGGTATCAAGACGGATATTGATGATGACGGAGTCAGTGATATCTTCAAGGAAATGCCAAAGACAGCTTCTGACTTCAGCGTTTTTGATGAAAGAATGATACCGGTCGTTTATTTCGAGAGTTACGAATATAACTTCACTTCCATGAGCCAGATGAAGGAGACAAAGAACCTGAGCCTTCAGGACTTTGACGGAAATGTCAGAAGAACTCCTTCTGACTGCTCATTTTTTTTAGATTCTGTTCTTCTCGATGATGATTATGACCGTAATGGTGACGGCGAGATCGACTGCAGCGGTGACAGGCTCCAGATCAGGATCAATTGTGTTGCGTTTATTATCATTGAGTCGCTTCTTAAAGGTTCTGATAAGGGCATGACACCTTCCCAGTATGAAGAATACCGGGTTGAACAGACAAAACAGACTTATTCGTCCGAACCGTCACTGGTCTGACACGCGTGTTTCATTCAAAATAACGGCTTTGATTTTGTTTCCTTATGCTATAATTAATAAGATAAGCGTTAGGGAAGAAGGACATTGTCGATGTCTACCACATCTTTCATCAGCCAAATATTCGAATTCTTAGGCGAGCTTTTTAACAGCCTTGATAAAGGCACGCTTTTCTTTGGCAGTGTCTGGGATTTTATCAGATATGCGATAGATATTGTCCTCGTAACTTTCCTCTTCTACACGCTCCTTATGTTTATCAGGCAGACAAGAGCCTGGCAGCTTATCAAGGGTATTGTCCTCATCCTTGTTTTTGTAGCGTTCTGTGGTGTTATCGGACTCGACATGGTAGGCTTCATTTTCAACAGACTCCTTTACGTTGTTGCAATGCTGTTTGTTGTACTGTTCCAGCCGGAATTAAGAAGAGCTTTGGAGACAGTTGGTCTTCGTACTTCCAGTGCTACCAATCCGTTCAGGCACAGCGAGTCAATAATGACAAAAGAAGAGCTCAACACATTTATCAAGGAGATCAGTTCTGCCTGCAAGGAGATGTCCAGGACATATACCGGAGCTTTGATCCTCATTGAGAGACATACGAGATTAGATGAACTTTTAGCTCAGGAAAACGCTGTTTCATTTGATTCTGAGGTTACCAGTTCGGTCCTTCAGAGTATTTTCTATAAAGGTTCGCCGATGCATGACGGTGGTCTGCTTATCCGTGACGGAAGAATAATAGCAGCCAGATGCCATGTTCCTCTCTCTGTTACCATGCATTCGCTCGAGCGTTCGGGAACACGTCACAGAGCGGCAGTAGGTGCCAGCGAGATGGGAGATACCGTTGCGGTAGTCGTATCGGAGGAAAGAGGCAAGACTTCTATTGCGGTCAACGGAAGACTTTTCGAGATGAGATCTACTAAAGAGCTGGAAGCAAATCTCTCGTATCTTTTGGGACTTAAAGAATACGGCGGCGAGCAGAAAACATTTATTGGCAGGTTCTTTGATAAGCTCCACGGTAAATCAGGTTCCGGTGATAAGGTCCTGAGCAAGGAGGACGTTGAGAAAGCTGCCAAGAGCAAGGTTCCTGCTTCTGAACCTGTCGTAGCTGAGACGCAGGTGGAGATTGCAGGTGAACCTTCTGTGCCGATTACCATAAAGAATGCGGATCAGACCTCTAATTCAAAGCAGGTCGGAACTGCTACAAAGATAATCTTTATGGTTTTCTCGTTATTGATGTCCCTTTCTCTCTGGATCTATATACAGATCAATACAAACCCTGTTGTTACCAGGAATATCACTGTTCCGATCCAGTACGACCAGACAGAGAATCTTCCCGCAAATATGGATGTATCGTATCCTATCAAGACTGTTGATCTTGAGATCGTAGGACGTGCCGGAACTGTAAATTCAATGACGGCTGATGATATTATTGCTACGATCGATTATTCGAAGCTTGATTCCAGCGATTCAGGAGTAGTCGAACTTCCTGTTACCATTACGGGTAAGGACGGAAATGTATATTTCCGTGTCGAACGCCAGCTCCCGGAGACCATATCTGTAACGGTATATTCAGTCAATTAATTGATTTTTATTGCCTTCGGGCAGAAAGGAAAATTTATGTTGGAAACAAAAGATCTTATCGATTTGACTCACACCCTCGCCGCTCCTATTTTGGAAGACAAGAAATATCCATGGGAAGCTCTCCCGTTGATCAAAGAATTTATCCTTCAGCTGGGACCGACACTTGATCCTGAAGTCTATGAGAACAAGGGCGATGGAATCTGGATCGCAAAGAGCGCCAAGGTATTTGATTCCGCATATATTGCTGGTCCCTGCATCATCGGGCCTGAGACTGAAGTCCGTCAGTGCGCATTTATCAGAGGAAGCGCTCTTATCGGAAGCAAGTGCGTTATCGGAAACTCCACGGAACTAAAGAATGTAATCATCAGTGATAATGTTCAGGTTCCTCATTACAACTATGTAGGAGACTCGATCTTAGGTTATAAGTCACATCTCGGTGCAGGTGCCATTACATCCAATGTTAAGTCTGATAAGACTCTTGTATGTGTTAAGAATGGTGATGAGGTAATTGAGACCGGCCTTAAGAAGTTTGCTGCCATAGTAGGTGACAACGTAGAAGTCGGATGCCAGAGTGTGCTTAATCCCGGTACAGTCATCGGCAAAGGCTCAAGAGTTTATCCTCTCTCAAGAGTAAGAGGCGTTATCCCTGCAAGATCGATCTTCAAGGATGCCGACAATATCGTAAGCATCGAGGAATGATAATTCCTTTAGTAATTTATCCGTATCTGTCTCATTAAGGAAAAGGAGCGGCTGTTTTGGAACTGACCATACTTATGCCTTGTTTAAATGAAGCCAAAACACTGGCTATATGTATTAACAAGGCTAAAACATTTCTTAATGAAAACAATATCGATGGTGAAATAGTAATTGCTGACAACGGCAGTACCGACGGTTCCCAGAAGATAGCTGAAGATCTGGGAGCCAGAGTCGTAAATGTACCGGAAAAGGGATACGGAGCGGCTCTTATCGGCGGCTGTAATGCTGCTTTAGGTGATTATGTCATCATGGGAGATTCTGATGATTCATATGATTTTCTGAATCTCATGCCCTTTGTCGAAAAACTGCGTGAAGGCTACGAACTGGTAATGGGAAACCGCTTTAAAGGCGGGATCGAGAAAGGGGCGATGCCTCCGTTACACAAGTATCTTGGCAATCCGGTTCTGTCTTTTATAGGCAGAGTGTTATACAGAAGCAATATCAGAGATTTTCATTGCGGACTCCGCGGTTATAACAGGGAAAGCATTTTGAAGCTGAATCTTCATACTACCGGTATGGAATATGCCAGTGAGATGGTAGTCCAGGCTACATTGCATAAGCTCAGGATCACGGAAGTTCCCACCACTCTGAAGAAGGACGGAAGAGACAGGCCGCCGCATCTCAGAAGCTGGTCGGACGGCTGGAGACATCTGACCTTCCTGCTTATGCATTCACCCCAATGGCTTTTCTTATATCCGGGCCTTATCTTTTTCATTGTGGGATTCTGTCTGAGTACTGTTCTTGTATTCGGGCCTGTCAGGATCGGGGATACGACATTTGATATAAACACGTTGCTTTATTCAGCTATCTCGACCATCCTGGGATTCCAGTTTATTCTGTTTTTCGTATTAACAAAGAAATATGCTGCAAAAACAGGCTTTATACCGGTTAATAAGACAGACGAGAAGATCAACAGATTCACTATGAACCGCGGAATCTTCTGGGGCGCTGTTTTATTCTTTTTGGGTGTTATCGGAGCGATAGTTTCAGTTGTTATATGGTCGAAAAGCGGATTTGGTGATCTTACTCCGGAGAAAATGTTCAGACTTACAATTCCGGTCCTTATTTTTATTGTCTGCGGAATACAATTGATGTTCAGCAGCTTTTTCCTTGGAATCCTGGAGATCAAGACAAAGAAGTAAGCATAAGGCATATGTTATTTCGGGAAATAAATAAGGGCGCTGTTTGCGCCCTTTCCTTATAATCTAATCTTTCTTTATCTCAGACTACGCTGTCCTTAAGCTTATCAAAAGCGGCCTTTGCAACCTGTCTTACGTTAGGATCGGAATCTGCAAATGCAAGTTTCTTAACGTACTCTTCGCAATGCTTGGCGTGAATATCAGCAGCGGCTGTAGCGGCAGCTGCTCTTACCATAGGAGAAGAATCACGCAAAAGGGGAATGAGAGCCATTCCGGACTCGTAATTGGGAATCATGCCCATGGCTATGGCAACAGTCATGCGAACGTCATCTTCAGGGTTGTCGGCATACTTAACTAATGCGCCAAGTTTCTGCTTCGAGCCGAGCTTCAGGATTTTATCTTTTAAAGCGTCCGTACGTCCCATAGTCTATAGACTCCTGATATCGTTAATGCTAAACAATATTATAGAATAAAACTGATAAAAAAACATCAATATCACCAAAATACCCATAAAGAATATTAGTTTTTAATATATTTTGCTCTATAATACTTTTGATTATACAATCAAAACTAAAAAAATTGAAAGGTTTTTTTATTATTTTTGATTGATTTTGTGAGGATATTTAAATGAGTAAAAGAATACGCGGAGTTATAGTCTTAGGACTTGTCGGGGTTTTTATGCTCTGTTCCTGTTCAACTAATTTAGGACCTGAGACGCTTCCGTCAACAACACCTGCTACTGAACCGACGGAGACTATTCCCGAAGTGACAGAACCGACTGAAGAACCTACCCCTACGGAGGCACCTGAGCCTACGAGTACTGCTGTAATAACAGACAGGATTGTTGATAAAAACGGACTTCTTAAAGTTGATGGGACAAAGATCGTAAACAGTGAGGAAGAGACAGTCGTTCTTAAGGGGATGAGTTCGTTCGGACTTGAAGACTGTGAAGGTTTCTTTACCTCTGAGATCGTTAAGACACTGGCCGAAGACTGGGGCTGTGATGTACTAAGGATCGTCATTTCCGGCGATGAGACCAGCGACGGATATCTTTATGATCCCGATAAGTATTTCGACATGGTATGTAAGATATGCGATATGTGTATCGATCAGGGAATCTATGTGATAGTTGACTGGGATGTTCTCTATACAAATGATTATGACGATAACCTGGAACAGGCTTTGTTTTTCTTCCAGAGACTGTCAACCATTTATCCTGAATCAGTCAACGTTATATATGAGGTAAATAACTATACTCTTTCAGCCGCGGATACTTCAGAAACCGATGATGAAGAAGACGATGAAGAAATAAATGAGTGGGAAGATATCATAAAGCCTTTTGCTTCAGAAGTTATTGAAGCCATCAGGGATAATGCCCCTGATAGTATTATAATTATCGGTGCGCCTGGAAATGGTCTCGAAATAAATATTGACCCGGATTCCAAACTCGATTATGACAACATAGTTTACGGGTGCCGTGTTTTCTCAGGCACTCATAAACAGGAACAAAGAGACACGATCCTCGAGGCGATCGATAATGATCTCTGTGTTTTTATAACCGAGTGGAGTTTTTGTACTGATGATACTAAGGGCGGTATCTTCACGAACGAGAGCAGGACATGGTCTGGTTTTCTTGATGAAAATGAGATCTCATGGTGCAACTTCGCGATTGGAAGTGAGATCGATAATGACACGAATGCGCTCAATTTGCATTCCGACAAATATACTCTTGAACAAAAGTATTCAGGACACTGGCCTGACGGCCTGATCTCCAATTCCGGTCTTTATGCAAGGGATCTGCTTTTAGAGGTTAACACGGAAGATGCCGTTACAGATACTGACACGGACGCTGGCACAGATACAGATACGGATACAGACGAGCCGGAACAAACATCCGATGATGAATAACAGGAAGAGTTAACTGCTGATGTCCAGAAACGGCTACAGTATTGCGGGAAAAAGAGCAAGATGTGAACTGCTCGCTTTGGAGACTGAGAATCTGAGACTTGCCGTCCTTAAGAAGAGCGAAGCTCCAAGGGCGGCCCGCTATCTGATCAAAAACAGGGAGTTTCACAGGCAGTTCTCGCAAACGCATACTGACGACTATTTTACCTTGTCGACCCAGAAGAAATACCTGATCTACGATTGCAGTTCTTATCTTGACGGTACTTTGGTGCCTTTGTGGATCACGTTAAAAGGACAAAACGAGTTGATCGGACGTGTATCTTTCTTCAATTTCGCTTTTGGCGGCATGATGTCATGCGCTTGTGGTTATCATCTGGACAAGGACTTTACCGGCAAAGGGTATATGACAGAGGCCTTAAGGGGAGCAATGGCGTTTGTTTTCGATGAATACAAGCTTCACAGGATCGAAGCATTTATTCTTCCTGAGAACAACCCGTCCATAAATCTGGTAAGAAGGCTGGGTTTTCATTACGAAGGCCAGCGGAAATCATATATGCACATTAATGGCGAATACAGGGATCATGAAGCGTTCTATATTCTCGAGGATGACATGTAACTTCGTGATTTTTGAGGTGATTTGGGCCTAAATCGAAAAAAGAATTAACTTGTAACAAAAAATCCATTTTTTTATTTGCAAAGTGTGTAATAATAAACTATACGATTGTGTGGAGGTGATTTATAGTGAACAGAAAGAGATTTACGACCGTGCTTATTGCATCAATGATGGTCAGCGTAATGGCCCTCAGTCTTGCTGCATGTAAGAAGACTAAGCCTACGGAAACAACTCTTGAGTCTACTGAACAGACCACCACCACAACAACTACTATACCTACGACAACGCTCACCGAGTATGCCGGACCAAAAACCAATGATGAGACGGTTACCTGGACTGAGACCAATCTTGAGACGCCTGTAACATATTATGCACAGGTATCCAAGGGAGAATTCCTTAATGTAAGAAAGGGTCCGGGCACACAATATGAGAAGGTCGGAACCCTTACAAGAGGCCAGACTGTCGTTTGTGTAGCTAAGGCCAGCGGCGGATGGTATAAGACAGAGGACGGTTTCTATGTATCTGAAACTTACCTCACGGGAACAATGCCTACCTGATATTTTTCAGTTGATTATTTTCAAACCTTAGTGTAATATACATAGGCACTTAGATTAAGTGCCATATGCGAGTGTAGTTCAATGGTAGAACTTCAGCCTTCCAAGCTGACCACGTGGGTTCGATTCCCATCACTCGCTCCAGGGTCATTAGCTCAGCTGGATAGAGCAACAGCCTTCTAAGCTGTGGGCCGGAGGTTCGAGTCCCCCATGGCTCACCAGAAAAGCGCTTCGTTAATTCGGAGCGCTTTTGGTTTTTATCCGGGTAGAAAGTGAAATGCATATTTTGTGCAGATAAATTGTTTTCGTACCGTATCAGCATTTAATATTTCCTAAGAAAAGTCTGTTTTAGGGACAACTTTTCTTTTGCCGTGTCCCGGCTTGAAGGATATCGAAATCTTTGTGTTATAATCGAAAAGTCATAGCTATATATTTTATTATTATTAAGGAGTTGGTCAGGAATATGCCGGGTAAGAACGATTACGGCAATGAGAGTATTTCGATGCTCAAGGGAGCGGACAGAGTCAGACTCCGTCCTGCTGTTATTTTCGGTTCTGATAATCTGGAGGGATGTATCCATTCCTTTTTTGAGATCTTATCTAATTCCATCGATGAGGCCAGAGAAGGCCACGGTGATAAGATCATAATCACAAGATTTGCCGACGGTACGATCGAAGTCGAGGACTTCGGCCGCGGAATCCCCATGGATTACAATGCCAAAGAGGGAAGATACAACTGGGAACTTGTTTATTGTGAGCTTTATGCAGGCGGCAAATACAACAATAATGCTTCAGGAGACTATGAATTCTCTTTAGGCCTCAATGGTCTTGGTGCCTGCGCAACACAGTATGCTTCGGAGTTTTTTGAGGTAACAGTGTTTAGGGATCATACAAGATATGATATGTCCTTTAAGAAGGGTGTTCCTGTCACGGAACTAATCCAGGAGCCATACAGATTCAGGAGGACCGGTACTGTCCAGCGTTGGAAGCCGGATACCGAAGTTTTTACGGAGATAATCATTCCTCTTGAGACATTTAAAGAGATCATCAAGCGTCAGTCCGTTATCAACAGCGGAATCGAGTTCATACTTAAGGATGCCGGATCGGGCGAAGAGTTCTCTTTCATTTACCCTGAGGGAATCAAGGGCTATGTTGAAGAACTTTCCGACATGAAGGGTTTTACGGAAGTACATACATTCTCAGGTGAAGGAAAGGGCAGAGATAAAGAAGACCGTGACGAGTATAAGGTCAGGGCTGAAGTTGCTTTCTGCTTCAACAATGAAGTTAATGCTCTCGAATACTTCCATAACTCCAGTTTCCTTGAGCATGGCGGATCTCCTGATAAAGCTGTCAGAAATGCTTTTGTTGCCGAGATCGATAAGCAGATCAAGCAGCGTGACAAGTATAAAGCCAACGAGTCCAAAATCATCTTTCAGGATGTTGCTGATTCTTTGATCCTTGTAACAAATACATTCTCTACACAGACCTCTTATGAGAACCAGACCAAGAAGGCCATTAACAACAAGTTCATCCAGGACTTTATGACACAGCTCATAAGGGATAATCTTGAAGTCTGGTTTATCGAGAATAAGGACGCAGCTGATAAGACGATAGAGCAGATCCTCATCAATAAGCGTGCCAGAGAGAATGCCGAGAAGACCAAGGTCAATATCAAGAAGACTCTCATGGGCAAAGTCGATATTAATAACAGGATCAAGAAGTTTGTCGACTGCAGATCCAAAGATGTAGCAAAGCGTGAGCTTTATATCGTTGAGGGTGATTCGGCTTTAGGTTCGGTCAAGCTTGGCCGTGATGCCGAATTCCAGGCTGTAATGCCTGTAAGAGGTAAGATCCTCAACTGTCTCAAAGCCGATTATGCAACGATCTTTAAGAGTGAGATAATCACTGATCTTCTCAAGGTCTTAGGGTGCGGCGTGGAGATCAAGAATAAGCACACGAAGGACATGAGCGCATTTAATCTCGATGACTTGAGATGGAACAAGATCATAATATGTACCGATGCGGACGTCGACGGTTTCCAGATCAGAACACTGATACTGGCTATGCTCTACAGACTTACGCCTACTCTTATCGAGAAGGGATATGTCTATGTTGCTGAGTCGCCTCTTTTCGAGATCACATACAGACCGAAGGGGAAGAATGCCAAAGAAGAGACGTATTTTGCTTTCAACGAGAAGGAGAAGACGGATATCTTAGCTAAGGTCGATCCCAAGCTCTGTACGATCCAGAGATCAAAAGGTCTTGGTGAGAATGAGCCTGAGATGATGTGGCAGACGACCATGAATCCGAAGTCCAGACGTCTTATCAAGGCCTGCCCCGAGGATGCCCAGAGGACGGCTGAGGTCTTTGATCTCCTTCTCGGAGATAATCTTGCAGGAAGAAAACTCCATATCGAGAATGATGGCAGCAAGTATCTCGATATGCTTGATTTAGGGTGATACAGATGGCACGTAAGAAAAAAGATGAGATCAATTCAGATTCACTGAAGGCAAAGCTTACTGACAGCAATGCAAAGGATATGCCGGCTATAGACCAGCCGATAACCGAGATGCTCGAGATAAACTACATGCCGTATGCGATGAGCGTCATCGTATCGCGTGCCATTCCCGAGATCGACGGCTTCAAACCTTCCCACCGTAAGCTCCTTTATACGATGTATAAGATGGGCCTTCTGGGCGGTAACAGGACTAAGTCCGCTAACGTTGTCGGACAGACAATGAAGCTCAATCCACACGGTGACCAGGCCATCTATGACACGATGGTAAGACTTACCAGAGGCAATGGTTCTCTGCTCCATCCGTTCGTGGATTCCAAGGGTAACTTCGGTAAGCAGTATTCGCGCGACATGCAGTGCGCAGCTCCTCGTTATACGGAAGTAAGGCTTGAGAAGATCTGTGAGGAAATATTCAAGGGTATTGATAAAGATGCCGTCGACATGATCGATAACTATGACGGCACTCTTAAGGAACCCTCTTTGCTGCCTACAACTTTCCCGGCTGTACTTGTAAATGCAAACCAGGGTATCGCCGTAGGCATGGCATCTAATATCTGTTCATTTAATCTTGCCGAGGTATGTGCCGCAACAGAAGCATATATGAAAGACCCTGAGTGTGATCTTCTGGAGATCATGCCTGCGCCTGACTTTTCGGGAGGCGGTAAGATCCTTTACAGCAAGGATCAGATGAAGGCTATCTATGATACAGGTAAGGGTACATTCTCTGTTCGTGCAAAGTACAGAGTAGATAAGGCAAACAACCTTATCGAGATAACAGAGATCCCTTATTCAACAAGTGTTGAAGCCATCATTGATAACATCGCCGATCTGGTCAAGAGCGGTAAGGCAAAAGAAATCTCGGATATCAGGGATGAGACAGACCTGGATGGTCTTAAGATCACTATTGACTGCAAGAGGGGAACTGATCATGAGCAGCTCATGACAAAGCTCTTCAGATTCACGAAGCTCGAAGATACATTCTCATGCAATTTCAATATCCTCATAGACGGCTCCCCGAGGGTGCTCGGCGTAGCAAGGATCCTTGACGAGTGGCTCAGGTGGAGACGTATATGCGTATCAAGGGAGCTTGCTTACAATCTGGACAAAATGAAGAAGAAGCTTCATTTGCTCGACGGTCTTGCGCAGATCCTTCTTGATATCGATAAGGCAATTAAGATCATCAGAGATACTGAACTTGAAGTGGATGTTATCCCTAACCTCATGAAGGGTTTCTCGATCGATGAGGAGCAGGCAGAATATGTTGCAGAGATCAAGCTCCGCAATATCAATAAGCAGTACATCATCAACAGGATCTCTGACAGGGATAAGCTCAAAGAAGATATTGCCGATACCGAGGATATGCTGAACAGCCCCAGAAGGATCAACGGCCTTATCGTAAAGACTTTGAGAGAGGTTGCCGATAAGTACGGACAGCCCAGAAGGACTGAGATCGCGCAGATGGAGGAGACGGAGACTTTTGTCGAGACAGCTGTTATTCCCGATTACAGGCTCCATCTCATGCTTACCCGTCACGGATATCTTAAGAAGCACACAATGAAGTCTCTTATGAATGCGGGCGAACTCAAGACTAAAGATGATGATGAGATCTTTATGGGATTTGAGTGCGAGAACAGATCTGATCTTTTGATCTTCACCGATAAGTGCAATCTTTATAAGACTCATGTTTATGATTTTGCGGATACCAAGCCAGGTGAGTTAGGCCATTTCCTTGCAAGTTCACTTGGAATGGAAGACGGCGAAAAGCCTATGTTCATGATATCGACAACAGATTATAAGGGAATTCTCTTTATCGCTTTCGAGAACGGTAAGGCTGCAAGATTCCCTATATCCGCATATGAGACTAAACAGAACAGAAAGAAACTCATAAACGCTTATTTTGACGGAAGCAGAGCGATAGGGTTCCTCCTTCTTAGTGAGGATGAGGATCCGGATCTCATCGTTACAAACAGTCTTGATAAGGCTGCGGTATTTAAGTCATCGCTGATTCCTCTTAAGACTACAAGAACGACACAGGGTGTCCAGCTCCTGGTCTCAAAGAAGGGTTCGGTATTAAGAACACTTGCGAGACTTGCAGAAGTTGAAGTTCAGGATCCGGAATACTACAGGATCCGCAAGGTCCCCGCGATCGGTTATTACATAAAAGAGAATTCATTGGAGGCAAAGCAGGTAAGCTTTGATGATTTGAAGTGACAGTATTTTCTTCCGAATATCACGTCGGAGAAGACGACCGTAAGAACAGCAAAAGCTTTCATATATCAGCGGTTATATGTGCTGTTGCTCTTATCGTGCTCGGTCTGACGACTGTGTTTGTCGGAAGAAAAAGTGCATATGAGATGGATACTGTCCCCAGTTTTGAGAAGGCGATCGATGAAGGCCGTTATTCGGATGCCCTCTCTATCTACAGGGAGGTCCAGGATGAGGTTCTTAAGGCTTCACCTGAAGATCAGGAATCTAATGAATACAGAGTCAAACTGCTGGATGATATGGAGAATATCGTCAGAACACGGGTTGATTCTATCTGCGAACGTATAATCGACAGCAGGTATGTCCTTACCGCAAGCGATATTAATTTCCTCGATTCTATGAGAGAACTCACGAGTTCGGTTGTATCTGAAAGAATGTACAAGATATGTGAAGATTTACTTTTGGGTAAGATAGAGAAGCCTGTTGTTATGTTCTTTTTCGAGCAGTTACAGCCTATCGGTAATTTCTCTGCTACTGCAAGCCCGTTGCTCAGAGAACTGGATTTTATCGAGACTGCCACGGGTGATGTCAGAACGGCTGAGGAAGCACTCAGCGGGGGAGACTATATAACTGCGGTTAAGAAATATACCCAGGTAAATGATAATTATGACGGCTTCGTTGGCGATTATTGCGAGAAAAGAGTCACTACCATCAAGGCTGCAATGTATGAACCGATGATGGATGAAGGCGAGCATATGCTTCAAACATATAAGTTCTATTCGGCAGAGAGGCTTTTTTCCGACCTTGCGGTAATCTTCCCTGAAGATGAGATGATCAAAGGCAATCTTCTTACTGCCACATCTCATACGAGTGAAGTCAGGGAATACAGGGGGCCCATTGAGGTCATATGTGTAAGGTCGCTCATTGCCGATACTGATACGGCTTTTGCAGGCAGGTACCATTCCGGAAATACAGATCTTTATCTGACAACTTCTGAATTCGAGAAGATCCTTGAGAATCTTTATGAGAGAGATTATGTCCTCGTAGATCCTGAGAATCTTATAGAATCGAGCGATCCGACATTCCTGCTCGAGCGCAATCTGAAGGTTCCCAAGGGCAAGAAGCCTTTGGTGGTCGTTATCGAGAACCTGCAATATAATGCGGCAGCATACAGCTGCGGAACCTGCAGGAGACTTGTCCTTAACGATGAGAACCAGGTCTGCGGAGAATATAAGAATTCAAGGGGAGATACGATCGTCAGTAGAACAGCTGAATCCATCGGAATCCTTGACACCTTCGTTGAGAATCATCCTGATTTTACTTATGACGGCGCGAAAGGAATAATCTCGGTAAGCGGTTATGAGGCATGCTTCGGATATATCATCAGCGAGGATGAGGTCGATGACCGTAACAGCGCGCTTGTTGCAGCGAACCAGCCTCAGATCAATCCTACTGCGGAAGAGATCGCTTATAACAGAAACAGGGTAACAGAGATCGTCAATGTGCTTGCTGATAACGGATGGCAGTTTGCTTCCTGCACATATTCATATATCGAAGACTGCCGTAATACGGAAAAGCCGATCCTTGTTGAAGATACTGAGAAGTGGCTCGATCAGATAGGAAGCCTTTTTGGAGAAGTTCATATGCTGGTCTATCCGAACGGAAATTATATATACGGAACGGATGAGCGGGCGGTTTACTATAAGAACCTCGGATTCAGGATATTCTTCGGCGGAGGCGCCACACCGTATTATACTTACGGAGATAATTATCTGTATCTTGACCGTGCCATGATGAGCTATAAGACATTGAACAGAAAAGCGTATGAGGAGCTGTTTGATTATACCCAGATATTAGACCCGGCAAGGATTGTGGATACAGATACCTGAGAAACATTAATATTAATATTACGTTTCATTTTCGATTTGTTTGCACACACATAACCTTTTTTATTATAATGATAGATGTGAAGGGCTATTTGCCGACTTCCTGAAGGGAGCTTGATTTATGGGCAGAATTGACAGACTTACGAATCTTACAGAGAAGGAAGAACTTCTCTGGCAGGACAGGAAGAGATATCTCGGGTTGCCCATTTCCTTCACGGTTTATAGTTTCAGTGCAAACAAATTCTATTATAAGAGGGGCATTTTTAACGTAACATCCGAAGAGATCCTTTTATACAGAGTGTTGGATCTTACGTTTAAGCAGTCTGTCTGGCAGAAGATCTTCGGTGTCGGATCTGTTATCCTTACGACCGCAGATAAGTCCACTCCTGTAATGGAAATTAAGAATATCAAGACACCTGACAGAGTCAGGAAAGCACTGAGCACTTTGGTTGAGCAGAGACGTGACGAGAAGCGTGTTACAGGTAAAGAAATGTTCGGCGCAGCCGGCATGTTCCATGAGCATGGTGATCTTGAAGGCGTGGATCTTGACGGTGACGGAATAATTGATGTTCATTAATTGAGGTTTTGGTAGTGGAAACGAGAATTGACAGATTCGGCAGTGTTCGTGAAGACAAGATCAATCAACTTAAAGAGCTGATCGCAGAAT
The DNA here is from genome assembly GCA_017510605.1 of Clostridiales bacterium. Lineage (GTDB taxonomy): Bacteria > Bacillota > Clostridia > Saccharofermentanales > Saccharofermentanaceae > Saccharofermentans. The sequence goes on from JAFWMQ010000015.1 coordinate 100,330, forward strand.
CTAATAATATTGTATTTTTGGGCGGTGCAGGCGTATCAACAGAGAGCGGTATTCCTGATTTCAGAAGCGGTGCCGGCATCTATAATACCGAGAGCGGTACAAAATACAGACCTATCGACATCATTGCCCACGATTTCTTTATTGAGCATCCTGAAGATTTTTATGATTTTTACAAGCGTAAGCTTATTTATCCTGACGCAAGACCCAACAAGGCTCATAAGGCTCTTGTAAGACTTGAGAGACAGGGAAAGCTTAAAGCGATCATTACCCAGAATATCGATAATCTTCATCAGGAAGCAGGCAGTAAATGCGTTATCGAACTTCACGGTTCCGTATTCAGAAACTACTGTATGGACTGCGGTAAGAAGTTCAACATTGAATATATTGCGGCTCAGGAAGGTGTTCCGCATTGCGACAGATGCGGAGGCATAGTAAGACCTGATATAGTCCTTTATGAAGAGAATCTTGAACATGAGAACGTTGATAATGCTATTAAAGCAGTTAAGAAATGCGACCTCATGATCATTGCGGGAACATCGCTTACCGTTTATCCGGCTGCGACATTTGCACAGTTCCTGAAGCACGACAGGATCGTAATTATTAATAAGAGTTCAACATACATGGATCTCAAGGCGCTTCTTACCATACACGATAATGTCGGCGATGTACTGGATAAGTGTGTTCCTAAGAGAATATCACGGAAAGCCGCTGCCACTAAGTCTCCTTCCAGGAAGACGACCACAACGAAGAAGACTACTGCAAAGAAATCTTCTGACGCTGTTGCGAAGAGCACAGCTTCTAAGAAAGCTCCTGCAAAGAAACCTTCTGCGGCTGCTTCAAAGAAGCCTGCATCTTCTAAGGCGAAAAAGGATGAAAGCAAATCTTAATTTTTTCAAAGAAAAAGAACAGGTGATAATTGCCGATCTTGCCAAATACGAAAGGCAGAGCGGCATTTTGTCATTTATGAGATTGCTTAGTTTTCTTTGTGCTGCTGCATTGATCATTTGGGGTTACGCATCCCATACAGCTGCACTGGCGTTTTTAGGCTGGGCCGTATTTATCTTGTTTATCATTCTCTGCATTATTCATGGCAGCATTATCGAAAAGGTTAATTATCTTACCGAATTAAACAAAGTGAATTCTTCATATATCGCCAGGATAAACGGGGATTTTAACGAGCTGAGAAATATAGCCGTTAAAGGTCTTAAAAGGGCAGAAGACATCGGATCTGCAAAGAAAAGGCTTTACGGAAAGGATTTTGAAGAACCGGATCATGATTATTGTGCTGACCTGGATCTTTTCGGTAAAAAATCACTGTTCTCTTTGTTGAATATTTCCGAGACGTCATTCGGAAGAAGGAGATTTGCGGATTATCTTCTTAAACCGCATATTTCAGGCATTCCCGTTAAAGAACTTAAGAAAAAGCAGAAGGCGGTAGACGAACTGTATTCGAAGCCGGAAATCCTGATGGATTATCAGGCTACGGCAAGAGTGGGGAAGATGACAAAAGATCCCAAGGTGCTTTTGGATTTTGCGGAATCCGGCTCGAAAACCAAGCCATTTGCAAATGCTCTTATTTTCGTAGGATTGCTCATCTGGATCTGTGTCCCGCTTGCATTTATTGTCCTGCCTGATTACGGGACTGCTTCTATACCGGCATGTCTTATAGTTAACCTGATCATATGGATGGCAGGACGTTCATTTAACGACGTTTATATAAAAGCGTGTGAAGGAATGCCTAACCAGGTTAGGGCAATGCTGAAACTTTATTCGATACTTGAGATAGGCGGGTTCGAGAATGATCTTATTAAGTCACTGATAAAAGGAAACGATAAGACGAAAGGCGCAAGTGAGACATTAAAAGAATTAAACAACGTATTAAGACTTGCAGGGCTCAGAAGCCAGCCTTTATTTGCATTGATCCTTAATCTTATCTTCCCGTTGGATTTCATTATCTCGTATCTTATGGGCAACTGGGCAGTTAAATACGGTAAGGAACTGCCGGTATATGTTGACCGTCTTGCTGAATTGGAAGCTCTTATGTGTGTCTCGCAAACAGGTCTGGTATTCCCGGAGAGTTCTTTTCCTGATTTCGTTGATTCAGATGATCCTGCCGATAATGCTTTTTTTGAAGGTGAGAATATTACCCATCCTCTCCTGGAACACGATACGGCTGTAAGTAATTCTGTGACGATCGATAAAGATATTGCGATAATCACCGGTTCTAACATGTCCGGAAAGACGACTCTGATCAGAACCGTAGGTGTTTGTACGATCCTAGCAATGACAGGTGGTATGGTGCCTGCAGCTAAGCTTAAGCTCGGGCGGATGAGAGTTATGAGTTCTATGAGAATAGTTGACAGTCTTGAAGAGAATATGAGTACATTCAAGGCCGAATTGATGAGAATATCCGGAATAGTTAAAGCGGGTAGTGAAGCCATGCCGATGCTTTTCCTGATCGATGAGATCTTCAGGGGTACTAATTCGGCAGACAGGACCGAAGGAGCCCTGACGGTTCTTAAGAATCTGTCAAAACCTTATATCTGCGGTCTGATGACGACACATGACTATGCAATGATCGATAAGACCGAGGAAGGATTCGATAATATCAGGTATTATCATTTTTCTGAAACTTATACTGACACAGGGATAGTTTTTGATTACAAATTGACACAGGGAATAAGCAGAAGATCTAACGCAAAATACCTTATGAAGCTGGTCGGAATCAGCTAAATCTAACAATATTTTGAAAATATCATATAAAAATGTTATATTTTTTGCAATATTGTCAAATTTCTTGTTTTCCTTTATTGATTTATTTAAATTTCTTGTATAGTATTTTATTCGGAGGATGAGATTTAAAGTAAGAGTATGTTTGAAGCATTAGGCAAGTATTTATCAATCGTTCTTGATTACTCCATTGTTTTGGAGTATTCCAATGGAGTTTGGTTTGATGAACTTACATATCTCTTCGAAGATAAGGGTATAGACTGTTATATTGATGATACCTTTAAGCTCCTCCACCGTTGTGTTGTACAGCAGCAGGATCCCAAGGATGTTCATGTCCAGAACGCAATGCGTTCCCTTATGCAGAGTCTCATGTCAACGAATACTCTCCATGTGGTCCATACCTGTAATACCGAATATTTCATTGAGCAGGTCAAAGATCTTCCTGAATGCTGCATACTTACGACCAGAAAAGGAATCTTTACAAAGAGGCTCTATGAGAGGGCTCCAGAATTCAACGGCGATGTTGCCGTTCTTTCGAATACCGGACTTAAGATATTCCATTCCATTGCTGAGATGATAGAGGATTATCCTCTTCCGTCTTTGAGCAGTCTTGCAAGCAATAATACTTATATTGACAGTGACGGCAGAGCAAGTATCGATGATGTTGTTATTTCTACTGAGGGCGATAAGTTTACTCTCGTGAAGAGACTTAGCGGCGGCGCCGAGGGAATGGTATTTTTCACAGATAATCCGAAGTATGTTGCAAAGATCTATCACAAGGGCGTTATTACCCCGTTAAGATGGGCAAAGCTTAAGAAACTCACAAGCCTCGGTATCACGTCCCGGGGTTTTTGCACACCGCAGCATCTTTTGTATTTCCGCGGCGTGCCTGTCGGTTATACCATGTTTATGGGTAAAGGTACGACATTAAGCAATGTTTTTGACGGTCCTGATGCAATAATAGATCAGTATCCTGACTGGACCAGACTCGATGTCTGTGAGACGCTCCTGTCGCTTATCGGAAAATATCTGTATCTTCAGATGCATGATATTGTTGCCGGTGATATCCAGCTTAAGAATGCTCTTATCAATTCTTCTACCGAGCAGTACCTGATCGATATGGACAGTGTTCAGATCGGCAATCTTCCTTGTCCTGTCGGAACAGAAGATTTTACTGATCCGAGACTTTGGGGAAGAGATTTCTCAAGTTTTGTACGCACGCTTGAAGATGAGGATTATTCAATTGCAATGCTGGTCTTCACTGTGCTTTTCTGCGGACTTCATCCTTATGCAACCAGAAACGGTGCTGAGACATTAAGAGAAGAGATATTAGACCGTAACTTCCCTTATACTCTTGATAATTCAAATACTGAGCATATTCCTTTGGGCGGATATGAGCATATTTGGGAGTATCTTCCTGATAATCTCCGCGTTATGCTTTATAACACTTTCCATGACGGAAAGATCTATGAGGCCGTATGCTGGCGCGCCGCTGTCCAGGAGTATATGAAAGAGCTTGAGAACTTCGTCTATGACGATGCTGAAGCCTATAAACTTTTCCCTTGCGAGAACATCAATCAGGCAACTGTTAATGTTGCTGAAGTAAGAGAACAGCTGAAGGCTAAGATGGAAGCTAAGAACACGATGGATGAACGAAGGGGCGAAGCAAAGACTTTCGAGAAGAAGACGTTTGCTAATGCGCCTACCGGCAGATTTGTTTCTTCGAGTGTCGGAACCAGTGACAATTTCAGACCTGAAAAGACCGATAATGAGCAGTCTCCCTGGAAGAGTTCCTCTTCATCTAAACCCGCTTCGATCGCGGCAGTAAATTCTGCTCCTCCGCCTCCGCCGAGGAAGAAGTTTTTCGGTCTGTTCTGATAATAGTTCTGATATATCCTGAATATAATAAATTTATCTTTTTACTTGCAAGCAAGTTGCAAGATATTTTGTTATACTCATATGAGATAATAAACTCACGATAATTCGGAGGATTCTTATGTCGGATAATATTTCCAGTTCTGATTTCGGTACAAGTACAAAAAGAAGACTTCCCATTTGTTTTGCACTGGATACTTCGGGTTCCATGATGGGAAACCCGATCAAGCAGCTTAACATGGGTCTTAATAACTTCGTATCTTCGATCAAAGCGAATGATGATACAAGAAATTCCACGGATATAGCGATCGTTACATTCGGCTCTAAGGTTGAGATCGCTATGCCTTTCGGTAAGATCTCAAAAGATAAGGGTCTGCCTGAGATCACGGCATCAACCACACTTACTCCTATCGGTGAGGGCGTTCTTACCGCATTAGAGCTTCTTAATGCCCGTAAAGAAGGCTATAAGGAAAGAGGCATAAAGTATTTCCAGCCCTGGCTTGTTGTAATCACAGACGGCGCTCCGCAGGGCCCTAATGCTATGCAGAATATGGAACGTGCCATAGAGGCCTGCAACGAGCTCGAGAGCAATGACAAGCTTGTTGTCTTCAATATCGGTGTAGGTTCCGGTGTTGATTTTGATCTCTTAAAGAGGCTTTCCATTAAGCGTGAAGAGCCGATTTCGGTTAACTCAGCAGATTTCGGAAAACTCTTCGAATTCCTCGGTTCTTCTTCTTCTTCGATCGTATCTTCCGGTATGAGCGATGATGCACTTTATAACATAGACACAACGCCTCAGGGTAAAGCTGTCGAATTAGATGATTTCATGAAGTTCATTAATGAGGATGAATGATGTATAAGGGTATTACAGTCGGCGCGATCACGACTATCGGTAATAAGCATGTAAACCGCGGCACTCCTTGTGAGGACGCGTCTTATGCTGTTACAAAGAACGGCGTTTCAGTCGTTTGTATTGCTGATGGCGCCGGCGGTAAGCAGTATACGGATGCCAGGTTCGGTTCTGACTGTGCGGTGCATGTTATCACGGACACTTTGTGCGAACACTTTGATGCGTTATACAGCGAGAACAGAGAAGCGGCAGTCAGAGGTTATCTTATGGCCAAGCTTCGTGTTGCTTTTGCTGACATCATGGAAGAGCGCACGATAGATGTTATCGACAGATTATCATGCACACTGCTTTTTGTTGCAGTCAAAGACAGAAGAATGATGATAGGCCATATCGGAGACGGACTTATCGTAAGGATCTCTCCTTCCGGAGTAAGCCCGATTTCGATGCCCCAGAATGATAAAGACGGCAAGACTTATTTTGTCACTGCCGCACATGCGGACAATTATATGCGCCTTCTTAAGACCACGGTCGATGATATTCATGCAATCGCATTAATGACTGATGGTGTCCAGGATAGTGTATATAATGAGGAAGCAGGCCTTGTTAAGCCTGTTGTTGCCAAGATGGCAGAGACGTTTGCTTCAGGAAGAGAAGAGGGCGAGAAGTCAGTGCTTGAGACAGTCCAGAAGTTTATCGTAGGTTCAAGCAATGTCAGTGATGATGCGAGTTTCGGAGTAATGCTTTTCGAGGGGACAAAGGCTCCTGATCCGGATACTCTTGACAGTGATGCTGCGAAATTTTCTTCTTCTGCAGAGACCTTTAAGGATCTGTCACAGGCAATCAAGCCTGAGATCATAAAGGCTCATGAGATCATTTCCAAGTGTGCCGGTGAAGAAGTGCCACAAGTTGCTTCCGAACCGGAAAAGACACCGCCCGCTGTAGCTGCAGATACTGCAGCAGAAACAAAGGCACAGGAAACGCCGGAGAAGGAACCTTCGAAGATCAGCAAGATATCGATTATTTTGCTTGTTATCGGTTTGATTATGTTTATTATAGGAACAATAGAGTTGGTTTTAACTCTTAAAGGATGATGTGTTATGAGAGAAGAAAAGAAATATGAGATCCTGCCCGGGACCGAGATCCCCGATATGAAAAAGATACAGGAAGCTGCATCTGATTTCAGTGTTTCTGATGTGGGAGAAGTTGAGATCAGGACAGTTACATTCCAGCCCGTTGCCCAGCCGGCAGCGCCCGGTGTATCTGTGGATGAACTTAACCAGTTACAGGAACTCGGTGCAAAGGTTGCAGCAGATGAAGCTAAAGCTCAGGCTGAAAGCCGTGCAAAGATGGACAAGATAATGCAGAACGTTAAGGCTCCCGAATCTATCCAGGGTCTTAAGGAATCCCATATTGCACAGGTTAATGCCGAGAAGCGCAAAGAACTCGAAGAGAACATGAAAGAGTTTGAGCAGCAGCAGGCTGAGGATGAAGCAAAGGCCAAGGCACGTGAAGAGCGCCGTCAGCTTCAGCAGAGACTTCTCGAGGAAGCAAAACAGAAGGCTGCTAAGGAACGTGAAGAGAAAGAGCGTGCAAAACAGGAGCAGGCAGAAAAAGAGGCAGAAGCCAAACAGGCAGAAGCAGCTGCTTCCGAAGATAAGCCTGAAGAGAACTCGCCTGTTGTTAAGAAGACCGCTAAGGTGGTTTCTGACAATGAGGCATTTGAGGACTTCAAGGAATTCCTTGACGATTCTGATAACGAGTAAGATTGCATTATAAATACTGACCAAAGGCGAAAATGTCCCCTTTCGGTCGGTATTAAAGGAAAAGAATAAAGGCTGTCCCTAAATCTTAGGAACAGCCTTTTCCTTGTTGGTGCACCTCCAGGGACTCGAACCCTGGGCCCACTGATTAAGAGTCAGTTGCTCTACCATCTGAGCTAGAGGTGCGTTAAGCAACGTCAGTAATTATAGCTATTAGGTTTTTACAAGTCAACAGTTATTTTTGTGTATTAACAAAAATGAGTTATCAGAATCACCTTAATCGAAGAAACCGGCCATGTCGACAGAGTTGAAATCTTCTTCAAGAGGCAGGGCGACGGGATGTCCTTCTTTGGCAGACTTGTAGATGCCGAGAAGTGTATCGACTGAAGAGAAGCCTGAATATGCATCTGCTATCGGGTTCTTATCCTCAAGGATGGAATCGTGCAGATCTTTATAGATTCCGAGATGCGGATTGAGAGCGCACTTATATGAGAACATGCCGCCTTCTTTGAATTGTCTGCGGATATAATAGCCATTTAGTTTTTTCAGTTTGCCGTCCGGCCTGACCGTGAAGATATTAAGATGAGGTTTGCCTGAATCAAGTCCCATCGACAGCTGGCCGTTTTCACAGAAGACGGAAAACTCGGCTGTGTGTCTGGAAGGAACGGTTGCCGTTGTACCTTCAATCTGTGCCAGGGCGCCGTTCTCAAGCCTTAAGACTGCCATTCCGAGATCCTCTGCTTCGATGTTCCTTAATCGCTGGGCGATCATGGCCTGTGCTTCTTCTGGCTCGGAACCCATAAGCCATACGAGCAGATCGATCGCATGGATAGTCTGGTTCATGAGGGCACCGCCGTCGCTTTTCCAGGTGCCGCGCCAGGCTGCGCTGGAATAATAATCTTCTCCGTGTCCCCAGCGGACATAGATAGTGCCGTGAGTGACTTTGCCGTATTTGCCCTCGGCGATATCTTCTCTTACGAGACCGACGATGGGGAGGTAACGGTAGATGTGTCCCATGGCGATCTTGAGGCCGGCCTTTTTAGAGAGTTCGAAAATTTCCCTTGCTTCAGACACAGACATTGTCATGGGCTTCTCGAGAAGGAGATTTGAGCCGTGTTCCATTGCATATTTGGCTATCTGGAAATGAAGGCCTGAAGGAACGGTAACAGATACTATGGAAGGCTTGATCTCATCTATAGCGGTTTTGTAGTCGCTGTACTGCTTTACATTTGTAAAACCTTTAACCGATCCCAACAGCCTCTTGGCGGATTCCGGATTTACGTCAACAACAGCTTTCAGTTCTAAGCCTTTAAGCTTTGAAATAGCTTTTAAGTGCTTCTCAGAGACTCTGCCGCAGCCTATGAGAACCACAGAGAGCGGAGCCGGATTTGAAGATGCTGTTGTGTTTTCGGCCATTTAGAGCCTCCAGGAAGGTTTTGTGATTTGAAATAGTTTAGCACAAAAGGAAAATTTGGCACTATTAATGATTATAATATCTTTATCAGGATTTTAAGGGAGGTGATCTTCCATGAACATGCGGGACATAATCATCGCCAAAAGAGATAAAAAGAGTTTAACGGATGAAGAAATAAAGTTTTTTGTTAAGGGCGTAACTGACGGCAGCATTCCCGATTATCAGACGTCTGCGCTTCTTATGGCGATTGTCCTGAACGGAATGGATGACCGCGAGATGACCACGCTCACGCTGGAGATGGCTGCTTCCGGAACGCAGTTAGAGCTTCCTTTTATTGACGGGATCGCAGTCGATAAGCACAGCACAGGCGGTGTCGGAGATAAGATAACGCCGATCCTTTTGCCTCTTATAGCTTCTTTCGGGGTCGAGGTAGTCAAGCTGAGCGGCAGGGGCCTGGGATTTACGGGCGGTACCGTGGATAAGTTCGAATCGATCGAAGGCTTTAACGTGGAAGTCGATACCAAAGATTTTAATAAGTATGTAGTCTTGACCGGCATGGTCATTTCGGGGCAGACTCCCGATCTGGCTCCGGCCGATAAGATCCTTTATTCATTGAGAGATGTAACGGGAACAGTCGATTCCATTCCGCTTATTGCGTCTAGCATCATGAGCAAAAAGATCGCGGGCGGTGCCAAAGGAATTGTGCTTGATGTCACGTGCGGTTCCGGTGCTTTTATGAAGGATTATGCTATGGCCAAAGAGCTTGCCGAAGCCATGATAAAGATCGGAAATCTTGCAGGACGCAAGACAGTAGCCGTTATCACCAATATGGACCAGCCGCTAGGAAGATTCTGCGGGAATATTCTTGAGATGCAGGAAGTGTTTGATACCGTAACCGGCAGGGGTGAAGAAGATGTTATAGAAGTAGTTACAGAGCTTGCTTATCATCTTATTACGATTGCCGGAAAAGATGCCGGAATGAGTCCTGAGGTCTTAAGGAATGAGATCAGGGCAAGGCTTTCTGACGGTACATGTTATGTGAAATATAAAGAACTCATCGAGTCACAGGGCGGGAAAATGACACCAGCGGGATATCCCGTATATGTTGATAAACCGTTTGACTGCATGCATGTGAACTCTCCCGATAGCGGCTACGTTCAAAGTATAAGGGCTGATTTGATCGGACAGGCATCAGTCCTTTTGGGCGCAGGACGGCTTAAGAAGACGGATTCCATAGATTATGGCGCAGGTATCGGATTCTTTGTTAAAGTCGGAGACAAGGTAGAACGCGGTGATTCGCTTTGTGCCCTTTATCATGGCGAAAAGTGTGAGATTTCTGAAGAACGGCTTTTCGACGCCATGGAATTAATACTTGATGCATATGAAGTAGGTCCCAATCCTCCCGAAAAGACACCTTCGATATTAGGCGTTATCACTTGATTTGCATCATTGTTGCGGTATAATACGAACAAATGTTTATATTGAACTAGGAGTTCTATGGCTGTACAACCCGTCAGGAAAAAGATAATCGGCATCGATCCCGGTTATGCCATCACCGGTTACGGCATTATCGAGAAGATCGGTAATGCTTTTGAAGTAATCGATTATGGTGTGATAGAGACCAAGGCGGGCGTTGATTTTCCACTGAGACTGCTTGCTATCAACGAGAAGATAAGATTTCTTCTTGAGCAGTATAAGCCCGATCTGATGTCGATAGAAGAGCTGTTTATGGGTCATAACCACACTACTGTGATCGGCACGGCCCAGGCGAGAGGAGCAGTGCTGGTTGAGGCTGCGAGAGCCGGCGTGGAGGTTTATGAATTTACTCCCGGGCAGGTAAAGCTTGCTATCACAGGTTACGGTAAAGCTGAGAAGAAGCAGGTGCAGATAATGACAAAGTCGATCCTGGGACTTAAGGAAGTTCCGAAGCCTGATGATGCTGCTGATGCTTTGGCTCTTGCGATCACTCTGGCAAATACCGGAACCGTATACGCAGGCAAGGCCGTATCGGGTTATCAGTATGGCCGTTACGGCTATTCGAACCGTAATGAAGGATTTGTCTGATATATATTTGAGAACTATTAAGCAGAAGGAGATACCGGATGTACGCATACATTAAAGGCATCATAACTGACCGTAATGACCAGCAGATCGTTATAGAGAATAACGGGATAGGTTATCTTATCAATTGTCCTCTGGGGATCTCCGCAGAGCTCGGAGGATTAGGTGAAGAGATAACGGTCTATCTTTATCAGAGCGTAAAGGAGGATGACATCTCACTTTACGGATTTTCATCCAGAGACCAGAAAGAGATGTTCTTAAAGCTCATTACCGTAAGCGGTATAGGTCCCAAGGTCGCTCATACGATATGTGCTTCGCTTTCTGCCGAGCAGATCGCGGCAGCTGTAATGAGCGGAAATGTTGCTCTTCTTACAGGTGTTAAAGGATTGGGCAGGAAGACTGCAGAGAGGATCATATTAGAGCTTAAGGATAAGCTTAAGTCGCAGCTTGGCGCAGCGGCAAGTGTAAGCGCTGCTCCCGTTGCCGTTGCGGTTTCTGCGAACGGGGATACAGGCATTATGCAGGATGCTGTCGGAGCGCTTGTTGTGTTAGGATATAAAGACCAGGAAGCAGCAGAAGCAGTTGCCTCGGCATATGAAGAAGGGATCGGTTTGGAAGACCTTATACGCAAGGCCTTGAAATTAGCTGCAGGTAAGAAGTTCTCATAAGGAATCAATATCGATGATGAATTTTAATGAACAAGAGAATGAGGAAGAGCGCGTACTTGGCAGGCTCAGACAGCCAGGTGATACAGAAGAGAAGGCTTTAAGGCCTGTTACTTTTGATGAGTATTCCGGTCAGACTAAGGTAAAGACCAATCTTAAGATCTTTATCGATGCTGCCAGGAAACGCGGTGAAGCTCTTGATCACGTTCTGCTGTACGGCCCTCCGGGATTAGGCAAGACAACGCTTGCAGGGATCATAGCGTCTGAGATGGGTGTTGCGATGCATATAACCACGGGTCCTTCTATCGAGAAGGCAGGTGATCTTGCTGCGCTTTTGACTAATCTCAATGAGAATGAAGTTTTATTTATCGATGAGATACACAGACTCAATAAGAGCGTTGAAGAAGTTCTTTATCCCGCGATGGAGGATTACTGCCTTGACCTCATGATCGGCAAGGGACCTGCCGCAAGATCAGTAAGACTGGATCTTCCTCATTTTACATTGGTAGGCGCTACCACAAGAGCAGGAATGCTTTCTGCGCCTTTAAGAGACCGCTTTGGAATGATCCACCGCCTGGAGCTTTATGAGACCGAGGATCTTATGCAGATCCTAAAGCGGGATGCAGCGCTTCTCGGAATAGCAATCAATGAAGAAGGCCTTCGCAATATTGCATCCAGATCCCGCGGTACTCCGAGGATCGCCATAAGGCTTCTTAAGCGTATGAGAGATTTCGCTTCATATCTCGAAAAGGATACGATCGATAAGGAAGTATCTGATTTCGGACTTAAGGCATTGGATATAGATGAACTTGGTCTTGATAATGTTGACAGAAGAATGCTCATTTCCATTGCGGATATTTTCAAGGGCGGTCCGGTAGGACTTGAGACTTTGGCCGCATGTACGGGCGAAGATCCTGTGACCATTGAAGATGTATATGAGCCGTTCCTGTTGCAGAACGGATTCATTCATAAGACACCGAGAGGAAGAATGCTCACATTAAGAGCTTTTGAGCATTTGGGGATGACACCGCCGCCTTCTTTCATCGCAGGCATGAAGAATACTGAAGTGATGCCTGGTCAGAATGCTCCGAGATATGAGAATATATCCATAGAAGATTGGCAGAACGCTAATCAGGACGGTGAGAACGGCTGATGGGGAAGATGCTCCTTCATGCATGCTGCGGGCCATGCGCCATGTATCCTCTTGACCTTTTGATGACAGAAGGCCGCGATCTTGACTGCTTTTGGTATAACCCGAATATCCAGCCGCAGTTTGAATTTGACCGCAGACACGGGAACCTCCAAAAAGCGTGTGACCATTACAGTGTCAGGCTGATCTCCGAAGGGGAGAAGTGCATGGAAGAGTATTGGCTATCAGAAGAATACCTGAGCAAATTTCCTTCCAGATGTGATATGTGCTATGACATAAGGATGGAAGCCGCAGCAAAGTTCTGTGCTGATAACGGTTATGAATCTTTTTGCACGACACTGTTGGTGAGCCCTTATCAGCAGCACGATAAGATCGCACGGATATGTGATATGAAAGCTTCCAAGTATGGTGTGAAGTTCGATTATATTGATTTCAGACCGGGTTTCCGTCAAGGCCAGGATATGGCAAGAGAGATCGGATTATACAGACAGAAGTATTGCGGCTGTATTTTCTCTTTGGAAGAATCCAAATTCAGGGATAAGATCTATAAATCTTTTGAAGAAGGTTCTTTAGCTTCGACAAGTACTGAATAATACCCTTCATAGATTACCATTCCGGGTTTTGCTCCCGGAATCTTTTTTACGTGTGAGACAGGGCAGTAATCAACCTCGGCCTTAAGAAGTCCGGGTCTTGAATCTTCTGAAGTCATATGTTCTTCAAGTATTATCGCTTTGGAGAAGAATGCCGCGAGGCTTGCGGCTTCGAGTACCGCATTATCGGAAGGCATCTCTTCATTGGGTTTGGTCTTAAGGATCACATGTGTTCCCGGAAGTCCCTTTACATGGAACCACCAGTCGCGTCTTGAAGCGGTGTGGAAGGTTAGCTGGTCGTTCTGGATGTTGTTTCTTCCGGCAAGGATCTCGTAACCGTCGGACGTCATATATCTGCGGCAGGGAAGTGCTCTTTCCTTGGATCTGTCTTTGCCGGCTTTACCTGCATTAGCTCTCTTGGCTGCCTCTCTTAAAGCTCTAGAAGAAGCTTTTCCTGATTTAGCTACGCCGACCATCTTGTTAGGGTCTCCGGTGTTTGTCTTGTTCTTTGTTGAAGCACTGCCTTTTCGAAAACCCGAATCTCCGGATATTTCTGCGCGGATCTCTTCGTTGATCGCCAAAAGATCTTCAGGACTTGTTGCTGCATTGACTGCTGCCGATAAGGAACGGAGATACTGGGAAGCCATCTCATCTTCTTTGAGGTAGTTCTCGGCAAGTTCCATTTTCCTTTTTGCCTTATGGAAACGCTTGTAATATTCCTGGGCATTTCCCGAGGCGTCAAGAGTAGGATTTAAAGGTATCGTTATTTCCTTAGGCGGGTCAGTGGTGTAATCGGTAAGATTAACGTTTGAATCACCTTGTTTGATCATGTATTTGTAAGTGAGGATAAGGTCTCCGGAATGCTTCAGGGAATCAGCCTTTTTTCCTTCTTCAAGATCCTGTTCATGGATCTCGCGCTTTTTGATAACTCTGGCAAGTGCGCTTCCTATTATCTGGCTCAGTCTGTCTTTGCCCTTGTCTAATACAAGTCGTGAATCACGGGCCTGATAATAAATATAGATCGCTTCCGAAATGGATGATACCTGTATAGCTTTTGCATAACCTTTGAGCCTGACGATAGAAGCATCTTCAGGTTCTCCGTTAGCGTTGCAGAACACAAAAGGCTTAAAGGTGTTATTGATGATTCCCGAGAGGAAATCTCTTAATGATTCAGTTAGACTTTTTTTCTCGCTGTCCGAAAGCATCGAAAGAGTCTTTCTGTCGTCAATATCCGCGCTGTCTGTAATGTAGGAAGTGAGGATGGGAGACAGTCCCAGAACTGATCCGACAAGCGCCTTGGAAACAGGACGGGAAAGTTCTGTTTCAATTATCGGAAGATCTCCGTTCTCAGTAATTTCCAGTGCTTTTCCCGGTGTCAGTTTATCCTGTGCCGGTGGGTAGATGTATACCCGTGCGGGCATTACCTCTCTTACACGCGATACGGAGAAATCAACGTGGATAGCTGAATCCAGGATCTTTCCTGTCTCATTTATCAGGATAAGATTGCTGAACCTTCCCATGAGTTCCGCTGTAAGTGTATAAGTCTTGCGGTCTTTGAGTTCATCGTATTTGCTTACTGTAATCTCGATGATGCGTTCATACCCGGGATTAGTTACTTTCTCGATCCTCGAACCTGCCAGATATTTACGTAACAGCATGCAGAACGAGGGCGGCATCGAAGGGTTTTCCAAAGTGTTTTCTGCAAAGCAGATTCTGGGGGCACCGGGATCAATTGAGATAAGGAGTTTTTTATATCCGCCTGTAAACCTTATGTGGAGAATGACTGTATGCTTGTCAGGCATGTAGATCTTGTCTACACGCTTTCCTTCAAGCTCTGAATTAAGCTCGTTTGCGAGAAGCTGACAGGTGATACCGTCTAATGTCAAGGCTTTATTCCTCGTCCTCTATATATTCGCTGTCAGGTTCTTTTTGCTTTTTCCTCGAGAATACCAATGTCATGACAGTCCAGACAATAACGGCGATGAGGATCTCAACTCCGAGTATCTTGAAGAATAACGAGTACTGGTTCCAGCTGATAAGAAGATCGATCCCTACGATCAGGATCACTGAAGCGATGAAGATAAGAGGCATTGCCGCTTTGGAAGAAGCAAGCCTTTTAAATGCGGAATCAGGATTCTGAGGAGCCTGGACAGGAGCGGATGTTCTTCTTGACGTGCTGCGGGAAGAAGCAGAACGCGTATTCTTTCTGGAGGAGCCTGTTTTCGAGCTCCTGGAAGAAGAATTGCCTGAACGTGATCTCGACGTATTTGCCATCATCAGCCGATGTTCTCTTTCTCTTTGAGGAGACGCTTGATCTTCTCGGTAGGATTGATGAGGCTTGAGAGCGAAGCATCGTGGTTGATGGCATCAATGAGGAGCGCTACGAATTTGCAGAGGTTAACGTCTGCATACCATGGAGCCTGCAGGAGCTCGGGTCTTCTGTAGATCAGGTTGGTAGCAAAGACTTTATCGATGACGCCGTCTTCATATGCAGCATTGAAGTTGTCGATTCCTTCAGTGAACAGTGCAAATGTAACTGCGCAGAATACCTTACGTGCTCCGCGCTCTTTCATCTCGCGTGCGATGTCGATCATGGAATCACCTGAGGAGATCATGTCATCAACAATGAGGATGTCCATGCCTTCTACGGATTCGCCGAGGAATTCGTGCGCAACGATCGGGTTTCTGCCGTCAACGACTCTTGTGTAGTCTCTTCTCTTATAGAATGTTCCGAGAGGGACACCGAGGATCGAAGCATAATACATAGCTCTGCCGATACCGCCTTCATCAGGGGAGATGATCATGAACTTACCGCTTGAGAAGGAGAGGTCAGGTACCTGACGGTACATTTCCTTGATGATCTGGTATGTGGTAGGAAGGCTCTCGAAACCTGCGAGAGGGATGGCATTTGCAACTCTCTCGTCATGTGCATCGAAAGTGATGATGTTGGCAACACCAAGCTCATAAAGCTCTTCCAGAGCAAAGGCACAGTCGAGTGATTCTCTGGCGTTTCTCTTGTGCTGGCGGCTCTCGTAAAGGAAAGGCATTATGACATTGATCCTTCTCGATTTTCCGGAGCAGGCGAGGATAACACGCTTCAGGTCCTGATAGTGGTCGTCGGGGCTCATGCGGTTGTCCGTTCCGAACATCTTGTATGTGCAGGAACAGTTCATGACATCGCTTACGAGATAGAGGTCATGACCTCTTACCGTGTTCTTTACGACAGCCTTTCCTTCACCTGAAGAGAACCTGGCATTCTCAACGGGGATCCTGTAATCCTCTCTGAAGAAACCCGGATAAGTATTTACGATCTGTTCCTTCTGGTATTCGGAACGTCTCTTGTTGAGGTAGAAGTTGACCTTCTCGGTGAAATCCTCACTTCCTCTCAGAGCGATAAGACCGATGGGTCCTACCGGCGCCATGGGGTTGTCGCCGTATTGATCGTAGCGGGAATAAGCTTTTTCGTCAGATGCTGATGTCATAATTGCAGCCTGCCTTTCATGCTTTTTTTGATTTCTTATTCATTAAATCCATCGAAAACCTCTCCGATCCTTATCTGGCTTGCAAGATCCTGAAGTCTCGAAGTCGAATTGATAAGGTCGTAGACGGATTCGTCAGAATTAAGTGCGTCTATTATCCTTGCGACATAAGGTATCATGTCTGCTGCCAGATACCAGTCGCGTGATTTGAGTTCTTCCGGTGCATAGATGAGGTTAGTCGTGCAGATGCACTTGAAGATGCCGTCAGTATAAGCTTTGTCGAATAATTCAAGGCCGTTTGTGAAAAGCCCGAACGGTGCAAGGCAATAGATATCCTTGGCGCCTTTATTCTTGAGCTTGTTTGCTGTACGTATCATCGTCTCGCCGGAATTGATCATATCATCGATGAGGAGGATGTCTTTACCGGTGACGTCATCACCAAGGTACTTGAAGCCTCTTACAACCTGACCGCCCTGGTTGTAGTAGTAGCGGTAGAAAAAGCTTAAAGGAAGATTCAGGTGCGAAGAGTAAAAAATCGCCCGCGAGATGCCTGTCTCATCAGGGCTTACCACGAGCGTTGAATTCTTATCCATCTTGATCGAGCCAAAGCGGTTTAAGAGAGTCGAAGTCATCTTGAACTGGCAGCGCGGCATCTCTAAAGACATAAGCGGTACCGCATTAGCTATTCTTGCATCGTGAGGATCGAAAACTATGAGATTTGCAACGCCGAGTTTATAAAGTTTTTTGAGCATGTCTGCGCAGTCGTAGGATTCTCTGTGAGAATCGAGCTTCTCGCGTCTGCCTTCATATACAAAAGGCATAATGACATTGACTCTCTTTGCCTTGCCCTTAAGTACGGAAAGGATCCTCAGAAGGTCCATATACTGGTCGTCGGGGGAGATGACCTGTGTCCCTTCTATCAGATTGATGTCCATATTGTGTGAAAGAACGTCAGTAATGACGTAAATATCGTGGCCCCTGACGCTTTCACCGATCGAAAACTTGCCCTCGCCGGTCTGAAACCTGATAAGCTCAGAGTCCATCAGGTAATTCTCACGGGAATATCCGGGGTCATTTGCGTATTTATTGCCGGGTTTCTGCGAACGTATCTTTCTCTTGGCAGAGAGTACGTCTGAAACGTTCTTTACGAATTCTTTGTTGGAAGTGTGTGCAATTATGCCAATGGGGCCGAAGGGTGCCAAATATGTATCCTTATAGCCTGTATTGACATATAAGTCGCTCATGGCAACATAAAACCCCCTATAAAAGTTAATTAAATAATATCTGAGTCACAAAACAAATCAAAGTGAATATGTGTAGAAATTTGCACGAAAAGTTTTTGAAATTATGTTAAATCTTTGCATACCTCATCAGAGATAGCCTGCTTAAGATCATTTATTCCTGATTTTTGGGGATTTGTCTCACTTGAAGACACCGCGAAAACCCTCGCATCTTCAGTAAAATCAAGACAGTTTGACATCATCTGCAACTGTTTCCTGACCTGCTGGGCAGACAGTTTGTCGCACTTTGTGAATACAAGAAAATAGGGAAGATTCGCGCTGTTAAGGAAATTTAACATCGCGATATCGTCATTTGAGGGTTCGTGCCTGATGTCTATAAGCAAGAGAACCAGGTCAATGCCTTTTCTGACCTTAAAATAGTT
Source organism: Clostridiales bacterium (assembly GCA_017510605.1). Lineage (GTDB taxonomy): Bacteria > Bacillota > Clostridia > Saccharofermentanales > Saccharofermentanaceae > Saccharofermentans. The sequence goes on from JAFWMQ010000015.1 coordinate 118,567, forward strand.
GTCGCAGAGTTCTGAGAATCCCTGGGATTTTGCCTTTGAAGCCTTCGAAAAACCATAACCGGGCAGATCGGCAAGGATTGCCTTACTATCCATGTCAAAATAGATGATCTGCTGTGTCTTTCCGGGAGTCTGTGATACTTTGGCAAGTTTTCTGTTGCTTCCCAGGGCATTTACGAGAGAAGACTTTCCCACATTAGATCTTCCGGCAAGCACTATCTCAGGCAGTCTGTCATCAGGCAGATCCTTAACAGATGCGCATGTTTTGAGATATCTGATCTTTCCGTAATTGATAGCCATGTATATAACTCTGTTCAAAGTGTTTATCTTGTCGTTTTTTTCGGCTTATTTGTCGGATTTTGTACGAAAGTTGAGACTCAAACCGACAAGCAGCCGCATTAGAATTTTATCATGAAGGACTTATATGGCAAACAATATGGAAAATACAGGTTTTTGAGCATCAGGCAGCGATTATCGCAAAGATTGGGACTGATGCATTCTGATCTGAGGAATCTCGGAAGTGTGCTTGCAAAGCGCCCTGTTGTTATTCCTGCCTTTTTGATCATTCTCTGCAGTTTTACCTGTTACTATTCCGCATCATTCCTGCCGTCTTTACTGATAAGCATTCTTGCAGCCGCGTCCGGCATTTACTATTCGCTGTATCCGGTGGACAGGAAGATCAGCGGCATCTCGGTCTTTCTTGTTGTAATAATGCTTTGCTCAGTGTTGACTTATATAGGCTTTTTTATCAGCAGCAGGTTAAATGCAGTTATTGAAAACGGGCACCTGGACAGCGGAAAACAACAATGCGTTGTAATGTCGGTATCTTATGATCTTTCCGGTAATCTTGACATGACTGTAAGACTGGACAGCGGCGCTTTGGCAAAAGTCAGGTTTTATTGCGAACATGGAGTTTTTGATCCGGGTGATCAGCTTATCCTGTTTGGCAATATCAGAGAGCCTGATAAAGCAGGCAATCCCGGAGAGACGGATTACAGGGAATACCTTAGAAAAAAGGGTATTATCTATACGATCTCATGTGACCGTTATTCTGTTGTTTCCGAGGTTGATTTTCCTATTGCTGTTACAGGCTTTTTGCAAAGACTGTTTTTTGAATTTAGAAGTTCTGTTTTCGAAGCCGTAACAGCATCATTTGATGAAAGGTTCAAAGCTCTTACAGCCGCTGTTTGTATAGGTGACAGATCACTCATATCAAAAAGTGTTGAGCGCGATTTCAGATTGTCCTGCTGCTCGCATCTGCTGGCGGTTTCAGGGACACATTTCTCCGGTTTTCTTGTCTGTCTTCCGCTGATACTTAAAGCCCTTAATATCAGGCGTAAAAACGAACTGCTCACACATGTTGTTTTCTGTATTCTCATAGGGTGTCTGACAGGGTGGAGTGATTCAGTTACGAGAGCCGCAATAATGAGCATATGTGTTATTGCAGACAGGGAATGGCTTTCTGCATTAAGTCTGGCTTCGATGATCATGATCGTCGCCGATCCGTTCTGCGCTCTGTCTTCAGGATTTCAGATGAGCTTTTGCGCAGTCATAGCTATTAAAGTCTACAGCGTAAAGATATCATCTTTGCTGATCAGGTTTCATCTTAATGAAGGTATTGTCAACCTTATCAGTCCCGCTGTTTCAGCCTTTTTGGGCATGATTCCATTTTGGTCTGAAACATCCATGAGACCTGATCCTGAACACCTTCTCATTCAGATTGCCGGATCTTTCTTGGCGGGCTGTGCATGCACGTTCTTTGTTCCATGTGTAATCTTGTGTCATTTGCTGCCTTTCTGGGATCGATACCTGTCATCGCCGTTGCTCTTATGTCTCGATGCGCTCTATAAGTTTGTTGCTGCGGGAGGCTCCTTAAGTGTTAAGAGCGGCATGCCGGTTCACTTAAGCAAATGCTTGTTGGTGATTCTCGGGCTTGTGGTTTTTCTTTACATGATCCCGCCTTGTATGTTCAGAAAAATCTTTATGAAACCAACAGCCGCAGTCCTTGCATTCGCTATCGGATTAGAAAGCTTTTCCGTTCTGAAAAGATCTGACTGCAGGGTTGTTTTTGCAGATGTAGGGCAGGGCGATTGCTGTCTTATAATCACACCTGACAAAACATGCCTCATTGATGCAGGAACATACAAAGAAGGCAGTTCTACAGTCTGTGATCTGCTTGATTACTATGGGATATATCAGGTCGATTATTGTGTCATGAGCCATTGGGATTCAGATCATGCCGGCGGGTTTGCCGCACTGTCCGATCAGGGAAGGGTAAAAAGCATCCTGACTTCATATGTGCCTTCTTCTGATGATAAAGACAAGGACAAAGACGTTCAGGAATTCTTAATATCGAACTGCTCTGATCCGGAATCCGAATTATCTTTCCGTTTAAAGCTTTCTATGGTTTTGGCAGGAGACAGGATCGATCTGTCTGATTCGGTTTATCTTGATGTTCTTTATCCGTCAGTCAGCAGCGGTGGTGGCAACGAATCGAGTCTTGTAGTGATGCTCCATATCATTGGCAAGGAGGAAACTTCTATCCTTTTTACTGGAGATATCGGTACAACAACTGAAACATTACTTATTGAAAAAGGCATCGATCTTGACTGCGACATCCTCAAAGTCGCTCATCACGGCTCAAAATATTCGTCCTCCGGGGAATTTATTGAGGTGTGTTCGCCCGATATCGCCGTAATCTCCGTCGGTGCGCACAATTTCTACGGCCATCCGTCTCCCCAGACGCTCTCGCGCTTTGATTCCTACGGCTGCGAGATCTTCCGGACAGATACAGAAGGGGCGGTGGTGCTGGAATATTGATATTACTGACAGATTAAAGGTTTGCCTGTTTAAACAGCAGAGCCAATACCTACTCTTTTGTTTATTTTCGATTATGACGGTATCCGAAAGGCCGTCTGATTAACGATTTGCAAAGAAAACACCGACTTTTTCGAGAAAACGAATTTTCGTCGGTGTTTCAGACCCGCATAAGTACCTCTAATGAACACTTATATACCGACGTATTTTCAATTTCTCAATATAGTCGGTATTTGGAAGTCATCAATATAGAAAAATCGAAATAAATATACCGACTTTTTTGTGATTTTCGAAATATGTCGGTAATTAGAAAAAGGAGGGTTTTAGAATGAATGATTTATTACCGAATTTGATTGCAAGAAGAGATGAATTAATACAGCTTAAGAAAAACGCTGAATTAAGACTGCAAAATCTGAATTATAAGGGGGAGCCGGAATATCATATTCGTGTTGATTCAAGCAAAAATCAATTTTACATTATAGGATCAGACAATAATACGAAAAGGAAGTATTTGTCATCAAAGAAAACGGAATCAGCCCAACAAATTGCATCCTATGAATACTTGAAGAGTGTATTGAAGCGCATAGATACAGAATTGGCCCATATAGAAAAACTAATCAAGTTTTGTATAAATACCAGTCCCGAAGCGTATTACGAATCCCTAAGCAAAGGCCGTCAGAAGCTGATAAATCCGATAAGACTTACAGATGAGCAGTTCATCGAAAAATGGATGTCTGAATCTTACGTTGGCTGTGAATTCGAAGAAGGAGATTCAGAATTCTATACTGATAGGAATGAGAGGGTCAGATCCAAATAGGAAATCTTAATTGCGAATGCTTTAGCAAAATATAATGTCCCGTATAAATACGAATGCCCGATCGTCCTAAAAGGGCTGGGGAAGATATACCCGGACTTTAAGGCATTGAATGTTAAGCGTCGAAAATTCTATTACTGGGAGCATCTCGGCAGGATGGATGACGAAGACTACGCGAGAAAGAATGCCTTCAGGATAAATGTGTATCAGAAAAACGGCATATATCTCGGTGATAATCTGATACTTACGATGGAAACAAGCACTCTGCCGATCGATGTAAAATTGGTTAATCAGATAATTAAGCACTACCTGTTGTAATAAATAGAAACGGACCGTTGGGATAAACATAAGACTGGCTGTTGGAATAAAAGGAACACTGCCTTGCCTGATTTTGTCCCATAAAGTTGTGATGGAATTCGTTATTTGTTTGTTATAATCGGGAAGTATATTGGAGATATATGGGAAAATAGGAAAGGGCCGGCTCTTTGCCGGAGAAATGGAGATTATGCTTAAGAGAATTAACAGGAAGATCAGTTCTTTGATCGTTGCGGCTTTAGTGACGTCTGTGTTGGCCGCATCTTTTACAGGATGTGATACCAGGCAGACAACGACAACCACAGAAGGTATGCGGGACGGGAATGATATAAATACGTTCGAGACAACGGAAGAGACTGAACCTACAAACACGCCTGCGCCGACAAACAGTCCGACACCGACGCCGAGTCCGACGCCGTCCATACCGCACATGAACAAGCCGGATGTGGATATTACGGCTCCGTTCTTTTTGAGCCTTCCGGAGAGCGTAAGTGTTAAGGTCGGCAGCGAATTTGATATACAGCGTCATATCAGTTATATCGATAACTGTGACAGCGAAGTTGAGCTTCAGGTTGAAGGGGAAGTTGATACTTCAGAATCCGGAAGCTATCCGTTAACGCTTACTCTGATTGATGATGCCGGCAATACAAAGACCGGAAGCATGACCGTTAAAGTATATGTCCCGAGCGACAGCGGCGGTGGCGGAGGAGGCGGTTCTTCCGAGCATTCGACTCTTTCATACAGCGATTTTATGGAGAGATATCCGGATGAAGATATAGCTTATGGTATTGATGTTTCCAGATATCAGGGAGATATCGATTTTGAGAAGGTCAAGGCTGCCGGATGCGAGTTCGTAATGCTTAGAGCCATGATCTATAACAACGGGGAACTGGGTGAAGATCGTAAGTTTGAAGAATACTACAGGGATGCAAAAGCTGCAGGCCTCCTGATCGGTGTATATTACTACTCCACAGACTGTAATCTTGAAGAACTGCACGAGCACACCGATGAACTTCTGGCTGTGCTCGCGGATAAGGAACTGGATCTTCCGGTCGCTTTCGACTGGGAGAGTTTCTGGAATTTCCAGAAGTATAATATGAGTATCGTTGATATAAACAATCTGTTCTATGAATTTGCCGGAATAATGGAAGATAACGGCTTAAGCGCGATCCTCTATTCGAGCAAATATTATCTCGAGATCATCTGGGAACCGGCAGGATATGATGTCTGGCTGGCCCATTATGTAAAGCAGACTTCTTATGAGGGCGATTATACAATGTGGCAGACAGGTTCGGTCGGAAGGATCGATGGTATTGCCGATGACTGCGATACGGATATTCTGTTCAAGAGCAGGTATCCTCACTTGTTTGGAGGCGGATGACGGGTGGCTAAGGCAAAAGCACTTCCCAAAGGCGTCTTGAATGCCAGACAGATGCTTGCCAAGATCAAGAACGAGCCCGATTCATTAGGACTTGTGCTTTTGTACGGCTCAGAGAGCTATATGATTGACGGCGCTGTATCCATGCTTAAGAAATCATGCCTGGGTGAAGGTGCTGAAGATATGGATTTTGCCGTGATCGATACGAGGACAGGCGATAAGTTTGATATGGGAAGACTTGAAGAGCTGATCTCGATGCCGCCGTGGATGTCGCCCAAAAGACTGATCGTAGTTAAACAGTCAGGATTGCCCGGAAGAGAGCTGAATGATAAGGAACAGGAGACTCTGAAGAATATTCCGTCTTCTTCGGTTGTCGTTTTCTTTGAGGAAACTGCTGACAGCAGGAAAAAAGCTTTCAAGTTATTCCAGCAATACGGCACTGTTGCATCGATGAGCGGATTTGAAGAAGATGAGCTTACCGGATGGATCAGCAAACGGTTCGCAAAGGAGAACCTGAGGATCGGGTTTGAGGCAGCAAATTCAATGTCTTCCAGATGTTCCAATAACATGATGGAACTTGTAAATGAGATCAATAAGGTCTCGCTTTATTGTCAGGGGAAAGGTTATTCCGAGGTCACGCCGGATATCGTGGAACTGTGCTGTCCGCCTGATCTGAGCGGCAAGATCTTTGATATTATGGATGCCTGCGGCAGCGGGAATGCGAAAATTGCACTTGGCACGCTCGATAAGCTTATTGCGACCAGGGAACCGCTTGCAAGGATAAGGGCTTCCATAGTAAATCACATAAAGGCCCTGATAATGGCCAAGGAAGCCGGAAATGCGAATGTTCTTGTTGAACGTACCGGGATGAATGACTTCAGGGCCAGAAAGCTTGTTGCACAGTCGGGCAACTTCAGTATGAAGGGTCTCATTAATCTGTATTTGTCGGCGGCTGACTCGGACAGTGAGTTTAAGCACGGTCTTATCGATGAACGCTATTCGCTGGAGATTATTCTGGTCAAGGCCGGCGAGAGGACAAATGCCTGACGGAAAAACACAAGAATTCGGTGTGTTTTCATGAGTTTTTTCCTCATTATATGATTTGACGTTATGGGGTTATTGTCATAAAATCGTCTATATTATTTATAAGAATGGAGATCTTATGGCTAAGATTCAGATGAAGACCCCGCTTGTTGAGATGGACGGGGATGAGATGACCAGAATAATCTGGAAGCAGATCAAGGACATCGTAATTTTACCTTATGTTGATCTGAAGACGGAATATTTCGATCTGGGCCTCAAGCACAGAGACGAGACTGCTGACCAGGTTACGATCGATGCGGCTAACAGGACAAATGAGCTCGGCGTTGCCGTTAAATGCGCTACCATTACTCCTAATGCGCAGAGAATGACTGAGTATAACCTGCATACGATGTGGAAGAGTCCTAACGGAACTATCAGAGCTATTCTTGATGGTACCGTATTCAGAGCTCCGATACTTGTTAAGGGTATAAAACCTTTCGTATCATGCTGGGAAAAGCCCATCACCATCGCAAGACATGCTTACGGTGATGTTTACAGAGATACGGAGTTCCGTGTTGAGGGACCTGCAAGAGCAAACCTCGTAATCACATATCCCGACGGAAGAACTGAGAGCCAGACGATCTTTGAGTTCAACGGTGACGGTATCGTAGAGGGCCTTTACAACACAGATAAGTCCATCGAAGCTTTCGCTACTTCATGTTTCGAGTATGCGCTTGATACAAAGCAGGATCTCTGGTTTGCCACAAAGGATACTATCTCCAAGACATATGACCACCGCTTCAAGGATATTTTCCAGGCTATCTATGACGAGCAGTACAAGGAAAAGTTCGAAGCAGCAGGAATCACATATTTCTACACGCTTATTGATGATGCCGTCGCAAGAGTTATGCGCTCTTCAGGCGGATTCGTATGGGCACTTAAGAACTATGACGGCGATGTAATGAGTGACATGCTCGCTTCTGCTTGCGGATCGCTTGCCATGATGACTTCTGTTCTCGTTTCACCCAAGGGTGTTTACGAGTATGAGGCAGCTCACGGCACGGTTACACGTCATTACTACAGACATCTTAAGGGTGAGCAGACTTCCACAAACCCTATGGCTACGCTTTTCGCATGGTCAGGTGCTTTGAGAAAGAGAGCTCAGCTTGACGGACTTAAGGACCTTGAGGAATTTGCCGACAAGATCGAGAAGGCTTCAGTCGCAACGATCGAGGAAGGTATTATCACCGGAGACCTCAACAATCTCATTGAAAACGATAACAAAAAGACGGTTACTACCGAGGAATTCCTCAAGGCCGTAGCCGCTAAACTTTAATATGGAAAACAAATGGAGGAACAGACAAAATGAGTTATTACAAGACATGGATGGATAAATCAGAGGATGCTACCAACAGACAGGAATACATTGAGTATATCAACCGTTATTATGCGCTCGAAAAGGTCGCTTACGATAAGATCTTAAGCGCATATCCGGATAATGCTGAGCTCCTTTCCGGTACAGCAGCCGAGATGGCTAAGAAACTTGAATTTCCTAAGGATTCTATGGACGTATTTGTCGGCTTCATTGACGGTATCAAGTCAAGCCTTACAAATGCTGATGCTCTTGATATGGAAGCTATCGATGATGATTATCAGATAAAGCTTGAAATCGATTATGAGAAGCTTTATTACAACATGCGTGATGCTAAGGCAGAATGGCTTTATAACCTCAAGGCATGGAAGGATATCCTCTCAGAAGAGAAGAGAAACGAGATCACAAAACAATACCGCGAGGACAACATGGCTCATTCCGATAAGATCGGCCGTAACGATCCGTGCCCTTGCGGTTCAGGCAAGAAATATAAGAACTGCTGCGGTAAGAAGGGCTGATCTGTAACCTTGTCAGGAGAATCTCCTTGAAAAAACTGTTAAAGTCAAAATGGTTTATAGCGCTTATTGTCCTGCTGGTCCTGGCAGCATTTTCGATATTGAGCCTGCTCCCGGGAAGCCCTGTAAAAAAGCTCCTTCAGCCTGTTCAATTGGTAACTACGCCTGCCCAGTCACTTGTAAAAAAAGCAGGTGATACCTTATCCGATTTCTGGTCTGCCATTACAGACGGTATCGCGATCAGAGAAGAGAATAAGGCTCTGAAAGAGCAGATCGCTGACTTAAGATATCATCTGACCCAGAACGAAGAAGCTGCTTTGAGATATGAAGAGCTTAAGGAAGCGCTTCATATCAAGGATACATTCAGCAATTACGTTATCTATGGAGCAGCCATTCTTTCCAGAGAATCAGATGAGTGGTTTTCGACGATAAGGCTTAATGCAGGCGCAGCTGACGGTATTGTCCTCGAGGAAGGCAATTCATATCCTGTTTTGGATGTAGAAATGAACCTTGTAGGACGAGTTATCGAGTCTTCAGAGACTGAGTCCAGAGTGCTGCCCCTGCTTCACGAGGGCTTCGCAGTTGCAGGCAAAGTAAATGAAGTTAATGGTGCCACGTTTATGGTGGCAGGTGATGCCGAACTCAAAAGATACGGACTGTGTCTTGTTAAGGGCATAGATCCTGAAGTGCGCATTGAACCCGGCATGGAGATCGTTACGTCAGGTGACGGTGGACTCTTCCCGGAAGGTGTTCATATCGGCGTTATCGAATCGGTTGACTATTCCAATCCGCTTGATGTAACGGCTACGCTGAGACCTTATTCACAGATAGGAAAACTCGAGGACGTATTCATCATGATCCCTTATGTTGAAGAGACTGAACCCTCAAGTACTGATGCCGGCTGAGGAATATTGCAATGCGCATCATTACCGTGAAGACGAAAGCAAGAGCAAGGAAGATCATCGTTTATGCGATCTATATTATTCTGCTGTCATCGATTCAGGTATCTTTCCCGGACTCGTTCAGCTTTGCCGGACAGACAGCTGACCTGGTATTTGTTTTTGTTGTGCTTTCAGGGTATTTTAACGGCTTCTGGGATGGAGCGGTCGTAGGCTTTATCTGCGGAATGGTCAGGGATGCGTTCTCGCCTCCGGCTATTGTGGGTCTTGACGGAGATATCAGGGTGACTGCATTTATCGGTGCATTTACTCTTTTTGCGGCAGGTATCATAGGGGCATCGTTCTTTACAAGGAGGATGCACCGCAATATTCCGTTCTCTATAGTTGCTGTAATATTTGTTACTTTCTGTTATAAGATTGCAGGTTATCTGCTCATTTACGGCTGGAGTACGATCTCGGGAAATAATGCCGGTATTTATGATCCGTTTACTGCATTTGTTTATTCGTTCCTGCCCCAGTTGCTGCTCAATACGGTTGCATCGATCCCTATGATCGCTCTGCTGAGATTCCTTGGACCTGTGTCTTTCAAGGGCAACGCGAACAAGGATGAGATCATCGAACAGGATGGTGATGGTACATGGCTCGGAATCTGATTGACGATTACGGCGCATTTGACCATAATGCCGAAGTGGGCGAAAGACCCGAACAGGTATCGTTCTTAAGACGTATCTTTAATATTTTCACGAACAGATATCTTGTGCTCGGAGCTGGTTTTGTCGCGTTCGGTATAGCAATCCTTGTTATGACCGTCAGGCTTCAGTTCTCGGACTACCAGAATACCCTGTCAAAGAGTTCGTCAGGTGTTGTAAGACAGTATGTTTCTCAGGCCCCGAGAGGTGATATTTACGACAGCAGAGGAGTCCTGTTGGCTTCTTCAAATGAATATAACACCGTAATGATCGCTAATGCGTATCTGGATGATGCAGCACTTAATAAGCTCTGTCTTGAACTCAGTTATCTTTTCGACCAATATCATTGCATAGATGTCGCTGATCTTGACCAGTATTTTATCCTGGATCCCAAGGCGAGATTTGTTAAATCGGAGGATAAGATCAGACTGTGGCAGACAGACTCCAATCTCTTTGATCTCAAGGACTATTCTGCCGGAGTAATAGTAACGTTTACCGATGATTATGTTAAGACGGATCCTAATGTATTTTTCCTTTATCTCAGGCGGAAATTCAATATCGATAACAACTACACAATTGAAGAGGCGTACAGGATCATAAGGATCAGATATCAGATATTCAGTGATAACTGGGCATTTATCAAGGGAACTCCGGTAAAGATCGCAACTGATGTTCCTGACGAACTTATCAGGAGATTGGAAGAAGAGAATTACCACTATATGGGTCTGGTTTCCGGCAAGGAATATGCAAGGACATATTCGACTGAAGCTCTCTATGCAAGCCACGTTTTGGGCTATGTAGGAAAGATCTCCAGCGTCTCATATCAGGACTTGGAACCCTTCGGATATACGAGTGACGATGTTGTCGGCAAAGCCGGAGTAGAGTCGCAGATGGAGAGATATCTTCACGGAAACAGCGGAATAACTCCGTACAGTATTTGGACCATGAACGGGGAAGAGGGACTGTTTGTCCCACGCAGTTACGGAAAGGAACCCGAAGCGGGAGCAACGGTCTATCTGACTATCGATACACATATTCAGGAAGTCGGAACGCAGGCTCTTAAAGAATACATTCTTCAGGCAAAGGAATACGAGGAGGAGAACCAGACCGGTTATAAGGTTGCTTCGGCGGGCGCATTTGTTATGATGAACGTTAACACAGGCGCAGTTATTGCGATGGGTTCATATCCGAATTACGATCCTAATGACTTTGTTCTTGCCAATTACGGCGATGAGCAGGCCCAGGAACAGGTCAAATATTATCTCGGTATCGATGAATATCAGGATATTACGGCAGGAGACATTCCTTTGTGGAACCGCGCGATCATGTCGATGTATGCTCCGGGTTCTACATTTAAACCTTGTACGGCATTAGCCGCTCTGGAAAACGGCGATATCACGCCTGAGGAGAATACGATCAAATGTAAGAGCCCTTATGACGTTGACGGATGGATCTTCAGATGCCTGGAGTTCCCTGATTACGGACATGGCGATCTGACTCTGAACGACGCGATGGCACAGTCATGTAATATCTATTTCATGATCCTCGGTATCCAGACAGGTATTGATAACATTTCAGCTATGGCGAACAGATTCGGTCTGGGCGTTAAGTCGGGGATCGATCTGCCCGGAGAGATATCAGGAGTCATGTCGAGCCGTGAACATAAGAGACTTACGAGACAGTCCGTTTACGATAAGACATGGTTCCCGTCAAATACCGCGCAGGCTTCGATCGGACAGTTCGATAACTGTTTTACTATCCTTCAGCTCTGCAGATATACATGCGGTATCGCTACCAACAAGCTTTGTACTCCTTACGTTGTAGATAAAGTAGTTGCAAATGACGGTTCGATCCTGTATCAGGGACAGACAGAATCCGTTGATATCGGTATTTCAGAAGAAAGCATCGAAGCTGTAAGAACGGCGATGAGATGCGTTGCAACGGGAACCGAGAGATGGGGATCAAGTACCGGTGACCAGTTCAATTACTATCCTGTCGAGATGGTATGTAAAACGGGTACTGCGGAGACGGGATTCGAGGAAGTCCGTAAAGAGTATTCGAACGGTCTGTTTATCTGTTACGCTCCAAAGGATAATCCTGAAGTAGCCCTGGCTCTTTGTGTCGAAAAGGGACAGTGGGGTGCTTCCTCGGTTGTTATCGCGAAAAAGATCATGGCGGCATATTTCAACGCACAGGTCAATTCAACGGTGCCGCTTTACACATCAAATCCGATATTAGGCGATTATCTCCCGGCGATCTACGCTACGGCTGGTTGATCTGCACTTATCTCTTTTAGGCAATTTCTAGGCATCCGTCAAAAAATACAATTTGGGATTGTTGATTTGTAATAAAGATTAGTTGCCCGAAAGAGCATTTTACTGTACAATCTGTTTAACAATTTAATGTGGGAGATTTCGGATGAAAATAGTTTTGATGGCCGACAATAGGAAGACTGAGCTTTTGGTCAATTTCTGCATTGCCTACAAGCCTTTGCTTGAGAAACATCAGCTTATCTCTGTATACAACACCGCCAAGCTTCTCAAATCAGCTGCCGATCTGGATGTTTCCGGTCTCTCCGTAGATTATTCGAGCGGCTTCGAACAGCTTGCTTCAAGAGCGGAATATAACGGTATTGACTGTGTAATATATCTTAGGGACGGCCGGCAGGTCGGTGAGTCCAATCCATTTGAACTTTTGGATGTCTGCGACCAGAATACTATCCCTTATGCTACTAATATTGCTTCTGCGGAAATCCTTATTACCGCTATCGACAGCGGTGCTCTTGATTATCGCGAATGGAATGTAAGCTGATCGTAGTCCCTTTGGGACCACTCCAATCCAACATGTATCTGATTGCCGCTGATAACGGTGTTTTTGTTGTGGACCCTTCGGTATCTCCCGAGAGGACTGAATCATACTGTAATATGCCGGGATTATCGAAGGGTGAATGCAATGTCAAGGCACTTCTTCTTACTCACGGACATCACGATCACATCAAATATGTTAATGCATGGCAGGAAGCTTATCCTTCCGCAAAGATCTTTTTCAGCAGTAATGACAAGGATCTTTTGAGCAACGGCTTTATGAACTGTTCTTACATGGAAGGATCAGAGATAATTTACGACTTTAAGTACACCGATATTGCAGGCATGTACGGTCAGAACCTTATTAAGGAAGAAGATGTTGAGATAAAGGTTTTCGAGACGCCGGGACACACAATGGGAAGCGTATGTTTCCTTGCCGTTCTGAACGGCGAAGAGATGCTCTTTACGGGAGATACGGTCTTTCAGGGTTCTGTGGGCAGGACTGATATGCCGGGCGGATCTTCTAAAGATCTGATCGCTTCTGTAAGGAGACTTGGCAAACTGGCTCCTGATCTTGTTATCTACCCGGGGCACGGACCGGATTCAACGATCGGTGATGAGATAAAATATAATCCTTTCTTTGCTATGTAAGGGTTTGCTTGACTTTTCCATTATCTTATATGTACAATGAGCAAACGCAATGAAGGTGCGTAAGTAGTCTTTCTATGACGGGAAAAGAGAGTCGTGTCACCGGCTGAAAGCACGATCCAGGGGTATTAAGATGAATTTCAACACCGGAGCGTTCTCGCGAAAACGGTTTTTACTGATTAAGCAGATGCGGATGCGCGGCATCACAGCGCATGATTAAGAGCGGAAAGCTTGTAAGTACGGCTTTTCGAACATGGGTGGTACCGCGAAGGTGTAATAAATGCAGATTCGTCCCATGGCAATGGATAGTTGCCATGGGATTATTATTTGATGGGGTCTGACCCCGTTAGAAATGTTTGATTTTTTAAAGGAGGAAAGCATGGCTGACTTAAGCGAACTGAACGAGAAGTTATCCGAGATCAAGAGCAAGATAGAAAGTGATCTTGCTTCAATCACCAGTTCCAAGGGTGTCTTCGAATACAGAAAGAGCGTAATGGACTCTAAAGAAGGCAAGATCGGATCTCTCATGAAAGAAATGGGCAAGATCCCGAAGGAACTCAAAGCTGATTACGGTAAGAAGGTCAACGAGATCAGAAACTGGGCTACGGAGAAATTTGATGCTTTAGATGCCGAACTCAAGGCAAAAGAGCAGAAGATGCGCTACGATTCAGAGACCATTGATGTTACCCTGCCGGAAAAGAAGCAGAAGAAAGGCTATCTCCATCCGAATACGCAGGTAAGAAACCAGATTGTTGATATCTTCGGTTCAATGGGATTTCAGATCTATGAAGGAAATGAGATCGAGACTGATTACTATAACTTCACGGCTCTCAACATCCCCCAGGATCACCCTGCGCGTGACATGCAGGATACGTTCTATTTAAGCCCTGAGTTCCTTTTGAGAACGCAGACTTCGGCAGGACAGATCCATGTCATGGAAGCCCAGAAACCGCCGATCAAGATCATCTCACCAGGTAAGGTTTTCCGTTCTGATGACGATGCTACGCACTCTCCTATGTTCTCCCAGATGGAAGGACTTGTAGTTGATAAGGGTATTACTCTTTGCGACCTTCAGGGTATGCTCGATGTCTTCGTTAAAAAGATCTTCGGCGAAGAGACTAGAACGCGTCTGAGACCTTCTTATTTTCCGTTCACCGAGCCTTCCGTGGAAGTTGACGTAAGCTGCTTCCAGTGCGGCGGGAAAGGCTGCAAGCTCTGCAAGGGAACAGGCTGGATCGAAGTTCTCGGTGCAGGTGTTGTCAACAAGAAAGTGCTGGACGGCTGTGGTATTGACAGCAATGTATACAGCGGTCTGGCTTTCGGTATAGGAATCGATCGTATTGCAATGCTCAAGTACGGCATCAACAATATCAAGCTCTTGTTTGAGTCTGATCTTCGCGTGCTTGAACAGATCGATGACTAAGGGAAAGGAGGCGGAATCAAATGTTAGTACCATTAAGCTGGCTTAAAGATTACGTAGATATAGATGTTACACCGGATGAGCTGGAAGAAAAGCTTTTCAGCTGCGGTTTTGAAGTAGAAGAAAAATATGAAGTCGGTCACGATATAAGCAAAGTCGTAGTCGGCGAGGTTAAGACCTGTGAACTTATTGAGGGCACCCATCTTCATCTCTGCACAGTTGATGCAGGTGAGAACGGCATCCTCCAGATCTGCTGCGGTGCGGACAACGTTGAAGCAGGCGGCAAGTATCCTTTGGCTTTGATCGGCGCACAGGTATATGCGACCGCAAAAGACCATAAGACTGTTGAAGGCCTTATGACCATCGGTCAAGGCAAGCTCAGAGGATACGATTCTTACGGCATGCTCTGCTCAGGTGTTGAGATCGGCGTCACGGAAGACATGTTCCCGGGCGCAGGATATAACGGACTTCTCGTTCTGCCTGCAGATTCGGTTCCGGGTGCAGATGTAAAGCCTATTCTGGGACTTGATGATTATATTTTCGATATTTCCATAACGGCAAACCGTCCTGATTGTCAGAGTATCTTCGGTATCGCGCGTGAAGTTGCCGCAGTCCTTGGCAAGCCCGTTAAGGAGCCCGCTCTTGATTACACTGAATCTGATGTTGAGATCGATTTCAATATCCGCGTTTCAGCGCCGGACCTTTGCCCCAGATATATCGGACATTACGTATCCGATGTTAAGATCGCCGAGTCTCCCGTATGGATGAAGCGCCGTCTTGCTCTTGTCGGATGTTCTGCAATCTCCAACGTTGTTGATATTACTAACTACATCCTTAAAGAACTCGGCCAGCCGATGCATGCTTTCGACTTCTCATATCTGGAAGGCGGTGAGATACATGTCCGCCGCGCTGAAGAAGGTGAGAAGATCGTAACTCTTGATGAAAAAGAGTTCGCTCTTACAACAGAGAACCTGGTAATATGCGACGGTAAGAAACCGGTTGCTCTTGCAGGCATCATGGGAGGTCTTAATTCCGAGATCCTTGATACGACTACTGCTGTTATGTTCGAGGCTGCAAAGTTTGCGCATGACAATATCCGTAAGAGTTCCAAGGCTTTGGGCCAGGTGTCCGATTCCAGCCAGCGCTTCTCCAAGGGCGTAGACGAATACACGACGGTTATGGCAATGAAGCGTGCTTTGCATCTTATTGAGGAATTAGGATGCGGTAAAGTAAGCAGGACTTCTTTTGATATCAATACGGGCAATTCGATCGAGCCCCGTAACATGACTGTCAGTGTCGCTCAGGTTAACGGAGTTCTCGGAATTACGGTACCTGATGAAGATATCGTGCGTATTCTCGGCAATCTTAATTTCGCACCTGAACTTGACGGAGATTCATTAACGATCGCTATCCCTGGATACCGTGTTGACATGGAATCCTATCAGGATGTTGCAGAAGAGGTCATCCGTATGTACGGTTATGACCATATCGTCCCGACATTCATACCTACAGCAAAGGTAACCAGCGGCGGATATAATCTGAAGCAGCGCTCTGAACTTAAGATCAAGAATGCTCTCTGCGCAGCAGGAGCGGACGAAGGCGTTCATTACTCATTCTTCTCGCCATCTGACTTAGATCTTCTCCGTCTGCCCGGGGATGCTCCTGAGCGCTTCGCTATTAAGATCATGAATCCGATCAACATCGATCTTTCTCTTATGAGAACGACGCTTGCGCCACAGATGATCAAAGCAATGGCCAGAAACCAGAAGAACGGCATCCTCTCCGGCCGCATTTATGAATTGGGCAACAGATTCCTGCCTAAATCCCTGCCTTTGACCGAATATCCGGATGAGCGTGAGACGATCTCTATCGGTGTTTTCGGTGAGGACGAAGACTTCTATTCACTGAAGGGACTTGTATCAGTCATTGCTGATGCTTTGGATGTCGAGTTCGATTATGAGAAGGATTCGAAAACTTTCCTTCATCCCGGAAGAACAGCAAAGGTTATCTGCAACGGTGAAGAGGCAGGATATCTCGGTCAGGTCCTCTATGAGATCTGCGATGAGCTTGATATGCGTGTTCCTGCTTATGTTGCAGAGATCGACCTCCGTGTCCTCAATAAGTACTACGGCAAGGAGAGAAAGTTCATTCCGCTTCCGAAGTATCTTGAAGAGAAGAGAGATTTCTGTTTCGTAATGAACAAGGATATCACCTGTGCAGCAGTTGAGAAGGAGATCAAGTCTTCGTGTGAATACATCACGAAAATCGAACTTTTCGATATCTACGAAGGAATCCAGCTCGGACTTAATAAGAAGAGCCTAGCGTTCAGCGTTGTATTCACCCCTAAGGATGAGGAATTTACTCCTGAGATTATCGACGGCTTTGTCAGCACGATCCTGAATAATCTGAAAGAGAAATACGGCATCACTTTGCGTGCATAAGGTTCAAATTGCTTTAATAGGTATTATAAGACAATCTTTCAAGGAACGATTCCTTGTAACGCAGTAAAATCAATGCTTTGAAGCACTTTTAACGCCCGGTCCGCCGGGCGTTTATCTTTGTCTTCCTTTGTCGATTTTGTCGGGTTTTGTACGGAATATCAAAGGCTTATTGACTGTATGATTACCCAAAGAAGTATGCCTTGAATTCATTTAATAAATCCCAAAGGAGGTTTTATATGTCGACTCTAGAAACAGCAGTAGTATTTACTTTGATCTTGGTAATGATCTCTTTTATGATCACGGGCCCCGAGGCAATAGCACTGGACAGTTTTGAGTGCGCCAGGGACGGCGGAAATGAACTCTTTTTTATGGAACGTGACAGGGGAGTCTTGGATGAAAATTATGTCGGCGGAGCCGTTTGTTACGATGCTTCACCGGAGAAGCTCTGCACTTATCTTTCCGGCATCTCCGATAACTTCAGGCTGATCTACGGATCTGTTTTCGATCTGTCACAGGAGGGGGAAGATGGTTAAGCATAATAAACACAACAGAACAAAGCACGGAGCATCTTCGATATTCCTTGCGATAATAATGTCGGCGCTTATCCTTGTTGAATGTACGTTTGTGGCTTTTGTCTGGAATCTTGACTATGCCTTGAGTGTTAATACTGCGTTGAAGACACAGATCGATACGATCTTAAGTGATTACAACAGACAGCTGTTTGATGTCTACGGGATATATGCTTTTACTCTGGATTCTGTGGATGATGAATGTTTTCGCAAGGCTTTGGAGATAAACGGGCTTGATTCACAGTCGTCACTTTATGTTTCATCCGGATACAGATTCACAACAGAAGATCTGAAGAAAGCGATTAATACGTATTACTGGTACAGGGGAACTGGAGTCAGCGTGAAGTCGCTGGTTGAAAGTTATTCCGCACTGTTCCTCGAACTGGACAGTAAAGGGATCATCAAAAAGGTCGGCCAGTTCATGCAGAGCCCTGCGGCAGGATATGTCTCGGATATTATCAAAGGTTCCGATTCAGTTGAGGAATGGATAGGCAAGGCTGAAGATGTGCTTGATGTGGAAGAACTGATCGAAGAGATTGCGGACATGGATTCGATCAAATCTGATTACAACGATGCAATCAGGGATTTTGAATTCGATATTGATATCGATATCGAAGAATGGGAATCGCTGCTTAACACCATGTCTAAACTGGAATATGCCATCGATACCGTATCTGATTCTTCCGATGTTGCCATGACGAAAATGAATATATCCCATTATTGTGCATATAACTTTGATTGTCTGTTTGCACCGGACGGTGATGCATCGATTAACGGAACTGAATTCAAGAGCATACACGGCAAAAAGAAGGTCGATGCCGAATATATTATCACGGGGTTTGATGATGCTCCCGCATGTTTATCGATCGAGTTTATGATGGTTCATATACTGATCATCTCAAACATGCTAAAGGATTTTGCCAATGAGAAATTCAGGAACACCATGGAGGTTTTGGGTCAGATCATATCCGCGATAATACTTGCGGTAAGTGAAGGAACAGTTGATATCGATTATAGGCTTATTGCGGTGGGTCTTACATATTATTGTGCGATAGCCCAGTCTATGAAGGATTTTCATTCTGTAACATCCGGAAAACGCGTTGTTATTTTCGAGTATGAGGAAGTGCCCTGTGTAACGTTCGGATACAGGGAATTCCTGTTCCTTTTTGCCCTGATGACGCCTGTTGATGATCTTCTCGAAAGATCACATGAGGTCCTTATCAGAGACTTCGGAGAACTTTACGTAGGCATAAGCCTTGAGGCTGATTTCAGAGGAAGCACGTATTCCGTTGAGAAGTGTTACCGGCTTTATGAGTGAGTATGAGGTAATTGTTATGAAGCATCATATGAAAAACAAAAAAGGACAGGTTGCAATCGAGGCTGCGATTGCTTTTACGATCGTGATCATTTTCTTAACTGCCGTAGTAAGCGCAATAGATTTTTACCGTACCGATATCCTCATGAGGAGGTCAGTCGAACAGACTTGTGAGAAGATGTCGCTGCTGTATCCTGTATCCGTTCCTGCATCTGACTTTCTGTCTTCAGCGGTAAATGCTTTTCCTGACCTGGGAATTGGAGATACAAAAGGTGCCACTGTTATTTCAAAGGTGGCATCGATGGGCCTTGGGATCGGTAACGCTGCAGGGAACAACCTGAAAGAACTGATACTCCAGGGTGTTTTCTCACATACTATGGAAGAACAGATAAGAGACGCATGTTTAGAAAGAAACGGTGGTTCTGATTTCTTTGTGCCTGATAAGATAGATATGTTTTTCGCGATAAATGACAAACATCACATAATCGAAGTCACAACCGAATACTCTGTCCTGACAATAGCGGGCACAAAGAGCAGGAAGATCTATTCTGTCATTCCCCTGTACGGGGATCCTGCCCTGATGCTCCAGTCAAAACCCGAGAACGGGTCGAAGGACAAAGAGCAAGATAAGGATAAGGACAGTATCTGGTCTTTGGGGAATTTTGACAGGGGTGACGCTTTTAGGGACAGGTTCGGCGCCAATCTTCCGAAAACATTTCCCGTTATCGATTCCGTTAACGGAGGCGAGGTTACGGCTATCAGGAGCATCGATATCACCTCACCTTATTATCAGGATGTGTCGAATATCGAAAAAGAGATCAAGGACGATATAAAGTCTTTGAGCGAATTTGAACCGCAATCGGCTGTGATAAACGGCGAGACATATACTGTTGACCGCATTGATTCCAGGCATCTTACTGTTATAATACCTGAGAACTCCGGACAGATCGGGAAAGAGGCCATAGAAGAACTCAAAGGCTATGCTTTTGTTAAGGGTGTTATTCTCGATATCTGTGAGTATGGGACTTCTGAGAGATACAGTACATAAGTTCTTTTTCCTTTTTATTGTAATAAAATATGGAATGCGTTATTATGTATGAGTATGTTTGGAGGTATGAGAATTGAAACATGATAACAGCGTAAGGCGTCCTAGTCTTGCTAATTCGAAGATTACGACTGACAAGACGACATCGCTTTCGATAGGGGATTCACTCAGGAAAGCCAAGATGAATCTCATATTTTCGAGAATGCTCTTAGGCATTCTTATCGTTGTTGCCATTACTGCGTTTATTGTTTCGGTTTATATGGGTTATACCCAGCCTCTCTGGGATTATATTATGAGAGTCGTATCGTGATACCGGTCAGGGATAAATAAGATGGATGACATTAAGGACACTCATTTTACTGAAAGTGAACTGGAGGAGCTAACAGATCTTTATAATGCGATGCTGACCATGAGAGACAGCTCGGAGATGCATAAATTCTTTAAGGATCTCTGCTCGATAAATGAGTTGCACTCATTCCTCCACCGTTGGCAGATAGTAAGAAGGATAGAACAGGGAAAGAGTTACGAAGAGATCATCAAAGAGATCTCACCGGCTGAAGTGACGAACGATAACAAAGCGGAAACAGAAAAGAAAACAACAGGCAGGGCTCGCGGAAAGTCCAGATCTTCAACAAAGGTCAGTTCCACGACCATCTCGAGAGTCAAGAACTGTTATGTAAATCCCGATGGTGGATACAGAACGGCTCTTGCCAGACTCAAGGAAGCTGCCGAACAAAATAAAGAAGAGAAATGATGAAGGGTACAAAATGGGATTAATTGAAAGTATTTTTGGTTCACACAGCGATCACGAACTTAAGAGGAACAATCCTCTCGTAGAGAAAGTCTTCTCATATGAAGAAGCGTATTCGAAGCTCTCAGATCACGATCTGACAGCTAAGACAGACGAATTCAGAAAGAGATACGCGGATGGCGAATCTTTGGATTCACTGCTTCCTGAAGCGTTTGCAACTGTAAGAGAGGCTTCCTGGAGAGTTTTAGGCATGAAGCCATACAGAGTACAGGTCATAGGCGGAATCATTCTCCATCAGGGAAGGATCGCCGAGATGAAGACAGGTGAAGGTAAAACTCTCGTTGCTACGATGCCTGTTTATCTCAACGCACTCACCGGTAAGGGCGTACACGTTGTAACTGTAAACGATTACCTTGCAAAACGTGACTCCGAATGGATGGGAAAGGTATACAAGTTCCTTAACATGAGCGTTGGTCTCATCATTCATGATATTCCCATGAAGGATCGAAAGAGCATGTATGCCTGCGATATCGTTTACGGAACAAACAATGAGTTCGGATTCGATTATCTGCGTGACAACATGGTAGTAAGCAAAGAACAGATAGCTCAGAGAGAGCTTAATTACGCTATCGTAGACGAGGTCGACTCGATCCTTATCGATGAAGCGAGAACACCTCTCATCATTTCAGGCAGAGGAACTGAGTCTTCAGATCTTTACCAGAAGGCAGATGCGTTTGTTAAGACCTTGAAGCAGTATACTGTAGTTGAAACTGACGATAAGGTTGATATGGATGAACTTGTCGGTGATGCCGATTATGTTACAGATGAGAAAGCTAAGACATCCGTGCTTACAGCTAACGGTATCGCAAAAGCAGAGAAGTTCTTCAATATCGAGAACCTCTCGGATCCTGATAACTTTGACCTTCAGCACTATATCAATAATGCTTTGAAGGCTAACGGTAACTTCAAGAAAGACCAGCAGTATATCGTTCAGGACGGAGAGGTCATCATTGTTGATGACTTTACCGGAAGACTTATGCCGGGAAGACGTTTCAGCGACGGTGTTCACCAGGCTATTGAAGCTAAAGAGCATGTTAAGGTCGCAAATGAGAATAAGACACTTGCAACTATTACGTTCCAAAACTTCTTCCGTATGTACACAAAGCTCTCCGGAATGACCGGTACAGCTTTTACAGAGGAAGCAGAGTTCAGACAGATTTATAACCTTGATGTTATTCAGATCCCTACAAATAAGCCGGTTATTAGAATCGATGAGAATGACGGCGTTTTCAAGACAGAAAACGGTAAATATGCAGCTATCCTCAAAACGGTTAAGGAAGCTAACACAAAGGGACAGCCTGTTCTTGTCGGTACTGTAAATGTCGACAAGTCCGAGCTCCTTTCGCGCATCTTCTCGAAATACGGAATCAAGCATAATGTCTTAAACGCTAAGAACCATATGCGTGAGGCTGAGATTGTTGCCCAGGCCGGCCGTAAGGGCGCGGTTACCATCGCGACCAACATGGCAGGACGTGGTACCGATATCATTTTGGGCGGTAACGCTGAATTTATGGCTCTTCAGGAAATGAGAAGACTTGGTTATACAGAAGACCTTATCGCTGCTTCCACGGCTCATAACGAGACAGATGATGAGCTGATCCTTGAGGCAAGACAAAGATTTACCGATCTTGAGAAAAAGTTCAAAGAAGAGCTCGCTCCCGAGGCAGAAGAGGTTAGAAACCTCGGTGGTCTTTATATCGTCGGTACTGAGCGTCACGAATCAAGACGTATCGATAATCAGCTTAAGGGACGTGCAGGACGTCAGGGCGACCCCGGAAAGTCCAAATTCTTCCTCTCACTTGAAGATGATCTCTTAAGAATTTTCGGCGGTGACAGAGTAACTATGATCTACGACAGCCTCGGCATCGAAGACGATATGGAACTCCAGGTCAAATCGCTTACAAAGGTTATCGACAGTTCACAGAAGAAACTCGAAGCAATGCACTTCTCGGCACGTAAGAATGTCCTTGAATACGATGACGTTAATAACGTACAGAGAACTATCACATACGAGCAGAGAAGACAGGTCATCTTCGGTGAGGATGTCCATGGTCTTTACCTGCAGATGATCGACCGCGTTGCATCAAGAATCTGCAACCAGTTTGCTTTAGATGGTGTTATAACCACAACTGAAAGATATTCGTTAGGAAAACTGTTAGAAGAGATCTTCGGTCAGCTCCCTTCAGTTCTTCTCGTTCAGGATGTCAGCAAGGATATTCCCCAATGTGATGAACTCGCTGCTAATATTGCTGAAGAAGCAAAAGCCCGTATTTCCGAGAAGGAGAATGAGGTTTCCTCTGAGATCTTCCGTGAAGTTGAGCGTCAGATAATGCTCAGGACCGTTGACCTCAAGTGGATGGATCACATTGATGCTTTAGACCAGCTCTCAAGTTCGATCAGAATGAGAAGTATCGGACAGCACGATCCTGTTGTCGAATATAAGCTCGAAGGTTCTGCAATGTTCGAAGAGATGAACGAGAATATTCAGAATGATGCCGTTAAGTTCATAATGAGAGCTAATTTCACACCTGAGACACAGATCGAGGTTAAGCCTCAGGTTAAGGAAATGAAAGAGAGTCATGCGGCTGCATCTGCTGTAACACCTCAGTCAGCATCCAAGCCGATCCAGGGTACTACAGGCAATAATGCTCCCCAGACTCCCGTAAAGCGTGAATCATCCAAGGTAGGAAGAAACGATCCTTGTCCTTGCGGTTCTGGCAAGAAGTATAAGGATTGCTGCGGAAAGAAATAATCCGTTATGATCACTGATACTGCCGAATACATTAAACGCGTTGACAAAGCTGCTGATTACATCAGGAACGTTCTGTCAGGGCGTTTAATTCCGTCTGTTTGTATAGTCCTGGGTTCCGGTCTGGGTCCCTTGTCTTCTATGGCTGAATCTCCGATCGAGATCCCTTACAAGGATATCCCGGAATTCCCGGTGTCTACTGCTCCTGGACACAAGGGCTCGCTTATTGTGGGCACGCTTTCAGGAAAACCTGTTTTTATGATGAACGGCAGATTTCATTATTATGAAGGTTATCCGATAGAGACGGTCACGTTTTATATCAGGGTTATGGGACGGCTTGGAGTAAAAGTGCTTCTTTTGACAAATGCTTCGGGCGGTATCAATCTCGATATGAAGGTCCCTGAACTTGTAGCTATTACAGATCACATTTCTTTCAATGCTGAGCCGGTCTTAAGAGGCCCGAATATTGAAGAATTCGGCACAAGATTTCCTGACCAGAGTCATGTATACGATCCCGAACTGACGGATACGCTGGTCAACAGCGCGCGTGACCTGAACATCAGGATCAGCCGTGGTGTTTATGCATACTGTAAGGGTCCCCAATATGAGACTCCTGCGGAGATCAGGGCATTAAGGATATTGGGTGCCGATTGTGTCGGTATGTCAACAGTTCCTGAAGCTGTAGCGGCCACGCATATGGGAATCAGGGTAGCCGCGATGTCATGTATTACAAATATGGCTGCTGGTATCTCAGGTAATCCTTTATCAGAGCAGGAAGTCCTTGATAATGCAGCGCTGGCTTCAGAGAACAGCTGTGCTGTGGTTAAGGAGTTCGTTAACAGAATAAACGTATAAGGAGTATTTGGATGAGTTCATTTAGTTACGAAGTAAAAGATATCAATCTTGCACATTCCGGAACCGAGAAGATCGAATGGGCTTATCGGAATATGCCGGTTCTCCGCGCCATAGAGAGTGAACTTATAGAAAAGCAGCCTTTCAGGGGCCTTAAGATATCCGTATCCGTACACGTTGAGGCTAAGACTGCGTGCCTTGCAAGGGCTCTTGCCCGCGGCGGAGCTGAAGTTGCTCTTACCGGATGCAACCCGTTATCCACACAGGATGATGTTGCCGCAGCGCTTGCCTCCATGGACATAATGAATGTCTATGCGGTCCACGGTGATTCTGAAGAAGAATACTGGGGGAGATTAAAGAAAGCTTTGAGTTTCAGACCCGACATCGTTATTGATGACGGCGGTGACTTTGCGCTGCTCCTTCATTCCGAATTAAAGGATATGGCGGATAATATCCGCGGAGGCTGCGAAGAAACCACGACAGGCGTTCACAGACTTGAGATATTAAAGGCTGAGAACAAGCTGCTTTATCCCGTAATCGCCGTTAATGACGCCAGATGCAAGCATCTTTTCGATAACAGGTTTGGAACAGGACAATCCGTATGGACGGCAATCATGGCTACAACAAATCTTGTCGTTGCAGGTAAGACTGTAGTCGTTGCAGGTTACGGAATGTGCGGCAGGGGTGTTGCTATGAGGGCAAAGGGCCTTGGCGCAAAAGTAATTGTTACCGAGATCGATCCAGTCAAGGCCTGCGAAGCCATTATGGAAGGCTATCAGGTCATGACAATGGACGAAGCAGCTCCCTTGGGAGATTTCTTCGTAACAGTCACAGGCTGCAAAGACGTTATTGTACAAAGACATTTCGAGGCCATGAAAGATGGCGCCGTATGCTGCAATGCAGGACATTTTGATTGTGAAGTCAGCGTTAAGGATCTTAATGATAACTGCATCGAGAAGGCTGAATTGCGCAATAACATCATAGGTTATAAGCTCAAGAATGGTAAGACGGTTTGCGTTATTGCCGAAGGAAGACTTGTTAACCTTGCATCAGGCGACGGCCACCCGGTTGAGATCATGGATATGAGTTTTGCTCTGCAGGCCCAGTCTGCAATGTATATAGCTAACAATCCTGAGAGATTACCGGTTGACGTTTACCAGACTCCTGAAGTTATCGATAACCGCGTAGCTGAGATTCTTTTGAATACTAAGGGCATTTCGATAGATGTGCTCACGCCGGAGCAGGAGAAATACATCAGTTCCTGGGATCTGTGATCATTTGTGATCATTCGGACACCGACTTTAATCTTTATATTGGTTTTCGGTCGGTAGTTAAAACTATTTAGTTATAAGCAAATACCGACCAAATTGCGAAAATGACGTTTAGGTCGGTATTTTTTTCACTCTTACGCGTATATTTTGCCTGGTAATACCGACTGTTTTATGTTTTTGGGAATTTTGTCGGTATTTTTCCCGGTGTATGAGCGAAATACAGCAGTCATTATACCGACTTTTTCTTTGTTTTTGATTTTTGGTCGGTATTCGCCATCAAAATACACCTTCATTTTTACTAAATCATACCGACCGAAATGCGAAAATACGGATTTGGTCGGTAACCGGACCGGGAATTTATTATATGCAACCGACCAACCATAAAAATATCAACACCAGGTCGGTCTTTGAAGCGAAAACGGAATGACCACACTGACCATAGTTAAGATAATGGTCATCAGCCGGTGCGCGGAGACCTGTTCTCCGCCCCTTGTTTGTTTATATTATAAAAATTATAATATATAAGGAAAAATTCGGATTGGAGACGATATAGATGGCATTAAGAAATCTGGTAATTGAAGGCGATCCGCTTCTTAGAAAAACGAGCAGGCCTGTGGATGAGATAACTCCGAGGATCATTAAGCTTTTGGATGATATGGCTGACACCATGTATTTTGAGGGCAGGGGAATCGGTATTGCCGCGCCCCAGGTTGGTGTATTAAGAAGAGTTTTTGTTGTCGATGTAGGTGATGAACATGGCAAGATAGAGTTCATCAATCCTGAGATCTTAGAGAGTTCAGGTTCACAGACGGACAATGAGGGCTGTCTTTCTGTTCCGGGCAAGACCTGCGAAGTTGAAAGACCTTCGCACGTTAAGATCAAGGCATTGAACAGGGACGGCGAGGAGTTCATTCTCGAAGCTGATGATCTTCTTGCAAGATGTATTTGCCACGAGAATGATCATCTGAACGGCATTCTTTTCATAGATAAATCCGTAGACGGAAAGATCTACAATACCAGCGACAGTGAGGAATAAGGATTGGACAGGCGTGAACTTAAAGTAATATTCATGGGAACGCCTGAATTCGCAGGTACGAATCTCAAGGCGTTGATTGAAAACGGATTTAATGTGGTGCTTGCTCTCTGCCAGCCTGATAAGCCGGTCGGACGCAAGCATATACTTACGGCACCCCCGGTAAAAGTTTTGGCGCAGGAGAACGGCATTGAAGTCTATCAGCCTGATACTTTAAGAACTGAAGATGCTCTTAACAGACTGAAAGAATGTGAGCCTGATCTGATCGTTACGGCTGCCTACGGAAAGATACTTCCTAAAGCGATCCTCGATCTTCCTGTATACGGCTGCATCAATTGCCACGGCAGCCTTCTTCCCGCAAGAAGGGGAGCTTCACCGGTTCAGCGTGCAATACTGGAAGGTGATAAGGTCACAGGCGTTACATTCATGAAGATGGATGTAGGCATGGATACCGGCGATATCATTGACGAAGTGGAAGTTGATATCGATCCCAACGAACATACAGAATCACTGATGAACAGACTCGCGGAAGCAAGCGCGGCAAAGCTTCCTGAGATCATCGACAGATGGGTAAGCGGTGAGCTTACGGCAACTGAGCAGGATGACAGCAAAGCAACTTCATGTCCGCCTATCATGCCTGAAGAAGGCGAGTTCAATTGGACGCAGGATGCAGCAGATATCCATAACAGGGTCAGGGCTTTGAGCAGCTGGCCCGGAGCTTTTGTCATGAAGGATGATAAGAAGCTCAAGGTGCTTGATTCGGAGGTTGTCTCCGATGATGACGGTCTTATTCCGGAAGAACTGAAGAACACGGAGCCCGGTACGGTTGTAAAGGCTAAGGGTGAGAACCTTATCGTTAAATGCGGAAGGGGATTTCTTAAGGTAAAAGAACTGCAGCAGCCCGGAGGCAAGAGACTTAATGCCAGGGACTGCGCACATAATTTCGCGGCAGGAAAACCGATCATATAAGAGCTTAAACAGGAAACACGGAATTATACGGAGCAGATAACACAGGAGCAGACTCATGCCTGACGAGATCAAGTACAAGAAGAAAGAACTGCAAAAGATAATCGCGGACAATAATGAGCGCGAACTGTGCTTTCTCATGCTCTACTGGGTATATGAGAAGGATGCTTATTCCAATCTGGTAATCAAGAAGGCTGATAAGATCGCTTCTGAAGCAGGCAAGAAGATCGATTTTGCCAGAGCGATGCTCTATGGCACGCTGACCTATTCATTCACGATAGATTTCCTTATAAGGCATATCACCAAGGAAGAAGTTGAGATGATGGATCCTGTCTCAAGAACGGCGATCAGGATGGCTGTCTGGCAGATCCAGTTCGGCAACAATATACCTGCCTATGCCGCTGTGGATTCAGCTGTCGAGCTAGCGAAAAAATATAATAACAAGGCATCAGGTTACGTTAATGCGGTCTTAAGAAAATTTGCGGACTGCCCTGAGGCCAAGAGATATATTGAGCAGTTCAAGCCCGGTATCAGAGTCGCTTTAAAGCCTGAGATATACGGAATACTGAAGAAGGATTTCGGAAAGCAGACTGCATTTGATATCGGAAAGGCATTGCTTGAACCTGCACATATTACTGTTAGATTCGATGCGCACAAAGTCGATCGGGAGACTCTTATCAAAGAACTTAAGAACGAAGGAATAACTGCAGTTAAGGGCGGTTTCATTCCTGATTGTGTTGAGATCACGGGCGGATTAAACGGCTTGGAGAATACCGTATGCTTCAATAAATACGGCATGTTTGTACAGGGACAGGGAGCTATGCTCGCTTCACACATCGCACAACCGAGGGTTGCGGATAAGATCCTTGACTGCTGTGCGGCTCCGGGCGGCAAATCCACGCACATGGCACAGATGTGCAGGGACGATCTGAGCATCCTGGCTGTTGATATTAACGAGGCAAGACTTAAGCTTGTAAGGGATAACTGCAAGAGACTTGGTCTTACGTCAATCGAGACACTTTGTGCTGACGCTTCGAACATCAATAAAGATGATAAGGATTCCAGGAAGACATATGATATCGTTTTGTGCGATGTTCCGTGCAGCGGTCTGGGTCTTTTGGGAAGGAAGCCGGATATAAGGGAGAAGTTTACATACGATGAACTGGATGAACTTATTCCGCTTCAATATTCTAT
The DNA here is from genome assembly GCA_017510605.1 of Clostridiales bacterium. GTDB lineage: Bacteria > Bacillota > Clostridia > Saccharofermentanales > Saccharofermentanaceae > Saccharofermentans. Next base: position 147,504 of record JAFWMQ010000015.1, read on the forward strand.
TCTTGAGCACGCAGCGAAAATGGTCCGCCCTGGCGGAACTCTAATCTACTGCACCTGCACGCTCAATTCTGATGAGAATGAGAGCCAGGTTGAATTATTTCTTTCCGAGCATAAGAGATTTCACACTGTGCCGATCGAACGTTATCTTCCTGCTGAAATCTATATGGATGAAGAAAGAGAAATTAATGCTGCCAATGGTATGATCACGCTCCTTCCGCATATCGATAAGTGTGAAGGTTTCTTCATCTGCAGAATGGAAAGAGACAGAAAGGAAGATTGATCTTGAAAGAGAAGTTCTGTCTTGATTTGAATCTTGCTGATCTCACTAAATGGTGTGAAGCCAGGGGAGTGCCCAAATACCGGGCTTCCCAGATATACGGGTGGCTCTCTTCCGGATGTGTAAACACCGATGACATGACCAATGTCCCCAAAAATGTCAGGGCAATGCTCGAAGAAGATTTTATTTTCGGGAACTTCGAATTAAGAGAACATCTGATATCGAAGATCGACGGAACCGAGAAGTTCGTGTATGCGTTATATGACGGCAATATAATCGAGACTGTTGCCATGCGATATAAGCCCGGGATATCCGTATGTGTATCCTCGCAGGCAGGATGCAAGATGGGATGCTCATTCTGCGCATCGGCAAAGATTGGATTCGGCAGATCATTGACCTCTGGAGAGATCCTGGCTCAGGTTGCTGTAACGCAGAAGATAATAGGCGAGAGGATAAGAAGCGTTGTTATCATGGGTATAGGTGAGCCTTTCGATAACTATGAGAACGTTATGGGATTCATAAAGCTTGCAAACGACCCTGACGGTCTTAATCTCGGAGCAAGGCATATCACTCTTTCAACATGCGGACTCGTTCCAAAGATCGAAGAGTTTACAAGAGAAGGCCTCCAGGTCAATCTCTCGATATCGCTTCATGCACCGAACGATGAATTACGAAAGAAGCTTATGCCTGTTGCTAAAGCATATTCAATTGAGCAGTTGATGAAAGCATGCAAAGAATATACAAAAGCTACAAGCAGAAGAGTAACGTTCGAATACAGCCTTTTCGCAGGGGTTAATGATACTCCGCAATGCGCGGCAGAACTGACGAAGCTCCTTAAGGGCGGGCTTTATCATGTAAATCTTATCGCAGCCAACGAAGTGCCCGGAACGGTATTCAAATCCTCTTCTCCTGCAAAGGTAAAGCAGTTCAGGGATATACTTGAATCAGGCGGAATAAACGCAACGATAAGACGTGAGATGGGATCAGATATAATGGCTGCCTGCGGACAGCTCAGAAGAGGAACGATAGAAGGTACCTTATGAGAGCTTACGGAATGACAGAAAAAGGACCCGTCAGGGACATGAACGAAGACAGTTTCGCTTATGAGACTGTCGGGCAGTGCCTTTGCATGGCGGTTGCCGACGGTGTCGGAGGTGAGGCTTGCGGCGAGATCGCGAGCAGGATTGCTGTTGATTCAGTTATCGAAGCCTTCAAGGACAGCCTGCCTTTTGTTAAGGAAAGAGAGGATCTGCCGGCATACCTTAAAACAGTTTTCAACAAGGTCAATATCAAGATCCTTTATAACTGCCTGGAGCACAGGGAGCGTATTGGAATGTGCACGACTCTTACAGTTGCGATCCTTAAGGGGACTGAACTGACTGTTGCTCATATCGGTGATACGAGAAGTTATCTGCTTCACGGAAGCGAACTGATCAAACTGACTGAAGATCACAATGAAGCAGAAAAACTTGTAAAAGAAGGAAAGATCACCGAATCAGAGGCAAAACGACATCCCGGCAGGAACAGGCTTTTCAAGGTGCTGGGTGAGAATCAGTATCTAAATCCTGATATTTACAGTTATAATATAAGTTACGGTGATTTGGTTTTCTTATGTTCTGACGGCCTTTATTCGTTTATGACCAATGAACAGTTTAAGGCCTGTGCCGGCGAGCGCAATAACCTCGAAGGTATTTGCAGCAAATTGATAAAACAGGCTCTTGAAGGCAGGAGCAGTGATAATATAACGGTTATGATCGGCAGGGCAGAGCCCGTTGCCGGATTATAGGGGGAAGTATGGCAAATCAGGTTCACGGCCCTGAGGGCATGATATTTGCGAATAAGTACAGGATCGTCAGACTTATAGGTTCCGGCGGTATGGCTAACGTATATCTGGGAATCGATATGAACACCGGTGTTAACGTAGCCATAAAGATATTGAAACCCGAGTTCTCGTCAGATGAAGATTTTATTAGAAGATTTGATGCGGAAGCAAAATCTGTTGCATCCCTTAACCACGCTAATATCGTAAAAGTATACGGAGTAGGACACGAAGGAAATTTCAGATATATCGTACAGGAATACATCGAAGGTATCACAGTAAAGGAACTCATTAATCAGAACGGCCACCTTGACTGGCGTAATGCCGTCCCAATCGTTATCCAGATAGGTCTTGCTCTTGATTATGCACATCAGAACGGAATCGTTCACAGAGACATTAAGCCCCAGAATATTCTTATCTCGCGTGACCGTATCGCGAAAATAACTGACTTCGGTATCGCAAGGGCGGCTTCATCGACCACGATCACCATGACCGGTGTCCAGATGGGATCGGTACACTATTTTTCGCCCGAACAGGCAAGAGGCGGTAATGTAGGTCCTCAGTCAGATATCTATTCTTTGGGTGTATCGCTTTTCGAGATGGTAACGGGAAGACTTCCTTTTGACGGAGATTCAAATGTCGCTATCGCAGTAAAGCATTTGCAGGAGACCCCGCCGATACCTTCATCTCTGATGCAGGGCATCCCGAAGGGTCTTGATTCCATCATCGCGAAATGTATGCAGAAATCGCCTGAGAGACGTTACCAGACGATGCGTCAGCTTGTTACGGAGCTTGATTCATTGCTGGTCGATCCTAACGGAATCTACGGCGTAATAACAAATGTTCCGGAAAAGAGCGCAAGCACGGATGCCAATATTTCTTTCAGGCAGGATCCTGAGTATGAGAAGATCTCCGAGATTGAGAGAAGTGCCGAATCAAGACGTATCTCAAGATTCAGGGATAATGTCCTCCTCGCTCTTATTATCGTTGTTATTGTCGGTGTCCTTATAGGTATTGGTATCCTAGTCATAAGAGCGGTAGGAAATGCAACTCAGATTGAACAGAATACGGATTACGAGGTCGAGAACTTTGTCGGAATGACGGCAGATGAGGCTATCAGAAGGCTGGAGTCAGCACAGGTATTCTATTCCGTTGAGTATAAAGTTACAGACGCCTATGATCCCGGCATAGTTATCGCTCAGAGCATTGACCAGGGCGTCGTTATATCAACGACAAGCAGATTAAGTAATCTTGTAATAACAGTCTCATCAGCTGATGAATATATTGTCCTTCAGGATTATTCCAACACGACTTATGAGAATTGTTATAAGTCATTGCAGAATATCGGACTTAAGTTCTCACTCCGTCCCGAGCCTTCCGATGATGTTGCACCGGGTCTTGTTATCAGGACTGAACCTGGGGCCAATACCCAGGTCTTAAGAGGTGACACCATCATCATCGTTTATGCTACTGAGCCTACATCTAGCGTTGTCCCGGATGTTGTCGGTAAGGATATCGAGGAAGCAGGCAAAATACTGAGGGACAATAACCTGAATTTCACGATCGAAGGTTCTCCTGAAGTTCTTGCACTTCCTAAGACAGAGCAGATAGTAATTATCACAAATCCTGTTTCGGGAACAACGGTTGCAAGAAAATCAACGGTAAAGCTCTATGTCGGCACAAAGGAAGACTTCCAGAACGGCGGTACGCCTACGCCGACCCCGCCGCAGGCTGAGATCAAGACTTTAGTCACCGGAAGCGGAACTGTAACCGGCGGAGGCATATACGATCTCGATACACAGGTAACTCTTACTGCAACTCCGGCATCTGGATTCAGATTCGATTGCTGGCTTGATGAGTTCGGCAACCAGGTCGCAGTCTCGAATACTTATACGTTCATCGTTAAGTCATCGACGACTTATACGGCGGTATTTGTACAGACTTCGACTAATCCGGATATTACAATTCCCACATATCCGATCGATCCTGATCCTTCATTCCAGACAGGTGAAACGGTTATACCGACGGAACCAACCCGTCCTACATATGCGACAGGTGGCGACGACGATGATATTGGTCATATATTTATTTGATAGTTTCTGATGGCTGAAGCAGAGCTTTTTCGAGGCGTAATAACCAAGGGCGTGGGCGGTCAGTATACCGTACGCTTTAAGGTGAATGATAAGATTGAATATGCCCAGTGCGCTGCCAGAGGCCAGTTCAGGCTTAAGGGCATTAAGCCTGCAATAGGCGACAGTGTCACGATAATGCCTTCGGGAGATCCTGATGTGGAATACGTGATTACTGATATTGAAGACAGGACGAGCTTTATTGCAAGGCCGCCTGTTGCAAATCTCTCGATAATGCTTCTGACATTCTCAGTCACAGATCCCGAGCCTGACCTTACTTTGCTTGATAAGATGCTTTTGGTCTGTTCTCTAAGAGACATTAAGCCTGTTATCATTTTCACGAAAAGTGATCTTAACGGCAATGACTCTGAAATGCTTTGTTCAGTTTATACTAAGGCGGGCTATGAAGTTCTCGTATCTTCACCGCAAAGACCTATTACCAAAAGCGACCTGAAGGATATAATAGGTGATGGAATTGCCGCTTTTGCAGGACCTTCCGGAGTAGGGAAAAGCACTTTGTGCAATTCGCTTCTCGGGATCGATCTTATGCAGACCGGAGAAGTAAGTGCTAAGATAAAGCGCGGCAGACATACGACAAGACATGTTGAGCTGCATGAGTTCTTTGACGGTTTTATATGTGACACTCCCGGTTTTACCTCTTTGTCACTGGAGGACCAGGGCGTCGATTACAGGGATGTTCTATATGGATATCCTGAGATAACGGCAATTGCGACCGGCTGCAGATTCGACGATTGTTCGCACCGTAAAGAAGACGGGTGTGTCGTCAGGAGCGCATTAGATGACGGTCTTATTGATTCGGGACGTTACGGGAGATATACAAGTTTTTATACTGAGCTTTATGATAATAGGAATAACTACAGACACAGGAGAAAGCAATGAAAGATATTGGGATAGCACCTTCTATTTTGGCCGCTGATTTCGGCTATCTTATGAGAGATATTAAGGCAGTTGAGACTAATGCCGATTATCTTCATATTGACGTTATGGACGGCCATTATGTAAACAATATTTCTTTCGGTATTCCTGTTATACAGTCGATCCGCAAGTACACGGATATGAAGTTTTTTACACATCTCATGATCACGAATCCTGAGCAGTATATTAAAGTTTTTGCTGAAAGCGGTTCGGACAATATCACATTCCATGTCGAGTGTTCTGAAGATCCTGACAGCCTTATTGAAGAGATCAAGTCTATGGGAAAGAGCGCAGGCATTGCAATCCATCCCGACACGCCTATCGAGAAGGTTTTTCCTTTTATCGGCAAAGTTGATATTATCCTTGTAATGACCGTTTATCCCGGATTCGGAGGGCAGGGTTATCTTGATTTTTCTGATGAGAGATTAAGAAAGCTCAGAAAAGCGATCGACGATCAGAATGCTGACACGATAATTGCTGTTGACGGCGGCGTTGCTGAAGATAACATCAAGCGTATATACGATGCCGGTGCGAGACTTTTTGTTGCGGGAAGCAGTGTGTTCCATGCAGAAGATCCCGCAAAAGCCATCGACGAACTTAAAAGATGCGCTACATTGTCGTAACCGGCGGGCCTCTGACTGATGAGGCGGCAAAAAATATTAAAGAACTTTCAGATTCAGCTGAGGACAAAGTGATCATTGCCTGCGACGGCGGCTGTGATATCCTTGCGCATCACGGAATCGTTCCTGATATTGTCGTAGGAGACATGGATTCCATCTCGGAAGATGCCCTGAAGTTCATTGAGTCCAATAACATTTTTACTGAGAAATACCCTGTCGAAAAAGACCAGACCGATTCCGAGATCGCTCTTGAAAAGACTGAGGGCCCGGATGTATTCCTGATAACACCGTTTGGAGGAAGAACTGATCATCTGTTAGCTAATATTCAGCTTGTTCTGGGATTAAGACAGAAGGGCAGGAAAGTTACTGTTACGGACGGCCTGACATATTGTTATCCGTTGTATGGTGAGGATTCCATAGAGATCGATATCAGCCGTTTTGATAAGCCCCTGTCCGTCTCACTCATTCCGTGGGATTTTTCTGAGCCGGTAAAGGGTGTTACGACTGAGGGATTATACTATCCGCTCAAGGACAAGGATCTGACTGCAGGCACGACTTTCTCGTTTTCGAACCATCCGACAGAAAAAAACGGCTCAATCTCAATATCCATAAGGGCCGGACTGCTTTTGGTGACCCTAACAATTGTAAATTAGGGTGCCAAAATTGAGACTTTTTGCTATTGAATGAGACTGGAAAACCATATACACTTATAGTGCAAATGAATGAACGCATCCTTCGGGGTGCGTTTTTTGTTGCCTATAAATATTCTACGGAGGACGATGCTTATGATGAGTTACGAGCGTTTCAAGAAGAGAGTAATGAAGGAATTTCTGGATTACATGCCCGAAAGATATGCCGGTTGCGAACTTGAACTCAGGAAAGTTCCGAAGGTGAACATGTGTCTTACGGGAATCGTTATTAAACCTAAGAACATTAAAGGTTCATTCTGCAGCCCGACATTTTATATGGAGAGCCTGTATGATCAGTATTTGGATTGCGATTCTTTCGAGAAAGTGATGTCTAATCAGGCTGTATATCTTGCTGAATCCATGAAGTATCTTCCTGAGAACATTCTGGATCTGAATGTATCATCCCTGACAGATAAGATAGTCTTTCAGATCGTCAACACAAAGGACAATAAAGAGATGATTGATCATTGTCCTCACAGGGCTTTCATGGATCTTACGATAGTGTACAGGGTTATCATAAATATTGATGAAACCGGCGTTTCAGGGTTTCTTATCACGAACGATATCGCAAGAGCGGAGAATATGAGCGAGAAGATGCTCTTTCAGTTCGCTAAGAAGAATACTAAGAAGTTGTTCCCGTTTAAGAGCGAGAGGATTGAAGAGGCTATGGGCCGCATGATGAGAAGATGGGGAGCAGACGATAATGAGATCAGGGAGTCTTTTCCTGATCTTGAGAAAGTGCCGGCACATGAGAGGGTATATGTGTTAAGCAATGAGTATCAGTTCTTCGGGGCAAACGCGCTTATTTACAAGGATGTTATCGGGAAAGTCGCACAGAATATAGGTACTGACTGTTATATCCTTCCGTCTTCTGTACATGATCTTGTCATTCTTTCGACCGAGACATTTAACGGAAGTGAGAGACTGATAAACATTGTAAAGGAGACGAATAACGAACATGTCAGGCGCTCTGAAAGATTGTCTGACAGCATATACCGGTACAGTATTGTTGACGGGTCCATCAACAGGGTAACGGAAGAACTTGATGAGGTCTCGTAATTTACTATAACCCGGAAATGGGCAAATAAGTATATCCGATAGATAAGAGGTTGTCTTTTGAAGGCAGCCTCTTATCAGTTTTAGCGAAAAAGAAAGGAAACACAAATGAATATCAAGAAAAGAGCAGCTGCTTTTGCGATAGCTTTTTTAATGGCGGTAAGTCCTCTTCAGCAGTCATTTTTTGTATCTGCAGATGAGCTCCCGGAGGAAACTGAAAAAACGGTTGAGAATGTGCTGCCTGAAGAGCTGAAAGCTGAAGAAGAACCTGATTCAACAGAAGCAGAAACTGATCAGGAAGATACAGAAATAACTGAAGAAATGGAAACGACAGAAACAATAGATACAGCAGAATCAGAGGCTGATGATACAGTGGCCCAGGAGCCTCTGGAATCTGAAGCTGAAGAGCAGAAGAATAACATCGTCACAGCCGGGTCTTCTGAAGAATACTTTAAGTTAATAGCGGATTTCCCGGATTTTGAGAAAGTGATCGTCGATACATATGAAGATCTTTCTGATCTTGAAGTGTCCTATGGCATTTATTTTGATGGCACCTATATTTTGGGTTTTGAAAGATATGAGGATCTTGTCAAAGCGGTAGGAAAGCTCTTTGATATGAATGTTGAGTACTCTCTGGACGGCACTGTCAGTGTTTGCGGCGATACGGGAGAAACCTTAAAGGTTGGAACCGTTAATCCCGATACGGATATAAAGGTTGCAGTTATCGATACAGGCTCCAATCTTGCAAATGAATCATATTCGGTAATAGGCGATGATGCTGCTGATTATAACGGGCATGGTACTGCTATGTGCGGCCTGATTCTGAATGAGACAGACAATGCTTATATCATAAGCATAAAAGCTATCGGCGATGACGGCAAAGGAAACATGTCGGATGTCTATACCGCAGTCCAGCTCGCGGAAGATATCGGTGTTGATTATATCCTTATGGCCATGTCCATCAGGAACGCCGGTAAATATGATGCTTTCATCTCACTTATCGATAATACTAAGGCAACTGTCGTGGCATCTGCCGGCAACAACGGAACAGATGCATCTAAATATCTTCCTGCAGGCATCAGTGGTGTTATTACCGTAGGTGCGCTTAATGATGACGGCACATTGAGATCTTCATCCAACTACGGCGACATTGTTGACTATTATGTAATTGCCGGATCAACATCTGAGGCGGCCGCAACAGCTCTCGGTAGGATCATTGACGGGAAAACCGGTGAACTGCAGACAAAGCCTTCTGAAGATCATGATGGATCAGATCCGGAAGAATATTATCTCTTCGCAAGAGAACAAAACGGTACAATGGTTTTTGTCACGGACCGCGAAGGCCCGTCGTCTATTGCCATTACTTTAGGAAATACGATCAGCCTAACCTCATATTTCAGGAATGTTCCGGGAGCTACAGGAACAGGATGGTATTACGACTATAACTATGATTCCAGTGTTAGCAACACTTCATCTTCACATGTGTATTACTGTATAGAGCATGAAGCCGAAAACCCTGTCGGAGGATATTTCTGGGATTACGATTACAGCGGAACTATAAACAGTCTGGCATACGTATTTGCTTTCTGTCCCCAGGGAGATCCTGTTTTGTATAATGTCGCAAAACAGTGGTGGAAAGATAACGGCAGTTCCGTGCTTATCAGCACATCAAATATAAACAGCGATGTGATGTATGTGATTACGCATTTCTGTGCCTGCCGTGTCTTTAACGGTTATTGGCCTTCAGATACACCGAGGGGCGCAAATGACAGCATGAGCGTATGGAATAATTACCTCGATTATATCTATGGCATCTATTCCAGCGGAAAGGTTACTTACGGAGGAAATGTTTACACCATTTATGACGGATGGGCTGAGTATTATCACTGTGTAACAGATACTTCTGCATGGGGAACGGATCCCGAGGATTATCAGCTTTTCGCTGTCGGCGGAGCAAGAACGAGAAAGAGCAGCACGCCTACACCTACGTCGACCAACACTCCAACGCCGACAAGCACGCCAACATCGACACCGACGAGCACGCCTACTCCTACGCCGACTCCTGTTGAGATAAGTCTTACAAAAGCATCTTCTGCTCCGGCCGTTACGGGAAGCAATACCTGTTACTCGCTTGCAAATACTTCCTATGGCCTTTATGCAAGCCCGGTTGATGCAAACGCTAAGACAAATGCTCTTGCGACATTTACGGTCAATGCTAACGGCACAACGACCACGAAGTTTAAAACCGCATATGGCAAGACTTATTATCTCAGAGAGACTGCTGTGGGAAAAGGGTATGTGCTTGATAACAAGATCTATACAGTTTCTGTAAGCAATACCGGTACTGTGTCCGTTAACCAGAACGTCACAACCACGTTCTCGGGCGGGATCTGCTATATGAACCTTCAGGATAATCCCGGACGCGCTCCGCTGAATATTACTCTTAAGAAAGCCGATAAGAATGGTAATGTCGTTCACAGTGCTTCACTCTCCGGCGCGGTATTCAGGATATCCTACTATGCACAGGATCTCGGAGCATCAGGCAACAGCAATGCTTCTGCAACTGTTATCTATAACGTAACGCTCAGCGGGAACTCGGGAGTGATAAAGCTCTCTGATCTTAAGGCTCTTACACCTGCAGGCGGAAGCAACCCGGATTATCTCAAGAATCTGCCTTCTGACTGGACTGATTTTCCTTACGGCACAATCCGCATTGAAGAAATAACCGCTCCTGCAGGATACAGGCTGAATGACCAGGTCGTAAGATACAGACTCGGTGAAACCGTTTCTTTCACCGTCGAAAACAATTCGACATATGGTAACAAAAATTATTGGAAGCAGCTCGCGGACGGATCAATTGAGCTTACAGAACTTCCCAAGGTAGGCTATTACTCACTTACAAAAACTCTTGCAGATAAGACTATAAGGAGTAATCTCGAAGGTTTTGAATATGAACTGTATAACACGAGTTCACAGAACTCGCCTGTACAGATCGCAACAGGCGTTTCACAGTCAGACGGCCGCGTTCTTTGGACATATAAAGTACAGGATTACTATCAGAATACTGATCCTTCAAAGCTGTTGACAGGAACAACAACGTATCAGTTAGAACTTCCTGCGGCAGAGAAGAATTCAGCTGGAACTGAGACCACCATCTGCTACCAGGTAAGGGAGATTACGGATTCGATCTGTATCTCATATGGCAATACCGGGATTCCTTATACCTATGCTGCACCTTTGACTGCCGGAAAAGCATGGACAAAGGCAAACGGATATTACTATAAGGATGTGTCAGTCACTGATGAGACAGTTACAAGAGAAGGTGTTACGAACGATTATCTGTACACCGGTATCAGCGCGAATAAGGTGGTTCCTGCAAATAATCCTTTCGATGTAACCAAAGTATCTTTCAAGATCTATAACACAGATGGAGGGAAGGATGTTCTTGTTGCAAACGGCATCGTAGATACCAACGGAAATGTTACATGGCACAGGGCGGTATCATCCGGTTACGGTTCAACACCTTCAACTTCCGTAAATGTTCTTAATAACATTCCGCTCGGATGTTACAGGGTAGAGGAAACCTGGAATAAAGACTATGTTGATGCTAACGGTACCCTGCTTCTTATCGGCGAAAAAAATAATAACGGCTGGGTAAAGACAGAGACAGATTCGTCCTATACATATTCATTGGATATCGATCTCTCCGGTGAAGAAAACGACGGTAAGATAAAGAGTCTTTCCGTAGAGAATGAGAGGGAAGTCCAGGAATTCAATCTCGCAAAAAATGTTGCTGTCGAGGGTGATACATCTGATGTGATGGCTGAATTGTATTATCTTGACGGTGATAAAGAGATTCTTGTTGCAACCGGAGCATGTAAGACAAGCGGTGTCGGAACATACGGTTTTACATGGGATTACAGCGGTGCTCACACGCAAAGAGACGGAATTGATACGCTTGTTCTGCCGGTCGGAAAATACAGGGTAGTCGAGATATGCCCTGAGACATTTTATAAGGATACAACGGTTCCTTATACTTACATGACACCTGAAGGATTCGGTTCAAGGACTGCAGGCGGAAAACTGCAGTTTTACAAAGATTTTGAACTTACAAGCGGAGATTATGTAACCGAGAATATAATTGTAACTAATGTCAGGATCGAGGGCTCTTTCGATATCGTCAAGGTTGAACGGTCAGGAGAAGATGAGCCTGAGACGTTTAATTTCGAGATCTATTACAGAGGGAATGGAGATGCGGCATCTGATGATGCAACATTGTTGGATACTGTCGAGATCACAACTTCAGACGGAAAGGGCTCGGTATCATTCGGCAAAGTACCCGAAGGCTGGTACGAGATCCGCGAAACAGGAGCAGCTCCTTCTTGGCGCGCACACTGGATAAATGAAACAACTGTTGAAAACAATAACAAGATAATAAGGCTTGATTCATGCAGTAGAACGAGCGCTGTCCTCACAATCGATGATGGAGTTAAAGAGGATGGAAATCCTGTAAATACAGTCGTTATATATAATGATGTGCCGCCTGTGATCGGGACAACACTTGTTGATGTTAAGACAAGCGAGCACATATCTTTATGCTCTTCTGAAACTGTTTTGGAAGATACTGTTTCTTATGAACTTCTCCTTCCGGGCCACTATGTAATGTCAGGCGTTCTGACGGATAAGAAAACCGGTAAGGAGATTGTTGATAACAATGGTAATGCAATAACTGCAAGCACGGAATTCGATGTTGATACAGTGCCTGACGAATATGGTGAGGCGATTCCTCAGTCAGGAACGGTTAAAGTAACGTATAAACTTGATACGACATCGGTCAACGACGTAACTATTGTTGCATTTGAAGAACTGCACAAAGACTCGGCAGGAGGTGAGCTGATCGCTTCTCATAAGGATATCAGCGATGAAGGTCAGACAGTTTACAGTCCGGGAATCAAGACTGCCCTGATCGATCCGGATACAGATTCGCATGTTTCGTCCTGTTCTGAAACAACAAAACTTATAGATACAGTCAGATACACAAATCTTCTTCCCGGCAAGGAATACAATGTATCAGGTGTCCTGGTTAATAAAGAAACAGGGGATGTAATGACTGATGAGAACGGGAATGAGATCACGGCTTCTACGAAGTTTACGGCTGAGAATAGTGAAGGACGTGTTGAAATTGTATTCGAGTTCAGCTCAGGACTTCTCAGCGGAAAAACAGTAGTAGCCTTCGAAGATCTGATCTACAACGATATACTTGTTGCAACACATTCTGATATCAATGACGAAGAGCAGACTGTATATTTCCCGCAGATACACACAACGCTGCTTGATACTGTAACGGATACTCATATTGCCGGACAGGGAACTATCATAAAACTTGTTGATAAGGTTGCTTATACCAACCTCAAACCCGGTTACGAGTACACCATGTGCGGCAAACTGATGGACAGGGAGACCGGCAGTGAATTCCCGGATAAAGATGGTAATGCAATAACATCGGAAGTTGTATTTACACCCGATTCGGACAGCGGTTCTGTCGATATTATTTTCGAGTTTGACGGCGAACTTATTGCCGGTGATACACTTGTTGCTTTTGAAGAATGTAAGTACGGTGAGAAGACTGTTGCAACGCACAATGACATAACAGATATTGAACAGACTGTCGATGTTCCGGATATCCGCACAACATTCTTCGATAAAGATATTGGAGAAGGTAAAGGCTTTGTAAGAGCAGGAACTGAAGAGAAACTTGTTGACCGCGTTTACTACACAAAACTGATTCCGGGGCTTGAGTACACTCTGTACAGTTCCGTTTTTGTAAAAGAAACAAAAGAGGCGCTAAAAGATGAAAAAGGCAATGAAGTAGTAAATAGCGTTACATTTAATCCTGAATCTTCAGAAGGTTTTATCGATGTCGAATTTATCGTTAATGCTGAACTGCTCGAAGGTCAGACGCTTGTTGCGTTTGAGACATTAGACTATAACAATTTCTCTCTTGTTATCCATGCTGATATCGATGATGTTGACCAGACAGTTCATGTCCCGAAGATCAAGACAACAGCTGCTGATGCCGATAATAAGTCGCACACTCTTACTTACAATGAAAGAGTAACGATCGTCGATAAAGTCTTCTATGAAAACCTGATTGAGGGCAGGAAATATATTATTGAAGGCACGCTTTATAATGCCGAAACCTGCGGAATCTATAAGGATATAAACGGCAGGACTTATAAGGAGTCTGTTGAATTCACGGCATCAGGATCAAGCGGTTTTGTCGATGTTGTTTTCAAAGATGTTCTTGTGCCTTTCGAAAAAACCAGGATGGTAGTCTTCGAGAATATTGCGGATAAAGAAACGGGTGTCAGGATCATATCACATGCTGATATTACTGACGAGGAACAGACGGTTGAAAGGCCTACTGCGATGACGTCCGCATCAGTTGACGGAATCAAGGAAATATGGCTTGCTTCAACCGAAGCCGTGAATATTACCGTTACTGATACTATTTTCTATTCCGGATTTGAGCCCGGCAACACATATATGGCTGAAGCTAATTTATATAAGTCTGACGGCACCCGGCTCATGAACGGAAATACGCCTGTGACAGGCTGTGTAATGTTTGTCCCGGGCGAGAGTGACGATACTGTTGATGTAAATATAACATTCTCGACAGCAGGGCTTTCCGAGGGCGACAGAATAGTTGTTTTCGAGCGGATATACGATGTCGCTACGAAAATGGAAATTTCAGAAGGAACTCAGAATAAGGACATTCTCATAGCGAAACATGAAGATATTAACTATGAAGGACAGACGGTAACCGTTCACTTCAGCCCTAAGACAGGAGGAATTACGCCTTCATATTCTGTTGCCGGAAACGTAATAACATTAGTTGCATCGATTGCTGCCGGTGCTTGGTTTGTTATCTCGCGCAAAAGAAGATTAGGCGGAAAGTGATCTGTGATTGAACATCAGGAGAAGAATATGAGTAAAGCTATTAAGATTACAGCCTTATCGGCATTGGTCCTGATATTGATTTGCGGAATATGTCTTGCGTTTATCGAGACGGCAAAAAGCAGGATAAGGGTGAGTTACAGGGATGCGGCGATAAATGCGGCAGAAGAAGCCGTTAAGAACGGCCCGAAAGTAATATCTTTTGAAGTCCCTGTCACGGATGCACTTGCTATCGAGGGCGAGAAAGGTGAGAAGGATGCAGGTCTGGAGAAGCTTTTGCAGGACATGAGTACGATCTCGTCCGAACACGAATCGTTGACTTTACTGGGCGTCCTTGAGATTCCGGCTATAGGCGTAAAAGAACCAATATGGGATTCCTGCTCTGTCAATGCACTCAGATATGGTGTCGGAAGATTTCCGGGAACGGCACAGATAGGTGAAGCCGGTCTTTGTAATCTTTTCGGACACCGCCAGATAGGATCAGCTGATACAAAACTGGGGTCGATCCAGTATCTGGCGGACCGGATCGGGGGAGAAGTTATAGTGACCACGACCGATGGTGTTAGGCACATGTACAAGATTGTTGACACGGTATATGTCTCGGATTCGGATCTGATGCCTTATCTGAAGGCTGATACATATTCTGAAGAAACACTTTGCATTTCAGCTTGTGGATGGGGAGAAGATCCTATTTCTGGAATATATTATCCTGGAAATACTGAGTTTGTTGTGATATGCGAAGTGAGCAAATAGTATGAACGCTCTTCCGAAGGGAGACGGCTCAAAAGTACAGGGGCTGTCATTTAATGACAACCCCTGTATTGTTTGAAAGCATTTTTCTCTGTGATGGAATTGAGTATTACAGTTCTTTCCTGTGTGCTAAGCCTAACTCTTCAGCAACTGCGAAGAAAGCTTTTCTGGAATTCCTGATAGAAGTCTCGGATACGCAGAATGCAAGACGGCAGTAACCGGGTCTTGCGAAGCTTGAACCCTTGACGAGAAGGAGGTTCTGCTTGGCGCAGATAGCGGCAAATTCTTCATCAGTAAGGCCGTTCGGAGTGTTCATGAAGATGTAGAGTGCGCCGTTAGGCTTAACTGCGTCAAAACCGGCGTCAACAATGTTGGAGTAGAGAAGGTTGCGGCGGTTCTCATAGTTGGCAACATCAACCTTTGCATAGATTGATTTCTCGATGACTTTCTGCCAGATCGCAGGAGCATTAACGCTGCCGAGTGTTCTGTTTGAAAGCACAATAGCTCCTGTAAGTTCCTCGAAATCAGCACATTTAGGTGATACGAGCGTATAACCGATTCTCTCTCCGGGCAGTGACAACGACTTGCTCCATGAGAAGCAGATGATGAGGTTGTCGATATACTTGAGAGCGCAAGGAACGGAAGCTCCGTCATAAGCAAGATCGATATAAGGCTCATCGCTGATGACATAGATAGTGTGATCCTGCTTCTTGAGCATATTGTTAAGTTCAGTAAGAAGTTCTGCGGGATATACAACGCCTGACGGGTTGTTAGGTGAGTTAACGATAATTGCCTTTGTCTTAGCTGTGATGGCCTTTTCGATGTCGGAAATAACGGGCATAAATCTGTCGTCAGTCTGGACTATTACGACTTTGCCGTTGTGGTTTGCGACATATCCGTTGTATTCCATGAAGTAAGGAGCAAGAAGAATGACTTCGTCCTCGGGATCAAGTATTGAATGCAGAACGTCGTTCATCGCAGAAGCTGCGCCGACTGTCATGCAGACCGCTTCAGATCCGATCTCGATTCCTGCTTCCTGTCCACGCTTATCCGCAACTATCTTTCTTGTAGAAGGATAGCCTGCATTTGGCATATATCCGTGCATTCCGGGAGTCGGATTGTTCGCGAGATCCTTAAGGGCATCGAAGACTTCCTTCGGAGGCTCTAAGTCGGGATTGCCGATAGAGAAGTCATAAACGTTGTCTGCGCCGTAGATAGCCTTAAGTCTGCCGCCTTCTTCGAACATCTTGCGGATCTCTGAACCGCCCTTGAGCGACTCGATCATTTTCTTTGAAATCATGGTAATACCTCTTGTCTTATGAAAATTAGAAATAATATAGCACAAATTGGGTGATGTCGGGAAAATGAGGTTATTGCATTACGGCTGTCGGGAAAAGGATATTTTCGAAAAAGTTATGTCGGAATATCGAGAAATAATTAAATATTCTGTCGGAAACACCCATGATTAATGTCTTTCCGACAAAAAGTGAATGGAAAAAACGTAGATTTGAATAAAACGTTCAAATCATTGAGCAAATAGCACCTGATCGTATCGGAATTGTAAGGCATCTCGTAGTTTTCCGACAGATTATTGGAGAAATCTCAAGAATCAGGTGTGATATCAGATAGAAAAGAGGAGTTTACAGATTATGACTGAAGATTTGAGAGACTTAATTACCGGCAGATATGAAGTCCTGAAAAAGATTTCAAAAAGAACTGAAGAAAAACTTAAGAATTATCCGAACGGGCGAATCTATATAAAACATCAAAATAATTCTGCCCGCTTCTATTTGTCCGGAGAAGACTATGGCTCTGAAGAGATATTGCTTGGTGTTGAGGATGCCGAATTGATAGAGAATCTGCTTCAGAAGAGCTATTTGGAGAAAGTAATGAAGGCTATAAAGTCGGAAATGACTGCATTGCGCAGGATGAAGAAACTTTACCCTGAGTTAATAGCAGAAGAAGTATATGAGCAATTGTCTGAAGATAGAAAAAGAATCGTTAAGCCTATTGTTCCAACTAATGAACAGTTCGCGAAAAGATGGCAGGAGAAACCTTATGAACCCGCTCAGATCTCAGATGATATTCCCGTTTATTTGACATTGAAAGGTGAGCGCGTGCGATCAAAATCCGAAGTGATCATTGCTGACAGACTCTATGCCAAAGGAATCCCGTACAAATATGAATGCCCGCTCAAGGTCGGGAAGAAGACCATTCATCCGGATTTTACGATATTGAGGCTCAGTGACCGGGAAGTTGTCTATTATGAGCATTGCGGGAGAATGGATGATCCGCAATATGCTGAAGATATGGTGAAAAGGGTAAATGATTACAGCAACGCCGGAATCATTGTCGGAGAGAAGCTTTTCCTGACGTTCGAGACTTCAAAAACACCAATGGATGTCAGGGTATTAGATAGGATGATTGATGCAAACTTCCGATAAATATGCCGTCAGCTTGTTCAAACGGCAAGTAATTACATTTCTTCGGGATTGTTCGTGGCAAACTCTATGTCGTAATCAGGATTCTGAAGCCTGCTGACGAAGAATCTTTCTGATAACGGCTTGTCGTAGAAGAAAGACTGGAAGAACTTACAACCGCACTGCATGAGGTCGTCGGCCTGCTTTTGTGTTTCGACACCTTCGCAGATTACTTTGTAACCGAGTATGTTGGCGAGATTGATCATGTCGTTTGCGATGATGCGGCCTTTCGGATCGTCAGGGTCGAATCTGTCGGCACTGATCTTAACGTAGCTTGCTTCCATGTCGTGAAGAAGCGTGAGTGTGGACTGGCCGGTGCTGAATTTGTCGAGAGTGACAAGGACTCCCGCTTCGCTTAATGTATGGCTTACATCTTTAAGGACAGGCATTCTCTGAGTGAAATCCGGTTCTGAGAATTCGATGCCGATAAGTTTGTGGTCGACGTCGTATTTATCGATAACCTTGAGTATGTCGTCGGCGATCGATGAATTGAACAGATGACGGCCGGAAAAATTGACCGTGATCGGAACAATGGAAATGCCCTGTGCCTGCCAGGACTGGATGTTCTTGCAGACGTTCTCTAAGACGTAGAAGTCGATCTTGGTGACGATGCCTGAGTCGGTTGCAAGAGTGATGAATTCCTGCGGTGAGATTATCTTGCCGTCCAGGGGCCATCTTGCCAGAGCTTCTGCGGCATGCAGCGCAGGCTTGTCTTCGAAGCTTATTACCGGCTGGTAGTAGATGAGGAACTTGTTTTCATCCAGTGCGCGGCTCAGTGTCTCGGTGTTGTTGTGGTTGGATTCGTTTATTGCTTCGGAGTAGTAAACGATGTCGATGTTGTTCTTTTTCGAATAACTGTATGCCTGAGAGCATTCGCCCATGACATGGTTGCCGAAACGGTGATTTGGACGTATCGAAGTTATGCCGGCCCTGCAGCTGAAAATGTGCTCGAACTTGTCGCCGCCGTAAGTAAGCGCGACAGGAACAGAAGAGATAAAATGCTCAAGTTCCGTAAGCCGCGAAGTGATAAGGACGACTACAAAATTATCGCCGCCCAGATGCACGGCGAATTCGCCTCTGTCAGAATCCGGAAAAGCATTGAGCTTGGCACCGAACATCTTGATCGCAGAGCCTGCGATGTCGGAACCGAAATATCTGTTGAGCTGGTTAACATGCTTAATATTGATAAACGCGACAGAGTATTTGGTGGCTACGCCTGATGCGAACATATCGTCAAATTTATTGAAAAGGTAGTTGGCATTATGCATGCCGAATTCGATGTCGTTGTTGTAGATGTATGAATACTTGTCGCTCAGACGGCTGACTGCGATCTTGTTTGCGACGCTGTCTCTGAAGATCAACATGAATTCTTCCTGTTCGACAGTGAACTGGGGACGGAATTGTGTGTATGTGAATCTTACGATTGTAGTAACGGATTCTTTGCTGCCTAAGCTGACTTCGAAGTATTCCTGTCCGATATTATCAGAGACATAATCGACATTCTTGGAGGTAAGTTTGCCGCTAATAAACTGAGCATCTTCGATCTTGGCGATGGAGAGGTAATCGGCATATTTAGAGAATTTCTCATTGAATTTGCAATCAACACATTCATTGAGTGTCTCGAAAAAATTTTTGATGTCAGGTGTGCCGGCGATCATAGAGTGTCCCTTATTTATTACTGTTCCTAAATTTTAAGACACTAAAGGTGTCAATACAACAAAAAATCAAATTATCAAAAAAATATAAGAAAAGAGAAATTATATGAAACGCAAAGATAAAACATTCAGACAATACGTCGGTGCCAGAGGAGAAGATGCTGCGGCCGGACTTCTCAGGGATAAAGGATACAACATCCTCAGGCGTAATTATGCTGTTCATAATGTGGGTGAACTTGACATTATTGCAGAGAAAGACGGTGACATCCATATTTTCGAAGTAAGGACAAGACGCAATATCGGATACTATCCGGACTCGGCGGAATCGGTCATAAACAGCAAGAGGAAAAAGGTGATGATGACTGCCGAGCGGTACATAGATGAGAATGATCTTTACGGGAAAAATGTTGTCTTCGAAGTGATCATGGTCACGCACGATGAACAAGGTAATATACAAAGAATTGATTTTGTGCCTTTCTGATGTGCAATCTGCCGAATTTGCCTTTAAATGCATTTTTGGCAAGCGGAAATGCCATTTTAGCAAATTTTATTTATTGCTTTAATTAAGTAATAGACTATAATTGTTGAGGTTTTGGGGCGGGTTCCCGATCTCGAAAATGCAAGATTCAAAATTCAAAATTTCATTTTAGGAAGGCTGGCTGATCATGAAGTGTTACCGTGAGATGACAAAAGAAGAGCTCTTGGCTGAAAGAAAAGAGCTGAATGAACGCTATGAGAAGTGCAAGGCACTTAATCTGACGCTCGATATGACACGCGGCAAGCCGTCTCCGGCCCAGCTCGATCTTTCCAACGATATATATGACACTCTTAAGACCGGTTATCTCGATAATGCCGGCCAGGATACAAGAAATTACGGCGTTGCTCCCGGTATTGCCGAGATCAGGGAAGTTTTCGCTGACATCATCGGAACCGACAAAGAAAACGTTTTCATGGGCAATTCCTCTTCACTTAACCAGATGTTCGATGCAGTTATGCGCGCGATGGTTTTCGGTGAAGTCGATTCTCCCAAGCCGTGGTCACAGGTTGAAGGAAGAAAGTGGCTTTGCCCGACACCGGGTTATGACAGACATTTCAGAGTAACTGAGACAATGGGCTTTGAGCTTGTTGCCGTTCCCATGACGGATAACGGTCCTGACATGGACATCGTTGAAGAACTCGTTAAGGACGAGAAGGTCAAGGGTATATGGTGCGTTCCTTGTTACAGCAATCCTGACGGTGTTGTTTACTCCGAAGAAACATGCGAGAGACTCGCGAAAATGGAGACAGGAGCTGTCGATTTCAGAATCTTCTGGGACAACGCATATGTTGTTCACCATCTTTCCGAAGACAGAAATGAATGGGGAAAACTTCCTGACATGCTCTCTCTTTGCGAGAAGGCCGGACATGCAAACAGAGTCTATGAGTTTGCGTCTTCATCCAAGATCACTTTCGCAGGCGGCGGAATCTCATGCTTCGCTGCGAACAAGGAGAATATGGCTTATACGAAGAAATTCCTTAATGCCCAGACGATCTGCACGAATAAGGTAAATCAGCTCGCTCATGCAAAATTCCTTCCGAGTGCGGAAGCTGTTTACCGGCACATGATGAAGCATGCGGAGATCCTTCGTCCCAAGTTCGAGGCATGCCAGAGAGTTCTTAATGAAGAGCTCGGCGGCAATAAAGATCTCTGGCACTGGACAGATCCTAAGGGCGGATATTTCGTAAGCTTTTATGCTATGCCGGGAACGGCAACAAAGATCGTAACAATGTGCAAGGACGCAGGCGTGGCGCTTACACCTGCAGGTGCAAGTTTCCCTTACGGAAAAGATCCTCAGGATACCAATATCAGACTCGCACCTTCATTCCCGGTTGTTGAAGATATCGAGAAAGCGGTCAGAATCCTCTCAATCTGTGCTAAAATCACTGCAATAGATAAATTGTTGGAGGAATAAGCGCAATGAGAGATTCCTACGAGAGTCCTTTGAATTCCAGATATGCAAGCAAAGAGATGCAGTACATCTTCTCGCCTGACAAGAAGTTCCGTACATGGAGACTTCTTTGGATCGCATTAGCCGAGGCAGAGAAGGAATTAGGTCTTAACATCACGGATGAGCAGATTGCTGATCTCAAGGCTCACAAGGATGATATCGATTATGAGGATGCTGCAGCAGAGGAGAAGATCCGCCGCCATGACGTAATGGCTCATGTCCATTCATACGGCAAGCAGGTCAAGGGCTCCGGTGCTGACGCGATCATCCACCTCGGCGCTACTTCCTGCTATGTCGGTGATAACACTGACATCATCATTATGAGAGAAGCTCTTGAGCTCATTAAGAAGAGACTTGTAGTTGTTATCGCAAAGCTTTCTGATTTTGCTGACGAATATAAGGCTATGCCTACTTTGGGCTTCACACATTTCCAGCCCGCCCAGCTTGTAACGGTAGGCAAGAGGGCAACTTTGTGGCTCCAGGATCTTGTTTTCGATCTCGGGACCATCGAGAATGCCATCGCTTCGTTAAAGCTTCTCGGCTGCAAAGGTACGACCGGTACGCAGGCTTCGTTCTATGATCTCTTTGACGGCGATCACGAGAAGTGTGTAGAGCTCGACAAGAAGATCTGCGCAAAGATGGGCTTTGAAGAATCTTACTATGTATCAGGTCAGACTTATTCCAGAAAGATCGATTATACGGTCCTTTCCGCTCTTGCTGCCATCGCACAGAGTGCTCACAAGTTCTCGAACGATATCAGACTTCTCCAGCACTTGAAGGAGATCGAGGAGCCTTTCGAGAAGAACCAGATCGGATCTTCCGCAATGGCTTATAAGAGAAACCCGATGAGATCAGAGAGAATCGCATCCCTTTCCAGATATGTGATCGCGGATGTTCTTAACCCTGCCATGACATCTTCAGAGCAGTGGTTTGAGAGAACGCTCGATGACTCAGCAAACAAGAGAATATCAGTACCCGAGGCATTCCTCGCAGTTGACGCGATCCTCGGCATCTATACAAATGTCGTTTCCGGTCTTGTTGTCTATCCCAAGATGATCGAAAAGCACATCCTTGACGAACTCCCGTTCATGATGACTGAGAATATCATGATGGAAGCAACCAAGAAGGGCGGCAACCGTCAGGAACTCCACGAGGAGATCCGCCAGCTCTCTATGCAGGCGGGCTCTGTTGTTAAGAACGAAGGCAAGCCAAATGACCTTCTCGAGAGGATCGCGGCTGATCCGAAGTTCGGCATGACGATGGATGAGCTGTTGAAGCTCAGGGATCCTAAGCTTTACATCGGCCGATGTCCCGAGCAGGTCGACACATTCCTTAATGAATGTGTAAGACCTTTGATCGAAGCGCACAAGGCTGACCTCGAAGTAAGCGAAGTAGAGCTGAAAGTTTGAGTTATATTTCTGCCGGATTTCTATTTTTTCTCAGATTCGTGTCGGAAAAACGGGAATTATCGAAAATGTGTGTCGGAAGCGCTTGATTAGATGGGTTTCCGACATGTTTTTCTCGAAAACTTGAAAATTCCGATACGGACATACATCAGACTGTGCTGAACTTACCTGTGACAGCTTCGCAAAGGCACAAAAAAGGCACAGGAAACGCTTATATTATATTTATTTGACAAAGCGTTTTTTGACTTTTAATTTGCTATAATTATATTAACTCGAGCATGGTGGCCTCTAAATTGGACCTACATGACGTAATAAGGAGCTTGGGCCTGTCTTTTTGATGTAAAGCCTTGTAAGTTGGACTATTGAGATCTGATACCTGAGCACCGCCCTGGATTTCCGGGTGTCAATCAGAGTCCGCTGTGTTTCGGGGGTTTCAAGGAGTAATGAGAAGTTATGGGACTTCTTTATGATGAGAATCAGATAACAGCTCTTGATCCGGCTGTCCGTTCAGTGGCGGTCGTTATTTTTTTGTTTGTTGATTTAAGATCCTGTCGATGTTGAATCTTGTTGATATCTAATATAAACACATAAGATTTAACACGAAGGAGAACTATATATATGAAACTTTACAACACACTTTCAAGAACAAAAGAAGAATTCAAGACGATTGAGCCCGGCAAGGTAAAGATGTACGCATGCGGCCCGACTGTCTATAACTATTTTCACTTGGGAAATGCAAGACCGTTCGTTACTTTCGACACTCTCGCAAGATATCTTGAATACAGAGGATACGAAGTGACATTCGTCCAGAATTTTACAGATATTGATGACAAGATGATCAACCGCGCGAACGAGGAGGGCATCACTGTCGAGGAACTCGCGGACAGGTTCATTAAGGAATACTACGTTGATGCTGACGGACTTAATATCAAAAGGCATACGCATCAGCCCAGAGCAACGCATTCGATGAAGGCCATTATCGGACTTATCAAGGCGATGGAAGAGAAGGGCTATACATATGTGATCGAAGGCGACGGCGTTTACTACGATGTTTCCAAGAAGGCTGATTACGGCAAGCTCTCGCACTATAAGCTTGACGAGCTCGAAGCAGGCGGCGGTGAGCGCAAGGCTTCCTACGAAGGCAAGAAAAATCCAGGCGATTTCGCGGTATGGAAATTCAAGAAGGAAGGCGAGCCTTTCTGGGGTTCACCATGGGGTGAAGGAAGACCCGGATGGCACATCGAGTGCTCTGCCATGATCAAGCAGTATCTTGGCGATACGATCGATATCCACGGTGGCGGACAGGACCTTATTTTCCCGCACCACGAAAATGAGATCGCACAGAGCGAGGCCGCAAACGGCTGCACATTCTGCAACTACTGGGTGCATAACGCTTTCGTTAATATCGACGGCGAGAAGATGAGTAAGTCATTAGGCAATTTCTTCACGATCAGGGATATCGTCAAGAAGTATCCTTATAACGTTGTCAGATTCTTTATCCTGCTCGGCCACTACAGAAGCCCCATCAATTTCTCGGATGAGCTTCTTGCAGCTGCACAGACGAGCCTCGGAAGAATCTCGAACTGCGTAAGAAATGCTGATTTCGTATTGGCAGGCGGCAGCCTCAAAGGTGATGCTGAAGCAGATAAAGTTCTCGCAGATGCAGTTGCGGCAGCAAGTGAGAGCTTCATTTCTCACATGGACGATGATCTCAACAGTGCTGATGCGATCACTGATATCTTTAATCTCGTAAGACAGACGAATACGAGCGCGCAGGAAGGCAAGGTTTCTGCAGGGGCGCTGAAGCAGGCAAGAGACAAGATCGTTGAGCTTACAGGCGTTCTCGGTATCCTTTTAGATCTCGAAGATGATATCCCCGAAGAGATTACAGAGCTTGCGAATAAGAGGGCTGAGGCCAAGAAAGCCAAGGATTACGCTGAAGCTGACAGGATCAGGGATGAGATACAGTCCAAAGGCTACATCGTAAAAGATGTTCCGGGCGGGTTTAAGATCGAGAAGGCAAACTGATGATAAAACCGTTCATTGCACAGGATCTTCGCGAAGTCTCGCCATTAGTACTGGCTTATATCGGAGATTCTATATATGAGCTCTACGCCCGCTGCAAGTCGGCAACATTGGGTGCCGGAAGCAACAACAAGATGCATAACAACACTGTCCGTTATGTTTCTGCGGAGGCCCAGGCTATGAGCGCAAGGATCCTTGCGGATGAACTGACAGAGAAGGAAGCGGATTATTTCAGGCGTGGTAAGAATTCGAATCCTCACGCGGTATCGAAAAACGCTACCCATGCAGATTACATGTATGCGACCGGATTCGAAGCACTTCTGGGATATCTTTTCCTCAATAATGAAGAGCCCAGAATGGAGTATCTTATCTACAAGAGTTTTGATATCTGCGACGGCGTGGTGACAAAGGAAACAGACAATGGATAAAGGCAAGAGACGTTTTAATCAGGATAAGAGGCAGAGAAGACCTGAGAATTCGAGGCCTGATTATAAGCGTGAGCGCGAAGATAATGCTTTTGCTGGCGAAGGATCGACCGATAAGATCGAAGGCAGGAATGCCGTTACCGAAGCACTGGCTGCGGGCAGGGATTTCAACAAGATCTGGATATTGAAGCCGGAAGGCGACAAGCCGTTAGATCACGGCCTTATCAGGATCCTGGATGAAGCAAATAAGCGCGGAATAGTTGTCACAAGAGCCACAAGGCAGATCCTTGATAAGATGAGCGCCACGCACAACCATCAGGGTGTTATCGCTTCAGTTGCACCTCACAGTTATGCCGATCTTGATGAGATTATCGCCAAATGCAGGGAAGAAGGAAGATCTGCGCTGCTCGTGGCATTGGATGAGATAAAAGACGCATATAATCTCGGTTCGATCTTAAGGATCTCCGACTGTTGCGGAGTTGACGGAGTGATCATTCCCGAGAGACGATCTGTGTCGCTTGATTCAATGGTTGCAAAGGCTTCCGCCGGTGCAATCGAATATGTTCCGGTCGCAAGAGTTACGAACCTTGCACAGACTCTAACAAGACTCAAGGAGAAGGAGAACTTCTGGGTCTGTGGTACGGATATGAATGCGGATTATGAGTACCATAATGCCGATTATTCGGGTAATCTTGTTGTAGTGATCGGCAGTGAAGGTGACGGCATGAGAGACGGTGTCAGGAAATGCTGCGACTTTACAGTATCGATACCGATGTCAGGTCACGTTAACAGTCTGAATGCTGCGGTTGCAGCGGGAGTGGTGCTTTTCGAGGCACAGGCAAAGAGAAATAAAGAGGGATGACGGCTTGAGAAGATTATATGACAGCAAGTTGGTATCCGGCAGGAGCCTTATAAAGATCCTGTCTGTTGTCATGTGCGTTGTCATGATCTCAGGTTTGGCCGGGCTGTCGGGTTGTAAGTTCATAAACAATATCACCAATGGTCTGAATGTTGCGCAGAAGCCTATTTCCGAGGCCGAGCTTGCAAGACTCATTACTAATGCGGTAATCAGCGACAGCAACGTCGCCGACTGTTATGCGGGCATTCCGTCAAGCCAGCTTGACGATCTGTCTTATTCGATGTTTTCGCAGTACTGTTCAATCCTGAGAAAATGCTCTCAAAAACATGGAACGGCTGATTCGTTCAGGATCCTGAGCGAGACCGAGAAGCTTGAATATTTCCAGGAGATCGACTCATCCGGTGAGGACTTCAGGACCATTGAATACTATGGTGACATGGATGTCGTCGAGCTTTGCTATTCGAAAGACAAGGATAAGAACGCTCCGCCGGTTAGATTCGTCATCTCAAAGAGGAGCAATTGTACGGTTGCCGGAAAATATATTGTCGATTCAATGCTCGCGTATTCTTACATCAATCACTATTTTGAGATGATCGATGACCAGAACGCCGACGGCCTTGAAGCAATAATCAAGTCCGCGTACAACTCTGATATTTATCTGAATTCCGTTATACACGCGAAAGCCGATTACATTGTTAACTATTACAGGCTGAAGGTGAAGACATCTTCGCCCGACTACGAGCTGAATCTGTTCTCGCCTACGCATATCTCGTATGTGATTCCGGAAGTATTCTCGACCGACGGCAGTAAGATTGTTTCTAAGACCGTTGAACTGAAGCTTAAGAATGACGGAAAGTATTTGCTCGATGACGATATTCCCGCGACAATCAAGGAACTGCGTTTCTCAAGAGAGGGCGGGAGCGGCAGGCTCAGAATGGGTTCGACCTATACTTTCGATGAGATCCGCAAGATCCTTGGCAGCCCCATGTTCCAGACGACCACATCTGACCTCGTAATTCTCGCATACGACGGCATGACGCTCAGACTTGATGCTGATATTGAAGAGAACGGCCAGTGGACATCCGGCAGGCTTGTTTCCATCCTTCTTCGAGAAAATAACGAGTTTACTTTCGGAGAGGATCTTTATATCGGAATGAATATCTCAGAGCTTCTTCTCGTATACCCGATGTTTGACGAATGCGGCTACACCGGCTCGTTCAAGAACGGCGACGGTGAGTTCGTGCTTACCTTTGAGTTTGACGAATACGGGAATGTATCCAATATTCAATTGGGCGAAGCGGTTGGGTGATTATTTTCCGAATAATATCAATTAACGTTGCCACAAAGAATACTAATCCGCAATGCACTTATTCTTAAGTGCATTGATCTCGTTCTCAGTTAACCCGTTTGCCAGCAGCAGATTTGCGATATCTCCGTTCCACTTACTGTCGATATAATCAAGGAACGTTACCATGTTGTGTGCGTCTGATCTGAGAATGTGCTTCATGTCATCGGGCAGCCTGAGGATCGAAGGCTCCAGGAAATCCTTGAGGTATTCATATGAGACCGCATAATTAGTGATGATGTTCTCTCTTGAAGCACCGCTCAACAGATAGAGGATAGCGGCAACGACGCCGGTCCTGTCTTTGCCGTGCGCACAGTGGAAAAGAACGAGTCCGTCAGTCTTTAGCAGAATGCGCATGATCTCAACAAGTTTGTCGCCCATCTCTTCGCCGATGATGACGTAGTAATCGCCGAGCGTGTGCGTCCTGATGAACTCGATGGTCATATCCTCGTCTTTGTCCGGATCGCTGTTTAAAAGGGGGAAGTTGTAGAACTTCATGTCGGGGTCTTTCGCGAAAGGATTGCCCCTTCCTTTGAGTTCGTCGACAGCGCGAAGATCGATGACGGTCTTAACTCCGTAATCCTTGACTTCCAGTATCTGCTCTTTGTTAAGCCATTCGGGCGAGCCGGATCTTAAGAATATCCCTTTGCGAAAAGTCTTTCCTCCGGCAAGCGGCATGCCGCCGAGCTCCCTGCAATTGATGAGAGCGAGTTCTTTAACCAGCTGTGAATCAGGATCGTAAGTGCCCATGGAAGATCTCCCCATTCGTATGATCGCAAGTATTCTAACCAAAACGGGAATGACATTCAATGTGTCAGGAAATAAACCGAAAAGGAATACAAGGCATCAATGCAATAAATCAGATTGACATTCAAGGCGCCAAGTAATATCATTATTAGGCTATTGGGAAACCAATGATTATACGCGCCTATAGCTCAACTGGATAGAGCGTCTGACTACGGATCAGAAGGTTGTGGATTCGAGCTCTGCTAGGCGCGCCAGATTTAAAGCTGTTGCAGGTAAAGCGGCAGCTTTTTTAATACCTGCAGGAGGTAACTGAAAATGCGCAAGGTTCTCGTTGTTGTTGACATGCAGAAAGATTTTATCGATGGCGCGCTCGGCTTTGAAGGCGCTGACAAGATCATTCCCGGCATTATCGCTAAGATAAAGGAGTTCGAGGCAGCAGGAGATGAGATCATCTACACGCTGGATACTCATTTCGGGAACTATATGGAAACGCAGGAAGGAAAGAATCTGCCGGTTCCTCACTGCATCAAGGGTTCTGAGGGTCATAGCCTTTGCGATGAACTGAAGAACCTTCTGAAAGATAAGAAGGTTTTCGAGAAACTGACATTCGGAAGCATCGAACTTGCAGAATACCTTAAGGAAAACGCTGCAGATATAAGCGCTATCGAGGTCTGCGGACTTGTATCGAATATCTGCGTTCTGTCAAACGCAGTGATCGCTAAAGCAGCCGCTCCGGAGGCGGAGGTAATTGTCGATTCGAAGCTTACGGCATCTTTTGCGCCCGATCTTCATCAGGCAACACTCGATGTCCTTAAGGGAATTCAAGTTACCGTATTATAATATTGCAATCATTTACTGCGCTGTGATACAATTCATACTCGGCTATTAATTTATTTATAAATATTTTGGAGGATATAACATGGCATCCACGATTGAAAAGAAAGAACACTCCCAGGTAGTTATCAACCTTGAGGCTAGCAAGGAAGAGTGGAATGGAGCTCTGAAGAAGTCTTATAACAAGAACAAGAACCGTTTCCAGGTTCCCGGCTTCCGTAAGGGAAAGGTTCCGTACCAGCTTGTATGCCAGTACTATGGCGAAGGTGTTCTTTTCGAGGACGCTATTATGGAATTAGCTAACGAGCAGTATCCTGAAGCAGTTAAGGAGCATGACCTCAAGGTTGTTTCCAGACCTGAGATGGACGTACAGGATATCAACGATGAAGGCGTCAAGTACTCAGTAACAGTCTATGTTAAGCCTGAATTCGAGCTTGGCCAGTATGAGGGCGTTGAAGTTCCTTTCAAGGATCAGGTAGTTACAGACGAGGACGTTGATGCCGAGATCGAGCGCATGAGAAAGAGAAATGCTTCACTCGAGGAAGTTGAAGACCGTCCCGCTGCTGAAGGCGACACAGTAACGATCGACTACGAAGGATTCAAGGACGGCGTTGCTTTCGAGGGCGGAAAGGGCGAAGGCTACAACCTTAAGCTCGGTTCCAAGTCATTCATCCCCGGCTTCGAGGATCAGGTAATCGGTCACTCTGTAGGCGAGAACTTTACGATCGAAGTTAAGTTCCCTGAGGATTATCACGCAGAAGACCTTAAGGGCGCTGACGCTACATTCAACGTAACTATTCATGCTATCAAGACTGAGATCGTTCCTGATCTTGACGATGAGTTCGCAAAGGATGTTTCCGAGTTCGATACTCTTGATGAACTCAAGGCAGACGTAAGAGCTAAGCAGCAGGAGAGAGCAGACAAGGACAACAAGGCAGGCTTCGAGAACGAGACAGTCCGTGCCGTATGCGACAACTGCGAGATCGACATCCCTGATTCAATGATCCAGAACGAAGTAGAGCAGATGGCTGACGATCAGGCAGCACGTATGTCCAACCAGGGCATCGCTCTTGATATGTATCTCCAGTATGTCGGCCAGAGCATGGACGACTTCAAGAAGTCTTTGGAGCCTATGGCAAGAGTAAGAGTTAAGTCTTCACTCGTAATCGAGAAGATCACTGAGAAGATCGATCCTGAAGTGTCTGATGAGGATTATGAGGAAGAACTCAAGACCATCGCTAATTCCTACAAGATGGACCTCGAGGAAGTCAAGAAGTCTATCGGCGACGATTCTGCTTTCATCAAAGATTCCATCCGTGCAAGAAAGACTGTTGAGTATCTTGCATCCAAGGCAGTCAAGGTTGAGCCCAAGGAGCCTGAGGTAAAGGAAGAGGATAAGGCTGAAGAGTAAGGGTTCCTGAAAAATCTGAATATTAATACCCCCGGGGCTGTTTAGCTTTGGGGGTGTTTTTTCTGTAGCGATTACTGTTGGCTGGTTAGATGAAAATGTTGTCGGAAAAAATGGATTCCACGCTTTTTGACCACTATAAATAGTATGATGGTGTTGGTAATTAGGATTTCCCGGATTATTGACCACCTAAATCACAATGGTAGTGTCGGGATAATTGGATATCACACTTTCTTGACCACTTAAATCACTGCAATAGTGTCGTAAATCTTGAATATCACGTATTCTTGACCACCAAAATTACGATCAAAGTGTCGGAAAACGATTAACTTGATCAATTTCCGACACCAAGTACATGTAAATTGCAACGAAAAGGTGTCGGAAAACGCTTTAGTTGACCGATTTCCGACACCAAACACCTTTAAATGTTCTCGTAAAAATGCCTTTACGTCAAAATCCCGACACTAGCCTATATAAATGGTGTCGGGATTTTTCGAAAATACAAAATACCGACACCACAGGAATCTTACAGATTGTTTTTCAAAGCTGGCTTGCCGCGCGAAAAGCCTTACGTCCTGTAGCTTCCGTTGATCTTTACGTAATCATACGAGAAGTCGCAGGTGAACATCCTGTCGTAGGCGTCGCCTTCGTAAAGGGTGATGTCTACCTTGATGTCGTGTTCGGCGAGAAGTCTGGAAGCCTCTTCCTCATCAAAAGCAACAGCTGCGCCGTCCTTGTACATGAGGAGCCCGGAGAGCCTAATGTCGACCTTCTCGGGATCGAAAGATGCGCCGGAATAGCCGACTGCTGTAAGGATACGGCCGATGTTGGCATCTTCGCCGAAGAAGGCAGTCTTGCAGAGAGGGGATCTTGCGACCGATGTGACTATGAGCTTGGCATCCTTCTCGTTAGCGGCGCCGTGGACTTCAATCTCGACGAACTTAGTGGCGCCTTCGCCGTCGGAGGCAAGCATTTTAGCGATGTCTTCGGAAAGGCCGCAGAGAGCTTCTTCAACAATGGTGTAATCCTCAGTGCCTTCGGTGATCTCAACACCAGAAGCACCGTTTGCGAGCACGATTACCATATCACAGACGGATGTGTCGCCGTCAACGCTGACCCTGTTGAATGTATATTTTACTGCCTTCTGGAGCATCTTCTTTAGTGACGCGGAGGCAATGCCGCAATCGGTCGTGAAAACGCAGATCATGGTTGCGAGGTTGGGATGGATCATTCCGGAGCCCTTTGCCATGCCTGAGATCGTGACGGTCTTACCGTCGGTGAGTTCGATCTGCGCGGATACTTCCTTCGGAACCGTATCGGTGGTCATCATGGCGTATTCAGCGTTGTGCGCTGCTTCTTCTGAAGAAGAGAGACTTTCTACCAGAGAGGGAATAACGCCTGTGATCTTATCAAGTGGAAGCCTTGTACCGATGACGCCGGTGGAAGCAGTTAAGATCTCCGAAGCGTCGCAACCGAGGAGTGAAGATGCGCATTCAGCGACTTTGCACGCATCTTCGACCCCGACAGAACCTACTCCTGCATTGGCGACTTTGCTGTTGACGATGATGCCGCGAGCTTTGCCCTTATTCTCGATGATGTCGATGGATCTGACGAGCGAATGGCCTTTTACGAGGTTGGATGTATAAACGCCTGCAACATTGCAAAGCGTGTCGGAATAGACCATGCCCACATCCAGATATGAGGACTTGGGGTCGTTCTCGTTGATGTTTGCCGGATCAGCACATTTCATGCCGGCCGAAACACCGTTTGCCTTAAAGCCCTTGGGCATTGTAATGTAAGATACAGACAATTCTTCTTCCATAATCAACCTCACGAAAATGAATATTTATTCAAAATTATGTATAATTCCGCAAATAATACACTTGCATGATCGTCAAGTCAACACATAGTGACTAATTTTCGATCACATATAATATTACATATATGTGCGTGCATGCAATAAAACACTCTTAATAATGGTGTCGATTACGCTTGACTTGAAAACCCCTTACCATTATAATTTCAAGGCAATTGGCTGAAATGGTGGGATTAGTTCAGTTGGTTAGAGCGCTAGTTTGTGGCACTAGATATCATGGGTTCGAATCCCATATCCCACCCCAAATTTTTTTGCCTCTTTATACTGGGGTGTAGCCAAGGGGTAAGGCACGGGTCTTTGACTCCCGCATTCGTAGGTTCAAATCCTGCCACCCCAGCCATATGGTTCACTAGCTCAGCCGGTAGAGCACTTGACTTTTAATCAAGGGGTCTGGAGTTCGAACCTCCAGTGAGCCACCAAGGCGAAAATAAATAATCCCTCGTACTTCAGACAGTAATTTGCTTCGCAAATTAACTCGTACGAGGGATATTTTATTTTCTTGGCGGATGCAGAATTAACTCGAGCAAAGGAATACTTATTTGGATCTTCGGAAAAGATGCGGGACATCATTTTTCACGCGTTTGATGGAAATTTGAGGGCAAAAATGAGGGTGCACCCTCAAAATTCCCCGCGAATACAACGTATATGTCCTACGTTTTTTTGAAGAGCCATATTTACTTTCCGGCGGGGGGAGACAAATTACAAACACGTTACATTTTGCGTTCTGCCCGAAATTTGCTTGATTATGCGGTTATTCACAAAGTATTGAATGATAAAATAAGATATTAAATGTGCGCAGGCGGCAGGGCCTGCACATGAGGAAAAGAAGCGCAGAGGCGTGCCGGGAAAGGACTATTGCAGATTTGAATTATAGAGTTATCAACATTATATCCGGTGTTGTAGCTGCCGTAATCGTAGTGGGCAGTGTATGCGCATATAATTGCGGATCTGTAGAGGAGATCAATCTTCAGAGCCCGGCTTTGCTTGGATCTGAGGCTGTTTCTTTCGAGGACCTTTTCTATGGAAAAGACCTTCAGGCTGAAGAGACTGCGTCTATTCCTGTGAGCATGGGGAATTTCGATATTAAGGACTATACGATCATTGCGGTATCGTCATATTCCGATATTTCTTCCGAATTCGGTACGGATCCGAGCGATCCTATAACTTATGACGGAAATACTTATTGGATCCAGAGCGATGCCATTCTTATTTCGGCGAAAACACAAAAGAGTGACGACGATCAGGACGATGATGACGACGATACCAATAATGATTTAGTTACCCAGTTGAAAATCGGCGACTCGGTTACCAGGATCTCATATACAAGAGAATGGTCAATGGTTAAGCTTGCAAACGGCAGGCAGGGATATCTGCTGAGTTCCCATCTGTCGCCTGACAAGGTCGAACCGGAGGTTACGGCTACGCCTACGGAAGCTCCGACTATCGTGTCTGACGATACATCATCAAGCGATAACTCCAGCAGTTCAAGCAATAACAATGATGATTATAACTACGACTACGATGATGATAATGGTGACGATGACGGTGGTTATGAGGAGCCCAATGTTGAACCTGAGCCTACAGCTGCTCCGGCTAACGATTATGTAGAGACTGAATGCGATTTCTATGTTTATGCAACCACTTCGCTTAACACAAGAAGCGGCCCCGGTATTTCTTATACATTACTTTCGACCTTAGCTACCGGCACGGAGATTCACGTTGTAGCTGAAACTGATAACGGCTGGTATAAGACATCTGACGGTTATTATGTCAAGGCAAGTTATACTTCAGATACTAAGCCCGAGCCTACGCCTGTTCCGACTTATGAGAGTTATAGCTACGGTAATGAGGATTGGAGCGATTTCGCTTCGTACATAAGAAGCTTCATTGGTTGCAGATATGTTTACGGCGGATCTACGCCTGACGGATTCGATTGTTCCGGATTTGTAATGTACTGCTACCAGACTTATTACAACATTAGCCTGCCGCATGGTGCTACAAGCCAGTCAAAGAAGGGCTATGAGGTCAGCATTGACGAGATGCAGGTTGGCGACATTATCTGTTTCGATAAGAACGGCGACGGCACGATGGAGCACTCAGCGCTCTATGTCGGCAACGGCAAATACGTTCATGCCCAGTCCACTGCGACCGGTGTTGTCGAATCCAGCCTGTCAAATGCGTCAGGTATCGCCACTATCAGAAGAGTGCTTTAAAGGTATTCACTGCTCTGAAAGACCTTTGATCGTCTCCATCATCACTTTTATATCGATAGCAAAGTCGTTAACCGCGCGGGATTCGTTGGCCTGGTGGCATTGGTCTTCCTGCCAGGGTGTCTGGATACCGAAAGCGATCGTATTTGGCATGTGTCGCGCGTAGGTTCCGCCACCGATGGCAATAGGCTCGGTATATTCAGATAAATATTCGGCCTTAAAGCCGCTGTAGGACGGCATATTCTCTTTCCAGATGTCGGTAAGAAGCGAGATCTGGGGCAGGGACTTTGATTTGTAAAGAGGATCCATCTTGTTTATAACCTCGACGGTCAGACCGTATGGAGCCGAAATTCTGGCAAGGTTCGAAACAATATCTGACATCGAATAGCTTACGGGGCACCTGATATCGATAACAAGGGATTCACCGTCAGCATCACAGGACAGGACAGACGGATTTGCAGTGACGCTGCCGGATTCGTCTGTAATCGAACAACCTGTGTAGTAAGAAGCATCCTTAAATGCAATCTCTTTACTGATGAAACTTAAGAGGGGAGAGGATGAGTAATCGACGGAATTATCATCGAGGATCTTTATCATCTCAAATATAGCATTTACACCAAGAGATGGCTTGGAGGCGTGTGCCATTTTGCCCTTTGCGGAGTATTCGTTGCCGTCAATCAGACATGAGCACGATGAGGGAACCATGTTTGCGGCTGAACCGCCTTTGGCAAGGATCACGGATGAATCTTCGGACAGGACTTTCACTTGAAGGATGCCTTTTTCCGCATAGATTACGGGGAACTCGCCGTCAGGGGTGATCGCAAATGAAGGAATCTCGCCTTTAGCGGCGTAGGTCTCTACGCAGGAGCAGGTGCGTTCCTCGTCGGTGCCGAGTATCAGACGGATCCTCTTATTAAATTGATAACCTTCTGATATCAGTCTTTTCATTGCGAAATATGCTGCGCAGGCAGGACCTTTGTCGTCAACGATGCCGCGGCCGTATAGCATGCCGTCTTTTATAGTCAGTGTGAACGGGTCAGTCTCCCAGCCTTCGCCTGAAGGAACAACGTCCAGATGGCATACAATACCTATGAGTTCGGATTTTTTTGGACCGTATTCGCACCAGCCGACGCGGTTATCGATGATGCCCGTCCTCATGCCGGAAGCAGAGGCGTTATCAAGGACGAACTTCAATGCTTCAAAGGGTTTTGCGCCGTAGGGGAGAGTGCCGTAATCAGAAGCTTCAACAGGTGATGAACCTGTGCTCTCGATAGATATAAGTTTTGTCAGGAATGCGAATTCTTCTTGTGAAAGTAAAGTAGTTTCCATCTTTAATCTCCAAACGTTTTATTTGTTCGAATGATAGCACAAAGTTGGTTTGTATAAAAAAGTCAATAAGTCTATAATCTGTGATATGCAGGACAAAATGAAGCAGTTAAATCCGAGAAGATGGTATATCCTTCCCAAATGGGAGGCGCTCCCGGATATGCTTCGTACAGATGCGATCAGGCCTTATTACGATGCGTTGAGCAGGCATAAGGCCGGGCTGTTCTTCAAGCGGCTTCTCGATATTTTCGCCGCACTTGACCTTATCATCCTGCTCGGGATCCCTATGCTGATAATCGCCATCATGATCAAGTGCGACTCCAAAGGTCCCGTGTTCTTCAGACAGGAAAGAGTGACGGCATATGGCGCAAAGTTCAGGATCCATAAGTTCAGGACGATGGTCAACAATGCCGATAAGATTGGCACGAGCGTTACTGTGGATAACGATTCAAGGATCACGAAAGTAGGTTCAAAGCTTCGTGATCACAGGCTTGACGAGTTCCCGCAGCTTTTCGACGTCTTGGCAGGTAATATGAGCTTTGTAGGAACGAGACCCGAAGTAGTTAAGTACGTCGACAGATATACCGACGAGATGAATGCAACATTGCTAATGCCCGCGGGAATCACGTCGATCGCGAGCATTGAGTATAAGGATGAGGCCGAGCTTCTCGAGAAAGCCGAAGATGCTGATCTGGTTTATATCAACGATATCCTGCCCGCGAAAATGGAATACAATCTCAAGTCCGTTAAGGAATTCGGGTTCTTCAAGGATATCGGAGTGCTGTTTAAGACAGTGGGTGCGGTGCTGAAGTAGTTTGCAGGACTGATAAGATAATTTTATAAACTGTTCACCGGTTCATAATTTTATGTCATACATTGTTGAATATAATGATGATATGAAGATATGTGCTTTTATCGGAGATATGTACAGGGACTACTCCGCGTCCATCATAAGAAGCATTGACGCCTATGCCAGGAAGAAAGGGCACAGGGTGGATGTTTTCGGGAACTGCTCAATTCCTACAAGGAATCCGCTTCAGGTAATCGGTTATAAGAGCATATTATCGCTCCCGCCGATTCATGAATATGACGGGATCATCTTGTGTGCTGATACGATCGATCAGGCAGGCTTGTCCAAGGAGCTTATAGAAGAATTGCTGAATGATCCTGAAGTTCCGCCAATCGTCTGTATCAGAGCTGAGATAACCGGTTTTTTCAATGTCGTTCCTGACAACAGGGCGATTATGCATGAGATTGCAAAGTACGTTATAGCAAAGTGTAAATCGGGTGATATCGGTTTTGTAACCGGAAGAGACGATCTGGCTGATTCGGCCGAGAGAAGAGCAGGATTCGAAGATGCTATGCACGAGGCCGGATATGAAGTTACTGAAGACAAGATTTTCCACGGCAATTATTGGATCAACCAGGGACCCCAGACCGCAGAGTTCTTTATCCGGGAAGACGGTTCGCTTCCTGAAGCCATCATCTGTTCGAACGATTATGAGGCCGTCACGCTCATAGATGAACTTATCCAGCGTGGCTATTCGGTACCCGGTGATACCATGATCAGCGGTATTGATAACATAGTAGAAGCAGCAGACCACATCCCGTCTCTTACGACCATCGAGATCTCCGAGGAAACGCTCGCAGACGCAGCGATGGACCTTCTCGAAAGGATACACGCAAAAGAGAACTGTGACCTTTACGTTAATGTTCCCGGCACCATTGTAGTCCGTGAGAGTACAGGTGACAGCGACGCGGGCAGAGACGTTTATCAGGTTTTGCGTGACCTCAAGATCAACAAAGCAGAATCGATCGAGTCAATGAGAGAATACGTTCTTTTAAGTGCTGATTTCGAGGACTGCCTTACGAGAGAGCATCTTATTAAAGCAACACTAAGTAATTTTAAAAAAAGAAAATTGTCGAGCGTTAAAGAATGCTATCTTTGCAGGTATTGTGAGAATGACCGGCTTCTGAGCGGTTATCTTGATAAAGACGGAAATATTATCACCGATGCAGTTTCTTTCCCCAAGGATCTGCTTCTGCCGGAAGGCTTCCTGACCGACAATATCGGAACTGTTATTTTCCTCCCGATCGCAAACAAGAACGTTGTTTATGGTTACGCTGTCCTTATTGTCGATACTTCTGAATCCGGCTTTATCAATGAGAAGATCGAATTCATCTTCATGCAGGTTGGTCAGGTCATCAACAAGCTTGATCTTTATCAGAAGTATTTCGGTATTGCCGATATCATGGATCTTTATACAAAGGATTCGCTCACCGGACTTTTGAACCGGAGAGGCTTCGAAAAGAAGATTACAGAACTCTTCGACAAGGAAGGCAACAAACTCTACGATCTCGCAGTCGTTTCGATTGACATGGACGGCCTTAAGTACATCAATGATACGTTTGGGCACAGTTCAGGTGATGAATCGATAAAGCAGATCGGCAAGTGCATTTACAACGCGCTTAATCCGAAAGAATTCGTAGCCAGAATGGGAGGAGACGAATTTGCAGCCATTCTGATTCTTTCCGATGTCGGCAGGATCGGCCAATTTATAAGAAGTGTCAGAAAAAACATCAAAGATGCTAATGAGAAGGGCAATTATCCTTATGAATTGAGTGCAAGTATCGGTACCTGCGAACTCGCATCCTGGACTGACCTCGTTGAATGTATGGGTAAAGCCGATAAAGCGATGTATCTTGAGAAGAAAGCGAAGAAAAAGAACAGGAAAGACTGATGGTTGGTGCGCAATGCACATTAAATGTAAGTAAAAAACAAATCGCGGAGACTGGTAAGAATCAGTGCGGTTAAGTTTCTATAAAGGGTCGCTGTTTCGAGCGGCCCTTTAGTATTTATTACTTTTTAATCAAATTTAGGTTATATTTTTCCCGAAATACGAGTATAATGGTTTTATTGAGTGAGGTCATATAAGAAACGGAGGTTTATTTTATGCGTAAATTAAGACCTATTTTAGCTGCATTTTTAGTATTTGTTTTCTTCTCATCCAGTGTATTGGCTGACGGTATGTTTCACGCATATGAAGTAACATATACTGTTGATTATGAGTCAGGACGTTCAATGCTTGATATGATCAATAGTTGGCGTACAAGCGGAGCAGCATGGTATTGGAATAAAGATAATACTACAAAAGTACAATGCGGAAAACTCCAAGCTTTTTCATACGACTATAATCTTGAGCAGATTGCATATCAGAGAGCTTATGAGATTATTGTACAGTTCGCTCATGAAAGACCTGACGGTACAATGTGTTTCTCTTGTGAAGCCAATGGTACAAAGACATGGGGTGAATGTATTGCCTATGGTTATGAGAGTGCCTATGATACATATATGCAATGGCGTGAGGATGAATATAAATATGAAGGCCAAGGACATAGAAGAAATATGGCCAGCAAAGATTTTACAGCAATCGGAATAGCTCATATAGTATATCAGGGTATCCATTATTGGGTTCAGGAATACGGTTATGAGAATAGTGGTGCCGCTGCAACACCAGCAAAAAGTGGTACTGTAACGGGAAAAGTTATAATTAATACTACTAATCCAAAGAATAAAGTTCCTTCAGATGGTAAAGAAGTAGCACTCACTAACACAACAACAACAACTACAACACCAGCACCATCAACAACTACTACAACACCAGCACCATCAACAACTACAACTACTACAAAACCAACAACTACAACAACTACTACTACAAGACCAACAACTACAACAACAACTACTACAAGACCAACAACTACTACAACAACTACTACAAAACCCACCACTACCACAACTTCTACAACATCAACTTATAGCAGATATGTACCTACAACAACTACATCAGTGTATGGTGGTACCGGAACAACAACAACAACTACTACAAAACCTACTACTACAACAACCAGTACAACATCAACCTATGGTAGATATGTACCTACAACAACTACATCAGTGTATGGTGGTACCGGAACAACATCAACTTATGGCGGTTTTAGACCAACAACTGGTACAACATCAACTTATGGCGGTTATAGACCAACAACCGGTACAACATCTTCTTATAGCAGATATGTACCGACAACATCAACTTATGGCGGTTATAGACCAACAACCGGTACAACATCAAATTATGGCAACTATAGACCGATCGGTTCAACATTGCCTTATAGATTTGTTTAATCCTATAACGCCAACAATCGGATAGTATTATCTGAATCTGATTAACGGGCTGTCTCAAAAGTGGTTTTCCACTGATGAGACAGCTTTTTTCTGCGATAAATAAGCAATTCATTCGGTTTTTCGGTTAGAATGGAAAGATATAAACTAAATATAAATAATGCAAATCAGAAGAGGTTTATAAATTTGAACCAGCATTACGACATAATAATTATCGGAGCCGGAGTTTCGGGGTGCGCTATTGCCAGGGAGCTGTCAAAGTATGATGCAAAGATCCTCGTTTTTGAGAAGGACGAAGATGTATGTTGTGGCACTTCTAAAGCTAATAGTGCCATTATTCATGCCGGCTACGATGCCAAACCCGGTTCTCTCAAGGCAAAGATGAATATCAGAGGCAATGAGCTAATGACAAAGCTTGCTGAAGAACTGGATATTCCATTTAAGCGTATCGGTTCACTTGTTGTCTGCACTGATGAAGCATTGAGGGAAGGTATAGAAGAACTCTACAACAGAGGAATAGCTAATGGTGTTCCTGATATGAAGATCTTGAGCTGTGAAGAAGTCATGCAGATGGAACCCAATATATCGGATGATGTGGTCTGTGCATTATATGCGCCCACAGCAGGAATAATATGTCCATTCCGATTAAATATCGCGCTTGCGGAGTGCGCAAACCAGAATGATGTTGAGTTTAAATTCAATACTCCGGTGACTAAAGTAACACAAATAGAGAACGGATTTTTAATAGAAACACCGGAAGGTGAACTTTACTCTAATGCAGTTATAAATGCCGCAGGATGCCACGCCGATGAGATCCACAATCAGGTATCAGCAAACAAACTCCATATAACGCCCAGAAAGGGCGATTATATGCTCTTGGACAGATCATGTGAAGGTTTTATCGGACACATTATCTTCCCACAGCCTACGAGCATGGGAAAGGGTATTCTGGTCACTCCTACCGTGAATGGTAATACCCTGATTGGTCCGACAGCTATCGATACAGATAATAAGGATGAAGCACCATTAACATCTGAAGGCCTGGAGAAGGTCGTTCTAGGCTCGGCTAAGAATGTTAAGAACTTACCATTAAAACAGGTAATAACCGGGTTCTCAGGCTTAAGAGCACACGAAGACGGCGGAGAATTCATTCTTGAAGAGGTTAAGGACTGTCCCGGTTTCTTCGATTGTGCAGGAATAGAATCGCCGGGACTCACAGCATGTCCTGCCATTGGTGAATATATGGCAAAGCTTGTAGCAGATAAGCTCTCCTTATCCAAAAAGCAGGATTGGAATGCTATTTGTCATGACGTCATTAAACCTTTTGAACTGCCTGAACAAGAGCGCGATCAACTTATAAAGGAACATCCTGAATACGGCAGGGTAATCTGCCGGTGTGAGACTATAACTGAAGGGGAGATCCTTGATGCTATTAGAAGAACGCTTGGGGCAAGATCTCTTGACGGAGTAAAGAGACGTACAAGAGCAGGCATGGGACGCTGTCAGGGCGGTTTCTGCTCTCCCAGAGTTATGGAGATTATTGGCAGAGAAACAGGTATATCTTTTGAAGAGATTACTAAGAACGGTGGAGACTCAAAGATCCTTCTTGGGAGGACTAAAGATGAGAGCTGATATTGTTATTGTCGGAGGAGGCCCTGCCGGTCTAGCCGCTGCTATTGCAGCCGCTAAAGAAGCACCTGAACTCAGCATTCTTATCCTTGAACGCGACAACGAACTCGGAGGAATCCTTAATCAGTGTATTCATAACGGATTCGGGCTTCACACGTTTAAAGAAGAACTTACAGGACCTGAATATGCTGAGAGATTTGAGCAGCAATTGGTAGGTCATAACATTCGATATCTGCTTGATACAATGGTCCTTAATGTCGCTTCCAATCAAGTTACAGCGGTAAACAGTAATGATGGTGTATTTACTGTTGACTGCGGTGCCGTCATCCTTTGTATGGGCTGCAGGGAACGCCCCCGCGGAGCGCTTAATATTCCCGGATTAAGACCTGCAGGTGTTTTTACAGCAGGAACAGCGCAAAGACTAGTGAATATAGAAGGATATATTCCCGGCAAAGAGGTGGTTATCCTTGGTTCAGGTGATATCGGTCTTATTATGGCCAGGCGTCTTACCTTGGAGGGTGCCAAAGTAAAGGCAGTATGTGAGCTTATGCCATATTCAGGCGGACTCAAGCGTAATATCGTACAGTGTCTTGATGACTTTGATATTCCGTTGCTTTTGTCCCATACGGTAATAGATATTAAAGGCAAAGAACGTGTAAGTTCTGTAGTTATAGCTGAAGTAGACGGCTCATTGAAACCGATTCCCGGTACTGAACAGGAGATAAAATGTGATACATTGCTGTTGTCATGCGGTCTTATACCGGAGAATGAACTTTCGAGAGCTGCTGATATCAAGATTGATCCTGCGACAAACGGACCAATAGTTAATGAATCATTTGAGACATCAGTCCAAGGAATTTTCGCTTGTGGCAACGTGCTTCATGTGCATGATCTTGTCGATTATGTATCAGAGGAATCTTCAAGGGCGGGGAAGAGCGCTGCGAGATTTGTAAAGAAAAATGAGATAGAGACAGCAGAAACTAAGAATATCCGTATTCAGAAAGGCAGCGGAGTCCGTTATACCGTTCCCTGCACAGTAAGAATTGCAAACCTTGAAGACGATCTCATAATCAGATTCAGGTCAACCGGAGTATTCAAGGATTCATATATTGATGTTCAATTTGACGGAGAACAAAAGATTCATAGGAGAAAACAGATAATAACACCCGGTGAGATGGAACAAGTCATCCTGAAGAGGGAAGAACTTGAACAGTGTATTGATGAGATAACTGTCTCAATTACGGAGGGCTGATATGGATACCAGAGAACTCACATGCATTAACTGCCCGATGGGGTGTCGAATAACGGTCGTCATGGAAGGGGCTGAGATATTAAGCGTTACAGGCAACAACTGTAAGCGCGGAGAGATATATGCTAAGACTGAAGTAACTGCACCTGTAAGGACCGTAACCACGACGATCAAGGTTAATGGCGGTACACATGACAGAGTTAGCTGTAAGACAAAAGAGCCGATACCTAAGGACAAGATATTTGAAGTTATGGATGTGATCAACAGGAGTGTTTGTGAAGCTCCTGTAAGAACTGGGGATATTCTTATCCCTGATTGTGCAGGCACTGGAATCCCGATAGTTGCTACGAAGGGGGTAGACAATATCTGAGGCATATTTGTCTGTGGCTGATTTTGACCAATGGTTTCTGTTGCCGTTATTACTAACACATAACCATTCATCTGCCTTATATTTATTTATTAAAATAAAATATTATATGTTATAATCCTGTTTATGAAATCTACTAAGCGTAAGAGAGCTGCCAGGAATAGAAAAAAGATATTGGCTTTGGTTGCAGGTGTATTAGTCCTGTTTTTATTGTCTTTCCTTGTTGTAATGCTTGTGAAGAAACTTAAACCGGAACCGATCGAAGGTGCCGGAGAGGCTCTGAGCCGTTCTGAGATCGAAGCATCAGAGAGGATACGTCAGTCTATCCTTGATGAGGCAAAATTAAATAAAGAAGTTAATTATAACGGCCATAATTACAAATATAATGAGAATATAGATGTCTTGTTGATCATGGGTCTTGATGACCGTGATCTTATCGATTACACACAACTTTCGGGAAAGAATGAGCAGGCATGTGCGGATCTCATTCTTTTGGCTGTATTTGACAAAGAGAAGAAGACATATTCTTTGCTCCAGATCAACCGTGATACCATGGCAGACGTTATGATGTACGATGTCTTTGATACATTTATGGGATTATATAAGAGACAGATATGCTT
Organism: Clostridiales bacterium; assembly: GCA_017510605.1. Taxonomy (GTDB): domain Bacteria; phylum Bacillota; class Clostridia; order Saccharofermentanales; family Saccharofermentanaceae; genus Saccharofermentans. The sequence continues at coordinate 191,369 of JAFWMQ010000015.1, forward strand.
GTCACATATTTACCGTACAAAACATGAGGATGCATGTGAAGACACAAAGTTTGCCGTATCCCATTTGCTCTATGATGTTGAGATCTCAAACTATTTTGCACTGACGATGGATTCAATATCGATAATCAATGATTCTGTCGGCGGAGTAACTGTTACTATTGAAGATGACTTCTCTCAGATCGATCCAAATCTTGTACAGGGTCAGACAATTACGCTTCACGGGGATCAGGCAGAGACTTACGTTAGAAGTAGAGGCGGAATCGTAAACAGTCCTACGAATATAAATAGAATGAACAGACAACGTACTTATATGTCAGCTCTTTTGGTTTTACTTGGTCAGAAGACTTCCGAGAGCAACTCTTTTGCATTCGATCTGTTTGACAAGCTGTCTCCGTATATGGTTACAGACTGTTCTCATGATCAACTCAGTAATTATATTAGTCAATTCTCAGACTATACACTTGATAAGATCGTAACTCCTGAAGGAACAGCAGAAGTAGGAGAAGATAATCTTATGGAATTCAAAGTAGATAGTGCTTCATTAAGAGGAATCGTTATAGATCTGTTTTACGTTCGACAGGATTGATATAAAAAATAATATCTGAAATAAATAGGGGTTCACATTGGCTGTGAACCCCTATTTATATAACCGTTCTTAATCTTGTTACGCAACAAAGTAATCCCAGCTAAACACTATGTTTGAAGAACCAGTTCTGTATGAAGTATATATGCCGGTTGTTACCGTAGCAGGTCTATATGTACCAACTGAAGATACCGTTGTAGGACTGTATGTACCGGTTGATGATCCAGTCGTAGGAATATACGTTCCAGGTCTATATGTGCTGGTTGACGTTCCCGTTGTAGGTTTATATGTGCCGGTTGATGATCCAGTCGTTGGAATATACGTTCCAGGTCTATATGTGCCGGTTGATGATCCAGTCGTTGGAATATACGTTCCAGGTCTATATGTGCCGGTTGATGATCCAGTCGTTGGAATATACGTTCCAGGTCTATATGTACCGGTTGACGACCCTGTTGTAGGTATATATGTGCCAGGTCTATATGTACCGGTTGACGTTCCCGTTGTAGGTTTATATGTTCCGGTTGATGATCCTGTCGTAGGAATATACGTGCCGGGTCTATATGTACCGGTTGATGTTCCCGTTGTAGGTCTAAACACACCGGATGTTGTTGTAGTCACAGAAGGCGATGCAGGTGTAGAAGTTGTTTGAGCTACAGGTTTCTGTGTAGGTGTAGATGTAGTCGTTGAAGCAGGCGTAGTTGTTGTACCTAAAGCAACTGTTGTTATAGTTAATGCCTCGTCAGTATAAAGAATTGACCTCATATCGTCGTCGTAAGTGTAATTAAATGACTTTCCCTGGCAAACAAAAGTATAGCAATCGGAATTAACTACTCTTACGGCACTTTTCATAAATAACGGATCACTGTAAGCTGCTGCCGCTCCATCACTATTAGTTACATCTACCAGATAATTTCTGCCGTTGTAATGAACGATATTCCACATATGTTCTTCAGCTTTACTAACTCCGGCCATTTTACCGCCAATGGTTATACAATAAACATCAGATGAGAAATCGGATAAATCACAGAGATACTGGAATGCCTTTGAATATCCTTCGCACACGACATTAGTATTGGGATTTCCATCAAAGACTGAGATCATCTGATGTGAATCACCATAAGCTGCATTATTTGTATAAGCAGCTTTATCATAAGCTACTAAATTACAAATCTCATCTTTGTATTTATATAGTTTCTCAAGGTCAGAAAGAGAAGAATATTTATCTACGATTGCTTGAGCATTATAAGTTGCCTGTACAGCTCTGTTAACCTTGGAAGCATCAACTTGATAGGTAGAGGGATTACCATAGTCACTTGAAACACAGAAATAGTATTTTACGCTGCCTTTAATATATATTTCAACTTCTCTTTTATCGTTATAACGTGCACCAACGGAATAACCTTTTATCTGCAATCCTGTTGTTTTATCAAACCAATAAAAATCAAAGGGTAAATCATATAAAAGATAAGTAATAACAGCAGGATAATTGCCTACTATCATTTCTTTTAGTTTTTCTTCAGCTCCGGGAGCAAGCTGAGAATTCATGATTAAATAAGGAACGCCTAAATCTTCTGCAGTCCAAGATTTACCGGCAAGTCCAAGCTCATCTAATGAAATTTCCATAACGGCATCAGACTTTGAACCGTATGCAAGAGCAGTAGCATGATTTTTAATTTTATTAAAATAAAAAGAATCAATACCGGAAAAACTATAACGATGATATCCGGATCCGGTATTTACTAACCCATAAGAAGAATTAAAAAGAGAAAAATCATCTGCATCTAAAACGATAGGAGCAATTTCTTCTTCAAAAATAATATTAGAATCAGACTCAGATAAATCTATATCTAAATCTATATCTAAATCTAAATCTATATCATTGGAAGAACTGTCAGAAGAAATGGGATCGATATCATCATTTACGACAATATATGATTCTTGGTCTTCTGAAATAATCAAAGGATCTGCATCGGAAACGTTGGTATCAGGCACTGTTTGATCAGTGTTAACAGTATCAAGATCAGAGACTGCCAAATCTGTATCTGACGTAACTGAACTATCTTGAACAGCGTTATTTGAATCAATAACATTATCAGATGAAATAGCAGGAGATGTATCTGCATCAACAGAAACATCTGCATCGACTATATCAGTTGTAACATCTGCTGGAATTTGTTCATCTGCAGTATCAGGTGTTTCAGTTACAATTTCAGTCTCATTATTGTTCGGAATATCGTTATCAGCAAATACAATAATTCCGCTTGACATAAGAATAATACTGCATGTCAAAAATACGGATAATATCTTTGTAATTCTTAGCATATAAACCTCCCGGATAAACCAATAAAACTCAATACATTATAATATGTTTATTTTGGTTAGTAAAACAAAAGAGCAGGGAGGATAAAAAAATATATAAAAAGAGGGCGATCTTTCGATCGCCCTCCGCTTTGACCTGATAATAACTTTTTGGCCAAAAAATTACATCATTTCCTTAGCGGACTTCTTTGAAGTGCCAAAGAAGAATGCTGCTCCTGCTGCGAGAGCAATAGCGCATACGATGTAAGCCGTAGAGTTATAACCTGTAGCTGCGGATGCCTTACCACCAGCCTTAGCTGAAGCAGGCTGACCCTTAGCTGCGTCCTCAGCTGTCTTAGCATTAGCTGCGTCAGCCTTAGGCTGAACGATGAATGCGAAGAATGTAGGTTCGAAATAAACGACACCTGCTGCATCAACCTTAGCTGTAAGGAAGTGAGCATCAGAAGTATTTACATAAACCTTACCATCCTTGATGTACCAAGACTCTTCAGGGAGCTTAACCCAGTCACCACCTTCGTTTACATAAACCTGCTGTGTTAAAGCAGCGTCATTAAATGTAAATCTGAGTGTGAAAGCACCAAGCTTCTTACGAGCTAACTTAACGTCGTCAGTAGCAGATGAATCATCTTTACCTTCGTCAACCTTAACCTGATACTTGATCTCTACAGAGAATACTCTAGCAAGCTGACCCTTCTCAACCTTCTCGTCGAGTTTCTTGAGCAAACCAAAGTAATCGAGATCAGCTGCATTTGCCTCAGCAATATCAACAACGATATTGTCCTCACCTACAACAGCTGCTCTGAGCTTCTCCTTTGCAGGAGACTCTGTGTACTTATCAACAGCACCAACAGCTAAAGCCTGAACTCCCATTGAAAGAACTACTGCAACAGTAGCAATCATAGCAATAAGCTTCTTCACTATATTTTCCTCCTTTCTTCAAAGATAACTTGATTTTAACCTTTTATGAAAAAAAGTCAAACGTTTTTTTAAATGTAATTGTCTTGTAAACTAAATTTTCTTTTGTTTTATGCACAGAATGCACAAATACCGCTTATTCGCTGGCTACTGTAGAAGCATCAATTACAGCTGAATTGTTGACTTCTGATGAGTCATATATCAACTTGCCCATAACTACAAAACGGTTGTAGTGGTTACCAATGAGGCATGTAGATAAGACAATTACCTTATCACCATATACTGGCGCGAATTCTTCATGTGTTCTGGCAGCTAAACCGGTAGTTGACATAATATCATCAAAGAATGCGGTATAAACTTCTTCATCAGTGAAATCATGATAATAAAGAATATGCCAATGTCCATAAGGAACAGCTGCAAATACCTGATATCTTAATTCTCTGTCCGGCATATAGATTGTAATAACCGGATTCTTTGCCCAAAACTCTTCTTCAGAGATATCTTCCTGAAGGTCACCAAACATACAACGGCTGCCCATATGATGTCCATAAAGAATCGTAACCGGATCATTGAAGTCTTTGCCATTGAATTCGTGCTCAGTAAAGATAGCTCCAGCGGAAGAAAATTCACCATCACTGTTGTGTGAAAGATAAAACTCATCATCGTTAGGTGACTGGCATACAGGGAAATCTACATACATACCTTCGATATGGAGCCAAGCATAGATATCGTCATTTACTGACTGTAAATATTCAAAATCAGCGGGACAAACATAACTTTCGGCTGAAGGATCAGTAACTCTGGTAGTATATGTAGGAATAACAGCTAATTCCGGATCGGGTGTAGTATAACCGGTCGGTTCTGTAGTAGAGCTCATTGTTGCTGTAAGTGTAGCTTTTGGCTGATAAAGTGTCATTGCGAGCTTAATGCCAAAGCCGACAGCAGCTAAACCAAGTATACTGCCGATAATAATCTTTACTGTTTTATTCTTGTTAGAAGATTTCTTATTAACATGTTCCGGACCATTTGGAACACCAGTTCTTCCGAGGCTCTTATAATAATCCATATCATCAGGATTGCTGATATAGTCTGTTTCCTCAGGAACAAAGGCATTATTGGTTTCTTCGGGGACAATAAATTCCCTTGTATTATCAGAAACACTTAAATCATTCATGTTCTCGGGAACACTGAGTCCGTTGACCTCGGGCTTTCTGATGCCGTTATCTGAACTGCTGCTTTTTTTCATACGATTCAACCTTCTTTATTAATGATTTATATTTATTATTATATTATCTATACATTATTACTATATTGAATGTTGCACTTCTTTATTCGAGCAATTAGAAATAATTACTCTTAAATTGTTCAATTATATCATATTGGCGGGCTGTAAGGTCATCTACGAAGTCCTGTCCAAGCGACTTGGAGATAACTTGCAGGGCCGGACCAATGTTAACGGATCTGGATCCCATATTGTGAGCATCGGAACCTAAAAATGTTACAACACCTTTCTTGAGCATTTTAAGAGCTTTGCGTGAAGTGCCTCTCTCAAGGAAGAATTCAGCATTGCTCTGGATGTAAATATCTAAATCAAGAAAGGCATTTACAAGACTCTTGGGCTGGTTAAGATAACGTTCGATGTGTGCTGCAACAGGCATGATTCCGGTAGTTGACGCAATAATGCTTACTTCATCGATCATTCTTGAAGTCCAAGGGGTAAAGGGCATCTCAAGAAGAAGAAGATCGGTTCCTTCAAGGCAAAGATCATGAAGACCTTCATATCTGCTAATTCCATTAAAGAAATAGACTTCGGCGCCAAGCATAATATCTGGCCAATTGCCACCGTTTGAAGGACGATAACGTGACATTGCTTCTCTTACTGCATTATAGGCTGCTTCGCGGTTTCTTAAAAACCTTTCGGGATTATTACGTGTGGCATAAAAGTGAGGAGAGGCAACAACAGTATCGATTCCTTGAATACTCCAGGCATTAAGCATAGATAAAGACATAGAAACATTTTCTGAACCATCATCTATACCCGGAAGAAAGTGTGAATGAAAATCGATCATAATTTATTAGCCTTCCTAATCTATCCCAATATAAGAAATATTTAATCCTTCTTATAATATCCCTTTTTATAATAGCCCTTCTTATAATATTTGCGGTTATCTGTAGAAGCGCCATTAAATACAAATCCCAATACGTGAGCATTAACCAGCTTCAACTGTCTCATTGTTTCTGCCAGGCCGGAACGGGCAGCGCGGTTATTACGGACAACAACGATAATGCCGTCAGTTTTGTCTGATGTGATGAGTGCATCCGTAACGGCTGTTACCGGGGGCTGATCTAAGAATATATAATCGTAATATTTTCTCAGTACTTTCAATAAAGCTTCCAATCTGGAAGAACCCAAAAGTTCGGAAGGGTTAGGCGGAATAGTTCCGGACACGATTACATCAACTATAACGCGTTCAGTATTATCCTTAACGGTAGAGAAGTGCTGAATAGCATCATTAACTGAATTAACACCAACTAACAGATTGGAAAGACCGGGTGTCTGCTTTAATCTTAATCTGTTAGCAAGAGTGGGAAGACGCATATCGCCTTCTATAAGAAGAACTCTTTTGTTAGATTCAGCGAAAGTATAAGCAAGATTGAGAATAGTCATAGACTTTCCTTCGCCAGGAACTGAACTTGTAACGCCGATTACTTTACCTTCGGAAGAGGAATCTTCTGAGAAAGAGAACTGAATGTTAGTCCTGAGAAGTTTATAAGCTTCCGCTCCTGCAAAGCCCAAGTTTGGGCCAATCATGTATAATTGTTCGTTTTTAAGGTTCTCTCTTAATTTCTGAGCATCTTTATTTTTTTTATCTGCCATTGTTATTACCATTCCTGATTATTGTTTCTGAGAGGATGAACTATTTTTTGAAGATGTCTTATAGTATCCATATCCGTCTGACTTTGTGTTGATCAAGTCAGGAACAACCGTAAGCAAAGGAATATTCGGATATGTCTTTGTGATGTATTCTTCAGAGTGGATGATATCATCACGGAGATAACTGATTACAATAATTATAGTTGCAATAGCGAATCCTAAAACGGCACCAATTGCAGTATTCTTCAAATAACTAGGCGATGATCTTTTGGCTGCTACAACAGCGTAATCGACTACCTTAGGCTCACTGCCGTTAACAATCTCACTGATTTTCTCAGGAAGAACCTTGGCAAAAAGATTAGCGAGCATCTCAGCCTCTTTAGGATCCGAGGATGTAACTGTAATACTAAAGACTTCTGTATTCTCTACAGACTTAGCTTCTACCATATCTATCATTTCGTCATAGGTGTAATTGACACCAGACAATTCTTTTACTTCATTAATGACGGTGCGTGACTTGAGAATTACAGAATAAGTTGAAACAAGTGACTTTGCAGCAGAAAGATCGGCTGTAGAAATGGATACACTACCAAGAGAAAAATCGGAATTGTTAACGTATAAAAGTGCACTCGATTTGTAAAGTGGGGTTATAAAAAGCAATGTGATGATTAAAGCTAATATAGCCCCGGAAACCGTCGTTATAATAGGCAACCATATTCTTTTAACAAAAACGCCAAGTAGTTCAAACAGATCAATGACTGTCTCGCCATCTTTTTCGTTCATTGAATAATCTCCTTAAATAACAGACACCAAACTTTTAGTTAGAAATCTGTTGTTATAATTTACAGAGACGATAATACCGAACATGTCGGGTTTTGTCCATAATTCTTTTATTATAAATAAATTACATAAAGTATTTTGACTTAAAAAACAAATATCGACTTGATATCAGTTAGGTGTTTGTCTATTCGCACAAGGTTTGTTATTTGAGTTTTGTGTAATATAATAATTATTTGATTAAGAAGGTTTCATGATCGATCGTCGCCTTTGTCTTGCGCGTCGTGAATGGCTCCGGACATATTATATACGAAGTTGCTCTGATGCCGGAAAAAGCGGTATTAGAGATTTATGCCTTATGGGAAGAAAGGTATTGATCATGTGGTATGCAATCTGGACAGCTACCGGTTCTGAAAGAAAGCTCTGTTCATGGATAAAGGACTACATTCCTGAGAGTCTTTATGATGATTGTTTTGTCCCTCTTGTAGAACAGAACAGAAAGGTCAAAGGCGAGTGGAAGACATCTATAAAGCCGTTATTCCCGGGATATCTGTTTATTAAGACTGGTGGAACGAATATCAGAAAGATCGCACAAAAGCTTAAAAGGTTTGAGATGTTTGCTGTGATTCTTTCTACAGATGGCGAGTTTACACCGATTAATACAGAAGAGACGTATCTTATTGATAATGCATATGAAAATGAAGGAATCCTAGGTTCATCGATAGGCATGATCGAGGGTGAAAAGATAAAGATCCTCTCAGGACCTTTGATTGGGTTAGAAGGAGCAATTAGATATATCAACAGGCATAAAAGGACAGCAACTATAGAATTAGAAATGTTCGGAAGGACTTCGAAAGTAAATATAGGATTAGAAATTATATCAAAATTATAGGTTTGAGGTTATGAGTGATTTAGAAAATAAAGATTTTCAGAATGATTCAAAAAAACAGGTAAATACCCATTTATCAAATAAAAAATGGGTCCGTAATGCTTTGGTAGTAATGCTTGGTGACATTGTTGCCACCTATTTCTGTTTCTTTATGGCTCTCCTTTTGAGGTTTGATTTCTCATTTGCAAGCATAGAGGATAAATACATAACCTGGGCTTTATATCTGATACCTATTTGGTGCATTATAATTGTTACGGTATTCTACTTCACCCGTTTGTACCACAGTATTTGGAGTTTTGTAAGTATTGATGAGGCTCTACAGGTACTAAGGGCATATTGTCTGATTGCTCCTTTGATGGTTTTATCATCGTTAATCTTAAGATTCAGAATGCCTATTTCTTTTTATATGATTGGTATCGTTGGTTGCGTTATCTGTCATATCGGAAACAGATTTGCTTATAGAATTTTAAGAAAACTTGGTGGAGCAGTTAGTTCGAATGCAACAGGAAATGGTTCAAGCGTTGAGAGAGTAATGATCATTGGAGCAGGAGATTCCGGATCAGTACTTATTAAGGAGTTAAAAAACTCTACACATACTAATATGGTACCTGTGTGTGTTATAGATGATAACGAGAACAAAATAGGAAGATCTTTGTTTGGTGTTCCTGTAGTTGGTGGAAGAAATGACATTATTTCGAAAGCGGCTGAATATAATATTGATACGATTATATTTGCTATTCCAACTGCTTCCGGATCAAATCGTAAGGAAATACTTAATATTGCAAAAGAAACAGGTTGTAAACTTAGAACTATTCCAGGAGTATATCAGCTTGCTACCGGCGAAGTAAGTATCTCACGTGTTCGTAATGTCGAACTTATTGACCTGCTTGGAAGAGATCCTATTACAGTTGATAATGAAGCCGTATTTAATATGATCAAAGGCAAGACCATCCTTGTAACGGGAGGAGGAGGATCAATCGGTTCTGAATTGTGCAGGCAGATTGCGTCCCATGAACCAAAACAGTTAATTATCTTTGATATTTATGAGAATAACGCTTATGAGATACAACAGGATCTCTTGAGAAAGTATAGGAATAAGAACCTCAATCTAGTTACCCTTATCGGTTCGGTCCGAAATACACACAGAATTACCTCTGTAATGATGGAATATAAGCCTGATATCGTATTCCATGCAGCTGCCCATAAGCATGTTCCTCTTATGGAAGAAAGCCCTAATGAGGCAATAAAGAATAATGTAATGGGTACTTATAAGACCGCAAAGGCAGCAGCAGCTGCTGGTGTTAAAAAGTTTGTCCTTATTTCAACAGACAAAGCAGTTAATCCTACTAACATCATGGGTGCAACAAAGAGAATATGTGAGATGATCATCCAGATGATGGAACGCGAAACACCTAACACATCTTATGTAGCTGTCAGGTTCGGTAATGTATTGGGATCCAACGGTTCTGTAATCCCTCTATTCAAGAAGCAGATTGCAGAGGGTGGTCCTGTAACTGTAACTCATAAGGATATTAATAGATTCTTTATGACTATTCCTGAAGCAGTGTCACTTATACTTCAGGCATCTTACTATGCCAAGGGTGGTGAGATCTTCGTCCTTGACATGGGAGAACCTGTTAAGATCGACGACATGGCCAGAAACCTTATCAAACTCTCAGGTCTCAGACCTGATATTGATATCAAAATCGAATACACAGGTCTCCGTCCGGGTGAGAAACTCTATGAAGAGAAACTCATGGCTGAAGAGGGTATGCAGATGACAGATAACAAGCTCATCTTCATTGGCAAGCCTATCGAGATGGACGATGAGTGGTTCAAGACGAAGCTTGAAGAGCTCGATCGGGAGAGCAGAGCTGATGATAAGAATATCAAGGAGATCGTTCAAGAAATAGTTCCTACTTATAAGATAGGTTCTAATTGATTAGATAATTAATGGATAAGATAAAACGATTCTTCAAATATGATTTTTTTATATTTCTGCTGGATATAATAGCAGTTAATGCTTCATATTTCCTTTCGCTTGTTCTGAGATTCTCGCTCGGTTGGAGGATGGATCCTCTGATCGACAAGTATTTGGAAACAGTCATATATTTTGCTCCTTTCTACACGGTAATTTGTATTATCGTGTTTTTCATTTTTAGACTATATGGCGGTATGTGGAGATATGCCGGTATCGGAGATGTAAATAGGATACTGATAGCGAATTTAATTACTATAGTTATTCATATTATTGCTACAGTTCTTTTCTTTCAGAGAATGCCAATATCCTACTATTTTATGGGTGCTGCAATGCAACTCGTTTCAATTGGAGCAATCAGATTCTCTTATAGGCTGGCTGTTTTAGAGAAGCGACAGATCACAAAGACAAATGCAATTAATGCATTAGTCATAGGAACTAAAGAGAATGGAAGTCAGACAATCAAGCTTCTTAGTATGGGTGTTAAGTACAGACCTGTAGCCGTAATCGATTGCGATAATAAAGATGCAGGAAAACTTATGAATGGAATTCCTGTATACAGCAGGGAAGAATTTGAGTCTGTTATTGTTAAGGATAAGATAAAAGCTATATTTCTTGCTGATATAAATATTGATATTGAGTTCAGAAAATCAGTTATCAAATATAGCAAGGAACATCAGATCCAATTCAGCGATTATACGGCATTTTTCAGTTATAAAGGTGATGTTGATTCTTTTGTTGATGTAATTAGCACGCAAACAAGTCACAGTCTTGACGAGAAGAAAAGTATACCGTTTTCTCCTCCTGATATTAGTGATGCTGAGATAAACGAAGTTGTTGAGGCAATGAGGAGTGGCTGGATTACAACGGGTCCTCGTGTGAAGCTTCTTGAAAGGCGTCTTGCTGCATATATAGAGACGGGAAAGACTGATTACGATACTGAGCGTGACAGTTCTAAATGGAGCAACAGGTTGGTATGTCTTTATTCAGCAACGGCAGCTGAGGAGTTAAATCTCAGGATATTGGGAGTTGGTGAAGGTGATGAAGTAATCGTGCCTGCTTATTCATACACTGCTTCTGCTTCAGCTGCTGTACATTGTGGAGCTATGGTAAAGTTTGTTGATATTCAGAAAGACGGTGACAATGTTACTCACATGCCTGAGATGGATTACGAAGCTCTCGAAAAGGCTATAACAAATAAGACGAAAGCAATAATCACCGTAGATCTTGGCGGTATAATTTGCGATTACGACAGAGTATTCGAAATCGTTGAAAGAAAGAAGAATTTGTTTACACCTAAGGAGAGTGATGGCAAACCTTTGGGTGATTTGTCTTCAAGAATTCAAAAGTCTATTGGACGTATTGCAGTTGTTGCTGATGGTGCTCATAGTCTTGGGGCTAGCCGTGTGTTTAGAGGAGAGAAAAAGTATTGTGGGGCCATTGCTGACTTTACATCATTCTCGTTCCATGCAGTAAAGAATTTTACAACTGCTGAAGGCGGAGCTTCTACTTGGACTACTAAAGAGGGTGTTGATAACGCAGAAATATATCATATGTATCAGTTGTTGTCACTTCATGGTCAGAGTAAGGATGCACTTGCTAAGACTAAAGTAGGTTCTTGGGAATATGATATTGTAGGTCCCTGGTATAAGTGCAATATGACGGATATCACGGCAGCAATCGGATTAAGACAACTTGACAGATATTCTGGTCTTCTTGACAGAAGAGTTGAGATAATCAAGAGATATGATGAGGCTTGTGATAAATTAGGAATCAGTCATTTGGTCCATCATACTGATAATATGGATAGTTCTAACCACCTTTATCTTATTAGGATTCCGGATATTACGGATGTGAAACGTAATGAAATCATCACAAAGTTGGCAGAGCAGGGCGTATCTACTAATGTTCACTATAAGCCTATGCCAATGATGTCTGCCTATAAAGATTTAGGTTGGGATATAAAGGATTTTCCTAATGCGTACGACTATTATCGCAACCTCATTACTTTACCTCTTCATACAAAGTTAACTGATGACGATGTTAAATATATAACAGATAATCTTGCGAGAGTTATTGGTTAATATGATTACAGGTATTCATCATTTTTCTATTATTGTCAGTTCAGAAAGCAGTATTGCTTTCTATGAAAGACTTGGTTTTAAAGAGTCTAATAGAATAACCAGAGATTATGATACCGTAGTTTTACTGGAAGGGTTTGGTTTGGAATTGGTTATGTTTATTGATCCGAATCATCCTAAAAGACATTCTGATTCTGAATGTATTGGAATTAGAAATCTTTCTTTGAAAGTAGATGATATACAAAGAATATCTAAAGAATTTGAATGTGGACCTGTTATGGAGGATTGGTTTGGCAAGAAGTATTGTGTTACGAGTGATCCTGATGGACTGCCTATTGAATTTCATGAGTAACGTATGAAAGTATTACTTATTATATTGGCGATAATAATACTTATATTTTTGATTATGGCTTTTATAGCTATTATCAAGAAGCCTTCATCTGTATATAAATACAGACCTGATGAAAAGAATCCGATGGAAGGTAAACAAGTCAGGTTTATTGAGAATAATGATGAAAAAGAAAATGCTGATGGTGTTAGAGGTCATCTTATAGCTGTTGGTACATCTGAACACAAAGCAGGAGTTTATGAGAAAGTATTTAAGAGAATACTTGATGTTATCTTAAGTTTTGGCGGGTTAGTAGTTCTTAGTCCGGTATTTCTTTTTCTTAGTTTGTGGATAGTAATTGATGATCCCGGTCCGGTGCTATTTACTCAAAAGAGGATTGGAAAGGACAAACAGTATTTTAAGCTTCACAAGTTCCGTTCCATGAAGATGAGTACGCCTCATGATAAACCAACGCATATGCTTGAGAATCCTGAGCAGTATATAACAAAGGCAGGTAAGTTTATAAGATCTCATAGTCTTGATGAGTTGCCTCAGATTTGGGATATATTTATCGGTAATATGAGTGTTATCGGTCCGAGACCGGGGTTGTGGAATCAGGATCTGCTTACGGCAGAACGCGATAAGTATTACGCTAATGATGTAAAACCAGGGCTTACTGGTTGGGCACAGATCAACGGACGTGATGAACTTGAAATACCTGTAAAAGCTAAACTTGACGGTGAGTATGTAAAGAATATGGGATTAGGAATGGATTTAAAGTGCTTCTTCGGTTCAGTTGGAGTCTTTAAAGGCGATTCTTCTGTTGTGGAAGGCGGAACTGGGGAACTGAATAAGAGGGTAGAAGAGAATAAATGAAAAAGGTTCTTATTACAGGAGCTAATAGTTATATAGGTGTTTCTTTTGAGAATTATGTAAAGGAACATTATAATTCAGAACTCTCTGTTGATACTGTTGACATGATTGACGGTTCATGGAGAAATAAAGAATTTTCAAATTATGATATCGTTTATCATGTCGCGGGTATAGCTCATGCTGATGTTGGTAAAGTCAGCGATGAGGTTAAGGCAAAGTATTATGCCATCAATACTGATCTTGCTATAGAAACATGTAAAAAAGCCAAGTCTGAAGGGGTTAGTCAGTTTGTATTTATGTCTTCTGCTATCGTATACGGTGATTCTGCACCATATGGAAAGACTAAGAAGATTTCAAAAGATACTGAACCAACACCTGCAAATTTCTATGGAGATAGTAAGTGGCAGGCAGATAAAGGTGTTAGAGAATTAGCTGATGAGAACTTCACAGTTACTGTTCTTAGACCTCCAATGATATACGGAAAAGGTAGCAAGGGCAATTATCCTACTTTAGCAAAAATGGCTAAGAAACTACCTGTTTTTCCTAATGTTCAGAATGAACGTTCCATGCTATACATCGAGAATTTATGCGAATTCTTATGCCAGGTAATGATCAGAGAAGAGGGCGGAGTATTCTGGCCTCAGAATGCTGAATATACAAAGACATCAGATATGGTAAAGATTATTTCTGAAGTATCTGGTCATAAGATTCATGTTTCCAAGGGTTGGAATTGGGTTGTTGGACTAGCACGTATTATTCCGGGTAAGCCTAGAGGATTGGCTAATAAGGCGTTTGGAAATTTGAGTTATGACCAAACTATGAGCCGATATGAATTTATATATCAGATTGTAGATCTTAAAGAATCAATTAAAAGGACTGAAGGATAAATGGGAAAACATATTCTGTTAATAACCCAATACTTTTATCCGGAAACTTTTCGTGTAAATGATATGGCCTGTGAGTGGGTTAAACGAGGATATAAAGTTACGGTTTTAACAGGAATTCCCAATTATCCAATGGGTAAATACTTCGATGGTTATGATAAGAAACATAGGACAAGAGAAGAATGGAACGGTGTAAATATTATCAGAATTCCACTGGTGGCCAGAGGCAACAGCAGTAATAAATTAATAAATGCTGCGGGTATGGCAGCAAATTATTTCTCTTTCGTTAGATCTGGCAAAAAATGGATTAAGAGCAAAGAGGCAGCAAATCTTAATGCAGACATAGTTTTTACATTCGAAGTTTCCCCTATGACCCAGGCAATGATTGGTGTTTGGTACGGCAAGCGATACAATGTTCCGACATATCTTTATGTTCAGGATCTTTGGCCGGAAAATGTGGAGACAGTCACTGGTATTCATAGCAAGTTGATTATTGGACCAATCGATAGGATGGTTGATAAGATTTACCGTGAAACCGGCACAATATTTACTACAAGTCCGAGTTTTGTAAAAGCCATCATAAATAGAAAGGTCCCGGTTGAAAATAATAAGGTTCATTATTGGCCACAATATGCAGAGGATTTTTATCGACCAATGAGTTCGGTTGCTGTTGATAGTATTGATGAAATGGATAATTCCTATAAGATAGCATTTACAGGAAATATAGGAACTGCTCAAGGATTAGATGTTCTACCTAAGGCTGCGAAAATGTTGAAAGACGAGAATGTAAAGTTCATTATCGTTGGTGATGGTAGATATCAGCCTGATTTTGAGAAGCAGATAGATGAACTGGGAGTCCGCAATAAATTTGTGATGGTTCCGAGAGTGCCTGCTGAGCGTGTTCCGGCAATATTGAGCAATGTAGATGCCGGTTTTATCAGTTTCAATAAGACTGCTCTATGGGAGAATACAATCCCCGCAAAGCTTCAGTCTTATATGGCATGCGGCAAGGCAATTATAGCATCTGCTTCCGGAGAGACTGAAAGGGTGATCACGGAGGCTGAATGCGGCATCTGCTGTAAAATTGGTGATGGTAATGCTCTTGCTGATGGTATCAGAGTCATGATGAAGGCCGATTGTGTTGAGATGGGAAGACGCGCAAGATTATACTTTGAAGAGAATTTTGATAAGAAGAAACTCATGGATGAGATGGATGTTTTTTTTGAAAGTGCATGAAAGTGGAATATCCCGTTATGGACTTGAAAGTAATTCTAATATCTTGTGTAGAAAATAGGTAGAATAAATGAAAAGAAATGAGATTATAAATATTATTATTTGCTACAACAATGCAGATGAAGTGATTCAATACCACCAAGAAATATTAAAGTGTAAAAATGGTAACTTGGTGGGATATGTTGTTGTAGTAAACAGTGAAACTGATGATAATCTTAGAGAGCTATGTGATTATGCGGAGAAAAACTCTATATATTTATTTAATCCAAAAAAGAATTTGGGTTATATGAATGGCCTGCTTTATGGTTACCGGTGTTTTTATAAGCAGGAAGCTGTTATTCCAAGATATGTTATTATGAGCAATACTGACATTCAATTCTCTAATGAAGACTTTTTTTGCTTCCTTGAAGGGAGAGAATACGACGAGGATGTCTGGTGTATAGGTCCTTCCATTTTAGTGAACGAACTTCATTCATATGATAACCCTGTAGCAGAACAAAGATTTACATCAAAATATATAAAATCCCTGATTTGGAGATTTAGCACACCAATAATTAGAGAACTATATGTAAGTGCTGCATTTATTAAACCCAAATTTATTAAACGGAAAAAAGTAGAAGAAAGTAAAAAAGTATATTTAATTCATGGATGCTTTTTTATCTTAAAGGGTGAATATGCGGAGGTCCTTAAGGATAAAGAATTTGGAGTTCTTCTTTATAGTGAGGAATTATTCGTTGCGGAAAATGCTTATATTTTGGGTAAGACAGCATATTATGATGCCGATTTAGAAGTTGTACATATGGAGCATTCTACAACAAAGAAATTGAAGCCGAGACAAAGGGCGAAGTATTTAGAAGAATCAATGAGATGGATTTTCAGTGAGTATTATTTTAAGGAATAACTAAAAGATGAATTTAGATCAAAGCATAATAAGTTCAAATAAAGGTATTAATCGAGAGTCGTTTAGTATTTTTGCACTATACATTCTTGTATACGGGGGATATATTAAACTCTTTTTCCCGATTGTAAGTACAGTTGTTATTGGTTTGCAGGTTGCTGTAATGATCTTGTCTATATTATTAGACAATAAAGTAGTAATTGGAAATAAAAAGTCAGTAATTGTTCTTTCGATTATGCTGATATCGATTGTGCTAATGTGTTTGGGTTTCTTCTACACAAGTGATGTTGAGATTGCCAGAAACAGACTAACGATTGATTTATCAACTATTTTGTACATTATTATCATTTATATTATTGCTAGCAGACTGGATGTAGAAAAGCTAAATTCGTTAATACAAAAATTCATGAGATATAATATCATTCTAATCTCACTGTATTTTGTTCTTTATATTGGAATATTTATTTCAGGTTTAAGTGTTGGAGGAAGGTTAGGCGATGTTGTAGGTAATGCAATATGGCTTGGTAGACTTTGTTCCGAACAAATAATGTTAATTTTAATCAGTAACAATTGGAAGTTATCTCGTGTGCAAAAATTATTGTTTATTTTGTTAAGTGCGATTTGTGTTTTTACAGGAAGTAAAGGACCAATTGTAGTTGTGTTTGTAGTATTAACCTTATATTTTATTAAAATTACGTCGTTATCCCCAAAAAAAATAGCAATAACCATTATGATCTCTCTCGCATTATTGGCTGTGTTTTACGCAATCAGTAATGCCAGCAGTACTTTTATAGTTAACCGATTTTCTTTAGGTACAATGATGGCGAGTGGCTCCGGATACAGAGTAAGTAGATATACATATACAATTCAAGCTATTCCTGAACATTTAGTGATGGGTCACGGATTGGGAAGCTGGTCTAAAAATTACTGGGCAAGTTATGGTGTTACATCAAGCTTCAATGATTATCCACACAATATACTTTTGGAACTGTTGTATGAAAATGGGATCGTTGTCACTTTTATATGGTTATTATCTGTTTTTTTGGTATGGCGGGCTTTTAAGATTGTTAGTAGAGAACGAATCTATGTTTTGTGGCTTCTGTTGATAATGAATGTTCTGTTTGGCTTTTTCTCAGGAAGTATTATTGATGGAAACAGGGGTATTTATTATTTCTTCGCGATATGTGTAGCCCTTATTCCAAAATTGAAGAAATATGATTTGCTTAAGGAAAAGGTATAGAACAATGAAGGCCGTTTATGTTTATTCCAGAATAGAAGATAATATTGAGGCATCAGGCGAAGCAAAAAAGGCTAAGATGCAAGTAGCTGCGCTTAATCAACTGGGTGTGGAAACATCATTTTACCTAAATGATAAATTGATTTCTTTATATAAGTTAAGAATAAGAATGCCTTGGTTTAAGGCGTATAGTAAATCTTTTGTTGATGAAGTCTTGAATTATATCAGAGATGAGAACATAGAGTGCGTATATATACGTAAATACCTTATAGATGCTTCATTCCTTAAGTTTCTTGAAAGATTAAAAAATCAAAATTTAATTGTTTTATTAGAGATCCCGACTTTTCCATATGACGCAGAATGGAAAAAGTTTGTCGATTGGCCTTTACTCTTCAAAGAAAAACGATTTCGAAAAAAGCTGGGAGGCCTTGTTGATAGAATAATTACATATTCTACAGATGAATCTATATTTGGAATTAAATGTATTAATTCAAGCAATGGAATAGATACAACAAAAGTACCGGTTAGGGAAAAAAGAAAGCATGATGATAATCGTATCGTGCTGCTTGGAGTTGCTACATTAGAAAAATGGCATGGATATGATAGATTGATTCGTGGTATTTCCACTTATAATATTCAAAATCCTGATATTCGTGTAGAGTTTGACATTGTTGGAGAAGGTGCAGAGTTTAATAATTTAAAAAAATTAGCGGATAATCTGAATTTAAATGAATATATACATTTTCATGGCTTTTTATCCGGTCAACAGCTGACAGATCTATTTGAAAAGGCTGATATTGGAGTTGGTAGTTTGGGAATGTATCGTATTGGTCTATATGAAGGTTATACACTTAAACTTCGTGAATATATGTCTAGGGGGCTGCCCTTTATTTATGCATATGATGACAATCTGATCGAAAGAACAAATTGTGATTATTTCATAAAGTTTAGCAATGATAATACAGAAATTAACATAGATAATATTGTTCAGTTTTACCAGAAAGTACGGAATCAAACTGATGTCGAAAAAAAGATGCATGGTCTAGCTGAAAAATATCTTACATGGAATTCACAAATGAAGCCTATAGCAGACTATTTAGAAGAGAAAATGGAGGAAATGAATAATGATTAACGTAATTGGACTTGGCTACATTGGACTTCCTACTGCTCTTATGATGAGCACACATGGAGTTGAAATTATAGGTACTGATTACAATAAAGAGCTGGTTGCAACTCTGAATGCTGGTCACACAACATTCAAAGAGGCCGGATTGGATGAGCTTTTTCAGGACGCTCTGAAATCAGGCATCAGGTTTACAACAGAGTATCAGGTCACAGATACATATATTGTTTCTGTTCCGACACCTTATGATAAATTCAGCAAGAAGGTTGATGCTTGCTATGTTATCGCTGCTGTTAAGGATGTTTTAAAAGTAGCTCCCAAGGGGGCAACTATTGTCATTGAGTCTACTGTCTCTCCCGGAACGATTGAAAAATTTGTAAAACCGGAAATTGAAGCTGCAGGATTTGTAATTGGTGAGGATATCAACCTCGTGCATGCCCCGGAGCGTATTATTCCTGGTAATATGGTTTATGAGCTGCTCCATAATAATCGCACTATCGGAGCAGATGATAAGGCTATCGGTGAAAAGGTGAAGGAACTTTATAGTTCATTTTGCCAGGGAGAGATCGTTGTCACGGATATTAAGACCGCTGAGATGACCAAGGTTGTCGAGAACACATTCCGTGCTGTAAACATTGCTTTTGCTAATGAACTCGCGAAGATTTGCCGTCATGATAACATGGATGTATACGAGATTATAAAAATATGCAATATGCATCCGCGTGTTAATATTCTTCAGCCGGGACCGGGTGTCGGCGGCCATTGTATTTCTGTTGATCCATGGTTTCTTGTTGGCGATTATCCCAGTTTGACAAATGTTATTAATGAATCTATGAAGACTAATGATAGCATGCCTGATTATGTGCTTAATCGTATATACGAGATAATGAAGGAAAAAGGCATGACGGATATTTCGCGTGTAGGGTTATATGGGCTTACATATAAAGAAAACGTTGATGACATGCGTGAATCACCAACGCTTCAATTGTTGGAATCCCAAGAGCGTCACCTTGCAACTGGTCTAAAGGTCTACGATCCTTACATAAAAAAAGATGTTGTTGCTAATCAATATCATGATTTGTCGGATTTCCTTAATGCTGTAGATTTTGTCGTTATTATGGTCAAACATAATGAAATTAAAATGAATATGGATCAATTAACGGATAAAATAGTTTTGGATTGTCACAATATAATAGATCTTCCCAACGTATATCATTTATAAAATGCATTTTTGAAGGATTATATTTTGGAAACATATATATTTTATTATGAAAACATGAATATGGGTGGTTGCCAACTGTTGATTATGAATATGGCAAAAGAGCTCATATCACGTGGCAATAAGGTTATTGTTTTTTGTAAATATATTGATGACATAATTATTGATCATTCACCGAATGTATCTGTCAATGCATTTGATAAGAACTGGAAAAAGGATTCTATTGTTAAGGAAAGTATTAGATCTTTTCAAAACGTTAATATAGTTACGTTTATATGGGATGATTATTGCAGGCTTTATTCTTTAAAAAATTACAACCAGAAATTGATATTTTATGCTGTCCATTGCGACATGGTAAAATTCGCTGCATATAGTAATAATTCTATTCTTAGAAACGTTAGAAAGGCTTTCCTTGGAGTAACTATAAAAAAACTTGCCGAGAATAAAAATCTCGTTGTTATGGATGAACAAACTATAGTTCATTCAGAAGCTTATTATGGGTTTAGTTTTAATGATGCATATATTATTCATATTCCCGTTAATGTATCTGATGCTATAGTTGATTCAATAGAATTCCAAAACAGGTTAAAAAGAAAGGAGAGAAACATTTTAGCAATTGCAAGAGCAGATTTTCCTTTTAAAGGATATTTGCTTGGGCTAATAAATGCATTGAAAAATGAAATCATCCCTCCGGAATACTCTTTAACAATTGTATCCTACGGTAAAGATTTGAATCTCCTCATTGATGCATTAAATTCTCTTGATGAATCACAAAAAAACAGAGTATTACTTTTAGGAGAGACTCCTTACTCAGATTTAAAAGAATTATTTTTTTCGGCTACTATATATGTCGGTATGGGAACTACGATCTTGGATGCTTCTAAGTATGGTGTTGTTTCTATCCCTGTAGTTGCTTATACGAATGATTTATTATGCAATCATTTTTTCCATGATAATACTGAATGGGTTGCAATTGATAATGGTAGTTCGGATAAAATTGGCGAATTAATATTTCATTATGAAAACATGAGCTTCGATGAAAGAAAAGAAGCCATCTTGAATTGTATAAACGTAGTAAAGAATTCTTATGGAATAGATAATTCGATTAATAGATTAGAAGAAGTTTTTAATAATATGAAAATATATAAAGACAATAGAATTAAGATTTCGTACTTTTTCAGGAAGATTAAAAGACTATTAATACGAGGTAATTGATAATTATGATCATGCCAAACAATCTCGGCAGACAGTATTCTTTACATGCCGATGAATATAAGAAAAAAGCTTGTGAGGTTCTGGATTCTGGATGGTATATTCTTGGCAAGGAAGTTACCGCATTTGAAGAAGAGTGGGCACAATATATTGGTTCCAAATACTGTGTCGGCTTGGCATCCGGCTTAGATGCACTTTGGATTAGTTTCCGACTGCTGAATATCGGTGCTGGTGACGAAGTAATTGTGTGTGCCAATGCTTATATTGCTTGTGTTATGGGCATTACGATGAATGGTTCGACTCCTGTGTTTGTCGAACCAGATCAATACGATAATATTGATGCTGATAAGATTGAGAAAGCAATAACGAATAAAACTAAAGCTATTCTCGCTGTCCATCTTTATGGTCAAGCTTGTGACATGACAAAAATTATGGATATTGCTCACAAGTACAATTTGAAAGTGGTTGAAGATTGCGCTCAAAGTCATGGCAATCATTGGGATGGAAAGACTGTTGGAACGTTTGGTGATGTTGGATGTTTCAGTTTCTATCCGAGCAAAGGATGCGGTGCATTTGGAGATGCAGGGGCAATAGTTACAGATAATGAAGAACTAGCAAAGATGTTACGCATATTCAGAAATTACGGATCTGAAAAGCGTTATCATAATATGATGGTTGGCAGCAACAGCCGTCTTGATGAATTGCAAGCTGGATTACTAAGAGTTAAATTGAGCCATTTGGATGAATTTAACTCCGAAAGATGCAGAATAGCAACAAGATATGATACTGAGATTACAAATCCGCTGATACAGAAACCTCAGATTCGACCGGGGGCAGATTCTACTTGGCATCAGTATGTTGTTCATGTTCCGGGATATAGGGATGAGTTGATGGAGTATTTGAAGGCACGAGAGATCGGAACTCTGATTCATTATCCAATTCCTCCGCATCTTTCTGATGCATATGCTTATCTCGGTTATAGGAAGGGCGATTTTCCGATAACTGAAAAGAATGCGGATGAGGTGTTAAGTCTTCCTATGTATAATGGTATGACTGATGACGAGCAAAGTGTGGTTATTGGAGCTATTAATAGTTTTAAGAACTGATTATATGCAAAGTTATAAAAAAGAGATTAAGGAGGTGTCATTATGAGACATGATTATACTGCGCGTTTGGATGATATTCTTATCAGACAATTAAATGAGGATGATATTGAACTTTTAAGAATTTGGCGAAATGATCAGGATAATAATAAGTTTCTTCGTGATGTTGGATATATTACTGAAGAGATGCAAAGGAAGTGGTATCAGGGATATCTTGAAAATGAATGTGATTTAGTTTTCGCAATAGAAGATACAGGCGAATTGAAGCGAGTCGTTGGAAGTTTGTCCCTATATGATTGGGATAAAGAAGCCCATACATGTGAAATAGGTAAAATCCAAATCGGTGATTCTGCAGCTCATGGTAAGGGAATAGGCAGGAAAACCCTTGTTATGGCAATGAAGATAGCTTTTCAAAAGCTTGGCATAACAAAGATATTGGCATCTGTACATCCTGATAATGTTCAGGCTTATCATAATGACATGAAAGTTGGGTTTAGAGTTGTTGGTGAAACAACTTCTGTTGTAGGCGGTAATGAACTTTTATTAGAAATGTATGAAGAAGATGCTCGAAGCAAAAATCCATATTATGATCAAATAATTGTTTAATTAGGAGGGTACAGATATGTTGCTAAAAGAAAAAATAGCTGTTGTTACTGGTGCATCTAATGGAATTGGTAAGTCTATAGTAGATGTATTTATAGAAAATGGCGCGAAAGTGATAGGCTTAGATATTGTTGAGGTAGAGTCATGGAATGAGAACCTCACTATGTTGAAAGCTGATGTCTCAAGTACTTCTGACTGTGAAAGAGTATATGGTGAAATAACAAATCTTGTAGACCACATTGATATTTTGGTTAACTGTGCTGGTATTACACGTGATGCCATGACAAAAAAGATGACAGAAGAGCAGTTCGATCAAGTTATTGCCGTTAATCTGAAGGGTGTATGGAATCTTACAAGGCTTATCGGGCCTGCGATGCAGGTTAACCAGACGGGTTCTATTATTAATATATCATCTGTTGTAGGGGTTTACGGTAATATAGGTCAATCTAATTATGCTGCTACAAAAGCCGGTGTTATCGGTATGACAAAGAGTTGGGCTAAAGAGTTTGCACTTAAAGGTGGAAATGTCCGTGTAAATGCTGTTGCTCCTGGTTATACTATGACAAACATGATGAAGACAGTTCCAGAGAATCTTTTGGAAAAGTTCCGTGCTACAACTAT
Organism: Clostridiales bacterium; assembly: GCA_017510605.1. Lineage (GTDB taxonomy): Bacteria > Bacillota > Clostridia > Saccharofermentanales > Saccharofermentanaceae > Saccharofermentans. Next base: position 215,120 of record JAFWMQ010000015.1, read on the forward strand.
GCTTGGTCGTTTGGCGGAGCCGATTGAAATAGCAAATTCCGTTTTATTCCTTGCTTCAGACCTTTCAAGTTATGTTACTGGTGAGGTTCTGAATGTAAATGGCGGAATGAGACTGTGAGGTAATTAATGAAAAAAGTATTCATCTTAGGTGCATGCAGAACTCCCATTGGGAAAATGGGTGGAACACTTAGTTCCGTTAATGCTATTGAACTTGGTTCCGTTGTTATTAAGGAAGCATTGAATCGATCAAAAGTTCCGGCGGAACAAGTTGATCATGTTTACATGGGCTGTGTGCTTCAGTCTGCCCTAGGCCAAAATGTAGCAAGACAGTCTTCCATTAAGGCAGGATTGCCTTATACAACTACTGCCGAGACTTTGAATATTGTCTGTGGATCCGGTCTAGATGCTGTTAATTCTGCCGCACGTCTTATTCAAGCTGGTGATGCAGATATTGTCATTGCCGGAGGAACAGAATCGATGTCAAATGCTCCGTTTGCGTTAAGACAAGCCCGTTTTGGTTATCGAATGGGCAGTCCGATGATGAATACTCCTTTAGTAGATACAATGGTAAATGATGGCTTATGGGATGCTATTAATGATTACCATATGGGAATTACAGCTGAAAATGTGGCTGTAAAGTATGGTTTGACCAGAGAAGAACTTGATCTGTTTGCTGTTGAAAGCCAGGAAAAAGCATCAGTTGCGATTGCGGATGGTAAATTCAAGAATGAAATTGTTTCGGTGGTTATCCATGGACGCAAGGGTGACATAATTGTTGATACTGATGAGGGACCTAGACCGGGAACCAACGTGGAGGCGCTTTCAAAGCTTAAACCTGCATTTAAACCTGATGGAATTGTAACGGCAGGTAACAGTTCCGGAATTAATGATGGAGCAGCTGCTGTAGTATTAGTCTCTGAGGATAAGGTTCAAGAACTTGGTCTAAAACCACAGGCTGAATGGATAGGTGGCGCTCTTGGTGGTGTGGATCCAGCAATAATGGGAATTGGTCCTGTAGAGAGCACCAGGAAACTGCTGAAGAAATTGAATATGACGATAGCTGATATCGATTTGATTGAAGCTAATGAAGCTTTTGCGGCGCAGTCTATTGCAGTTAAAAGAGAGCTGGAGATTCCTGATAACAAACTAAATATTTATGGTGGGGCAATAGCACTTGGGCATCCTGTAGGTGCATCCGGTTGCCGTATTCTTGTTACTCTTATCCATGAAATGAAGTTGATAAATGCAAAAACTGGACTTGCTACACTTTGTATTGGTGGCGGTATGGGTTGTAGTACGATCATTTCAAATTTTGGAGGATAACAAAAATGACACACAACATGAATAAGGTTCAAATGCTTGAATTTCCTCAAAGAGGAGATGAGAGAGGTCATCTTGTAATAGTAGAAGGGAATAAAGATATTCCGTTTGAAATCAAGCGAGCATTTTATATTTATGGTTCTGATGCTGATGTCGTTCGTGGTCAACATGCGAATAGAAAATCTGAATTTGTCCTTATTAATGTTGCAGGAACTAGTAAAGTGAAGGTTAAGGATGGAGAAGGAAACGAGGCCATCTACTGTTTGAATCGTCCACATACCGGCATTTATCTTCCTACAATGGTTTGGAAGGATATGTATGATTTCAGTTCTGATTCAGTACTCTTGGTTTTGGCAAGTACACACTATGATCCTGATGAATATATAAGAGATTATGATGAATTCATAAAGGAAATACATAGTGCAACATAAATAATTGTTTTGCATTTTTTAAGTGTTGCAATTAAGCGATATAATTGAGTTATTGTGAAGATATATATCTTCGTAAAGCTTTACTAGTAATTAATATTATTACATTTCGTTTTTGAAATTATTAATCGGGATTATTTAGGTCTTAAAATATCCTCAATTGGAGAATTGGTTTTAAATTTCTATTTGATAATAGAAAGATGAAGTTTGAATGAGTAAAGCAAAGCTTTTTATTGAAAATTTCCTGGTCTATGGTTTAGGTGGTATTATCAGCAAAGTAATACCTCTGATCATGGTGCCTATAATCGCTAAAATTATGCCATCTACTGATTATTTTGGTATAAGCGATATGTCTCAGACCATTACTTCATTTGGTTGCGCTTTAGCAGTTATTGGTATGTATGATGCAATGTATCGAATGTTTTTCGAAAAAGAAGATAATGAATATAAGAAAGTAGTATGTTCGACTACGTTGTTATTTACAATTGGTACCTCATTTGTTGTTTTAATTTTGATGATTATTCTCAGAACACAACTGGCAAAGTGGTTTTTAGGCAGCAAAGATTTGGCTTATGTTATTTTTCTTTCAGCCATTGCAATGTTTGTTCAAGCTACAAATCAGATTATTGCTGCACCTACTAGAATGCAGAATAAAAGAAAGGTTTTTTTGGTAACGAATACTCTTACACCTTTGCTTTCATATGGTATTGCAATTCCACTTTTGCTTAAGGGATATTATATTATCTCTTTACCACTCGCTGGAGCAATATCCGGTATAACAATGGAAATATCTTTCTTTGTTATGAACAAGAAATGGTTTGTTCCCCGTTATTTTGATAAAAAGATATTGAAGCAACTTTTAATTATTGCTGTTCCTTTATTTCCTAATTTCCTGATCTATTGGATTTTTAATTCCAGCGATAGGTTAATGATAACCAATCTGTTGAATGTAGGGGCGGAGGGTGTTTATTCGGTTGGATCAAAACTTGGACATGCAAGTCAGTTAATATATACAGCATTTGCCGGAGGATGGCAGTACTTTGCATTTTCTACAATGAAAGAAAAGAATCAAGTTAAATCTAATTCTTTAATTTTTGAGTATTTAGGCGCAATCTCTTTTGTGGCAACTTCATTTATTTGTGCTTGTAGTTATTTATTATTTCGAATACTGTTCTCAATAGAATACTTAGATGGATATATTATCGCACCATATTTATTTTTAGCACCTTTGCTTCAGATGTTATTTCAAGTCGCCTGTAATCAGTTTTTAGTTATAAAGAAAACATGGCCAAATATGTTTATTCTTCTTGGCGGTGCTGTCTTAAATGTGTTTCTTAATTTCTATCTAATCCCTATTATTGGTATTGAAGGCGCCGCAATCGCTACACTTTTTGGTTACATTTCGTCTGATATTGTAGCTATGATTGTATTAAAAAGAATGAAACTTATGGATATTAGTTTAAGATTTATTATTTCAGCATTAGGAATGCTTGTTGTTTTCTTAATCTGGAGATTTATTTCTTCAACAAGTATTGTGTTTGGATTATTAATTTTTGTTTGTTATTCTGCAATGATAACTATTTTATATAAAAATGAAGTTTTAACCATAAAAAATAAATTGAAGAAAAGGAGTAAACAATGAAAGGTATAATTCTCGCTGGTGGAGCAGGTACAAGGCTCTATCCATTAACGATGGTAACGAGCAAACAACTATTACCAGTGTATGATAAACCAATGATATATTACCCCTTAAGCACTCTAATGCTTGCTGGAATTAAGGATATTCTAATTATTTCAACACCCAATGATACACCAAGGTTTGAATCCTTGCTCGGAGATGGATCGCAATTCGGAGTAAATCTCAGTTATAAAGTACAACCAAACCCTGATGGATTGGCACAAGCTTTTATTTTAGGCGCGGAGTTTATTGGTAATGATGCGTGTGCAATGGTTCTCGGTGACAATATCTTCTACGGCAATGGATTTAGAAAAATGTTGCGTTCCGCTGTAGAAGATGCAGAGATTAACTCACGTGCTACTGTGTTTGGCTATTATGTGAATGATCCGGAGCGGTTCGGTGTTGTGGCTTTCGACGATAAAGGTAAGGTGTTAAGTATAGAAGAAAAGCCGCAAAATCCGAAATCTAACTACGCTGTGACCGGTTTGTACTTCTATCCAAGCAAGGTGTCTGAAAGAGCAAGTCAAGTTAAGCCTTCAGCTCGTGGCGAACTAGAGATTACAACTTTAAATGAGATGTATTTGAAGGATGACCTTCTTGATGTCCAGCTCCTCGGACGTGGATTTGCCTGGCTTGATACTGGAACGATGAAGAGTTTATTACAGGCTGCAGAGTTCGTTGAGATGATTCAATCTCGACAGGGGATTACAATATCAGCTCCTGAGGAAATCGCATTTATCAACGGATTTATTGATAAGGAAAAATTGATGAAGAGTGCTGAAGCATATGGTAAGAGTCCATATGGAGCCCATTTGAAATCTGTGGCCGAAGGAAAGGTTAGATATTAATACTTTATTTTTATAGATTATTAGTGCATGATGATATGATGCTTTTAATTCGGCATGATAATGAATTCATAGTTGGTGTTAGATGAGAGAATATTGATATGAAGATTTTTGTAACAGGAGTTAATGGACAACTTGGACATGATGTTGTGAATGAGGCAACCAGTCGTGGATATGTTACTTTTGGTTCTGATATAACGGAGAATTATAATGGTATAGACGATAAGAGTTCGGTTACAAAAACTCCATATTTTCAACTTGATATTACTGATAAAGAAGCAGTCCGGAGGATAATCTCTGAACTGAAGCCTGATGTATTAATTCATTGTGCTGCTTGGACTGCTGTGGATGACGCTGAAGATGAGGAGAATAAAGAGAAGGTTGATCGTATCAACCACCTTGGTACTGAGTATTTAGCTGAAATGGCTCGAAATATCGATGCTAAAATGCTTTATCTTTCAACTGACTATGTGTTTGATGGAAAAGGAACTCGTCCGTGGGAGCCTGATGATAAATGTTACGCACCACTAAATGTATATGGTCAAAGTAAACTTGATGGCGAACTAGCTGTAAGCAATATTCTGGAAAAGTATTTCATCGTCCGTATTGCCTGGGTTTTCGGATTGAATGGTAAGAATTTCATAAAAACAATGATTAACGTTGGAAAAACACACGATACAGTCCGTGTGGTTAATGATCAGATTGGAACACCTACATACACTTTAGATCTTGCCCGCCTTCTTGTTGACATGATAGAAACGGATAAATACGGATATTACCACGCCACTAATGAGGGTGGATACATTTCATGGTACGATTTCTGTGTTGAGATATATAAACAATATGGACTTACGACAAGAGTTATCCCTGTGACTACAGCTGAGTATGGCTTATCAAAGGCAATGAGACCCGAAAACTCCAGACTTGATAAGTCCAAGCTTGTTGTATCGGGTTTTCAACTGCTTCCGACCTGGCAGGATGCGGTAAGCAGATATCTTAAGGAGGCGCAGTTGTAATGGGTAAAATTGATGTTCAATATGACCTTGATGGAATAAAAGGATTATGCCTGATAACACCTGCTGTATATGGTGATAATAGAGGGTACTTTACAGAAACTTATAATCAGCAAGATATGAAAACAGCTGGCTTCGACTTTAATTTCGTTCAGCATAATCAGTCCCTGAGCACCAAAGGAGTGCTAAGAGGATTGCATTTTCAAAAGCAGTTTCCACAGACGAAACTTGTAAGAGTTATTAAAGGAGAAGTATTTGATGTTATAGTAGATCTGCGTTCAGATTCCGAGACTTATGGAAAATGGCACGGAGAAATTCTTTCAGAAGAAAATAAGCATCAGTTTCTGATACCTCGCGGATTTGCACATGGTTATTTGGCACTTTCCGATATTGCAGAGTTTTGTTATTTGGTTGATGACTTTTATCATCCAAATGACGAAGGAGGCATGGCTTGGAATGATCCGGATATTGGTATTGTGTGGCCGAAATTAGAAGGAGTTTATAATGGATCAGCACTGGCTGATGGATATAGTGTAGATGGGATTCCTTTGAATCTTTCTGAAAAAGATCAAAAATGGCTTGGAATAAAGGATACATTCAAGTTTTAATTGAAGGAGATTAAACCATATGAACAAAGTGATGCTGGTCTTTGGAACCAGACCTGAGGCAATTAAGATTTGTCCCCTGGTAAACGAATTAAAGAAAAGAAAATCTATACAGACAGTCGTCTGTGTTACAGCCCAGCATCGTCAAATGTTAGATCAGGTTCTTGATACATTTGGAGTTGTTCCGGATTATGATCTCAATATCATGAAAGACCGACAGACTTTGTTTGATATTACAACAGGTGTTTTAAATGGTATAAAAGAAGTGTTGGAGAAAGAACGACCGGATGTTGTACTTGTTCATGGTGATACATCTACAACTTTTGTTACAGCTTTGGCTTGTTTCTATCTTCAGATTCCTGTCGGTCATGTTGAAGCCGGACTTAGAACATATAACATTTATTCTCCGTATCCGGAGGAGTTCAATCGTGAAGCTGTGTCAATTGTTTCTCAATATAATTTTGCTCCGACTCCCTTAGCTCGCCAGAATCTTCTTAATGAAGGACGTAAGCCGGAGAATATATATGTTACAGGCAATACTGTTATTGATGCAATGCAGCACACGGTTCGAGAGGATTACACACACCCTGAACTTGAGTGGGTAGGAGATGGAAAACTTATCTTCATTACTGCTCACAGAAGAGAGAACCTCGGCGAACCTATGCATCGCATGTTCCGAGCAATTCGCAGAGTTCTTGATGAACATCCTGAGTGTAAAGCTGTTTATCCGATTCATATGAATCCTGTTGTTCGGCAGGCTGCTAAAGATGAACTTGGAGGATGTGATCAGATTCACATTATTGAGCCTATAGAAGTGTTTGACTGTCATAACTTTGAAGCAAGAAGTTTCTTGTGTTTAACTGACTCTGGCGGAATACAGGAAGAGTGCCCTTCATATGGAGTTCCTGTATTGGTTATGAGAGACACTACTGAAAGGCCAGAAGGTGTAGATGCCGGTACATTGAAACTAGTCGGAACAGATGAGGAAACAATATATAAGACATTTACATTATTGTTAGAGAATGAGGAAGAATATAACAAAATGAGTCATGCATGTAATCCTTATGGTGATGGTCATGCATGTGAGAGGATAGCTGATATTCTGGAAGGAAAAGAATATCAACCTTGGGTGCCTAGTTCTGTGAAGTAGATATTTAATATAATATTTATGTGATCTTAAGAAGAAAACATTTAATGAAAACATAACTTTCTGAATATTGAAAGTGAGGTATGTATTTGAATGAAAACTATAACAGAATCGTTTAAAAACAAAGTGTTAGTTATAACCGGTGGAACAGGGAGTTTCGGCTCAACTGTCCTTAAGCATTTCTTAACGTCTGAAATTAGTGAAATACGTATTATTTCAAGAGATGAAAAGAAACAAGATTGGATGAGGCATTTATTGCAAGCTCAATATCCTGCATATGCGTCAAAAGTTCAGTTTTATGTAGGTGATGTTCGAAACATCGATTCTGTTCGTGATGTCATGTATGGAGCCAATTATGTTTTCCATGCTGCAGCTTTGAAGGAAGTGCCTTCTTGTGAGTTTTTCCCTATGGAAGCAGTAAGAACAAATATTATCGGCACGGATAATGTTATAACTGCTGCAGTTGAGAATAAAGTAGAGCGAGTAGTATTCCTTTCTACAGATAAAGCAGCTTATCCTATTAATACAATGGGTATGACAAAGGCAGTAGGTGAAAAGGTCGTTCAGGCCCGTGCGCAAAAAGCTTTTGAGCGGGGCGGTACAGTATTATCTTGTACACGTTACGGTAATGTAATGTGCTCTCGAGGATCTGTTATTCCTCTGTTTATTGATCAGATTAAACGAGGCGCCCCTATTACCATCACAGATCCAAATATGACCAGATTCCTTATGAACCTTGATGAGGCGGTAGATCTTGTAGCTTTTGCTTTCGAACATGCTGAACCTGGTGATTTGTTTATTCAGAAAGCAGATGCCTCTACCATAGGAGATCTTGCAAAAGGCGTAATGAAAGTCTTTGGCGAGACCGAAACACGTATTATTGGAACGCGTCATGGTGAAAAACTCTATGAGACTCTTATGACAAGAGAAGAAAAACTTCGTGCAACTGACATGGGACATTATTTCCGTATAGCACCAGATGGACGCAGCCTAAATTATGATAAGTTCTACGTAGAAGGCAACGTCTTAACTGAAAGTGATGAAGCATATACATCACATAATACTAACCTGTTAGATGTAGATGGCGTAGTTAAGAAGATTATGTCAACTGATTATGTCAAAGAAGAATTAGAAGGAAGACCGCATATAGTTGAGGCATAATAAGGTGAATAATATGGCTGAATGGAAGAATAACGGTAAACTTAAACTATTGATCATTGTCGGTACCCGCCCTGAGATTATCCGCCTTGCAGCGGTTATCAAAAAGTGTCGCAAGTATTTTGATACTATTCTTGCCCATACCGGTCAAAACTATGACTACAACCTCAACGGAGTGTTTTTCAAGGATCTTGAACTCGAAGACCCTGAAGTATATATGGAAGCTGTAGGTGCTGATCTCGGAGAGACTATGGGCAACATCATTGCTAAATCTTATCAGTTAATGGTTGAACTGAAGCCTGATGCTGTACTTGTTCTTGGAGATACTAACAGTTGCTTATCTGTTATCGGAGCAAAGAGACTTCACATACCGATTTTTCATATGGAAGCAGGTAACAGATGTAAAGATGAGTGCCTTCCGGAAGAAACTAACCGTCGTATAGTTGATATTATCTCCGATGTTAACCTTGCTTACTCTGAGCATGCACGAAGACACCTTGCTGATTGCGGATTGCCTAAGGAGAGGACTTATGTAACAGGTTCTCCTATGGCTGAAGTTCTTCGCATGAATTTGGAGAAGATAAAAGCTTCTGATGTTCATTCCCGGCTTGGCCTTGAGAAGGGTAAGTATATCCTTCTTTCAGCACATCGTGAGGAGAATATTGATACTGAAAAGAACTTCATATCTTTGTTTACTGCTATTAATAAGATGGCAGAGAAATATGATATGCCTATTCTTTATTCATGCCATCCCCGTTCAAAGAAGAGACTCGAAACTTCCGGATTTGAGCTTGATAAGAGAGTAATCCAACATGAACCTTTGGGTTTCCACGACTATAACTGCCTGCAGATGAATGCTTTTGCAGTTGTTTCAGATAGTGGAACTTTACCTGAAGAATCTTCCTTCTTTACATCCATTGACAATCCGTTCCCGGCGGTGTGCATCAGAACATCCACTGAACGACCTGAAGCACTCGACAAGGGTTGCTTCATCCTTTCAGGCATAGACACCATTGGACTCCTTCAGGCTGTTGATACGGCCGTTGAGATGGTCAAGAATGGCGATAACGGAATCCCTGTACCAGATTATATTGATGAGAATGTATCTGACAAAGTTGTAAAGATCATTCAGTCTTATGTTGGTGTTGTCAACAAGATGGTTTGGAGAAAAGACGTATGAAGATTCTTGTAACTGGTGCCAAGGGAATGGTTGGTACCGCTCTTGTTAATAACCTTAAGAATATTAGAGACGGAAAGAATAAGACAAGACCAAACATCGTTGTTGATGAGATTTATGAATATGATATCGATTCTTCACCTGAAGATTTAGATCATTATTGCATTGATTGTGATTTTGTCTTTAATCTCGCGGGAGTTAACCGTCCTGATAATCCTGAAGACTTCATGAACGGCAACTTCGGTTTTGCAAGTCAGTTGCTTGATTGTTTGAAGAAACATGACAACAAAGCAACTATTATGCTCAGTTCTTCCATTCAGGCCACACTTTCCGGCCGTTTTGGCGATTCAGAATATGGTAGAAGTAAGAAAGCCGGAGAAGAGTTGTTTTTCTCATATGCCGGAGAAACAGGCGTTAAGGTTGCTGTCTATCGTTTTCCTAACCTGATGGGACATTCAAGACCTAAGTATAATTCTGCTGTATCTACTTTCTGTTGGGCTGTTGCTAATGACGAGCCTTTCACAGTTAATGATAGAAGTACTGAACTTGAACTTCTTTATATTGATGATCTAATTGAAGGTATGTTCGATCTCCTGGAAGGAAAAGAACTCCATTGTGAGTTTGATGGTGTAGAGACTGTTCTTATTGCTAATGGACGTTATTGTTGTGTTCCTGTAACTCATAAAGTTACACTTGGCGAGATAGTTGATCTGCTTGAAGAATTCAGAGTTCAACCTATAACATTAATGATGCCTAAGATGCCGAAAGGTTCTTTTGCCAAGAAATTGTATAGTCTGTATTTATCTTATCTTCCTGCAGAAAAGTTCAAATATGCTTTGAAGATGAGTGTTGATAACAGAGGATCCTTTACAGAATTAGTTCATACAGAGGATTGTGGTCAGGTCTCAATTAATATCAGTAAACCTGGAATCACCAAGGGTCAGCATTGGCATAACTCCAAGTGGGAGTTATTCATTGTTGTTAAAGGACATGCTCTAATCCAAGAACGAAATATCAATACTGGAGAGATAGTTGAATTCAAAGTCTCCGGAGAGAAGATAGAAGCTGTTCACATGATACCTGGATGGACACATAACATTATCAATTTGTCTGATACTGAAGACTTAGTTACTGTTATGACGTGTAATGAAGTTTTTGATCCGGAGCGACCTGATACTTTTTCAGAGCCAGTATAATTTGGCTTTAGAACACATGTTAATTGACATGGTTTAAATGACATTATCCGTAAGATCATTGTTACAGGTGGATGCTGGACAACAGAGTGAAGCCGTGAGAGGTATAGGGTAAGGAAGAACGTGAAGGGAAATGGATTGTAAAGTCAGGTTTTCCATTCTTTCACTCTGAGATTCTTCTTCAAAGCCAGCATATTATTTCTAAATTCTTTGTCTATTACCGAAACAATACCTAGAGCTATTGCTGATATGCCGACAGAAATAAACCCGTTCACAAGGATTCCGCTGAAACCATTGATTTCTGATCCAATGCCGACATTATCTTTGATGAAAACCATTAAGAAAAGACAAGCTGTAAAGAGAGCAATATAAAGATAGTTTCTAATATAGAAATGCTTCGGCGAACAGTTAAACACATGACGGAAGATGATATACGGTTCCACAATATGACATATGGAAAGCGTTGTAATGACCGTTGCAATGATAACGCCGACTATACGATAATCATCTGACAACACATTCACAAGTATAAGTGAAAGAACCAGATTAGCTATGCCTTCGGCTATAGGCTTCCATCTGTCGTTATAGAATGTGCCTGAGGCATTTCTGAACAGGAGTTGCGCATTTCGCATATACGTTGTAAATCTATTTAGCGTGATTATGAAGACTATTGGTTTGATTATTTCAAGCCCTTCGCCGAAGCAAATTGCCACCAATTCGTCTATAATGGCATAGTAACCGAGGAAAAAAACTAATCCCAATGCAAAATTCATAGAATAGAAAAAACTGAAATACCGCTTTGTCTTGACTGCATCATTAGATGCACACAGATGTCCAATTATAGACGTAAGCGGAGAGAAGAATAAAGCGATTGTTCCGGAAAGAATACCGGCAATATATGAGTAGTTATTATATTTTCCAAGGATTACAACTCCGATAAATGCTGAGATGATAAGGCTGTCGACTCCGTTAACCATTATAGTTCCGATTTTATGCATGAACATGGCTTTGACATTACGTATGATTTCTTTCTCTGTCTCTTTGTCTAATTTCTCATGCGCGCTTAAGACATCACGGTACTTTTGGCGGACAACAATTTCAGATAGGAACCAGGTCAGCAGTGTTCCTATGATCCTGCAAATGATAAATATGGTAAAAGAGCGCCATAGCAGAATGGAAGTAAACTGAAGAGCAAATATTATTAGTTTAGAAATCGTATTTATTCCTGTTGTAATGTAGTTGTCTTTATATGCTTCAATAAGAGCTGTTTTTGCGCTGTAGAAGTAACTGATAACAATGGATATGAGGAAAAGAACAAATGTAAGATAGACGTTGATACTAGGATTCAGATTAACGTAATCACTAATTAACAAAGGCAGAAAGGGTGTTACAAGAAGTCCTGCACAAAGGATTATCAGACCAATGATCCTGTATATGCGTTTATACAAACAATATAATGCAGTAACTTTGAGTCTGTCACCGCTGACAATAGGGCTATACATTGAATAAATGATTGCTCTGCCAATACCCAATTCAGCGACCGCCAGTACACCTAAAATATCCGTATATAGGGAGTCTAAGCCATTAACATCATTGCCAATGCATTGAATGAGCAGACGCCGTACAAATAAAGCGGCAAAGAGTAAGCTGACTCTTGAAATGATAGAAATACTGACATTCAGAACACTTCTTTTTTTATCCAAACCATTAATCCCCAAACAGTCTTCATGTTGCTCTTATTTTTCTTTTAATACTGACCATAATTCTATAACACGGAAAGCACAAATCAAAAAGCATTGGGCATTTACAGAGCATAAAATATGCCAGCCTTACTTGAAAACTAAATCTATTAATGTCATATTTATCACCAGCTTCAATTATTTGATGTCTTAACTTGGCTCTGTACTCGCGTTTGGGCACTTCGGTAACTTTCTTTGACCTGAAGTAACATACAAGAATATTCTTAATAAGATTCTGCTGGAAGCTCAATAATTGTTCCCTTGAAAACAAAACAGGTACATTTGCCATTATAAACGATTCTGTGCGCATAATCGCTTGGAAAGCATCATCGATATTTCTATACGAATAATCCATTGTTATGCTTCCGGGTCTTTTTCTGTGATTGTACAGTGATTCTTGAATCACGCAGAGTTTATCTATGTGGCTGTATATCTGATATGCAATATCATTATCCTCATAGACATGACCTTCGTAAAATCTGATTGATTCCCAAAGACTTTTTTTGTAAAGTTTATTCCAGACATTTACATTCAGATTGCCGGTAATAAGCGCATCTAATACTGGAGAACGGTCGTAGATGCCTGCAGCGATCAAAGGCTGTAACTTATCTGATGAAGACCATTCCATCTTTTCTGTCGTATGTTGAATGGAGTATTTACATAATGCCATATCTGCATTTTCATGGATCATGGAAGAAAGTAATTTCTCTATAAATTCACTGTGAAAAGCATCATCCGGATCAATAAATGCGATATAATTACCGTTAGCTCTATCAAGCCCGATATTGCGCGCAGCGCTTAGACCTTTATTTTTCTGATGAATAACACATATACGTTGATCGCGCTCAGCATATCCATCGCAAACTTCACCTGAACCATCAGTGGATCCGTCGTCTATAAGAATTATCTCCAATTCCCGGTAAGTCTGTCCGATCAAACTATCAAGTGCTTCGTGTAAATATGGCAACACATTATATACCGGAACAATTACACTGACTAAAGGATCCATTCCCCAACCCCATTTCCTAATGCATCTGAAATATATTACGGTTTTATGGGATTTTGTTCAAGAACAACAATTGTATTGGGATGGATTTTTCCTGTTTATTATTTGTGGATAATTAACGCGCCTCTTGATTCAAGTTTTGTTTCCCCATTTTCGCCCTGTCAACCCTGTAGAAAACATACAATAGTATCCCGACGACAAAAAACATAGCTATCTGCACGTTTTCCCACCAGTCTATCTTGTCAACGAACAGTGCATTGACATCCAGTACGATATGGATGAGCACGCCGGCAAGAATGCTTCCCGTTTTAGCGCGAAGTGCGGCAAATCCGAGACCGATAAAGGCCGTAAAAGCAACCTGCAGGAGAACATATGCAACAGCATTATCCCCTGAAAGATTTACCAGGTGGAACAACCCGAAAAGGATACTTGATATGATTATGGTCTTATGTTCACTTGTCAGAACCTCAGCAGCTCTGTAAATCAGCCCTCTGAATATCAGCTCTTCCATTATGCCTATATAAATGATATGAAATAGCGCCGGCACAATTGGCTCTTCCATCGGGATCAGGAAAAAATAAGGCGTAAGCATCAGTGCAAGAAGGCTGAGCGGGATAATATATTTCAGGCTGCCTTTGTATGTGCCTTTCTGAATGCCATATGAGGGGTTATCTTTTCTGGTAATTAAAGCCATGACTACGGTCAAGCCGATGATTATTATCTCAGCGATAAAGTCGCGCCACGGCTTATCCAGCCCGGCATAGTAGAAAATGCTGCTTATGAATGGCTTTCCTATCAGGTAGAGAAGACAGACATTCAGAGCAAAGATCATAATTTTGCTGACTGTAGCTTTCTTGCTTTCCATGAGCTCTTCCGTTATATGTATATTTGATATTAGATTATAACAATAAATAGGGCAGGACACAGTTACAGCATTTTGAACTTGCATATTTATTTCTGTTGTTATAATATTTATAGGCTTGTTAGAGGAATACTCAACCGGGGTGTGGCTCAGGTGGTAGAGTGCCTGCTTCGGGAGCAGGAGGCCGTGGGTTCAAGTCCCGCCACTCCGACCATATTTTTTCCTTAACAAAGCGTGTTCATCGGGGTGTAGCTCAGGTGGCTAGAGTGCTTGCTTAGGGAGCAAGAGGTCGTGGGTTCAAGTCCCGTCACTCCGACCAGTAAAAGCCTTGGAATCTTCGGATTCCAGGGCTTTTTTCTTTGGACAAACGATTATAATTCAGGTGGGTTGAGATAGTCAGAAGGGTGGTATTAATCTTTTATCCACATCATTCACTTGTGAAACCTTTGTTAAATGATAAAACGTTTTAAGTTTTACAAATCCATATGTTATATAATGAATTATCAGAATAAAAAGGGAGGATTAATCTATGGCTTTTCAGAGAGCTCTTTGGCACAGCGGTCTTACTTATAAGCAGACTTGTTCTAAATGTCACACTGTAATTCAGTACACGGATGACCAGCTTGATTTCAGGCCTTGGTACGCTGACGGTTTTGTTTACTGCCCGACATGCAGATCTCCGCTCCGTCACAATGAGGCATATGCTGTTGATGAGAACGGTAATTACATCAGAACGACTCCGCCCGGTGGAGTTGTTGCTCCCGGAGCTCCTGTTCCACCTGCGGCTCCGTATGCGCCTGTTGCACCTGTCCCGGCAGCACCGGCACCTCAGGACGCAAGTGCAGCACCTGTATCAACTGATGCTCCTTTAGCTGCCGGCGCTGTTGCTTTCTGCAAGAACTGCGGCCGTCAGTACGTTGTAGGTGACGCGAATTTCTGCAACGGCTGCGGAAACAAGCTTACGTAATAAGGCTGATCTACGTCGTAAACGGATTTAATCTTCGGGCTGTCTCATGTATTGAGGCAGCCTGAATTATCACTTTTTCCGCATAATTCCTTCACCCGAAAATATTGCCTTAGGCAATCTATGCTATAATCGAACCATCAATTTACAAGGCGGTAACTTCTATGAGCCGGGCAGATGATATTTTTGATGAGAACATAAGAACGATCCTTAATTCAGGCTATTCCACGATTAATGACAAGGTGAGACCTCATTGGGCTGATGATGGCGCGCCGGCTTATACATACAAGGCTTTTGCCATCGTTAACCGTTATGATCTCTCCGAAGAATTCCCGATGTTTACGCAGCGCTGGATCAATTTCAAAGCCGCTGTTGATGAGCTTTTGTGGATCTGGCAGAAGAAGTCCAACAATGTCAATGATCTGAACTCTCATATCTGGGATGCCTGGGCGGATGAGACAGGTTCCATCGGTAAGGCATACGGCTATCAGTTAGGCGTTAAGCATAAGTATAAAGAAGGCGAATTCGACCAGGTCGACCGTGTCCTTTACGATCTTAAGAATAATCCTTCTTCAAGAAGGATCATGACCAACATCTATGTCCATCAGGACCTCTCCGAGATGCATCTTTATCCGTGCGCTTATTCAATGACTTTCAACGTTACCGGCAACAAACTCAATGCGATCCTTAACCAGAGAAGCAACGATATGCTTGTCGCAAACGCCTGGAATGTCTGCCAGTACGCAGTTCTTGTGCACCTTATGGCAAGATGTTCCGGACTTGAGGTCGGCGAATTCGTCCATGTTATTGCTGATGCACACATTTATGACAGACATGTCGATATCGTCAAAGAACTTATCGAGATGCCTAAATATCCTGCTCCGAAGCTCGTTCTTGATGAAGGAATTACGGATTTCTACCAGTTCACGACGGACAACATCAGACTTGAGGGCTATGAAGCCGGTCCCAAGATCAAGGGAATCCCTGTAGCTGTCTGATCCGGCGGTTGTTCGATGAAATTGATATTTATAAGACACGGGGATCCGGACTACGAGAAGGATTCCCTTACCGAGAAGGGCTGGCGCGAAGCAGAGATCCTAGCAGAACGCGTTGCTTCCTGGGATATTAAGCAGATCTATTGTTCTCCTCTGGGTCGAGCTCAGGATACCTGTTCCGTATCGCTCTCGAAAACCGGCAGGGAAGCGGTCACCTGCGACTGGCTCAAGGAGTTCTATTACAGGATAAAGGACGAACAGACCGGTGAGTGGACGATCGCATGGGACTTCTACCCGAGGGACTTTAATGACCGCGATGACCTTCACGACAAAGACCGTTGGGCTCTTGCCGAAGTAATGAAATCAGGCGACATAGCCATGCACGCTCAGGAAGTCTATGACGGTTTTGACGCCCTTCTCGAAAAGCACGGCTACAGACGCAATGACAGAAACTTCTATGACGTCATAGAACATAACGATGACAATATCGTATTCTTTTGCCATTTCGGAGTAACTGCCTTGATAATCGGGCATCTGATCGGTGTTGCTGCCCCTTGCATCTGGCAAGGTATGATGATGCAGCCGACATCGATTACCGTTCTGGGTTCAGAAGAGAGAATACCGGGTGAGGCAAGCTTCAGAGTCCAGGTCTTCGGAGATTGCAGACATCTGATCGAGGCCGGAGAACCGGTCTCTCAGTCAGGTTACTTTACTAAATTATTTGAGGGGTGATGAACATGATCGCAATTTCAGCAGTTGATAAGAATTGGGCAATAGGCAACAAGGGACAACTCCTGATTTCTTTGCCTGAAGACCAGAAAGGCGTGTTCAAGAAATATACATCAGGTCATACGGTCGTATACGGAAGAAAGACCCTTGAGACTTTCCCCGGACAAAGGCTCCTGCCAAACCGCGTCAATGTCATCATGTCCAGAAGCTTTGAATATGAGAAGGAGGGTGCGATGGTCCTTCATTCAGTCGATGAGCTTGAGGATTTCCTCGAACTGACTTCTGATGAAGTCTATCTTATCGGCGGCGCCTCATTATATAATTCGCTGATCGATCTCTGCGACAAGGCGATTATCACAAGCATTAAAGCCGAATTCGAGGCTGACTGCTGGTTCCCGAATCTCGACGAATCACCGGATTGGGAACTCGAGGAAGAGGAACCTCCCGTAATGAGCGAAAAGGGAGTGGAATTCACGGTAAGACACTATAAAAGAAAATAAATTTTTGAGTGTTCAGATACGAAAAATGCAATGCAAAACATCACTCACGAGTTATTTTCGAAGAAAATACTGTTCGAAGTGAGGATGTTATTGCATTGCATTTACCTTTTTGTTAGAATACTCGAGCATAAAAATCACGCATACATTCCGACTGTGGCCGTTTGAGCTGAATATTACCTGATGTATGCGGTAGAAAGAACAGGAGGATTTATTTATGCCAGTTATTTTAATGAAGCAGCTTCTTGAAGCAGGCGTACACTTCGGTCATCAGACACGTCGTTGGAACCCTAAGATGTCCGAGTACATCTTCACGGAGCGTAACTCAATCCACATCATCGATTTGCAGAAGACAGTCAAGAAGGTCGACGAGGCCTATGACGCTATGCGCGAGCTCGCTGAAAAGGGTGATATTCTTTTCGTTGGTACAAAGAAGCAGGCTCAGGATTCCATCAAGGAAGAAGCTCAGCGTTGCGGACAGTTCTATGTAAACTATCGTTGGCTCGGCGGTACACTCACAAACTTCGTAACTATCAAGAAGAGAGTTGCAAGACTTGAAGAGCTCCGCAGAATGGAAGCTGACGGTTCTTTCGAGCTCAGAACAAAGAAGGAAGTTGCTAAACTCAAGCTCGAGATGACAAAGCTCGATCAGAACCTCGGCGGTATTGTTGGAATGGTTAAGCTTCCTGCAGCACTTTTCATCGTTGACACTAAGAAAGAGCACAATGCAGTAGCAGAAGCTAAGAGACTTGGTATCCCGATCATTGCTATCGTTGATACAAACTGCGATCCTGATGAAGTTGACTATGTAATTCCGGGTAACGACGATGCTATCCGTGCAGTTAAGCTCATCACAGCAAAGATGGCTGACGCAGTTATCGAAGCACACCAGGGTGAGGATGCTACATCCGAGGGTATGGATCTTGATTCCGCTGAGGCACAGGCTGCAACAGCAGAGGTTGCTGAGGAGCAGGCTGCTGAGTCTTCTGAGGATAAGTCCATCGAAGAGATCGCTTCCGAGTCATAATCCAACTAACTCTAACTTAAACAATAATCGCAAAGGAGAATATATATGGCAGTTACAGCACAACAGGTAAAAGAACTCCGTGAGCTCACAGATTGCGGCATCATGGACTGCAAAAAGGCACTTATCGAGTGCGAAGGTGATATCGAGAAGGCTAAGGCATGGCTTCGTGAGAAGGGTATGGCTAAGGCTGAGAAGAAGTCCGCAAGAATCGCTGCAGAGGGTGCAGTTGTTTCCAAGATCGCTGACGACAAGAAGTCCGGCGTTCTCGTTGAGATCAACATTGAGACAGACTTCGCTGCAAACACAGATAAGTTTAAAGCTTTCACTGATGCTGTTGCTACTCACATCCTTGCTAAGAAGCCTGCTACTCTTGAAGAGCTCATGGCTCAGCCCCTTTTCAATGATGAGTCAAAGACAGTAGAGATCTTCCAGAAGGAAGCTATCGCTGATATCGGAGAGAATACTTCTATCAGAAGATTCGTTATCTATGAAGTAGATGGCAACGGCGCTGTTGCTTCTTACATCCACATGGGTGGTAAGGTAGGCGTTTTCGTTGAGGTTACAACAGATGACGATTCAGTTATCACAAAGCCTGAGTTCGCTGATTTTGCTAAGAACATCGGTATGCAGATCTGCTCAATGAGACCTAACTGGGTTACAGAGGATGAAGTTCCCCAGTCTGAGCTCGACAAGGAAGTTGAGATTATCAAGAACAAGGCTCTCGAAGAGGGCAAGCCTGAGAAGATCGTTATGGAGAGGATCGTTCCCGGCCAGATCAAGAACTTCTATAAGCTCAACTGCCTCGTAGATCAGGAATTCTTCAGAGATGATGATCTTACTATTTCCCAGTACATCGACCAGTCAATCAAGGCTATCGGCGCTAACGTTTCCGTTGTACGTTTCACACGTTTCGGACTTGGTGAAGGCATCGAGAAGAAGGTTGACGACTTCGCTGAGGAAGTAAGAAAGCAGGCTGGTCTCTGATATTTATTCAGAACCGTTTGTAAGGTATATTACTGATTGTTAAGAGCTGTCTCATGTTGTTGAGGCAGCTCTTATTTTCTGCAAACTGTAAACCCGGCATATTCCTTAACGCTGCACGAACTTGAGTGTAAATTTGAGGGTGTACCCGCAAGTTTGCCCTCAAATTTCATAGTAGTGCACGAATTAGCGGCTATATTTGAGGGTATCCCCTCACGTTTACCCTCAAATATATACATTTCCTTTATGTGTATCTCGGGAAGCGAAAATATATCGGCTTTTAAGCCCGCTCTCCCAAACTTCCATATTTTTACTTCACCTTAATAAAAAATATTGATAAAATCTATTGGAAGAATTTTTGGAGGAACTGATTTCATGAGTGAGACAAAGTATAAGCGTGTGCTTCTGAAGATATCGGGAGAGGCTTTGGCCGGTGATGCCAAGATCGGTATCAATGACGATGTCGTTAAGGAGATTTCCGCTAACATTAAGGCTGTTGCTGATCTTGGAGTGCAGGTTGCTATCGTTGTAGGCGGAGGCAACTTCTGGCGCGGAAGATCTTCGGAGAAGATGGACAGGGTCACTGCAGACCATATGGGTATGCTCGCAACCCTTATGAACTCGCTGGCACTTTCTGATGCTTTGGAGCAGCAGGGTGCAGTTACAAGAGTTTTGTCAGCTATCGAAGTCAGACAGATGGCTGAGCCTTATATCAGGAAGAGGGCTGTAAGACACCTGGAGAAGGGCAGGATCGTTATTTTCGCGTGCGGAACGGGCAATCCTTATTTCTCAACAGATACAGGTGCTGCTTTAAGAGCTACCGAGATCGGAGCTGATGTATTCCTTAAGGCAACGATGGTTGACGGTGTTTACGATAAGGATCCGCACCTTTATCCTGATGCGAAAAAGTATGACAAATTGTCTCACGATGAAGTCCTGAGATTGAATCTTAAGGTCATGGATGCTACGGCTGCTGCGCTCTGCCGTGATAACCATACCAAGATCCTCGTATTCTCCATGAAGGATCCGGAGAACATCGTAAGGATCGCAAAGGGCGAAGAATTAGGTACAATAGTTGAATAAAATACATTAAGAGGAGGCTTTAATTATGGCTATGATCGAGATTACAAAGAAAGATTACGATGATATCGAAGCGAAAATGCAGAAGTGCATCGATAACCTTCAGGAGAACCTCAATACAATTCGTGCCGGACGTGCAAATCCTCACGTTTTGGACAAGATTACCGTTGATTACTACGGTGCACCGTCTCCTCTTAATGCGGTAGCGAATATTCAGGTTCCTGAAGCAAGAATGATTACTTTGGCTCCCTGGGATCCGAAGATGCTCAGAGACATCGAGCATGCTATCCAGGCTTCTGACCTGGGAATCAATCCTACAAATGACGGTAAGATGATCAGACTCGTTTTCCCGATGCTCACAGAGGAAAGACGTAAGGATCTCGTTAAGCAGGTTAAGGTCTACGGCGATGAGACAAAGGTCGTAATCCGTAATAACCGCCGTGATGCCATCGATAAGATGCGCTCAGCCAACAAGAAGAAGGAACTGACAGACGACCTGCTCAAGGAATTCGAAGAGAAGGTACAGAAGATCACCGATAAGTTCACTGCTGAAGTAGATAAGGTCTGCGAGACAAAGAACAAAGAACTTATGGAAATCTGATCGGATGGCCATATCAGGAAATAAAGAGAAAAAGACTTTTGATACGGGAGACCTTAAGGTCCCCGTATCTTTGGGTGTAATAATGGACGGAAACGGAAGGTGGGCGACTCAAAGACACCTTCCGAGAACCGCAGGACATAAGGTCGGGGCAGAGAATCTGAAAGAGCTCTGCCGTAACTGCGTAGGATACGGCGTAAAGTATCTTACGGTATATGCATTTTCAACTGAGAACTGGTCAAGACCGAAGGGCGAAGTAGATCAGCTTATGAAGTTGTTCGTGGAGCTTTTCGATAAGTATGATCCCGAGCTGGCCGAGCAGGGAATAAGAGTAAGATTCTCGGGTGATGATTCGGAGCTCCCGCAGAAAGTTAGAGACGTCTGCAGGACTGCCGAGGAAAGATCTAAGGACCGTCCGAACATGCAGCTTATCGTTGCGCTTAATTATGGCGGCAGAAGAGAGATCTTAAGCAGCTGTAAAAAGATCGCTGAGCAGGTGAAGGCAGGAGAGATTGAGCCTTCCGATATTACCGAGAAGATGCTCTCGGATAATATGTATCTGCCTGACGTGCCGGATCCGGAACTGATAATAAGACCCAGCGGGGAGATGAGATTATCCAATTTCCTTTTGTGGGAAAGCGCTTATTCTGAGTTCTGGGTATCTGATATTTTGTGGCCTGACTTCGGATATGAAGAGCTCACAAAGGCATTCAGGGATTTTGCGTTGAGGGACAGGCGTTTCGGCGGCTTATCCAAGAAGGAAAGTAAGAAGTAAATTGAGACAGAGGATTATTACAGGTATTATCTTTACGGTTCTGGTGCTGGCTTTCTTCGTGCCGGCGTATTTCTGGCCGTTTACAGCTGTAATAATGTCTGTGATAATCGGTATTTTCGCATGCATCGAGATGTATAAGGCAATAAAGCACGGCGGGTTCCATCCGTCGGCCATGCTGCTTATCATCGGAATGCTCTTATCAGCGATCGTTGTTATAAGCGGTATGGTATTTGAGCTCAAAGTCGAAAATACAATGGCCCTGTACCTCATCATTGTCTGTATGTATTGTGTGTCATGCGGGATCGCGCTGCCTCTGGCAAGACCTGAAGATGATAAAGCTTTCCTTAACGGTATATTCACGGGCGGGATGATCTTCTATATCTCGTTCCCTTTGTTCTGCTTAGATCTTGCGATGCTCTTCCTGCCTCACGGGTGGTTTTATATGGTAATAGGACTTTTCGCTCCGTGGGCGACGGATACTTTCGCGTATTTTACGGGAGTCACATTAGGAAAACATAAGATAGTTCCGCACATATCCCCGAAGAAGACCTGGGAAGGCTGTATTGGCGGAGCGATCTTCTGCGCGCTGGCGGTACTGATATATTCCTGCCTGATCATATATAAACTTGACGATATTCAGATGGGGATAATTCCTTACGGCGTTTTAATGTTCTTCCTCGGAATACTTATCTCGATCATGTCGCAGCTGGGAGACTGGTTCTGCTCGATTATCAAGAGAAGAACGGGGATAAAGGACTTTGGAAATATTTTTCCGGGGCACGGCGGAATGCTCGACAGGTTCGACAGCACATTCTTCACGCTTCCAACGGCTTTGCTGCTTGCGATAATCGCAAATAATTTCTTGTGATGTGCTGATCTTCTGGTTGTTTTTGGGAGAATATTGATGCGGAGATTATCTATATTAGGTTCTACGGGTTCCATAGGAAAGCAGACACTTGAAGTCGTAAGAAAGGCGCCTTCTGACTTTACAGTAGAAGCGCTTACCTGCGGCAGTGATATTGATACTCTGTTTGATCAGATAAAGGAATTCAGGCCTAAGGTCTGTTCAGTCGAGAATCCTTCCAAAGCAAAAGAACTATCCCAAAAGCTTAAGGATTCCGGCATTGATTCGGAAGTCCTTACGGGAAAAGAAGGAAATATCGCATGCGCATGCATAGACAGCTGTGACACCGTAGTCGGAGCCATTGTCGGATTTGCAGGGCTTGAGCCTGTTTATCATGCCATATTGAACGGAAAAGACATCGCGCTTGCCAACAAGGAGACTCTTGTTGCAGGCGGTGATGTGATCATGCCTTTGATCAGGGAAAAGGGCGTCAGCATGCTCCCTATAGACAGCGAGCATTCGGCCATTTGGCAGTGCCTTAAGGGCGAGGATAGAGATGATCTTGACAGGATCCTGATAACCGCATCAGGCGGTCCTTTCAGAGGAAAGTCCAGAAAAGATCTTGAGAACGTTACCGTTGAAGACGCGCTTCATCATCCGACGTGGAATATGGGCGGCAAGATCACTATCGATTCCGCGACCATGATGAATAAAGGTCTTGAAATAATCGAAGCTCATCATCTTTATGGTATTGACTGCTGCAGAATAGATGTTGTCGTTCATCCCCAGAGCGTGATTCATTCGATGATAAGGCTCAAAGACGGTTCTGTCCTTGCGCAGATGGGAAAGCCCTCCATGGTGCTGCCTATCGAAGTTGCTCTCTATTATCCCCGGAGGGGCCCTTCTATCGTAAGTGAGTTTGATCCGTTTGATGCGGCTATGGCAAATCTTACTTTCGAGCCTTGCGACACGGATGTGTTCAGACTCGTAAAGCTTGCTTATGACGCAGGAACGAAGGGCGGTCTGGTCCCCACGGTAATGAATGCGGCAAATGAATCAGCCGTGCGGGCATTCCTTGCGGGAAAGATAGGATTCTTAGGGATAGAGAAGACTGTTTTCGAGACTGTCGCGAAAATGGAGCCCCTTGTAGGCGGCCTTGAGCTGACAATAGATGCCATCTGCCAGACCGATAAAGAAGCAAGGATCCGTGCTGATGAAATAATCGACGGAATAATAAAGACATGAGTATAGTAAGAAGTATCATATTTGTAATCATAATGCTCGGAGTGCTTGCCACTCTTCATGAGCTCGGACATTTTTGGGTCGCAAGACTCCTGAAGATAAAGGTATTTGAAGTATCGATCTTCGTGGGACCGAAGCTTATAACATGGACCCGGAAAGGTGTAAAGTTCTGCATAAGGCTTATCCCCATCGGAGCATATGTCAGGTTCTCTGAGGTAGATGATGAAGGGTATGTTGTTGAAAGCTCTGACCCGGATCTTCTGATAAACCAACCGAGATTCAAAAGACTTCTTGTGTCCCTGGCTGGACCTGCTATGAACCTGTTGTTGGGTTTTTCAATTTTTCTTATCATGTTCTGCGCTACAGGATTTGTCAGTACGGAGATCGGACCTGCATTAAGGAATACACAGGCTTATGAAGTGTCTTCCGAATATACTCCCGGAGATATGATCAAAAAAGTAAACGGTAATAATGTTTATTCTTCTTATGATTTATATTATGAGATTGATTCATTCGATCCGACTAAAGACATGACGATCACCCTTAAATCCAAAGAGACAGGAAAGAATTATGATGTCGTTCTTGTCCCTCAGCAGAAGACCCGTGCCATGATGCTCATAACTGTCAAGCGCGTATCCGAAGAGGATTCCGAGAACGATTATAAGGGGTGGTTGGTAAGAACCGTCGATCCGGAACAGAACAACAATAATCCTGTCCTCGAGGTAGGCGATTATGTAACGCATGTCAACGGCGTTTCCGTACTCGATGAGAGCTTTGATGATTATGTCGAAAGCCTTACGACAGAAGAGGTTATGAAAGTAACTTATGTCAGGAACGGTGAGACAAAAGAAGGCGAGATCGTTCCCCGGGTCGTTGAATATACGACTGACAGAGGCATCAGGCTTACACAGAGGTTCATAGATTCACCATACAGTTTTGGCCTGGCATTCAATTATGCGGCCAAAATGCCGTTTTCGATATGGAATATCTCTATAAGAGGCATAAAAGATATTATTGCCGGAAAAGAAAAAGCTTATAATTTGGTATCGGGACCTATCGGCATTACTACCATGGTCAATGATGTCGTTAAGGATGAAGAAGATACAGTAAGCGATAAATTATATGTGCTCATAATGCTCAGCGCGGTAATCTCGATAGCACTCGCATTCTCAAATCTTCTTCCGATACCGGGTCTTGACGGTATACAGATCATCTTTATAGTCGTGGAGATGGTCATCGGACACAAGCTATCCGAGAAGGCAGAAGGGCGGCTTACCATAGTAGGGTTTGTCATTATAATCCTTCTGGTAATCCTTGCTTTTATCTCGGATATTCTAAGGATCATATTCGGTTAGAAACCGGATCTGGAGTACTGATATGACGAAGAAAGTATTGATCGGTAATGTTGAAGTCGGCGGCGGATCTTCTGTTAAGATCCAGTCGATGAACAATACGGATACGAGAGATGCGAAGGCTACTCTTGCGCAGATTCAGGAATTGGCAGATAACGGCTGCGATATTACCAGAGTAGCCGTTCCTGATATGGAAGCTGCAGAGAGCCTTAAGGAGATCACAGCCAAGTCTCCTATTCCTGTCGTTGCCGATATACATTTCGATTACAGGCTCGCATTGGCCGCCGCCGATAACGGTGCTTCAAAGATAAGGATCAATCCAGGTAATATCGGAGGTCCCGAGAAAGTTAAGCTTGTCGCCGACAAATGCAAAGAAAGGCATATCCCGATCCGTGTAGGTGTCAATTCAGGATCTATCTCAAGGGAGATCCTTGCCAAATACGGCGAAGTCAATGCTGACGCAATGACTGAAAGTGCTTTGGGTGCTGTTAAGCTCCTCGAAGACCAGGATTTTGATGATATCGTCATATCGATCAAGTCCTCTTCGCCCAAACTCACCATAGACACATACAGGATATTATCAAAATCATGTGATTATCCGCTTCACGTAGGCGTTACCGAGGCAGGAACCGTGCGTGAAGGAGCAATTAAATCAGCGGTTGGTATCGGAGCGCTTCTTGCCGAGGGTATCGGAGATACTATAAGAGTATCGCTTACCGGTAACCCTGTAGATGAAGTGATTACCGCCAGGCAGATCCTTAAAGCACTGGATCTGAGGGACGGCGGCATAACATTCATATCATGTCCTACATGCGGGAGGACGAGGGTTCCTCTGATAGAGCTTGCGGGACAGATTGAACAGAAGATATCTGGTCTTCCTTATAATCTGAAGGTTGCCGTGATGGGATGTGTCGTTAACGGTCCGGGCGAAGCAAGAGAATGTGATATCGGACTTGCCGGAGGCATAGACGAATTCCTGTTGTTTGAGAAAGGTGTACCGGTCAGAAAGATCCCTGCAGCTGATGCAGTTGATGAATTTGTAAGGGAAGTGATCAGAGTTGGAGAACAAAAGCGTAAAACTACTTGATCTGTTTGAAATATATTCAGATAAATACTCGGACTTGGACGGTTTATTCGTCCTGAAAGTAGATATTTATAAGGCCAGATCATCCGTAAATCTTGTAATAGAAGGCATTGACTCACTGAAGACCCAGAATTCTCTGGTGTCTTTTGTCCAGGAATTGGAAAAGGACTTCGGTACAAAGGTCAATCTGACGTTTAAGGGGTTTGACTATGTTAATTTCCTTTCCGGATACGATAAGATCAATGCCCTGATTAAG
Source organism: Clostridiales bacterium (assembly GCA_017510605.1). Classification (GTDB taxonomy): domain Bacteria; phylum Bacillota; class Clostridia; order Saccharofermentanales; family Saccharofermentanaceae; genus Saccharofermentans. The sequence continues at coordinate 241,715 of JAFWMQ010000015.1, forward strand.
TACTATATTGCCCGTGACAACAAAGAAACGGTCAGTAATCTTGTTGATTTCATTACCTTAAGATCTGATGTCGATTACGATAAAGGCGATGAGTTTGCTTATGTCACGCAGATAAATGTGTCTTCCGGCTGGCTTCAGATGTTGGGCGCATGCGAAAAGGATAATATTATCTCTGCGGTAAAGGACGCCAATAATATATGCTTCGGTAATGATATACCCGTATCTTTTGAGATCATGAGCTATGAGCCTGAGATGGCAGGCTTTGATGTGTCTCCCGAGGACGATATCCTCAGGGCTATAAAGTCAGGAACTTTGGAGTTCCCTGAAGTTGAAGAAGTCCAGGAGACTAAGAATAAAGGCAGGAAGAAAAAAGCCTCCGATGCAAAATCCGACAAGTCTTCTGACCCTGAGAAAAAGCCCGGCAAAAACACATGGGAATTTAAGGCTGAACAGGCCAGGAAAGAGGCAAAACAGGAAGATAAAGAGTCTTTCTATAAAGCCAAGGAAAATGCCGAGAACCAGATCTACGGACGTGTAAAGAAACAGGCTAGATTCATGAAGATCGCTGATCTTTCGATTGGCTGTTTTGATGTTAATATCGCAGGTGATATTTCTTTCAACGAAGATTCATTTAAGCTCGCGAAAACAGGCAAGAGCGTAATTGTTAAGTTCATGTGTCTTGATGACACAGACGGTATATCATGCATCGCATTTCTTAAGCCGGAAGAAGCTGACAGCTTCCAGAAAGATTACGGAAAAGGCGGATATATCGGCATTCAGGGTAATGTAGAGAATGACTCCTTTACCGGTGACAAGAGTCTTAGGGTATCAGGATTCTTCAGTGCCGAGAGGCCTCCGAAGCGTAAGGACCTGGCGGAGCGCAAGAGAGTCGAACTTCATGTACATACCAAGATGAGTGCGAGTGATGCAACTACCGAACCTGCGGATCTTATTAAGCTTGCAGTACAGTTCGGACATTCAGCCTGTGCTGTTACCGATCACGGTGTAGTTCAGGCGTTTCCTCATGTTTTTGAAGCGGCAAGAGGCATCAACGAGAAACGTGAAGAAAACGGCGAAAAGCCTTTCAAGTGTATCCTCGGATGTGAGGGCTATCTTGTAGATGACGGCCCGACCTTATTTTACAACCTGCCTTATGACGTTAAAAACGATAAGTTTAAGAGAGCTGACACTGATGAAGATGCTGCGCTCAATTTTATCGAAAAGCCAAAGGCTGTTGGTTCATTTGTCTCTGTTGTCATAAAGCGCAACGGAGATGATGCGCTGAAAGATACTTTTACTTCCGTATGTGCATCCAAATACAGACTTAAGGGATATAAGCAGGTTGAACCTGAGGAAGAGGGTGAATCAGATCAGGATGCAATGGAATTCGCATCCCACGATATCGACAAGTCACTATGGGATATTTCCGAGTTCCCGGAAAGTCTCAGTGACGAAAGCATAGCCGTGAAAACGGTTGAACCTCACGATCCTTTGGGTGTAGTCATAAATGCGGATCTCGATATCAACTGTCCGTTTGCTGACGGCAGTGATGAGGTTGTTCCTTCAGAACTTGTATTTGAGCATGTTGCAGATTTCCGAGCTGACTTTGACGACGTCATATATCCGGGAACCGGTGAGCCTTGTGATTCTTATTTCGCCATGGGCGAACTATTGGAATTTATCGGTGATTCATACATCACAGGCCCGGATATCTTTACAACACTCGCATTTCTGCGCCGTGCCGGTTACGGTATCAATATTGAGGATCATGTTTATTACAGACATAAGTTTCTTATGCCTGCGACCAGTGATGAGGATATCCTCGAAACATACTTCAAGGGTGAGTATAAGACGGTAGATGAACTTCTTGCTGTCAGGGGTGCCGATTTTGTTTATTCCGCAACCGGTGATTCCCATGACACTATGTTCGATGAGTGTTACAAGTCGGCTTCCTGCCTTGTTTGCTGCCTTAAGGATGCCGGTACCGTGGATGCTTTGGAAATCAACTATTCCTTGGGACACCATAAGCCTGAAAGACTCAAACTGCAAAAGAAGAAAGACGAGACATGGGAAAATACAAGGGCTTTGCCTGCGTATCACATCATCTATCTTGTAAGATCGAACATGGGACTTTATAACCTTTACCGTCTCGTATCAGAGTCGCAGATCCATTATTTCTCAAAGAGGCCGAGAACTCCCAAGAGTCTTCTTAAGTATTTCAAGTCAGGAATCATCGTTGGAGGCGCATGTGAGCAGGGTGAGATATTCCGTTACGTATTAAAGTCTTATGTGTCCAATAATATGGATAAAGATCTTACCAGACAGGCTCTTAAAGAGTCTGAAGAGTTCAGGAAGATCCTTAGCCTTTATGACTATGTTGAGATCCAGCCTCTGTGTAACAACATGTTCATTACGAGAAAAAATCCTTCTGAGTTTGGCGGCACCAAACCTATGAATGAGAACGACATCAGGATAATCAACGAACTCCTGGTTGAGACTGCTGATGATCACAATATGCCTGTTTGCGCTACTACTGACTCTCATTTCCTCAACAAGGAAGACGGCCGTTACAGAAAGTACATGATGATGAACATGGGCTTTAATGATGCGGAAATGCAGAGTGATCTTTATTTCAGAACTACTGACGAGATGCTCGATGAATTCAAGTATCTTGGTGAAGAGAAGGCGATGGAAGTAGTTGTTGATAACACCAACATGATTGCCGATCTGATCGAGTTCGGCATCAAGCCCTTCCCGGACGGATCGTATCCTCCGCAGATCGCGAGAGCTGCAGCTGATGTCAGGGATATCGCTTATACAAAAGCGAACCGCATGTACAGACACAACGGAGTTCTTAATGAAGTCGTCAAGGCAAGGCTCGATCGTGAGCTTGAATCCATTATCGGTAACGGTTACGCGATCATGTACTATATCGCGTACAGACTCGTTAAGAAGTCTAATAATGACGGATATGTTGTTGGTTCCAGAGGTTCTGTAGGATCTTCGTTTGCCGCAACTATGTGCGGTATTTCTGAAGTTAACCCGCTGCCTCCTCATTACAGATGCCCGAAATGCAATTTCGCAGAATTCGATAACTCAGGTAAATACGGTTCAGGTTATGACCTGCCGCCGAAGAACTGTCCTGAGTGCGGTGAGAAGCTTATTCCTGACGGACAGGACATTCCTTTCGAGACCTTCTTAGGATTCAAAGGCGATAAACAGCCGGATATCGATCTTAACTTCTCAGGAGAGTATCAGCCCAGAGCTCATGCTTATGTTGGCGTTTTGTTCGGTGGTACGCATACTTTCAAAGCAGGAACCATAGGTGCTTATCAGGATAAGAACGCATTCGGCATCTGCCGCAAGATTTGTGAGGAGAGGGGAGAACCTTTTACTCAGGCGCACCTTGCATTTATGGCAAGAGACATTATCGGAGTTAAGAGAACTACTTCTCAGCACCCCGGCGGTATCGTCGTTATTGCGAAAGAAATGGATATCTATGAGTTTACTCCCATCCAGTTTCCAGCTGAAAAGACGGACGGCGGAATTATCACGACGCACTTCGACTTCCGCGCGATGCACGATACTATCTTAAAACTCGATATCTTAGGCCATGCTGATCCTACCGTTTTAAGAATGCTTAGTGATATCACCGGAGTAAATATTTCCGATATTCCTATTCCCGATGAGAAGGTAATGAGCCTTCTTGTTAATACGGATGCTTTGGGATTCCCGATTGAAGCTACTGATGCCGGTTCTGCAACACTGGGACTTTCAGAGCTTGGTACAAACATGGCGCGGGGAATGATCAAGGAAACGAAGCCTACAAGATTCTACGATCTGGTACAGCTTATGGGTCTGTCACACGGTACGGACGTATGGACGGGAAATGCACAGGATCTCATTAGAAACGGTACATGTGACCTTAATTCAGTTATCGGATGCCGTGACTCCATCATGACAAGCCTGATCTACTGGGGTCTTCCCAATAAAGATGCTTTCGACATCATGGAAGGTGTCCGTAAGGGTAAAGTTGCTGCAGGAAAGGTTAAGAAGTGGCCCGAATATGTTGAGGAGATGAAATCCTGTGGTGTACCTGACTGGTATATTGAATCATGCCAGAAGATCAAGTATATGTTCCCTAAGGCCCATGCAGCTGCTTACGCCATCTCAACTCTTAGAGTTGCCTGGTTCAAGGTCTACTATCCTGAGGAATACTACTGTTCTTTCTTCACTCACAGAGGCGAAGGATTATTCGATGCAGTACAGCTGTGCAATGGCCCTGAAAGGGTAAAGAAGAGAAGGATCGAACTGGCCGATGAGATGCATGCCAAGGGTGATCCGAATACAAAGCTAAAATATTATTTTTATGAGCTTGTTGAGGAGATGTATGCCAGAGGCATAACTTTTGCACCCATAACTCTTAACGATTCTCTTGGAAAGAAGTTTGTTAAAGCAGGAGATAAGCTGATCAGACCTCCGTTCTGCGCTATCCCGGGTGTATCTGAAGCAAACGGCATTGATATCGAGAACGCCCGGAATGAAGGTGAATTCAAGAACCGTGATGATTTTATGAAGAGAACGGGTGTCGGTCAGTCTGTTACTCAGAAGATCCTTGATTACGGCGGCATCCTTGATGATCTTCCCGAGAGCGCACAGATCAACTTTTTCGATCTTTTATGAGGATGATCTATAGATGTATTGCAGCGTTATCCTGAGAGGTGCTACAAAGCAGATCGACCGTCCGTTTACATACCGGGTCCCTGAAGAACTGGCTGCTTCAGTTTTTCCGGGCTCTTTGGTAACTGTGCCTTTAGGACAGGGTAATTCCCAAAGATACGCTGTGGTAATTGAGCTTAATGTCGGCTTTGATGGTGATCCTGATATCGTCAAAGACATAAGTTCGGTTGTCTCAGGACGTCCGGTGCTTAATCCCGATCAGATAGCGCTGATAGATAAGATAAGTGACAGGTTCAACTGCACCAAAGGCGATGTTGTAGAACTCATGGTGCCTGCCTGCGTCCTGAATCACAAGAATCCTGTTGAGGTCTTTGTTGATCTTGTTTCTGGAGAGAAAGCCACGGAAGTATTGGACAGCGAGAAACTGAAATCAATTTCGCATATTAATATCCTTGAGTACCTTTTAAAGCGCGGCAAATGTACAAGAAAAGAACTCATGGCCAATCTTTCATGTTCCACAGCTCAGGTTAAAGCGTTAGAAGATAAAGGATTGGTAGTGCTTACCAAAGAATCTTCTGATCTTGAAGTGCCGGTGATGACCATCACAAATGATGTTCCTTCAGGCAAATTTACCGAGGAATACGATCTCAGCGATGAGCAGAAAGATGCTGTTAATGAGATCGTAAAGGGTATAGATGAAAGGAAGGATAATACTTATCTTTTATTTGGAATTACAGGAAGCGGTAAGACTGAAGTTTATCTGAACTGCGCGAAAAAGGTTATCTCTGAGGGCGGCAGTGTCATTTACATGGTCCCTGAGATCTCGCTTACACCGCAGACTATAAACTGGATAAAGGGAAGGCTCGGCGACAGCGTTGCTGTCCTGCACAGCAGGCTTACCGATAAACAGCGCTATGAACAATGGGACAATATCAGGAAAGGAAAGGCAAAGGTCGTTGTCGGTCCGCGAAGCGGGATTTTCGCGCCTGCGGCAGATCTTAGACTGATAATACTCGATGAGGAACATGATGGTTCATATAAGGCTGAATCACACCCCAGATATTCTGCAAGAGATATAGCAAGGATGAGGTCCAAAATCACCGGCTGCAGTGTTGTCCTCGGATCCGCCACTCCTTCAGTCGAGAGCTATTATGCTGCTCAAATGGGGGCTTTTAAGCTGCTTGAGCTCAAGGTAAGGGCAAGACAGGAAGCAAAACTCCCTGAGATTATCCCTGTTGATATGAAAGAGCAGATAAAGCTCGGAAGCGGTGACATGTTATCTTTGCCGCTTAGACAGGCGATGTCTGTTGCTTTCTCTGAGAACAAACAGGTCATTCTTCTGCTTAACAGACGTGGATTCTCCAGGACTTTGATATGTGAAGACTGCGGGGAGCCGGTTAAATGCAAGAACTGTTCCGTTGCCATGACGCTTCACAACAACAGACGCAATGGTACCCAAAGCTTGATCTGTCACTATTGCGGTTATACAATTCCTTCTTATGAAGCCAGGTGTTCTGTATGTAATGGTACGCATTTTACAAAAGCAGGATTCGGAACACAGCAGTTAGAAGAGTTCCTTCATAAAGTCTTTCCTCATGAGAAAGTATTGAGGATGGACCAGGATACCACAATGACCCCCGGGGCCCACAAAGAGATAATCGAGCAGTTTGCCGACAAGCAGGCTTCGATCCTTATAGGCACCCAGATGATCGCCAAAGGATTGGATTTTCCTGATGTTACTGTCGTTGGTGTTCTTGGCGCGGATCTGATGCTGGCGTCATCATCTTTCAAAGCATCTGAGAGGGCATTCCAGTTGATCACACAGGCTGCAGGAAGAGCAGGAAGGGGAGAAGCGCCCGGTAAAGTCTTTATCCAGAGCTTCAGACCTGACCAGCCTTTATTTAAGTTTGCCTGCACCCAGAATTACAGGGCTTTCTATGAACAGGAGATCGAGTACAGACAAAAGCTCAGGCTCCCTCCGTATAAAGCCGTCGGTGAGATCGTACTGTCTCTGCCTGATGAGGATCTGCTTGTAAAACGTGCAAATGAACTTAGTAAATATCTTAATGATTTCCTTGGCTTTCAGGACAGGAAATATCAGTTTGAGGTTTATGGTCCGCTGCCCTGTGTCATCTATGAGCTCCGCGGCAGATACAGAATGTCGTTCGTTATAAAGGCGGTCAATAAATCTGCCATCAACAGCGTGTTCAAAAGGCTTATTGCAGACTTTGACCATACGAAGTACCCGATGTCTTTCGATAACGACCCACAGGAAGGGTAATCAGATTTCTTCATTTTCAGATTTTATGTCGGAAACATGTCGGAAAGTGTTGGATTTTCGCTATTCCCGACACGTTTGATGATAAAAAATGAAAATCCCGACATCCAATATCAGGATAACAGCGTAACCCGTTATTGAAACAAAGGTAAACCAAGGTTTTTCAGTTACAGCGCCTTGGCTATCTGATTCTATATCAAAAAGTCTTTCAAAACCCCCGATATGTGCGCTGTGGAAGTACATATGTACACCCCAGAAGTATAAATTGACTATTAAATATATTAGGTGATAAAATCCATTATCAGATGTGGATTTTAGGCTAGAAATCTCATTTTTTCATTATGTTTTAAGGGAGGCATTCATATGTCCAAGCCTGTATTTGAAGGTGCCGGTGTTGCCATTGTTACTCCGTTTTATGATGACGGCGGAATTAATTTCGAGGAACTCAAGAGACTTATCGAATTTGAGATCGAGCAGAAGATCGATGCAATAGTAATCTGCGGTTCGACCGGTGAAGCTGCCACAATGACTGAAGAAGAGCATGTGGAAGCAATTAAGTTCGCTGTTGATACAGTTGCAGGCCGCGTGCCGGTAATCGCAGGCACGGGTTCCAATGACACTGCATTCGGTGTTGAGCTTACGAAGAAAGCATATGAACTCGGTGCTGATGCCGCTCTTCTCGTTACTCCCTATTACAATAAGTGCACCCAGGAAGGTCTTTTCCGTCATTATGCGAAGATCGCGGAAGCTGTTCCCGAACTGCCGATCATACTTTATAACGTTCCTTCCAGAACCAATGTTAACATCGGTCCTGCTCTTTTGAAGAGACTTGCCGTATATGAGAACATCATCGGCGTCAAGGAGTGCAATTTCGGTCAGGTTCCTGAGATCTACAGCCTCTGCGGTGACAGATATGCAATGTATTCCGGTGAGGATGGACTCGCTGTTCCCATGCTCTCACTCGGCGCAAAGGGTGTTATCTCAGTAATAGCAAATGTTATGCCCCGTGAGACATCCAAGATGATCCATGATTATCTTGACGGTAATATCGAAGCTGCCAGAAAAGCTCAGATAGACTTCATTCCGCTTGTTAATGCAATGTTCTGCGAAGTAAATCCCATCCCGGTAAAGGAAGCAATGAATATCCTCGGATGGAAGGCAGGCAACTGCAGACTTCCTCTTTGCGAAATGAGCAAGGCTAACCACGATAAGGTTGTTGAAGTCCTTGCCGGATATGATACTTCCGCGATGGCAGAATTCCTTGCAAGATAAGGGTAAAAGGAGATATTAATGGTCAGTATTTTTCTTAACGGTTGCTGCGGCAGAATGGGAAAAGCTATTGCTGCTCTTTGCTATAACAACCCCGACTATAAGATCGTTGCAGGCGGAGATATCATAGAGAATACCAATTATGATTTTCCGGTATATACGAGCCTTAGTGAATGCACCGAGAATTTTGACGTCATCATCGATTTCTCTAACGCAAAAGCGGTTCCGGGTATCCTTGAATTCGCACTGAACCGTAAAAAGCCTTTCATATGCTGCACGACAGCTCTTTCAGATGAGACAGTTTCAAGCATCCTCGCCGCATCCGAGAAGATCGCCGTATTCAAGTCAGCCAACATGAGCCTCGGCATCAACATGATGGTCGAGCTCGCAAAACAGGCAACAAGGATCCTTTATCCCGAATTCGATATCGAGATCGTCGAAGCTCATCACAACAGAAAACTTGATGCTCCTTCCGGAACGGCAATGATGATCGCTGACGCGATCAATCAGGAGATATCCGACAATGTCGAATATGTCTATGACAGACACAGCGTCAATAAAGCAAGATCCAAGAATGAGATCGGTATCTCTTCGATCAGAGGCGGAAATATTGTCGGAGAGCATTCCGCAATGTTCATCAGCGATGAAGAGATCCTTACTATCAGCCACAGTGCCCAGACAAGGGATGTTTTCGCAAAGGGCGCTCTAACTGCTGCAAAGTTCATGGCCGGTAAGGAAAAGGGCTATTTCACGATGTCAGACGTGATCGCTCAATATATTGGTGAATAATTAATTGGAGGAAATATTAATGATCAATTTTGAAGATGCAGGCGGAATGTTTGGTATGAGCGGAGATATGATGGGATCCTTCGCTTCCATGGCTATTCTCATCCTTATGTTTGTCGTCTTTTATTTTATCCTGATCAGACCTCAGCGTAAGAAGGATAAGGAACTCAAAGAGCAGATGAGCAAGCTCGCAGTAGGTGACAGAGTAGTTACCATCGGTGGTCTTGTCGGTTTTGTGGCCAATATCAAGGATGATCAGGTCACTATCTCAACTTCTGCCGCAAATACGCTTGTAACTTTCACTAAGAGTGCAATACAATCTGTAGTGAAGCGTGATCAGCTCAATCCTGACGGATCCATAAAGAAGATTGAAGAGCCTGAGAAGGCCGGCGGCCTCTTCGGTAAGAAGAAGGAAAACAAGGAAAAGAAGGACAAGGAAGACTGATCCCTTTATTAACCGGATTACTTTATATGGCCCGGTCAATAAAGCCGGGCCTTTTATTTAACAGGTGAGGATGAGTAATGGGACTTATACCTGACAATGTGATAGATGAAGTGCTTACCAGGGCGGATATCGAATCCGTAGTAAGCCGTTATGTCCTTTTGAAACGTCAGGGCGCGAATCTCGTGGGGCTTTGTCCGTTCCATTCGGAGAAAACACCTTCTTTCTCAGTCAATCCTTCCAAGAACATCTATAAATGCTTCGGATGCGGCAAGGGCGGCAATTCCATTAAGTTCATCATGGAGATCGAGCACCTGAGTTATCCGGAAGCTATAAGACATCTTGCAGGCATCTATGGCGTGGAGATCCCGGAGACAGGCGGTTCCGGCAGTGATGTCAAAAAAGAAGAACGCAACAGAGTTTATGACATCCTGAAGGAAGCCGCGAAGTACTACTATAAGTCGTTTAATGATCCTGATATCGGTAAGCCTGCAAGGGATTATGCAAACAGCAGGGAACTTACCAGGCAGACTCTGGATAATTTCGGTATCGGCTATTCTCCTCTAAGAGGCGGCCTGTACGATATCCTCAGGCAAAAAGGATATAAAGATGAGGAGATGCTGAATTCAGGCATTTTCTCCCAGTCTTCGAAAACCAATAAACCCTACGATCTGTTCCGCGGAAGGCTCATGTTCCCGATATTTGATTCTTTCGGAACCATAATTGCTTTTGGCGGCAGGGCTTTGGGTGACGAGATGCCCAAATATATTAATTCGCCTGATTCTTTGGTCTATAACAAACATAATCACTTGTATGCAATGAACTTCGCCAGGAAAGAGCAGTCGAAGCAGCTGATCGTTGTTGAAGGCTACATGGATGCGATCGCGATGCATGCGGCCGGGTTTAAGAATACCGTTGCGGCTTTGGGAACATCCTTTACTGATGCCCAGTTGAAGCTTTGCGCAAGATACTGTGAGGAAGTGGTGTTCTTTTTCGATGCTGATAACGCAGGGCAGAAAGCTGCTTTAAGGGCCATCCAGATGATGATGGAATACCTGCGGAAATTAACCGGGATCAATATCCGTATTAAGATCGCGAAGGTTCCTGACGGCAAGGATCCGGACGAATACATAAGGCAGAACGGAGCGGAGAAGTTCAAAGACGTTGTCCGCAATGCTCTGTATGTTGAAGACTATCTTCTAGAGAGGGCAAAGAACGATAACACCGATCCGTCGTCGGGGGAACTAGACAGAGGCAGTTATCAGGCTGATATCTGCAAGTACGGCTCATGGATGAACGATGAGATCAAGATGAGCAGGATGGCAGGTGTTGCGGCTCCTATACTCGGAGCTACACAGCAGGCAGTAATGAGCCAGATGCAGAAATTCAGGATGATCGAAGATAAGAAAGCTGATCAGGTCAATTCAAGGGCTCTCGAACGTGAGAGAAGAGAAGATCTTGAAAACCGCAACTTTGCCAGGGGTTCATGTGATACAGACGGGATTCCTGACCGGTCAATGCCGGAAGAAGTAATGCCTGACAGGCCGGCTTTCAAGAAAGTGAATGATACTGCGACAAAAGATGAGATAGCTCTTTTCGCGCATGCCTTATCTTTGGGAAGCTCACTTGCGAATAATAAGAAAATCGACAAGACTGACATTATCAGGCCTGACGATTTCTCGGGCGACACGTTAAGAGAACTTGTCAGGATCTTTCTCAATATCTTTGACGGCAGGGATGAGACGCTGTTTGCAAGGATGAGCGATTATTTCTCAAGGCTTACTATCAACGGCCGGCCCGCTGAGGATGTGATGCTCAGGGCTGTCGAGAATGCAGAGAAGCACCCTAATGTAGAAGTGAAACGCGATATGTATCTGGCTCTGCTTTTTAAGGTCAGGGAATCGATAATAAACCGTGAGGAAGAGCGGCTGCTGAATAAGCTTGCTTCGGCAGATCCTGCGGAGAAACAAAAGATAAATGAAACTTTGAGCAACCTTTACGACTATAAGCTTGCATTAAGAAATAAGATAGGAGATCTCTGATGCAGATACTTCCCGTAAGACTTGAGATGGTACTTGAGCAGGTTAGAAAAGCCTGCAAGGATTCTTCTTCCGGAAGGATCATCGATGTCGGATCAGATCACGGATATCTTGCTGTCAGGTGCCTTGAAGAAGAGCTCGCGGACTATGTTATCTGTACCGATATTCATAAAGCACCTGCACAAAGGTCTGCTAATGCGCTGATCGAAGCAGGCTTTGAAGAACACGCCGACGTCTATGTAACTGACGGATTGAAGGAAGTGCCGCTTAAAGCCGGAGATATCGTCGTTATCGCAGGCATGGGCGGGCTTAATATCATCGATATCATCTCACGTGCCCTTAAGGATAACGGTTACGGAGTCATGGAGAACGTCACGTTTATCCTCCAGCCCCAGAAATCCAATGATATTGTCCGGAATTACCTCTCGAAAACAGGTTTTGTTTTTGAGGATGAGAGTATTTGTTACGACAGGGATATATTTTATAATTGTATGAGGGTCGTGTTTAGGGGAATAAGCACGACTATGACTGATGAAGAAGCCTGTTATGGTCCTGTCCTTTTGAAGAGATATAAAGAAGGTGACAAGGAAGTGGTAGAATATTTCGGGCATCTGAACAGTCTTTTCGAGATAAGACAGAGAAGCAACCCTGTGATCAGGTCAGCTTTAGAACAGAGGAAGAAGAATGAAGGTTAATGATATCGAGCTTTTTTTGAATGAGGTGTTTCCACCTGAGAATGCTTTGGATTACGACAATGTCGGCCTGATCGCCGGCGACAGGGAGAAGGTCGTATCCGCAATCCTGATTTCCCTTGATCTTACAGATAAGGCTGTTGATGCTGCAAAAGAGGCGGGCGCTAACCTGATCGTCACGCATCACCCGATAATTTTCGGCGGGATAAAGACTCTTACAATGGAAGACTACGTCGGAAAGACCCTGGTAAAGCTCGTAAAATCTGGGATTTCCGTTATTGCATGTCATACAAATCTTGATCTTACTGATGAGTTCGGCAATCTTGCAATTGCAGATAAGCTTGGTGCGGAAGAACCTTCTGCAGTCGAAGGAACAATCTGCGGCATTTTATATGAACTGCCTGAAGACATGTCCCTTAAGGATTATTGCAGGAAGGTCTGTGATGATCTGGGGACCAGCGGAATAATAACGATCAACAAGCCTGACAACAAGGTCAGGAAGATCTTTGTCCAGGGAGGATCCTTCGATGAGGATTCCGTAGAAGCTGTGATAAAGAGCGGAGCTGATACCGTTCTGTCAGGTGAGATCAAGCATCACATCTGTGTAGGATTTGAGCAGATGGGCATAAATACGCTGATAGTAGGGCATTCTGCGACCGAGCAGGCATATCTTCCCAAGCTTAAAAATCTGCTTGCGGAAAAGTATCCGGGAATATCAATAACTGTGAATTATAACAACGAAGTATCATCTATACTTTAATTGATTTTATTATTACAATAACTATGTTTTTCGGGCAGACCGAGACAATCGCGGGCGCTAAGCGTGCGAAAGCACGGCGCATGAGGAAAGTCCGGGCTCCACAGGACAGGGTGCCGGGCAGTTCCCGGTGAAGGCAACTTTAAGGAAAGTGCAACAGAAAAGAAAACCGCCCGAAAGGGTAAGGATGAAAAGGCGAGGTAAGAGCTCACCGGCGGTGTGGAGACATACCGGCCTTGTAAACCCCATCCGGAGCAACGTCGTGGTAGGCTATAACCGTGGTCCGCGGGCCTTAGGAGACGGCTTGAACGTTTTAGAGATATTACGTCTAGATAGATGATTGTCATATACAGAACCCGGCTTACCGGTCTGCACGGAAAACGTTAACACAGCATTTTAAAACGGAGGACAAACACATGTCAGCAGAATCTTATTTGAGCAGAGGCGTTTCACCTACAAAAGACGACGTTAAGGCAGCTGTTAAGAATCAGTCTAAAGGCGTTTTCCCCGGAGCTTTCTGCAAGCTCATCGAAGACCTGGCCGGCGATCCCGAATACTGCACTGCGATCCACGCTGACGGTGCCGGTACAAAATCCTCTGTTGCTTACCTGATGTATAAAGAGACAGGCAGCTATGACTGGTTCAAAGGCCTTGCACAGGATTCTTTGGTAATGAATACCGACGACCTTGCCTGCTGCGGTGTTACCGATAATCTTATGCTCTCTAATACGATCGGACGTAATGCCCATCGTGTAGACGGCAAAGCAATAGCCAAAGTAATCGAAGGTTACGATGAGATCATTGCAAAACTCGCAGGCCAGGGCATAAACATCACGATGTGCGGCGGAGAGACCGCTGACGTCGGAGATCTTGTAAAGACTTTGATCGTTGATTCCACTCTCGTTGCAAGGGCAAAGAGATCTGACGTTATCAATGCGGCTAACATCAAGTCCGGAAACGTCATTGTCGGTCTTGCTTCTTTCGGCCAGGCTACATACGAAGATAAGTATAATTCAGGCATGTCATCCAACGGCCTTACTGCAGCACGCCACATGCTTCTCAATAAGTACTACTATGAGAATTACAAGGAATCATTCTCGGATACATTGGGTGAGGATAAGGCATATTGCGGCAAGTACCGTCTGACAGACAACCTTCCCGGAACGGATATCACAGTAGGTGAGGCTATCCTTGCTCCTACAAGAACATTCCTTCCTGTTATCTCCAAGGTTCTTGCTTCATACAGAGAAAACGTATACGGAATCATCCACTGCACAGGCGGCGGACAGGCAAAGTGCAGGGACTTCGGTACAGGCGTCAGATATGTTAAGGACAATATGTTTGAGTTGCCTCCGCTTTTCAAGGCCATTTACGAATCCGGAGAGATTCCTATGAAGGAACTTTATCAGGTATTTAACTGCGGTCACCGTATTGAGTTTTATGTTGATGAGTCAGCCGCTTCCGGCATCATTGATATTGCTTCGTCATTCAATATCAAATCCAGGGTTATCGGACATGTAGAAATGTCTTCAAATGGTAACACAAATGAAGTAATAATCAAAAATAACGGCGAGGAATATGTATATAATTGATTAAGGGCAGGACAATACCTGCTCAAATCATTATAAGGCAGGTGTTGTTATGGACTTAGTCAAAAAGTTGGTCGCTGAGTTTGTCGGTACATTCACTCTTGTTCTTGTAGGATGCGGCACCGCAATGATTACAGGCTGTGATCATTGGGGCGGTTATCTTACAACTGCTTTTGCATTTGGTCTCGTTATCGTAGGTATGGCATACTGCGTCGGAAATGTTTCCGGCTGTCACATCAATCCGGCTGTTTCATTGGGCTGCCTTATCGCAGGCAGAATGGAAGTTAAGGATTTCTTATTCTATTGTCTTGCTCAGATACTCGGCGCTATTACAGGCGCAGGCTGTCTGAAGATCATTTTCGCATTAGGTAACGTAGAAGATCTTACCGGCGGCGTCGGTTCAAACGGTCTTGCAGGAGTTAACGGAAATCCTGTAGCCGGACTCCTCGTTGAGATTCTTCTTACATTTATCTTTGTTCTCGTTATTCTCGGTGTTACAGATCCTGCTTTCAAGCATGGTTCATTTGGTGGTGTCGTAATCGGCTTCTCGCTTGTAATGGTTCATGTTTTAGGCATCGGCCTTACAGGAACATCTGTTAACCCCGCACGTTCAATCGGACCTGCTCTTTTTGCCGGCGGTGATGCTCTCATCTCATTGTGGGTATTTATCGTTGGACCTTTAGCCGGTGCTGCACTTGCTGCTTTGCTCTACAAGTTCATCGCCAAGAAAGATTAATTAGCACATTACTGATTCATTATTACCCCGACCGGGTGAAGGGGCGTCTCATTCTGAGGCGCCTCTTTTGATGAGAGTATTTTCGAATTATCGAAAACCTGAAATATAGGTAAGAAATTCTGATAAATTAGTTCCTTATGACCATAAAACGCCGTAATGACCCGCGGATCGACCCGCGGTGCGGCATGATTTGCTGGTTGTTTGACCATAAAACGCCGTTTTGACCCGCAGATCGACCCGCATTGCGGCATGATTTGCGGTGCATTCGTTGTATAAATATAAAAAATGCCTCATTAACGATCATTGCTAATGAGGCATACAAAGTATAAAAAACAATCTCAGATCTGGTTATCGCAATACGTCTTATACTTGGTCTTGAGTTCGTTCATTGCGTTCTTCATGGCGCGCTGATACTCGGAAGTTTTCTCCCAGTCGCCGGACTTGACGGCACCTTTGATCCTGGTGAAAATCGATGTCTGAACGTCAGTGTCTTTTGCCAGGAGGAGCTTAAGATCTTCGATATCGTTCCATAATCTGTCATCGTAGCTTGCTGAACCGTCGTCGGTCCTTGTGATGCTCCTGATAAGTGAGAGGTTAGCCGGAATGATCTTTTCCATCAATTCCATCTCCCAGCGTACGAGCATTGCCTGGTAATAAGAAGAGAGGAGCTGTTCATCGAAAACACCGCCTCTGCAAAGGATCTCTTCAACTGATGAATCCTTAAGTGTAGAAAGCGATTCATAAACTGTTGCGGCAGGTGTGCCGAAGAGTCTGTCTCTTTCGTTTGAATCCATGTCTTCGAAAATATCGTCTTCACAACGGTAGAGCCTGTCTTTCTCGAGATAGTCAGAATCCTCACCATATGATTTGTTGAACTCGGCTTCAAGTGTCTTTGAATCCTTGCCTGAATCCAAGGCGTAGTTGATGCCGTCGAGCATTGCCTGATAGACCGAAGATAAGCAAAGATATGTGTTTGTATGCGGGTTGGGAGCACGGAGCTCGAATCTTGTCGCATACTTGTTGTCTTCGCTTCTTACGAGGCCAAGGAGGACTGATCTGTTTCGGGAAGGTGTGTGGACATCCATACCGATTGAAGCAACACAGTGGGTAGGAGCTTCAAAACCCGGAGTAAGACGCTCGAATGCATCTGTTGTAGCGGATACAAACGGGTTGATCACGTTGCTGTAGTGTTTCATTATGCCCATAAGAGAGCCCCAGCCGAATCTTGAGAGGAAATCAGCTTCTGTGTCCTCGGGTGCAAATAGATTGATCTTTTTCCCGTCCTTAAGATAAGCAACGGCATTTACATGCGTATGCTCACCGGAACCTGCAACGCCCGGAAGAGGCTTTGCATTGAAGCTGACATCAAGGCCGTGAAGTCTGAATATTTCTTTGATGATTATTCTTGCGATAAGTTCGTAGTCTGCTCCCTGAAGGGCATCAGAATACTTCCAGTCGACTTCGAGCTGTTCCATGATGAAGTGGAATTCACCGGATGAATTAAGAGAAGCCTTAACGCCGCCGACTTCCTTATGGCCCATCTCAGGATTGAAGCCGTAGTTCTCGAGGATCATGATGACCTGCTCTAAAGCTGTCCTTACGACACCCTTTGTACGCTTCCAGTAGGATTCCTTGAGTTCCTGCGAGATGGAAAGCTGTTCGGTGCTTATGATCTCGTCAGGAGAATTTACCCAGAATTCGAGTTCTGTTGCAGTGATAAGTGTGATATGGTCCAATTCATCGGGTGTAAAACCGTAATCTGCGCACAATGAAGCGTCGTTAACAAAACGCTCTTTAACTGTATTCTCAAAATATTCTGCGCTCTTGCGGAGGATAGACCTTGAGCAGACCTCATCGTTGTTGTGTCTGAGGAATGAAGGGATCCTTAAAGTTCCGATGGGCTTACCGCTCTCATAATCAATATGTTCGTAGTTATAGTCGACATACCAGATGACCTTGCTGTCAGGGATAAGGTCGACCTTACCGTCATTTAATGTGGCTATGCCGGGAAGGACAACAGAAGATCCGTCTGTCTGGACGGCTTTTCCGTCCAAATAGTTCTCGATGTTGTCCATAAAATCAGAGATCGGGATTTTCTCATCGGTATCGTTGCCCATGAGGTCAACTGCAGCAAGAGAAACGAATCTGATCTCGGGATGGGCGCTTAATATGTTCCTGATATCCTGAGCTGAATGATTCATTGCAGGGATTACATAGAGCAGATCGGGTTTAACATGGAATTCAATCATTTGATTACGACCTTCTTAAAAATATAATAGGGAAATTTTATCACAAGTCTTTCTATATGAGTAATCAAAGCAAAATTATAATTTCCATATTCGGCATTTTTAGCGTAATATATCGATAGTGAACGGAAGGGGAGCATCGATGTTTCTTTCTTTGGCGAAAAGCATTTTCGATATAGATAATGTAGGCAAACGTTGGGGAGTACGTATGCTCTATCTTATCACGGTGGTCCTGAATGCCGCGATCCACTTCAATCCCTGGGCAGATACCGATTTCACGCCTTTACAGAGCTGGATCATGACCGTGTACAGCATGACGGAGTATGATCCCGACAAATATGATCTCCTGATGAATAATATTCCTCTCTCTACGGGCAATCTCATTTATCTGTTCTCTTCGATAGCCGGCGTTATTATCCTTCTTGCAAGTGCATATATCTATGCCGGAATGTTTGTAAGGGAATTCAGGAAAGAGAAGATAAGTTCGATCCAAGATCCTGATCCGGAAGTCGTTAATTATGCCGTATCGCATATTCCTGATAAGCCCATTAAGATGTCTAAGCTGTTTGCAAGGGTATTGGTGCTTCTGCTGATCTCTGTCGTGGTTGCTTTGCCGCTTATTACCGTGACGATGTATTTTATGTTCCTGGCGCTGATAGGACTTCCGTTCATATTCACGATACCGGTTGCATATCTCTCGGGTGACAAGGGCTTATTCTCTTCATTCCCTTATGCTGTTAAGATTTCGCGAAAATACTATTTTATTAGTATGAGAAGTATCGCAATCGTCCTGTTTGCAGGCCTTATTGTCGATTTTCTGGTGCCTTTTATGGCTAATGTATCGCTTACGGCATTTTATATTCTCGATGCGGCGCTTACGGCCTGGATATGGCTGTCTTTTGCAAGACTTGCGGGCCTTGCTTATTGCACAATGAAGGATTTCCCGATAAAAGACGGGAAGAGGCCTTTCGCGATCTGACAGATGATCTTCTGTACAAAACAACAATAAATGGGTGGATTTGATTAAAAAATCTTATATCTGCGTGATTTGTTTTTCCATATATTTATATTATTATTAGTCCGTCAAGAATATTATTGGAGGTTCAGCTATATGGACGTTAATGAGAAAGCAATAAAGATGCATGAGGAATGGGCAGGTAAGATCGAAGTAATCGCTACTGCTCCCGTAGGTTCAAAGGAAGAACTCGCGATCGCGTATACACCCGGTGTTGCCGCTCCCTGTCTTGAAATCCAGAAGGATGTTGACCTCTCTTACAAATATACAAGAAGACACAACCTTGTTGCCGTAGTTACTGACGGTACAGCTGTTCTGGGTCTTGGTGATATCGGACCTGAGGCAGGTATGCCTGTTATGGAAGGCAAGTGCGCTCTGTTCAAGGCTTTCGGTGATGTTGATGCATTCCCCCTCTGCATCCGTTCCAAGGATGTTGATGAGATCGTTAATACAGTTGCTCTTCTCGCCGGTTCATTCGGCGGCGTAAACCTCGAGGATATCTCTGCTCCGAGATGCTTTGAGATCGAGAAGAAGCTCAAGGAAAGATGTGACATCCCGATCTTCCACGATGACCAGCATGGTACTGCAGTTATCACACTCGCTGGTCTTACAAATGCTCTTAAGATCGTTGGCAAGAAGATGGAAGATATCCATGTTGTAGTTAACGGTGCAGGCGCTGCAGCTACAGCTATCACAAAGCTCCTTATCTCCAGAGGACTTAAGAATGTTATCCTCTGCGACCGTAAAGGTGCCATCTATGAGGGAAGAGAAGGACTTAATCCCGCTAAGGAAGAGATGGCTAAGATCACAAATCCCGATAAGAAGGCTGGTTCGCTTGCTGACGTTATCGTTGGTGCTGACGTATTCATCGGTGTTTCCGCTCCGGGCGTTCTCACAGCGGATATGGTTGCTACAATGGCAAAAGATCCTGTTGTTTTCGCTTGCGCTAACCCTGTACCTGAGATCCTTCCTGAGGAGGCTAAGAAGGCTGGCGTTGCAGTTATGGCAACAGGAAGATCCGACTTCCCGAATCAGGTTAACAACGTACTCGCATTCCCGGGTATCTTCCGCGGCGCTCTTGATGTAAGAGCTTCCGACATCAACGATGAGATGAAGATCGCTGCAGCTAACGCTATCGCAGGCATCGTATCCGATGCTGAGCTCAACCCTGATTACATCCTTCCTGATGCATTTGACGCAAGAGTCGGCAAGGCTGTTGCTGCAGCTGTTGCTCAGGCAGCTCGTGACACAGGCGTAGCACGCATCTGAATAAGCAAAATTTAGCACTTATCTCCCGCAAAAGTGTTGCGGGAGATTTTGCAATTTTATAAAGGAGTTCACATGATTGACGATTTAGAGCTTTTAAGACTGATTGAGAACAACGCAAGGCTTTCTTCCGAAGAGATTGCCGTTATGCTTGGTACGACCGCCGATGATGTGGATGCCGAGATAAAAAGACTTAAGGATGAGAACATCATCCTGGGTTACAACACGATAATCAACTGGGAAAAACAGGCACCTGATAACTGCATCGGAATGATCGAAGTAAGGATTACGCCTGTTAAGAACAAGGGTTATGACCATATCGCCCAGATCCTCAGCAAGTATGAGAAGGTCACAGCCTGCTATCTTATGTCCGGCGGTTTTGATCTTATGATCATCTACGAGGACAGGAGCCTTAGGGATATCGCAACTTTCGTAACCGAGAAGATCGCTACGATGGAAGGCGTTCTCTCGACCACGACACACTTCATCCTTAAGAAATACAAGGCGAATGGTATAATCTACGATAATCCGAATACTGACGACAGGCAGGCTATTATCTTATGAGTTTCGATTATGATTCCAAGATCTCCAAAGCAGTACAGCAGGTACCGCCGTCTGCTATAAGAAAGTTCTTTGATCTTGCTAACGAGATGCAGGGTCATGTTATTTCCCTGTCTATCGGTGAGCCGGATTTTGTTACGCCCTGGTCTATCAGAGAGTCAGCTATCAATTCGATCATTGACGGATACACGCATTATTCGCCTAATTCGGGCTATGTTGATTCCCGTAATGCTATCTCCGATTATCTCAAGAGAAGATATGGGGTTTCTTATGATCCAAAAACAGAGGTCCTGATCACGGTCGGCGGAAGTGAAGGTCTTGATCTTGCAGCACGCGCCCTGATCAATCCGGGTGATGAGGTAATTATCGTAGAGCCCTGTTTCGTAGCATATAAGGCAACCGTTGAGTTTGCACATGGTGTTCCGGTCGTCGTCGAGACTAAGCCTGAGAACAATTACAAACTCATGCCTGAAGAGCTCGAAAGCGCGATCACGGATAAGACAAAGTACATAATCGTCGGATTCCCGAACAATCCCACCGGAGCCATAATGACACTTGAGGATTGGGCTAAGATCAAGGATGTTCTGATGAGACATCCTGACATTATCGTGCTTTCCGACGAACTTTACTGTGAGCTCAATTATCTTGACGGCAAGCCGTCTTCGCTCACTCAGTTTGCAGAATTAAGGGAAAGAGTGATCATGGTCAACGGATTCTCAAAATCCTATGCAATGACCGGTTTCAGAGTAGGGTATCTTGTTGGTCCCCGCGAACTGATCGCTCCGATGTTCAAGATCCATCAGTACTGCATCATGTGTGCTCCGTCAACATCCCAGCTCGCTATTATCGAAGCTGCTATGAATGCTGATGATGAGGTTTCCAAGATGCGTGACGAATATAATCACAGAAGAAGAGTCATCATTCAGGGCTTAAAGGATGCAGGACTTGACTGCTTTACGCCTTACGGAGCTTTCTATGCTTTCCCGTGCATTAAGAGTACAGGCATGACATCCGAGGAATTCTGTGAGAAGCTCCTGCTCGAAAAGCATGTTGCCATTGTTCCCGGTAATGCTTTCGGTAAATGCGGAGAAGGCTTTGTCCGTATCAGTTATGCTGCTTCTTTGGAAGACATCAAGGAAGCTATGAAGCTTGTAAAAGAATTTGTAGAAGAACATAAGGGGTAATCCATGCTTGAATTTGACAACATAAGATTAGAGCTTGAATCGTTTGAGACACCGATTGCAGAACTTAAGGATGCTCTTCACATCGATCGCGTATCTGACCAGATAAGTGAACATGAGAACCGCATGCAGGAGCCTGATTTCTGGAATAACGTTGAAAAGGCTACAGAGATCCAGCAGACATTGGGACGTCTCAAAAAGAGAGTAGAGAGCTATAATTCTTTGGTTTCCGAGAGAGAAGACCTTCTTGCACTCTGTGAGCTTGCAAATGAAGAAGAGGATATGGATTCCCTCGAAGAACTTAGGGCATCAACTGCTAAGTTCAAGGAAGACTTCGAGAAGATGCGTTTGGAGACGCTGCTTACTGGTCCTTACGATGCAAATAACGCAACGATCACTCTTCATGCCGGAGCAGGCGGAACCGAAGCCATGGACTGGTGTTCCATGCTCTACAGAATGTATACCAGATGGGCCGAAAGCCATGAGTTTGCAGTTGAAGAACTTGATTTTGTTGAAGGTGATACTGCAGGCATACAGTCTGTATCATTCATGATAAAGGGCGAAAATGCATACGGTTTCTTAAGATCTGAACTTGGCGTACACCGTCTTGTAAGGATCTCGCCTTTTGATGCTGCAGGAAGAAGACATACCTCTTTTGCTTCATGCGAAGTAATCCCTGAGCTTGACCAGAAGACAGAAGACGATATCAAGATCGATATGACTGATGTCCGTGTCGATACATACCGTTCGACCGGTAAGGGCGGTCAGCACATCAATAAGACTGATACCGCTGTCCGTATGACACATAATCCTACGGGAATCGTTGTTTCCTGCCAGGCAGAGAGATCGCAGATACAGAACAGGGAAACGTGTTTGAGAATGCTCAAGGCCAAGCTTTTCGCGCTCGCCAGGGCATCTGAGATGGAGAAGATAGAAGATCTCAAGGGCAATCAGATGGAGATTGCATGGGGTTCTCAGATCAGGTCTTACGTTTTCTGTCCTTATACTCTTGTTAAAGATAACAGGACCGGTTATGAGGAAGTCGATGTTGATTCTGTTATGGATGGTAATCTTGACGGATTTATCAATGCTTATCTGTCAGGAATGAAGAACGAGAAGTAATTTTTCCTGCGGATTTATAAGGTTATCGGATGAAAGTACTTAAGACTATCAAGAACATCTTTTTTAAGGTATTCGGCAAAGCCTGGTGGTTTGTGATCGCTTTGGTTGTTTGTCTGTTGTTCGAAGTATCACAGATTGTTATTCCAGGAGCGAGTTATTATCTGTCGCCGGTCTATTACGATGATTCTTCCGGTTTTGTAAGAGAGTATGTACCTGATAACATAAGTTCTTTCTCGATCAATGATCAGGGTGAGGCAGTGGTCCTGACCAGCCAGTATTCGAATTCTCTTGTTGCGGTCTATGACCATGATACTGAAGAGAAGATCTTTACCGGTGTAGGTCAGGTAAATGTTGATCTGTCTGAGGATGATGTGTTTTATCCTTATAATTTCGCGATCACAGATGACGGATATATTTATGCTCTAAGGATCGAATATTACGAATACAACAGCGATATTATTAATAAAGAGTCTGTTGTAAGACTTACTGATGATTTTAAATTTTCCGGCACGGTATGTGAGATTGATTATGATATCTCCAAAAAGCAAAGACATACCAAAGTCTCTGATCTGCATTATTATGACGGCAAAGTAACTTTCTCTGTCCTCGAAGATGAAGGCATATGGCTTTATTCGATCGATACCGGCACTCAGGTCCTTTCGAGAAGTGACTTTTATCCGACCGATCCGAACGGTACATACACAATTAAGGTAATCCCGTTAGACGGTTCGTTCTTGTTCTTAAGAAGTGACGGAAATGTTTACAGCACAGGCTTTAATGAACCGCTTGATAACGTTATCTATCATTACGAGATAAGCGCCGATGAAGCAGTAGATCATCCGTTTTTCAATGCGGCAGCAATTGCAAATGATAAACTTTATGTAGCTGATAAACGCAATTCTGACTGCGTTTATATTCTCGAAAAAGGTGAGTTCACCAAAGTGTTTGAAACCGATGAAGAATACGGACGGATCTGCTTCATGGATTCATACCGTTCCGCAAATGGTGAAGATACGCTTATCATTGCTTTTGATCACGGTTTAATGTCTTACAGCAACGGAAAGTTGGAAGACGACACGCCTTTGCTTCGTTATGATCCGACACCATTGATGTACATTGAACCGGTTGTTGAGATTATATTTGTATTTTCTTTGATCGGAATTATTATCAACCTGATCATTCGCAAAAAGACACTCCTTTACAAACAACTGATCCTTATCGTTCCTGTTGTCATTGTTATCACGATAATCATTGCTGTTAATGTCTTCTCATATTATGAGGAGAGGACTTTGGACAGGATTAATAATGATCTCTCCGTTATCTGCGATCTTACAAAATCACAGTTTGACGGTTATGATTTTTCCGCTCTTATGACTGCAAATGAAGAGACCGGAGCTGCTTATAAGACCGTAAGTGATAAGTTTGACAGACTCAGTTCAAACAGCGGAAACGATTGGAGCAATAGTTATATCTTTAAGATCATTTACAGGACCGATGATGATTCCATGGCTGTTCTTGTTGCAGATGACATGATCTATCTGCCGCTATATATATATGAAGACGGCAAGTTCACGGAAATGTCTAATACAACTGAAGGCGTATATGTTGATAACAGCATAGAGTCATTCTTCTCGGATGATTATTACGGCAGTAATATTTCTGTTCTCGGCATGATCTCTGATAAGGATAATACAGGGAAATATTATCTCCTCATTTCAACTGATACTTCTTCTTTATACTCTCAAAGAAGCGATCTGTTCTTTAATGTGCTCTTTTACAGTTTCCTTGCTATTGTTGCGTTGATACTGATAATTGTCCTGTCATTCCTTAACACAATGAGAGTCATCAAGAAGGCTTCAAAAGCCGTTCAGAAGATATCAAGCGGTGACCTTTCAGCCAGAGTCAATTACAAATCAAATGATGAGCTCGGACAGATCTGTTCGGAAGTCGATGAGATGGGTAAGAACCTTGAGAACCTGTTCGCAGAAAAGGATAAGACCGAACAGTTCTATTATAAATTTGTGCCCGAGAAGTTCAGGGAATTACTTGGCAAAGAGAACTTTACGGATCTCGCACTGGGTGACGCAAAGAGCTGCGAATTAACCGTATTGTTTACTGATATCCGCGGATTCTCGATCAATTCCGAGATGATGACCGCAAAAGAGAACTTTGCTTTTGCAAACATCATTTACGGTAAGATGGGGCCTATCGTCCGTAAGAACAACGGATTTGTCGACAAGTATATCGGCGATGCCGTAATGGGACTTTTCGAGAATGCCGATGATGCTGTAAGATGCGGCATTGAGCTTTACAAATCAATCGTGCTTGATCCCAAGACTGCTGAAGAACTCAATGTCAGCGATATTAATATCGGTATCGGTGTTCATACCGGTATGGCAATGGTCGGAATTGTAGGTGAGGAAGAAAGACTTTCAGGAACCGTTATTTCCGAGACGGTTAACATGAGTTCCAGACTTGAATCGCTTACAAAACAGTATCATACGGCAATGCTTATCTCGAAGAGTACTGTCGACAGAATGAAGGATCCTGATTCGCTTGATCTGCGATATCTCGGAATCGTCCAGGTCGCAGGAGTCAATGAAGTTGAGGCTCTTTACGAGGTTCTTGACTGTCTTTCTGATGAGAATAAGGATATCCGTTCAGCCAACAGTAAAGATCTTCGTGAAGCGATCAGGCTTTTCTCACTCGGCAGAAGAAGCGACGCGGCAGATTCGCTGCAGGCAATTGCAGATTCAGGCAAGAACGATTACGTTACGGATCTTTATCTAAAGTACATCCGCGAAATGTCTGACGACGACAAGGGTAATGTTTTCAGATTTGTGAGAAAGTGATCGCTTGGCGGTTGCGTTTTTTCGCTCTTAAAACTGATTTCTATCGGAAACCCTGAAAATTTGCTTTCCCGATAGAATTTCCATGATTTTCTATCGGAAATCTCGAAAATATACTTTTCCGATAGAATTAATCAGAGAGATTCAGGATATGCCTTATGTCCTTTGAAGTAGAACGACTCCGTAAACCCGAGTGATTTCAGATATTCTATAGTCTCATCAAAGCATAAACCGAACGTGCCGGGGAAGTGCGAATCGGAGCCCAGGGTAATAAGTCTTCCGCCCATATCTTTGTATCTTTTTAAGATCGCTGCATCAGGAAGGAAACGGGTGAATCCGCCATCTTTATGCTTGAAAACAGACTTGGTGTTGATCTCCAGTGCTTTTCCCTTGGAGATCAGAGCTTCAAAGAGTCTGTCGAATTCTTCGGGGCACTCATCGTAAGTAACAAAATCGCTTTTGTTATCTGTGTATCTGTTGATGTAATCGTAGTGTGCGGCAACATCGAAGTTGTTGCATTTCTCGCACATCTCGGCCATTATGGCGATGTATTCCCTGTGGAGATCTTTTGAGGGTATCTGATAGCACTCGCGGTCAACATAGAAATCCTTACCTCTAAACAGGTGAACGCTTAACAGCACTACATCAAAAGGTATTTGAGATGCAAGTCTGTCAATTTCTTCAGATACATGTGACTGATAACCGAATTCGATACCCATAAGCAGTTCGATCGAGGAGCCTGCAACTTTGCGCCAGTTCTTAAACGTCTCATAGTACTCGTTGATATCAAACTTCCAGTTAAGACCGTCATCAGGATAGTCGATCTCATAATGTTCTGTTATTCCTATCCTTGATGATCCTTTGCCGGTTGCTTCTAGAATCAGTTCTTCTATTGATTGTCCGGCATCAGCCGAGAAGTGCTTAGTATGATTATGACCGTCCGTTATCATAATTGTCCTCATATTTAAAAGATTTTTATTATCTTTATGGTATCATATGTTTCGTAGAAAGAGGTGATATTATGGCTAAGAATAAAGACAGTAAAAAAATCAAACCCGGTGAGCTTTTCGCTGAGTATCCGAACCTTTATGAGAAAGCCTCAGAAGATGATCTTAACGCGACTTTCCAGTTCGCTGAAGAATATAAGGCATTTCTCGATAATTCCAAGACAGAGCGCGAATTTGCCACTAATGCGATACAGGCTGCTGAAGAACTCGGGTATGTTGATATCGCAACAAAGGACAGCTTAAAGCCCGGAGATAAAGTGTATCAGAGCATTAAGGGTAAGGGCTTTGCTGCAGCAGTTATCGGTAAGAAGGGCCCCTCAGAAGGATTCAATATTCTGGGTGCCCATATTGATTCACCGAGGCTTGACCTGAAGCCGAATCCGATATATGAAGACAATGATACCGTCTATTTCAAGACGCATTATTATGGCGGCATCAAGAAGTATCAGTGGACAACGATTCCTCTTAGTGTTCATGGTGTTGTATTTACCAATGACGGCAAGGCTCACCAGATTGTTGTCGGTGAGAAGGAAGATGATCCGGTATTCTATATTACCGATCTCCTGCCGCATCTGGGCAATGAGCAGATGACCAAGAAGGCTTCTGAATTCATTCCTGCTGAGGATCTGAATGTTATCATCGGCGGCATCCCTTACACTGATGACAAGAAATCAACGGATATCTTCAAGGCAGGTGTCCTGAAGCTTCTCTATGAGCAGTACGGCATTAAGGAGAAGGATTTCGTTTCCGCAGAGATCGAGATCGTTCCTGCAACACGTGCAAGAGATGTAGGCTTTGACAGGGCTTATATCGCTGCATACGGTCATGACGATAAAGTCTGCGCATATCCAGCATTAAGAGCGCTCCTTGCACAGGAGAAGCCTAAGAAGACCTGCGTATGCCTTCTTACTGATAAGGAAGAGATCGGTTCTTATTCCAATTCCGGAGCTACTTCCAATCTTTATGAGAACTTCCTGATGGAAGTATTTGCGAAGGCTGAAGGCGGTATCGACAAGTTCAACGGACTTAAGTTCCGCAAGGCTCTTGCTGCAACAAAGATGCTGTCTACTGATGTTACGACTGCATATGATCCTAAGTATGCTTCTGTATTCGAGAAGAATAATACAGCGTTCATGTCACATGGCCTTAAGATCGAGAAGTATACAGGCGCAAGAGGCAAGTCAGGTTGTTCTGAAGCTACCGGTGATTTTATTGCTGAGATCACAGATATCTTTGAGAAGAATTCGATCCCGTGGCAGACAGGTGAATTGGGACGCATCGATGCAGGCGGCGGCGGAACTATTGCTGCTATCATGGCTGAACTCGGAATGGACGTAGTTGATATGGGAGTTCCTGTCTGGTCAATGCATGCTCCGGTCGAAGTAATTTCGAAAATTGATCTTTATTATCTTTATCTTGGGTATAAGGCGTTTATCGAGAACATAGGATAATGACAAAAAAAAGAACGGTAGAACGTAAAACTGCTATCAAGAACAGTATCGGAAGAATAATTATCTTCGGTTTATTTGTACTTGCGCAGATTATAGGGTTTATCGTTCTTTTATATTTCCTGGGCAATAAATTTCCGCCTATCGACATCGTTGTCAGAGCTCTTGCTTTGATCGTTGCTTTGGGTATAAATTCCAGGGATCATAGCGGTGCTTTTAAGCTTATCTGGGTTATCGTTATACTTATCCTTCCTGTTCCGGGACTTTTATTCTATGTGCTTAATAACTTCAGCAGTTCCAAGCATAAGATCAAGAAAAGGCTTGAGAAGGTTGATGTTATGGTTTTCAGTCATCTGAACTATAACGATGATATTTTCGATGAGTTCAAAAAAGAAGATCCGGCAAGAGCATCTAATGCAAGGTATCTCAGAAGATTTAATTTTCCTATCTATGAAGGCACGGAAATCAAATACTATCCTGTTGCTTATGACTGTTATAAGGACCAGATAGAGACAATTAAGAAAGCGGAGAAATTCGTTTATCTTGAATATCATGCAATCGAGACACAGGAAGCATTCGAACCGCTTCACGAGGCTTTGAAGGAGAAGGCTGCATCAGGCGTAGACTGCAGGGTCTTATACGATGATGTGGGTTCATTCACCTTTATCAGCAGGGCATTTGTTAAGCTCCTTGAATCCGAAGGAATCAAGTGTAATGCGTTTAATCCTGCATATCCGGTCCTGTCACTTTTCATGAACAATAGAGATCACAGAAAGATCATGGTCGTTGACGGAACAGTCGGTTATACGGGCGGATATAATATTGCTGACGAATATTTCAATATAGTAAATCCTTACGGTAAATGGAAAGATAACGGCATCAAGCTTACAGGACCGGCAGTTCAGAGTCTGACGGCAATGTTTGTGGAGATGTGGAATTTTGCTGATCTCAAACGTAAGGAAGATGATATGCTCAAGTTTGAGTCTATGGACATACCTCAGGTCAAGAGCGCATCAGGTTACTGTGTTCCTTATTGTGACAGTCCCCTTGATAATGAACCGATAGGCGAGAACGTCTACATGAACATGATCAACAATGCTCAGGAATTCTGCTGGTTTATGACTCCTTATCTCGTGCTTTCCGATGAGCTTGCAAGGGCTTTGCAGATTGCATCTAAAAGAGGTGTAGACGTGAGGATCATCACACCCGGAATCCCCGATAAGAAATTCACGTATCATGTGACGAGATCCTACTACAACATGCTTGTTACCAGCGGTGTAAAGATCTTTGAATATACACCGGGGTTCAATCACACAAAGACCTGTTTGTGTGATGATAAATGCGCAGTCGTTGGGACTATCAATCTTGATTTCAGAAGCCTTTATCACCATTTCGAAAATGCCGTCTACATGTACAGGGTTGACTGCATTCCTGATATAAAGGAAGACTTCGTCAACACATTTTCGGAGTGCCGTGATGTTACGGAAAAATACAGCGTCAGACCGAAAGTAATTGTCAGGTTCTTAAAGTCTATACTAAGGCTTTGGGCACCTTTACTTTAATCAGAGATTGAAAGGAGATTTTATGTCTGTCCGTTTTTATAATTGCAGGATCCTTACGATGAAGGATGATAAGATCATAGAAGGTGAGCTGTGGACTGATAATGATAAGATCAGTTATATTGGACCTTCGGTTGACGTTTCTGATAAGTCATTTGACCGGGAGATCGACTGCAAAGGTAATCTTCTCATGCCGGGATTAAAGAATGCTCATACGCATTCGGCAATGACTTTCTCTAGATCACTTGCTGATGAATACTGCCTTAACGACTGGCTTTTCAAAGCTATTTTCCCGAGAGAAGATAAGCTTATTCCTGAACATGTATATTGGTTTTCCAAGCTTGCGTATGCCGATTATCTTGCTGGCGGAATCACATCCTGCTTTGATATGTATTTCCAC
Organism: Clostridiales bacterium; assembly: GCA_017510605.1. GTDB lineage: Bacteria > Bacillota > Clostridia > Saccharofermentanales > Saccharofermentanaceae > Saccharofermentans. Next base: position 271,637 of record JAFWMQ010000015.1, read on the forward strand.
AAGGAAGCGTCTGCTAAGGCTGCAGTCGAGACGGGATTCAGACATATATTCTGCGGTGCAGCAAATGATTTTGGCGGTCTTGAAGAACTCGAAGGATATTACGATACACTTAATCATTATGATCCGCTCGTATCTTTCATCTATGGTTTTCATGCGGAATACACGACCAAAGAAGATAATCTGAAGTTCATCTCCGATCTAGCCCATAAGTATGAGGCACCGGTATTTACACATATCTCCGAGACATCCGCAGAGGTTGAAGGTTGTAAGGAAAGATACGGAATTACACCCGCAGTCCTTTTCGATAAGCTCGGAATATTCGATTTCGGCGGAGGCGGATTCCACTGCGTATGGTTTACGGATGAAGACAGGGACATTTTCAAAAACAGAGGTTTGTGGTCTGTCTTTAATGCATGTTCCAACCTCAAGCTCGCAAGCGGTATTACCCCTGTCTATAAGTTCATCGAAAAAGACATGAATATCGCAATTGGTACTGATGGGGCAGGATCTAACAATGCTTTATCCATGTTCCGCGAGATGTATCTTGATACAGTCCTTTCCAATGTTGAGACGAATAATGCTGCGGCGGTTGATCCGTTTACTATCCTTAAGGCAGGAACGACCGGCGGTGCTTTATGCATGGGACTTAATGATTCTGATGTTTTGGCAGAAGGCAAGAAGGCAGATATTATTATGATCGATATGAATAAGCCGTCTATGCAGCCTGAGAATAATGTCGTAAGAAACATCGTATACAGTGCTGACAACTCCGTTGTTAAGATGACCATGATCGACGGAAAGATCCTTTATGAGGATGGAAAATATACAACGCTTGATATCGTTGAAGTTATCCGCGAATGCAATAAGTTAAAAAAGGACCTTGCCTGATCTAGAAGATGAAACTAATTTTCAATCACATCGGCAAATATAAAACAGCTTCAGTCTTAAGCCCCGTGTTTAAGCTCCTTGAAGCATGTTTTGAATTAACGGTTCCGCTTATTGTTGCCGGCGTGATCGATAACGGTATAAAGAAATTCGATTCGGGGTATGTCTGGTCACATGTCCCGATACTGGTCCTGTTTGCCGTGGTAGGATTCGCAAGCGCGATCACTGCACAGTATTTCGCTGCATATTCCGCATGCGGCATATCTTCAGGCATAAGAAAGAGCCTGCACGATAAGCTCCAGACATTATCGATCAGTGATTACGAGAAGATCGGATCTTCCAGTATGATTACGCTCCTGACATCAGATGTTAACCAGATCCAGACAGGTATTAACCTGTTCTTAAGACTTCTTTTAAGATCGCCTTTTATTGTTGTCGGCGCCTGCATAATGGCAGCGGTAGTAAAGCCTTCTATGGCTCTGATCTTTGTATTTTGCACGGCACTGATGGCTGCCGTTATCGCACTTAACATGAAGCTCTCGATCCAGCGTCATAAAGAGGCTAGGGAAGGTCTGGACAGTCTTGTTAAGAAGACTTCAAACGGCATTGCCGGTGAGCGCGTTATCAGGGGCTTTAACAAGATTTCCGGTGATTATGAGCAGTTTGAGCGTAAAAGCAGCACATTAAGACAGGCCCAGATAAAAGCATCTGATTTTGCAGCTTGGCTAAATCCTCTTACTTATGCTGTTGTTAATCTCGGTATCTGTTTCCTGATCTACAGGGGCGCAGTGCATTTTAATATCGGAGATCTTTCTGACGGGCAGGTGGTTGCCCTTTATAACTACATGTCACAGATCCTGATCGAGCTCGTTAAGCTTGCCAATCTGATAGTCTCAGTATCAAGAGCATATGCCTGTGTTAAGAGAGCAGAAGGCCTTATGGATGTTGTCAGCACGGCAGGCAAAGGCACAAAAGAACTGGATGCTTCAAAGCCTATAGCCGTATCAATGAAGAATGTCTCTTTTACTTATCAGGGAAATAACGAAGAATCCGTAAAAGATTTCTCTATAGATATCAAGCCGGGTGAAACGATCGGAATAATCGGCAGTACAGGCTGCGGCAAATCAACTGCGGCTTCACTCATTGCAGGAATTTACGGTGCTGACAGGGGTGAGGTGCTGCTTGACGGTATCAATATAAAAGAGATCTCACTTGCATGCCTTGCAATGTCTGTTGGAATGAGCCTTCAGAAGACCAGGCTTTTCAAAGGCTCTTTGAAAGATAACATCACTGTCGGAAGAACATCTTTATCTGATAAAGATGTTGCCGAAGCATGCAGATTATCCTGCAGTGATGATGTTGTCTCTTCAAAAGAAGAAGGTCTTGATTATGTCATCTCTGACGGCGGAGCCGGCCTGTCAGGCGGTCAGCGTCAGAGAATCGGAATAGCAAGGGCTTTGGCAGGAGCGCCGGGTCTTGTTATCCTTGATGATTCAACTTCTGCTTTAGACTGGGGAACTGAGAAAAGGCTACTCGGCAATATAGGATCGATTTCAGTGAAACCTACTGTCATCCTTATCTCACAGAAAGTAAGGACTTGCATGAACTGTGACCGGATAATACTGATGGATGACGGAAAGATAGAAGCCATTGCCCCTCATGAGGAACTCCTGAAGATATCTGAGAATTACAGATACATGAATTCTCTCCAGATAAAGGGAGGCGCTGTATGAATATCAAGACATTAAAGCGCCTGTTCTCATATCTCAAAGGCTCATCTGCGATTGCGGTTTTATCTGTTTTCATTGGAATTCTTTACGGCGCTGCCACTGTAGCGATCCCGTTTTTTGCCGGAAGGGCTATCGACAGTCTCGGAAATATGGATGTTCTTACCGGATATATCCTGATCATCATTGCACTGATTATTGTTGCTGCAGTACTTCAGTACGCACTCATCAAGACAAATAACCGCGTTGCTTATTCCATTGGTCTTAACTTAAGGAATGCGACATATGCGAAAATGCACAGGGTAAGGATGTCTTATATCGATAAGACATCTGCAGGAAAGCTCCAGAGCTTTATTATCAGCGATGTTGAGACTGTATCTGACGGCATGCTGATGTTCCTTAACCAGTTTGCTTCGGGAATCGCCACTATCGTTATCACTCTTGCCGTTATGTTCTGCATAAACTGGAAGATATCGCTTATCGTCGTTATCTTTACTCCTGTGTCGATTGCGGTATCTTACATGATAGCGAAAGGTGCATATAAATCTTTTGCCGCGCAGGCAAGCATCAGATCTAGGCAGACTGCATTCGTAGGTGAATCGGTAAAGAATTTCAGGGAATGCAGAATATATAATGTCACGGACAAAAGGATCTCAGGTTTTGACGAGATAAACAGTGAGTACAGAAAAACTTCTACTAAAGCAACATTCTTATCTTCGATCAGCAATCCTTCATCAAGATTTGTAAATGCCCTTATTTATGCCGGAGTTGTATTAACAGGATGTCTTTCCGGAATTGGCGGAGCGATTACCGTTGGAGCTTTAACGTCGCTTCTGGCATATGCTAACCAGTTTATGAAGCCTTTTAATGATCTGACGGCAGTATATACAGAACTTACCGACAGCTTCGCCTGCCTTAACAGGATCTTCGAGTATCTGGACAGTGAGGAACTGCCTTCAGAAACATCCGCTGATGAATTGCCGGATAAGAATAGGCAGTTTGATATTGAATTCAAGAATGTATGCTTTTCCTATGTTGAAGGAAAACCTGTACTTAAGGACATATCGTTTACTGTGGGCAAGGGTGAATCGTTTGCGATTGCAGGTCCCACAGGCTGCGGCAAGACAACGCTTATCAATCTTCTTATGCGATACTATGAGCCCGATTCGGGCGATATCCTGATAAATGGCAGATCCATAAAAGATATTCCCAGATCGGAATTAAGGCACTATATCGGATTTGTTACCCAGGATACATGGCTTTCGGATGATACGGTCATGGAGAATATAAGATTTTCGGGTTCTCATATAACAGATGAGCAGGTTTATGAAGCCTGCAGGAGATCCGGATGCGACTCTTTTATAAGAAAGCTTCCAAAGCGGTATAATGAAATGATCGACAATGACAGGGATGATATATCAGAAGGTCAGAAGCAGCTCCTGACTATCGCGAGGGCAATGGCTTCAGATCCTTCGATAATGATCCTGGATGAAGCTACATCATCCGTAGACGTTGTTACGGAAGACCGTATCCAGAAGGCAGTAAGGGAGCTCCTTAACGGCCGCACGAGCATAATAATCGCGCACAGGCTCTCTCAGATAACGAACTGCGACAAGATCGTTGTCATTGATAACGGAACGGTCTCAGAGATTGGAACACACGATGAGCTTATCTCTAACGGCGGATTCTACAGCAGATTATATGCTTCATACATATCCGGTTAGGAGGAACTATGAGTAACTACAAGTTCGATGAGTTCAAAAAATACATAAACGGCAGGAAAGCTGCCGTTATCGGCATCGGCATATCCAACACGCCTCTTATCAAGTGGCTCATCTCATTGGGATGCATTGTTACCGCATGCGATAAGAATACCGAGGAAGATCCGGTCCTCAAGAAGAATATCGATGCTCTTAAAGAGATATCTTCAGACATCAAGTGGTCTTTGGGTGATTCTTACCTGACTCACTTAAGAGACGACCATTACGACATCGTGTTCAAGACGCCTAAGATGAGATTTGAGACCCCCGAACTTCAGGCTTTAAAGGAAATGGGTTCCATTCTTACAACGGAGATGGAGCTGTTCATGAATCTCTGTCCTGCAGAGATCTTCGCAATCACAGGTTCCGACGGAAAGACAACGACAACCACGCTTACTTCAGAGATCCTGAAGCAGGCAGGTTATAAGGTCTGGATCGGCGGCAATATCGGCACGCCTCTGCTTGACCGCATTGCTGAAATCGAGCCTGATGACAAGGTGGTTTTGGAACTTTCATCTTTCCAGCTTTTGGGCATGAGCACATCTGCTGATGTTGCTGTTGTTACTAACATCACGCCGAATCATCTGGATTTCCACAAGGATTATGATGAGTATATCCAAGCAAAGGTAAATGTTTTCAGGAATCAGGGACCTGTCGGAAAAGTCATTCTCAATGCGGGCTGCGATCTTACATATGAGATGAAAGACATCGCAAGAGGCAGGGTAAAGCTGTTCTCTGCAAACAAAGGCAAGGTAATGAGATCGGATTCGCCTTTGTACCCGAGAGCTTATACCGAGGACGGAAGGCTCGTTTATGAAGAGAACGGAGATATAACCGACATTTGCGGTATAAATGATATATTCATTCCGGGACTTCATAATGTCGAGAATTTCCTTGCGGCAGCCTGCGCCGTTATCGATTATGTTAAGCCTGAAGATATCGCTTATGTCGCAAAGAACTTCAAAGGCGTTCCGCACAGGATCGAGTTCATCAGGGAACTTGACGGAGTAAGGTGGTATAACTCTTCGATCGATACATCGCCCAACCGTTCTCTCAACACTATGAACGCGCTGGCTGCAAGAAATGAGAAAGGCGTGCTTATCTGCGGAGGCGCTGATAAGAAGTGCCTTTACAACAAACTGGGCGATGCGATCCTTAATGTCTGCGACAGGATAATCATCTACGGTTCAAATGCAGATCTTGTTACTGATATCATCGCGAAGGAAGCTCACGGCAGATCTTATGAGATATACAAGATCCCTGATAAAGAAGGCGATGTCTATGAGTTCCCTAAGACACGCGACAATGTTGTAAATGCTTATAAAGATGCTATCAATAAGGCAAGAGAGTGGGCAAAACCGGGAGAGATTGTTATTATGTCTTCAATAGGCACGTCCTATGACCATTTCAGGCACTTTGAACACAGAGGTGATATGTTCAGGGACCTTGTAAATGAATTGAAATAAGCTAATAAGCTTTAGGGTGGAGGAGAGTTTATGGCTGACATGAATTACCGCAGATATAAGGCTCATCCGACAGTTGATCTGCCGGACCGTAAATGGCCGGCTCAAAATATTTCCAAAGCACCCATCTGGTGCTCTGTCGATCTCAGAGACGGTAATCAGGCATTGGAAGTTCCTATGACTCTTGAACAGAAGGTTGAATTCTTCGAATATCTCTGTTCTATCGGGTTTAAGCAGATCGAGATCGGTTTTCCGGCAGCATCAGAGACGGATTATAACTTCTGCAGGCATCTGATCGAAAATAATCTTATTCCTGATGATGTTGCGATCCAGGTATTAACCCAGTCAAGAGAGCATATTATCGATAAGACGATGGAAGCTGTAAAAGGCGCTCCTGCAGTAATTATTCACCTTTATAACGCGACCAGCACTCTTCACAGGGATGTTGTTTTCGATTTCTCATGTGAGGAATGCATTGATCTTGCTGTCGATGGCGCGAAAATGATCATCGACAGGATAAAAGAAGATAATAGTGGCACCAGATTTATTCTCGAGTATTCACCGGAAGCTTTCTCTGATACAGAACTCGATTTCTCGGTAAAGATCTGTGATGCGGTTCTTGATTGCTGGAAGCCCACGCCTGACAACAAGGTGATCATTAACCTGCCTGAGACTGTTGAGTATCAGACCGCCAATGTTTATGCGGATCAGATCGAGTATTTCTGCAGAAATACAAAGTGGAGAGATTCGATAATCGTTTCACTTCACACACATAATGACAGGGGAACAGCGGTTGCAACCTCTGAGTTCGGACTTATGGCAGGCGGTGACAGGGTAGAGGGTACTCTTTTCGGGAACGGTGAGAGAACAGGCAACGTTGATATCATCACTCTTGCAATAAATATGATGATGCTCGGCATCAATCCGGGACTCGATTTCTCGAACATGAATAAGACTATTGATGTCTATGAGGAATTAACCGGAATGAAGGTCGAGCCGAGGCATCCGTGGGCCGGGAAGCTTGTGTTTACGGCATTCTCGGGCTCTCATCAGGATGCTATCAATAAAGGAAGAAAGAAGATGGAAGAGCGCGGCGAGAGCATTTGGGCCGTTCCTTATCTGCCGATCGATCCTAAAGATGTCGGCAGGGAATATGAACCTATTATCAGGATCAATTCCCAGTCAGGGAGAGGCGGGATCGCTTATGTTATGGAGACATATTTTGGTGTCCAGCTTCCTAAGAGATTCCAGAGGGATTTCCTGCCTGTTGTCAAGGCAGCTACAGAAGCAAACGGCACTGAGAATGAACTCCTGCCGCAGCAGATTTTCGATCTTTTCGATGACAAATTCATCAATGTGCTTGAGCCTTACGGCTTAAAGAACTTCTCGGAGCAGCAGGATAGCGACCAGGTATCCACTGTTGAAGCCCTGATAACCGATAACGGCAAGGAAGTTACCATTAAAGGACAGGGTAACGGTCTCCTCGATGCGTTCGTAAGGGCATTTTCGGCTTATACCGGCATCGGCTTCTCGATCTCTAACTATTCTGAGCATGCTATGAAATCCGGTTCAGATTCTGCGGCTATCACATATATCGAGATAACTAATACATCTAACAAACAGACTTACATCGGTGCCGGTGTATCAAGTTCTGTTACAAAATCATCCGTTCGTGCCGTAGTTTGCGCATTTAACAGAATGATAAGTGTGTTATCATAAGCGCGTTTGAACAGGAGATAAAGGAGTATTAGAGATGATTTGGGATTATTTTGTCGCTTTTATATTTGGCGTTGTTGAAGGTATAACCGAGTGGCTTCCTATAAGCTCGACCGGTCATATGATCATCTTAAACGAATTCTTAAAGCTCAATGTATCACCCGAATTCTACGATCTTTACCTTGTTGTAATCCAGTTAGGCGCGATAATGGCCGTAATCGTCATATTCTGGAAGGATATATGGCCCTTCGGAACCAAGAATAATGATCATCCTTTTGCAAAAGAAGGATTTGGAAGTTACATAAAGAAGGACAAGATCATTATGTGGCTCAAGATTGCGCTTGCGTGCGTTCCTGCAGCAATTGTAGGCGTTCTTTTCGATAATTGGCTCGACGAACATCTCTATAACTACGTTGTCGTTGCAATATCGCTGATCTTATTCGGTATTGCGTTTATCGTGGTCGAACGTTATATGAAAGACCGTACACCCACAATTAAGACCGTTAACCAGCTTAATTGGGGACATGCATTTGCAATCGGTATGTTCCAGCTCCTCGCTGCTGTATTTCCCGGCGCATCAAGATCCGGTTCGACTATCGTCGGTTCCATCGCGATCGGTATCAAGAGGGAAGCAGCTGCCAAGTTCACATTTTTCCTTGCAATTCCCGTAATGCTCGGCGCCAGCCTCCTCAAAGTCCTCAAGTTTGACGGCGACGTGACCGGACATGAGATCGTTCTTCTGCTTATCGGAATGGTAACAGCTTTCGGCGTCAGCCTTCTCATTATTAACAGGCTTATGGCCTTCATTAAGAAGCATTCGTTCACCTGCTTCGGATGGTACCGCATTGTTCTCGGGGTTATAGTGCTCATCCTCGGCGCCGCAGGCGTTATCGGCGGCGGTGCGCTGGCAGGGGCTGCCTGACTGCTTGTCCGTCAAGGACATTCACTGTTTTCGGAGTTCATCGCATAATTTTTAATAAGCATATTAATTTGTTTATGCTATAATCCATACTGATTTATTATGCGAGATTATGCGGATAGGAGATTTCTTTTGCGCAAATATATATACAACAGCCGTGATGTGGCGGCTTACTTCAAATATTTCTCGGTTCCGAGCTATCTTGAAGTTTCTTATATGCAGTATATCTTTAATCTTGGGAATAAGGTCCTTGCTGAACCTTTGACGCGTGATTTTGAGGCATTTAAGAAGGAGGTTTACAGGGAACTTTATTTCCTGTGGGCTAATGGCTTTGAGAACGAGAAGGCTGATATCTCAAAAATGACCTCAGAAGGCGAACTGACACTTATCTGTGACCAGGAATGCATATGTCTTGAGTCATATATGAAGCTGATCTGTCTTCATTTGATATTTTCGAGCAATCTGCCGTACATTACGCTGAATTTTACCGGACTTATGACTCAGCTCGGGATCAAATGCGGAGTTGAGCTTTATGAGGATAACTGCAGGAAAGTCTGTGAATCTTTGCAGCTTGAGGTAAGGGATTCTTTCGGGAAGCCTTTTGATCTGAATCTCGGTATTCCGGATGAGCTTATGAGAGTATCGTTAAGCTCTGAATTCAAGCAAAGTCTTGACACGAGAAATTTCAAGGAGACTTTAAGAAGTGAACAGATGAACTGGTTAAAGGATCTTAAGGATAAGTCCTTTAAGCTGTTCGGATCTATTCCTGCGCGCAAAAAGACGACAAACAGCCGTTCTTCCGGCTCCAGATCTAAGAACTACGGTAATTCGGGTGATACCGGAGTTCGTAATTCGGCCCAGCCTAAGGGCACGCCAAATACAGGCAGATAATTCGACGTGGAGGTCAAGTGATGGACAAGGTATACAAGCTCGGTCTTGATATCGGATCTACAACAATTAAAGTAGTTCTTCTCGACGGTGAGAAGATCATTCATAGTGATTATCAGAGGCACCATTCAGATGTATCGGGACTTCTGAACGATCTTTTCGAAGATCTGAATAATAAATTTCCCGGAATAAACGTAGACGTGGTTATTACCGGTTCCGGCGGACTTTCGGTCGCAAACTGGCTCGGGTTTAAGTTTACCCAGGAAGTAATGGCCGAGACCAAGGCTATTAAGACGTATCATCCTGAGACTGATGTAATCATCGAGCTGGGCGGAGAGGACGCTAAGATCACATATATGCATCCCGTTCTCGAGCAGCGTATGAACGGAACCTGCGCAGGCGGTACGGGTTCTTTCATTGACCAGATGGCATCGCTCCTTCAGACTGATGCGGACGGCCTTAATAATTTTGCCAAAGATTACAGATCGCTTTATACGATCGCAAGCCGTTGCGGCGTTTTCGCGAAAAGTGACCTTCAGCCGCTTATCAACGAAGGTGCTGCAAAAGAAGACCTTGCAGCTTCGATCTATCAGTCAGTTGTAAACCAGACTATCTCGGGTCTTGCATGCGGAAGACCTATCAAGGGCAACGTTACTTTTCTTGGCGGTCCTTTATACTTCAATTCTGAGCTCAGGAGTGCGTTTGAGCGTACTCTGAAAGACAAGGTCGATTCATTCTGGATGCCTGAGGAAGCGCAGATCTATGTCGCATTAGGTGCAGCATTATCTGCTGACGGCAAGTGCCCGGTCAATCTTTCGGATCTCCTTATCAAACTTAAGAACAGGGAGGGCTTCGTTCCGGATATCATCAGGATCGACCCGATCTTCAAGAACAAGGAAGATAAGGAAGCCTTTGACGAGCGTCATAAAAAAGACCAGATTCCTGTCCTTGATATCAAGGACCAGCATGGTGCCCTTTATCTTGGTGTTGATGCAGGTTCCACGACCACAAAGGCTGTAGTCATCAATAAAAAAGGTGATCTTGTTTACACTTATTACGCAAGCAACAAGGGCAATCCGGTCATGAGTGCCGTAACCATTATGAAGGACATCTATTCCAAGATACCCGATGATTGCTATCTTGCTCATTCCTGCGTTACCGGTTACGGTGAGAACATCATAAAAGCAGCTTTAAATATTGATATCGGTGAGATCGAGACGATGGCCCACTTCCAGTCTGCGAAGTTCTTCTGCCCGGATGTTGATTTCATTATCGACATCGGCGGTCAGGACATGAAGTGCATGAAGATCAGAAACGGTGTTATCGATTCGATCATGCTTAACGAGGCATGTTCTTCAGGATGCGGATCTTTTATCCAGACTTTCGCACAGACACTGGGACTTACAACTCCTGAATTCGCTGAAGCAGCACTTTCATCTACAAAGCCTGTTGATCTTGGAACACGCTGTACCGTTTTCATGAATTCAAAGGTTAAGCAGGCGCAGAAGGAAGGAGCTTCAGTAGGTGATATCTCTGCAGGTCTTTCTTATTCAGTAGTTCGAAATGCGCTTTATAAAGTAATCAAGATCCGTGATACAGAACAGCTCGGTAAGAACATTGTCGTTCAGGGCGGCACGTTCCTTAACGATGCTATCTTAAGATGCTTCGAATTGGTTTCCGGAAGAGATGTTATAAGACCGAATGTTGCAGGATTGATGGGCGCATTCGGTGCTGCCCTTATCGCACAGAGAAGATGTAAGGACGGTTCAAGATCTGCTGTCCTTGCCAAAGATGAGCTCGATTCATTTTCGATGGATACGGAGAATACTCAGTGCCAGGGCTGTACAAATCACTGCAGGCTTACTATCGCAACATTCTCAAATGGCACAAAGTTCGTATCGGGCAACCGTTGTGAGAGAGGTGAGGATTTGGCGCTCGACAGAGAACCTGTTAATGATAAGAAAAAACTGCCAAACCTTTTCGATTACAAGTATTCAAGAACATTCAGCTACTATAAGCCGTTAAAGCTTGAGGATGCTCCGAGAGGTGAGATCGGCATTCCGCGTGTCCTAAACCAATATGAGAACTATCCTTTCTGGTTTACTGTCCTTACAAAGCTCGGATTCAGAGTCCTTGTCTCGGCCAGATCTTCACACAAGATCTACGAAGGCGGTATGGAGACGATACCCTCGGAATCCGTATGTTATCCTGCAAAGCTTGCGCACGGTCATATCGAGAATCTCATAGACCGCGGCATCACCACGATCTTTTATCCTGATGTTCCTTATGAGAATATCGAAAATGATAATTCCAACAACCACTATAACTGTCCGATCGTATGCTCTTATCCGGAAGTTATCCGCAATAATGTTGAGAACCTCATCGAAAAGAACATCAGATACATTAATCCTTTCATGCCTTTGGATAATCTTGATAACGTTGCCCTGCATCTTACCGAGTGCTTTGATTATCTCGGTGTGTCAGCCGAAGAGGCAAAGCAGGCAGTCCAGGCAGGTGCCGAAGAATACTTCAAGTACAAGGAAGACATAAAGGCTAAGGGCAGGGAGATCCTTAAGGAGATGGAGGAGAAAGGTCTTAAGGGAATCGTCCTTGCAGGAAGACCCTATCACTGTGATCCCGAGATCAACCACGGAATCCCGCAGATGATCAATTCTTTGGGCCTTGCTGTCCTTACTGAAGATGCAGTTGCAAAGCCCGGTGTATTAAAGCGTCCTATCAGAGTTATTGACCAGTGGATGTATCACACCAGACTTTATGAAGCGGCTGCTTTCGTCATAACGAGACCTGATCTTGAATTAGTACAGCTTACGAGCTTTGGCTGCGGTCTTGATGCGGTTACATCAGACCAGGTTCAGGAGATCCTCGAATCATCAGGCAAACTCTATACGCTTCTTAAGATCGACGAAGTAAGTAACCTCGGTGCAGCAAGGATCAGAATGAGATCTCTTGTTGTTGCGATGAATGAGAGACTTGAACTCGAAGAGAACGGACAGCTCTCTGCAACAGCTGCTCCCAATTCTGACGATGCTCCATACATTGTTAAGAGAGTTGAGTTTACTAAGGAACATAAAAAGAATCACACCATCCTTGCTCCACAGATGGCGCCGATTCAGTTTGAGTTTGTGGAGTCCGTATTCCATAAGCACGGATATAAACTTAAGCTCCTCAAGCAGGCAACGCGTGAAGATATCGAATGCGGTCTTAAGTATGTAAATAACGATGCTTGTTTCCCGACGCTCATTGTTGTCGGCCAGATGATCAATGCGATCCTGAAGGGCGATATCGATCCTGATAACACTACGCTTGCGATTACCCAGACGGGCGGCGGATGCCGTGCTACAAACTATGTTGCATTCTTGAGAAAAGCCCTTAAGGAAGCGGGTTATCCGCAGATTCCTGTTATTACTATTTCTGCGCAGAGATTCGAAAAGAACGAAGGATTCGAATATACCGTTTCATTCCTTCTTGATGCGATCAAGGCATTGTGCGCTGGAGACATGGTATCAACGCTCCTTTTAAGGGTAAGACCTTATGAGAAGGTTCCGGGTTCTGCAAATGCACTGTATTCATACATCAACAGGATCGGAAGAAAACTCTTTAATCCGAAACTGCTCAATCATGAGCTGACTGAAGGTTATGACATCATGATGCCCAACAGCTATTTCTCCAAGACGATCGAGGAGAAAAAAGCTATCAGGGATTGTCTTGCGCAGATAGGCGTTGATTTTGATAATCCTCCTGTTATCACCAAATACAAGGAATTCGTTAAGTTCGCTGTATCCAAATTCGATGCACTGCCTCTTGCTGATATCCCGAGAAAACCGAGAGTTGGACTTGTCGGTGAGATACTTGTTAAGTTCCAGCCTGATGCAAATAACAATGCAATCGATGTTATTGAAGCAGAAGGCTGTGAAGCAGTATTGCCGGGTGTTCTGGATTTCTTCCTCTATTGTGCATATAACCCTCTCTGGCAGGCGCAGAATCTCGGAAAGAGCAAGAAGACCGGATATATCATGAAAACTGCAATAAGATTCCTTGAGTCATTAAGGAAACCAATCAACAAGGAATTTGCCAAGACAAACGGTAAGTTTATGATGACTGAGAGGATACAGGAACTTGCCGAGAAATCTTCAACAGTATTAAGCTGCGGTAACTCATGCGGTGAGGGCTGGTTCCTTACTGCCGAGATGATCGAACTTATTCAGGATGGTGTTCCGAATATCATCTGTGCCCAGCCTTTCGCATGTCTTCCTAACCATGTTACAGGTAAGGGTATGATCAAAGAGCTGAGAAGACAGTATCCTACTTCGAATATTGTTCCTATTGATTACGATCCGGGCGCTTCCGAAGCTAACCAGCTTAACAGGATCAAGCTCATGATCAGTACTGCACGTGCAGTCAGGGAAAAGGAAATCGAAGAAGAGAATAAGAAAGCTTAAAGGCATCTGCAGATGAGTACACTTCTTTTAGTTGACGGAAACTCAATAATCAACAGAGCATACTATGCCGTAATTGGCAGAGCTCCCATGACTGCGCCCGACGGCACTCCGACAGGTGCCGTGAACGGTTTCTTTAATTCTGTTCTGGGTGTAATGAAGGAGTTCGATCCGGATTATATGTGCGTTCTTTTTGACAGGAGAGAGCCCACTTTCAGACATAAGATGAGCACCGATTATAAGGCAAACCGGAAAGGTATGCCAGATGATATGGCAGCTCAGATGCCTGTTGTAAAGAATCTCCTGGATCTGTATGGAATCAGGCGTATGGAACTTGCGGGATATGAGGCTGACGATCTTATCGGAACTCTGTCTAAGCAGGGCGAAGAGATGGGAATGAACGTCTATATCTTCAGCGGAGATCACGATGATTTCCAGCTGATATCTGACAAGGTTTCAGTAGTTATGCCGCAGTCAGGCAAAGGCAAGGAACCGAGAGTCCTCTTTGACCGCAGAATGTTCGAAGAAACATATGGTGTTAAGCCTGAAGTATTCGTTCATGTTAAGGCACTTATGGGAGATAATTCCGACAATATAAAAGGCGTCGAGAAAGTAGGCGAGAAGACTGCATTTAAACTGATCGCAGATTACGGTTCCTGTGACGGCGTTTTCGATAATGCCGACAAGCTCTCTCCGGCATTAAGTGAGCGTATTAAAGCTTCACGCGAACTGCTCGATCTTAACCTTAAGCTCTGTACTATCGACAGGCAATGCCCTGTTGAGTTCAGTGTTGATGAGACCTCTTATCCTTCAGCTTCAAGAGATCTGCCTGCTATGTCAGGTGTGCTTAACCATCTGGCATTAAGATCGCTCCTTAAAAAACTCGATCTCGAGAATGTTAAGCCTGCAGGTTTTGAGCCTGCCGCTGATGTTGATGATTTCACCAGAGGTGTTGCAGAAGAAGTTGAAAGCGCACTTAAGAACTGCTTAAAGATCAAGTATGAAGTACCTTCGGATTTTGATTTCGCAGACCTTAACTGCGGAATTGATTTTGTTGATATTTCTTCAGGTTCCAAAGTAATTCTATTAGACTGGTCTTCAAAAACTGTTTATATTATCAGTCCTGATGATTTCGTTAATTGTACCAATGGAAAAACTGTTTTCCCGGTCGCATACAGTTTCAAGGACAGATCAAAACTGTTAAAGGAACCTTTGAGCGGTATTGAATCTGTTTTCGACTGCGAGATAGCAGGATATGTCCTGAATATCCTTTCGGGAAAGCCTGATCTTCAGAGATTATATGAGAGCGTTTTGAAAACTGCTTATCCCGTTGAGGAGAAGAAAGCAGATTATCAGCAGCTCTCGATATTTGACGTTCCGGCTAATGATGACGGATCTGCTAAGGTCGAAGAACTTTCCGAGAAACTTCTTGCAGTTACAGCGATCGCGAGGGTTATCTATAGAGATATAAAGAACGATCCAGATCTTAAAAAGCTCTTATATGAGATCGAATTCCCGCTCGTCATCACGCTTGATAAGATCGAAAGAAACGGAATGCATGTATCAGGCGGCAGGCTCTCCGAACTTCACAGCGAGTATACAAAGCGTTTGGAAGATATAAGCGCAAGAGTTTTCGATATCTGCGGAAAAGAATTTAATATCTTATCGACAAAGCAGCTCGCCGAAGTCCTATACGGAGAGAAGTATCTGGGACTCCCTTCCGGCAAAAAGGGGAAGAGCGGAGAATATTCAACAGGCATAGATGAGCTTAACAGATTAAGACATATGTCTCCTGCAATCGATTACATAATCAAGTATCGTGAGTTGTCCAAACTCGATTCGACTTATGCATTGGGCTTGGCCCGTGCTATCGGAAGTGATTCGCGCATCCATACAACATTTACGCAGGCCATGACCAATACCGGAAGGCTTTCATCTACCGAGCCAAACCTCCAGAATATCCCGGTCAGGACTGATGAGGGTTCAAGGCTTCGTGAGGCATTTACTGCAGAAGAAGGCAAGATCCTTGTAGATGCTGACTATTCCCAGATCGAATTAAGGCTCCTGGCAGCTCTGAGCGGTGATGAAGTAATGTGTTCAGCTTTCCGTGAAGGTGAAGATATCCATAAGAGAACTGCTGCAAAAGTCTTCGGGGTTACTGAAGATATGGTTACGCATAAGATGCGTGCAACAGCGAAAACAGTAAACTTCAGTATCATCTACGGTATTTCCGATTACGGACTTGCCCAGGATCTCGGCATCGGATATAAAGAAGCGGCTGAGCTTATCAAGGAATACGGCAACCAGTTCCCGGGCGTTACTTCGTATCTTGAGAGCCTTAGAAAGTCTGGCGAAGAGAAAGGTTTTGCCGTTACGATGTATGGCAGAAAACGTATCCTTAACGAACTTAAGAGCCAGAACAGAAACGTTAAAAACTTCGGATACAGAGTCGCCATGAATACTCCTATCCAGGGAACAGCTGCAGATATCATCAAGATTGCAATGAACCGTGTCAGCAAGGCTTTGGAGGAGCAGCTGCCTTCTGCAAAACTTGTTATGCAGGTTCACGACGAACTTATCTGCGAATGTGATATAAACGATAAAGACCTTTGTGCTTCGATTCTCAAACGCGAGATGGAAGCTGCTGCTGAATTAAGCGTGCCGCTTCTTGCAGAGGTTGGATTCGGAAAGGACTGGCTGGAAGCTAAGTAATGTTTGTACTGGGAATAACAGGCGGAATAGGAAGCGGGAAGAGTACCGTAAGCGGTATTCTTGCTGAAAAAGGTCTTACGGTACTTGATGCCGATGAGATCTCAAGATCAGTTACAGGTCCGGGCGGACGTGCAATGCCGGAGATCGCTTCTGTATTCGGTAATAAAGTAGTCTCAAGCAATGGCGCTCTGAACAGGCGTGTGATGTCTGATATCGCATTCGGTGATAAGAAAAAGCTTGATGATCTTAGCACGATCATTCATAAACATGTTTTCGAGCAGATCGATGAAGCTCTTGCAAAAGAAAAGGAGAAGGGATCAAAGTGCGTTGTCCTTGATGTACCGATCCCGGTAAATAAGTTCCGGGAACTCTGTGATCAGATCTGGGTAGTTACATGTGATAAAGATGTCCGCCTCTCGAGACTTCAGAAGCGCGGGATGGATAAGGAAGAGGCCGAAAGAAGGATAGCCGTTCAGATGACCGATGACGAATATTGCGAACTGGGCGATCATTCTATCGATAATTCATGGGATATTGAAGACCTGAAGGATAAAGTTGAGGCCCTTATCCGTGAACAGCTTCATGAAAGAGGTATCAGGATATGAATATAGCTGCGGTTATTACGGCTTCGATATTTGTTATCTTATCTGTCGCTGTGCTGATATTCCTGTTTGTCGGAAAGAATTCCTTTTCCTCAGGAAAATACAAGGTGTTCTACCGCGCCTGCTGCGGAGTATATGTTTCCGGAACACTCCTGGTGCTTTTATTTTCGCTTATCATGAAAGGCCTTCCCGTAGCATTTGTAATTATCTCTGATATTACGATAACCTGCGTATTTTTATTTACCGCAGGACTTATATTTTACATGACGAAAGCAATGGCTGAGGCGGCTTCCAAATATAATAGAAAGACCGAAGATGATAATGAGAAAAACTGACGGCAAATGGAAGTCTGTCTTAGGTAAAACAATTCTTGTATTGGTTATTCTCGCGCTCCTCGGATTCGTTATTCTCGGAGTGTTGAATCTGGTGGTTATCAATTCTTCGAAAAAATCCATTTATTCATTAGATATCTTTGAAACGTCAAATACATCTCATTTTGATGCTGTTATCGTACTGGGCTGCGCAGTCTGGGATGACGGCCCCAGTCCAATGCTGGCTGACAGACTGAGGACTGCAGCTGCTGTCTATAAGACCGGGTGCGCGGATTATATCCTTGTAACCGGAGACAGCGAAGAAGTCGAAGATTATGATGAGACAGGTGCGATGAGACAATTCCTTATTGATGAAGGGATACCTACTGATAACATAATTTGTGATCCGTTGGGTCTTTCCACATATGAGTCAATGATGAGAGCCGTAAAGATATTTAATATCAATACCGCTGTAGTCGTAACAACAGGATTTCACTGTCCGAGATCTGTTTACGACAGCCGTATGTTCGGGATTGAATCAGTAGGTGTATCTGCAATTAATTCAGGATATGTTATAAAACAGTATAATTACTACAGAGAGTTTATTGCGCGTGGAAAAGACTTTGTCTTTTGTCTGGTCAAGCCGGGGTATTGAGGAAGTAATATGAATACTAAAGATACAAAGAGATTACCATCATATATAGGCGGCATATTTGCGATAATTACCGGTGCGCTTTTTATCATTCTTCCTGAGATCACCTCAGGCGTTATCGGTATCCTGTTTGGTGTAGTTCTTTTTGTTGCAGGTTTTGCAGAGATTATCGGTTATATCATCTCGATAAAACATTTCAGGGAAGAGAACTACGGGAAGGCCGTAGGCGCTGAGATCGTACTCGTTTATTCGATCATAATCATGGTTATCGGTCTTTTCTTTATCCTAAAACCGGCTGTTGTTTTGCAGCTATTATCAACGATCGTCGGATTATTCTTCGTTATTGATGGAATTGTCAAGCTCAGACAGTCGTTGTTCCTGTTTAAGAAAAAAGATGCTTACAGTATTCTGCTTCTTGCCCTTGCGATCCTTCTTATTATTGCAGGCATAGCGCTTCTCATCGATCCGTTCAAAGGGACAAGGAACATCATTGTATTCTCCGGTATCGCTTTTGTGGTCAGCGGCCTTGAATCCTGTTTCCTCGGTGTATTAAAGATGATCAATAGTTGATAGGGTCAGACCCTGTCAGAAATTATTGATAGAGTCAGACCCTCTATTCAGACGTTGAATCTGAATACTACTACGTCTCCGTCTTTCATGACATACTCTTTGCCTTCAGATCTTACAAGTCCTTTTTCCTTAGCGGCATTGTATGTTCCGTTTGCAATGAGATCATCATAAGAAACAACTTCAGCTCTGATGAATCCGCGCTCGAAGTCTGAGTGGATCTTTCCTGCGGCCTGGGGAGCCTTGGTGCCGTTCTTGATCGTCCATGCGCGGACTTCCTTGGGACCTGCGGTAAGGAATGAGATGAGACCCAAAAGGGTATATGACGCGTTGATCATCTTATCAAGACCTGCGCTCTCGATACCGAGATCTTCTAAGAACATCTCGCGGTCTTCTGGTGAGAGCTCGCCTAATTCTTCTTCGATCTTTGCTGATATAACAACTACGCCGGAACCTTCTTTGGCAGCGATCTCTTTTACCGTATTAACGTAAGGAATATCATCTTTCTTGATATCTTCTTCTGCGATGTTTGCGCAGTAAAGAACCGGCTTCATGGAAATAAGCTGGAGCTCTTTTGTGTATTCAAGTTCGTCTTCTTCGAATGTGAGTGTTC
Organism: Clostridiales bacterium; assembly: GCA_017510605.1. Taxonomy (GTDB): domain Bacteria; phylum Bacillota; class Clostridia; order Saccharofermentanales; family Saccharofermentanaceae; genus Saccharofermentans. The sequence goes on from JAFWMQ010000015.1 coordinate 290,909, forward strand.
TTGCCGATCTACCTTCTGCAAGGCAGTCGTAGATCTTCTCATAGACAGCGAGTTCTTTTGCAAATGCTTTGTCGCCGCCTTTCATCATCTTCTTTGTTCTGTCTATGCGCTTTTCCATGATCTCAAGATCAGAGAGTATAAGTTCGACATCGATCGTAGCGATATCTCCTGCAGGATCAGCATGACCATTAACGTGGATTACGTCCGGATCGTCAAAGCATCTGACTACATGAACGATGGCATCGCACTCTCTGATGTTGGAAAGGAACTTGTTGCCGAGACCTTCGCCTTTTGATGCGCCGGCAACAAGACCTGCGATATCAACGAATTCGACAACTGCAGGAGTATATTTCTCCGGATTATAGATCTCTGCGAGTTTGTCGAGCCTTTTATCAGGAACGGAAACTACACCAACGTTGGGTTCGATCGTGCAGAACGGGTAATTTGCGGATTCTGCGCCTGCTCTTGTAATAGCATTAAAAAGTGTGCTCTTGCCTACATTAGGAAGTCCTACGATACCAAGCTTCATATATATACCTCAAAATAATTATTTGCCTCATCATTGTAGCACATTAGGGAAATAATCCTTTGTCGGTTCTTTGTCGGTTTTTGTGTTGAGAATCAGTGCCTGTTTGTTGGTTTTTGTAATAATGTGTCGCGAAAACAGTTATTTGTCTTAATCATTGTCGGAAATCTTCAGGGGTTTTTGCGATGTTTTTGTACTGATAATCTTCTTTTCGCAAGCGTATTCTGCTTGTAAAAGGAGGGCTCAAATATGCCGTCAAAGCCAAACGTCGCAAGAGTTTATTCCTGCTTTGCATCGGGAACGGATTCGACAGTTTCTCTTATTGAGGTGTCCATATCTCCGGGAATACCAACGTTCTCTGTAATCGGTCTTTGTGATTCTTCGATCAAGGAATCCCAGGGAAGGCTTATCTCTGCATTCAAGTCGACAGGGTTCAGTATGCCTAAAGGCCATATAACTATTGGAATCAGTCCTGCCTATATGCGCAAGACCGGTTCGAGCTTTGATCTTGCAATGGCTTTGGGGATCCTGTTCGCTTCAGGCCAATTGTATCTTCCTCCGGAAGCGAAAATCTATGCCGAAGGTGAGCTCACTCTTGGAGGAGATCTGAAAAGCACTCCGGGTTCCTGTATAAGACTTAAAACAATAAGTGATATGGACTTTGATTATAAGCTCATACCTCAAAGCGAATCCGTAAGCGCCGGAATTGCCGGATTTAGCGGTCTTGGAATAACGAGTCTGTCTGACTTAAGTGATGTTTTCGACAGGAATAAATATATAGAGAATGAATTTGGTTTTGAACTGCCCGACCTGGCTGAAGATTATATAGATATTTCGTTGCTTAAGGGACAGGAGAAAACTAAAAGGGCTTTGCTGATAAGCGCTGCAGGTTTCCATAACATTCTGCTTATGGGGAGCCCCGGAAGCGGTAAGACTATGGCCGGCAGGATCTTATCCGGAATACTTCCGAAGCTGAGCCGTGAAGAGATATCAGACGTGTATTCTCTCAGAGAATTAGTTGAAGGCGAATCTGTAAAGTTAAGTAACGAACGGCCTGTAAGATATACCGGTCCGGGTATTACCGTTGGAAAGCTCATAGGTAATTCCGTTTCTTTGACACCGGGCGAACTGGCGCTTGCAAATCACGGGATATTGTTTGCAGATGAACTTCCTTTATATAAGACAGAAGTAATTGATTTCTTAAGAAAACCTCTGGAAGAGCATAAAGTGCGTCTGTTGAGACGAGGAAACCTTTATTCATTTGATTCTGAATTTATCTTTCTTGGAACAGGCAACCCCTGTAAATGCGGTCAGTTATATGAAGGCAGCAGGAAATGCAGATGTACCCGAGGAGAGATAAGACGCTATTTATCTAAGATCAACGGCCCTTTCCTCGAACGGATAGATATTTGCAGTGAAGTCAGGTCAGTTTCCGGAAATGATATGGCAAGCATATATAAGGATGATTCTGGCGGTGAAAGTGCCTCATACAGGGAGATCGTAGAACGTTGCTGGCATGTGGCTCATGAAAGATACGGAAACAATTATCTGAATGCTACTTTTCCGGGAGAAGAGATCAGGGATTTGATGAAGATCCCCGGAAATGTAATCAGATATGCGTCTGATATGTGTGAGAAGGGCTTTTTCTCAGTAAGGGGTTTTACGAGGATATTGCGAGTTGCGAGGACGATCGCAGATATCAATGAGGAAGAGGATGTGTCAGAAGATGATATAGCGGAAGCTATGCAATACCGGCTTAGAAATATTTAGGAGGATATATGGATATATTAACTGATCGTGATAAGGATTTCTTTTATTCTGCAGTAATGCTGAACTCGCAGATGAATTACAGGACATTAAAGGAACTTATAGATCTAAAGGTTATCAGCAATTACAGGGAATTATCTGATAAAGAGATTTTAGAAGATGTTACAAAAGGGAATTATGATCTGAAGAATGATACGGTTCAAAGGATAAAGAAGGTCCTTGAATCTTATAATGACATCGAGAAGGTTGTAATGGAATATAAGAAGATCGCTGATTCCAACAGTATTGAAGTGGTGTCATGCCTTGATGGCAATTATCCGTACAATTGGATGATGCAAAGCGGAATGCCCAAGGTGTTTTATGCAAAAGGGAACTATGCTCTTATTGATCAGATGACTTTTTCCGGTTCTGTTGCCGTGGTAGGCTCCAGAAATCCGAGCAAATATTCTTTATATGCAACTGATCAGATCTGTAAGACACTCGGTAATAAAGGTATCACAGTTGTATCAGGGATGGCTTACGGGATCGACCGCCAGGCTCATTTATCATCTGTTAATACCAAGGGTGGAACGATTGCGGTCCTGGCAGGAGGTGTTGATAATATATATCCGCCGTCAAACAAAGATATATATGACCTTATTTGTTCTAACGGACTTATATTATCTGAGATGCCTCCCGGCCAGCAGCCCTTAAGACAGTATTTTCCATCCCGTAACAGACTGATCGCAGGACTGTCTGATTGTACGCTTATTATGGAGGCAGGGGCAGTTTCCGGTACTTTACATACAGCTTCTTTTGCCGCCGGCCAGGGAAAGGAAGTATTTGTCCTGCCGAACAGCATATATTATGAGAACGCTTCAGGCGGCTTAAAGCTCCTTGAAGATGGCGGTAATGTGCTTTTAAATGCTGATAGTGTCATAGATAGTATTGCCAGGACATTAATGTTTAAGCGGATGGATATGGGCTGTGCAGGCGAAATGTATTATTGTGGAGATGACCTGTCAGAGTTCGGCGATGAAGCAAATATAGAGGCTCTGAGGGAATTATCGAAAATAAACCCCGAAGCATTGAACGATAATGACTGGAAAATGCTCATAAAGGACGCCTTGACGCTAAAACCCCTTTGCGCGGATGATCTTTGCGCGGTAACAACGCTGCCTTTTTACAAAATATCAAAATTATTGACAGAACTTGAACTTAATGGGACAGTTTGTCAGGAGAATGGGAAGTACTCGTTGACATTTGTATAATGATGATATATTTTTATTTTTAAAAATATAGAGGGGTACTTCATGAGCAAAAAATTAGTAATAGTTGAGTCTCCTGCCAAGTCAAAGACTATTGGCAGATATCTTGGTAATGATTATGTTATCACAGCTTCCTTAGGTCATATAAGAGATCTTCCGTCAGGCAACCTCGGTGTAGACGTTAAGAATAACTTCAAGCCTTTATATATAACAATGAAGGGTAAGGAGAAGGTAGTTAGAGACCTTAAGCTCATGGCAGCTGATGCTGATGAGATCCTGCTCGCAACCGACCCTGACCGCGAGGGTGAAGCAATTGCATGGCATCTTGCAAAGGTCTTGAAGATCGATCCGGATTCAAAATGCAGGATTACTTTTAACGAGATCACAAAGACTGCAGTTCAGGAAGCAATCAAGAATCCGCGTACGATCAACATGAATCTTGCCAATGCACAGCAGGCGCGAAGGATCCTTGACAGATTGGTTGGTTATGAATTGAGTCCTTTGCTTTGGAAAAAGATCCGCAAAGGCCTTTCAGCAGGAAGAGTACAGTCTGTAGCAACTAAGATCGTTATGGATCGTGATGCAGAGATAGACGCTTTTAAACCTGAAGAGTACTGGCTTATCAAGGCTCTTGTTACTCCGGGAAAGAATTCCGATAAGTTTATTCTCGGTTATTACGGGGTAGTAGATGAGACCGGCAAAGTCAAGAAAGATGATATAAAGTGTCTTGAAGAGGCACAGGTCGTTTTAGATGCTGTCGGAAGCGGACCGCTGGTCGTTGATTCTATCAAGAAAGGCCAGAAGGAACGCAATCCTTATCCGCCTTTTACTACTTCTACATTACAGCAGGAAGCGTCTAAGAGACTCGGATTCTCTTCCAAGAAGACAATGTCCATTGCCCAGCAGCTTTATGAAGGTGTCGAGATCGCAGGAGCAGGTCAGACAGCTCTGGTATCTTACATCAGAACTGACTCTGTCCGAATTTCCGAGGAAGCAGTAGCTGCTGCGAAGGAGATCATCAAGAAGCGTTTCGGTAATGATTACTGCGCTCATTTCAAGAGAGAATATAAGAATAAGAATTCTGCGCAGGATGCGCACGAGGCTATCAGACCTACTCACTTTGATCTTGATCCCAGGGATATCAAATCTTCTCTTACGAACGATCAGTATAAGCTCTATCAGCTTATCTGGGACAGATTCCTTGCTACACAGATGGCTTCATGCAAACTTGATACGGTTACATGCCAGGCATCCTGCAATAACAGAGTATTCAGGGCAGTCGGTGAGACTGTTACTTTCAAAGGATTCCTCGCTTTATATGATGATATTGCAGAGGATACTACTAATAAGACAGATGATCAGGACGGCAAAGCAACCATTCCGCCTCTTGAAGACGGAATGAAGCTTGAATTGCTTGATCTTAAATCATTGCAAAAGTTTACACTTCCGCCTCCGCATTACACGGAAGCGACTCTGATCAAGGCTCTTGAAGAGTACGGTATCGGAAGACCTTCAACATATGCTCCTACGATCTCTACCATCCTTGATCGGAAATATATCGAGAAGAACGGAAGACTCCTTCAGATAACTGACTTAGGGAAGATCGTTACTAATATGCTGTCCGAGAATTTCAGCGAGATCGTTGACCTCTCATTCACGGCAGACATGGAGACAAAACTCGATGAAGTTGAAGAAGGCAAGGAAGAATGGGAACATGTCCTTGATGGTTTCTATCCTGAATTCAACACACAGATAAAAGCTGCGCAGGAATCTATCGACAAGATCACTTTCGAGCCTGAGAAGACAGGTGAGATGTGTCCGCAGTGCGGCAGCGAGCTTGTATATAAGGAGGGAAGATACGGTAAGTTTATTGCCTGCTCCAATTTCCCTGAGTGCAATTACACCAAAAATATCGTTGTATATGCAAAAGGCATCTGCCCCAAGTGCGGATCAGGCCTTCTTGTCCATAATTCCAAGAAATACAGAAATAAAACTTTCTATACATGCGATAAGCAGGGAAGTGATCCCAATTGTGATTTCATCTCCTGGGATCTTCCGATCGAAGGCAAGGTCTGCTCTGAGTGCGGTTCTTATATGGTATTGAAGCATTTTGGCAAGAAAGCATATCCGAGATGCTCGAATAAGGATTGCCCCACAAATATCAGGAAGAGCAGAAAGTCTTCTGACAGTAAAAAGAGCGAAGATGAAGAGTGATCCGGTCGTAACTGTTATCGGTGCCGGACTTGCAGGCTCAGAGGCTGCATATCTTTGTGCGCGCGCAGGTGTCAAAGTAAAGCTTTATGAGATGAAGCCTGTTAAGTTCAGTCCTGCTCACCATTCTGAGAATTTTGCCGAGCTTGTCTGCAGCAATTCTTTAAGGGCTGCTGCAAGAGAGAACGCGATCGGTCTTCTTAAAGAAGAACTCAGACACTTGGGTTCTTTGATAATGGAAGCAGCTGATAAGAGTCAGATCCCTGCCGGAGGTGCTCTGGCCGTAGACAGGGATGAATTCTCCGGATATATTACCGAAGCAGTTAATAACGATCCTTTGATCGAAGTTATTCACGATGAAGTTAAGAAGATACCTGAAGAAGGAATAGTAATTGTTGCTACCGGTCCTCTTACCGAAGGAGATCTTTATGAAGATATCCTTAGAGTTACGGGCGATACTTCAGGACTTCATTTTTTCGACAGCGCTGCGCCTATCGTCACAGGAGATTCCATAGATATGACAAAGGCTTTCAGGGCTTCGAGATACGGTAAAGGCGGTGACGATTATATAAACTGCCCGATGACCAAGGAAGAATATCTCTCTTTCAGGGAAGAACTCGTTAATGCCGAGAGGGCAGAGGTCAAGAATTTCGACAGGGAGATTGTATTTGAAGGTTGTATGCCTATTGAGGTTATGGCCCGGAGAGGCGTTGATACAATGAGATTCGGTCCTTTGAAGGGGGTCGGATTAACAGATCCTGCCACCGGAAAGGAACCCTATGCCAATCTTCAGTTAAGGCAGGATGACAGGGCCAAGACTATGTATAACCTGGTCGGATTCCAGACCAGACTTAAGTGGCCGGAACAGAAACGTGTATTCGGCATGATTCCCGGATTGGAGAATGCGGAATACTGCAGGTATGGTGTTATGCATCGTAATACATATCTTAATTCTCCTTTGTATCTATCATCGCATTACAGTTTAAGAGAAAGACCTGACATCTTTTTCGCTGGCCAGATAACAGGTGTTGAGGGTTATATCGAATCAACCGCTTCAGGATTTTTAGCAGGTTTCTATGCTGCCCAGAGAGCTTTGGAAATTGAACCATTATATGAACCTGATCCTTGTACAGTTATCGGATCGATGGCTCTTTATGTTTCTGATCCCAATATAAAGAAATTCCAGCCGATGAATGCAAACTTCGGAATTGTAAGTCCGATAGAAGGAAGGTTCAGAGGCAAGACCGGCAAGAAAGATAAGAATAATGCTATTGCCGACAGGAGTCTTGAACACCTTAAGTCTTTTGAAGAAGCTATCGCTGAACTTACTTCCAAGTGATTTGACTGTATGTCCCATAATTCCGAAACTGAAGATACAGTAAAAGATCGTGGCCCGGTAGCTGAATTCTTTGTTACCGGATGGAACAATCTTGTAAGAATGATGGCTGCAAATGCCTTCTTCGTTATCTTTAATATTCCTGCATTTATTTTGTCTGTCATTTTGGCTGTGGTCTTTGTTCCGTGGATTGCGCCTTCGTTTATAGATGTTTATTCATATATGGATCCGGTTACGGGTAATGATGATGCGGTCTTTGAACTGTTTTTCCTGCTTTGTATATTCTCGGCCTTTTTCCTTTTGGAAAGTACGCTTATCTGCATAGGTCCGTTTCAGGCAGGGTTTGCCCAAAACTATAAAGATATAAGAAACGGGACATCTTTCTCATTTTTCTCGAGCTTTAAGGCAGGATTAGGAAACAACTGGAAAAACGGTCTTGCAGCGATGCTGATCGGAATGATCATTACACCGGTATTCCTTCTTGCTGCAGGTTTTTATCTTAATCTTAAAACTTCCATAGGAACGGTTATCGGAGCAGTTTTTATAGTCCTTCTTTTCGCTTTCATACTGGTACAGAATTTTGTTTATACACTGATGGTATCAACGGATCTGAAGCTTCTTAAGATATATAAGAATGCGATCATCTTTTTGTTTGTCAGATTTGTCCACTGTCTCGGAGCGGCTTTAATAGTTTTGCTTTTTTATGTTGTAATACCATTCATTCTGCTTATGTCAGCATCTTATCTGACTTTGGGAATCTTTATGTTCCTTTATTCATTCATCATGATTTCATGGGTACAGTACTTTCTGTCCTTTTTTACAGGAAAACTGATTGACAGGTATGTAAAAAGCACTTCTGCTGATGATTGAACAGATAAATATAGATGATTATTCATACTAAGATGAGTTAGAATAAATATCAGAGAAACAAAATCAATACTGTCTCGGAAGATAGATTAAATGTTTGATTACAGTATTTTACCTGATGAAACTGTTAGTGCAATTATTGTTGCACTGGTATTGTTTGCTTTCTCGTTCGTCTTCTTTTTGATCTGTTCGCTTTATTCGCTGATCAAATATATGGTCTATACCAACAAGCATAAAGAAAAACCCGGACTTATCTGTGATGTGGCATATTTTCACGAGCGCGGAAAACGCGAAAACCAGGAGGACTCGATATATGTCTCTCCAATGGATAAAGTAGAGGAGACCGGATTCGTCGCAGCGTGTTCTGACGGAATGGGAGGCCTTCTTAACGGTGAGGTTGTATCGAAATATGTAACCGATTCGCTTAGTGAGAGATTCCCTTATAAATTCGATGCCCAGGAGGATAACTCCAGGATAATTTCGGAAATATCGAATAAGGTATATGAAGAGTATCATTTAGGCGCAGGTGCTACACTGGTTATGGTACATATCTATGACGGTTATATGAATTTCTACAGCCTGGGCGACAGTAATATTATCCTTATCCGCAACAATCGCGCGACGCTCCTGAATTATAAGCAGAACTATATAACACTTATGATCAAAAAGTGCGCGGAGAGCGGTATGGATACAGGACTGGCCTATAAAGATAACAGGGCAAAGGGTCTTATCGATTTTGTAGGCAATCTGGATTGCAATGTCTTAAAGACATCCCGTCCGTTACGCCTTATCGAGAATGATATTATCATTGTCAGTTCAGACGGAGTAACTGATTCCATGCCGCTTAACAGGATAGTCAATTATATTCATTTTGACCAGAACGCCATTGGAATTGCGAGATCTCTCAAATACGCTGTAAGGGCCAGGAAAAATCCGAGACAGGATAATTACTCGGCGGTCGTCATAAAGATGAAGAGGAGTTTTGTTTGATCGAGTATTACACATTTAAGCACAGAGGTGCTGCCGATGAATATAAGGATGAGGTTTTTTTAAGGCTCGTCCCGAATTTGACTGTCGCTATCTTTAACGGAAATAAGCTCGATTCCCCGAAAAGCCAGTCCTTATTATTCTCGGAGATCTTAAGCAGCGATGAAGGCAATAAGAGTTTTGATTATCTTCATAAAGTCTTTGACGATTGTCTTGATGATGACTCTGAATTTCTGATACTCCGTGTTGAACAAAACGGCATTGAGAGCATCAGAAGAGGTGATGTAAGCGCCAAGATCGTAAGACACGGCCAGATAAGTCTTTTGCCCAATGGTTACTTCGGGCTGTCTTCTGATGACAGTATTATCTGCGCAACATCAAATTTCTTCAAATACATAAGTGACGAAGGCATACTTGCAGATGCCCTTGTGTCAGGTTCATGCAACGAGTGGATGAATATGATGATCCGAAGGATATCAGATCAGACCCAGCTTAAATGCGGTAATCTTTCTGCTGTTAACCTGAAATTAAACAGATGATCAGCCTAAACGCTCGTAGAATTCTTTCCTGAAATCTCCGAGCCTGTCTTCAGCAATAGCTTTGCGGATCCTCTCCATAAGAACTAAAAGGAAATAAATGTTGTGATATGTGCAAAGCCTTAATCCAAACATCTCGTTGGCTTTGATAAGATGTCTTACATAAGCAGCAGAGAAACTGGTGCATGCATAGCAGCCGCAATCAGGATCCATAGGTCCGAAGTCTTCAGCAAACTTCTTATCCCTGATGATCTTTTTTCCGTAATCGGTAAGTATCGTTCCGTGTCTTCCCATTCTTGTAGGAAGAACACAGTCGAACATGTCCACACCGCGGCAGGAGCCTTCAATAAGATAATCCGGTGTGCCGACACCCATAAGATAACGGGGTTTGTCTTCAGGCATGAGTGGAACTGTACAGTCGATCATGTCTATGAAAAGGTCTTTTGGTTCACCGACGGAAATTCCTCCGATGGCAAATCCGGGGAGATCAAATGAAGTAATAGCTTCGGCACTCTTTTTCCGCAGATCTTTATACATGGAGCCCTGGATTATTCCGAACAAAGCCTGATCTTCAGGCCTTTTATGAGCTTCGATACAACGCTCGAGCCATCTAGTTGTTCTGGCCTGGGATCTGTCTGCATACGCGTGTTCGGAAGGGTAGGGGCAGCATTCATCGAATGCCATGATGATATCCGCACCAAGATCATTCTGGACCTGCATGGATATCTCCGGAGTTAAGAAAAGCTTTCTTCCGTCGATGTGGGAACTGAACTTAACGCCTTCTTCCTTAACATCTTTGGGTTTGGCAAGCGAGAACACCTGAAATCCGCCGCTGTCAGTAAGGATCGCTCCGTTCCAGTTCATGAACTTATGGAGGCCGCCGGCTTTAGCCACTATGTCACTTCCCGGTCTGAGCCATAAATGATAAGTGTTTGACAGTATGATGCCTGCACCCATACCGGATACTTCTTCAGGACTCATCCCTTTAACTGAAGCTTGTGTTCCGACAGGCATAAAAGCAGGTGTCATGAATGTCCCGTGAGGCGTATGGACTTTACCGAGCCTTGCGCCGGTCTGTGCGCATGTGTGGATGTGTTCGTAACATACGGGATGATCAGACATATTAATTCTCCAAATCAGTGATGAACATTGCGTCGCCGAATGAGAAGAATCTGTATTCTTCCTCGACTGCGTGTTTATAGGCATTAAGGACATTTTCTCTTCCTGCAAGGGCGGATACCAGCATGATAAGTGTCGATTCAGGAAGATGGAAATTTGTGATCAGTGAATTGACGCATTTAAACTCATATCCCGGATAGATAAATATATTCGTATATCCGGAAGTCGGATTCATCTCCGGATCTTTGGAGGCAACGGCTTCTAAAGTCCTAGTGGATGTTGTGCCTACAGAGATTATTCGTCTGCCTTCTGCTCTAGCTTTCCGAATAATGTCAGAAGCTTCGGCAGGGAAATCATACCACTCCGAATGCATCTCATGATCTTCAATAATTTCTGCTTTGACCGGTCTAAATGTTCCCAATCCGACGTGAAGAGTCAGCTCGGCTACTTCGATGCCGTCGGCTTTAAGTTCGTTTAAGAATTCTTTTGTGAAATGAAGACCTGCGGTCGGAGCAGCTGCCGACCCCGGATCTTTGGAATAGACGGTCTGGTAACGCTCAGGGTCATCAAGCTTCTCGTGGATATAGGGCGGAAGGGGGATTGTTCCGGCCTTATCAAGCACTTCTTCCCATACGCCTTTGAATTCAAATCTTATTATCCTGTTGCCGCTCTCAAGGACCTGTTCGCATTCTGCTTCCAGTTCTCCAGGGATAAACGTCATGCGTTTTCCAACTCTGACTTTCTTGCCGGGTCTTGCCAATGTCTCCCAACGGATGTCATCAATGCGCTTCAATAAAAGAAGCTCTACAGGACTTTGTGTATCTGAGCGGACACCAAGCAGTCTTGCGGGAATAACTCTGGTGTTATTGATTACAAGCACATCGCCTTTGCGAAGGTAGTTCCTGATATCAGGGAAATGGCCGTCGATGACTTTCCCGGTTTTCTTATCGAGCACCAGCAGACGTGAAGCCAGACGGTCTTTTGTAGGAGTCTGGGCAATTAATCTTTCAGGTAGATCGTAATAGAAATCAGAAGTTTTCATAATCAAGCCTTTTATTTATAATATTTCGACAGAAGTTTATCACAATATGTAAGAAAATGTGTAAATACATATCGTTATTTGATATTGCTCTTCTCTTTAGTTTGATAAAATCTTTGTGCACATATCCGAAAAGCCTTATATCCAAAGGAGATTCACTATGAAAGCATTATTCATCGGCGGAACAGGTACTATCAGCAGCGCAATCGTAAGAAGACTTGCTAAAGACAGTTCATGGGAAGTATGGCTCATAAACCGCGGCAACAGGGCAGATACTGTTCCCGGAAATGTTCATCAGATAGTTTGTGATATCAATGACGAAGAAAAAGTTCTCAAGGAAGTAGGAAGCATGAAGTTTGACTGCGTATGTGAATTCATAGGCTTTACAGTTGACCAGGTCGAACGTGATTTCAAACTTTTCAAGGATAAAACAAAGCAATACATCTATATCAGTTCCGCGTCCGCATATAATAAGCCCGCCGCAAGTTATGTGATAACAGAAGGAACTGCTCTCGCAAATCCTTATTGGGAATATTCAAGGAACAAGATCGCCTGCGAGAATTACCTTATGGAAAGATATAGGGAAGACGGTTTCCCGGTAACTATAGTAAGACCCAGCCACACTTATGATGAGAGAAGCATTCCTTTGGGTGTTCACGGCAAGAACGGTTCATGGCAGGTAATAAAGAGAATGATGGAGGGAAGACCCGTAATAATTCACGGAGACGGCGAATCCCTCTGGCACCTGACGTTCAATGAAGATTTTGCTGTCGGATATACTGCACTGATGGGTAACCGCCATGCAATCGGTGAAGCTTTCCAGATTACAGGTGATGAGGTCCTTACCTGGAACCAGATCTATCAGACTATTGCCGATGCACTTGGCGTCGAGCTCAAGGCTTATCATGTTTCCTCTGAACTTCTTACCGCTTTCGGACCTGAATATGATTTTGAAGGCAGCCTAACCGGCGATAAAGCCGTATCGGTTGTTTTCGATAACTCAAAGATCAAGCGTCTTGCGCCTGACCTTAAGACTACTGTCCCGCTGCACAAAGGAATAAGGATTGCTTTGGAATATATCCTTGATCATAAAGAGTGCATGAAAGAAGATCCGGAGTTCGACAAATGGTGCGACAAAGTCATCGAGATGCTCGAAAATGCAAAGAAAAACTTCTGATGTTACAAATTTGTGTTTTTATGCAAAAAACGATTATTTGATGTAAAATTAACTAGTTTATTTTTTCGAAGGGAGACTTTATATGTCCGAGATTCCTTACAAGATCTATTTATCAGAGAACGAGATCCCTTCAGCATGGTATAACGTACGTGCTGATATGAAGACTAAGCCTGCTCCGCTCCTCAATCCTGGAACCGGCGAGCCTCTTAAGGCAGAGGATCTGTATCCTATATTCTGCGAAGAACTTTCCAAGCAGGAAATGAACAATGACGACAAGTGGATCGATATCCCCGGCGAAGTCCTCGATTTCTATAAGATGTACAGACCTTCTCCGCTCGTAAGAGCATATTGCCTTGAGAAGGCACTCGGTACACCTGCTCACATCTACTACAAATTTGAAGGTAACAATACTTCCGGTTCACACAAGCTCAATTCTGCTATTGCTCAGGCATACTATGCTAAGAAGCAGGGTCTCAAGGGTGTTACCACAGAGACAGGCGCTGGCCAGTGGGGAACAGCTCTTTCGATGGCTACAGCTTACTTCGGACTCGACTGCCAGGTTTACATGGTTAAGGTCTCTTATGAGCAGAAGCCTTTCAGAAGAGAGGTCATGAGAACATACGGCGCTACCGTTACGCCTTCTCCTTCGATGCTTACCAATGTCGGGCGTAAGATCAACGAAGAATTCCCCGGAACAGACGGTTCATTGGGCTGTGCCATCTCCGAGGCAGTTGAAGCAGCTACAACACAGGAAGGCTACAGATATGTTCTTGGTTCAGTTCTGAACCAGGTATTGCTCCATCAGTCCGTTATCGGTCTTGAGACAAAGGCAGCTCTTGATAAGGTCGGTGTTAAGGCTGACATGATCATCGGCTGCGCAGGCGGCGGATCCAACTTAGGCGGCCTTATCTCACCCTTCGTAGGCGAGATGCTCAGAGGCGAGAACCAGTATGAGATTATCGCAGTTGAGCCTGCTTCATGTCCTTCATTCACAAGAGGTTCATTCGTATATGATTTCTGCGACACAGGCCGTGTTTGCCCTCTTGCTAAGATGTACACATTGGGCAGCAACTTCATGCCTGCTCCTAACCATGCCGGCGGCCTCAGATACCACGGTATGAGCACGATCCTTTCACAGCTCTATGATGACGGCTTCATTAAGGCTACATCCGTTAAGCAGACTGACGTATTCGCAGCTGCTGAGCAATTTGCAAGAGTCGAAGGTATCCTTCCTGCACCTGAGAGTTCACACGCTATCAAGGTTGCTATCGATGAGGCTCTTAAGTGCAAAGAGACAGGCGAAGCAAAGAACATCGTATTCGGTCTTACCGGTACAGGTTATTTCGATCTCGTCGCATATCAAAAGTACAACGACGGTGTCATGGATGATTACATTCCTACAGATGATGACATCGCAGCTTCTCTGGCTAAGTGCCCGAAGATCTGATATAAGAATTACGCTTTTCCTTGGGGCTGTCGCAATGACAGCCCCTTTTGTGTTTTTAACTCATTTATATTGCGACGGATCAAATTGGTTTATTTGATGATTTAGTCCGTCAAAAACTGCATTTAAAGCTGCTTCTTGGCTGAAATCGACGGACTAAAATGGCGCTTCTATGGATTTGATCCGTCGAAAACGGATTTTATTGTCGCATTCTGTACTAAATCGACGGACCAAAATGGCATTCTTGTTAATATAGTCCGTCGTAGTCGCTTTATAAGCCGCGGATTTGATAATCCTTGAAAATGTAATAAAATAATTTTTAATTGTATGGGATGGGAGAAAACAAATGAGTGATTTTGATGATAATTGGCAGATAACCGGTTCAAGTGATCCGGCCACTCCTGATATCCAGCCGCATCAGGTGGAACCGCAAGTGCAGCCCCAGCCGGCTTTTCAACCGGCTCCGCAGCCTGTACAACAGCAGCTGCCTGTTGCACCTGTTCAAGAACATCAAGCACAAACTCCTGTCCAACAATACCAACAACCGGTTCAACAACCGGCTCAACCTTTCCAGCAGCCTGTTCAACCGTTACAGCAGCCATTTGCACAACAGGTTCCAGGACAGCCTTCATATCAACAACCTGCGTATCAACAACCCGGATATCAGCAGCCTGTTTATCAACAGCCGGTATACAATCAGCCCGGATATGCCCAGCCTGTTATGCAGGGATACGGTGTTCCGCCTCAACAGGCTTACTATCAGAATGCCAAGATCGAAGCTGAAAGAGAGAAAAACCTCAATGAATGCACAAGAATGATCAATCACTTTTCGCCTAAGGTTGATCTCTATCAGAATTACGAGAAGTGCAAAAATGATATTGCCAAATATTCAAGATCAAGCGTAGCTCCGTTAGTTTGGGGAATTATCGTTTGTATCATGGGCCTGAGCCTTGTTTTCTCGGCTGTAACAGCCAGTTACAAAGATAATATCATCGGTTATTCCATTGCTGCCGGAGTCGTTATTCTTATTGGCGCAGGTTTGATCTTATTGTTTGTTCTGAAGAAAAGAAACAGCAAGAAAAAACTGGAAGAATTTTATACTAAACTTGGTGAGCTTTCGACGGAACTTAATCTTTTATATAACGGTTTCAGCAATTGTATTTTGCCGTCTGAATTCACAGATCCGAGGATCCTATTTAAGATCCAGTCTCTTATTCTTTCAAGAAGATGTGTAACGATCAACGATGCAATTAATGCAATGCTCGCTTTCCGTAACACTTATATAAGAGTCAATACGGCAAAAGAGCAGTTTCAGAAAGAGACTGCTGAAAGATTTGATGGTAAGCCCGCATTTTTCAATGCGGTACGTTATCTGGATCTGAGATAAACAGTATTATTTTGTGCTGTCGTTATTTATCTTTGACAGCTGGTCTCTGTGACGGATGACCGGAATAGAGATCTCGAAGCAAGCGCCGCCTGTTATTTTGTTATACGCTTTAATAGATCCGTCGTGTTCTTCAGCGATGGCTTTTGCAAGCGCAAGACCGATACCGTGTTTGCCGTCTGAACCTTTGGAGAATCTTTCAAATAAGTGTTCACTGACTTCAGGAGCGATTCCCGGACCGTCATCGGAAATCTCAAAGATAACGTATGCTCCTGTTTCATCACGTCTGCATCTGAAAGTAACTGCGGTTTTGCAATATCTTAAGCAGTTGGAGAAGATGTTTTCGAGACATCTGATAAGATCGTTCTCGTTGCCGTAAATGTAGATGTTCCTGACATTGATATCGTTAATGATCGCTTTATCTTCGTGAATGAAGTTGCCTCGTACACGGTCGATAATTGTGTCACAGATCTTGGTAACATCGATATTCTGTTTTTTGACTTCGTAGTTGCCGCTGCGGCTCATGTCCATCTTGGAGATAGAGAGCAGGTTCTCGACGAGTCCGGAAAGTCTTCCGGTCTCATCAATAATGACGTTGATGGCATTTTCTCTGTCTTCGTCGCTCTCGAAAACCCCGTATTTCAGACCTTCGGCATAACCCTGAATCGACATAAGCGGCGTTCTTAATTCGTGAGAAGCGTTTTGGAAGAAGGTTTTCTGTTCAATATCCGATTCTTCGAGTTTATAAGCCATCTGATTCATGACATCTCCCAATTCGGAGAGCTCCTTACTTACAATATGACCTCTGACCGGATGCAGGTCTCCTTTAGCGATCCTCTTTGCAAATCTCGATAGTTTTTGCGTAGAGAAGATAAGGGGATATGTCATCATCATACTTAATACGCCTGCGATAACGATAGCGAGTAAAGCTGCCTGGACCAGGGCCAATGTCATCGATGCCATGAAGGAATAGTAAGATCTGGAGTTAATGTAGATACAGAGATAATAATTCTCGAGGTTGTGTTCGGAATTATCTGAAGTCTGTATGCTTGTATCGTCTGGACCAGCAGTTTCATCTTCGTTTACTACGGTAGTAACAAGTTCGAACTTCAAAGTCCTGTAATAAATGATGTTACCGTCCAGATCGAGAGTCTGTGTCTTGTTAAGTGTTTTGTAGCCTTCCTGATCTATAACATGTTCGATTACGTTGTTAGCGTTGTTCGCATAAGAGATCGAATAATATGATGTCGGCCAGAGGACTAGGTGTCTTCCGGATCTTTCATCAAATGTGTAAAGAGCGATGCTGGCCTGATTGGAAAGGTCGGCAGAAGATACAATGGTGTTGATCAGATAAGCCCTGATGTTTTCTTCGGTAAGCTCATCTGATGCGCTGATCTGGGAAGTGAACGCGTCAGCAAAGTTCTGAGTGGAGTTAACTGCGATATCAAGACGGGAATTACACTCATTGGCAATGTAATTCTTTACAATTGACTGTACATAAAAGTTGATAATAAAAACAACCAGAATGATGACCACGATCTCAACTGCATAGAAGTGCAGCGAGATGGGAATTCTGATTGCTGATTTGTTTCTAGAAGGCTTTTTTGTTTTTAACCGTGCCTGCTCCGGTTTGTCACTCATTAGTCTTGAATGTCTCCGTCGTCTTCTTCATCAGTTTCTTCTTCAGTTCTGTCTACAAGTCTGAAGCCGTAACCCCAGATAGTAGATATTTTAGCATCAGATTTACTGATTTTCTTCCTTAATCTTTTGACGGTGTCATCCGCAACTCTGGTCTCGACCTGAGTCTCATAACCCCAGATCTTGTCCAGTAATTCGGCTCTGGATACTGCTCTGTCCCTGTTGGAAATAAGATAAGTAAGGAGCTGGTACTCGTTTGGAGTAAGCGGCAGGGGCTTGCCCTGCATGGTTGTCTCTTTGGTTTTTCTGTTTATTACGATATCCGCAAATTCATATACTGCGTCATTGTCTGGCTTGTCTCCGGACTTGCCTGTGATCTCTTCCTGTCTTTTAAGGACAGACTTTACCTTGGATACGAGCTTAACAGGGGAGAACGGCTTAGTGAAATAGTCATCGCTTCCCATATCAAGACCCTGAATATAATCTGCGTCACTGTCTTTGGCAGTAAGCATAATGATCGGAACATTGGAAGTCTTTCTGATCTCTTTAAGAATAAAAAAACCGTCGTGTCCGGGCATCATAACATCAAGGATTATGAGATCTGAAGGTGAGTTTGTAAATGTCTCGAAAAGCTTATCACCATTTGGAAATCCCGTTACATGAAAGCCTTCACGCTCAAGGAATGTCTTAAGAAGATTTCTTATATTATCATCGTCATCAGCAATATAAATCAGTTTATTCATATATATCTCCATATTGATTTTAAATAATAGCTTTATTTTATATGAAAAGATTTTCGCCGACATTTTAAAATGGTGCAAATATGCGGAATTAGTTTTATTTTAAATGGTTTTATGTTTAAATGATTTTGCCGGAATCTAAGTATTAAAGGAGCAAATATGCCTACAGTATTAGTTACAGGCGGTAACGGTTATATTGGTTCACATACCGTTATTTCCTTATTCGAAAATGGTTATGACGTATTAATCGCAGACAACCTTTCCAACAGTAAGATGGAAGTTCAGAACCGTCTCGAAAAGATCACGGGCAAAAGATTTAAGTTCTATAATGTCGATTGCTGTGATATCGATTCATTAAGACCTGTCTTCGAGGAAAATAAGATCGACAGCGTTATTCATTTCGCAGGACTTAAAGCTGTAGGCGAATCTGTAAAGATCCCTCTTGAATATTATTCCAATAATATAAACAGCATGATCACCGTATGTAAGCTCATGACCGAATTCGGTGTCAATAAGCTTGTATTCAGTTCTTCCGCTACCGTTTACGGTGAGAGTGATGATGTGCCTTTTACAGAGGAAACTCCTCTTGGAATGTGCACTAATCCTTACGGCTGGACCAAGTGGATGCTCGAACAGGTATTAAGAGATTATGCAAAAGCAGATCCTGCGAAAAAGGTATGTCTGCTCAGATATTTCAACCCTGTTGGTGCACATGAGAGCGGCCTTATCGGTGAAGATCCCAGAGGCATTCCCAATAATCTGTTCCCTTATATATCAAAAGTAGCAGGTGGCACGCTCGACTGTCTCACGATCTTCGGAACTGACTATGATACACCTGACGGCACATGCATCCGCGACTATATTCACGTTGTGGATCTTGCACTCGGTCATGTAAAGGCGATCCAGTATCTCGACAAGACCGAGGAATCCGTCTGTGTATTCAATATTGGAACAGGAAAGGGAACTTCCGTAATTGAAGCTGTTGAAGCTTTTGAGAAAGCATGCGGGCACGAGATAAAGCATGTTTTCGGGCCCAGAAGACCCGGAGATATCGCGGTTTGCTATGCTTCAACCAAGAAAGCGGAAGAGGTTCTGGGCTTCAAAGCCAAATACGGAATCGATGAGATGTGTTCGTCCTGCTGGAAGTGGCAGACTATGAATCCTGAAGGCCTTTCTGACTGATATAATACATTTTTAGCCGTTTTTGACTTTTTTTGATTTTCGTATTGACAGTCTCGAAAAGAAGAATTATATTTTGTTGTGGTTAGCACTTGAGGTAATAGAGTGCTAACCGCGATTTCATTATATTGGAGGTCTTTTTTATGACAATTAAGCCCTTAGCAGATAAGGTGGTAGTAAAGAAACTTCAGGCAGAAGAGACAACAAAGAGCGGCATTATCTTATCATCCGGTGCTCAGCAGAAGCCTCAGATCGCAGAGATCATTGCAGTAGGTCCCGGCGGAATCGTAGATGGCAATGAGATCAAGATGGAAGTTCAGGTAGGTCAGAAGGTTATCATTCGTGACTATGCCGGAACAAACGTTAAACTTGATGGTGAAGAGTATATTATCGTTCGCCAGGATGATATCGCGGCAATCGTCGAAGATTAATCAGATTCTATTTTTGGAGGCATAGTTTTATGGCTAAAGATATTAAATATGCAGAAGACGCCAGAAAATCATTGGAAGCAGGCGTCAACAAGGTAGCCGATACAGTTAAGGTTACTTTAGGACCTAAGGGAAGAAACGTTGTTCTTGACAAAAAGTATGGTGCTCCGCTGATTACAAATGACGGCGTTACTATCGCTAAAGAGATCGAACTTGAAGACCGTTATGAGAATGCCGGTGCACAGCTTGTCAAGGAAGTTGCTTCCAAGACAAATGATGTAGCAGGTGACGGTACTACAACAGCTACACTCCTTGCTCAGGCAATCATACGTGAAGGTATGAAGAATGTCGCTGCCGGCGCTAACCCGATCATCCTCAGAAAAGGTATCTCCAAGGCTGTAGATACAGCTGTTGATGAGATCCTCGCAAAGGCTAAGCAGGTTGACGGTTCTAAGGATATCGCACGTGTTGCTGCTATCTCGGCAGGTGACGAAGAAGTAGGTAAGATGATCGCAGAGGCTATGGATAAGGTTACTTCTGACGGTGTTATCACTGTTGAAGAGAGCAAGTCAATGCTTACAGAGCTTTCTGTTGTTGAAGGTATGCAGTTTGACAGAGGTTATATCTCTCCTTACATGGCAACTGATACAGATAAGATGGAGACAGTTTTCGATGAGCCGTATATCCTTATCACTGATAAAAAGATCTCCAACATTCAGGATCTTCTTCCTGTAATCGAGCCCCTCGCACAGTCCGGCAAGCAGCTTGTAATCATCGCTGAGGATATCGAAGGTGACGCTCTTGCAACACTTATCGTTAATAAGCTCAGAGGAGTATTTACTTGTGTCGGCGTTAAGGCTCCGGGCTTCGGTGACAGAAGAAAGGCTATGCTCGAAGATATCGCTATCCTTACAGGTGGTCAGGTAATCACATCTGATCTCGGTCTCGAGCTCAAGGATACAACTCTTGATCAACTCGGCAGAGCTCATCAGGTAAAGGTAAACAAAGATAACACGATCATTGTTGACGGTGAAGGTGAAGACGGTGCTGTTAAGGCACGTGTTAACCAGATCAAGGCTCAGATAGAAGAGACAAAGTCTGATTATGATAAAGAAAAGCTGCAGGAGCGTCTCGCTAAGCTTTCCGGCGGTGTTGCTGTAATCAAGGTCGGCGCTGCTACAGAGACAGAGATGAAGGAAAGAAAGCTCAGGATCGAAGATGCTCTTAATGCTACAAGAGCAGCTGTTGAAGAAGGTATTGTTCCCGGCGGCGGAACAGCATATGTTAATGCTCTTCCTGCTATCGCTAAGCTCCTCGATGAGACAGAAGGCGATGTAAAGACAGGTGTTAAGATCGTTCTTCGTGCACTTGAGGAACCCGTTCGCCAGATCGCTGCAAACGCTGGTCTTGACGGCAGCGTAATCTGCGAGAAGATCAAGAACTCCAACCCCGGCACCGGCTACGATGCTTTGAACGACAAGTATGTTGATATGTTCGAAGCAGGAATCGTTGACCCTGCAAAGGTTACACGTTCTGCTCTCCAGAATGCAGCTTCAGTATCGGCTACACTCCTTACTACAGAAGCAGTTGTTACGGATATTCCTGAGAAGGAAGCTCCCGCAATGCCTCAGCAGCCAATGTATTAAGCGTTCGCAATATGACCATTCGCAACGGGTCCTCCGCGCTTCGCTTGTGCGGAAGTAGCGAAATGATCATATAGCTCACTTTTCGAAGAAATCATATAAAGGCAGTCTCTCTGATGAGGCTGCCTTTTTTATATCATCTGTTTTCTATCGGAAAAACCGAAAATAGGCATTCTCGATAGAATTTTGCCGTTTTTCTATCGGAAAAGCTCAAAAACGTGATTTGCGATAGATTAATGAGGAACCTGCTTGAAAACTATAATGGGATCTAACGTTCTAATAACATTTTTATGATAGAATAGTCTCTGTTTGAGGTGAAGCATGCTACAGGACAGTTTTATTGAGACAAGTGTCAGGCGTAAGAACGGTATTTCGGAAGTGTTGTTCAATACATTTCTTATAACTACGGCTATCATTGCAATTGTTTTATGTTTTATATTCCCGTTATATGTCGGTGAGAATCTGTACTTTATCTCAGGAATCCTGGCGTTCGGTATTGTTGCAGGGGTAGTAATACTGATCAAGCGTCAGCATAAGGAATATGAGGTTGAGATCTCCAATGACCTTGTCGATTGTGCGATAATTCTCGGGGATAATAAGCGCGATGAGCTGATAAGTTTCTCTTTAAAGGATTGTGAATATATTGGCCCTGTTACTTCTGACAGATTTAAAACGGATAAAGAAAAAGCCAATATCACGATAAAAATGACTGATTACAAGGAATTCGACATCGATGAGAAATACTGGTATTGGCTGATACCGACGGAGGGTATCAAGGTCATGATCGTATTTATTTATAAGGACGAGATGTATCCGGTTTTCAGGAGATATAATCCCAGAGGGACTATTGCTATGGCAATGCCGCGCGTAAAAAAAGATAAGGATCCGGAAAATGAGTGATATCAGTAAATACACAGATGTTGATGTTTATTGCAAGGCAACGGAATGCGGGATAGGGGACAGGCTTTACTGTTCTTCTCTGATCGGCGATCTTCAGGAAGCGGCTGAAAGAAGTTCTCATTCTATCGGTTATGGTACGGATTTCCTAAAGGAAAATTCAATTTGCTGGATAATCCTGAAGATGAGGCTGCATTTTACCGAGCTCCCTTGTTGGCATGAGACATTCCGCATCAGGACCTGGGCAAATGTTATTGAAAAGATCTATTACGGTCGTGATTTTGAGATATTCAGCAGTGACGGGAGGCTTATAGGCAAGGCAACTTCAACGTGGATACTGGCTGACTGGAACACCCACAGACCTGTCATTGCAAGTAAACGTCCAGAACTTCCGCCACAGGTGATACAGGATCCGAGGCTAGCTTTCGGAGAATTATGTCCGAAGATAACGTTTCCTACAAGAAATGACGTTGCAGGTGAGACTGAAAAACCGGTAATTATCAAATATGCTGACTATAACGAACTGGACAGAAACAGACATGTAAACAATTCACGTTATACGGCATGGGCTTATGACGCTCTTTTTAAGTGCGGATATGATGTTTCTTTGATCGAAGATCTGGTTATCAACTACAACAGCGAAGTAAAAGCGGGGGAGAAGGTCGAGCTTTTCATAGTCAGAAATGATGATAAAGTCAGTGTTTTCGGCTATAAAAATATCGATACTAAGGGCTTTGCCTGTGAATTAACGCTCAGACAGGATTGATATCTGTACTGATACTCCTTTTTATTATCTTCTTATTTTTGATATAATAATAAGTTGTATGTCTATTTGGCATATCTGGAGGTAACAATGATTGAGATTAACAATCTTGTGAAGAGATATGGTGATAAAACTGCCGTAAATAATATTTCTTTCACAGTAAATGATGATGAAGTCTTGGGATTCTTGGGACCTAATGGTGCAGGAAAAACAACCACAATGAATATTATTACCGGATATATTTCGTCTTCATCCGGAACGGTCAAGGTAAACGGCCACGATATTCTCGAAGAACCGGAGCTCGCCAAAAAGGAGATCGGTTATCTTCCTGAGAACCCGCCGCTTTATTATGATATGACCGTACGTGAATACCTTGGTTTCATTTGCGACCTTAAAGCCGTACCTAAGGAAAAGCGTAAAAACCAGTTAGACAGGATCATTTCACTTGTAAAGATATCTGATGTTACAGACAGACTTATCGGAAATCTGTCGAAAGGTTATAAACAGCGTGTAGGTATTGCCCAGGCTATGGTAGGCGATCCGTCGATCCTTATCCTTGACGAACCCACAGTTGGTCTTGACCCCAATCAGATCATCGAGATCAGAAAACTCATCAAATCTCTTGCTAAATCTCATTCAATCATTATCAGTTCCCACATTCTTCCTGAGATTCAGGAAATCGCCGACCGTGTAGTTATCATCAATCACGGTAAGATAGCTGCTGTTGATACACTGACAGATCTTTCCAGACGATTATCCGGTCAATCTAAACTCCTTATGACTTTTAAGGGCCCCGTTAAAGAGTGTTCTTCCAAGATCCGTACTCTTCCGGGTGTTTCTTCATCTGTTCCGAGAGTTTCAGACAGCAAGATCAATCAGCTGGAGATCGGAATCTCTGCCGAGAATACATCTGAAGTCAGAGCCTCCATATTCTTTATGATGGCAAATGAAGGATGGCCCATCCTTGAATTACGTTCCATGGATCCGACACTTGAGGAGATCTTCCTTAGTATCACATCAGGTAAAAGGAGGGTTTGATCAATGTACGCGATATTTAAAAGAGAGTTTTTATCATATTTCAGATCTCCGGTCGGATATGTTGCGATCGCGATCTTCTCATTCCTTTCGGGATTTATATTTTATTCGCAGTTCAGCACCGGTGCAGTAAATATCGGCAGCGAAGTTATATCACTCAGATCTTTCTTTGTGATCATTGTTCCTATAATCACAATGGGACTTCTTGCCGAAGATAAAAAAAGAGGCACAGATATCCTTTATTACACGACACCTGTCAGTCTTTTCAATGTAGTAATCGGAAAGATGCTTGCTTCTTTTGCTTTATACGCGATCATGTTCATCAATGTAATCATTCATATTATTGTTACTTTGAACTGCGGCGGAGTGTTTGGTGTCGGTGAGATGGGCACGATCATTGTCTTTTTCTTTATGGCATTTATGTTCATCTCGATCGGTTTATTTGCTTCCGCGATAACTGACAGCCAGATCGTATCTGCCATTGTGTCATTTATCATGATCCTTATTACACAGCTGATCTCTTATATTGCAGATTATATCGGCACAGCCATTTATTCATTATCAACATCGATAGGTATGAAGACCGATTCTGCTGTTAACTTTAAAAATGCTGTCAGAAATGCGGTAGCCTGGTTTGATCCTTTTTCCAAGACACAGGATTTCCGTCTTGGAGTTTTTTCCGTATCAGCATTATTCTTCCTTGTTTCTGTCGGTATCTTATTCCTGTATTTAACTTTCAGGGTGCTCGAAAAGAAACGCTGGAGCCAGGCTTGACGGAGGTTAACGGTTTATTATGAACAAAGAGATAAATAACAAGAAAATACCCATGGCTGAAAAGACCGGCGCTAAAAAGATCCTCAAAGATAATCCGGCTGTTCATGACGATGACAGAGCGGATAAGCTTAAGCTTTATTCGATAGGATCGGTTGTAATACTTATTGTGATAATTATTCTGGCTAATGTGCTTTTCGATAAGGCTTTAGGCAAAGCACTTACATTCGATTTCTCTGATGCAGGTCAGAACTCGATTTCTCAGGCATCAGAAGATTTTATTGATTCTTTACCGGCTGATACCCGCATCAGGATCGTGGGATTATTTACACGCCCGGATAATGTTGCAGGAACACCTTATCAGTATATTGTTCCTCTGCTTGATGATTATGTTAAGAAATCAGACGGTAAGATCACAGTAGATTATGTAAATATCAATGAACAGCCGACTATAATAAGCCAGCTCGATCCTGCCAACGCATATGATCTTTCTTCAAAATCTGATACTTATGTAGTTGAGTATAACGGCAAGATAAAGATCGTTGATCCGATCAACTGTTATACATACGATGAGAGTTTGTCCCAATACTATGGCAAATATGTCGTAATCGGTAATAACACTGAATTTACTTTTACTAATGCGATGTTTGTCCTGACCAATAATTCAGCTTTCAAAGCTTATATAGTTACTGGTCTTAAGGAAGACGGAAATGCCGGTATCACCAAGATCCTTGATTCAATGGCAATTGATGTCCAGGAACTTCCTGTTTCGGAGACTTTTGCAGTTCCTGATGATTGCGATCTTTTGATCCTGAACGGACCTAATAATGATATTTCCGAGAAGGTTTATGTTGCTATGTCCGATTACCTGAAAAAGGGCGGAAAAATGTTCATAGCCGTTAACTATTCACTTGATAATGTCAGCGTCCGTTTTGACCGGCTTAATGCTTTGTTGAACCAGGTCAACATTAATATCGATCCTGCTCTTATTTCCGAGAATGATCCCGGTTACCAGCTCAGCGGCAGTGCAATTGATTCAACTGTAACTGCAGCGGAATTATTTAATAATTATGCTAATATCCCGTATCTTCACAGCACTTATGCCAGATCAGTCCGGAAAATTGATTCTTCCAATTCGGGAATCAAGACATATCCTGTTCTTTGTACAAGTAAAAAAGCTACCCTTTTTGAGGTCGACTCACAGGGCAATATTATGGATACCGGATCCAGTGCTGAGGGACAATATAATGTTGCGATGTATTCTGTCGGATCCGGAGACGATCCGTCTAAGGTATTTGTTTTCGGAACCTTGAATTTCTCTTCTGATGAATACATTGCTTCATATGGACTTAATGACATTAACATGGATTTCTTCAGGTCCTGTATCAGAGAGCTTTCCAGCTCAAAAACTGTTACTGCATTAAGTATTTCCACCAAGAATGTGGATAATTTCTCACTTGCTTCGGATAAATCAACTACATCTCATTCGACAGCTGTGCTCATTGTCTTTTTGATCGTTATTCCGGTCTTGCTTATAGCAGCTGCTGTAATTGTTTATTCAAAGAGGAAGAATCTCTGATATGAAGTCCGCAAAGAATCTTCTTGTTCCATTCATTGTACTGATCATGCTGGTTATCGGCTTGATTGTATATTCTGCTGTTGAAAGATTCAGGAACACAGAACCTTCTGAGACATCCGACGGTGTTTACGATGTTCTCTATTATAATCCGGGCGACATATCGTCTATATCTGTTTATAACCGTGAGACCGGTCATTCTTCAGTTGTTAAATGCCTCTTGGACAGTGACAACAACATTCAGTACGAATATTTAGGGGATGATGCTGAACCCGGTGTTTATTATGCCCAGTATAAATTATCTGATTATGTCAGCAGTCTGACCAGTTTTTACAGCAGTACCATAGTCTCGAAAACCGGTAACTTTTCCGAGTATGGCCTTGATAATCCGAGTTATACATTAACGATAAGTCTGGTAAACGGAACCGTTACTAATGTTTATCTCGGAAACAAGACCCCTGATACAAAATACTGTTATATGTTTGTTGAAGGAGCGCAGGATATTTATTTGGTATCTTCAGATAAACTTGTCCAGGCAGATAAAACAGCTATAAGTTTTCTTGATCCTACGGTTCTTAGAATAGACAGCAAGAATCTTAAGGCTGTTCATTTTGACCGGAAGAGTGACGGATTATCTCTTGATGCTGCCGTGGCATTATCCGCAAGCGGTATTACATCTTATGAGATAGTTAAGCCGTATCATCATCCGGCAAGTGCTTATTTTGCAAATATGGTCGATAATCTGTTAAATCTCGAGATATCCGAATATATTGAGATAAATGATCTCTCTAAATACGGACTTGATGATCCTGCTTTCCATTTTGTTCTTGCTTTGACTAACGGAGAGAAAACAGAAATCTACTTCAGCGACCTCATCAATGAATATTATTACGGGTATATAGCCGGATATGACAAATACTTCAAGCTCAATAAATATCAGTTAGAGAATCTGGATATGATGGAGACGGTATTGATCGATTCTTATATCTGCTATTGCTTTGCAAAAGATATATCTTCGATCAATGTTACATACGGTGACAAATCTTTCAAATTCGATCTGAATGTTGCTGAAGGCAGAAGTATAACTGATGACAGATCAACAGTCACTCTCGACGGGCGTAATGCAAAAGTATCGGATTCTTCCGGAAGATCTTATTGTTCTATTCTTTTCGAGAGTATTGCATGCATCAAGATCGGCGGCATTGATACTGAAGCCACAGTTGATACAAGTAAAGGACCTGTTATTACAATAAGCTTTATTGGTAAGAATTACGCTACAACAGATTTTGAATTCTATACCAGAGACGCTGATTCATACTATGTATTAAAGAACGGCGAATACATGGGTTTCTATGTATACTCCGGAGAGATCTTTAATGACGGCGCATATGATACTTACAACTATGGCTTCTGGAAAGCTTATGAGCTTTTGAGTGAAGCTATTTCCGGAAGTGTTAACGGAATTTACGATATACCGGCAGCATAATCAAGATTATGAAAGATAAGCAAGTGAAAGAAAAACCTAAAAAGGAAAAAACTCCGGATAAGAATAAAGGGAGCATTTCTCAGATTGTTATCCGCAGAGGTCTGACGATCACTGTTATGATCTTCGCAACTCTGCTCATAGTCAGTATTGCTTTGATTTTTGTTGTTTCAAAGAAGATCGATTCGATGTCCGGTGCGGATGCGCAGATCAAGCTCTCGGCGCAGGGCGGTTTTTCATGTGAGTATTCCGAGGCGCAAAAGCTTTATCCTTATGCGGAAGGTGTTATTAAAGTAACCTCCGAAAGAATAGCATATCTTAATCTTTCCGGAACTGAGGTATTCTCACACGCAGTTTCTTATCAGAATCCCCAGTGTGTTACATTTGGCGATTATGTAGTTGTGTTTGACCGTGACGGTTACAGCTTTACTGTTCTTGACCAGGACGGCATTTGGTACAGCAAACCTACTGTAAACCCCATAAAGGCAGTACAGATGTCTGATGACGGTTTTACTGCCGTAATCAGCGGAGGCAGTGATTCGTTTGGTGAAGTAACGTTATTTGATAAGAGCGGTAATCAGATCGCGGTTTGGACATCGTACAATTCAGGCTTCCCGGTATGTTGTGCTTTCAATGCAGACTCAACGAGATTTGCCGTTTCAACGATCAATACGAGTGGTGCCGTTATCGTTCCTTATGTAAGGGTCTTTTCCATCACTAAGACTGTTAAGGGTTATGAAGTAAATGATGATGCGGTTTACAAGACAGATGATAACGTTATTTTCGCTTATGTATGTTATGTCGGCAAAAAACTCTGCTGCTTTTCAGCTAATGCTTTATATGAAGTAAAGGATGATAACCTTGCAAGGATGAATTTTGATTTCTCCGCTATAGGTTATGTTAAGAAAGTAGGAAACAATCTGTTTGTCACATATTCTGACGGAATCAGCCAGCTGAATAAACTTGCAATAATCAATTCATCTGACAGCGTTATCTACGATTCAAATATAGGTTCGAATATCGTTTGTGTTGCGCAGGGTAACGGCATTTATGCGATCAATGTTGACCGGAGAGTGTTTATTTATAACGCTTCCGGTGTCATTACAAACGATTATTCCGTTGATGAAGATATCATCAGAATGAATTTCCTGTCAGGAAATAAACTTTGTGTTGTATCTACGGGCGGCGTTCATACGATCAATTAAGGAAATCATATGGAAACTGAAGCAAAACTCGGATTTAATGACAAAGAAAGTCTTTATGCTTTAACAACATCAGATGTTTTTCTGAAGTTTTGCGATGATGACAATACGCCTGAACCTCTACTTCTCGAAAATTCATATCTTGATACAGAGGATATGTCAGTCTCACACCGGGGCGGAATGATCAGAGTAAGGCATTACAACTCCAAAACAGAAGATTTCTATGAGTTCACCGTTAAATACGGAGGCTTTGTATCTGACGGCATTCATAAACGGTATGAATGGAACGTAAGAAGCGAGGATGGCAGGTTCTCTGTTGAAGGATTCAAACAGAATGCCGCAAATGATAATGATCCGTCTGATTTATTATCTGAAGTGTTTTGCGATATAAAAGATGAAGACCTGAAAGTTATCTGTTCTAATTCATTTACCAGAACTGTCTATAATCTGACATACGGGGCAAGCAGGATAGAAGCTTGCTTTGACAGCGGTGTTATTACAAATCCCGATAATTCGATGACTGATGAAATCTGTGAGATGGAATTAGAACTCATAAATGGGAATGTTGAAGATCTTAATAACCTGAAAGATTATTTTATTGAGAAAACCGGATGTTTTCCTTTCGAGAATACAAAATACAAAAGAACATTAGCTATGGCAGCAGGTAGATCAGAATGAGCAATAATGTTTACGATTGTGTGATTATCGGCGGTGGCGCGGCAGGTCTTTATTGTGCTTCAAGACTTGCTAAGACTTTTGCATCAAGTAAGAAGTTCCTGATCATTGAGTCAGGTCCCCGTGTCGGACGCAAGCTTGCATTGACAGGAAGCGGAAGATGCAATCTTACAAATACTTCGATCGACACTTCCAAGTACAATACTGATGATCCCAAGAAACTTAGTTCTTGTCTTAACAGATACGGATGTACCGAGACCTCTGATTTTTATGAGAATGTATTGGGCGTTGTTCTTGAACAGAAAGGGACACTTGTCTATCCGTCTACATATAAGAGTTCGACGGTTGTTGATGCTTTAAGGTTTTATATATCTGATAATTCCGTTGAGACGGAGCTCAAAGAGCAAGTTATATCTGTTTCCAAAGAGAAATCTCTTTTCGAGATCAAGACAAAGTCAGGAAAATCATACCTTACAAGGAATACGGTTATTGCAACCGGCGGAATTACTTATCCTTCTACAGGTTCTACCGGAGATGTAGTGAATCTATTGGATAAGCTTACTGATGAATCATACTTCATTCCGTTTAAGCCTGCACTGACTTCATTATCTTCAGATATATCCGGTATCAAAGGCCTTGCAGGAATAAGGTGCAGGGGAGATGTAAAGATCCTTGACGGTACCGGAGATGTAAGAAACCAGGCTGAAGGTGAGATCCTGTTTACAAAAGAAGGCGGGATCTCAGGAATATGTGTTATGGATGTCTCAGATACTGTTGTCAGACTTATCGACAACGGCGAAAAGAATGTAAAAGCTGTTCTGAATCTTACAGGAAAATCTGCCGGTGAGATATTCAGGATGATATATATCAGACGACAGATATACGCGAACAGAACCTGCGCTGATGCTTTATCAGGAATGCTGTTGCGTAACATAACCGATTTTGCAATGAAAACAATGGGCCTGAAGTCTGACAAGATGACTTTGAGGGAATTGAGCGAAAATCAGATAGCTGCTCTTTCTAACCTGATATGCGCATTCCCGATTCCGATAACGGGATATGGTGACAAAGATAAAGCGCAGGTGTCATCAGGCGGCTTCAAGCTTATAAGACTTGATGACGATATGCAGGTCAAGGATATTCCCGGGTTATATGTGATCGGTGAAGCCGTTAACTGTAACGGAATCTGCGGAGGATATAATCTGCAGTGGGCCTGGACTTCAGCAGCGCTTGCAGCGGAAGGAATATCTCAAAATGTTTGAGATAGCAATAAGACCGGAAGTAAGATCCCAAAAGGTCCTTAAAAAGACTCCTGATTCAGTCCTGATCATAAATTACATTAAAAGATCAGGGAATAAGGCTATGAGGTCAGGTCTTAAGAGACTTGAAGAAGGAACCTTAGTTCTTGATATTTCCAAGAAATATATCGATGCAAGACACGGCAGAGTAAGTATCAATTACAGATTCGATTTCATATCACCTGAAATTAAAGAAGAACGGGAACAGGAGATCCTTGCGAAAGCATTGCCTTATAAACAAGACTTTGAAGACGGTAAGGAATATAAGCGCCCGGTTGTAGTAGGTACTGGTCCTGCAGGTCTTTATGCTGCTCTTGTTCTTGCCAAATACGGATTAAGACCGATTGTGCTTGAACGTGGTTCTGAGATGGAACAAAGGATCAGGGATACCGAAGCTTATAAGCAGGGAAAGACACCGGTTAAAACGAATTCGAATATTCAGTTCGGTGAAGGCGGGGCCGGAACTTTTTCTGACGGCAAGCTTTATTCCGGAATAAGTTCAGGACTAAAGGATTATGTATTAAGGTCTCTTATCATGCATGGCGCGCCTTCCGATATTTTATATGATGCTCATCCCCATATCGGAACAGACAGGCTCAGGAAAGTCGTAACAGGCGTCAGGGAAGACATCATATCCCTTGGCGGAGAGGTTAGATTCAACACGACTTTCATGGGTTTTAAGGCAGAAAATGGCTGTCTTAAGAGTATTACGGCCGAAGGCTCCGGGGGGACATATGAGATGCCTTGCGGCAGATTGATCCTCGCTATTGGTCATTCGAGCAGGGATACGTTCAGGGCGCTTAACCGGTTAGGTCTTGATATGCAGTCCAAGCCATTTTCCGTAGGCGTCAGGATCGAACATTTAAGAAGTGATATCGATATGGCTCAGTTTGGCTTTGATTCTGAATATTCTTCAGATGTGACTCCGGCAATATATAAGCTTTCCTGTGATACTAAAACAGGCCGTAAACTTTACACTTTCTGTATGTGTCCGGGTGGTGAAGTGGTTGCTGCCCAAAGCGATGATCACAGCGTCTGCACCAACGGAATGAGTCTCAGGGCAAGAGATAATATCAATTCCAACAGCGCCATTCTTGTCCCTGTCGACAGCAATGATTATGGAGATAACGTTTTGGACGGTATAAGATTCCAGGAAAAACTCGAAAATCTTGCGTTCATCGCCGGCGGAAGTTCGGGAAGAGCCCCATCTGTCAGATATGGTGACCTTATGGAAGGAAAGAAGACAACTTCGTTCGGAAAGGTAAAGCCTTCTTATTTGCCGGGTGTTACAGGTTCTGACCTTACGGATGTTTTTCCTGAAACTATACTCGATACGATTAAAGACGGTGTAAGTGAGATGGGAAAGAAGATAAAGGGGTTCGATGATCCTGATTCTGTCCTTACCGCTGTCGAGGCAAGGAGTTCTTCTCCCGTGAGGATAAAAAGGGACCCTGAAACCCTTCAAAGCACTAATTTTGCAGGCATATTCCCTTGTGGAGAGGGCGCGGGTTATGCGGGCGGTATCATGTCATCATGTATTGACGGTATAAAATGCGCCAATAAACTTGCTCTTTCTTTGCTCGATTGATGTTAATGACAATAATTTTGCCGTGTTTGAGTTATTATATCGTTAGATAATTATATTCTTGCCTGGAGGTATAAGATGAGTACTGAGAAGAATACAGCCGTTGTAACGGTATTAGGCAGGGACCGTGTTGGAATAATAGCAGATGTATCACGTCTTCTTGCTGATTACGGAATCAATATCAATGATATTTCCCAGACGATCTTAGATGATATCTTTACGATGGTCATGATGGTTGACCTCAAAGATGTTGTTATCGAAGAATCCGATATATCGGAAAAACTCGAAGAATTAGGCAAAAATCTCGGTGTTCAGATAACTATCCAGCACACCGGGCTTTTCAACGCTATGCATACAATTTGATCTTTTTTATCTTGAGAGGTATTTATGATCAACGATCGCGAAATAATTGAAACGATGCAGATGTTCAACGATCAGCATCTTGATATCCGTACAATTACTATGGGTATCTCGCTTATGGACTGTGCTGCTCCGACAGTTGAAGAATCATGCGGCAGGATATATGACAAAATCTGCAGATATGCAGGAAAACTTGTTGAGACAGGCGAGCTTATCAGCAAAAAATACGGCATTCCGATCATCCATAAGAGAATATCGGTAACACCGATCTCAATCGTTGCTTCTGCCTGCGGAGCAAATGATTATACGCCTTTTGCAAAGGCTCTTGATGATGCAGCTAAGACATGCGGAGTAAACTTTATTGGCGGTTTTTCAGCACTGGTACAAAAAGGCTATACGATTTCCGATAAAGTGCTTATTGATTCAATACCTGAAGCTCTGGCATCCACGGAATTTGTCTGCTCAAGCGTTAACGTTGCTTCAACCAGGACCGGTATCAATATGGATGCAGTCCGTGATATGGGCCTGATCATTAAGAAAACAGCTGAGGCTACTAAGGATTCCGGCGCGTTAGGCTGTGCCAAGCTCGTTGTTTTCGCGAATGCTCCTGAAGACAATCCGTTCATGGCTGGTGCTTTCTTAGGTCCCGGTGAACCCGAATGCGTTATCAACGTCGGAATCTCCGGTCCGGGAGTTGTAAAACATGCTTTGGAAGGCGTTAAAGGAAAAGATCTTGGTGTTGTTGCCGAGACGATCAAGAAGGCGGCTTTCAAGATCACAAGAGTCGGTGAACTCGTTGCCAGGGAAGCTTCTGAGCGACTTGATGTTCCGTTCGGAATTATAGATCTCTCGTTAGCTCCGACTCCCGCTGTAGGTGACTCAGTTGCAAGGCTTCTTGAAGAATTCGGACTTGAGACCTGCGGAACATGGGGAACCACAGCTGCACTTGCAATGCTCAATGATGCTGTTAAGAAGGGCGGTATTATGGCATCTTCTTATGTCGGCGGTCTTTCCGGAGCATTTATTCCGGTATCCGAGGATGAAGGCATGATCGCTGCTGCAAGATCGGGATCTCTTAAACTCGAAAAACTTGAGGCCATGACATGCGTATGTTCTGTCGGCCTTGATATGATAGCTGTTCCGGGTGATACGACGGCTGAGACGATCTCCGGTATTATTGCCGATGAGATGGCTGTCGGAACATTTAATAACAAGACTACGGCCGTAAGACTTATTCCCGTTCCGGGTAAGACCGTTGGCGACAGCGTGGAATTCGGCGGACTTTTGGGAACTGCTCCCATCATGGATGTTAACCGTGCTTCGTGCGCTGATTTCATTCACAGAGGCGGAAGGATCCCTGCACCGATACATTCAATGCGCAACTGATATATGAGAAAAGATAAGGCAAGCGTTCCGGAAGAAAAAATAATTCCTGCAGAGCAGGAAGGATCTGTCATTTCTGATGAACCCAGAAAATCCAAGTCCAGACGTTTTTGGGATTATGTGAACGATTACAAGCGCAAAACGGTTGCGCTGGCTTTGCCGTCCATTGTTTTTGATATAGCATATTCAAGCTTTCTGTTCACAATGTCGATCATCACATTTTCATTGTGGCTCTTCATTATGTCGATATATCATACCCTCCTTTACATTATCAGAATAAATGTGCTCTACAGAGCCGGAAGAGGTGCGGTATTTAAAGGCAGGCGTTTCAGCGAAAGGATCAATTACCGTAAGTTCTCAAGGAATCTGATACTTCTTGATGCCGTTTTGGCTTTGGCTTTATATCTTATCGTAAAGGGTAATGTAATCCACGATTATAAAGGCCTCCTTGTCTATGCGTTCGGCGCTTATGTTTTCTATAAGGTCCTGCTCGCGGTAATCAATTTGTTCAAGGCCCAGAAATCCAGTTCACTTACGGCCCTGGCTTTAAGAAAGATCGGAATTGTTGATGCAATGGTATCTGTTCTGGCTCTTGAGTGGGCATTGTCACATCGAAATGAAGGCGGTCTGTCTGTTTTCGCTATGCAGATAGAAAAATATATCGGAATCGTGGTGGTAGTCATAATTTTCATAATGGGTGCTGCAGGACTTATTAACTGTATCAGGTTAGGATTAAAAGAAAGGAAAGAAGGAAAGAAATAAATGTGGTTTGAAGAATCGGTTTTTTATCAGATTTATCCATTGGGATTTTGCGGAGCACCTTTCGAGAATGACGGCGTTCCCGAATCAAGAATATTAAAGGTCCTTGACTGGATCCCTCATATGAAGAAACTCGGCATCAATGCCATTTATTTTTCACCGGTTTTCGAATCAGATACTCACGGATACAACACAAGAGATTACGGACTTATAGATACCAGATTAGGTACCAATGATGATTTCAGGAAGGTCGTTGATGCTCTTCATAAAGAAGGTGTAAAAGTCGTTCTTGACGGTGTTTTCAATCACGTCGGAAGGGGGTTCTGGGCATTTAAGGATGTTCAGGAGAAGAAGTGGGATTCCCCTTATAAGGATTGGTTCCATTTATCCTTCGAAGGCAATTCGAATTACAATGATGGTTTCTGGTATGAAGGCTGGGAAGGCAATTATGACCTTGTAAAGCTTAATCTCAGAAACCCTGCGGTAATAGATCACATTCTTGATAAAGTAAATTATTGGATCGATTTCTTTGACATCGACGGATTAAGACTTGATGTTGCGTATTGTCTGGATCACGAATTCCTAAGAAGGCTCCGTGAGTTTACCGACAGTAAGAAGAATGAATTCTTTCTGCTCGGTGAGGTCCTTCATGGGGAATACGGGAGGATGCTGGGTGACATGCATCTTCATTCTCTTACAAACTATCAGTGCTACAAAGGAATCTATTCATCATTTAATTCATCAAATATGTTTGAGATCATGCACTCGCTGATGAGACTGTTCGGACCTGAAGACTGGACAGTCTGCAGGGGAGCTCATCTCCTGTCATTTGCTGATAATCATGATGTTACGAGGATCGCATCAATACTAAATGATGAAAGATGCCTTCCGCTTGTTTACACTCTTGTATTCACGATGCCGGGAATTCCATGCGTTTATTACGGTTCCGAGTGGGGTGCCAAAGCCAGGAAAGAAGAAGGCGATCCTGCGCTTCGCGCCTGCTTCAATGAACCTCAGTGGAATGATCTGACAGATCACATACAACGTCTTGCAGAAGCCAAGAAGAACAGCAATGCTCTTAATTACGGCGGTCTCAGGATCGTTGTGCTGACTAATAAACAGTGCATCTTTGAACGCAATTCCGGCGACCAGAGAGTGCTTGTGGCTATTAATATGGATTCCAATCCTTATACCGCTCATTTCGATGCAGGGTGCGGTCAGGCAAAAGAACTGATATCCGGAACTTTGCATGATTTTGGCGGTGGTTCGACATTACAGCCGTTCTCTTCAGAGATCTGGCTGATGGAGAGATGATCATTTTCGGAAAGGCGTATTACTATGGAAGGACCTGCGGAAATCAACGATAAGCGTTTGAGATTTGATTCTTTTGATTCTGAGAACGCAAAGGTTTTTCCGGATAAAAAGCAGCGTCTTCCTGCAATGGGCTGGAACAGCTGGAATGCATTCGGAAGCGGTAATACCGAAGCTCTTACCAAAGAGATGATACTAAAGATCAAGGAGCTTGAACTTTTCAGGTTCGGGTATCAGTATGTTGTTCTGGATGACGGCTGTTACCGCCCGGAACGAGTTAATGACAGGCTTGAGTCCGATCCTGTCAAATTTCCGTCAGGATTTAAAGCAATGGCAGATACAGTTCATTCTGCGGGCTTAAAATTCGGGATGTATAACGATATCGGTACAAAACTCTGTTCCGGTGCTGAAGTGGGCATTTATAAGCATGAAAAGATTGACTGCGAAGATTATATAAACTGGGATATTGATTTCATCAAGGTCGATAACTGTTATTACATGTGGGATAACGCAACATTCTCAAATACCGGGAATGCAATGTATTCATATGCTCCAAATATAAGATCGGTCTGTATCTCGGGGCAGACGTATTCAGCCGCAAAAGACGCTCTCATTACGGGAAGCCGCGCTGTTGTCAAGGATGATTATGTAACCTTTATCGGTACTTTTGACGGAACGGCACCTGATCATACACCGGTAGGACTCAGAAGCAGCGAACTTATCTTCGAAGTCGATATAGATGAACCCGGTTACTATGAAATGACCGTCTCATATGCAACAGGCAAAGAAGAGGGTGTGGGAAGCTGGCTGCAAATCGCCGTAGAAGATGAAATAGTTTTTGATGAGATGCTTCCTTCAACACCGGCACCGGAAGATTTTACGGATTCTGATGTTATTAAACTTAAGCTTTTCTCCGGAACAAACAGGATCCGCCTTATGAATCACAGAAGACAGGAGAATACGCTTCATTCTTATTCTGAGGTTCGAAAGGAGTTAGAGCATTTCGCTCAAGGCCGTGACATCGTATTCTCGATCTGTGAATGGGGTAAAACGCAGCCTCAGAATTGGGGACATATCGTTGGAGATTCATGGCGGATACTTAATGACATTACTTTCCAGGTCGGATGTGACGGCAATCGCGGCACCGCTGCCTGGGAAAACGATTACACAACGTCTATAACTTCCCAATACAACAAAGCAGTGATCA
Organism: Clostridiales bacterium; assembly: GCA_017510605.1. GTDB lineage: Bacteria > Bacillota > Clostridia > Saccharofermentanales > Saccharofermentanaceae > Saccharofermentans. Next base: position 328,482 of record JAFWMQ010000015.1, read on the forward strand.
TGGATGAATTCGCCGGTCTTGATAAAGGCTGGAACGATCCGGATATGCTCGTTATCGGCATGGATGGGATCAATGATACTATGTGTACCTCACATATGGCGATGTGGTGCATGATGAATTCACCGCTGATGCTTGGACTTGATCTGAGACGTGTAAACAAGGGCGACGCTATCTACAATATCATCGCAAATGAAGACCTGATTTCTCTTGATCAGGATGCTTTAGGTGTGCAGGCAAAGCGCATTTTTACAACATATTCCTGCGATGATCCTGCGACAGCTTATATCCGTGATAACAACAGGGCAGATGTGCTGGCAAAGCCATTAAGTAATGGTGATATTGCTTTGGCATTCTTTAATCTGAGCACGGAAGATAATTCTGAAAAGATTACGGTCCCTGTTGATCTGATATTAGATTCCATAGGCTCAAAGATGGATAAGTCTTTTAAGGATTGCTTTGCAAATGCAAGTTCTTACAGGCTTAAAGAACTAATTTCAAAGGAATGTTCTAAGACTCTCTCAGGATCTTTTTCTGTTGATTCTCTTGAAGCCTGCGGCTGTAAAGTTTTCAGGATCACACCCGTTTTATGACACGCGGATCTTTTATCGTGAGTTTATTACGGGCATTTGGCGAAGAGTATGAAGATATTTTTTCGCGCGGACTCGAAAATGGTTGGCTGGAATATGAAGATAAACTTTACAGTAATGAACCGATAGCCCGTAAAAATGCTGCCCGTATTATTCACATGTTTCTTCTGAAAGAGAAGGGTATAATCGATCTTCCTTCAATTCATGATGCTGAAGTGCTAAGAGATCTTTATGACTGCCGTGTATGCGCTAATCATGTTGCCCAGGTTTATCTGAGAGGTATCATGGATGCAAAGGATCTTTCTGCCGGCGGCGGATTTCTTTGGTTTGACCTTGACGGTGAGGATGATCAGACGGTAATCGAAGAATATATCAGACGTGCTGTTGAAACTGTTAAAAATGCGAAAATCTGATGGGAAATACTATATGGCTAAATCAGGATCAAAGAAAAAAGCTTTATGGATAATTATAATTTGTCTTATGGTGACGGTCTTTTTATGGATCGGGTTTGCGCTTGGATTGTATTACCTGTATTTCGGAAGACGTTCTGATGGCAGAACCGCAATACAGAAACATGTCTATGAGTTTGAAGGACTTGAGAGGACACGCTATGATTTCCCGTCAGACAAGGGACAGCGTATTGCGGGATACATGTATTCATCGGGCAGTGAGCAGCGCGGGATAATCGTATTTGCGCACGGCTATGGTGACGGCGGACATAACTACTATATGGAAGACATTAATTTCCTCGCCCAAAACGGATTTTATGTTTTTGCTTATGATGTAACCGGCTGTGATGACAGCGAAGGTAACGGTATAGGAGGTGTTCCCCAGGGCGTGATCGATCTGAACTACGCAATATCATTTGTTGAGGAAAGCGGCAATTTCCCTGATCTCCCGATAGGTCTTTTCGGACACAGCTGGGGCGGATATTCAGTAAGCAGCGTCCTGACATATCACCCGGAAGTCGGAGCAGTCATAGAATGCTCAGGTCCTTGCAGTTCTATCGATCTCCTCGAAGGAGGCGGTAAAAATGTAATTGGTCCCGTGATATATGCATTCATTCCGGTCCTTAAGGTTTATGAACGCGCTAAATTCGGTGATTATGCAGTCAATTCGGCTTTGGACGGCTTTGCTGCCACGGACGCGGAAATAATGGCCGTTCACAGCAATGACGACGGTCTCATACCGATCGAATACGGATATGACATCTACTATGAAGTCTACAAAGATGACCCGAGATTTACCTTCGTGAGGCTGGAACAGAAAGGCCACAACTCATATCTGAACGTCGAAAAGAACAAAGAACTTTTCGAATCATTTGTTGATTTCTACGATAAGAACCTGTAACCCTGGATATTTACCCCGGATCAGCCCTGAAGTCCGTCCAGATAATTCTTAACCGTCTCAGGTGCCGGGCCGCCGATAAGGCTTCTGCCTTCAACGCAGGTCTTCAGAGATATTGCATCATAGACATCAATTTCGAATACAGGAGAGAACTCCTTGAGTTTATCGAGCGGAACTTCCAAAAGAGAGATGCCGTTCTCGATGCAGTAATGGACGAGCTTTCCGGAGATTGCGTGTGTCTCACGGAAAGGAAGGCCTTTCTTTACAAGATAGTCAGCCAGATCAGTTGCGTTGGTAAAACCACCGAGAGCGGCTGCCTCCATATTGTCCTTTCTTATGGTCATGGTCTTGATCATGCCGTTGAAAGGAGGGAGGACTGCTTTGATCGTCTCAATGCAGTCGAACATGGCTTCCTGAACTTCCTGCATGTCCTTGTTATATGTAAGAGGAAGTCCTTTCATGATAACAAGCAGCGAAATAAGATCGCCGTATACACGGCCGGTCTTACCGCGGGTAAGCTCTGCTACGTCAGGATTCTTTTTCTGGGGCATCATGGAAGAACCGGTGGAATAAGCATCATCAAGCTCATAGAACTTAAATTCCTGTGAAGCATAGAGGATTATCTCTTCACTCATGCGCGAAAGGTGCATCATCAGGATAGAACATGCCGATGCGAATTCGATAGCAAAGTCCCTGTCAGCAACACCGTCAAGTGAGCAGAGTGTCACGCCGTTCATTCCGAGCTGCTCGGCAACAAATGCACGGTCAAGCGGATATGTGGTTCCTGCGAGAGCACCGCTGCCCAAAGGAGATATATTAGCACGTTCCTTTGCTTCATTTATACGGTCGATGTCACGCTTGAACATCTCGATATAAGCAGAGAGATAGTGCGCATAAGTAATAGGCTGCGCTCTCTGAAGATGAGTATAGCCGGGCATGTATGTCTCAGTATTGTTTTTTGCTATATCAACCAAAGTATCGATAAGGTCGTCCAAAAGCTCGACGATCTCACCTGCTTCATCAACCATATAAAGTCTCTGGTCCAAAGCGACCTGATCATTTCTCGAACGTCCAGTATGGAGACGCTTGCCTGCGTCACCGATGCGGTTCGTAAGTTCTTCCTCAATAAACATATGGATATCTTCGGCATCGGAATCAAAAGTCAGTTTGCCGGATTCTATATCTTCCTTTATCGAAAGCAGTCCGGTCTTTATGTCTTCCGCGTCTTTTTCGGAAATAACGCCCTGTTTGGCGAGCATCTGTGAATGGGCGACCGATCCTTCAATGTCCTGGCTGTACATCTTACAGTCGAAAGGAAGCGACGAGTTGTAATCGTTTACTTCTTTGTCCGTTGCCTTTTCAAAACGTCCTGCCCACATTTTCTTTGCCATATGTTTACTCCTTAGTATATTCAGGATCGATCCTGATCATTTCTGCAAGTGCTTTGTTCCTGTAATTCAGGTCTTCACGGAGTGTAAAGCCCATTGATTCCCAGAATGCGTTGCCGCCTTCGTTTTTCTTGAAAGCGACCAAAAGGACTTTGTTGATCCCCTCGGCTTTTAATGCATCCAGTGCTAACTCAACAAGTTTTTTCCCAATGCCGTATCTTCTGTAATCCGGTGAAACGCATGCATGCTGTATGATGCCGCGCCTGCCGTCATGACCACATAATATCACACCGATGACTTTTTCATCGTAAACAGCAACGAATGAAGAGGAGGGATTGCGCTTTAAGTATTTTTCGATGCCTTCACGGGAATCATCCTTGTCATTAAGTCCATTTCCGCACAAAAGCCACAATTCATAGGCTTGTTCGTAATCTTCGATTGTCATCAGTCTGTATTTGATATCCATTCCGGCACCTTCTTTTCTGTGTTTTTGCCTAAAATCTTACCGGCAGTTTAGATTGTGAACTGAGAGTCAGATTTAAGGGGAAATCTATTTATACAAAAGGGCTGCCTCCGCTTCAGAGACAGCCCCAGGAAAACTCATTTAAGTATCAGAGTAAACCGTTCTTCTGCTTCATCTTAGCATTAACTTTCATAGGGAGACCGAAGCAGTTGATGAATCCGCCTGCGTCAGCCTGGTTGTAAACGTCGTCAGCCTCGAAAGTAGCGATCTCGGGATCGTAGAGGGAGAAGGGTGATGTGGTGCCTGCAGGTGTGCAGTTGCCCTTGTAGAGCTTCATCTTTACTTCACCGGTAACGACTTCCTGTGTCTTGTCAACAAAAGCTGAGAGAGCCTCGCGGAGAGGGTGGAACCACTGACCGTAGTAAACGAGTTCGGAGAACTTCTGTGCTACGAGATCCTTGTAGTGGATCGTGTCACGCTCAACTGTGAGGAGCTCGAGTTCTCTATGTGCAGCAAACAGGAGTGTTCCGCCGGGTGTCTCATAAACACCGCGGCTCTTCATGCCGACAAGACGGTTCTCAACGATATCAGCAATGCCTACACCATTAGCTGCTGCTACCTTGTTGCAGTATCTCAAAAGATCAGCAGGTGAGAGCTTCTGACCGTCAACTTCAACAGGGATACCCTTCTCGAACTTGATCGTTACATATGTAGGAGTGTCAGGTGCCTTCTCAGGTGAGACCATGAGTTCAAGGATCTTATCGAGATTAGGCTCGTTAGCGGGATTCTCGAGATCCATACCTTCGTGAGAGAGGTGCCAGAGGTTCTCATCCTTGGAATAGTTGTTTTCTTTTGTAACGGGAACATCGATTCCGCGTGCCTGAGCATAGTCGATCTCTTCGTCACGTGACTTGATATCCCAGATCCTCCAGGGAGCTAAGATCTTCATGTCAGGATCAAGAGCCTTGATGGAAAGCTCGAATCTTACCTGGTCATTACCCTTACCGGTGCAGCCGTGAACGATAGTTGTGCATCCGTTTGCATGAGCCGCCTCAACAAAGTGTTTAGCGATAACCGGACGTGCCATGGATGTACCGAGGAGATATTTTCCTTCGTAAACTGCATTAGCCTTAAGTGTAGGGAATACGAAGTCTGAAACGAATTCTTCAGAAATATCCTCTATTATGCACTTGATAGCGCCGCACTTAAGAGCCTTCTTTTCGAGATAGTCGTGATCAACGCCTACGCCGACTTCACCGCAGTAAGCAACTACTTCACAGTCATAGTGCTCAAGAAGCCACGGGATAATGATAGAAGTATCAAGTCCGCCTGAATAAGCCAGTAAGAATTTTTCTTTTGCCATAAGGCACCTCCAATTTATGAATATTTATGCATAACTTTGTATAAACTTTGCATATCATACACTTGAGTATGATCGAAGTCAACAAGAAGATTTTAATAACGGCGCTTTAATAAAACAAGTAAGAAAAATATATGATTTTTTGTGCATGTTTTTTTACCTTCCATTTTGTAAAAATACTGCCTATTGTATAAAATCATATATGGCATTATATGCAATCATTTATTCTCAAGGGGCTTTGTGATACTGATGGCTTATCCGTTGATGGAACATCTGACCGGTAAAGGATTTTTATATTGCGGAAAGTATTACAGAGTAAATTCCGAACTGACCCGGTCACTTCAAAAACCAGTTGAGATCAAGACATATTATGAGACCATCCGTGTAAGGGACGGTGTTCTTTTATTCGCCGAAGATCATTTGGCAAGACTTGTAAGATCCGTTAAAGGATTGGAGAACTTCCCGGTTGATACTGCCAGGATCTTATCTGAAGCTTACAGTCTGATCGATATGGATAAAGTAAATGACGGTTCCATAAGGATCGTCCTTACAACAGAGAGCCTGCTTATACATCAGGCTGATATTACGATTCCGGGAATTGATCTTTTCGAAAACGGTATTAATACAAGTCTTCTTAATTGGGAAAGAAAAACACCTAATCTGAAGATATTCAGGGGAGACTATAAGACCACTGTTAATGAGAAGTTCAAAGAGGCCAATTCGCACGGTCTTCCATTTGAGCTGGTCCTTGCGGATAACGAAGGCAGGCTCTATGAAGGTTCAATGTCTAACCTGTTCATTATAATGGACGGTCAGGTCTATTCTGCTCCTGATGACAAAATCCTCATCGGTATTACGAGGAAGAGGGTTATTGAAGCCCTTAAACGTTCAGGTCTTGAACTTAAGACCGGAATGTTTAAGCCTGAAGAGCTTGATCCTGCGTCTGATGCTGTGTTTGTCAGCAGTACGCCTTTTGATATTCTGCCTGTAAGGTATATCGACGATTACGAATTCAAATCATCTGATAATGACATATTGAAGATGATCTCAGGGATGTATCAGGAATATACATCCGAATACATATACGGTGCCAAGCGCGCTCTTAACGGATAATTATTTGGAGGTGGTATAAATGGAAGCAAAATCAGGAAAGATATCGGTTACGACCGAGAATATTTTTCCGGTTATCAGGCAATGGCTCTATGAAGATAAGGATATCTTCGTAAGAGAACTCGTATCTAACTGTGCGGATGCGATTGCAAAGCACAGAAGGCTTGTCGAGCTTGGAAAGGCTGAGAAGGAGCCTGATAAAGAAGAGTACTCGATAAGGGTCGTTTACGATGACGATAATAAGACGATCTCTTTTGAGGATAACGGCATCGGCATGACTGAGAACGAGGTCGAGAAATACATCAATCAGATTGCTTTCTCGGGTGCTTTGGATTTTGTTACCAAATATCAGCAGGAATCAACGGATAAGACCGGAATCATCGGTCATTTTGGATTGGGTTTCTATTCTGCATTTATGGTTGCAGATGAAGTTACGATCGATACTAAGAGTTTCATGGAAGATTCCGAACCTGTCATCTGGAAATCCAATGACGGTATGGATTTTGAGATCCTTCCTTCCGGGAAAAAGACAAGAGGTACTGTCATTACCCTTAAGCTTTCTGAAGATGCAATCAAGATCTTCGATTCGGCCACGCTCAGGATGACGATCCGCAAGTATTGTTATTTCGCTCCTGCAGATATCTATTTTGTTGATACAAAGTCTGACAGGCTTCATGAAGAGAATGAAGAGAAACGCAGGAAAGAAGCAGAGGAGAAGGGCGAGACTTTCACACCTACACCTGTGTCTTACGTTCCGGTCAACAACAAATCCCCTCTTTGGACAAAGAAGCCTTCTGAATGCACGGAATCCGAATATAAACAGTTCTATCACAGTGTATTTAATGACGGAAGGGATCCTCTGTTCTGGATACACCTGAACATGGATTATCCGTTTACTTTGCAGGGAATCCTTTATTTCCCGAAAACCGATAACATCTACCAGTCACTCGAAGGCAGGATTAAGATCTATAATCACCAGATCTTCGTAGCCGATAACATCGAAGAGATCATACCTGATTTCTTATTCCTACTTCAGGGATGCCTTGACTGTTCCGATCTCCCGCTTAACGTATCACGTTCCGCATTACAGCAGGATGAATACGTAAAGAAGCTTTCGGGACACATCATCAAGAAAGTTTCAGATAAGCTGAACGAACTCTTCAAGAAGCAGAGAGAAGATTTCGAGAAGTACTGGTCTGACATTTCCGTATTTGTTAAGTACGGCATGATGAAGGAAGAGAAGTTCTACGAGAAGGTTGAAGGCATCTGCCTTTATAAGACTGTTGATAATGCATTCAAGACTTTGGAAGAACTTACAGCTGAAGATAAGAAGACCATTAGATATACGACAGATCCCAAAGCCCAGGCTGCTTATGTTGAGATGAGCAAGAATGACGGTTTTGAAGTTGTCATCATGGACGAAGAGATAGACAATAATTTCATGTCCTATATGGAAATGAAAAAGCCTGATTATAAGTTCAAGAGAGTCGACTCCGAACTCTCGGGTAAGGAATCTGATGAAGAGACCAAGAACAAGCTTAAGGACTTTTTCAGGAGTGCCGTAGGCGATGAGAAGCTTATTGTTTTCGCGCAGGAGATGGGAAAAGACAATCTCCCCGCCCTTATTCGCGAAGCCGAGCACAACAGAAGAATGAAGGAAATGCGCGCACAGTATGAGAGAATGATGTCAGCAATGGGAACAATGACTGAAGAACAACTCGCTGATATGTTCCCTGAGACTGAAGAGCTTGTCGTTAATACTGACAGCCCGCTGATAACAAAGCTCGAAGCACTTGAATCTATGGGGACAAAGAAGGAAGAGGCTGACCGTCTGGCACAGCATATCTATGATCAGGCAAAACTTGCACACGGCTCTCTCGACAGCGCAGGGCTTGAGAGATTCCTGAAATACAACACTGAACTGCTCTCAAGGAGCGCTGATAACCTGTAATTAATTTCACAAGGAGAAACCTTATGAACGAGAATGATGTAAGACGAGTACTGTCAGAAAAGAAAGAAGGATTCAATGTTGAAGCAGGCGGAATACTTCATGACGTTAAATACGATCTGAACGTATCCGGTATCGATAAAGTTCGTGTTATCAACCGTTATGACGTATCCGGCGTTACTGACGAAGAATATGATAATGCGAAAAAAGTCGTCTTCAGCGAACCGCCGGTAGATATACTCTACGATGAGACGGTTGATCTTAATGACGCAGCATATGTTCTGATCATTGAATCACTTCCCGGTCAATACGATCAGAGAGCAGATTCGGCTGCTCAGTGCATCCAGTTTATGACCGCAAAGGAAAGACCTATCGTAAAGTGCGCTAAGATCGTTGCTTTCTATGGTTCTGTTTCCGATGAAGAGAAAGAGAAGATCAAGAGCTATCTCATTAACCCTGTTGAAGCCCGTGAAGCATCTGCAGAAAAACCCCAGACACTTATTGATAAATATGATATTCCTACAACTGTTGCTGATGTTGCCGGCTTTCTTGATATGTCTGATGAAGATCTTGAATCTCTCAGGAAATCGATGGGCTTGGCAATGAGCTTTGCGGATATAAAGTTTGTTCAGGACTTCTTCAAAGAACAGGGAAGAGTACCTACAGTTACTGAGATCCGTGTTCTCGATACATATTGGTCTGATCACTGCCGTCATACAACATTCCTTACAAATCTTACAGACATAAAGTTTGAAGGCGATGATGAACTTACGGCTGAGATCCGTGAAACATATACGGATTACCTTGCAACAAGAGAAGATGTCTATGGCGAGCGCATCTCACAAAAACCGATCTGCCTTATGGACATTGGAACTATCGCTGGAAAGAAGCTTAAGAAAGACGGAAAACTTGCAGATTTAGATGAGTCCGAAGAGATCAATGCATGCTCCATTAAGGTCAGGATCGAAGTTGACGGCAAGCCTGAAGATTATATCTTCATGTTCAAGAATGAGACTCATAATCATCCTACTGAGATCGAACCTTTCGGCGGTGCCGCAACATGTTTGGGTGGTGCTATAAGAGATCCGCTCTCCGGTAGATCTTATGTATATCAGGCAATGAGAGTTACAGGTGCCGGTGATCCGACTGTACCTGTTGAATTAACACTTAAAGGCAAGCTCTCACAGAAGAAACTCTGCCGTACGGCTGCTGCAGGTTATTCTTCATATGGTAACCAGATCGGTCTTGCAACAGGCCTTGTTGATGAGATTTATCATCCCGGTTATATTGCAAAGAGAATGGAGATCGGTGCGGTTGTAGGTGCAGCTCCTGCATCTAATATCGTAAGGGAAAGGCCTCAGGCAGGTGATATAGTTGTTCTCCTTGGCGGAAGAACAGGACGTGACGGAATCGGTGGAGCAACAGGTTCATCAAAAGCTCACGATACACAGTCCGTTGTTACCTGCGGATCCGAAGTACAGAAGGGTAATCCTCCTACTGAAAGAAAACTTCAGAGACTTTTCAGAGATCCCGAAGTTACAAGACTCATCATCAGATGTAATGACTTCGGCGCTGGCGGTGTTTCTGTTGCAATCGGCGAGCTCGCTGCAGGTCTTAAGATCAACCTTGACGCAGTCCCGAAGAAATATGACGGTCTTGACGGTACAGAGATAGCTATCTCCGAGTCACAGGAGAGAATGGCTGTTGTAGTACATCCTGCTGACCTTGATAAGTTCATGGCAGCTGCTGCCAAGGAAAACCTTGAAGCAACTGTTGTTGCAGAAGTAACGGAAGAGCCCATCATGAAGATGGTCTGGAACGGTGCTACTATCGTTAATCTTCCCAGAAGCTTTATCGATACTAACGGTGCTACACAATACGCAAAAGCAGACGTAGTTCCCCAGGGTGCAGGAGAATTCCTTGATACACCTGCAAGCGGGTTTGTTGAAGGAAACTTTGCTGACAGCCTTAAGGGTGTTCTCAATTCTTTGGATGGCGCTTCCAGAAAAGGTTTGATCCAACGATTCGACTCTTCTATCGGCGCTGCTACTGTAGTTTGGCCTTACGGCGGAAAGATGCAGAATTCACCCGAGGAAGGTATGGCTGCCAAGATACCGCTCGATAAAGGAACAACACATGACTGCTCTGTAATGACCTATGGTTTCGATCCTTACTACATGGAATGGAATCCTTATGCAGGCGCTTATCATTCAGTTGTAGAATCACTTCTCAAACTCCTAGCAATGGGTGTGGATCCTTTGAAAGCCAGACTTACTTTCCAGGAATATTTCGAGAGAATGGGAAGCAATGAGTCATGGGGCAAGCCTCTTTCAGCACTTCTTGGCGCTTACAGGGCACAGCTCGATTTTGGTACTGCAGCTATCGGCGGTAAGGACTCAATGTCCGGAACATTTAACGACATCCATGTACCTCCGACGCTCGTAAGTTTCGCCGTCGGTATGTCCACAACAGATAAGATTATCACTGCCACACTTACAGGAAAGGGCCAGAAACTCTATCTCATCAAGTGTGCAAGAGACGGCAAGGGTTCATACAAGAAGGATCACGTCCTCCGTGTAATTAAGGCTGTTAAGGAACTGCTCGACCGTGGTGAGATAAAGAATGCAGCAGTTGTAAAGAGTGCAGGTGTCGCAGCAAGAGTTGCCCAGATGTGCTTTGGTAACAAGCTCGGATTCGATTTCTCAGATAAGCTCTCTGAAGCTGATCTCTTTTCCAAGTCACTGGCTTCCATAATCGTAGCTATCCCTTCAGACGGCAATGCCGTTGATAAGGTCGAGATGGCAGGCGGTAAATACTTAGGTACAACAAATGATACCGGCGATTTCACTTATGCGGGTGCTTCACTTTCAGGCAAAGACGCGCTTGAAGCTTTCGAAGGCAAGCTCGAAAGGATCTTCCCGACAGTCGCAAAGTCAGCCGATATGCCTTTCGAGATCGAAATGTATACTGACGGCAAACCTTCCAAGGCTGCTCCCGGAGTTCTTAAGGGTGCTAAGCCGAAGGTTATAATCCCCGTTTTCCCGGGCAACAACTGCGAGATCGACTCTGCAAGAGCTTTCGAGAGAGCCGGAGCTGAAGCTGAAGTATTTGTTATCAGGAACAGAAATCAGAACGATATCAATGAATCATTCGCCGAGCTCGCTTCCAAGATCCGTGAATCCAATATCATGATGATTCCGGGCGGTTTCTCCGCGGGTGATGAACCTGAAGGTTCAGGTAAGTTCATCACAGCTTCCTTGAGAAACAGCGGCATTGCAGATGCAATTTCCGATCTCCTTGATAACAGAGACGGTCTTGCACTTGGTATCTGCAACGGCTTCCAGGCATTGATCAAGTTAGGTCTCGTACCTTTCGGCAAAATCTGCGACATGACACCTGACAGCCCTACTCTTACATTCAACAACATCGGCAGACACCAGAATAAGTATGCAAGAACTAAGATCATGACCAACAAGAGCCCCTGGCTTATGCTTACTAATCCTGGTGAGATATACGAGATCCCTGTATCTCATGGTGAAGGTAAGTTCGCAGCATCTGAAGAGTTCGTAAAAAAGCTTGCAGCAAACGGCCAGATCGCCACATGCTATGTTGATCTTGACGGCAATTATGCAGCTGACACAGAATTCAACCCCAATGGTTCCATCTGTGCTATCGAAGGTATCCTGTCACCCGACGGAAGAGTTCTCGGTAAGATGTGTCATACCGAAAGATATGAATCCGATCTCACAAAGAACATTCCCGGTAATAAATACCAAAAGATCTTTGAATCAGGTGTAGCATACTTCCTGTAATAATTTCAGGTAATAACTGCTTACTAAATGGATCGCGATAGAATCAAAAACATAATGCAAGAGCAAGGAATTCTGCCCCAATCTAGGTTCGGGCAGAATTTCCTTTGTGATGAGAAGATCATTCAGTCGATAGTGGAGCTTTGTGAGATCAAAAAGGAAGACCGGGTCCTTGAGATCGGTCCGGGCCTTGGAAGCCTTACGTTTCCTTTATCAGAACTCGGATGTGATCTGACGTGTGTAGAGATCGACAACGGTCTTGCAGCTTATCTTTCTTCTCACGTCACCGGGGCTGAAATAGTCAACTGTGATTTCTTAAAGTATGAGGCAGCATCCTGTCATGATGTCGTTGTCAGCAACATTCCGTATTATGTAATGACAGACATCATGAAAAAGCTCTTCGGAGAGTTTTCGGACGCCCGGAAAATGGTCTTCATGGTCGAAGATGAAGCTTTGGCACGCATCGACTGCAGTCCGGCCACCAAACAGTACGGACCTTTGGCTATCCTCTGTGCTTTATACGGTTCATACAGTTTCGAGTTTAAGGTACCCCATACGGCATTTGTACCTCAGCCGAATACAACCTCTGCAGTTATCAGTTTTACGAGATGCGTTACTTCAGATATTCTTTCTCCGGAATTCGTGAGATTCCTGAACACATGTTTTTCGATGAGACGGAAAATGCTTAAGAAAAACCTGGTTTCCGTCGCATCTTCCGATGAAATAACCGGAGCATTCGGAAAGTTCGGGATCAGCGAAAACGTGAGGGCAGAGGAACTGGAGCCTGCTCAGTTCGCGGGTCTGTACCGTGAGTTAATGTCATAAATCAAGTTGTATTTTTGGTCATGTAAATTGCTGTAAACACATAACCATTTTCAAACCAAATACGTTTTCGGCTTATAAAAATAGGTTTAGTGTTATACTATTATATCTTCTAATATTGCGGAGGTCTTTTTATGAGAAAATCCAATGCCAGTTTACTTGGCAAATATTCTGACGGCTCTTACAAACGTAAGGGTAAGAAGGAGGCTGCACCCGCAATAGTAGAATATAAGCAGCTTTATAAAGGCGAGATCAAGGCTAAGACCGTGACCGAGAAGAAGCTGATGACGTTGGAAGAGAAGATCCAGGCCCGTTCAAAGGCCAGAGAAGAAGATAAAGAATCTAAAGAACAAAGCGCTCAGATCACTATTGGCGGTGTCCAATATCTTGTCAGGAGCGATGATGCAGGCTACGACAGGATTAAGAAAGTCGGCGAACTGGCTGATGAGATCTATCACGACACAAAAGAAAATAACCCTTATATAGCAACGAATAAGACTGCGATAATGTCACTTTTCGAAGCGTGCGACCAGATCATAACATTAAGAGCTGAGAATAATGCCCTTAAGACAGAGCTTACTTACTATAGAGCTAAGGCTACTGAGTATGCACAGGAAAGAAGAGATGATGTTAAGCCAACTCCTATGGAAGAATTGGCAAACAAGGTTAATTCCGGATTATTCGAGCACCTGAAAAAGACAGATGACAAAAAATCGAATTGAACTCCTGGCTCCTGCAGGCAACCTTGAGATACTTAAAGTTGCCGTTGACAGCGGAGCCGATTCCGTATATCTCGGACTGAAAGAATATTCCGCCAGAGCTGGGGCGGACAATTTTACGCTTGATGAATTGGAAGAAGGTACGGATTATGCGCATGCGAGATCCGCAAAGATCTTTCTTGCAGTAAATACGCTGATGAGCGATTCCGAATTTGAGCTTTTCTATCCGACGATAGCAGAAGCCGTAAATATCGGCGTAGACGGTCTGATCGTTCAGGATACTGCCGTTCTGATAAAGCTCGCGAAAGATTTTCCCGATGTCATCATCAACTGCAGCACTCAGATGAATGTATATTCGGCAGATGAGTTTAAAAAACTCGCCGAAATCGGCGCAAACCGAATCGTGCTTCCTCGTGAATTATCATGTGATGAAATAGCAGCAAGGACAAAGACGGCTGCAGGATACGGACTTGAGACTGAAGTGTTTGCCCACGGCGCTGTCTGTGTATGCGCTTCCGGACTGTGTCTTTTCTCCGCAATGAACAGGAGCGGAACGAGATCCGGCAACCGCGGTTCATGTGCCCAGCCGTGCAGGGAAGAATACATGCTTTTTAACGACGGTCTGAAGCTCAAGGACGGTCATCTCCTTTCTCCAAAAGACCGGGACGTTTCGGAATATCTTTCCAGACTTATCGCATGCGGCGTAAAGAGCCTTAAGATCGAAGGCAGGATGCGTGACGCAAACTATGTCAGATCAGCTGTTTACTGCTACAGAAGGATGATAGACGCCTATTACGACGGCAACTTCGATCCTGCATTTCTCAAGAAGATAAAGTATGATCTTCTCGTTAATTTCAACAGGGGAGGATCCTTTACTTCCCAGTATCTGAGCGGCAGCAAGGACGATCACCTTCTTTCGGGTGAATATCCCGGCAAATATGGCGTCAGGATAGGCCGTATAAGCCGTCTGGACGCAGCCAAAGGTCTTGTCACCGTCGGCATTAAGAACGGCGCCATGGAGCCTGACAAAGGAGATTTCCTTTCGGTGAGGGATAATGCCAGAGAGATATGTTCTTTCCCTGTGGGAAAGACTAATACAGGTCTTAACGGACTTGACATAAAAGGTCTTCACCCCGACATGATAAGAAAGCTGAAGCCGGGTTATGAGGTCTTCCTTATGAATCACGAGACCGGGATACCTAAAAAAGATCTCAGAAGAACTGCCGTCAGGATCACTCTTAAGAATAACGGCACTGAGATCATTGGCTTAGCTGAAACACTTTGCGGGATTGCCACCGGAATAAGGTCCGAAGCAAAGGTAACGATTCCTGAGGATTATGAGGGAAAAGCACTTGAAAGATCAAGGATAGAAGAGCAGTTTTCCAAAACTCTGGACACGCCTTTTACGGTCACCGAGACTGTCATTGTTGATTCGGATTACAATTGTCCTGTCAGCGTGATCAATTCACTCAGGCGCGAGCTGCTTTTGCTCCTGGAAGTTAATGTGGTCAATTCTTTCAAACGGAGCTACGGGACCGATTATGTCGAAGATTCGGAATTCTTCGGTGAACAGCCGGAAAAACAGGGCAGTATCAGAAACATGTATACATATCCTGTCCTAAGACTTAATGAAGAAATCCTTGAAGAAGGTGCCGATATATATGCATTCAGCATTTACGATCTTGCTGATCCGGAGATCTATAAGAACGCCGTCGAATTCGTAAGGGATCAGGGCGCTGAACTCGTTCTCATGCTTCCTGATTTCCATCACGATAAGCTCAACAAGATAATCGATTATGTTATCGCTTTGCTGAAGAACGATCTTGGCGAAGGTTTCAAAGCTGTTATGTCTTCAAGGCTTTTTACAGACAGGAAATTCCTGAAAGACGGACTTAAGCACTATGCTTCGGCAGGCACAAACATCTACAGCAGCAAATCATTCTCATATGCATTTGATCTTGCTGATGCCGTCATGCCGTCTTATGAAATGAGCGCGGATGATCTTCTGCAGAACCTGAGAGATCTTACCGAGACATTTGACATCAGTGAAAGTTCGCCTGAGATCATTGTCCATTCGGACGGCCTGATCCCATGGATGCAGTCCGATTTCTGCGCTGCGGGACGCAACCAGAGGCCATGCGGTTTCTGTCACGGAAACGCATATTACGACATGAGATCAAAAAAAGAACGTGACGGTACTGAACTAAAAGTCATCCCGCACCCTCTGGACTGTTCATGCTCGATCTACGGGAGAGCAAAGAACCCGATCGACGAAGCTTATGCAGATGCCATAGCTGACATGGGATTTGACGTTATCTGTAATTACACGATATTACCGGGAGGAAAAGATAATGACCGAGATCTATATTGAGAAGTGCAGGGAAGATGCCAAGCTTCCGGCTTATGCACATGACGGTGATGCAGGAATGGATCTTTATGCTGCAGAAGATGTTATCATCGAACCCGGCAGATCCGCGCTTGTCCCGGTAGGCTTCAAGCTCGCCATTCCATACGGATATGAAGTCCAGATCAGACCGAGGAGCGGTGTTTCCCTAAAGACTCCTTTGAGGATCCCGAATGCGCCCGGCACTATCGACTGCGGTTATAGAGACGAGGTAAACGTTATCATCTATAACGATTCCTTCATGCATGAGGAAGGCGTAAAAGACATCATGACCATCGATCAGAAAGGCTGTATCCACGGTACATATAAAATAAGAAAAGGCGACCGCATAGCCCAGATGGTCGTTGCAAAAGTTGAGTATTGTAAGTTTGCCGAGACTGATAACGTCAAAGCTATCGGAGAAGACAGAGGCGGCGGGTTCGGTTCAAGCGGAGTGAATTAAGGACTAAGCTTAATGAGAACAAACAGCGGATTTGTTAGTTTTAGCGGTAATGCATCAAGGCGCAGAAACCCCTTTGTAATGAGACTGGCTCTGGTCTTAAGTATTCTTGCGATCATTATTGTCTCATTCATCGCTCTTACAGTTTTCTCGTCTAACAGACTCATGAATATCGGAAGAAACGAAGTTACCAATGTCCCTTCAAACATTCTTCCTTCTTACAGCACGACGAGTTTTCAGTCAGCTGACGGGCAGACGTCACTTCAGGGCTGGTTTTTTAAGACCAAAAATCCGATTTCTACGATAATAGTAGTTCATGATGCCGGTTCCAACAGGCTTCCTTTCGGCGTCGAAATGATTGACATGATTGAGAGCTGGCTTGAAAACGGTTATAACGTCTTTCTCTTCGATCAGAGAAACTCCGGTACATCCGGCGGCGATATCTGCACATACGGATATCTTGAATGGCAGGATGTCTTAGGAGCTGTATCTATAGTAAGACAGATCTCAGTCACAACAAACGTTATCTTATTCGGAATGGGAACAGGCTGTACGTCTTCGTTACTTGCCTATGCTAATCTTCCTCCGGAAGGTGCAGGAGAGAATACCCTCTCGCAATACAGTCAGGAGATCAAGAATCTCGGATTCGACAGATCTTATGTCATTGGAATGATCCTCGATTCTCCTGCAAAAGAATCCGATGACTATATCAAGCCTGAGGTTGTCCAACGCGAACCCTTAGGATTCCTTACAAAGTATTCTGTTCCTTATGCTATAAGGGTTTCTTCAGGCGGTACAAACATCAGCCTGGCAGCAGAAATTGCCAGACTTCCGATACCTGTTCTCATACTTTACGGAGGCCATGATACCTTTGTCGGAGCAGATAAGATCGACCAGATAATCAAAGAACGTAACAGACTGAATTCCAGCATCACACGAAGTGTAATGGTATCAGGTTCAGGATATCTGGAAGAATACAGTATCAATAAGAATCTTTATATTGATACTGTCAACGATTTTCTTAATTCGTTCTATATGTTGGATGATAATTAACATGAAAACTGATAAGGACATTCTCATTCTGGGCATAGAGAGTTCGTGCGATGAAACAGCCGCGTCAGTTGTTAAGAACGGACGTCATATCTTAAGCAACTGTATTGCATCCCAGGCTGATTTCCACGAACAATACGGTGGTGTCGTTCCTGAACTTGCATCCAGAATGCATGTGGATGCGGTATATCCTACAGTACAAAAAGCGTTATCTGATGCAGGCGTAACTCTTTCAGATATTGATGCTATAGCCGTAACATACGGTCCGGGTCTTGTAGGCGCTTTATTAGTAGGCCTTTCATGCGCAAAGGGACTTTGTGAGGTATCAGGAAAACCTTTGGTCGGTGTAAACCACCTGAAAGGACATATTGCTGCTAATTATCTTTGTTTCGAAAACCTTGAACCGCCGTTCCTGTGCTTATGTGTCAGCGGTGGAAACTCCATGATCGTAAGGGTTGACGATTATACTGAAATGTCTGTGCTGGGCCGCACCAGAGATGATGCTGCAGGCGAAGCAATTGATAAGATTGCCCGTGTGATCGGATTGGGTTATCCGGGCGGTCCTAAAATGGATAAGGCCGGACAGGGCGGAGATACTTCAAGATATGTTTTCTCAAAAACTCATATGGGCGATACTTTGGATTTCTCATTTTCGGGTCTTAAAACATCCGCATTGAATCTTATTAACGGATTAAGACAAAAGGGTGAAGAAATAGATATTAAAGATTTTACTGCTTCTTATCAGCAGGCGATCGCTGATGCGCTCCTTAAGAACACGATGACCGCATGTAAACAGTCATGCATCAAAAAACTCTGTCTTGCCGGCGGCGTTTCAGCTAATTCTTTCTTAAGATCAACCTTTGATAAAGAAGCAAAGAAAAAGGGAATATCCTTATACTATCCGGAACTTAAGTATTGTACTGATAATGCTGCAATGATCGCATCCTGCGGATATTATGAATTTATGGCAGGGAAGAGGGATACATTGGATCTCAATGCGTATCCGTCACTTCAAATGCAATAAACAGGGACTTTTAGCGCATAAAGTTGCAAAACGTCTATTTGAATATAAAATATACGATTATGGCTATACAAAAAGGAATAAAAATAATAGCAGAGAACCGCAAAGCCTATCACGATTACTTTATTGAGGAGAGGTTTGAGGCTGGTGTGGCTTTATCCGGTACTGAAGTTAAAAGCTTAAGGGCAGGGCGGATTAATCTTAAGGACTCCTATGTTCAGGTAAAAGACGGCGAGATTTGGCTTATCGGTGTGCATATCAGTCCATACGAGAACGGAAACAGGTTCAATCTTGATCCTGAGCGTAACAGAAAACTCCTGATGCATAAAAAAGAGATTATAAGACTTTATTCAACAGTCAAACAGGATGGTCTTACGCTTGTCCCGACAAAGTGCTATTTCAAGGACAGCAAAGTCAAATTTGAGATAGGTCTTGCAAGAGGTAAAAAAGACTACGATAAAAGGGAAGTCCTCGCGAAAAAAGAAGCGGCCAGAGATATTGACCGTGCAATGAAGAATGCGAAAAAATATAGAGATTGATATATAATTTATATATCAATATATAAGAGGAAGATAATGACAGTCAGTAAACTGAAAACAAAAGCCCACGAGAAGGAAATATCTTTAAGATATGTCTTTTTGGCTGTAATCTTTTGGATCCTGACGCTCTTCTGGATCGTTGTTATTTTCAGTTTGTCCAATCAGACTGCTACTCAGTCCTCCGGATTATCTCAAATGTTTTTGAATTTTATAAATGAGATACTAAATGCCAATTATGACGATGATTCGATCATACGAACGGTTGCTCATTCTACAGAATTTGCATTATTGACTGTACTTTCTTATGTAGCATTATCTTCGACGAACAAAATTTCAAATAAGACTTCATACTCGGAAAGCCCGGTTAAACTGATGCGATCTGATAATGAGATGAATATTATCTTTACGCTTTGGTTTGCAGTTATCAATTCGATCTTTGATGAATATCATCAGTTATTCGTAGTCGGCCGCGACGGAACGATCCTTGATGTTCTGATCGATCTTATTGGAATCGTAATCGTGCTGATCCTGATCAGAGTTATTTTTACGATCTACCTTAAGACAAAAGGCCGCACAGAAATCGTCTATACCTAATTTGCATATCTGGTTCCGGTTGAGGAGACCTACTGCTCCTGTATAATAATTTTCTTAATATCCAATTCGGTATAATTACAATTTTGGTGAATTGAGAAGAGGTTTTAAAGTGATAAACGGGTAAATGGTAATTATGAATATTATTGTTTTAGATGTTTTTGTAACTTGAAATCTTTTTTCCGGATTATTTTCAGTTTCTTTGTTTTGCTCATATTGTTATTGATAATTTAGTTTCTAATCTATACTTTTTATTATTCGTTAATTCATGATTATCGTTTTTTAATAATATGATCTCGAAATATTATTTCTGTTATCGATTTATACACGATAATTTTTTTGACGGTATTCTGTATTCTGTACCCTGTTTTTGATTAACCTCTTCACCGAATAAATGTTCGTTTTTTATCCAAAAAAATATGGCTGCCTCGTGTATGAGACAGCCTCGAAAATTAAATATATTTTTTTACCCGATCTTATCCAAAGCCTGCTTGAGGTCAGCAATTATGTCATCTGGATCTTCCATTCCAACTGAGAATCTGATGAGATCACCGGGGATTCCTGCTTCGGCAAGCTGCTCGTCTGTAAGTTGTCTGTGTGTGTGGGAAGCAGGGTGCAGTAATAAAGTCTTGCAATCAGCAACGTGTGTTGCTATTGTGGCAAACTGCAATGAATCCATGAACTTGATGGAAGCATCACGTCCTCCCTTCACACCGAAGCACATTACGCCGCAGGTTCCCTTCGGGCAATACTTTTGTGCGAGTTCATACTGTGAATCTGAAGGAAGTCCTGGATATTTTACCCATGCGATACGGTCATCCTGAGCAAGGAACTCTGCAACCTTTTGGGCATTAGCGCAGTGACGGGCCATACGTACCGGAAGTGACTCCAGACCGATCTGGATATAGTAAGCATTCTGAGGTGACTGGATAGAACCAAAGTCTCTCATGAGCTGGGCAGTAGCCTTTGTAATATAAGCTGCCTTGCCGAACTTGGTAGCATATGTAAGGCCGTGATATGATTCATCCGGTGTGCACAGACCGGGGAACTTATCAGCATGAGCCATCCAATCAAAGTTACCGGAATCGATGATGGCACCGCCGACTGATGAGCCATGACCGTCAATATACTTTGTTGTTGAATGAGTAACGATGTCGCAGCCGAATTCAATAGGACGGCAGTTAACAGGTGTCGCGAACGTGTTGTCCATGATGAGCGGAATTCCGTTGTTATGAGCCAAAGCTGCGAACTTCTCGATATCAAGAACGTCTACAGTAGGATTTGTAATCGTCTCGCCGAATACACACTTTGTATTGGGACGGATGAACTTCTGGAGTTCTTCGAGAGGCAGAGTCTGGTCAACGAATGTACACTCGATACCCATCTTCTTGAATGTAACACCGAAAAGATTATATGTTCCGCCATAGATATTAGCCGAAGCGATGAAGTGATCACCGGCTTCGCAGATATTAAATACAGCAAAGAAGTTTGCAGCCTGGCCGGAACATGTGAGCATTCCTGCAAAACCGCCTTCCATTGCACAAAGCTTTGAAGCTACGAAATCATTTGTCGGATTCTGAAGTCTTGTATAGAAATATCCTGATGCCTCGAGATCGAAAAGCTTGCCCATATCTTCAGACGTAGCATATTTCCAAGTAGTGCTCTGATAGATCGGAACCTGACGGGGTTCGCCGTTACCGGGATTGTAACCGCCATGAAGTGCAG
The DNA here is from genome assembly GCA_017510605.1 of Clostridiales bacterium. Classification (GTDB taxonomy): domain Bacteria; phylum Bacillota; class Clostridia; order Saccharofermentanales; family Saccharofermentanaceae; genus Saccharofermentans. Next base: position 349,804 of record JAFWMQ010000015.1, read on the forward strand.
TAGTTTCAACTTTGCTCATTTAATTGATCCTTCTTTCCTGTTTTTATTCTTCGTCATCACCGGAAATTGCCAGTGAACCGACATAAACGGAGGGAGTAAAGAATTCACCTTCGCCAGACGGCACATTGATTATATCATTTCCTACGGATTTAACAGACTTGATTACATCATAGAAGTTGCCTGCAACGGTAATCTGTTCAACAGGTCTTCCCTTCTTGCCGTTTTCGATAAGATATCCTTCGCACAGCAGCGAGAAATCACCGCTTATTGGATTGACTCCGGCATGAAGTCCCGAAAGGTCAGTAAGAAGTATGCCTTCGCCGACTTCTTCCAATAATCCTTCGAAGGTCTTCTCCCCTGCCTCAACGATAAGATTTGTAGGCATCTCCGATACTGAACTTCCTCCACGGAAACCGTTTCCTGTTGAAGCTCTGCCGGCCTTGTTGGCTGATTTGAGATCGTATAAAGCGGTCGCGAAAACACCTTTATCGATAATGGCCTTCTCGGTAGTTAGTACTCCCTCATCATCAAAGGGAATCTTTGTAAGAGCTTTATCGTACATGGGAATCTCTCTGACAGTCAGAGCGTCAGATGCAATCTTCTCCCCCTCTTTATCCGCGAGCAAAGATAATCCTCTTTGCATTGTTGTAGCGAAAAAGTTCCCGAAAAATACTGTAAAGAACTGATGGAATGCTTCACTTCTGAAGACAGTTTTGTAAGTTCCGGGAGCGCAGGACTTTGCGCCCATCTTTCCGATCAGGTTTTCTTTAAACTTAACAAGAAATTTATCCAGGTCGAAATCATCAATGTCTTTTCCGATCCAGTAATGACCGCCGCTCTTTACACTGCCGTCAGAATCGGTTGCTCTTGCTGATGCCATAATAGAGATCCCGTCTGAATCCCTGTATGAATGCAGTCCCTTTGAATTGATAATGAGATAAGGTCCGGTACTGCATGAAATAGTAAGGAAATCGACTGCATCGATCCTGTCGTCTAATGCAAGGATAGCCTTCTCAAGCTTAAGTCCGGTCTCCGAGAATGATTTATATGTATTTTTCGCATATGCATCAGTAATCTGGGAGAAATACAGATCCTTATTATCCTCATCACAATAAATGAACTGGGGATCTTCGTCATTAAGGACTTCACAGTTTTCCATCGCTGATCTGAGAAGATAATCTATGGAACTGTCATCAATTATGTTGGTTGAGCAGTAGCCCATCTGACCGTTCTTAAGTCCCCGAAAAGACAATGCGCTTGTTGCGCTGTTCTCATAACTTGAGACTTCACCTTTCAGGATATCAATACTCATGGAACTCTCAGTAACAAATGAAGCTTCACATTCTTCAAAGCCGTATTCTGTTCCGGCTTTAACAAGTTTTTCCATAAATATTTCAGCTGATTTTATATCCATAAATATTCTCCTGATTACGATTCTCTTCCACCGACAAGAATAGAAGATACTCTTATCGTTGGCTGTCCGACAGTTACAGGTACACCGCCTGATACTGATCCGCACATGCCTGCGGATAACTTAAGGTCATTTCCGACCATATCAATATTCTTAAGTATCTCCTGCCCTTTTCCAATAAGCGTAGCGCCTCTTACAGGTTCTGCGATCTTACCGTCTCTTACCATAAATGCTTCATTGACAGCGAAATTAAAATCACCTGTTGAAGTATCAACAGAGCCTCCGCCCATCTGTGTGCAGTAAAGACCGTATTCGGTATTGGCGATGATGTCTTTTACATCAGATTCACCGTTGCAGATATACGTATTACTCATTCTGGATGTCGGTGCATATGAATAATTCTGACGGCGCGAACAGCCTGTAGGCTTGCAGTTCATTCGGCGTCCGCCCAATTCGTCTACAAGATAGTTCTTAAGGATACCATTTTCGATAAGCAGGAGATCAGAAGATGTATTGCCTTCATCGTCAGTTGCATAAGATCCCCATTCACCGTCTATAACAGCATTATCTCTTGCGCTTACAATGGGCGATGCAATCTGTTCATCGAGCATATCAGTGAAGTAAGAATTCTTAATTCCTACTGAAGTTGCTTCCAATGCATGGCCGCATGCTTCGTGAAAGATAACACCGCCGAAGCCGTTGCCTAAGATAACGGGCATCTTTGCTGAAGGCGCATATCCGGCATTTACCATTCTGATAGCCGTATCACAGCAATCCTTTGTCTTTTCGATGACAGGATATTCGTTGATGAACTCATAACCTCTCATGGTTCCCGGAGCGACTCTTCCGCTCTGCTTCTCATTATCTTTAGTAGCTATCGTTTCAATGGAAAGCCTGATCCTTTTCGTGGTATCTTCAGCATTAACGCCTCTGGAATTAATAATCCTCGCGGTTCTTGTGGTAGCTGCAATACCGCAGGCTGCCTGTGTTATCAACGGATCGTAGTTCAAAGCATAATCTGAAGACTTACGAAGGAAATCCACATAATCTTTCTTGGATACAGACATAGGATCAATCTCGATCGTGGTTTTGGAAGTAGAACACAGATCTTTTAATGCTTCGATTTTTCCTTTGTCATTGCCTTTTATAGCTGCAGCTGCTTCTTTGGCCAGCTTTAACAGGACTTCGATATCGTTGTCGCTCGAATAAACATAAACAGAATTAGTGCCTGCAAGAAGTCTTATTCCCGTGCCTGAATCAAAACCGGTTGAAGCTCTGATTACCTGACCGTTAAGCAGACTTACCGATTTGGATTCTGTTACTTCCTGGAATATTTCAGCAAAGTCTGCTGTCGTTGACATTGCCTGTTCTAATATCCTGAGGCAATCACTATCATTAAACATAAATAATCTCCCTTTTTTATGGGGTCAGACCCCATCAAAACCGTTTTATCTTTTTGGATGTATTTTTCTCAAATTCAGTCATCCTGAGAACAGTCTTCTTGATTTTCTTATAGCTTTCGAGCTTCTCATTGGTCTCAGCGACAACTGTCTTTAAGATATCCATGATCTGCTCTTCAGAAGGATCAGTCTCTATTCCGAGTTTTATCTTGATCTCTTCAAGATCCGGGAAGATCGTAGCTGTTATAACTATATCGTCTTTAACCTTGTCATCTTCACCGGATACGACAGATTCTGCGACATAAGGGCTGAGTGATAACAGATATTCGATTTCCTCAGGGAATACATTTTTGCCGTTCTTGGCGATAATAACGTTCTTCTTGCGTCCTGTGATGATACAGAAACCATCCTCGTCAATGTATCCGAGGTCGCCGGTATGATAATAACCGTCTTTATCAAGAGCGATTGCTGTATTTTCAGGGTCATTGTAGTAACCGAGGAAATTGTTGTCACCCTTCGAAATGAACTCGCCGATGCCGTCTGAATCAGGATCAAGGATCTTAACGTCACAGCCGGGCAATGGAAGTCCTGCTGCATGATTCTTGAATGCAACGTCACGGTTGAGCGCAAGGATAGGAGCGCACTCCGTGAGACCGTAGCCCTGGACACAGAGGAATCCTATATCCTGGAAGAACTTTAAGATCTCGGGATTTACCGGAGCTCCGCCCAATATGATGAGTCTCATCCTGCCGCCGAACACATCGTGAATCTGCTTGAAGAGCTTTCTCCTCATCTTGTTTGAGAGATGAAGCGTGTTAGCAAGCTTGATTCCGCTTGCGAGTTTCTTGGCCTTCTTGGGGTCAGCCTTGACGCCCTTCATGATCTTCTTATAAAACAGTTCGAGCATTACAGGAACCATGAGAATAGCCGTAGGTCTTACTTCCTGAATGTTCTGGGCGATGTATTTAAGACCTTCGCAGATTGCAACTGTAGTGCCTCTGTATACCTGACCTAGGAATCCGCATGTACATTCATATGTGTGATGCAAAGGCAATACTGAGAGCCATACATCACTTCTGTCGATATAGAGCATCGAGAACATGGACATCAGGTTCTTGCAGATATTCTTCTGGCAGAGCATAACTGCCTTTGATTTTGCCGTTGTGCCTGATGTAAACAGCAGGATCGTCATCTCTTCAGGATCGATCGTAGCTTCTGTGAAGATCTTGTCTCCATCTTCAAGCTTCTTCTCTCCGATCTTAAGACAGTCCTGATAGTATAGGAATCTGTCATCGTCTGTCTGGTCCATACAGATCCAGTGCTTGCAGGTGTCAACCTTGCCGTAAACCTGGTTAACAACGGAAAGTTTTGACTTGGAGAAAACAAGAATATCGACTTCAGCTCTTGTGAGCATGTTAAGAACATCATCTACAGGAAGTTCCTTATCAAGAGGAACTACACAGCCTGTACCGTTTGTTGTAGCGAGATATGTCGTATACCATTCATATCTGGTCTCAGAGAAGATCGCAATCCTCGCGCCTTTCTTAACGGTGTTCATGAAATATGTTCCGAGTGAATCGATATCGTGATCATACTTCTCAGTTGAGACAGGAATATAATCTCCGCCCTTCTTTTCCTTTATGAGGAAAACAGGATTCTCGGGGAATTCACGTACTCTCTTCTTGATTACGTCTCTAAGATCATGAATCTCAGTTACTTCGTACAGGTTTGCATAGGGATCTTTCATACGTTTGTGAATCCTTTCTCGATTGCAAGTTCGGCACGCTCTTTGTTCTTGCCGCCCTTGGCGATCTCAGAATCAATAAATCCTGGATTAGCCTTGAGGAACGCAGTCATGTAATCAGCAGGGTTTTCAAGGAAGTGCATGATCATATCCTTCTGTACATCGTTGATGATGCCATTTGCTTTAGCCTCATCGAAAAGATCACCGTTGATGCCAGTAAGAGCATGGAGCTCAACACCAAGGTTCTTAAGAACTTCCCTGCCGTTCTGATGTCTGTCAACTACAGCAACAGTATCGGTAATAACAGAGCCAACCCCTCTGATAACAGGGATCCAGGCTCTCTCATAAGAAGATGCTTCGGTAATGAGGTCAGCAATGTGGAGGGCTTTCTTGTCTTTAAGGTCGATATCTTTTGAATCGACTGCCGGTCCATCAATGCTTTCAGAATATACGGAAGTCATATCCTTATAAATAGTCAGATGAGGTTTGCCAAGAAGATAAGCTGGCATCATGGAGAAAAAGTAATCTCTCCTCTCTCCTCCTGAGATGAAGTCAAAATCAAGCTTTGCTGCTTCTTCTGCGAGCTTGTCAGATACCATCTTAAAAGTGCCGCCCTTGTTATAGTATGCGAGCATCATGTCGAAAATCTCTTCCGGAGCAGTAAGCTTGCTATCAGCTATCGCCTTCTCGATCCTCTTCAAAACTTCGCCTGCTGCGGCCTCGTTTTCGAGAAGAAAATGTGTATTGATAAAAAATGGTCCCAATCTTCCTGATGTGTACCAGAAAGGCTGGTTCTCGGGTGCTACTCTGATAGCTTTTGTTGCAAACAATGCTTCAATGATCTTATCTTCCATAGATCTCACTCCTTTACTCCAAATTATGTATATTACCAGCGCTGCAATGTGCCGGTAAGATCTTTTAATTCAATATTGTTGCTAGTGCAGTAATTCTCGAGGTCCTCAGTGATCTTAACCGGAAGAGCAGGATGAACAAGACATGCAGTACCGATCTCGACTGCAGAAGCTCCTGCGATCATGAATTCGATAACGTCTTTATAATCAGATATTCCGCCGCATCCGACGATCGGAATATCGAGCACCTGGCTGCATTCCGCAACCATTCTGATTGCTACAGGTTTGACCGCAGGGCCCGAATAACCGCCGGTATTGTTGGTAAGAACGGGTCTTCTTGTCTTAATATCAATTCTCATGCCCATAAGTGTATTGATGAGAACGACAGCATCAGCTCCTCCATCCTGGGCAGCCAAAGCAGTCGCTTTGATATCAGTTACATTAGGGGTAAGTTTTATCCATAAAGGAAGATCAGTAAGGCTTCTGAGTTTTGAAGTGATAAGCTTGATAGCTGCAGGATCACTTCCTATTGTCATACAGCCTTCCTTAACGTTAGGGCAAGACAGATTGATCTCAAGAGCATCGATCTTATCCTTATGCGGATCTAATGTCATTACCATATCTATATAGTCTTCATAGCTGTGACCGGCTACATTAACGATAACGGCAGCACCGCTCTCCTTCATGAAATCCAGATCATTCTCAATAAAATATTGGACACCCGGATTCTGTAACCCGACGGAATTAAGCATGCCGGAATCACACTCAGCAACTCTTACACCGGGATTTCCGGCTCTGGGTTTTATCGTAAGGCCCTTTGAAGATATACCGCCTAATAATGACAGATCATAATATTCTGAAAGTTCCCTTCCGAAATTGCATGTTCCGGAAGCAAGGATCAGGGGGCTTTTGAGCGAAACATTACCAACATTAACATTTATAGAAGTGCTCACCAGACCACCTCCCCGCCGTCGAAAACAGGCCCTTCCTTGCAGCATCTTACATTTTTATATCCTTCAGGACCGTCATCTTTAACTTTTACGGTGCAGCAAAGACAGATGCCTGCCCCGCACGCCATTCTCTGTTCCATGGAAACAAGGCATTTGATTCCTTTATCAGCGCACCATGCATTTACGGCTTTCATCATGGGAACAGGACCGACACAGCAAACAAGTGTCTTTCCGTAATCATCAATAGAGATGGTATCAAGACCGGCAATTACAGTACCCTTGATGCCGGTATCACCGCAATCAGTAGTAAGAATATAAGAAGGTTTGTTAAGGATGACCTGTGAAGCGTTCCTGAAACCTTCGCACACAACAACATTTCTGCCTTGCGCAGAAAGAGTCTCATATGCGAAGTTGATTGGGAAAACACCGGTTCCGCCACCTGTAAGGATCACATTATCGTAATCTTCTAAATCAAAGCCGTTACCAAGAGGACCAAGACAATCGACCATCATTCCGGACTCAAATCCTGCGATCTCGGAGGTCCCCTTGCCTACAACTTTGACACCTATATAAAATCTTCCGATATCTTTATCTACACTTGCAATTCCAAAAGGTCTCTTAAGAAATACAGTTCCTGCAGAAATGTTAACGAACTGCCCCGGAATAGCAGAATTAGCTATGTCAGGACACTCAAATCCCAAATAGCAGGTATCACTGTTAAGAAATTCTTTCGAGACTAATCTGATTCTATATTCCTGTTTATGACTCATCAGTTATACGAACTTACGGTTCTTCAATGCAACGTTAAGTTTTTCCTTCATATCTTCAGCTTCAAATCTGGCAGCCTTACCGAAATCTTCAGGTCTGAACAGATCAGAACGGGCCTGCCATGCATTCATGATGCTTCTTGACGCGTTGACGATTCCGCCCTTGCCATATGCAGTAAAGCTTGCAACTGCTTCATCTGCGCCTGCTCCCTGTGCACCATATCCCGGGATAAGAATAAATGCGTTAGGCATGACTTTTCGAAGTCCTACAGCCTGCTCAGGATATGTAGCGCCGATAACGGCACCGACAGAAGAGAAACCCTCTTCGCCGATCAGGTCTTCACCCCACTCTGCAACCTTTGAAGCTACTGCTTCGTAGAGCTTGCGGCCATCTGCAAGGTCAAGATCCTGGAAATCACCCGCAGAAGGATTAGATGTCTTAACGAGGCAGAAAATGCCCTTGCCGTCTCTCTTTGCAACTTCAATGAAAGGCTTTACACCATCGATTCCTAAATAACAGTTTACCGTGCAGGCATCAAGTCCGCTCATTTCCATGGTATCGCCAAGAAGGATATCCGTTTTTCCGATAATAGCCTCAGCATATGCAGTAGCTGTGGAGCCGATATCATTACGCTTGCAGTCGCCGATTACGAGCATACCTTTTTTCTGGGCATATCTTGCTGTAAGAAGCATCGTCTTGATCGCATCATAACCGTACATTTCATAATAAGCATACTGAAGCTTAACGGCAGGAACGATGTCAAATGTCTGGTCGATGATCTCTTTGTTGAAGAGCCAGATAGCCTTTGCAGTAGCCTTGGTTGGTTCTTCCGGGAATAATGATTCAGCATATTCCTTGATATGTTGAGGAATGTAATCGAGTTTGGTATCAAGACCAACTACAGTTGGGTTCTCGAGCTCGTCAATCCTTCTTACCAGACTATCAGCAAAGTTTCTCATATGTGACTTTTCCTCCCATTACAGTAAGTATTGTTTCACCGTACAGCTTCCAACCATCATACGGCGTGTTTCTTGATTTTGAGAGCATCTTATCTTTCTCGAAAACGAATTCATTCTCAAGATCGAAGACCGCAAGGTCAGCATCATCGCCTATGTTCATACCGCCTCTTCCGAGCTTCAGGATATTTGAAGGTCCGAAGCACATAAGGTCGATGAGTCTGTCGAGAGTTATCTCACCTTTTCTCACAAGATAAGTGTACCCCAAAGCGAAGGCTGTCTCAAACCCTAATATACCATTCAAAGCGACAGAAAATTCACATACTTTCTCGTCAGCATGATGAGGTGCATTATCTGTTGCGATTGCATCTATCGTTCCGTCCTTGATCCCTTCGATGATCGCAAGCCTGTGTTCTTCAGTCCTGAGCGGCGGATGCATCTTGAAGTTAGTGTCATATGTCTCACACATATCGTCAGTCAGGGTAAAGTAATGAGGACAGGTCTCACATGTGACCTTTACGCCTCTGGCTTTGGCTTCCCTGATCATCCTTACTCCGCCCTTTGTACTTACATGGCAGATATGAACCGGGATATCCAGATATTCCGAGAGGATTATGTCTCTTGCGATCATGATGTCTTCAGCAGCGGCGGGGATTCCCCTGATGCCTATAGTTGTAGATACGACACCTTCATTCATTGCACCTTCGGAAAGGTCTTTATCTTCGCAGTGATTTAATACAGGAAGGTCGAAATCAGATGAATACTCCATGACCTTTCTCATTATTCCGGCATTCTTGATCGGATGACCGTCATCAGATACAGCAACGATTCCTGCTTCTTTCATAAGGCCCATCTCGGAGATCAGATCTCCGTTGATTCCCTTTGTAGCAGCGCCTATAGGATAAACCCTGCATTTATCGGCTTCTTTTGCCTTTTTGAGGATTCCGCTTATAACTGCTGCATTATCTGCTACAGGATTAGTATTCGGCATCGGACAGATTGAAGTATATCCGCCCTTTGCAGCACTTGCTGTGCCTGTGGCTATTGTTTCTTTATATTCACCGCCCGGTTCTCTTAAATGACAGTGCATATCCACAAGTCCCGGAGTAACGGTAGCACCTTTAAGGTCTATCACCCTGTCTGCCTTATCTTCTGAAAATTCCTTGGCGAACTTCCTGTCTTCTATGAATATCTTTGTAGTCTTATCGTCGTTATAGACTTTAGCGTTAGTTAAGATTATTCTCACAGATTATTCCTCCTTGCCATAAGAAGGTAGAGAACAGCCATTCTGACTGCTACACCGTTCGTTACCTGTTCATTAATTACCGACTGATCACAGTCATAGACTGCCGTCGGGAGCTCTACGCCGTGATTGCACGGACCGGGGTGCATCAGGAATGCATCCGGTTTTGCCAGCGCGAGCATCTCGGGTGTGATCGCATAGAATCTCGCATACTCGGCGATCGAAGGGAAAAGTGATTTCTGCTGGCGTTCGAGCTGTACTCTGAGTCCCATGACAGCATCTGCATCCTTAATACAGTCGGCAACGCTGCCGGCGATCCTTACGCCCATCTTCTCGATTCCTATCGGCATCATGGTCTTGGGTCCGTATACGCTGACCTTTGCACCGAGCTTTGAAAGTCCGATAGCATTGGATCTGACTACCCTGGAGTGATATATGTCACCGCAGATTGCGATGTTCTTGCCCTCGAAAGTATCGAATCTCTCATACATCGTGAGCATGTCGAGCAGGGCCTGCGTCGGATGCTCGTTCATTCCGTCGCCTGCGTTTACGACGGAGGCCTTGAGATAAGGTGCAATAAAATGAGGCGCACCAGACTGGTTATGCCTCATTATTATGATGTCCGTACCCATCATGTCTATCGTTCTTGCGGTATCAAGGAGTGATTCGCCTTTATTTACCGAGCTTCCCGAAGTTGAGATATTGGCAGAAGCACTTCCCATGTACTTTGAAGCGAGCTCGAACGAGAGTCTTGTTCTTGTCGAATTCTCATAAAAAAGTGTTACTACCGATTTGCCCTGAAGGTGGCTCGTCTTCTTATTTGCCGATGATATAACCAGCTTCATTGTTTTCGCAGTATCAAGGATCTCCATGATCTCTTCGGCGGTTAGCTGCTTCATACCGAGGAGATCTTTACTCTTAAGTCCCATTACTTGTTTTCCTCCTCTTTAAGCAGTATTACGCGGTCCTGACCGTCTACTTCTTTGACTTCTACATCAATGTGTTCTGTTATCGCGGTCGGAACATTCTTACCGACATAGTCAGCTCTGAAAGGAAGCTGTCTGTGACCTCTGTCTATAAGGATCGCGAGCTGGATATTCGCTGGCCTTCCCATGTCGAAAATATTCTCGATAGCAGCCCTTGTAGTCCTTCCCGTAAAGAGCACGTCGTCTACAAGAATGATCTTCTTGTCGTTTACATCGAATGGGATATCTGTTCCGTTTACGACCGGGTGAGCCGAGAGCATAGAAAGATCGTCTCTGTAGAATGTGATATCGAGGATGCCCATTGGCACCTTAATGCCTTCGATCTCTTCAAGAAGCGCTCTGAGCCTCATTGCAAGGGGGACTCCCCTCTTCTGGATGCCGATGATCGCAACGTTATCAAGTCCGTCGTTGTGCTCGACGATCTCATGGGAGATTCTGATAAGCGCACGCGACATTGCGGCTTCATCCATCAGTTCATGACCGGGAATTAAGACCATAAAAAACTCCTTCCGCCTGGTATATGTGGCTATGCGCCACCGTCCGGCTAGAGAAGGAATCCGTAAATACAAGTAATATTAACTGCCACTTACGGCCTCGCCGGACCGTTTAAAGTTTTGCTGTTAGAATTCTATATTTATCCGGTAAGAAAAGCAAGGCAGAAAATGGGTTTTTATTTCGAGCATCCTTATAAATAATTTAACGCTTCTAATGGCAATAAATGATGAACTGAAAAAACACACGCTAAGATTCACGCACAGCGCGAATCTCTGCGCGAAAAATATCATGCACGACTTAAAATCCACGCTGTTTTTCGCGCACTGCGTGAAAATTTGCGTGAAAACAAGAAGCAATTATAGAACGTGATTATATTGATATCGGGAAGAATGCGAAAAAACAAAAAATCTTACTCTACCCCTATCTTCTTCAAAAACTTCTCGATATACCCGGTATACATCTCAAACCCGGCAGTATATCTGCATCTGGCATGACCTGCTCCTTCCACCATGATAAGTTCTGTATATGCACCGTTCTTTGAAGCGGAAGCATTAAGAAGTTCACTGTGATATGGCTTAACAAGCCTGTCGCCGTCACCGTGGATAAAAAGGATAGGATAAGTATTGTTTTCGAGATGTTTAAGGGCGCATGTATCTTTCAAGTCGACATGATAGATGATCTTACCTGCCAAATTAATCAGAGGCGCGAGGAATGACATGTGAAGATTGCCGTAACCGTCACGAACGACATCGTAACAGCTCGTAAAGCCGCAGTCTGCAACTATAAAGTCGATCTTGGGCTTAAAACTTACAACGGAAAGGGATGCCGAGCTTCCCATTGATTCGCCGTGCAGACCAAGTATCCGTATGTCTGAATAACGCGCTCTGGTATCTTCGATAACATTCTTAAGGTCGTAGGATTCAATATTGCCAAGAGTGCAGATGTCAGGAGCATTCTCCCCGTGCATCCTCGCATCATAGATGATGCATGAGAAACCGAGTTTTATATATGAATTTAGATATTTGACTGCACCGTAGCGGTTAGATGTGTGACCGTGACAAAAGATCACATATTTGCCTGTACCACGAACAGAAGGAACATCGACAAACATTGCGTGAAGAATGTAGCCGTCTTTTCCTTTGATCTCATATTCCTTTTTTGAATAGGAATCGAAATCAAGCCATAGCCCTTTCTTCTTATTCCATTCGATCTCCTGCTCAAGACTTATGGTGTTTGGCTTGAGCGAGCGTTTGGCATTGCGCCAGCAGAAGACCGCGAGGCTCACGATGAGAAAGATTAATATTGCAACTATAACTATTATCCAGGTCATAAGATCACAAATAATACGTGAGCATGTTTCCTTTGCCCTTGATATCAAGACTTACTTTATCCGAATATTCAAATTTATCCTTAGTCAGCTTATATGTGACATCGGAAACATGAATCTTCATCGGTGTGCCTGAGCTCTCCATCCTGCTTGCCACGTTTACTGTGTCTCCCCAGATGTCATATATGAACTTCGTCTTTCCGATTACGCCTGCAACAAGTTCACCTGAATTAATGCCTATGCGTATGCGGAACTTGATGTCAGACGTCTTATTGAATTCCTCTATATCTTCCAACAGGCCCTGGGCGAAACGTATCATCTTTTCAGCCCCGTCATTTTCCGGCTCATTTGTAAGGCCGGTCGCAGCCATATACGCATCTCCGATAGTCTTGATCTTCTCGATTCCTTCTTTTTTCGCACGGTCATCGAAAAGAGTCATCATCTTATTAAGCATGACAACCGTATTTTCAGCGCTCATGGAATCGCTGATCTTTGTAAAATCAACTATATCAGTGAAAAGCACAGTTGCATTCGGATAACGGTCAGAAATCGTTTTATCAGGGTGTTCGGTTAGTTCTTTCGCGATGGGCTCAGGCAGGATATTAAGTAAAAGGCGCTCGACTTTCTCATTTGCTACCTTTAGTTCCGATGTCCTTAATTCTACTGTCTCTTCGAGTTCTTTCTGGTATTTGGCCATCATCTCTATCTCAAGCCTGTGTGCCCTCTCGAGCTTCTTATTGGTATCAAGGATTGTGAAAACATAAAGGATAATATCGAATCCGGCCGTCGACAGTACAGCTGAAGCGATTCCGGAAGTCACGAACTGCAGAACGGACATCAGGACCGGAATGATAATAAATAAAATAATAAGTATTCTGATAGACTTCGTAAGTTTCTTGTAGTACTTGAATACATAGAACAGATCGATGATCATCGGCGGGACACAGAACAAATAATGCATGAAGAACAGTTTGCCGTGCGTATAGACATTATTGGCATCCCAGTAGTAATAAAGACCTGTAAAATTGCCAATTACCAGTGATATTACACCGGCAACGACTATAAAGTCCCCGATAAATATCCCCTTTGGTATTTTCTTAAGTCCGCCTTCGTTGGTAAAAAGATCCTTAAGATATAGGTTAAGGCAGAGTATCAATGCCAGTGCAAATAAATAATCCAGGAATTTTGCGACCCGGACCATCTGCCATCCGCCCGGATCAACAATGTCTTTATAAAGATAATAGTATCTGCTTGCTGCAAGATACATTGCCGCATAAAGTTCGAGCAGTATTATCGCGTTTCTTCTTCTCGGTGAAAGGCTTTTTGTAAATAGAGTAAGGAATGCAATAATAAGGCATATGCCTTGGAAAAAGAGCATAAAATCAGTCTGGTATTCTCTGATAAAGCCGGTCATTGATTATCTCCGCTATCTTCATTAACAATAATGAAGCGTCTCTTTTGCCATTTGCCGGATATGAATCTGAACAACGGTTTTGTAATCAGGTCATAGATCATATAGATAACAAAACAGATAAGGTAAACAGCTACTAAACTTCCTAACATGTAGATCACAAATATGAATGGTCCGGAACTGATAAAAAAATCAAAATAAAAACCGTAAATGAGATTGATATGGATCAGATAAGTCGGAAAAGAAGCCGCAGCAAGAATGTTGATTATCTTGTTGTTCTTTATCTTCATGTTCTTGAATAGGAGGAAAACAATAACAGCTTCCGAGATAACGAACGGGTTCTCATAATTTAAGCCGGTCGAGAAATTAAGGCTAAGTCCTGTGATGGAAGATTCACCATATATCCAGCAGACTATAACCAGAATGTTAATAAGATAAAGGACAAGGAGATTTAAGGACTTGAACTTAACACCCTTTTCTTCGATGTCTTTCAGATAGTATCCGATAATATACATCAGAACAAAATTAATTATCGTATATCCTGCACCGGAGCCGAATAATCCGATTGAACTCAGGCCCTGGCTCTTACCATAGTTTGTGCCTGACCAGAGACTGAATCCGGGCATTAAAGTTAAAGAATCCATTATTATCGGGTATACAGAGAATAGTATGATCAATAAGATCAGAAGAGTCTTCTTCTCTTTCATGCCGAGATGTTTCATCAAAACATTGATATATGGAGATATAAGATAAAGCGTAATATAAACGAATATAAACCAGTAGCTTGCCGTAAAGTATCTTAAAAAACGGGATATTGTAAAAGGATTACCCTTTGGAAGTTCCTTGATGAGATATGAAGCGAGCTCGAAAACTATATACATAGTAAATAATTCTATAGGTTTCAGAATATCCCTTTTCATGGATTTCCTCATGAAATATCCGGAAATCAGCACGAAAAGATTGACGGCACAGATGCATGCGGATTCAAAAAACACTATTAGAAACTGTTCAGCGCTTCCGTTAGTTACAGCACTAAACCCGCCGCCGAGAGACGGATTGTTAAAATGAAGCAGAACTACACCGATAGCAGCAACTATTCTTAGAAGTTCTATATTGGATTGTCTTGCGGTTCTTTCTGCCATGGAAAACCTCCGGTCTGTTGGTTCTGATTATACATCAAAATATTATGATGTTTTTTGTTCCGTGAAGATTTACTGATACAATTAGGTTCTGTGATGAAGGGCATTATCATTATCGGCATGCCGCGAATTCATCGAAGGGAGATTAATAAGATGCGCAAGACATTTAGATACTGTGGGGTTATATTATGTGTTCTGTTCAGCCTGCAGCTGATCGCATGCAGTCTCATACCGGCATCAACTGAAGTCGCCGATACCTCGAAAGCCACTAATGTATTTGAAGCAACAACCGCATCAGCTTCCGACGCATCTTCAGTTTCCGAGACGGAATCTATAACGTATGCCACAACAAGTTCTGAGACAATCGTAACCACAACCGAGACTGCCGGAGCTGTTGCAACAACATCCGAGAGCATGGAATCAACGGGTTCTTCTGTATCAGGAACGTCAGGATCATCCGAGACTTCTGCTTCTTCAGTTTCGACATCCGACTCTGAGACAACTCAGCTCCCCAAAGACTGTCTTGCCATTTGCGAGAAAGATCCCCAGGACGAGAAGAACTACATCATCTACAATGATGCATTTGGATTCGCAATCACAACATTAGTAACTGTCGGTGGCCTGAAAGGTGTTTCGATTCCTTCCGCTGATAACTGCCTGACAGGCAAACTGCCTGAAGGTGCGTTGTTCTTTACCCTCTTTTTCGATGAAAATAAGAACTTCACGCTCCGCGACCAGAACGGCAATTTCCTTGTAATGACCACCGGAGGTGAGCTCGCTCTCACAAACAAGCCTGTGAGCGACAGATATAATTTCTGGAGAATGGAGAAGGCTAACGGCGGCTGGAACATAATCAACGTTGGTGACCCGTCCGGCAGCGCGCTCCAATACAACGCTGAGATATTTACTTTCACGGTCGGCAAGCCCTCTAAAACAGGCGCTTTTATATTCAATTTTTACGAAGTCGGCTGACAGCTGCACTTCCCTGTTTCATCCTCTTCTGTACGTCTTGTTATACACAATAGTCATGATCGCAACACACGCCAGTGCGATCGCACAGACATAAAGAACTGACGTCACTCCGCTGAAGCTGAACCCGTAAGCACTCGCATTGAAGTTGAACGTATCCTTTACTGCCATGATGAAAGCACCATTGTCAACGCCGCCGATCGATGAGTCGATGCTGCCGCTAACACCGCTGAGCAGAACATTGCGGATCATTGAAGTGATATGGCTTGCAGGGAAGATATTGCAGAATGACCTTACACCGTCAGAAAACTGTGAAAGAGGAATATACGCGCCTATCACAAATCCCGACGCAGCGGACAATATTCCGAAGAATGCCGTGCTGACAGATGATGACCTGAAGGAAAGCATTACCAGCATGAACAGAGCGGTTGACGACACAGAGCCGAGCAGCATCAGGCCATATGCCTCGAGAACGGACACAACACCGAGATGAGTGTCGCCCGATAATGAGAGCACGATAAGTCCCACCGTCAGGATCAAGGACGTGATTATGAACGAGCTGACTGAGGAAGCCGAAAAGTACGAGAGAATGATCTTCCATCTCTTCAAAGGTGTGGCGCAGATATCACTGTCGACGCCCGATTCCCTGTCCTTAACTATGGTCTGAAGGCATGTGTAAGGTACCGTTATCATGGCCGAGCCGAGAACGCCGGACAACAGAAAACCATTGACGAACATTTCGATATCACTGCTGCTGACAAGGTCTTCGAGACCGTTCATCGTGTTGTTGAAAGCATCGACAAATGTACCTTTGAGAAACAGTAGATACAGTACAAACACGATTATCGATGTCAGAAGCGAGAATAATATAGCGAGTTTGTCCTTAAAATATATAAGAAGGTTTCTTCTTGTGAATCCCATAAAATCTTTCATGATGCAAGCTCCTTTCCTGTAAGGTTGAGGAACACGTCGTCCATCGTACCCTTTATGAATTCATAATCTTTTATTTCCTCGCGGTTAGCGAAAATGAATTCCGTCAGATTGCCGTCAGTATCAATGCTGTAATGATCGGCGTCGTAGACAAAGTTCGTGCTCACCGTGCTGATGAGTGCCTCGGAACGTTCGCTTTTCGCGGTGTACCAAACAAGACGCGAATGAGTATATCTTGTCTTGAGTTCAGCAGGCGTACCGCAGGTCACGATCCTGCCCTTATCAAGTATCACGACGTGATCCGCATCCCTTGTCTCTTCCATATAATGTGTCGTCAGGAAGATCGTCATTCTGTACTCTTTGCGGAGATAATTGATGTAGTCCCACACGAGTTTTCTCGACTTAGGATCAAGGCCGGTCGTCGGCTCGTCAAGAAATAAGATCCTTGGTTTGTTTATGAGCGCACGCATTATGTCAACACGTCTTCTCTGCCCGCCCGAGAGTTTCTCGTATCTGTGGTCCCATATCTCCTTCATCTCGAACCTTTCTGCAAAGGGCTCAAGCCTCTTAAGCACTTCTTTTCGAGACAGTCCGTAGTAAGAGCCTCTAGTCAGAAGGTTATCCCTTACGCTCAGCTTCTTATCGAGCACAGAATTCTGGAAAACAATCCCGTTGACCTTCCGGATCTCATCGTCCTCTTTTCCCAGCTCATGACCGCAGATAAATGCCTCACCGGCGGTTTTACTGAGAATGGTCGTCAGCATATTGATCGTAGTGGATTTGCCGGCGCCATTCTCCCCCAGGAAAGCAAACAGCTCGCCTTCTTCAACATCAAAGGAGATCCTGTCAACCGCGGAGTGCTCCCTGTACTTCTTGGTAAGATCTTTTACTTCAATAATTTTCATGTTCATTCCTCCTTGCAAGGTCACGATAACCTATCGGAATGAATGCTGAAAGAGCAACTCTACCAAGTTGCGGAAAAGGGTTACCAAGTTGCTATGAATAGATCATTCCTCGTCCCTGATGTCGTCCAGAGCTTTATTGATCTTATTGTCGTCGCGCTTGTGGAACCAGAGAGTCACGGTCCATGTGAATGCATAGACAGCGAAGTAGATAATGGTCATGAATATGAAGCCGTCGACCTTCGTGTACCACTTAAACAACCATCCGAAAAGGCTGACGATCGCATAAAGTCCGATGCAATGAAGGATTATGCGGACGGTGAATTTGTTTTTCGGCAACTCAGTATCTACAAGCCAGAGAACCGTCGGCAAAGAACAGACCGCGCCCGTCAAAACGATCGATACCATCTGAAGCCAGTCCATCTTAAACTCATAAAGCGGATCACCGGAAAAAAGCGTAAAGAACAGCCCCTCAATAATGATGCCGACCAGGATTGCGAACGAGATCATCATTGTCTGTTCGAGCCAAATCTTTAGTTTGTTCATGATAGTCCGAGCCTCCTCTTTACTTCCTTTACATATCCTCTTGAAATGATGACCACCTCGTCATTGAGCAGCGTCGCATCGATCCTGCCGCTCATCTGCGACTTGACGTTCTTGATTTTTCTTAAGTTGATTATCATCGATTTCGAGCACCTCATAAAGTACCCGCCGAGCATGACCTCCAGCTCATATAGCCTGTATTTGCAGTCATAGCAGCCCTGCTTCGTATACACAAATGTCTTCTTGTCAACGGATTCGATATAGTAAACAGCCGACGCCTTGATGATATAGGTCTGCCCGTCCCTGCTCACGGCAAACCCCTTCGACTCGCCCTCGAGCAGCTCGATCGCGCCCCTTATCTCATCAGTAATCTCGACCGCCTTAATGACGGCCTGCTCTTCATCCTTACTGCTGACTTTCTCAATATGGACCTGCATCAGAACCCCGAAAATGTTGTATTACATGCAAATTATATATGAGAATTCCACTTTAGAAAATGAAGATGGCATATGGTTTTTTCAGCGGCAAAAACGCGTTCGATAATAAGGGGTTAGAGTTGTAGCAAAAATGCATTTCATTTTTTAGTTTTTTTCTGCTGCAAAATTGGCTATTTCCCGAAAATGTGCATTTTAGTCTTTTTGAAAACACTTTAATCCTGCGACAAATCTGCTACAACAAAACGTGCATAAAAAGATCGAGCGCAGCGACTGTCCGGGGTCCGAAAGATAAAAATGCCATCTGTAACTAGTTGAGCGAAGCGACTGTTCGTAGTTACAGATGGTATTTTTATCTTTCTGGTGGGGCTGGTGGGACTTGAACCCACACGATTTATGGTCGGCAGATTTTGAGTCTGCTGCGTCTGCCATTCCGCCACAACCCCGTTTGCGTTGATAATTATATTAAAGCGGTATTTTTTTGTCAATTTAAGAGCTATCAGGCAGCCTCGGCTTCAGGCGGCGTATTGCTGTCCAGATAATCACCGTAAACTTCTTCAAACCATTCTTTCGTTAAGCCTGAAGCATTAAGGAATCCGGAAATGTGCTCGCGGTATTCCTCTTCACCTGCTATCTGCCTTGATCTCGCGTGACTGGCGCCGGGAACAAGCCACAGTTCGCAATATGCGTATTGCTTGGCTTCGTCATACATATCCATACTGTTCTGGACATCGATCCAGTCATCGTCAGCTCCGTGAATGAAAAGTATCGGCACGCCTTTGCCTTTCAGAGCATCAATCCCGCTGACTTGAGAGTCATCTATTCCGTAGATCAGCTTAAATCCAATGTCCGCACATGTGCCGAAGGGATACAGATACATGTCGTTATACATGTCGTGCACCATATACTTAAGGCTCTTAAAGCCGCAGTCGGCAACGACAAAATCAACTTTATCAGTGTATTTCAGGGCATTGAGGGATGTCGAAGTGCCCATTGATTCGCCCTGAAGCCCAAGGAGAGCGACATCTCCGTAGCGTTCATATGTATCATCGATTAGATATTTAAGGTCCTGAGCCTCAAATCCGCCCATTGAGCATATAGCCTTTTCATTGGCACCGTGACCTCTCTGGTCGTAGATGATGCAGGTAAACCCAAGAGCAATATAAGAATCACAATATTTTGAGGCAGAATACATATTAGCCTGATGGCCGTGTGAATAGATCAGGTACTTGCCAGTACCTTCTGTCTCAGGAGAAGAAACCTTGGCACAGTGAAGTTCATAGCCGTCCAGACCCTTAACAATATAATCTTCCTTATCATATGAATCAAAATTGCCGTAAACGTTGTTTTCCTTCATCTCACCTGCCACTTCTTCATAAGAAGCTCTCTTAGGATGAGTAATCGAAGTAGATGTTCCTATCGCAGCGCCGAAAAGATTGAGAACGATAAAAACGGCCAAAGATATCAGAACGATCTTAACAACTTTCTTTTTTGAGACTTTTTTCCTTGATCCGGCCATAAAACACCCCATATTTTTTGATCGCAAATATTATATCAAATTATTATATAAAACTAACTCTGCTTTTAAGTGAAAATCATTACAGCCCCAACCCGTCAAAATTTCTCTTTCAGGGACACAACTCTTACAAATCAGACCCAAAATACAAAAATATTTAAATACCATTTCGCACCCAATTGGTTATAATTAGTTAGTTAAATTTTAAGGAAAGAGGTTACCGATTATGGCAAACATTGATTTGACAAAGTACGGCATTACAGGCACGACAGAGATCGTCTACAACCCTTCTTACGAAGTCCTTTTCGAAGAAGAGACCAAGGAAGGTCTCACAGGTTATGAGGTTGGTCAGCTTACAGAGCTCGACACCATCAACGTCATGACAGGTATCTTTACAGGTCGTTCCCCTAAAGATAAGTACATCGTTATGGATGCTAACTCCAAGGATACAGTTTGGTGGACAACAGACGAGTACAAGAACGACAACCACCCCATGACAGAAGAGACATGGGCTGTTGTCAAGGATATCGCTCAGAAAGAGCTCTCCGGCAAGAGACTTTTCGTAGTTGACGCTTTCTGCGGCGCTAACAAGGATACCAGAATGGCTATCCGTTTCATCGTTGAGGTTGCTTGGCAGGCTCACTTCGTAAAGAACATGTTCATCGTTCCTTCTGATGAGGAACTCGCTAACTTCGAGCCTGACTTCGTTATCTACAACGCTTCAAAGGCTAAGATCGAGAACTACGCTGAGCTCGGCCTCAATTCCGAGACATGCGCTGCTTTCAACATCACATCACGTGAGCAGGTTATCATCAACACATGGTACGGCGGTGAGATGAAGAAGGGTATGTTCTCCATGATGAACTACTACCTCCCGCTCAAGGGCATCGCTTCAATGCACTGCTCCGCTAACACAGACATGGAAGGTAAGCACACAGCAATCTTCTTCGGTCTCTCCGGCACAGGTAAGACAACACTTTCCACAGATCCTAAGAGACTTCTCATCGGCGACGACGAGCACGGCTGGGACGACAACGGCGTCTTCAACTTCGAGGGCGGCTGCTATGCTAAGGTTATCAACCTCTCCAAGGAGAACGAGCCTGACATCTATAACGCTATCAAGAGAAACGCTCTCCTCGAGAACGTAACAGTTGATGCTGAGGGCAAGATCGACTTCGCAGACAAGTCAGTTACAGAGAACACACGTGTTTCTTATCCTATCGATCACATCGAGAAGATCGCTAAGAACGTTAACAAGATCTCTGCAGGTCCTGCAGCTGAGAACGTAATCTTCCTTTCCGCAGACGCTTTCGGCGTACTCCCTCCTGTATCCATCCTCACACCTGAGCAGACAAAGTATTACTTCCTCTCAGGCTTCACAGCTAAGCTTGCCGGTACAGAGCGTGGAATCACAGAGCCTACACCTACATTCTCTGCTTGCTTCGGTCAGGCATTCCTTGAGCTCCACCCTACAAAGTATGCTGAAGAGCTCGTAAAGAAGATGGAGAAGTCCGGCGCTAAGGCTTACCTCGTTAACACAGGCTGGAACGGCACAGGCAAGAGAATTTCCATCCCTGATACACGTGGTATCATCGATGCTATCCTTGACGGTTCCATCAAGAACGCTCCTACAAAGAAGATCCCTTACTTCGATTTCGAAGTACCTACAGAGCTTCCCGGCGTATCAACAGAGATCCTCGATCCTCGTGATACATACGCTGATGCAGCTGAGTGGGATGCAAAGGCACAGGATCTCGCTGGCAGATTCATCAAGAACTTCAAGAAGTATGAGACAAACGAGGCTGGTAAGGCACTCGTTGAGGCTGGTCCTAAGCTCTGATTTGTTTTCAATACTTAATACTGATTTATCAGGGGCTGTCGTAAGGCAGCCCCTTTTTATAGATTTTATTAAAAGATTAAAATTTCTTTGCGAAAAGTGATATAGTGATTATATTATTCAATATTGTTTTCAGGTTTTCGAAAATGGTTAAATCAAGAGATATCAGAGTTATCAGGACTCAAACTGCATTATTAATTGCTTTGGATGAATTGTTGAAAACAAATAAGCTTTCAACTATTACTATTACCGAGCTTTGTTCTAAAGCAAAGATTAACCGAAACACGTTCTATTATCACTATAACAATATCTATGAATTCCTGAATGATCAAAAGCAGATAATAATTGATGAACTAACTAGTATTCCAGATATCAAGAATACCCGGAATAAAAAAAGCCTTGTTGAGGTATTAAATATAATCAAACAACACCCTGATTTCATGAGAGTTCTCATATCCCCTAACTGCGATCTTGCGTTCTTCAATGATATTTTCACAATAGCTTCAGAGAAAGTTAAAGTAAGTATCGATAACCCCAGCGGTATAACATCTTCGAGGGATCTTATCATCTGCAATTACTGTAATGCAGGATGCAACGCTGTTATCTGTTCATGGATACTGAATGGAATGATTGAAGCTCCGGAAGAGATCGTTGATATTATTTCCGAGACATCAAGAAAAGGTCCTATTACCCTTCTTTTCCCTAAAGATTAAGTATTTCCTGAATTATCCGGAATATATATATTCCAAATCGAATAACCGTCTATTACTTCTACAAGTTCTATCTCAGCATCAGAATTATAGTAGCGGCGGATATATGCTAATTTGTATTCATAACCCCAATTATCTACAAGCAGGATATTATCATTGGTAAGATTCTTGAAAGGATTATATGGATCGCACCCGTTTTGCTCCAATGCATATATCTCTCCCGGATGGCGCATAGTGCAGCCGCCGAAATACGCATAATGATCGCTGAATAATCCCTGCTCAGGTCTGATCCACGGATCGTAATCAAAATAGAAGTCCTGTATTCCGGTTGCAAAATCAACAATATAGTAATGATCAGGGTCATTTTCCAAACGTTCGATAATGTTCGACGAAGGCTTTCGGATTACTGTCGGGAAACCGATCTTATCAGTCAAATATATACCGGAATATAACATCGTATTATCAAAATAATACTTGTAATCTTCATCCGAACAATTTAATAAATTGTATATGTTAAGTATTCTCGGAACTCTGGTTAAAAGAAGCAATACAGTTAATATGACCAGGTATATAGCAACAGTACTTCTTTCCTTATAGAAAAGAGTTTTCTTTTTCTTAGCCAATTTGCTGTTCTCATTGTAATCAAACCCGGCCATAAGACAGGACACGGCACAGAAATACACTCCCCATTCAACACGGTACATAATGCGGCCGTAATAAACTAACCCGGCAAACATTGCGAAAGATACAAGAATAAGTATAAGCGAATATATACGTTTCTTATCAAATACCAAAGACAACAATGCTAAAACAAACAGTGCGAACGCGATTGGATAAAAGAATGTTCTTCTTGATAATAGAACATATATCACATCACTAAATCTGACAGGCTGGGATGCAACCGCTCTTTGCTGGAGCTGTGCAACTTTTTGAAGAGTTTCATCTGAATAAACATCACGGTCATCAAAATTCCAGGAATTAAGCATCGCATAATCAACATAATCAAGACCGAGTTCTTTATAGTCATTTTCGATAATATCAAAATCAGGTCTGGTCTTATCTGTTATATTGCAGCGAAGAATATGATATTCATTAAACTCACGGTGAGTCTGGTCACGATCGGTAAGCCATTCTCCAAGATACATCAGACCGTATAATAAGCCGACGATGACAACACATATGACAAAACGGATCAATATACCTTTGATATCCATTTTGCGTTCACTTGATTCCGTATTTTTCCCTTTTTCACCTGTTTTGAGGAATACGTTAAAAATAAAAGCTACGACCAAAAAGGCGCAGTAGATCAGAATATTGCCGAAACGGATCATAGAACCAGAGATCATCATCAATGAACCTAATATAACCGTAAGGATCTTAGGTGTCTTATATTCAAATAACCCGTCCAGTATCAGAAGACCGCCTGCAATTCCTGCAGCAGATGCAACCTTTGTAAACTGGACCAATACATACAGATCGTCAGTCACAAAAGCCAGGAAAATTAAAGCAATGCAGACTGTTATCGTATTGATCTTTTTCTTGAACAACAGATAGAGCACTGTTGTACAAGAGATAAAGCTTAACAAAATAAGAATAATAAAATAGAAACTTATAGTCGGGATCAGTTTATAAAGAAATACCAGAAAGTATCCGAGAATTATATTTCCGAATAAAAGCTGGGGATCATATCCTGTTCCATAAGCTCCGGACAATACAGCATCTGTAATATAGTCATCAGATACTTCATATTTAATGTCGAAAACAATGATCCGGAACAGAAAAGCTCCGAGATTCAGGATAAAAGCCAGTAATAAAGGGTGCTCGGACAGTTTTGTAATGATCTGTCCGAAGCTAAAACCCTTCTTGGTCGAATTCTGTAACGAACTGACTTCCCTCACAGGAAAACCTCATCTTATGCTGTTACGATCTTATTAGCATTCTCAAGGCCGTGCCTCTCGACTGCTTCCTGTCTCATTTTGTATTTGAGGATCTTCCCAGCAGCATTCATCGGGAAACCATCAACAAAGTCAACATATCTGGGGACCTTATGCTTAGCCATATGATCCATGACATATTGCTTGATCTCTTCTTCAGAAGATTCTTCGCCGGGCTTCAATACTACTGCTGCAAGGATCTCTTCACCGTAATCAGCATCGGGAACACCGATGACCTGAACATCCTGGATCTTAGGATGTGTATAAAGGAAGTCTTCGATCTCCTTGGGATAGATATTCTCGCCGCCTCTGATGATCATATCCTTGATACGGCCGGTGATCTTATAATATCCATCTTCAGGTCTCTTAAGAGCAAGGTCACCGGAATGGAGCCATCCGTCTTCATCGATGGCTGCAGCCGTAGCTTCAGGCATCTTGTAGTAACCCTTCATGATGTTATAACCGCGTGCGCAGAACTCCCCGGGCACACCATCAGGAAGCTCTACGCCGGTCTCAGGATCTACGATCTTTGTCTCAACACCGAAAATAGAAGGTCCGACTGTATTTACTCTCTGTTCGATCGTATCAGTCGTCTTACTCATAGTTGTAGCAGGAGACGCTTCCGTCTGACCGTACGTGATAACGATCTCCGGCATATGCATCTTATCAATGACTTCTTCCATAGTCTTTATCGGACAAGGAGAACCTGCCATGATACCTGTTCTCATGTGCGAAAAGTCTGTCGAAGCAAAATTCTCGTGTCCGAGCATAGCGATGAACATCGTAGGAACACCATGGAAGCATGTGATCTTCTCCTGGTTTATGCAATGCAAGCCCTTGCGTGGCGAGAATGCGGTAATAGGAGACATTGTAACTGCGTGAGTTACTGAAGCGGTCATAGCGAGCACCATGCCGAAGCAGTGGAACATCGGTACCTGGATCATCATTCTGTCAAATGAAGACAGATCCATGCAGTCTCCAATAGCCTTACCGTTATTAACTACATTGTAGTGAGTGAGCATAACTCCTTTAGGGAATCCGGTCGTACCTGATGTGTACTGCATGTTGCAGACATCATTCTTGTCGATCGTACGGCGGATCTTCTCGACATCACTATAGAGGACTGTTTCAGCAAGAGCAGGAAGCTCATCCCAGTGGAAGCATCCCGGAACATGAGATTCACATGTAATGACATTCTTAAGTACAGGAAGTCTTGCTGCTTCGAGCTTACCGGGTTCGGAATCCTTCAATTCAGGACAGATCTCATTGATGATCTGGATGTAATCGGAATCCTTGAACTTATCGATCATTACCAAAGTGCATGTGTCAGACTGTCTGAGAAGATATTCGATCTCATGGATCTTATAAGCTGTATTTACTGTTACAAGAACGCAGCCAATCTTTGTAGCCGCCCAGAATGTGAGATACCACTGCGGAACATTGGTTGCCCAAATAGCGATATGGTCGCCCTTCTTACATCCCATTGCAAGGAATGCACGTGCGAGATTATCGACATCATTTCTGAATTCGGGATATGTACGTGTGTAATCGAGCTCCGTATATCTGAAAGCATACTGGTTCGGGAAGAGCTCACAGATCTTATCCAATACATCCGGAAATGTGAGATCGATCAATGTCTCTTTGGGCCATGGATAATAACCGGTGCCACGGTTATCCGTCTGGAGCGTGATCTTCTGCTTCGGACGGTATGTCTCCATATATGCCGCGAAATGAGGCACTACGATACCGGCGCTGTCAAGATCTTTAGACCATCTGTAAACCCATTCAAGTGAAATATAACCAAGGTAATCTATTGACTGGAGAGCATCGAACATTTCCTTTAAAGGCATGTCACCTGTTCCCATAAGTTTATATGCTACCTTGCCGTCAACCATGACGGAATCCTTTACATGAACATGCTTTATATATTCACCGAGATTATTTACTGTCTCGGTGGGAGTCTCGCCCATGAAACGGTAAGGATGGTGCATATCCCACAGAGCCGCAGCTTTACGGCTTCCGATAGCATCCAGGACTCTCTTAAGTCTCTTGGTATCACAATAAACACCGTTTGTCTCTAAAAGAAGCGTAACATTCATCTCTTCAGCATATGGGATGAGTTCTTTCATGATAGAGATAACAACATTGTCATCGATCTCCTTCTCGGGAGCAGGATTGCGGTCACCGAGAACACGAATATAAGATGTGCCGAGTTTATTGGCAAGCTCGATATAAGCTCTTATCTCAGCTATAGCCTTATCTTTAGTCTCCAGATTGTTAACGGGTTCACCGGATGAAAGGCACGGAATAGCAAGCTTCAGTTCCTTAAGCTTAGCAACTGTCTTGGGAAGATTGGCATCTGTAAAAGGCGGTGCCTTTACAGAGAAAATATCCTGACCTAAACCTCTGATCTCAATTCCGTTGAAATTGAAGTCCTTGGCCATCGAGTAAATATCCTGCCATGAGAAATCAGGGCATGCAAGCGTAGAAAAACAAGTTAACATAATAATTTCCTCTTTATTATCTAAGTAACCGATAAATTATATAAGTTCAGGGTATTTTTGTAAAATATCGCGTGATTTTTGGCATACGCAAAGCCGGACAAATAATACAGGCTGAAGGATCAGCCTAGCTCGAGTAGAAGGTTAATAAGGAATGCAGAAGAACTGCCGACTATGAGATCGACATTAAAACTATTTAATAAATCTTTTTTTCCAAACTTATGCATTCTAATGTATTAACCCGACAAATTACTGGTTTTGTGTTTAAGAAAACGCAATAACGTAATTATATATATTTTGTCCGCCTAAGCAAGTGGAAATTTCAGCTGAAGAGCAAACTGATCTTATTTCTTCAGTAAGACCATCTGCCAAAGACTGATCTTCTGCATTATCGGCAAAGATGATCACAGAATTAAATGTATCTGCATCAGGGACTGTAGGAATGAATGAAGAAAGGCATTTTTTAAGATCCGGAGAAGCGCAGTTAATGATATCATCATTCAACACGCCGATATAATCGCCGGAATCGACATAGACACCATTATATGTCCCTCTTTTATCTGCTTTGGCTATAAGACCTGTACATATTCCCTTCAACGAATCGTTCATTGAATTTAAGATCTCATCGCATGATGCTCCGGCTTTTACAGAAGATAAAGCAATATATCCCTCAGCCATAGACTTTGTGGGAACAATGTGAATCGTGGCATCCTTGAATATTTCTTTTACCTTTTCAGCCGTCATTATGATGTTCTTGTTATTTGGCATGATAATGATATTCTTTGCTGATGCATGATTGCATGTATCACAAAGATTCATAATGGATACGTTATTGGACTGCCCGCCTCTGCAGATTTCCGCAACCCCCATTTTCTTAAACATCGAAGCAAAACCTTCGCCGTCTGCAACAGCAACAATTGCAACATCTTTCTTTCCGGCGAAAACAGTCTCATTATGCTGGACAGTCATATTCTCGATCTTAAGTTTAATGAACTCTCCGAATTTATGGAAATAAGACATTACGGATTCAGGCTTTAATGTATGGATATGGATCTTAACCTGATTTCCGTCTTTAACTAAAACGAGTGAATTACCGAAGTCCCTCATATCGGAGGTAACCAGAGTCTCGTTGAATGAATCTTCCTTGTCATCATTTAACTGCAGGATCAATTCAGTGCAGTATCCGAACTCAGCAAGACCTTCTCCGCCCATATTGGGAAGCGAGGTGCCTACGCCGATCGAAGCAACAGATTCGAATTCGGAAAGATCAATGGAAAATGATTCATCAAGAGATTCAAGCATACCTGTTACAAGGCAGACAAAACCCATGGCGCCGGAATCAAGAACGTTGTATTCTTTGAGCACAGGAAGAAGTTCGGGCGTATGCTTCAATGATTCTGCAGCACCGTCAACGATATCTTTCAGGAACTGCTCTATTGTCGTATCTTCATCAAGATTATCTTCAGCATTTTCCTGGGCCTCACGGCATACAGTAAGAAAAGTACCCTCAACCGGTTCAACAACTGAATTATATGCACTTTCGGTACCTGCAAGGAAACCTGCATAAAGAGAGCCGGCATTTACTTCATCAAAATCCTTGAATGCTTTAAGGAAGCCCTTGAGCCATTGCGAAAGAATAACTCCGGAATTTCCCTGGGAATTCATCAGGGCGCCTGTATAGAGTTTATCGAAGTCTGAAGATTCTAGTGGTCTGTCACCGATCTCGACCAGAACCTGAAGAACACCAGTCATGGTCTTATCCATATTTGTTCCCGTATCACCGTCCGGTATCGGGAAAACATTCATGTCATTTAATTCCTGCTTGTGGTCAAGTATCTTCTTGGCACCGCCGATAAGCATTTTCTTTAATACAGATAATTCCATGTTCCCTGCTTCTCTTCCTATTATTCTTTACTTTTCGGCATAATTGATAAAGTCTGAAACAGCTTTGTCGTATGCTTCAAGGTTTCTTATCCTTAGATGAGAGTGTGCACCTTCATCAAACCACACCATCTGCTTGCGCTTAGATCCGCTCGTCTCATTGATCTTATCGAAATACTTAGGCAAAGAAGAGACATCCTGTCTTCCGCAGATCATAAGCTGCGGGACTTCAACAAACCTGATCGCCTTGATCGGAGTATTTGCGAAAATATCAATTCCGGCAAGCTTCTTAAAAAGAATTGCCATCTGGAGGCATACCGGAAATGTCGGCTTCCCGAGATTCTTTGTTCTTTGGCATAAAACGTTATAGAACGATATGAACGGTCCTTCAAGAACTATAGCATCAATATAAGGGTTATGCTCAGCGGCTGTGTAGATAGCTGCAACGGAGCCAATGCATATACCGTGGATAACAAAATGAGAAATGCCGAACTGCTCATGAACAGCATTGATCCATGATTCAACATCTTTTCCTTCCAGCATTCCGGCACCGGTGTATTTACCTTCACTAAGACCTGCAGCGCGCGGATCGACAACAATAATATTGAAATTATTCTTCTGATAAAGATCAGCGAAATAATAACAATACTTACAAGTCTCAGCGCGGCCTGCCATGATCAGACATGCTCTGTCATGCCCGAAATCAAAATATTCGCCCTTCATCTTAAGACCGTCAAAAGAAGTCATCTCGATTTCTTTCATGAAAGTCGCATTCTCATTGCCCCATTTCATTCCGGTATCAAACATCACCGTGTGTTCCGCATTCTCGGGAGCACTGTTGCCTCTTGCCCATTTGTCTTTGGTCTCGCGGATGAACATGTTGGCATACTGCTTCTTTGCTATCTTCCAGCAATATACCCACATAAACACGAAGCCGCCGCCAATTACGACAACAAGAGTAATTATTATTATCAAAGGTAGCGGATTAAAGGTGCCGGACATTATAACTTAGCCTTGATCTCCTCTAAGATCTTGGTCTCTTCAACGAGACCTTCGGAAATCTCTTTTCCCATGTAGAAAGCAACTACCATTCCGGGACCGATTGAAGAACCGTTTGCCATACAAACTGTTGTAGGAATGATCTCTTCAGGGTGGAACTCTTCACGGATCAGTTCCTGAAGCTGTAGCCA
The DNA here is from genome assembly GCA_017510605.1 of Clostridiales bacterium. Lineage (GTDB taxonomy): Bacteria > Bacillota > Clostridia > Saccharofermentanales > Saccharofermentanaceae > Saccharofermentans. Next base: position 379,832 of record JAFWMQ010000015.1, read on the forward strand.
CTGTGCCTTACGGAATGTGTGGGATACGAAGATTCTCTTAGGATTAGGTTCGATCGTAGCCTTCATATATTCGATCATGGCTGCGAAAAGCTTTTTATATCCTGTAACCTTTGTGATGATCTGGTTCATACCGTCACGGTTAAACTCTGCCATAGGCTTGATGTTGATGAGCGAACCCATGAAAGCGGATACGTTGGAGCAGCGACCCATTTTCGCAAGGAACTTAAGATCATCAACCGTGCCGGTCTGGTGGCATCTGTGCTTATTTTCTTCAAGCCATTGTGCAACTTCATCGATAGACTTGCCTTCCTTCTTCATATCGCCAGCAAGAGAGCAGAGAAGTCCGTCACCGCCGGAATAACGGAGAGAGTCAACAACGATGATCTTTCTGTCCGGATATTTCTCCTGAAGATTGGCAGCAGCCTTACGGCAGCAGTCATATGTATTGGAAAGAGCATGCGAAAGAGAAATGTTAAGGATATCTTTTCCCTGCTTGAGATATTTCTCGAAAAAGGCTTCCTGAACCTCAATATTCTTTATACCTGTGGTATACATGGAGTCCTTGCTCATGCTGGAGTAGTAATCCTGTGGCGAGATCGTCTCCCAGTCAAGTGTAGAATCTTCGGTATGACCATCCGGGAAAGTAATGTTTCCGGGAAGATAATCATCAATACCAAATCTTTCTCTGAGCTCCTTGGTAAGGTCTGTTGAGCTGTCTGTGAGAATTACATAATCAGCCATTTTCTTTCTCTCCTTATAAAATTAATTATTTTGAAAAATCGATCATTGTTATAACATCGCCGACTTTTTTAGGCTCATAATCGCCGTCAACGGGCAATGTCACATTCATACGGGATTCTATATTCATAAGAATGACGTTAAATGAATCATTATCGATACCGAGATCATCAAGCTCAGAATCTGCGGTAATGAAATCAAGCGGGACGTCGAACGTCCTGTTCATGGTCCTATAAGTATCACAGATAATGGAATACAATTCCGGAATCATATCCATAATCCTATTTCCCACCCGCCTTGTTTTTCCTGGCCTCTTCAATCTCGCTGCTTATCTTGGCAAGATTCTGCTTCATCTGGGCTCTCACCTTTTTGATGTAGCTGTTCATCTGAGGCTTGGTCTCGGAGATTGCCTGACGCTTCAATGCATATAATGCATCGCGCATTATTTCATTGGCTTTCTCCACCGAATCATTATCTGTTACAAGCCCTTCTTTGTCAAATTCTATAGGGTCTCCGACAACAAACAGCGTGGGCTTGAACATCTTGTAAGAAGTATGGATATATACAGGGACAACGGGTCTTTTCGAATACAGTGAGAGCATTGCAGGTCCCTTCATAAATTCCAGGAATTCATCATCATAATTCATATGTCCTTCAGGGAAGATTATAAAAGGTTCATTATTCTTAAGACCTGTAATCATTGCTTTCATGGCATTCCAGTCAAAGCCTGATCTGTCGAGCATTACGCATCCCATTGTTTTCTCAAAAAATTCCCATGATTTATTAACATCAGCAACATCCTGAGCTGCAAGAGTCCTGCAATAAACTCGGTGGAAAACATAATAGAGCAGGGGCGGATCTATCCACCACGAGTGATTGGAGATGATAAGCATCCCCTTATCCATATATCTTGTTCCCCTTGCGAGATCGCCGCCGTAAGAGATTTTCGATCTCATAAGTAACTTAATGCCAGGGAGACCGGTTGCTCTCATAAAGCAGTATAAAAAAGAAGCATACTTGGGACGCTTAAGTTTCTTGCCTTCAGCGATCAGGAAGTTATTCAGATAGAACTGTCTGTATGTTTCTGTCCTCTCCTGAAGTTCCTTTGTAAAGGCATTTGCCCTGTCCTGTAAGGAATCAAGTCCGTCGCGTGTCATATATGTATCAGGATACATAAGACTTCCGATAAAGATTAGATCTCTTTTGCCGGGTCCGATCCTGCCGTTATGGAATACGGGAACAATAGGAACTCCCGCACTAAGAGCGATAAGCGCAGCCGCCTGCTTATATTCAAGGAGCTTGCCTTCGGTCTCAATATGACCTTCAGGGAAAACTAAGACCGAATGACCTTTATTTATCTGCTCAACAGCCTTATTGACTGCATCCATATTGCCGGTAACAGAATCTACCTTGATGACACCCATTGCTTTCATGAGGAATGTGAGTACTGGATTATATGCATAGAACTGCGCACCTACGAGCACATATATACGCCTGCCCGGGAATGCAAGCAGAGCCTCGACATAATCAAGGAATGCCGTATGGTTCATTGAGATTACGACGGGTCCTTTATACTTCTCCTTCTTATTCTTACGAAGATAGATCTTTTTTATCGGGAAAAGTATAAGAGCGGGAATTATGCTGTTAATGATAAGGAGCCATCTGATAAAGAACATTATGATTCATGCTCCTTGCTCTGATCGATAAGATAATCAGCTATTGCCATAGGTGTTATGAGCGGTGTTTCCGTCATATTGATCTGTCTGCCTGTAACTTCAGTTACCTTGGAAAGAAGTTCAACATATTGCATTGAGTCACCGCCGAGAGATATGAAGTTGGATGTCTCAGTGATCTCATGTCTTTCCTTGTTAAGGATCTCCGCGAAAACATCACAAATCTTTCCAATCAGTTCCGTATACTCGGCACTCCTGGTACGCGTTACTTCCTCATCGGTAGGCTTGGTGCATTCGACTGCAAAGAGCTCGCCCTTTTCGAGTTTGGAAGCCAGAGCCTTACGGTCGATACCCTTGAAGTTTTCAGGCATCTTCCCTGTCAGATTGAGCACTTTAACCGGTCTTTCCGACATCGTTAGCTGATCGATCGATACGAAAACACCCTTAAGGGATGACGCTTTCTCAAAAGCTCCCATCGTACCGTCATCGGACAGAACAAGGAGCATCTGCTTTTCTGATGTCCCTGGGAGCTGGGCATTGATCATTGCTTCCTGGGTGAAAGAACCTTTGTCTATGCGTGACTCGATCTCCTCGGGCGAGATATTCTCGCCGTTTGGTCCAATGATGACGTCATCGAGACGTCCGATGATATGCAGACGTCCCGTCGAATCAATGTTTACAAGATCGTTTGTAGGATAGTAATCCTCACCGAATTCCGTGAAAACGCCGTCAACATATATACCGTTCATGGAGTGATCCCTGGGGATCAGGAGTTCACCCGCTTCACTAAGCTTGTAAGGAATGTTGCTGAATATCTTTCCCGTGCTTGTGCCGCATCTGAACTGTGACTTGCGCGAGAGCTCCACAGATATTACTCCGCACTCAGTCAGACCGTATCCGGAATATATAGAATATCCGAGACCATTGAGGACTTCCAGCGTCCTGGGCGAGATGAATCCGCCGCCGGAGATAAGAAAAGTAGCCCTCTCGCCAAGCAACTGGCGTCTGACCTTCTTGAAGATGATCTTTCTGACTATGGCAGGTCCCAAATGCGGGAATACATTCTGCAGTTTGTTAGAAAAGCGGATGGCTTTATTGAATTTCTCAGTCTTGCCCTGCTTTGCCACTTCACGCTCGAGTGATGCAACGGTCTTGTTCCATACCAGCGGGATCGCGAAGAAATGCGTAACTCCAACGCGCTTGCAGACGAACTGGATGCTCTGGGCATCGTATTTCGGAAGGAAAACAAATCCTCTGCCGAAGAACATAAACCACATCAGCGTGGCTATAAGTCCGAATATGTGATAGAAAGGCAGGAATGCTAGATTGTGTATGTCGAGCTTGGCGTTATACTGGATGGACTGGTTGGTCTTAACAATATCACCGCTCACCTCGATCTGAAGGCATATCGTCCTGCCACTGTGGGATATGACTTTCGGCTTCGATGTTGAGCCGGAAGTGATGAGTATTATCTCGTCAGCCCAGCTGATCATTTCCTTGTCGAACTTAATACCTTTGCCTGCTTCAAGAAGATCCTTTACGGTAACCGACCTGTCAACGCGTGCGTCTTCGGAAACCACGAACAGCGGATCCATATCCTTTATGATGTCGTTCGTTATTCCGATATTATGACGGGTGTTGAGAAGGATAGGTCTGAAACCGGCCTGAAGAAGTCCCCAGAACAGAGCGACCCAGTCTGCGGAATTCTCGAGAAAGATACCTACAAATCTGCCTCTTCCGTCAGCCCCGTATGTAACGGCAGCCTTGGAAAACTCATCAACACGCTCATAAAGTTCATAGTATGACATCTGGCGGATCTCGCCGTTTTCGAGCCATTCGCCGAATCTTTCACTTGTAAAGCGGTTCTTTATAATCGTATAGATCGATTCAAAAGTCTGCGGAGCGTTTTTTAGCGCTGCAATATTCTCAGTTACAATACTTGAGACCATTTCCCCTTATAAATCCCAAACCTTTCTTACTTGTTCGCACATCTCGAGGAGCGCTGCCTGTGCCTGCGGCAGTATCCCGAAATAATCGAGAAAAGCATGAGACACTCCTCTGTATCTGATGTGTTTATTAGGAACTCCGGCCTTGTCCAAAAGCCTTGAGTAATATTCGGATTGAATGCGGAGTCCGTCGTACTCTGCGGTGAAGATGCCCGTATAAGGCATGCAGTTTAAATCTGCATAGATAGGACTAACATCAGGATTACGCTTAACGTCTTCATATCTGCCGCCGGAATATACTGTCAGGATCGCTGCCATAAGGTCGTTGTTGCCTTTTCCATCGGCCCTTCCAAGCTGGAGTCTGGAATTAATGAGTTCTTTTTGCTCATCAGAAACATCGTACATATCGAGATTCCAGTCGTAGAGATTGTCCTGTGAGTATAGATCTACACAGGGATAAAAAAGGCCTGCATAGTTGATCTTTGCATCTGACTTGTTGTCTATGATCGCAGCAAGCGCTAGATTCGCACCGGCACTGTCTCCGAAAAGTCCGATCATAGTCTTATCTATCTTAAGTTCTTCAGCGTTGTTGTAGATGTATTCGATTGCAGCACATACGTCTTCAATAGCTGCAGGATAAACGTTCTCGGGAGCGAGGCTGTAATCAACGTTAAAAACTTTGCAACCGAGGTTCTCTGCGGTATAACGGCAGGGCTCTTTGTAAAACTCAGCCTTGGATGCGAGGAATGAACCGCCGTGTATGTAGATCATTACGGGGAGAGTCTCACCGTCCTTTTCGGCCGGCCAATAAGAGAATAGTTTAAAAGCTCTTCCGTTTGCCGTGATGTCAACAGAATCTTCCAATATGGGCTTTAAGCACATATCAACACAGTATGTTTTTGTAGTCTGACGCATTCCTTCTATTGAGAACTGCATAGGCATAGACTTCTGGAAAGCATAGATGGCACTTCTGATGAAGAACTCTCTGGGATCCATTTTTCCTTTATAGTCGCCTTCTTCAGGAACGGGTTTTACTTCTATCTCCTGGCCGCCGAGATTTACGATCTCGCCGGAATTCAATATTTTCGAGACTGATTCAAAATCACATTTATTCATAAATTAAACCTTTCCCAATATTCCTGATCTGCCAAATACATAGCTTAACACTAAAATCATGAGAAGCGATATGATTCCGCCCAGGAACATGTTCCACCCCTGATAGTAGAAGAGCATCATGATAAGCGTTGCGATGCAGTACTTGATCGAGCAGGTAATGTAATAGATAACGCTTATTTTCTGCCTGTGCCTGATGCCCGCTGAAAAAACATTAAGTACAGCATGCATCGCAGTAACCCACAAATATATACCTGCGAGCCAGTAGAAGAAATGCGGAATGTTGAACCAAACGAGCAGTGAGATCGTCAGCGTATAAAGAGAGTACATAAGCGCTGAGATAAGACCGTAAGCCCAAAGCGACTTCTGGATCCTTACTGTATCTTTTATCGGTCTGAAATGCGTATTCTTGTTGTTATTCTCGTAGATAGTCTTGATATCTATGCCGGTGACTTTCATGCCCTCCTTGTGAGCAGTAACAAGAACATTCAGCTCATACTCGTACTTGTTGCCGGGAATATCCTGAAGCCACATGCAAAGTCTGGCAGGAAATCCTCTTAATCCTGACTGGTTATCGCGGAGATAAACGCCGGTAACGATCGTATATACGATCTTGGACATGTCATTTCCGATCCTTGACTTGATAGGGATTTTTTCCGAGAGGTCGCGCATCCCAAGCACGATCCCGTCAGTCTTTCTCGTAAGTTTGGCAACACGTTCTATGTCTTCTATAGCATGTTGACCGTCAGAATCAGCCGTAACTATGTAATCGACTTCTTCAGCAAGGTTATTGCCGATATATTCAAAGCCGCGCTTTAACGCAAAACCCTTACCTTTATTGATCTTATACCCTACGATATGAGCAAAGGCAGCTGCGCGCTTGAAGAATTCGTCACATCTTTCAAGACTTCCGTCATTGACAGCAACTATTACAAAATCACGTTTATTAAGCTCTTCAACTAGGCGAAGGAACTTCTCGTCAGGATTATAAACAGGCAAAAGTACAGCTGTCTTCATTAACGGGTCTTCCCTACACCTTCCTCTTAATCTTCCTAAATGCCCGGAGCACTAGCGGGCAAAACACATCAGCATATTATTTTACTATATTTATTTAATAAAATATATAAAAGGAACATGATTAGATTAACGGATGTCATAAACAGATTTATCATTTGCACCTATAAAATAATAATGTTAATATCACTTTATCTTTTGTATATGGAGGATAGAAATAATGTTTTGTACTAATTGCGGATCTCAATTTGAAGACGGCAATTTATTCTGCCCCAATTGCGGATCAAAGGTAGAATCTGTTGCACAGCCCATAGAAACACCTGCTCCTGCAGCAGCTCCTATTGAATCAGAACCGGTAGTTGCAACTCCTGTTGAGGCTGAACCGGTCTATGCTACACCAGTTGATACTGAGCCTGTATATGCTACACCCGTTGCTGAACCCGCTCCTGCACCGGCCCCACAACCAATACCTGTTACTCCTGTTCAGCCTGTTTATGCACAGCCGACACCTGTTATGCCTGTTGGTGCTATGGGAGCAGGAACTAACAATCCCGAACTCGCTAAAAATATTTTAATCATGGGAATCGTTGCTGTAGCATGTGCCTGCACATTTTGGTTCAGCTTCGTAGGCATTATTTTCGGAGCTATTGGACTTTCAAAGGCAAAGAAGTTTATTGAAGAATGCGGCCAGCTCTTTGGTAAAGCTAAGATCGGAAAGTATCTGTCATTAGGCGGGCTTATCGGCAGTTGTGTTTTTACAGGTTGGAGCGTTCTTTACATAATTTCGGTAATAGCAGCTTTCGTTTCCGAGTACGCTTAATAACATTGCAATTAAGTTAACAATAAGGGCTGTGAAACTGTCACAGCCCTTTATTATTTGGTTTTTTTGCCGTTAATACGATTAACTGTCCAACTGACTGTCAAATAGATCAGGATGCCTATCATCGCTCCCAATGTATTGTGAATGATATCATCGAATTCAAATAATCCGCGGTGGAATAACAGCTGTGCGATCTCAATGCCTGACGAAAGCAATAAACTAATTACAATGCTGAGCCACTTGAATTTCTTAGGAAGTATCATCGAAATCAGTATTCCTATCGGAATAAACAGAATATAATTCCAGAAAATCTCCGCTTTTAATTCAGTCCTTCCTGCCTGTATGGCTTTATATGTCCAGAACACCTCCAACTGATACCGTGCGTCTTTGAAAGGGATTCTCTCGATAATCGTTATTGTAAGGACAAATGCAAAATAAAAAGCAAATAATGGAAGACCGATAAACGTACCGTCTCTTAACTTTCCCTTTCGATATAAAGGAAATGTAATCAATCCGACAACAAAAGCAACTAAAGTCCAGATCAAGACTGACTTCGTTGTTACCATAGATATCGCACTGGTAAAATAACCGTCGATAGAATATCACCATCCATTATTCAATAATCTCTTATACGTACAACGCATTATTGTATCAGAGATTTTTGAATAAAAAAATCAGAAAGGCTGTTTGGTGTCAATAAATATTGAGAAACGGATCTTCTCTTACCTGATCCACTCAACAGAAATATTACGGACATCTCCGCCATCGCGTTTCCTGATAAATTCAGGAGCAACCTGCGGGAACATGGCGCAGCTTAAGATATCTTCTTCCGAAGATGCGATATCGCTGTACTGTTCTTTGATGGATTCAAGTTCGGGCATAAGAAGATCAGCAGGTCTGCATGTGATAACTTCATCATCACCTATTGCCATCTTACGGATCTCTTCATTGACCTTACCGGGAAGCTGTCCGTATTCACCGCGGAGAAGTCCTTTAGACTCTTTTGTAAAGCTCTTATATCGTCCCATAAGAACATTCAGAACAGCCTGAGTGCCTACGATCTGACTTGTAGGAGTTACAAGAGGAGGAAAACCGAAGTCTTCTCTTACACGGGGAACTTCAGCCAAAACCTCATCCATACGTGATTCGGCATTTGCCTGCTTGAGTTGTGATAAGAGGTTTGAGAGCATTCCTCCGGGGACCTGGTAAAGCAAAGTGTTAGGGTCTACCCTGAGCACTTTAGAACTGATGGTTCCGGCTTTTTCCATAGAAGCGGCAACATCTTTAAAGTGAACTGCAGCATCATTCAGTTTCTTTAAGTCGAGACCTGTATCGCGTGCCGTTCCTTTTAATGTTGCTACCAAAGACTCTGTCGCAGGCTGTGATGTACCGTTTGCAAAAGGAGACAGAGCGCAGTCAACAATATCAACACCGGCCATAGCAGCCATGAGATATACCATCGATCCGGTTCCGGTAGTGTTATGTGTATGAAGATGGATCGGAACGGATACACGCTCCTTGAGTTTCTTAACAAGGCTGTAGGCATCAGCCGGAAGAAGGAGATTTGCCATATCCTTTATGCAGATAGTATCTGCGCCCATCTGTTCAAGAACAACGGCCTTTTCGACAAAGTAATCCTCACTATGCACGGGGCTTGTCGTGTAACTCATTGCAGCTTCGACTATTCCTCCGTACTTCTTTACCGCTTTGATCGACGCCTCCATATTCCGAACATCATTTAACGCATCGAAAATACGTACAACATCAATACCGTTCTCAATCGATTTACGGCAAAAAGCATCTACCATATCATCGGCATAATGACGGTAACCCAGAAGGTTCTGGCCGCGCAGAAGCATCTGAAGCTTAGTATTGGGAAGAGCTTTACGAAGAGTACGCAGTCTTTCCCACGGATCTTCATTAAGAAATCTCATGCAGGAATCGAATGTAGCTCCGCCCCAGCATTCAATTGACCAATAGCCCATGTTGTCCAGGATCTCGCAAGCCGGAAGCATATCCTCGAGCTTCATTCTGGTGGCAGCCTGAGACTGATGCGCATCACGGAGTATCGTATCAGTTATCAGAAGAGGCTTATTACTTGAAAACAACTCATTCATCAAAGAACCCTCACTTAACCTCAAAAAGGACATCGCCGCCGGCAACTGTTCCGCCGGCAGAAAGGTTCAGGGATGCTACAGTACCGTCAACAGGTGCAAGGATCTCATTTTCCATCTTCATAGCTTCAAGAATAAGTACTACCTCACCAACTTTTACCTGATCCCCGTCAGCTTTTAAGACCTTGAGAATGGTTCCGGGCATAGGCGCGAGTACTGTTCCGGATCCAGCTTCAGCGGGCTTAGCCGCAGGCTTTGCAGAAGGAACAGCGGGTGCTGAAGAAGTAACAGGTGCAGCTTTTGTTTTTGTTTTGACAGGCTGCTGAACCGCACCGTTAGTACCAATAAGTTCAACATCCATCTCATATGTTTTGCCGTCTAATGTAATACGATACTTGCTCATTATTATTCTCCCAACTGATATTTATGATAAAAAATCTTGTTATCTTCTATATACTGCTCGAGGCTGCTTTTACTGACTTCCTTGAAAGAACGGACAACCACATGATCAACATCGACGCCGTTCTCTTCAGCGATAGCAGCTACAGCCATAACCAATACCTGTTCTAATTCCATACTGACCTCACTTATAAAGGGATATTTCCGTGTTTCTTATAAGGAAGATCACGTTCTTTAGTCTTAAGCATATTAAATGCTGCAGATATCTTCTGGCGTGTCTCTTCAGGAAGGATTACTTCATCAACATAGCCATGCTCTGCCGCAATATACGGATTCATGAACTTATCGTTATATGCATTGAGAAGTTCTTCCTTCTTTGCTGCAGGATCTTCGGCTTTCTCGATATCCTTCTTGCCGATAATGCTTACAGCACCTGAAGCACCCATGACAGCTATTTCCGCGATAGGCCATGCATAGACGATGTCCGCGCCTGTTCCCTTACTGTTCATTGCAATATAAGCGCCACCGTAAGCTTTTCGCATTATAAGACTTACCTTGGGAACTGTTGCTTCGGAATAAGCATAAAGGAGCTTTGCTCCGTGCCGTATGATTCCGCCATGCTCCTGCTGGCTTCCGGGCAGGAATGCCGGAACATCTACGAGTGTCAGAAGCGGAATATTAAAGCAGTCACAGAAACGTATGAAACGTGATGCTTTATCAGAACTGTTTATTTCAAGTGAACCTGCCATATAAAGGCTCTGGTTTGCAACGATTCCGACTGTCTCACCGTCCAGTCTTGCAAAACCGACAACAATGTTCCTTGCAAAAGATTCCTGTACTTCAAAGAAACTGTTCTCATCAACAATGGAATCGATAACTTTTCGAACATCATAAGACTTCTTGGAATCAGCAGGAACTATTTCTGCAAGAACAGAACTGTCATCCTTAGAAACACCCGGAACATTCATTGGAAGTTCTTCATTGCTCTGCGGTAAATATCCGAGCAGGCGGCGTACTCCGTTAAGACATGAAAGATCATCAGGGTATACGAAATGAGCAACACCGGATGTAGAGCTGTGAACGCCTGCGCCTCCAAGATCAGCAGATGAAATAACTTCACCAGTAACGGACTTAACAACGGCAGGACCTGTAATATACATCTGGCTGTAATCGGTCATGAAAATATAATCAGTAATAGCTGGAGAATAGCATGCTCCGCCGGCACATGGGCCCATAATTACAGAGATCTGCGGAATAACTCCCGATGCAATGGTGTTACGGTAGAATATATCAGCGTATCCTGTAAGCGAATCGATTCCTTCTTCGATCCTAGCTCCGCCGCTGTCATTAATAGAAATAAACGGAGCCTTCATCTCCATTGCTTTATCCATTGCCCTGCAGATCTTCATAGCCTGGGCTTCACCTAAGGAACCGCCGCCGATGGTAAAATCCTGGGATGAAGCAAAAGCGATCCTGCCATGGATATAACCATAACCAGTAACGACTCCGTCACCCGGCTTCTTTTTCTTATCCATGCCGAAATCAGTCGAACGGGACATTATCATATCATTCAGTTCAACAAAAGTTCCATCATCAAAGAGCGCTTCCATACGCTCCCTGGCAGTCAACTTGCCGGATGAATGCTGTTTTGCGATTCTGTCTTCACCTCCGGCTGCCGCTACGGTCTCACGCCTGTTGTTAAGGCTTACAATACTGCTCTGCCATTGTTGATCCATATACTCTGCCTCATAACAATATTAAATATATTTACTTGCCGTACGATTATAACGCATTTATTTTGATTATCAAAGTACTTCTTGAAATAAAAAAGTATAAGCTTTTTACATGTTCTTCAAAAAAAAAAATAACTGTCTCAGATTTCTGAGACAGTTATCGTGATAGATTTTATGAATTTATTATGCTTGCTCGTCTGTTGATTCAACTGCTGCTTCTACAGGAGCCTCCTCAGAAGGTGCATCCTGTGCAGGCTCTTCGGGAATCTCAGGATCGATAGGAGCTACTTCCTTGATAGAGATAGAGATACGTCTCTCCTCAGGCTCGATCTTGATAACCTTAGCCTGGACAACCTGACCGACTGAAAGAGCATCCTCAGGCTTCTCAAGTCTTCTTGAAGAGATCTGAGAAACATGGCAGAGTGCGTCAAGGTCGGGTTCAAGCTGAACGAAAGCACCGAACTTTGTAAGACGTACTACAGTACCCTGAACAATACATCCAACAGGCATTCTCTCTTCGATGTTGTAGTAAGGATCATCCTCAAGCTTCTTGTAACCTAATGAGATCTTCTTTGTCTCTTTGTCGAAAGATTTAACATAAACATCGATCTCATCGCCAACTTTCAGAACATCAGAAGGCTTTGCATTACGGCTCCATGAGAGCTCAGAAACGTGAACGAGGCCGTCAACACCGCCGATATCAATGAACGCACCAAAATCAACAAGGCTTCTTACAATACCTGTATAGTGCTTGCCTTCTTCGATATTGTCCCAGATTTCTGCAGACTTCTTGCGGCGTTCTTCTGAAACGATGATCCTGTGGCTTCCGGAGATTCTAAGACGGCCCTTCTCAGTATCAAACTTGGTAACAATGATCTGGAGTGTCTGACCTACATAGGAATCAAGATCCTTAACATCGCCGGACTTGATCTGTGTTCTGTGGATATAGATATCAACGCCCTTGTAAGAACCGATAACGCCGTCCTTAACGGTGCGGGTGATCTTAACATCAATTGGAGTCTTGTTCTTATAAGCTTCCTCAATCTCGGCTCTGCCTTTCTCAGACTCTACATCGTTCTTGGAAAGGATGATCTCCTTGCCCTGATCGGAATTCTTAATGCTTCTGACCTTAACGGTAACTTCAGTGTGATCGGCAATTGCCTTGTCAAGATCGAAGTCAGGATCCGAGTCAAACTCCTTACGTGAAATTCTTCCTTCGGACTTGTCGTGTACGTCTACGTATACATAGTCGTCATCAGCAGATGTGATCGTACCCTTTACAACGGCACCTCTTCTAACCTGCGCAATTAAATCGACAGCATTGGCAAACTCTGTGTCAAAGCCCTGATTTGTGATCTTCTCTTCTTCGTTCATTTGTTGAACAACCTCCAAAATAATAGCTTCCGGTGTAGATGCACCCGCTGTGATCCCGACTTTGTCATCCGGAAGGATCTTCCCCTCTGAGATAAGATCCTTAACTTCCGTGCCGGAATTCACAAGGAATGTTCTTGCACAACGACCTTTGCAGATGTCAAAAAGCTTGGTGGTGTTCGAACTGTGAGCGGAACCGATGACGATCATCGAATCTGCAACCTCAGAGAGCGACGCGGCTTCCTTTTGCCTACTTTCAGTCGTAATACATATTGTATCAAAAACATTGGATTTTTCAATTTTATTTTTAACTGTTTGACAGATTTTTTTGAATATTTCGCTAGAAAACGTGGTCTGGGAGATAAGTATTGCGCTTTCCAGAGGGAAATCCAGACCGTTTATATCCTCAGGATCCTTTATTACAGCGCATTTAACACCCTTATCTTTAGCCTCTCCGAGTATTCCTGTTACTTCAGGATGTCCTTTGGTACCCGTGATAATTATGTTTTTGCCTTTTTGGGCATTCTCCCTGACGATCTTATGGATTTTTGAGACAAAAGGACATGTCATATCCCTGATCTCGCATTTTCGCGATCTCAGGACTGCAGTCTCATCTGGAGTTACGCCATGAGCTCTTATGATTACGATTGAGTTCTCCGGGCAGTCTTCTGCCCTGTCGCAGATCTCAAAACCTTCACTGATCAGCTTATCAACAACATTTTTGTTGTGAACGATCTCGCCCAGCATGACCAGCCTTCTGCCGTCAGGATGATCTTTTACCGCTTCTTCAGCAGCAGATACAGCGTTCTTGACGCCAAAACAGAAACCTGATGACTGAGCGACGGTTATCTTCATTTGTCTTCTTCGTCCAAATGACTTAAGAGGAACTCTCTTGTTCCGTCAATATCGTACTTGCCGGTATCTATAACGATTGCTTCAGGAACCTGAACAAGAGGTGAAGTTGCTCTTGTGGAATCCTGTTCATCTCTATATTTAATGTCTCTTAAAACTTCTTCATATGTCTGTGAATGATCGCCGGCTGCTTCGAGTTCCGCTAATCTTCTCTGAGCCCTGACTTCTGGTGCGCAGACAACGAAGAACTTATATTTTGCGTTAGGAAGAACAACAGATGCGATGTCTCTTCCGTCAAGGACAAAAGTCTGGTTCTTGGCGATCTCCCTTTGAAGCGATACCATTGCCGTTCTTACGAAAGGAAGCGCGGAAATATCAGATGCCGCAATAGAAGTCTGAGGTGTTCTGAGTTCACCGGTAACATCTTCGCCGTCAAGGATCATATGCTGAACGCCGTCAATAAACTCAACCTCGATCTTGACTTCATCCATCATTTTCTTTACGGCATCAGCATCCTTGGCATTAATGCCCTTCTTGATGGAAGCAACAGCGCAGGTTCTGTACATAGCACCGGTATCAAGGTACATGATGCCGAGTTCTTTGGCTAAGCCTTTAGCAAGTGTGCTTTTACCTGATCCTGAAGGTCCGTCGATTGCGATCTGATATACGCCCATAATATTTCTCCTTTATAATATGTCTCCATCTTCAGTATTTCTGTCTCTCCCGGTCTCATAGACACGGTATTGGGACCATAATGTTTCCAAAGACTCAAGAGAGGACTGTATATGCTCTTTCCTGTGCATTCCAAGCGAAACGAGCAACGCATTGATCAGGGACAACGGTGCTGTCAGCGAATCAACAAATGATGCCATAGAAGACCTTGCGAAAAGCTTGATGTCAGCATATTCGGTCATTGCAGTATCATCTTTATCCGTGATCGCGATTATCGTAGCGCCCTTTTTCTTGGCATAACCCATGGAATTAATTGTCCTTGCGGAATATCTTGGGAAAGAGATGCCTATCATTACATCACCCTCTCCTATCGGCATGATCTGCTCAAAAAGCTCATTCGTACAGGTGCTTCTGACCAAAACCACGTCATCGAAAAGGAGTGTCATATAAAAATGCATGAACTCCGATAAAGGAGCAGATGCCCTGATTCCCATTATGTATATTTTCCGTGCTTCAAGAATTGAAGCAACCGCTTTGTCAAACTCCTTCTCGTCAATGGAATTAAGAGTATCCCTGAGATTAGATATGTCCTGAGCTACAACAGCTCTTAATGCTTCGCTGTCACTCTCGAATTTCTCGGTAAGGCCTAATCTCTGAACAGATGTAAGCTTAGACTTCAGGTCTTCCTGTAATGCCTTCTGGAATTCCGGATAACCTTCAAAGCCGAGTTCTGTTGTAAATCTGACAACGGTTGATTCAGAGACACCTACCTCCTCACCGAGTTTTGCGGCTGTCATATAAGCGGCCTTATCGTAGGATTCAAGGATAAAACTCGCAATAGCCTTATGGCCTTTGCTCATTTTTGAGATTGAATTCTCAATTAGCTCAAGCGTTCCCGTCATCTGGCTCACCTTCTTCATCCTTCTTCGGATTCATGATGCTGTCGATAGATATCTGCTTATCTTCGCCGCCTGCAGCCTGTTTGAGAGAATCTTCCATATCTCTTATCGTCTGATAGCTCATGAGTTCAAGTGGCGGAAGATCCCTTACGGATTCGATGCCGAACTCAGTAAGGAACTTCTTGGAAGTCTTGAAGAGAGAAGGTCTTCCTGGAGCATCAAGATTGCCAGCTTCTTCGATCCATCCCCTGTCCAAAAGTCTCGAAATTATCGAATCAGATGAAACTCCTCTAACAAGTTCAACCTGGGCTCTGGTGCAGGGCTGGTTATATGCGATAACGGCCAAAGTCTCATATGATGCCTGTGAAAGCGGAGGTGTCTGTCTTGGACCGAACATCCTGTCAAGGATCTTCTTCTGTGAAGGTCTCGTCATAATGGCATAAGAATCTTCGGTTTTCCTGATCTCAAGACCGCTCCATGGATTAGATGCATACCGGTCGGTAAGAGACTTCAATGCCTCTGTAACGGCATTTTTCGAACAATTAAGAATATCAGCAAGCTTGTCGACCGACACCGGATCTCCCGATATAAAAAGTATGGATTCAATTGCTGCCGGCAATTCCTGCGCTGTAACCTTAAAATCATCTTCCATTGTGATCATACCTTTTTCTCTTCTATCGATATCTCTCCGAAGTTTCTATCCTGTTCAACGGTAATCTTGTTATCTCTGACAAGTTCGAGAACGGCAAGAAAACTTACAACTTTATCGATTTTCTGTGTTTTATTACCGAAAAGACTGCTTAATAGGATCTTTCCTTTGCCGGTAATACTCCGCCAGATGGACTTGATCCTCTCTTTAACCGAGAATTTATCTTTTCTCAAAATATGTTTGATCTTAGCCGAAATATCGATAAAACGCATTTCATTACGTTCGTTGATTACAGCTACAGCGTCATTAAATTCTTCTATGGAAAATGCCTGTTCAGCCGGAGCTATGGTTATTCCCAGCTGTTTTGCAGTAGAAGCATAGCGGAATCTTGCTCCGTCAAACTTCTCTCTTCTGTCCTTAAGGTCAGAGGCAAATACCCTGCATCTCTTGTACCTCATGAGAGATATTACAAGTTCTTCTCTCGGATCCGCAGCGTCATCTCCGGAACCTAATGCAGCCTGCATGCCCGGAAGCATCATTCTGGATTTGATAGAAACAAGTGTTGCTCCCATAACAAGAAAATCGGATGCAAGCTCCATATCGAATTCCTTCATTGACTCGATATAGTCCATGTACTGGGCGGTTATAGTGCTTATAGGTATATCGTAAATATCGACATCATTCTTTTCGATAAGATGCAGGAGCAGGTCCAGAGGGCCTTCGAATTGTCTTAATCTTATCTCCGGCTTAACCGCTTGCTCAAGCATAGATCACAACCCTATAAACGAGAAAAGGAAATAAAACGGCATTGCAAGAATGGTAATAATGAAAGTGAAAGGTGTCTCAATCCAGCTGATAAGGCTGCTGAGGATCGGAATGCTCGTAAAAGTGCTGGCAAGGAATATGACCATAAGGATCATCGGCGATACCCGTTCAAACTTCCTGTATCCTTCAGACTGTCTGACTTTATAAGGAAGACATTCCTGAAGCACATGGAAACCGTCAAGCGGCGGGATTGGGAGAAGATTGAAAGCAAGAAGCATCATTGAAAACAAATATGTGTAACTGAAAGCATCTCCAAGAGCCGAGAATGCGATTTCCAATCCCGGAAACTTTACAGCCAGTCCGCTGAAAAGAAGATAGAGCACATATGCAAAATAACCGAGTATGAAATTACCTGTTACACCTGCAAGATGAACCATTATATTCATCCACCTGCTGCTCTTGAACCTGTGAAGGTTTGCAGGGTTATACATAACGGGTTTTCCCCATCCGAAACCTGCTACAAGTAACAGGAACGTTCCGGCAGGATCAAGGTGAGCAATAGGATTAAGAGTCAGTCTACCCATATTCTTAGGTGTCGGGTCACCCAACCATACTGCTACAGCCGCATGCATATACTCATGAATAGAGAACGAAAGCATCAGTGCAAACAAAATTATGATGAGATAATAAATTATCTCTTTAGGTTCTAATCCTTGTCTGAACAGGTCTATTATCATAAATTACCTCAAGCTTTTACAACGGAGAATGTGATCTTCTCACCGTTTACGTTCCACTCCTTGGAGTTATCACCGGTGCCTTTTGAGATCTCAACAGCAAGGACTTCGGAAGCAAGATAGTCTTTTTTCTTCTCGATAACTTCTGCAAGCTTATCATTACCGTCATACTTGAGAACAATACGGTCAGATACTGTAAGACCCTCTGTCTCCTTACGGTGATTCTGGATCTTTGAGATCATCTCTCTTACAAGACCGTCTTCGATAAGTTCTTCTGTAAGGACTGTTGAGATCGATACAGTAAGGTTACCGGATGTCTGTGTAGAGAATCCTTCAGGCTGAGTAGTCTCGATGAGGAAGTCTTCTTCAGTCATCTCATACTCCTCACCGTTAACAGTAATCTTAACTGAACCGTTTTTAAGAGCGTTATATGTTTCTTTGCCGGGAAGGTTAGCAATAACTTCCTTGGCAGCATTAAGGTTCTTACCGAACTTTCTGCCGCATGTGCGGAGCTGGGGCTTGAAGCTGTAATCAACAAGTGTCGAAGCATCGCTCAACACTTCGATATTACGGATATTAAGCTCATCAAGTACGATTGGCTTATATTCATCATCAAGACCGATCTCAGATACGACATAGATCTCGGACAAAGGCTGACGGTTCTTGATCGAAGCAGATTCACGGCAGCTGTGGCCCAAAGTAACGATCTGCTGTACAAGTTCCATTTCCTCTTCAAGCTTAGAATCGATCATGCTCTCATCAGCTGCAGGATACTTTGCAAGATGAACTGAGATCGGTGCATTCTTATCAACAGAACATACGATGTTACGATAGATCTCTTCTGTCATGAAAGGAACGAATGGAGCACAGAGTCTTGTAAGATTATCTAAAACCGTGAAAAGAGTCATGTAAGCATTGACCTTATCCTGAGTCTCCTCAGCACCCCAATATCTGTCACGGCAGCGTCTGACATACCAGTTAGACAACTCTTCAGTGAAATCCTGAATAAGTCGTGCGGACTGGGAGATGTCATAGTTATCCATCTTCTCGTTGACAACCTTGATGAGTGTGTTAAGACGTGAAAGAACCCATCTGTCCATAGCACCGAGGGTTGCCTTGTCGAGTGTATGCTGTGTTGGATCGAAATTATCGATATCGGCATACATAACATAGAATGCATATGTGTTCCAGAATGTGCCGATGAACTTCTTGATACCGTCGTTAACGGCTTCCTTGGAGAATCTTGAAGGCAGCCAGGGCTGGTTTGCCGTATAGAAATACCATCTAGCAGCATCTGCACCCTGAGAATCAAGAACATCCCAAGGATCAACTACGTTTCCTAAATGCTTACTCATCTTGATACCGTCCTTATCCTGAACGATACCCATGACTATACAATTCTCGAAAGGTGCTCTTCCGAAAAGAACTGTTGAGATGGCGATAAGCGAATAGAACCAGCCTCTTGTCTGGTCGATACCTTCTGAGATGAACTCGCAGGGATAGTGCTGTTCAAAGAACTCCTTGTTTTCGAAAGGATAGTGATACTGTGCAAAAGGCATTGAACCAGAATCAAACCAGCAGTCGATAACTTCCGTAACTCTCTTCATCTGTCCGCCGCACTTAGGGCACTTGATGTGTACATTATCAACATAAGGCTTATGAAGCTCGATATCCTCCGGACAATCGTCGCTCATGGACTTAAGCTCTTCGATAGAACCAATGCAGTGTCTCTCGCCGCACTCGCATTCCCATACCGGAAGAGGTGTTCCCCAGTAACGTTCACGTGAGATACCCCAGTCGATTACATTTCTTAAGAAGTCACCCATACGGCCGTCCCTGATTGTCTCAGGCATCCAGTTGACCATATTGTTAGACTTTAAGAGCTCATCTCTCTTCTTGCTCATAGCGATGAACCATGTGCTTCTTGCGAAATAGATAAGCGGCGTGTCACATCTCCAGCAGAAAGGATATTCATGCTCGAACTTGGGAGCCGAGAAAAGAAGTCCTCTTGAATCAAGATCCTTTAAGACCTCCGGATCTGCATCTTTTACGAACATGCCTGCAAAAGGAGTCTCATCTGTGAGGTTACCTCTTGTATCAACGAACTGTACCATCGGGAGATCATTATCTCTTCCAACTCTGGCGTCATCTTCACCGAAAGCCGGAGCGATGTGAACGATACCTGTACCGTCTTCCATCGTTACATAATCATCACATACAGTGTAGTGAGCTTTTTTCTTCTGGTTGGCGGCTTCCTTAGCTGTACCCTCGTAAAGAGCAACATAATTCTTGCCCTTGAGATCAGAACCCTTATAAGATTCAAGGATCTCGTAAGCCTTCTCACCGTCTTTTGCAAGGCCACCCAATACGGAATCGAGCAAAGCCTTGGCCATGTAATATGTATATCCGTCACAAGCCTTTACCTTGCAGTATTCGGCATCAGGATTAAGGCACAAAGCAACGTTGGAAGGAAGTGTCCAAGGAGTTGTTGTCCAGGCGAGGATGTATGCATCTTCATCAACACACTTGAATCTTACAACAGCAGATCTCTCCTTAACGGTCTTATATCCCTGCGCAACCTCATGAGAAGAAAGAGCTGTACCACATCTCGGGCAGTAAGGAACGATCTTATGGCCCTTATAGATAAGGCCCTGATCCCACATCTGCTTCAAAGCCCACCACTCGGACTCGATATAGTTGTTATCGTATGTAACATAAGGATTTTCCATGTCAGCCCAGAAGCCTACACGGTCACTCATGTGCTCCCACTGGTCCTTATATGTCCAGACGGATTCCTTACACTTCTTTATGAAAGGCTCAACACCGTATCCTTCAATCTGGGGCTTTCCGTTGATGCCTAAAGCCTTCTCGACCTCAAGCTCTACCGGAAGTCCGTGAGTATCCCAACCCGCCTTGAAGACGATCGTCTCACCTTTCATTGCATGATATCTCGGGATTACGTCCTTAATGACTCTGGTCTTAATATGTCCGATATGAGGCTTTCCGTTTGCCGTCGGAGGGCCGTCATAAAGTGTAAAAGTCGGAGCACCGTCAGTTTTCTGAGCTATGCTCTTCCTGTAAATGTCATTTTCCTTCCAGAATTCGAGAATCTGTTTCTCTCTGTCAACGAAATTAAGGTCTTTTGAAACTTTGTTGTACATAAACCGCTTCACCTTTTATATAAAATATAGCAAGTTATAATTATAGGGTTTTACGGTCTTTAAAGTCAAGCAAACAGGCTCCACGGAAAACCTGACGGAATAGGAGCCTCAAATGTGATAATTTCACGTTTTACAGGATGTTCGAAGGATAATTTATATGCTTCCAATGCAATATCTTTACATCTTTTGTCCGCAGAACCGTATTTTTGGTCCCCGATCAGAGGGTATCCGGAATGAGCCATCTGAGCTCTTATCTGATGGGACCTTCCCGTTCCGAGCTTTACTTCAACTAATGAAAGACTGTCCTTTACAGCAAGTACTTTATAATCAAGATATGACGCTTTGTATCCGGGCTTCTCAGTATCTGAAACGGAAACAATGTTTCTTTCCTCATCTTTTTTGATGAAGTTTTCGAGCCTTCCTGAACCTTCAAGGACTCCTTCGACAACACATCTGTAAATCTTTTCAACTTTTCTTGATCTGATCTGCTCGGATAATCTTGATGCCGCCTTGCTTGTCCTGGCAAAAACCATAACTCCGGCAACAGGTCTGTCAAGCCGGTGCACAAGACCGAGATATACTTCTCCGGGTTTTGAATACTCTTCTTTGATATATGCTTTAAGGATCGTAAGCATATCCGGAGCAGAACTCCCGTCACTTTGGGAAAGAATGCCGGCAGGCTTTATGGCTACGACAATATGATTGTCCTCATATAGGACTTTTACACCGCCGGAAAGTTCCTTCACTTTTGAGTCCATCTTGCCGTCTGACCGCAAGGAAGATAAGCATTCATACGCTTTACCGGAAGAACAAGCTCTTCAGCATCTACGATACCGCCCGGGATTGCAAGATTAAGTATCTGGCCCGAAGCCTGGGCAGTTATGCCTGTAGCATAAGAGCTTGCGATAAAAAACAACGGATCTTCGGATATAAGATTTGAACAGAGCTTTACAAGATCATAGAAAGAATCTTCGAGCTTCCATAATTCACCGGAAGGGCCTCGTCCATACGAAGGCGGATCCATAATGATGCCGTCGTATTTCCTTCCTCTTCTTATCTCACGCTCCACAAACTTCTTGCAGTCTTCTGCTATAAATCTTACATATCTGTCTTCAAGACCGCTTTCTTTGATATTTTCTTTGGCTCTGGCTATCATTCCCTTGGATGCATCAACATGAACCACTTCATCAGCGCCATGACAGCTGCACGCAAGCGTCTGGGCACCTGTATAAGCAAACAGGTTCAGGATCTTTATATCCTTCCTCCCTGATTTCTTTGCTTTCTCAATAAGCTCACCGCAAAAGTCCCAATTTGAAGCCTGTTCCGGGAAAAGACCTGTATGCTTAAATGAAGTCGGCTCTATAATAAAAGTCAGTTTTTTGCCGAGAGAATCATAGCTTATCTTCCAAACCGAAGGAAAACTCTTAAATTTTGTCCAGGAACCGCCGCCGGTATTGCTTCTGTTATATTGGGCCGAAGGCTTTTCGAGTTCTTCCATTGATATCTCTTTACCATCTTTTATGACAGGCCAAACAGCCTGCGGATCCGGACGTCTTAAAACGATATCTCCCCAGCGCTCGTATTTCTCTCCGGCGCCGCAATAAAGGACTTCATAATCTTTCCATTTATCCGAAATAAACATTCACTTAACCTTCAGTCTTGCTGTTGTAGCAACAGGTATATCTTCAAATAACAGTTCAATATAGTATACACCGGGTTCGAAAAGATCTGTTTCTTCAAATCCGGCATAAAAATCCGCTTCAGCAGTAACATTGTCTTTCATGTAAATATCTCTGGTCATGATAATATCTTTATCTTTATAGAGTCTCGCCTGAAAAACAGTAGTCATCGGTTCGTTAAAATAGAAAACTCCTCTAAGGGCGGAAGCTTTAGAAGAATCGATCGACAAGGAATCAGCAGGGTTGCCTTCAACTGCGTCATACCATACCGAACACATATAAGCTTCCTCGACAAACGCTATATCGATCTCCGTAGTCGTCGTCGCAGACGGAATTATTACCGAAGAAGCAGAAGTTTCAGAAGTCCGGGCTGTTGAATTCTCAGTTATATGATTCTCAGAAGCTGAACTATTATCGGTTTCATCGTTATCCTTGATCGAACTGCAGGCAGAAAAGAAATAAACAGCCGCAAGCAACAACGATGCTGCTTTAAAGATATTAAAATATGCTGGTCTTCCCCGCTTTTTCATAAATCCTCTGAATCAAATTGATTTAAAGATTATATCACCCGATCAAGTCTGCGCTAGTTTCCTCAACCACCATGCATGCTGCGGTCAAAACTATATGTTTCTTGGAAGAATCACTATATACGACCAGTCCGTAGAACCCCGGTTTGATCTCTCCGGAAGAGTAGTCAAAGTCATAACACGTCTGATCTTCATACAATGAAGGACTGCATTCTCTCTGATAAACAGGTTCTGATTCATTGATATCACTGAAATCAGCTTCTTCGCTATAGTAGTATTCGTAATACAACGCTGAATCATTATCACTGCTTACGGCAATGGAGAAGCCGATTATCGTTGTGTCTGATCCGAAAGCACTCTTACCGACAGATGTTCCGTCATAATCCCACCAACCGGACTTGAAAACGAAAGCATTGCTCAGCATATCGCTGTCAGTAAACTCATAAACAAGGTCTGAAAGATAATAATCGTTCGAGTACTCCTCGAATTCTATGTTTTCTTTTTCCAATTCCTCGTTCTTTACTTCGCATTTGAATGTTGCAATATCATTTGAATGTTCATCGAAAATCATGAATGTATAATCGCCTTCAATCAGGAATCCATCCTCATTGAGGCCTTCAGCACCTGCCATTTCGGAAGTGTAATTCAATCTTATTGTGTTGTCATTTAAAGTTATGACATCTGAAACACATATTACTTCATCTCCTCTTGCAACCGTAAAAATAATTCCCGGAACAAATCTATAATTAAATAACTCATTTTTGAAATTGATCCTGAAACCTATTTCTTTCGTATTGGTATAAAAACCTTTAGGAGCAAGTACCAGATCACCGCCGGAATAATAATCCGAGAGAAGCCCCGGCATTATCCCGTAATCGACCGAATTATAAGCATATACCGCATCAATAACATCTTTAGGATTTGCGATCCTCGGAGACTCTCCGGACAGATCCACTGTTACTCTTACTGTGATTATAGTTCCCGGAGCTGAGATCATTGCTGATTTAAATCCGGAGAGCGTTGTTGCCGCCAAGGCTGATTCGCAATTATAATCAGCCTGCTGCCAGGACAGGTAGACAGTTGCGGTTTTGGATTTATAGTCATAAACCGGATCCTGGATATTATATTTGAGTGAATCTTTGATACATGATGAGAAAAAAGCCTTTTCAACATTTAATCCGGAAGGCGTAATGATTTCCCTAAGTTCATCTGCGGTTACCCCGGTTCCGTCAAAATACGCAATCAGTTTATCGGCATCACCGTTCTTTACATCTTCACAGAAGGAAGTGCACAGACTTAAGGCGGCATCCGACTGCTTATTAAATAAACTGCAGCCGCATAGCGATAAGACCATACAGATAACAAGGATCCAAGAAATATAGCCTGCTTTTTTTCTCATTAATTCACCTTTTTCACAGTTAAGTGGCGCTTTCACATTGAAAGCGCCACCATATTATCGCATATTATCTAAAAACTCATTCCCGTAAATTAGGCAGATTCTTAGGCAACATAGCAGAAGCCGTACATAAGGACATTATCTGTTCCCGATTCGAAAATTACAAACATATAGAATCCGGGCGCTGCCTCACCATCAACCTGATACTCAATATCATAGAAGGTTCCGTTGGTATATGTTGTAGGACGGATACCGGTTTCGGTACAAAGAGGATTGTAGAGCGCTTCAGTAATAGCATCCTGATCTTCACGATCCGTATAGTAGAAACTGTAATCTACTGCGATATTGCATGTTGGTTTTACCTCAATAGAGAATGCGATTGTCTGGACATCAGTTGAATATGTCTCATCATCTGTCTTACAGCCGTCGTAATCGAACCACTTAGCTGCTAAAACATAGTTCCTGAAACTAATATCATTGAATGCATAATATTCGCCTTCACCATCTAAAGGTTCACCGACAATATCATCAGGACCACCGGTAACAGTTGGAATAACAGTCTTCTCGACTTCAATCGACTGTGTATCGATCAGATCATCACCATCTTCTCCAACCAAATAAAGCTTAATTGTGTAATTACCGCTTTCAAAATATGAAAGCGTATCTAATCCGATAAGGTCTCCGTCAACACGGCAGATAAGGCTTGAAGATATTCCGAAATCCTCAGTAGGACCGGTATAGATCAGAGTGCCGTCCTTAGAGAGTGTGAAATAGAGTTGAATTCCCTGTCCTTCATAGTCATATACTTTAGAATCAAAATAGTAATCATACTCAATGAATATGGCATTTACATATTTATCATCCTCTGTAAACCAGAAAGTGCTGGAATCTCTGTCGATCATTTCTGCGATCATATCTGCGGACAAAGATAAATTGATCTCGGCATTTCTGTAATCATAAAGTTTCAAGAACTTCTTGCTTCCGACATTGTCAGGGATCCATTCTTTATCTTCTTTAGCAAATTCCGCAGTGAACTTTACTTCTTTTGTATCAGCCTTCTTTATTGCAGCAGTAAGTTCATCGATATTCTTATAATTATCTGCAAGAACTTTCTGATAATCTGCAATGGAAAACACTATATCAATAGAAGCAGAATCTTTATTTACGGTAACAGAATCCTCGTCGATCTCGTATTCGATGGTATTCTCGACTGCCTTGTAGAAAGCAAGCTCATCATCAGAACTGTCAGCCGTCGACAAAAGTTCTGTTAACGCAGTAGCCTCTTTACTTTTCTTATCCAATGTCGAGTTTTTAATAAGTTTTGATGCATCAGCAGATGCCATATTAGAAGCATATGATTCTGCCGCCTCTATAACTGCTTTCTTTCCTCCGCCAAAGTCTAAACAACCGGATAATCCCATAATAACTGCGCCAGTCAGTATCAGAGATATGGACTTCTTTAACGAATTCCTAATCATAATAAATCCTCCCCTATTTTCGGTTATCAATTGATTTTATATTTATTTGATAAAAAAAACAAATAATTTAATAATTTTATTTGATTTTCCAAACTCAGATTGCATATTTAACTTAAAGAATAATATAATATTCACTAATAAACTCGGGGGAATTGAAAGAATGTCTGTAGCACCTAACATTTTAATCTGTGATGATGATCCGGTTGTACACGAATCATTAGGTCTTTATCTCGACAATGATAATTTCACACATTCCGATGCCTATGACGGCAAGGAATCACTTGAGATGGCCCAGGCTACGAAGCCTGATCTTATTTTGCTTGATGTTATGATGCCGGAGATGAGCGGTCTTGATGTCTGCCGTGAGTTAAGAAAGACAATGGCTACCCCCATCATTATGCTCACAGCCAAAGGAGAAGAGATCGACAAGATCGTAGGTCTTGAATTAGGCGCAGATGACTATATCGTTAAGCCGTTTTCACCCCGTGAGGTTATCGCCCGCGTTAAGGCCGTACTCAGACGTTTCGGTGATACACCCAAACCGTCATCCGTTCTCTCTTTCGATGGTCTTGAGATCAATCTCAACAATTATGCTGTCAAATCAAACGGCGAGAACGTACCCTGTACACCTAAAGAAGTTGAGATTCTTTATCTTTTGGCTTCTCATCCCGGACAGGTTTTCGGCCGTGACCAGATACTCGAATCCGTTTGGGGTATTGATTATAACGGAGATTCAAGAACTGTTGATACCCATATCAAGAGAATCAGACAGAAGATCACTTACGATAATGCGCCCTGGTCTATTCAGACAATATACGGTATCGGATATAAATTTGAGGTCTCCTAAATGTTCCAAAGTACGCTTCTAAAGCGAACAATGACTCTTGTTGTAGTGTCGCTCCTGGCTTCTGCCATATTGGCGACAATTGCGTTTTTGGTTGCCGGAAGAAGTGCCACATTATCTTTGGAACTCGATAAAGCCTTAGCCCAAGATCTTGAATATAAAGAGTTATTTACAAACAATCCTGATTATTTTAATGATGTGAATTTCAGGATTTTCTTCTTTAACTCAACCTATGCTACCGGACATGACTATTATCTTGTTAACGCTGACGGCGAGATAATTAATTCCACCAGCATCGAAGACAGAAATGTTTCCATTTCCGATTCTACTCATCTTATCCCGATATTAAGCTCATTGAAGTTCAATAATCTTAACGGTCTTGATTACTATCTGTATGATTCATTGAATATTGACAGCATGATAGTAATTACAAGAACTATTATCATAATTGATGATAATCCATGCTATCTGTACTCGCTCTCATATATAAACGGATTTAACGGTCTGGTCGTTAAATACCTCAATATCCTTCTGCTTTCTACCCTGATGGCTGCCTGTGCAATGCTTGTACCTGCTTACGCTTTTGTATGTAAAATGGTACTTCCTATCCAGAAGATCAATGAAGTCGCTATGGAGTACGGTAAAGGCAACTTTAGTGTAAGGGCTGATGAATCACATAAAGGCGAGATCGGTGAGCTCGGTCAATCCTTTAACTTCCTCGCAGACAGACTCTCGCAATCCATCAGCGATCTTACTTCCGAACGTAACCAGCTGCAGGATATTTTTGATGTTATTTCAGACGGTATCGTTGTTGTCGATAAGAATTCGGTTCCGGTAACCACCAACAAGGCTATTCATAAGCTTTTCGAACGTGCCGAGAAAAACAACATGTTTACTGAGAGACTCCAACTCATACCTTTTGATGATGTTTGGGAAGACTTTGAGGATTGTATTTCGACCGGTGAGACAAAGACCAGGCAGATCGACACCCGCGATTATGCTTATCAGTGTACGATTATTCCGAAATATGACTCTACCGATAACACTAATATAATCGGTGCTACGGGATTCTTCCGTGATATCTTCGAAGAACAGAAGAATGAGCGTTTCCGTCAGGATTACGTTGCTAATATTTCACACGAGCTCCGCACTCCGCTTCAGACATTAAGAGGTCTTATCGAACCTCTCTCTGACGGAATGGTAAAGAAAGAAAGTGACCGCCAGCGTTACTATCAGATAATCCTTAACGAGACAATGAGACTCTCCCGTCTTATCGACGACATGTTAGAGCTCTCAAAACTTCAGTCAAGAACCCTTGCGTTCAAGACCTTCCCTTTCAACTTAAACGATCTGATCTCAAGTATCGAGATCCGTTTCAAACCCATTATGAAAGAAGCCGGCATAAAGTTCTCTGTCCAAAACAATTACGGAAAACTGCCTACAGTTATGGGAAACCCGGACCGTGTAGAGCAGATTCTTGTTATTCTTTTGGATAATGCGAAAAAATATACTCCCGCAGGCAAATCCATAACCATTCTTACGGATTATATTGAGACCGAGAAAAAAGTATATATTTCTGTTGCCGATACGGGACAAGGTATCCACGAATATGATATCGGTCATATTTTCGACAGATTCTTTAAGGCAGATCGTGCCCGTGGTAAGAAGGGATCCGGTCTCGGACTTTCTATTGCAAAAGAACTTCTGACTTACATGGGTGAGACTATTACAGTTAACAGCAAATACGAGGAAGGTTCTACTTTCACGTTCACTCTGACAAAAGCCGAGGTTCCCGATGTCTGGGACTGAGTCTGACAGCATAAGGATCAACAAATATATTGCTTCATCAGGACTTTGCTCAAGACGCGAGGCAGATACCCTGATCGAAAACGGACAAGTAACCATCAATGGCGTAATTGCTGTCCAGGGCAGCAAAGTAAACAATGGCGATATTGTTGAAGTAAACGGTCAGAAGATCACTCCTGAAGATGATATGGTCTATATCGCCTTCAATAAGCCTCTGGGTATTACCTGTACAACAGACACCAGAGATCCGTCCAACATAATAGATTATATAGGATTTGAAGAACGTATCTTCCCTGTCGGACGACTTGATAAAAACTCATCCGGACTGATAATACTCACAAATGATGGTTCTATAGTAAATAAACTGTTGAGAGCAGAAAACGGTCATGAGAAAGAATATCTGGTTACGGTAAACAGACCTTACGACAAAGAATTTATCAATAAAATGGAATCAGGAGTTCCGGTTCTCGGACAGCTTACACTTCCCTGCACACTCAAACCGGTTAACAACAAATCATTTAAGATAACACTTCACCAGGGTTTGAACCGTCAGATCAGGCGTATGTGCGAATATCTGGGATATAAAGTTACCAAGCTTAAAAGAATCAGATTTCTGAATATCATACTCGGCGACTTAGAACCCGGAAAATGGCGTTATCTGACAGCCAAAGAGAAAAAAGAATTACTTAAAGATATTAAATAACCGCCCTGTCTTCCTTGCTTTTTACATCTTAACACTGCCCAAAGAGATGCCTTCAACAATCTGCTTTGACAGGAACAGATAAAGGATGATAGGCGGAATGCTTAACAGGAGTTCAGCACCGGGAGCAGCACTGGCGATAGGAAGAATCTTTTTCTGATCATCTAAAATAACGATTCTCGGGACCCAATCATTAGTCCAGCTTGCAACAAAACAGAAAATCGTCTGAGTGGCAATAGCAGGTTTCATTATAGGGAAAATGATCTGATTGAAGATCCTGAATTCTCCGGCACCGTCAATCCTTGCAGATTCAACAATATCTCTGGAGAATGTTGCCTTTAAATACATTCTCATAAAGAAAACAGTCATCGGAGTCGCAATTGCGGGAATAATGAATATAAACAGTTTGTTTGTTAACCCAAGTTGATAGATCATCTGTATCGTGCCTACAGTAGCAACAGTATTAGGTATCATCATTGCAATAATGATAAGTTTCTCGAATCCGTTTCTGAGCTTCCAGTCATATGCTGTAATTGCATATGCTGTAAGGGCTGAGAAATAGATATTCAGAATAGTATTAAGAACAGTAACAATTACTGAATTTCTGAATCCGATAAATGTATTCGTATTAAACAGATCACAAAACTCTTTCCAGGTTATCAGACCTTCCTTTGGAACGCGAATAATCGAGAATGTTCCGTTCGGTCCGGGCTGTACTATTGTCTCGCTTCCGAATACATCCTTAAGCATTTCGATAAACGGAACCATAACAAGGATCGTCAGCAATATAGATACAATGTATGTAACTATTTTAAGAGTGTTATCCTTCTTTTTCTCTTCAGTTAATGTATTTACATAATCACTCATAATCAACCTGCCTTGAGACTATCTTTTAATGCTTTACGTTCAAGCCTCTTAAGCTTTTTCAGTTCCGCTTCGTCTTTATCTCTTAAGAAAGTAAGATAAATGATTCCTGAAACAATAATATATATTGCCAAGAGAACAAGGCTTGCCGCTGATGCCCTGTCATATGCATAGGAACCCTGAAAAGCCTGATTCTCCATATAAGTCATTAATGTAAGATTTCTTCTAAGTGTGTCGAATGGTCCGAAATAACTCGGAATATCAGCCATTCCTATACCGTCAACAACTGAAATAACGGTTATAAAAAACAGCATAGGTTTCATACAAGGAAGTGTGATATTGAAGAATGTCTGCCTTCTGGTAGCCCCATCGATTTCCGCAGCTTCAAATATCTCAACAGGAATACCGGTAATACCTACGACAGCATAAATAAATGTAATTCCATAGTGCAAAAAGAGCGTTACCACTATAACAAAAAACTGAATGGACATTATCGGTTCAAGATCTTCAGGTGTAATTCCGAATCCGTCAATGGCACTGATAGTCAGGATATTTCCGATAGATTCACCTACAACTGAAATAACATGAATTAAAAGGCTTCCACCTAATGCGGTTCCAGCTACAAGCTTCGGGAAAAAGAAAGACAGTTTAAATATGGCTCTGCCCTTTATCTTTAATCTTCTGTCAGTCATCATGACAGCAAGCCAGAAAGCCAATATCCACTCCGGAATCGTTGAAGCAAGAAAGAAAAAGAACGTATTCTTAAATGCATCCCAAAATGATTTTGAAATAAAGATATCTTTAAAATTCTGGTACCATGGTTTCCCTACCAGAAAAAGCAATTGGGGATGGGTATTACCTGCATGCTTCAGATAACAAAAAGCATAGAATACCGTGCTTGCAATCGGCCAGAATGAGAAAATAAGAAAAATAACAAAAAACGGGATCGAGAAAATATATCCCCATTTTGAATAACGTTTGTTTATCTGATTCTTATTACTCATAATTATTTATTATTCCCATTAGTACCGGGTTCATCTTTGACACAAGCCAGATGCTTTGAATCAGAATCGTCAAGAAGAGTCCATGTTCTGTCTATTACGACAGGCTTTTTCCGTACAAACAAAAGATTTTGGACTCGGTCTGTGATCTTCTGTTCGGCCACGCCTAAAAGTACAGATAAAATAATAACCGAAAGCGCATAGATCAGAAGATTATTCTTGACATCTCCTACACATACAAGAACATCGGGCACTTCTACAAAACGAAGAAGCGTAATAGCGGCTAAGTTCATAAGGTATGTGTGGAGCGAGTACTTTCCAAAAAACTGTGATACAGGGTTGCTTACATGATACTTCATCATGAAGATGAATACAGTTAAAGCAAATACTGAGAACAACGGAACCTGACAGAAATAAGTTATAAGCTTATCATCTATTTCCGGACCGTTACCGTTCCATTCAGTCCAATAACCGAATTTGCTCTGACCGAATTCCGACAATGCGTAAAAGAGAGCGGTAATAACCAAAAGGACATGGAATTTTACAATATAATCCTTTTTGAAAAAAGCAACGATCTGCTTCTCAAAATGCGCAAAAACAATTCCCGTAAGGAATGCCGGAGCCGAGTTAGCCCACCATTCTCCGCTGAACCAGAAGATCTGTTCACCCTGCCACCACTGGAAACTGGTTTCCCAGTAATTCTCATCCATCCACCAGTTCTCAGGACCATACCACCAGGCGTAATGTCCGACAAACGAGAACAGAACCCCCATACCGATTATAAATGTGAAAAGGATCCCGAAACAAACATAACGGTTCTTAATAAACCGGAAACACAAGAAAAACACAAGATACAAGAGAGAAAGAACTATCGGGAACCACGCGTATCTGTTCATCATTGTAAGACCGGACAAATTCGTGACCCATTGCAATTTCTCAAGAGGCATCTTAACTATAAACATAAAAAGTCCGTAAATCAGGACATTAACATAGAAAGGAACTACGATAGCTTTAACTATTCTCTTTCTGATAAACCCTTTAAGATAATCCTTCTTTGTATCTAAACTCTTAAGAAGACCATAACCGGAGCAGAAAAAGAAAATTGAAACAAAGAAGGCTCCGGCATTTACAAATACCGAAAGAACACCTTCTTCCTGGAAGAAATACTCCTGGGAAATATGATGAAGAATTACGCCCAGGGCAGCAAATCCTCTAAGCGACTTCATAACTTCAAGACTTAGGAAATCATCATTAAACTCATCTTTCTTTCCGAACTTGTTCTTTCCTCCCCAGAACAAGAGCACGATAAAAAGATAAGCAACCACCTTATCGATTATTGACCAGATGGTCAAACCGCCAACTAATTCTTCCAAATTATCCCCCGATTATTTCAATATCAGAGGCGGCCAGGGCCGCCTCTGATATTGAAAATAAATAATCATTCTTTGTCAGAATCTTCTTTATCTGATTCAGAAGCATCTGCTTCTTCTGATGCTTCCTCAGCAGCCTTTTCAGCAGCTTCTGCTGCTTCCCTTGCAGCCTGCTCTTCAGCACGCTTGGCAGCTTCGGCAGCTTCATCAGCCTTCTTCTCCGCCTTTGTTTCTTCTATAAGTGCATCAAGATCGGTTGAACCGGTATCATTCTTCTCAAGATCCTTCTCATAGTAAAACTTAACCTTATCCTTGCTGTTGCGCGCTCCATATGCTTCTGCGATAGCAAAACAGTCCTCACGGAGCTGTTTGAAATCATCAAGTGATTCAAGATCTGAAGAAGATGTCTGATAGCATGCATCTTCAAAAACATCATCAAGAACAAGATAGAGTGTAGTGTCTTTCTTGAAATTCTTATCAATAATTGCTTCAGCCTGATCAGGGGTACCGTCTCTTCCGTCAAAATTCTCGAACGGAATGGATATCTTACTGTAGCGGTATCTTAATACAACGCTTTTCTCATTGTAATCAACAGCAACACGGAATTTGGCAATAAGAAAAGACTGGGCGAAAACAAGAACACTGATTATACAGCTCAGACCGCCTACAACTAACAAAGCTATCTTAACGATGAAATTATCACTTACTTTGAGCAATCCGTAAAACAAAAGGAATAAACCTACGATAAAGAAAATCGCTGAAACAACTCTGTTACGTGAGATTTTCGAAGGATTAGCAGGATAACAATGCACACCCTCCTTAGGCAGTTTCTCAATCAGTTCCTTGTTCTCAAGTTCATTAGGCATAATAGACCCTCCTTAATTATTTGCTCAAAACCTCTATCCTGTCTGAAAGATTAGCATACATTTCTTCATATTTGGCAAGCTTTGCTCTCTCCTGCTCTACAACGGCAGCAGGAGCCTTGCTTACAAACGATTCATTGGAAAGTTTATCGTTAAGGCGCTTGATCTCTCCGTCGAGACGAGTCTTCTCTTTATCAAGTCTCTCAAGTTCTTTAGCTATATCAATAAGATCCTCTAACGGAATATAGATCTCTCCGCCGCCGAAGACAGCAGTTACCGCAGTAGCAGGAATGCCGTCCTTGGAATTCCTTGTCTCAAGACTGCTTACAGATGCAAGTCTTTCGAGGAAGCCTTCACCATCGGTAAACATCTTCGCGATCTTATCTGACGGAGTAACAACAATGATATGTGCTTTGCGTGAAGGAGCGACATCCATATTCTTACGTACAGCACGGATACCTCTGATAGCATCGATCATCGTATTCATCATCTCGGCATCTTCAGGACTGGACATGATCTTATCTGCCTCAGGCCAGTCAGCGATCATTATGGACTCAGCCTTATCAGCTACTACCAAGTTTGTATATACTTCCTCAGTAATGAAGGGCATAAAAGGATGTAAGAGCTTCATTGCTTCACTCAAAACATAGTTCAAGAGATAGATTGCGTTTTTTCTTGTCTTGCAGTCCTTATCGTAAAGTCTGCTCTTTGTGATCTCGATATACCAGTCGCAGAAGTTGTCCCAAAGGAAATCAACGATCTTGCTCAAAGCAACACCGAATTCATAGTTATCAAGGTTAACAGTAGCTTCAGCAATAAGGTCGTGAAGTTCTGTAAGGATCCACTTGTCTTCTGTTGTGAAGATGGACTCGTCAACAAGGTCAGGTGTGAAATCGTCATCTGTATTCATGACAACGAATCTCATAGCATTCCAGATCTTGTTGGAAAGGTTTCTGCCCATTAAGATCTTATCTTCCTGGAATCTCTGATCGTTACCCGGAGCGTTTCCTGTAACAAGAGCAAATCTCAAAGCGTCGCAGCCATTCTGCTCGATAACTTCAAGAGGATCGATTCCGTTGCCTAATGACTTACTCATCTTTCTGCCCTGTGAGTCTCTTACGAGACCATGGATGAGTACATCACGGAAAGGTACGTCGTTCATATGAGCCATACCCGCAACGATCATTCTGGAAACCCAGAAGGTAATGATGTCGTATCCTGTTACGAGTGTATCCGTAGGGTAGAACTTCGCAAGATCCTCAGTCTTTTCAGGCCATCCCAGCGTTGAGAAAGGCCAGAGCGCAGATGAGAACCAGGTATCAAGAGTATCGGGATCCTGTCTCATCTCTTTGCCGCACTTGGGACAATTGCATTTATCTTCCTTTGTAACGGTGATCTCGCCGCAATCGTCGCAATAGAATGCGGGGATCCTGTGACCCCACCAGAGTTGTCTTGAGATACACCAGTCCCTGATGTCTTCCATCCAGTTGAAATAATTCTTAGAGAATCTCTCAGGTACGAATCTGATGGATCCGTCCTTAACTGCAGCAATTGCAGGCTTAGCTAATTCTTCCATCTTAACGAACCACTGGAGTGATACACGGGGCTCAATTGTTGTGCCGCATCTGTAACATGTACCGACATTATGAGAATAATCCTCGATCTCAGTGAGGAATCCGCCCTCTTCGAGATCCTTTACGATAACTTCTCTTGCCTCGTATCTGTCCATTCCGGCATATTTCGGATAGTCTTCAGTGATCTTGGCATCTGCTGTCAGAACAGTGATAACCTCAAGACCGTGACGCAGTCCGACTTCAAAGTCATTAGGGTCGTGTGCAGGCGTGATCTTAACGGCGCCCGTACCGAATTCGATATCAACGTAATCATCAGCAATAACGGGGATCCTGCGTCCTACGAGTGGCAGTATAAGCATCTTGCCGATAACGTCCTTATATCTCTCGTCCTTGGGATTAACTGCAACCGCCGTATCGCCCAATAATGTCTCAGGTCTTGTAGTTGCGAGATCGATATATCCCGAACCGTCCTCGAAAGGATATCTCAGGTGCCAGAAGTGGCCTGCCTGATCTGCATAGTCAACCTCTGCATTAGAGATGGAAGTAAGGCAGTGAGGACACCAGTTGATGATCCTCTCACCTCTGTATATAAGTCCCTGATTATAATACTTTACGAAAACTTCCTTAACCGCATCAGAGCATCCCGCATCCATTGTGAAACGCTCATGTGACCAGTCACATGAAGAGCCGATCTTCTTGAGCTGCTCGACGATCCTTCCGCCATACTGCTCTTTCCAAGCCCATGCTCTCTCAAGGAATTTATCACGGCCGAGATCATCCTTGGTAAGGCCTTCCTCTCGCATGGTCGCAACGATCCTGGCCTCTGTAGCGATCGAAGCATGGTCAGTTCCGGGAACCCACAATGTCTCGTAACCGGCCATTCTCTTATATCTTGTCAGTGTATCCTGAAGTGTATTATCAAGAGCATGACCCATGTGGAGCTGACCTGTGATATTCGGCGGGGGCATCACGATTGAGAACTTCTTCCCTTTCTTTCCTGCCCTGGGCTGAAAATAATTACTTGTCATCCATTTGGTATAAAGCCTGTTCTCGGCTTCATTAGGATCAAAAGCCTTACTGATATTGTCAATCCTTGCCATAACTTAAATCGCAATCCTCTCTTACTTCTTTATCATCGAAAGCGCGCCATAGAGGATGGAATCATCTCCTAAAGCCGCCTTTTTGAATTCAACTGTTTCTCTGATAGAAGGCATGCAGTACCTGTCAACTTCGGCCAAGATCTTCTCCATGAAGATATCGCCGACGGCTTCGATCACGCCGCCGCCGTACACGACTACATCAGGGCTGAAAGTATTTACTAAGTTACCTGATGCAATTGCAAGATAATGGCATGCACGGTTTACAGCCTCGACAGCAACGCTGTCGCCCTCAGCTAATGCATTCTTGAGCACCTTGGACTTGAATACGCCTTCTGAAACAGCTTCAGCCATAGAGGACTTTCTGCCTCTTGAAACCTGCTGTCTGATGTAGGAAGACATGCCCTGCTTACTGGAGAAAGCCTCGAGACAGCCTCTCTGACCGCAGTTACATAACGGTCCCTCCGGATCGAGGATCATATGTCCGTATTCGGCGGCCTTGAATTTGTTGCCTGTGAAAAGTTCACCGTTAAGGATAAGGCCTCCGCCCATACCGGTTCCGACAAAAAGACCAACAACATTCTTATAACCCTTGGCTGCACCGTATTTATATTCTCCGAGGACACCGACATTAACATCGTTTCCGATATAAAAGGGACAACCGAATGTTTCTTCGATAGGCTTTTTAATGTTGTAATTTCTCCAAGGAAGATTTGGTGAGAAAAGAACTATACCCGTCTCCTGATTGATTACACCGGGAGCACCGGCTGCAATCGCATGAATTTCACTCTTCTTAATTCCGGATGCGCTGATAAGCTCTTTTACAACATTGATGATGACTTCTTCAACGTTTGCAGAAGAATCTCCGCCGGCCTTTGTCTTCTTCTTAAGTCTGTAGACGATCTCTTTCTTGGAGTTGAAGACTACACCAAGCACCTTGGTTCCGCCGATATCCAAACAAAGATTATAAGATTCTGCCATAGCTTATGCCCTCCTTAAATTATTTTAGAGTTATTGATCAACTTACTCCCAAAGCAGCACCGGAAACATTTGTGTCACCGAAATTCTTATCCTGAGATCCGTTCTTATAAACGAGAATAGGCTGCTTGCCTTCGACGATAGTCTCTTTCTTGATTATGCACTGCTTAACATCCTTCTCGGAAGGAATATTAAACATTACTTCTCTCATAGAACTCTCGATTATAGATCTTAGACCTCTTGCACCGATATTCTGCTGGATAGCCATATCCGCAATAGCTTCAACGGCATCTTCCTCAAATATGAGATCAACATCATCAAGCTTGAGCATCTTCTGATACTGCTTAATGATCGCATTCTTAGGTTCTGTAAGCACTCTTACGAGAGCAGCTTTGTCGAGTTTATCAAGAGCAACAGTTACAGGAAGACGTCCGATAAATTCCGGGATAAGACCGAACTTCATAAGATCGTCAGGTTTTACCTCATGGAAATAGAAACCGCTGTTACGGTCTTTCTTAGACTGGATATCAGCACCAAAACCATACTGTTTCTGCTCAACTCTCTGTGCAATGATCTCATCAAGGCCGTCAAAAGCGCCGCCGCAGATAAAAAGAATATTAGTAGTATCGATCTTAATACACTCTTCGTTCGGATGCTTTCTTCCGCCCTTAGGAGGAACATTGGCAACAGTGCTCTCAAGGATCTTAAGCAAAGCCTGCTGTACGCCCTCTCCGCTTACATCGCGTGTAATAGAAACATTCTCAGACTTCTTGGAGATCTTATCGATCTCATCGATATAGATAATGCCTGTCTGTGCTCTCTCGATATCATAATCAGCAGCAATGATGAGTTTTAAAAGTATATTCTCAACATCTTCACCGACGTAACCTGCCTGAGTAAGGCTCGTAGCATCAGCAACAGCGAAAGGAACATTAAGGATCTTTGCAAGTGTCTGGGCAAGAAGTGTCTTACCGGAACCTGTAGGTCCGAGCAAAAGGATATTGCTCTCAGACATCTCTGTATCATCAGTAGGAAGATCTGCATATACGCACTTATAGTGGTTATAAACTGCAACTGAAAGTGCGATCTTAGCTTCGTCCTGACCGATGATATAATCATCGAGCTTATCCTTGATCTCACGAGGAGTGATAAGCTTCTTAGGCTTGATATTGCGCATCTTGCGTTTTTTGCTGACCTTCTCCTCTTCAGCAACTATACCGTATGCCGTTCTGATACAGTCTATGCAGATATAGCAGTTAACACCGGAAAAGAGTCTCGGGACTTCATATTCAGATTTACCGCAGAAAGAGCAGCTCAAGACTTCTCTTGAGTCACCGCCGTAATTGCCGTTCTTAGAATTAGCCATCAATAATCTCCAAAGAAAAGATATTTTTAGTCATGATATTTTATCACTACAAGTCATTTTAACAAATAATATATATATAAATATTTCAAAATGGTGATAATTTTGGCTCAAATCAGAAAAAACAGCGTTAAATGGCCGCAGAATCAAGAATAACCGTAAAAGGGCCGTCGTTGATAAGGCTCACCTGCATATCGGCTCCGAATACGCCCAATCCGAGTTTTCTTACGTGAGGTCTGATGGAATCGGCAATGTAATTGTAAAGCTCTTCAGCCCTCTGAGGGCCCATGCTGTCAGTAAATGACGGTCTGTTTCCGTGTTTGCAGTCAGCATAAAGAGTAAACTGGGATACAAGAAGGACCTCACCATCAATATCAGCAAGACTTAGATTAGTCTTGCCGTTTGCATCGTAGAAAATACGCATTTTCAGGAGTTTGGAGATCATCTTATCAGCTACTGCCTCATCGTCCTCTTTGCCGATTCCGCAAAGCACGAGCATCCCGGGCCCAATAGAAGAAACTATACTGCCCTCAATATCTACAGAAGCATTTTTTACTACCTGAATACAAAATCTCATAATTTAATTACCCGGAATATCTATAACGCTTTCTAACATGTACCATGAACCATTAGTCTTATACACAATAAAACTGAATTCTGATTCTGCAAGTTCAACGCCGTTAGTAAAACAAGCCCTTACCTTCTGAAGACGGATCTGTTCAATATCCGAATATTCAAGACCGGTAACATGTGCGATCCTTGACTTCATTCCAGCCTGGTCAAAACCGTTTTCCATCGTGTATTCTGTGGAGCCGGCATTCGCCGTCCCGATAATATCACCATTGATATTAACAGCCTTTTTGTAAACCTCGAAAACATCTACATCGTTGGCTTCTCCAAGCAGTTTTACAAAACCTTCCGGATAGCATTTATCAAACATTTCCTCATCACCCAGGAACAGAGATTCAAGGTAAGCCCTCGCAACATAATTGCTCTCTGTATTTACCTGTTCCATGATCACGGGAGATTCAACTGATACTACGCGTTTATCACTTTTCTTTTTCGAGCAGGCCGAAAACACAAGAACAACAGCAATAATTACTGTAACAATTGTCAAAAATCTACGCATTCCCGTTTCTCTCCTGTTCAATCATCTTCTTTACAAAATCAAGATACTCGCTAACCTTGCGTTCATAGCCGATGTCTGTGGGCACATAATACTTTTTCCCGAGCGTTTTATCAGTCATATATTGCTGTTCGGTTATGTGCGAAGGGAAATCATGCGGATATTTATATCCGACAGAATAGCCAAGTTCCTCCATACCTTTTGCGGGAGCATTCCGAAGATGCATCGGAACAACACCTGTATCGGTATTGTTAACGTCACGGAGAGCATCTCCGATAGCTATATAAGCAGAATTGGATTTAGGCGAGGTTGCAACCATTATAGCAGCTTCAGACAAAGGAATCCTTGCTTCAGGCATTCCTACCGCCCTGGCACATTCATAAGCTGCCACAGCAACCAAAAGCGCATTAGGATTGGCCATTCCAACGTCTTCAGCAGCACAGATCATTATCCTTCTTGCCAGGAATTCGATATCCTCACCTGCAGCAAGAGCCCTTGCCAGATAGAGGACAGCAGCGTTGGGGTCAGACCCCCTCATGGATTTTATCATCGCACTTATATTATCGTAATGATATTCTCCGTCTTTATCGAAAAGAACCGTCTTTGTCTGGATACATTCCTTCATTACTTCATCAGTAATGACAATAGACCCGTCAGAAGAAGGTGGTGTCGTAATTACAGCTAGTTCAATGCTGTTCAGCGCTGTTCTGGCATCTCCGTTTGAGGTCTCGGCGATTTTCGCAAGTGTATCATCAGAAACTCTTACATCAAGTGCTCCAAAGCCTCTGTCCTTATCGCTAAGTGCATTTTTAAGCACCTTAACGATATCTTTGGATTCAAGCGGTTTCAACTGACAAACCGTTGATCTGGATACCAAAGCCTTGTTGACTTCGAAAAACGGATTCTCGGTAGTAGCACCAATTAAAATGACCGTTCCATCCTCTACAAACGGAAGCAGCGCATCCTGCTGCAATTTATTGAATCTGTGGATCTCATCAATAAAGAGAACCGTTTTGCGGCCTTCTGAAAGAAGCGGGTTAGACGCATCGGACACGATCTTCTTGATGTCTGAGACGCCTGCGGTTACAGCATTTAACTGCTCAAATCTCGAACTTGTCGTATTGGCGATAACTCTTGCAAGCGCCGTCTTGCCTACTCCCGGAGGGCCAAACAAAATGATCGAAGACAGTCTGTCTGCCTCGATCATTCGTCTTAACATCTTTCCTTTGCCGATGATATGCTCCTGACCCGCATACTCATCCAAAGTCAGTGGTGACATTCTGTAAGCTAGCGGTTTATTATCTTCCATAAGTCAAGAGCAACAAGCATTAAGCCCGGTTAATCAAACGATATCAGGATATACGGGATACTTATCAGTAAGAGCCTTAACTCTCTTGATAGATTCTTCCTTCTTATTTTCGTAATCGAAGATGCAGTCAGCGATAATGTTTGCAACTTCAACGAAATCTTCTTCCTTAAAGCCTCTTGCCGTAGCTGCAGGTGTACCGACACGTACGCCGGATGTAACCGTCGGCTTTTCCGGATCGAAAGGAATAGTATTCTTGTTAGCTGTAATGTTTACATCATCAAGACGCTCCTGGAGCATGGCACCGGTAACGCCTGTGCCTCTCAGATCGATGAGCATGAGGTGGTTGTCTGTACCGCCGGAAACGAGATTAACGCCTCTGGCGAGGAGTGCTTCGCTCATTGCCTTAGCGTTCTTTACGATCTGCTCAGCATAAGCTCTGAACTCAGGAGAGAGAGCTTCCTTGAATGCAACAGCCTTAGCCGCGATGATGTGCATGAGAGGACCGCCCTGCTGACCGGGGAATACTGCAGAATTGATCTTCTTGGCATATTCCTCTTTGCACATAATGATACCGCCGCGGGGTCCTCTGAGAGTCTTATGTGTTGTTGTTGTAACGAAATCTGCATAAGGAACAGGATTCGGGTGAAGTCCTGCAGCAACGAGTCCTGCAATATGTGCCATATCTACGAAGAGATAAGCGCCTACTTCATCAGCGATCTCTCTGAACTTCTTGAAATCGATTATTCTGGGGTATGCGGAAGCACCGGCTACGATTACCTTAGGCTTGCACTCAAGAGCCTTAGCTCTGATTGCCTCATAGTCGAGCATCTGTGTCTTCTCATCAACCTGATAGAATTCTGAATGATATGTTCTTCCGGAAACGTTGATCTTCATTCCGTGTGTTAAGTGACCACCGTGTGAGAGGTCAAGTCCGAGGATCGTATCACCGGGCTCAAGAATTGCAAAATAAACTGCTGTGTTAGCCTGTGCACCGGAATGAGGCTGTACGTTAACGTGCTCAGCTCCGAAAAGCTGCTTAGCTCTGTCGATAGCGAGCTGCTCTACGATATCCACATACTCGCATCCGCCGTAATAACGCTTTCCCGGGTAACCCTCTGCGTATTTGTTGGTAAGCGGAGAACCTGCAGCTTCGAGTACTGCCTCGGAAACCATGTTCTCAGATGCGATAAGCTCGATCTTGTTTCTCTGACGTCCGATCTCCTGCATTATTGCAGAATAG
This sequence comes from Clostridiales bacterium, assembly GCA_017510605.1. GTDB lineage: Bacteria > Bacillota > Clostridia > Saccharofermentanales > Saccharofermentanaceae > Saccharofermentans. Next base: position 421,700 of record JAFWMQ010000015.1, read on the forward strand.
ACTTCAGAATCCTCAGCCTTGATGTGGTCGTACATATATGGAAATCCTCCTTGGGTAAATTACACGCGTAATATTTTATTATAAGGGTGCTTTTCAATCAAGCGAAAAAACATTAAGAAAGAACGTGCATAAATGTGCAAAATTATCAGATTTTATATATCTCGTCAGCAGAAGGAGCAGGCATAGTTCTGACAGAACCGTCAAGGCCGATAGTTTTCGCACCTTCGCTAAGATCAGTGAACTCACCTATGACGGTAGCCTTAATACCTTGAGATGCCAGAGAATCTATAACCCTGTCAGGTTCAGATGATGCGATCATAAGCGCACCGGATGAGATCAATCTGAACGGATCAAGATCAAGAGCATCGCATATAGCCTTGGAACAATCCGTAAACGGAACCAGACGCTGATCAAGAGTGACTCCGGTCTTCGAGAAATCAGCCATTTCAAAAGCAGCGCCTTCGACACCGCCTTCAGTGACATCGTGCATAAGGTTAACACACGATCTGGGAAACCCGTCATCCCTAAGAGTGCCTGCTGTAGAAGCCAATGGCCCGAGAATCGTGCCTTCCTTAACTACTGATATCAGTTCACTGTATGTCTTAGCTTCTGCAATATATTCAGCCGGAATCTTACCTTCAAGCTTGTCAGCATGCTCATTTGCAGCGATAAAGCTGCCTTCGATAGCTCCGGTCTTTGTGATAATCAGTTTGTCACCGGGCAATGCATGTCCTAACGGGACAGGCCTTCCCTTCTCCACAACGCCAAAAGCTGTAGATATAACGACAAATCTGTTCACGCAATCTGATACTTCAGTGTGTCCGCCGACGATATCCACGCCGAGTTTTCCTGCTTCGGTACTTGCCTGATCAACAATCGACATAATCTCTTCTTCGGAAGCAGAAGGAGGCGCGATAATTACTATAAGTATGCCAGTCGGCTGAACTCCGCAGGCGGCAATATCGTTGCAGGATACATGGATCGCAAGAGTACCTGATTCACTGCCCCCTGCTGTTATCGGATCTGAAGATGTGACAAGAAGATTCTCCCCTGTCTTGAGCCATGCACAGTCGGCACCGATTCCGGCACCTGATAATGTCTTACTCGACAACTGCGGGAGTCTTGAAAGGACAAGAGATTCCAGTTGCTCATCTGTAAGTTTTCCGATCCTCAAATAATTGCTCCTTCTTTTCGCACGATATCAGAACGGATCAATGATAATATCTTCCGTTCCCAATACTCCAGCTTCGACAAGTTCTTCGATATCAAGATCTTTCTCTGCCTCGATTATATCCTCAGGATGAGGGTGTGTCTTTGGGTGTTTTGCAACAAAAACAGTACAGCAATCCTCGTAAGGAAGAATAGATGTCTCAAATGCCCCGATATTACGGGAAATATCACATGTTGCCTGTTTATCTATTCCGATCAGAGGTCTTAATACCGGCATCTTTACTACTTCATTCGTAGCTGCGATCGCCTCCATGGTCTGGGAAGCAACCTGGCCTAAACTCTCACCTGTGATAAGACATTTGCAATCGTACTTAAGCGCCAGCCTTTCAGCAATCTGCAGCATTACACGACGCATCGTGACCGTGAGCATATCCTGCGGAGAATGCTTATAAAGATGAAGCTGGATCTGGGTAAAGTTTACTACATGAAGGGTCATGCGGCCGGAAAATCCGGATACGATCTTCGCAAGATCCACTACCTTCTGCTTAGCAAGGTCACTCGTATAAGGATAAGAATGGAAATAAACGGCATCAAGAGGCATACCGCGCGAGGCCATCATGAAACCAGCGACAGGGCTGTCTATACCACCTGACAAAAGCAGCATTCCCTTAGCGCATGTACCGACAGGAAGACCTCTGTGAGCCATCATCTTACCGGAATAAACATAATTAGATTCACGAATCTCAACATTGATAATGAAGTCAGGATTCTTTACCTTTACTTTAAGTTCCGGGAATGTATCTAATATGAATCCGCCAAGTTCATCACATATCTCGGGTGATGTCATCGGGAAAGTCTTATTCCCGCGTTTGCTCTCAACCTTGAAAGTCTGATAATCAGGATTGCGTTCAAGCAGTTCTTTAACGCATAAAGCAGCATTCTCCCGGATAGATTCAAAATCGCCCTCGAACTTCCTGGCAAGGCTTACTGATACGATTCCGAAAACCTGACACACAGCCTTCATGATATCTTCGGCTGAAGCCATTGACTGGAAATTCGGATTATCCTCATCTTTGGGTTCGATCCAGATCCTGCTCTGGCTCTGGTATATCTTCAGATTACCGAATTTCTTAAGTCTGTATTTAAGATTGCTCTTGAGCTGTATCTCAAATGATCCTCTGTTAAGCCCTTTGAGGGTTACTTCACCCATTCGCGCCAAAAGGACATTTCCCATCTTTATATCCTCACTTCACCAGAAATTGATCGTAAATCTCATCAACACACTTGATGAATTCTTTTGCTTCATCGAGCGTATTATATCTCGAAAAGCTGAGTCTTACGGCATTTGCTGCAGTCTTTCTGTCAACGCCCATCTCAAGAAGCACATATGAGACCTTCTTCTGTTTTGCAGAGCATGCAGAAACGGTAGAAACATATATATCGTAGATCTCAAGACAATGGAGCATCGTCTCGGATTCAAAACCCCGGAAAGAGACATTAAGAACATAAGGCAGCGCATCTCCAGGTGACAGGATTACTGCACCTCTGTCAGATAATTCTTTGCGCAGATAAGAATTTATCTCATTTACATTAGACAGACCTTCATCAATTCCGGTGGAAACTTCTTTCAACGCTTCAAGAAAAGCACCTGCAAGAACGGGGCTTTGTGTTCCCGAACGCATTCCGTCCTGCTGCCCGCCGCCTACGATAAGCGGATCTATTCGGATACCTTTCCGGACATAAAGAACGCCGTTTCCTTTTATCGAATGTATCTTATGACCGGAAAAAGAACACATATCCGCACCGAGTGAAGACAGATCGATCGGCATTTTTCCCAATGCCTGGACACAATCCAGATATATGACAGTCGATGGAGATTTTGTCTTTATTATTTTTGCAATACTCTCGAAAGGAAGTACAGAACCGGTCTCATTATTGACCAGAGTAAAGCAGGCTAAAGCGACACCGCCCTTTCCAAGTTCTTCCTCTAAGCTCTCTTCAATAGGCTTTCCGTCAGGACCAACCTTAACATATCTGATCTCATATCCGAGCCCCTTAAGATATTCAAGGCTCTCCAAAGTCGCCTTATGTTCGGTTCTTGTTGAGATAACAGCATTACCTGCCCGCTTATTACGGCTCATAAAGCCCTTGATAGCAGTATTGGCACTTTCAGTGGCACAAGAAGTGAAGAAAATCTCCTCAGGCTTTGATCCGAGAAGACCGGCAGTCTCTTTCCTGATGGATTCGTAGACATCATTCGCCTTGTTTCCGAGCTTATGAAGAGCTCCCGGATTTGCGGATAATGAATCCTCCGTGAGTTCTGCGATCCTGGCCTTTACGCCCCCGGAAACAAAAGTTGTTGCGCTGTTATCAAAATAAATCACGACGGAAGTATATAATATATAATGCAAAATATCCAATACAATTTAAGCGGAGGTCACGATGTTCAAGCTTGTAATCAATCCCAACAAAGAAAAAGGTCATATCAACCCTGAGATCCAGGGACATTTCTCCGAGCATCTTGGAAGATGCATATATGAAGGTGTCTTCGTTGGCGAAGAATCTGACATTCCGAACACCAAAGGAATGCGTAATGATGTAGTAGAAGCTTTGAAAGAGATGAAGATTCCTGTTCTCCGCTGGCCAGGCGGATGCTTTGCTGACGAATACCACTGGAAAGACGGCATAGGCCCCAAGGAAAACCGTAAAAAGATGATCAACACAAACTGGGGCGGTGTTACGGAGGATAACTCTTTCGGTACACATGAGTTTATGGAACTCGCTGAACAGCTTGGCTGTAAGACATATGTCAATGGCAACATCGGAAGCGGTACTGTCCAGGAGATGAGCGAATGGGTCGAGTACATGACTTTTGACGGCGTATCCCCTATGGCAGACCTCAGAAGGGCTAACGGCAGAGAGAAGCCCTGGACAGTTGATTATTTCGCAGTCGGAAACGAGACATGGGGTTGTGGCGGAAACATGGTACCGGAATACTATGCAAGTCTATATAAACACTATCAGACATTCGTAAAGCAGTTTAATCCGGATAAAAAAATCAAAAAACTCGCTGTCGGACCTACCGACAAAGATTATAACTGGACAGAGACCATGCTGCGAGAATGCTTCAGACAACAGGGCACATTCCCTCAGAACTTCGGCTATATGGACGGTCTTACGCTCCACTACTACACTCTTCCCTACGACTGGGACAAGAAAGGCAGTGCCACAAAGTTCAATGACAAAGAATGGTACATGACACTCGCTAAGACTTTTGCCATGGAGGAATTTATCGAAAAGCATTCCGCTATCATGGACAGATATGACCCTGACTGCAGGATTGGCCTCATGGTCGACGAATGGGGCACCTGGTACGATGTTGAAGAAGGTACGAACCCCGGATTTCTCTATCAGCAGAATACCATCCGTGATGCTCTGATTGCAGGCATCAACCTCAACATATTCAATAAACACTGCAAACGTGTAAAGATGGCTAACATTGCCCAGCTCGTTAACGTTCTTCAGGCGGTCATCCTCACGGAAGGCCCGAAGATGGTTAAGACTCCCACCTACTATGTATTTAAGATGTACAGCGCACATCAGGATAATGAACTGCTCGAGAGCTCTATCGATACTGAAACTATAGGACTTGAAGAACAGTACATGGTACCAAATCTTACCGAATCCGTATCAAAAGACAAAGACGGAAAGATCCACATTACGCTCACAAACCTTTCGGCTTCTGATTCCTATGAGATCGAGACAAATCTTTTGGGCAACAAAGTTAAATCCGTAAAGGGTTCCGTAATTACCGGCGCCATAACCGCTCACAACACATTTGACGAACCCGATGCCGTTAAGGAAGAATCCTTTGACGCTTTCAATCATGAGAATGACAAGATCACATTCTCTATCCCCGCTTCAAGCGTTATGCACATCGAAGTTACGATATGACGAAGATCTGCACAAGGTGTCTTCTAAAAGACTTCAGCAAAGAACAATATGAGGCCATTGTTATCAATGGCCTCTCTTCACTTCCAAAAGAAGATCTTACAACTGATCTCGAATCTTCAAGAAGACTTGCAATATGCAAAGACTGCAGCAAGCTCAATCAGGGTACCTGCCTCGCCTGCGGATGCTTTGTCGAGTTAAGGGCTGCGCTCACAAAAGGCATGTGTCCGTACAGCAAGTGGTAGTTTTTCCAAATAACCCGGTCTGATCAGTGATTGCTGAAAACAATAATTTTATCGTTTTCCCCGATCTTCACATTGATATCCGACTGGTCACCGCTGAACAAGGATATATCGCCTTCCTGTTTGACAACACCTAATACGATCGATATATTCTGCTTCTCAGCAGGAATATCGGGATCATATGAAGCATTGAAAACTCCTCTGATCAGTTTGTCAGCAGTGCATTCTCCGGGCAGTTCGACAAAGAAATCCTTTGCTTTCTTAACGTATATCTCTTTGCTCTGATAACTGTCATCGCCGTCCTCATCATAAACAAGGATGTCCTGATAGAAGTCGAAGATCGCATCCTTCTCTCCGATCTGTGTGATCATCTTACTTATATATCTGTTACTGATGACAACATTTTTAACACTGTAACTGCTTACAACATCATGATGCTTAGGATCATTGATCTCAGCAATTACGTCAATGCTTCCTACATCGAAGTCAGGATCAGCTTCAACTTTATCGCTGATGATATCCTGGACATATACGAGATTAGCGAACATTCCGGCGTCAGTCTCTTCATCTGATACAAGGTCATCTGATAGAATGAGCACACTGACATCTTCTGCGTTCAGCTTAAGAAATTCGTTAATAGAATCACAGATAAGGTCCTTCTCGAAGATCTCTGCAGCTACAGTCTTGATTACAAACGGATATTCCTTATAAAAATTCATTTTTTCGAGACTCTTCTCATCATCTATAACAACTATGCTGAGAAGCAGATCATCAGAATCCTTATATCCCCATTCTGAAAGGAATGAAGCAAACCCGTTCATAATCTCACGGCACTTGCTGTTGTGGCCCAGCATTATGATCTTCTTTTTCTCTAACCAGAAATCCTTGTTAAGCCTTATAGGCATGCCCGTGAGTTCCTTATCTGCGGATATTGAGGAATCATTATCGTTTAAGGCCATGTAATAACAGTAATTCTTATCATTTTCCGTCTGGACGGTAAGAGGCACTACATGTTTATTTCTTTCCAATGAACTTTTAATATAAGCTACCTCATCGCTGTTTTTACATGGTGCTGTAAAGAATGCAGCACCTTTGTTTGAGAGCAGTTCGTTATAAATCGAGTTAAGTTCGGGCATTAACGAGAATTGTGACATCAACTGGCCCAGGATCTGATTAACTCTGACAGGAACGATATTGCACTTTCCGTCAACCTGTTTGCTTCTGATGATCTTTTGTACAAGATTCCAGGTCCAGTCATCCGTTACTTCAACAATTATCCTCTGGTTGTCAGAAGAATAATCAGCGGAAGTAATGTCTGATACCTGCATCAGTGTCTTTATCGTCAGAGAATTACCGTTATCATATTTACTGATCTTCTCGTTTACAGCATACTTGCAAGAACTGTCGTTTAACTCTTCACCGAGAATAACCACAGAAGAAGCATGATGAAGCGAAATATCGAAAAGCTGTTTTGAAGAGAAAACATCTCCTTCCCTGACAATGATCGTCAGATTATCCTTGAATTTATGCCTGATGCAATATATTTTCCGAGACAGATAAGACTTATCACTGCAGGCTTGTTCTATCTTATAATTCTCGCGTTTTACTGTCTCATGAAGTCTCTCATCTATCTGTTTCACGATATCATCTTTACCTGAATTGACCAAAACCACTACTTTATCGATTGAATCGCTGTAAAGAAGATCATTTACTATCTCTAACGCCCTTGAATTCCAGTTAAGTATTACAAAATGATTTGACAGAAGAAGTCTGTGGTTCCCCGCATTGGAGTCTTCGATGAAATTGGAAATATAGTTGGTGATATAACCGATAACCGCACCGGTAAAAGAAATCATTCCGATAACAACGATAAGCAGGCACACGATAGCAATGGCTGCGTTCTGAGGTCCGATATCTGCAACAACATATGAGATGCAGCCGGCATCAAGGATCATACTGATGGTATAGAAAGCAGATTCCAGGAATCCAAGCTCCTCAGTACCGCTTAAGGACATTCTGCTAATGATAAATGCCGACAGGAAAAAGAATACGATATTAAAGAAAAGGATCGAGAGCAGGACTATCTGCCCCGGATTCTTAGCAAGCCTGATACTGAACCATTCGCGGAATTTCCTGTACATCTTTAACACCTCACAGAAAACATAATATGCAAACTTATGCAAATTATTATACCGCTTAAATAGGAAAAAGGCTCTTCACGAACAACCATGAAGAGCCTTGATAATTGGTGCAGATGGCGGGACTTGAACCCGCACGAGATTGCTCCCACTAGCACCTGAAGCTAGCGCGTCTGCCAATTCCACCACATCTGCGTGCGGGTTAGATTTTATAACAAGAGATATTAATTTTCAATAAGGACATGAAGCTATGTTGGGTTATAATCTCCTTATGAATAAAATCAGTGTTTCCGTTACAGATCTGGCTTCCTATATATCGAGGCGCGGCAACCTTGCCGGCGGCTCCTATGGTTCCGTTTCAGCGGTTGAAGGAACCAGGCTCCATCAGAGGGTTTTCGCTGACCTTAAGAAAGCCTATGGAGACATAATCGTAACAGAAGAAGCTCTGGTTTACGATTACATATCCGAATCCGGGATATGCCTTTCTGTCAACGGAAGGTTCGACGCAATGATGCTTGCTAGCGGCAAACCGCCGATGCTCTTTGAGATAAAGTCATTTAATTCGACAAAAGAAAGTTTTGAAGCTCTCGTCCGGCCCGAGCATGTCACCCAGCTGAAACTCTATGGGGCTATGTATCTTCTCACAAATTCTGAGACTTTGGATATCTCATTAACATTAAGATATGTATCGATCACCACTCTCGACAGTTATGAAAACACTTACACTATGTCATTTGAGGAAGCCGAAAAATACTGGGAAGAGATATGTTATGAGTATTGCGTTTTCGCAAAGACGCTGCTCGACTATCAGAACAGTCTTATGGATACAGTTTCAATAATAAAGTTTCCTTTCGATACCATAAGACCCGGACAGAAAGAATTCATGAAGAAAGCTCTTCTTGCTCTCAATTCCGGTGAAGCATTCTTCGTTGAAGCTCCTACAGGAATTGGCAAGACAGTATCAGTCCTATACCCCGCCATCAAAGGACTTATCAAGAACAGATACGATCAAATCTTCTACCTGACTGCAAAAGAAGCTACCAGAGGTGTCGCAGAAGCCACCTTAAACAAGATGAGAAAATCAGGCCTGATAATCCGGTCAATCACATTAAGGTCCAAAGAGAAAATGTGCCCCTTCGGAACAGAATGCGACGCTAAATACTGCCCGCTTGCGAAAGACTATTACGGGAAACTTAAAGATGCATTGGCTGAATCACTTATACTTGATGAGATAACTCCTGAGAAGATTACAGAAATCGCATTAAAGCATGGTATATGCCCGCACGAATTCATGATCGATACGATGAATTACTGCACAGTAATAATCGGAGACTACAATCATGTATTCTGTCCCAGAGTATCACTGACATCTAAAGAACCCGGAAACCAGAGGATAGCCGTACTTGTTGATGAAGCTCACAACATGATCGACAGAGGCAGGGACATGTTCTCCGCATCTTTCTCATTGAGCCTTATTGATGAGATGATAAAAGACTTTAAGGGACGCAACACAAAGATCGAGAGCATGATCCTTCAGCTGCGTAACTATTTCATAAATATCGGAACATGCTTTGATTCTTCAAGTTCTTGCTTCAAGCTCATGGAACAGGCGGATGAAAACAAAATACTGATGACAGAAAACTGGGAGGCAATGCGTCAGCCGCCAAGACAGCTTTATGCCAAACTGTGGTTCACCATAAGAAATCTTGCCCCGCTGCTTGATAATCTCGAACAGGGACAATGCAGAAGGACTGCCGTGAAGTTCTTCTTCGAGGCAAGGTATTTCCTGACAGTCCTTGAGCATTATTTTGACAGCGCATACATAACCACCGCATCAAGAAACAACGGTGACATCATCATCACGTTGGATTGTCTTGACTGCGCCTCAAAACTTGACTCAATAATCAAAGACAGACTGTCCGTAATCTTCTTCTCGGCAACATTTACGCCTTACGAATATTACAGAAACTGTCTTGTCGGACCTGACTGCGACTATTCTTCCTTTTTAAGGCTCCCCTCGCCTTTTCCGCCCGAGAATCTGGAGATCATGATAGATTCCGATATCTCGACCGCATATAAGGACCGCTCACTTACAATGGCAGATCTCACGCAAAGGATATCTGATTGTCTTTTGGGACGCACCGGCAATCACATGATTTTCTTCCCTTCATTTGAATACATGAACCAGATAATGCCGAGGATCGACGAATATCTGAAAAGCAAAGGCACGCCTGATTACAAGATAATCTCGCAGGTGTCAGAAATGACAAATGTCGAGAAAGAGGACTTCCTGAAGAGTTTTTCCGAACCTTACAAAGGGCTGCTCATCGGTGCAGCCGTTTTGGGCGGTCATTTCGGAGAAGGAATAGACCTTGTGGGCGACAAACTAACAGGTGTCGTCATTGTAGGAGTCGGAATACCGAAAGTAACACCCGAAAGACAGATCCTTAGCAATTACTACTCGGAAAAATTCGGTGACGGGTTTTCGTTTGCTTACAGATTCCCGGGATGGCAGAAAGTGCTTCAAGCCGTAGGAAGAGTCATAAGGACAGAGACTGACACGGGCTTTGCGCTCCTGATAGATTCAAGACTCGAAAAGCCCGAGTATATAATGCTGTTTCCAGATCACTGGAAGATCTGATCAGATTATTACGGTAGTTTCCGAAGGATCATTGCTTACTTTGATTATTCCTTCTGCGCCCTCGATCTCATATGTACCCTTGGTGCCTTTGACCGTAACAATGCCGTCAGCATTAGTACGGATAACTTCGCCCTTTGTCCACCATTCGCCCTTAACGAGATTGTAGAGTTTATCATAGGCAGGCTTGCATCTGTTATCTTTTGTCACCAGACCGCTTGGAGCATTTAGCCACGCGCCGTCAGCGAAGTCCCATCCCGTGATGGCCTTGATATTAGGATCCTCAAAGAGGATCCTGTACATTTCTTCCCATTCTTTTGCCTGTCTTTCCTCGCCCTCGGGAGTCGTAGGCCATTCATCAACCTGCCAGTCATTGAGGTCTTCAATATATGCCGGCATTATCTCACCGGAAATAAGCGTATTTTCCGTAAAATGGATCGGAATGCCGAATCTCGAGAATCTCTTCAGAACGTCAAGCAGCTTTTCTTTGCCCCAGTACCCCTGATGCTGATGCGACTGGATTCCAATTGCCGAGAATTCTATACCTGCATTCAGACAATCCTCGATCAGTTCCTCATATTTGGGTGAAACATTAAAGTCGTTGATGAGGAATGTTCCGTCAGGATTAGCAGCTCTTGCCGCAGCGAAAACTTCCTTTACGAGTTCCACCCTGCCGTATTTCTTACAAAGTCTGGTAACCGCATTATCATATTTATCGAAAACCGGCATAATAACAACTTCATTGATTACGTCCCAGAAATCGATAACTCCCTTAAATGCCGTAACTTCCCTGTTTATTCTCTCAAGCTGCTTATCCATAATGACTTCATCAGAATATTTCATGAGCCAGTCGGCGCAGACAGTATGCCAGCAAAGAGGATGTCCTTTAGGTGTTACATTATTAGCTCTTAAAGTCCGGGCTGCTTTCATGAGGAACTCGAATTGCGGATGTCCTTCCTCGGGTTCATATCTTCCCCAATAAAAAGGAAGTGTTCCGTAATTCATAATTGCAAGCCACTTCTCTATTCTGTCCGGTCCGCCCGGCTGATCTGCATAATAAAGGAAGTCAAAAGCTCCACTGCCAAACAGGAATTCATGAGACTTCTGATTTAAGACCAATTCTTTATCTTTTAAGGGATTTCCGTTTTTATCAATAACTCTTACAAGACATTCTCCAGTACGGTGTGAAGGGGTTGTGGAAGGATTCATAACGCAATTCCTTTCTTGGCGGTATTTTTATCTGATTATAGATTATTTAATTCCGAAAACGTGTCATATATTTTTCTAAAAATGTCTTATAAACAACTCGAATAACAAAACGGGGCATCTCATTGATCTTGAGACACCCCGTTCATTACTGATAATTAAGTAAAAGACTTATTCTTCTACTTCCTCATAGAACCAGACATCACCGTTCTCATCTACATTGAACGCAGTGAAATCAGTCATAAGGTAATCACGGTATATGTCTTCGATGATGAATGTGTACATGAAATCACCTTCAAAAAGAAGACCATATACGAGCTCTACCTCACCGCTTACGGTAAATTCATCACCCATGTACAATGATTCGGTCATATCATCATCAAGCGTGAAGCTTGTATACAAAGGAATGATCTTGTCGCCGTCCTTAAGTTTTGTGATGTTCTTTGATGCGGCACCGGTTTCCGTCATACCGTCGCAGGCACCTTCGATCTCAATAGAACCGTCTTCAATGGTCATGCGGATACGGAGATATGTCTCCTCTCCGTTAAGCATGACAGGAGATGTAAAGATTACAAACTCATCATTCTTGTCAAGGATCGTCATTGAAAGGTTCTGTCCGTCAGGAAGTGAGAGCCAGTAACCGTCAAACATGTCTGCAAATGATCCGTTCTCCCAATCGCACTCGACATCATATGTATCTCCGAGCAGGATAACCTCATTCTCGTCAACAAGCATGAATACCATAGCGTAAACATCAGAGCAGTGATCAAGAGAATACTTGGTCAATGTAAATCTGAATATGCCTTCTTCATCCGTTGAAGGAGCGCGGAGGAACTTAATGTGCTTACTCTCACCGGTCTTCTCGATAGTATCAGCGTAATCGTAACGGTTGGTCTGAGTAGGAGCACTGCGGTATGAACGTGATGTTGAATCATATTCATAATTGTTGTTCCAGTTCCAGCATCCGCTGTCATCATAATACTCATCATCTGAGTAGTTGGAGCAAACCTGGTTGGAACAAGAATAATTATACTGATCGGCATTAAGACCGCTGCCACTTACCTCTTCCCACTTCTCTGTAGATGCATTGTAATGATAGTAAACATTATTCTTCTGATCATATGCATAATATTCATTATTCTCAGTGAAATAAGAGATTCCCGTCTCAGCATCCTGATAATAGTTGGCATCCTGCTCTGCAGCCTGGGCGCCGGAATCACCGTAATAGATCGAAGCGCTGAAATCACGGCGGTCAATAAACTGCATGTAGTAAGGGCTGACACAGATGTCGCTGAAGACCTTAAGTTCCTCAGAACCGCCCAGCATTACTGGGAAATATAGTGAAAGTCCACAGGAATTCGGGTGGTCGGGACCGTGGATCTTATAAAGGACCGCATCATCAACGGCAGATCTTACCGCAGCAGCATTGGAAGAAAAATCACCGCAGCTTTCAGCAAGTGCGCATACGTCGAGCATGTTAAAGCATCCGCCCTCTGAAACGCTGGAACCGAAGATCTCTGTTGACTCGATCTGACGGATCATAGTCGAAAGGCTGTCAGCATCTTCACCCTTTTCGTATACATCCTTGGAGAAATCATTAAAACTCATAACTACCTGATCGATCTTGGAAAGGTCGATGACAGACAGAGTACAAACATTGTAATCTCCAATATCAATACAACCCTGGTAGAAAGAATCACAGACAACTTTACCCAAGTCTGCGCCTGATGCGCCCGGATTATTTGCGAGGAAATTACCGATCTCAGTATAATTCCATCCTGCACCTGGTTCGATCTCCTCTGAACCGTACATATAGTTTGCATAGTTTGCAAGGATATTGGCAGCTTCGATGCTTCCCATGAGGCATGCATCAAAGCCAATGAATTCCCACTTATCAGTCATATACTGCTGTGCTGTCAGAAGAGCACTGTCAACTTCCCTGAGTGAAAGTGCATCACTGCCGTGTCTCTCATCGAAACAAACACCTGTGATGGATCCGCCGCCATGATTCCAGAGAATAAGTCCCATATTGTCTGCCGGATAATTCTGAACGCCCCAAACAAGATAATCAGCAAGTGTACTGGAATCGCCCATGGCAAGGTCTCCGCCTTCATACACCTTAGTGATATCTCCGTTCTCAACGACAAAACGCTCAATCTTATCAGCATCAATGCCGTTGTAGTTCCACTGATTTGTACCGCCGGTCTGAACAATGAACTTATAATTTGAGTTCTCAGTTGCTGATGCCATCTCAGCGATATCCGTAACACCTGCACCGCCGCCGGATTCGAGATCAGTACCGCAGAGATAAACAAAGATCGTCCATGTTCCGGATTCGCCCATAGGCTCTCCCGCAAACTTAGGACGTAAAATGGTCATCTCACCTGTTTCTTTGTTTACGGACATTTGCATGGCTGTAACATCAGCGGATCTGACTCCGCCATTACCGCCTTCATCATCAGGAACTGATTCATCCGGAACGGATTCCTCAGTCCAATCCTCGTCATAACCTTCGTCATCGCATGCGCAAAGACCCATGATCATCGTGCACGCTAAAACAGAGGCAAGAAGTTTTTTAACGATTTTGTCTGTTCTTTTCATGTTTTTACCTCATGTTTGAAATTCGAGGTGAATTATAACACAGTAATTATTTATGACAAATTTATTTAATAAAACAGTCTATAATCTTCTGCCAGAATGTCATCGATCAGCTGTTTTCCGACATTAAAACAATTCTTCATGGATATCTCAAAGATATCTACAGATTCAATGCTGTCATCTGATGCAAGATAATCCTCATTTTCCCTGCCCGACCACGAACATTGCAATACCGTCTTTATAATATAGTTTTGACGGACCATTGCTTTAACAGGGATCTTTTTGTCCTTATACGGGAAAAAGCGCCATGCCAAAAAGCTTAAAACAACAAACACAGCCGCAAAATTTACGGTTATGATCAACCTTTTTGTTTTCTATTTATCAGTATTCATAAATATGTTTATCCGGTTCAAAGTTCATTCAACACAGCAAGCGAATCATAGTTCTTTTCGAAATGCATCGAAAGATAGTCTGTAGTGAATTCTTTTAATTGTTTTTCTATGTTTTTGTCAGCTGCAGAAGTAAATAACTTCTTGAGATCACAAGTCGCGAAATAATTGACTGCCCTGACCGCAGGCTCTTCCAGAAGCCTGTTAAACGTTTTGTTCTGATTACCGTTACTGCCCGAGATATTGATCAGATATCTGTTAGGCTTATCCTCAGAAGCATGATAAGCAGGTTTATTAAGGTCGTACTGGACTGTAAAACCTGCTATCGTAAGAAGTCTCCAATTAAAAGCAGAATAGATGAGCAGGTACTTATCCCTGTTGTTTGCAAGGTTGTAATACGCATAAACCGCAAGTTCATATGCTTCCCTGGCATTTTCACTCTGCAGTGTGCAGTCCATAAGACATGAAGAGATATGTGCGGCGACAGTCATCTGCTCCAAGCTGTCCATAATCTTTGAATTGCTCTCAATAATAGTAGCGTCTTTGAGATAATAATACCCGTGTGATACCGAGACAACAAAATCACAAAGCATATAAGGCATCGAGAAACAACCTAGTGAACTTCCGGGTTTAGCAACACCTTTCGCGCAAATGGTAATAAGACCTCTGTCAGATGTCAGAACGGATAAAAGCCTGTCTTTTTCCTTATATTCATCTGAACGGATTATGAGACCGCGGCAATTAAAGGGATCCATTATTCGTCAATATCTTTTCCAAGCCCGGTCGAACCAAGCATGGCATCATTATTCTGCCAGTCATTCCTAACCTTTACATAAAGATCAAGATACACTTTACAGTCAAGCATCTTCTCGATATTTCTTCTCGCTGCGGTTCCTATACGTTTGATCATCTGGCCATCCTTACCAATAATGATGGCCTTATGAGAATCTCTGTTACAGATGATATCAGCCTTTATGACAACGATGGAACGGTCGTCATCTGCGGCGATCTCTCCGTCATCATTCTTTTCTTTAAATTCGTTGATAATAACAGCAGTTCCATGAGGGATCTCCTGATCCGTATAATGAAGGACCTGCTCACGTATCAGTTCTGCTGCTATGACACGCTCAGTCTGGTCTGTCATATATTCACTGTCATAAAGACGCGGTCCTTCAGGAAGCATCTTAGTGATCACAGAAAGCAGCAGATCGACATTTCTTCCGGTCTTTGCGCTTATTGGCACTACATCTTCAAAGTCATAAAGTTCAGAATATTTCTGAGTCAGCGGAAGAAGTTTCTCCTGCCCTGCCTCATCATATTTATTGATTGCGAGAATGACCTTCTTGCCGCTTTCTTTAAGGAGTGTCATCAATTTCTTCTCCACGGAACCGGGTTCGGGGAACCTTCCGTCAGCTATGAGCACTACGCAGTCGGCACCGAGTGCGGCCTTGTAGGATCTGTCGACCATAAACTCACCCATCTTGGATGTCGGCTTATGGATACCGGGTGTATCGGTAAATATGATCTGCGTATCTTCAGTATTATAAATGGTCTTGATATTCGTTCTAGTCGTCTGGGGCTTATGGGAAACAATCGCGATCTTCATTCCGGTTATGTAATTAAGAAGTGTTGACTTTCCGACATTAGGACGTCCCAATAAAGCAACGGTACCGCAATGCTTACACGGAGTTCCTGCGGGGATCAGTCCTTCTGACGGCTGGTAATCACGATGATTATCCATCTCGAAAATATCTTCTATCTCATCATCGAAAGCAAGTCCGATATCTCTCATCAGACGCTTTTGCTTATCGATCATAATCTTCTCGTCTGTAGGATCAATGTGATCATAACCTAACAAATGAAGCAGCGAATGAGCAATAAGGAACATCGCTTCACGTTCAAACGAATGGCCATAGCTTTCTGCCTGCGCTTCACAAGCGACCGGGTTGATCAGGATATCTCCGTAACAAAGAACCTGATTACCATCTTCATCAGTCTCAAAATCACCGCTTTCGGGAATCACGTCAAACTCACCGTCTTTAAGTTCCAGCATGGGAAAAGACAGACAATCAGTCTCTTTATCGATCTCCCGCTGTTCAAGATTGATCTCATGGATCTCATCAGGAGTAACAAAAGTCAGAGTTGCATAAGCGTCCTTAAGAGTTCTTGTTACCTTAGGTGAAGTATAATCACCGCTTAGAACAGCCCTGCTTAACTTAATGATGAACTCATCAAGCAAGTCCAGCCTTTCTTGAGAATATCCTTCAGCATTATTAACAACGTCAATCCTCATTCAGGGTACTTGATCCTTTCGTGGAAAACACCGGCATAGACCTGTTTGAATGCGATAACGATCTTCTCGATATCATCAAATGACAATCCGGAATTAATGAGCTGGTCCTGATCGATCTTATCCTTAATTAGCACACGGATAAGCTGTTCAGCGCCCTGGACATCGCTCGTCTTCATTGACCTGACTGCAGCTTCACAAGTATCGGCGATCATTACGACAGCCGATTCTCTGGATGAAGGGATATGTCCCCTGTATCTGAAATTATTGACATCCGGCGGTTCAAGACCTCTTAACTTCGCATCTTCAACGGCTTTACGGTAAAAATATGAAGGATATGTGGTGCCGTGATGTTCGTCGATGATCTTGATGATCGCATTAGGAAGTCTTTCTTTTTTCGCAAGTTTTACTCCATCTTCGGGATGCCTGGTTATTATCGCAACGCTTTCCATAATAGTAAGACTGTC
Source organism: Clostridiales bacterium (assembly GCA_017510605.1). Lineage (GTDB taxonomy): Bacteria > Bacillota > Clostridia > Saccharofermentanales > Saccharofermentanaceae > Saccharofermentans. The sequence goes on from JAFWMQ010000015.1 coordinate 438,789, forward strand.
ATGCGGATTGACACCGTCATGCTGGTTTTCTGTAAAATACTCGGGATTCTCAAGCTTGCCGATATCGTGATAATATGCAGCAACTTTGCAGAGAAGTGAATCGGCACCGATAGCTTCTGCGGCAGAATCGGCAAGGTTTGCAACCATCATGGAATGAGAATGGGTACCCGATGCTTCAAGGAATAACCTTTTAAGAAGATGCTGTCCCGGCTGGCTCAAAGAGATAAGCTTTACCGGAGAAGCTGCATTACATACAAGCTCAAAGATCGGAGAAAGACCTATAGCTGCAACAAGTGAAGCAATCGTACTTAAGAATGTGAATACCAATGAATTAAGGTATTCCGTCCTCGTATTACCGATCAGGAAATTATAAGCAAAACTTGCAGCGATAGTAGTGATCGTCGGGAAGAAAATAAGCGCGGCATTGTTGATTATCTTGTCCGTTCTGCCAGCAAAGATCGAGCAGAGAATGATTCCGACAAGATTTATAAAGAACGTCTCAGGATCAAATCCGTGCATCGGCCAGATCAGCATAAGATTAACTGCCGAAAGAATGATACCGTTCTGAGTACCGAGATATGTGGAACATACTGCAGCGAAGAAAACAACGATACAAAGCAGATTGGAAAGCGTGGAAAGATATACAGATGCGCCTATGCTGACAAGGAATGTGATGACCAGGAGATAGAAAACAGGTGTCTCGACCTTCAGTTTTTTACGTTCGATGTTCAGATAAACAACCGTTGCCGCCGAGATAACGATGACATAAAGGGCGCATCTTGCAAGGATAACCAGGTTAAATGAAGAATCTCTTATAAGCTCAAGTTCAACCAGGTTACTGTAGATATGCTCATCAATAATAGAACCTGACTCAACTAGTTTGGTTCCTTTCTCAACTACAACAGGTTCATTGATAACTGCGTTATATGCATTATTTGCGAGGTCATAAGTTGCTTTTTCATCATAAACAGTATTTGGTTCAAGGACAGCCGTTAAGATAACATGCATCGTATCCGCATACTTTGAATATGAAGGACTGGACTCCCGGAATGTATCTATCTGTTCTGAGATCTTGGTCGGAAGGATAGCATCATTAACTTCACCAAGCATAATAAGTTCAGCCATTGAAATGGTTTTCTCTCTTACGTAGGTAAATGTTGTATTACTCGTGTTCGTTTCAAAGAAAACGACGAAGTTTTCCGACTCGATCTTGATTCCTAAAGACTGTTCGACACTTATCGACAACTGACTGGCAATGGAAGACGGATTAACGGTGTTTTGTGTAGGTCTTGTCTGTGTTGCATTTTTACGGGTCTGCTCGGCAAGATCGAAAATATCATCAACACGGTCAATGCACTCCTGAGCTTTTTTATCTGACCTTACGAACACATCCGCACTGGTATCTCTTGCAATTACAGCTCTTCTCCGGGTCTCATATGAATCGATAAAAGATCTCGGAGCATAGATATCCTGATCAGTGATCGATCCTACTACATAATCGTAACTTACAGGGAGGGATCCGTAGAATACCATGAAAATGATAGTTAACGCTACAAGCGCTAATGTAATGAGCTGATGGATCTTAGGTTTTGCGGATTTGGTAGTGCTCATAAATCACCTTTGTTTTGCATTCTCATATGCTCTGACTATCCTGGCAACCAGGCTGTTTCTTACAATATCAGTATCATTAAGGCTTACGATTCTTATGCCTTCTACACCATTTAATACATTGATGGCATCCTTGAGTCCGTTTTCGATGCCCTTTGGTAGATCAATCTGCGTAAAGTCACCACAGACACAGGCCCGGCAATTAACACCAAGTCTGGTAAGGAACATCTTCATCTGCTCAGGAGTAGTATTCTGTGCCTCATCCAAAAGGACAAAACAATCATCGAGATTTCTGCCTCGCATAAAAGCCAGCGGAGATACTTCGATAACGCCCTTATCATAGTAACGTTCAAACATCTCCTGGCCCAAAAGAGCGGAAAGGGCATCATATATCGGACGCATATAAGGATTAACCTTCTCTTCAATATCTCCCGGCAGGAAGCCCAAACGCTCACCCGCTTCAATAGCCGGTCTGGTAAGGATTATCCTTGATACTTCCCTGCTCTTTAATGCCTTAACGGCCATTGCAACACCAAGAAACGTTTTCCCTGTCCCGGCAGGACCGCAGCATATAACAAGTTCAGACTGCTTAAGTGAATCAACGTAAAGTCTCTGTCCCAAAGTCCTCGGCTTGATAGCCCTTCCCGAAGGCGTCATATAAAACACTTCATCTGACGTTTTAAGGAAATCTTCAAGCCTTCCGTCTTTGGCAATGTTCAGGATGTACTGAATATCAGTCTCATCGATCTCGGAATCAGCTGACAGTTTATCGAGAGCCAGAAATACATCCTTTGCAGTCAATACATCTTTTGTATCACCGGAAATGATAAAGCCATTTCCGTCGTGTTCGATGGAGACATCAAAAAAGCCGGCTATCCTTGTAGCAAAAACGCCGCCTGTCTGCATTGAATTCCTAAGCTGTTCGATTCTTTCTTCCAAATGAGATCTCCTATAAAAGAATTATTATGCTAATTATAATTTCAGTCAACAATTTAAGCCTTAAAACCATTAAGGACATTAATATAGTAATCGGGAAGATCACATTCAAAATGCATGGTCTCACCGGTTCTGGGATGAACAAAGGTGATAGCCCGGCTGTGAAGAGCCTGTCCGGATAATCCGAAGTTCTTTCTCCTGGAAGCATAAACAGGGTCACCGACGACAGGATGCCCGATATAAGCCATATGCACCCTGATCTGATGTGTCCTTCCGGTCTCAAGTATCAGTTTGATATCCGAGATCTCGCCAAGCCTGTCGATAACTTCGAAATGCGTTATTGCAGGCTTTCCGTCTTTAATGACTGCCATCTTGCGCCTGTCCGCAGAAGAACGCCCTATCGGAGCATCGATCATTCCCTTGTCTTCTTTTACAAACCCGTAAACGAGTGCCCTGTATTCCCTGACGATCTCGTGTCTCGAGAGCATATCTGCCAGTTTAAGATGCGTAAAATTATTCTTACAGGCAAGCATCAGACCGGACGTATCCTTGTCGATCCTGTGAACTATACCGGGTCTTAAGACACCATTAATATCAGAAAGCTCATCTTTGCAGTGTGCAAGCAAAGCATTTACAAGTGTCCCCTCGCTGTGGCCTGCAGCCGGATGAACCACCATGCCCTGCGGCTTATTAATTACCAGAAGATCTGAATCTTCATAGACGATATCGAGAGGAATATCCTGGGCAATGAACGAATCATCTTCTTTAGGTTCCGGAATATCTGCTTCTACCATATCACCGGCACAAAGCTTGGTTCCGGCCTTAGTTATAACCTTTCCGTTAACTGAAATCTTGCCGTCATCAATAAGGCGCTTATAAAACGACCTGGAATATGTTGAATCGAAAGCTTCGGTAACGAAGCTGTCGAGCCTTACTCCATCCTGATCACAAGTCCTGGAATCAAACGGCATTATCGTTTTTCCTTTTCGCAAAAAACAGATTCCAGAAAACCTCAAAATGCTTGGAATCAAAAATAATGATGCATATTATCAAAAACGTTCCGACAACGGCGCACATATCCGCAAAGTTAAAGATCGGGAATGTATAACTGCCAAAGTCAAATCTCATAAAGTCGACTACATATTTAAGACGGAATCTGTCAATAAGATTGCCGAAAGCGCCTGAACTCAACAGACAAAACGCAAACGATATCAGTTTAAGATCATGCTTTGCAGCAATTATCATTAGCACAAAAATACCTATACCGAGAATCGTCGAGACACCCGACAGGAAGTATATGCCCCATGCTTTATCAGCAAAAAGCGAGAAGGCGCTTCCGGTATTTTCCGCATAGTGAAGGTAGAAGAAATTATCAATAACAGTAACAGGGCCTGAGAATTTAACGTTTTTTACAATAATGGACTTTATGATCTGATCTGCAGCTACCAGAAGAACTGAAACAACGGAAAACAGAATACAAACGCCCAAACCGGATGATGTTTTCTTATTTATCTCTAAGCTATCACTCATATTCACAGAACCGCCTGATATCGGTACACCTTCCATTTTTATCGGTCTCGAAAATAATACCACAAACAAAACCCGGACCATCAGCAGGTTCATATTTTGCAGGAAGCTTATAAGCAAGCCTCCTGATAGATGCTTCAACATTCATTCCGAGTACGGATTCCTTTGCTCCGCTCATGCCGCAGTCAGTTATGTATCCGGTTCCGTTCGGAAGGACCGTCTCATCAGCAGTCTGAACATGAGTATGTGTTCCTGCAACAACAGAAACCTTACCGTCAAGATAATAACCCATGGCACATTTCTCGGATGTGGCATCGCAATGAAAATCCAAAACAGTAGTTGTACAGCCTTCAACATTTTTAAGTCTGTCCAAGATCCCTTCAGCATAAGTGAAAGGATTATCAGGAAGCACACTGGCATAAACCTGACCAAGAAGATTAAAAACGCCTAATTTTTCACCGTTCTTCTCGAATATACAGTAATCATTTCCTGGCCATGAAGGGCTGAAATTTGCAGGCCTTGCGACATTTTTGAGCTTGGATATCTGACTGATGAACTCTCTGTTGGAGAAAGTATGGTTGCCCATCGTAAAGAGATCGGCGCCCGCATTCTCGAGTTCTCTGAGTATATTTATAGACGCTCCCAAACCGTGAACACTGTTCTCGGCATTGACTATACAGCAATCGATGACATTATTCCGGAGGAATCCGGGCATTACCGTACGGAACGCCCTTCTACCGGCGCCACCTACTATATCGCCAACAAAGCATACTCTCATCGTATTACCTTCTTAATTATTTATTTTAAAAGTATAACACAGGATTTGATGACAAACAAAAAGGACCCTCAGCCTTATAAAGGCTAAAGGTCCTTGAATTGTTTTGAGCGATGATACTAACGTGTTAAATAAATATATAAAAAATCAAAATAATTATTTAGCAACGTCAGTTGCCCTCGTTTCTCTGATGACATTCACTTTGATCTGTCCGGGATAATCGAGTTCGTCCTCAATCTTCTTGCAGATATCACGAGCCTTAAGAGTCATCTCGTCATCTGATACTTTATCAGGTGAAACGATAACACGAATCTCTCTGCCTGCCTGAATGGCAAAGCTCTTCTCAACACCCTCAAAGCTTGTGGCAATTTCCTCAAGCTTCTCAATTCTCTTAATGTAAGTCTCGAGATTCTCTCTTCTTGCTCCCGGCCTTGCTGCTGAAATAGCATCAGCTGCAGCAACTAATACGGCCTCTGCACTCTGAGGTTCAACATCACCGTGATGCGCCTCAATGCAGTTAATAACGGCGGGGCTCTCATGATACTTCTTCGCTATTTCGACACCGAGCTGTATATGTGTTCCTTCCTGCTCGAAATCTACTGCCTTACCTATATCATGCAAAAGGCCTCCGCGCCTTGCAAGATTACTGTCAAGTCCGAGTTCATCCGCCATCATTGCTGCGATCCATGATACTTCGATCGAATGCTGCAGTACGTTCTGTCCGTACGATGTGCGGTAACGGAGACGCCCAAGGAGTTTTACAACTTCAGGATGTAAATTCATAACTCCGGTATCAAAGGCTGCCTTCTCACCCTCGGATTTAATAGTCTGATTGAGTTCCTTCCTTGCCTTGCCGGCCATCTCTTCAATTCTGGCCGGATGGATTCTTCCGTCTGCTACAAGTCTTTCAATCGTTAATCTTGCGATCTCTCTTCTGATAGGATCGAACGATGAAAGAACAATTGCTTCAGGAGTATCGTCGATAATTAGATCGACTCCCGTGATAGTCTCGATTGCTCTGATATTACGTCCTTCACGACCGATGATTCTACCCTTCATCTCATCGTTAGGAAGATTAACAACCGATACAGTGACTTCAGAAACGTAGTCGGATGCATAACGCTGGATTGCGTTTACGATAATGTCTTTTGCGACCTTATCTGCATCTTGCTTTGTCTTCTCCTCCATTTGCTTGAGCATTAAGGCCATATCGTGTGTATATTCACGTTTTGCTTCATCAAGCACAAGCGCTCTGGCATCTGCAATCGTAAGTCCTGATACTTTCTCAAGTTCAGCCTTCTTACGCTGCTCGTAATCCTTTGCTCTGGCCTCGAGTTCAGCAATATTCTGCTGACGTTTCTCGATCTCCTCCTGCTTGCGCTCACAATTAGCTTCAATACGATTGATATTTTCTTCTTTCTGCTCGAGCTTATTGCGCTCTTTTGCAAGTTCCTGTTTCTTCTCCCTTGCTTCACGTTCCAAATCAGAACGGACCCGGGAGACTTCTTCTTTAGCCTGCAAAAGCAAATCACGTTTGTTGTTCTCTGCTTCCTTCTGTGCATTTGCAAGAAGTATATTGCTTTCCTCCTTTGATTTGGCAATGTCCTCCGCAAGTCTCTTTTGCTCTCCGGAAATTCCGGATTTAAAATAGAGAAATGCTATACCTATACCCAGAAGCAAGCTGACAACGCACGCGACTATTACCCAAATTAACGGTAACTGTGGCACGTTGGTACTCACCTCCAAAAATTATTTAGTTGTCAAAGAACGTATAAAATGGCTCTGACAAGCCATTGAATATTGTAGAAATAAAACACTTATCTGTCAATAATTTGTTAGAATGTAACAATGAAAATAAAATATTTTGTTCAAAGTGAATATAATGACTGCGAGATTCAGCAGATAATGAGGCGCAAATTCAACATGAGCACCACATGGGTCAAGCGCGTAAAACTGTATGGGACTGTCGAACTTAATGACATTCACGCCAGAGTTAAGGACCGCGTGAAAACCGGAGATAAGTTGTTTTTCGAGTATGAGGATAATTCTGAGAAGCTCATGCCTCCGGATAATGTAAAGATCCTGTATGAGACTGATTCATATGCTGTGGTCAATAAACCCGCCGGAATGGTTACCCATCCTTCCCACGGCCATCTTGATGATTCGCTTCTGACAAACCTCTCGAAAAACACTCTCCACCCTGTCATGCGTCTCGACCGTGAGACATCAGGTCTTCTGATCGTCGCCAAAGACGGTTATGCACATAATCTGTTTATTACGGAAGCAGATGTAAAGAAAAGCTATCTGGCTTTATGCTACGGCAGATTTGATCCGGAGAACGGCACTTTGTCCTTTCCTATCGCAAGGCGTCCTGATTCAGTAATGATCAGGGATTGTGTACCGGACGGGAAGCCTTCAGTAACCCACTATAAGACTGTCAGATATTATGAGAAAGCTGATATCTCTCTTGTTGAATTCGAGCTTGAGACCGGAAGATGCCATCAGATAAGAACACATTGCTGTCATGTAGGTCACCCGCTTCTGGGAGACGGACTCTACGGTCCTCTTTCAGATGACAACCCGAACGAGCTGCTGAAAGCCAGCGCAGAAATCCATGACTGCAAGATCGGGAGATGTGCCCTCCATGCCTATAAAATCGAATACAATGATCCTTTTGAAAATGGGGATCATAAGGTTTTCGAAGCAGAACTGCCTCCGGATATGCAGAAGATCACAGAAGAATTATGACAGTTTTCCTGATATCGACGTATCATTCAGGAAAGTATTTGCATTATAAACCCAAAGGATATCAGTCACTTCTTCCCTCTCTATGATCTGATTTAAGTTATCGCTGTAATATCTCGGATCAACTACGACGATAGTCTTGAAATGAGGGATCAGAAGCGGAATCAGGCTGTTAGCGTATGAATCCTTGATGACCATAAGGACTCTGTCACTTGATGAATTGGTTTCAATTATCACCTGAGCAAAATTCCCGCCGAAGAACACATCATATTTGCTCTTTTCCTGAAGTTTGGACTGATCGAAAACAGTCGTGCAGGTCTTTCCTTCATTAACATAGCTCACCCTGTACATGATATCTGAAGGACATGTCGGGACATAGATAGTATCGCTGGCACTGAAAATTCCGGAAGATGAAGCAAGTGTACCCTGGAAATCATTCGTTACGGCGAGCTTATTGTATTGATAAGCATTTGCATCGAGCTGCATGCTCTCACAGATCCTGCGGTAAGCGATATCAACCGCATCAGCCGTCCAGTGATGGTCAGTTTTATAGTAGAGATCCTCAGGATTCTCAGCATTCTTCAGCGGTGTGCAAATATCGATACAGGTATAGCCGTTAAGCAAAGAGTACACTTTACCGATCTGCTCAGTCTGGTTTTGAACCGGAGCATTTGCCGGAAGATAATCAGTTATGATCTCAGTCGAATTCGGTGCTAGCGCAACATAACTGCGGATCTCACCGTACTTTGCGCTGATACCATTCATGGTATTGATGGTTTTCCTGACTCTTGTCTCGTTATAGACAGACGGCTCCTCGAACAGATAATGCTTTTTACCAATATATACACCGTTGATCTCTCTTTTCCCTAAGAAAACATCAATATTTGTTCTTGTCTTTACCAGCGCGTCCCTGAAAACGAACTGATCCGAAAGATAAGCATCCGTATCGTCCATAAACTTGCCGTCGGTAATCGATGTAAAGCTAAATACGGGCTTTGAGGCAAGCGTTCTGTTCTCATTCTCGCTGTATTCCCTGTCTTTTCCGGCAAAAGTAAGAAGACTTGCCATAAAGAGCAGGAATATTACGGCTGCAGCCGAAATAAACTCATAAAGATTATGATTCGGCTTCATTACGTTTTTATTCTCATTTTCGTATATATTTGTCTTTTTCATAATGTCAGAACCTGAAGTATAAGAACGGATTGTATGTCTCGCTTATCATAAAGACGATACACAGTATGAAGAGTACCGGCGTAACGACTGCCATGATCTTGCTGAACTTCTCCCCTTTAAAAATCCCGGAAAGAAACGCATATACCGGAGTTGCGCAAATAGATCCAATAATTATCAGGACCAGATTTGTGAAAAGTATAAATGCTCCGAACGAATCAGCAAACGAGACAGCATAGCCGAACATTGCCCCGATATAACTGAATGCTTCACTTAACGAAGGCGCGGAGAACAAGACCCAGCCGACCATAACACAGATAATGGTAATGATCCATCTCAGCGGCTTAGGCATTTTATTTATCAGACCAGCAAGAAGATATTTCTCGAGTATGAGAAGGATTCCGTAATATAAGCCCCACAGCAGGAAATTCCAGGAGGCGCCGTGCCAGAAACCCGTTAATAACCATACGATCAGAAGATTCAGGATAACTCTCGGAACTTTGCACCTGTTACCGCCCAACGGGATATATACATAATCCCTGAACCATGATGACAATGACATATGCCATCTTCTCCAGAAATCCGTTATCGACATAGCGATATAAGGATAATTAAAGTTCTCACAGAAATTAAAGCCGAACATGCCTCCGAGACCGATCGCCATGTCCGAATAGCCGGAAAAGTCAAAATATATCTGAAGCGTATAGCATATTATTCCGACCCAGGCAGTCAGCATGCTCATATTATCAGCTCCGGCTTCCTGGACCGAGGCATATACGCTTCCAAGGGTGTTTGCAAGGATCAGTTTTTTTGAAAGACCGAAAACGAATCTGTTAACGCCTTTCGAGAATGAGGACAGATCCTCTTTACGGTATACAAGCTGATCCGCGATATCCTTATACTTGACGATAGGTCCTGCAATAAGCTGCGGAAACAGCGAGACATAAAGAGCGAACGACAGGAATCTTCTCTGTGCCCTGATGTTGCCGTTATACAGATCTATAATGTACGACAGGATCTGAAAGGTATAAAAAGAAATACCGACAGGAAGAGGAAGATTAAGCGGTCTGATCCCCAGCCCTGTTATATTGGTAATGTTATCAATAAGGAAATTCGAATACTTAAAGAATCCAAGCACTCCGATATTAAAGATAATAGCAGCGATGAAGAGCATTTTAGCCTTTGCCCTGTTATTCATCCGCTTTGACTGGTCTATATCTTTGCCGATAAAAAAGTTAAAGCAGATACTTATCATCATTAGAATGATATATACAGGTTCACCCCAAGCATAGAAAACAAGGCTCGCTATCAACAATATAAAATTCTTTACAACTGTGCTTTTGGTTATTGCTACACCGAAAAGATAGTATAAAGCTATCGTTATCGGCAGAAAGACAATCAAAAATGTTGCAGAGCTGAATACCATTGTTTTCCTTTATTATCCTTGTCCGTTAATTATCTCAATTCATCAAAGTGCTTTTTTGTAAGCGTCATACAGTTCATCTGCATTTTGGGCAGTACAGTAAAAGACCGTATTACCGCTTGTTTTGATAATACAGTCCTGTAGAAGCGCATACTGATCAGGGGCATAATTCTTATATGTATTCTCAAGGTCAGTTACCCTGTTTTGAATAGCTGTTTTGAATTCTGAAGCATCGTCTGCATCATTAAGTTTTACGATCAGCATCTCTGATACGTCCATGACACTGTCATTTGAATAATAAGCAAGACCTTCAATTTTCGAGACATCAAAGTCAAATGCTTTGATCGCATCAGCGTTTGTCTTCTTGGTCATCTGGTTCTGCATCATTACAGCTACCACAGGTACGGTAACTTCATCGACGCTCTTTTGTGTCCCGCCGGAACTTAAAATGCAGATCCAAACGATAAATCCGATCAGACAGACAACACAGAGGATTTCAGGTATCAGATAGTTCTTGTACTTCAAGTTGCCTTCATGACCTCCGTATAAATAAATGGAAGATATTTCTCCTTATAATATGCATAAATCGGATGAATCCCGTCTCCTTCGTAATAATTCTTATCAAATGCCTGCCACTGAGGTGTGTGGTCAATAAAATGGACACCTAATTCCTGAGTCATCTCATAGAGCTTCTCGTTATACAGATCGACATATTTGGTTCCCGGCGACTGCTTATAAGCTTTTTCCTGAACCGGAAAGATACTGTCAACAAATATCTCTGTATCGGGAAGCTGTTCCATTAATTTCTGAATGCTGGATTTGTAATTGGATATAAAGATATCCGCATAATCAGGACCGTCAATTACATTAACTCCGTAATGAAGGATCAGATACTTGGGATGTGAAGCAACAATATAACTGAGATTCTTATCAATATGTGATGTGCCTACACCGATAGCTGCAATTACATGGTAGCTGTCAAGAATATCGTAGCCGCTCATGGCTTCGACAATACTGTCTCCGCAAAAATAGAAATCTTTGAAAGTAGCCCTGTAATTCTCATCCATTATATCCATATACGCTTCGGTGGTAGGTGTTGTGGGCGCTTCCGTCGGGGTCGGCGACGGTGTAGGTTCGGTATATATGGCCGTCTCGCGTTCAGCCAAATATGAAACTCCCGCTGAAGTATCAATATCCGCAGGTCTTTTGGGGATAAGAACAACAAAGAGACGAATTGACATAGTCAATATCGCCACAGCTACTACCAGCAGGATTACCTTACCGAATCTGTTTATCACTTTCTGCTCCCCAGAATTATGCTTATAAAAATATAACAGACTATTTATATACTTCCGTCTATCGAAAAACAAGTTAATAATGCATTACATTACTTATACCACTACTCCACCAAAACTTTATTAATCTCCGTATATAATGCTCAATTCTTGATTTAATAATCCATGTGTTAGAATACTTAAGTAATACGAAAAGACATAAGGGAAGAATTAATATGGAAAACAATAATGATTTACTCAATAATCAATCTTCAGCACAGCCTGCAGGACCGATAGTTCAGTCTGTTCAGTCTCAGGTACAACCTGTTGAGACACAGCCGGTTCAGCCTCAGCCACAGCCCGTTGTGGCACAGCCGGAAATGCAGCAGCCGCAATTCCAGCAGCAGTATCAACAACAATATCAACAGCCGTATCAACAATACCAGCAGCCTTATCAGCAACCGTACCCGCAACCGTACCCGCAACAGTATCAGCAGGTACAGCAAGGCTATATGGATCCGCAGTACGCTGCTAACCAGAAACTGACTGCAACAGATCTTATGACCCCTGAAGAGCTTTCTGACAGAAGAAAGAAAGCTACTATCTTTTGTATTATCTCTCTCGCACTGCATTTTATTCCCGGATTTATTTCAGGTACATTAACCTCTATCGTTGAAAACATCACTGAAACAAGCTCTAATTTCAATTCGGCTGAACCTGTCTCGCTCTTAATATCCATACTTTTCGGCGGTTCTTATATAGCATCATGGGTTTTAATGATAATCGCCAGAGTCAAATACAAAGAGAGCAAGTTTGCTAAGGTTTTGATGTGGGTATATATCGGCATATTAGCCGCCGGAATCCTTGCGGTTGTCCTTATAATCGCAATGTGCGCATATATGTTAAAAGACTGTCAGGGTTTCTGATTCTTTATGCAGATAATCATTCCGGAACTTGCCAGGTCGCCTTATGCACCAATAGTTATCGGTTCGGTTATTATAGGTTTTGCTGTCACCATATACCGCTTACGAAGATCCGGAATTTCAAAGCAGTCCGTTTTATACACATGTCTGCTCACTTTTGTCTGCACTTTAATCACTTCGCTGATATTCTCTTTTAAGATCACATCAGAAGGCATCGGTGCAGGTTTTTCGGGCCTGGGTGCCGCTGTCGGCATGATTGCGGGAGTTTTCATATCCGGGTTAATCATAAAGGATAAACCTGAAATTGTAATGGCCGCATTCGTTTCATCTGCACCGCTCATGTATGCACTGGCCAAGACCGGTTGTCTTCTAGCAGGATGCTGTCACGGGAAAGAATATTACGGGCCATTTGCGGTCATTCACACAGGAGGCGAACATGCAGGTTCTTTCTTTCCTGCACAGATCATTGATATGATAGCTTTTCTGGCCCTCCATGTTTTCGCCTTGATCCTGACAACAAAAATGAAGAATAAAGTTCATGCAATCTATTTAATCTTAGCAGTTACGATACCTGTAAGATTTCTATTGGAATATCTGAAATATACACATGACGGTTCTTTGATCTCTTCCGGCCAGATAACAGTACTGATCGCGGGCGCGGTCTGTCTGATCATTGTTTTTTTATGGCAAAAACTTCTTAAGATCGGATCGCCTGGTCATAAAACGGAACTATGAGTTAAAAGAACCTATAAGGTCTTCGGCTAATCTGAGTGACGAATCGGAATCACTTCCTGATAACAGCCTGGACACCTCTGATATCTTTCCCGCATTATCAAGCTCGGTACAAACAGTCTCTGTATTGCCGTCTGCTACTTTTTTCGTAAGTACAAATCCAAGATCCGATGCTGCAGCAATCTGGGCTGTATGTGTTACGCACAAGACCTGATGGACCGAAGCGATCGCTTTGAGCTTATTAGCAATTGCAAGCGAAGCTTTGCCTGATACCCCGGTATCGATCTCGTCGAAAATCAGAGTCGGAATAAGATCAACCCGGCTTAATACATTCTTTATCGCGAGCATTATCCTTGAAGCTTCACCGCCTGAAACTATTGCTGACAGCGGTCTTACTTCCTGCCCGGGATTCGCGCTGAAACGGAAAGCGATATCATCAATACCCGATAATGAAAAGAATCTAGCTTTCTCACGTCTTTCAAAACTCACTTCGAAAACCGCATCCGGCATCTCCAGGTCAGCAAGTTCTTGGGTAATAGCCTTCTCTAGTTTAACTGCGCACTCCTTGCGCAAAGAAGACAAATCTTCTGCAATCTTTAGGAGTTCCTTCTCCTTCGCGGCGCGTTCCTTCTTAAGATCCTGTAAAATGTCTTTATTCTTCTCTATTTTTTCAAGTTCACTTTTTGATTCTGAAGCAAACTTATTGATATCAGCTATTGTAGAACCATATTTAGCCTTAAGTTCATAAAGAAGGCCGATCCGCTGCTCTGTGCGTTCTTTTAGCCCCTCATCATAATTTCTTTCAGCCAATGATTTATCTATATCGGATGACAAAGCATCAAGCTCAAGAGACAGTGCCTTTGCACGTTCTGCGATCTCAGCAAGGCTGCTGTCGGTTCGTGATGCTTTCTCGAGTTCCCTGCTGACCTGATCAAGTGACTGTACCGGAGTCTGAAAGGCACCTTCAGAAGACATCAAAGACTGTGCATTGGTAAGGCTTGCGAAAAGCATTTCATTTTGAGAAAGCTTCTTCCTGGTCTCGAAAAGCAGTTCTTCTTCATCGTCTTTAAAAGCCGCAGAGTCGATCTCGCTAACTGCATATTCAAGGTATTCACGGCGTCTTTCGAGATAATCGGGAGAAGACGATATTTCCTTGATACTAAGAACAATTGACTTAAATTCCTGAAGGCACTTAACATATTCCCCGTGAATCCTAATGCACTCCCCGCCTGCAAATCTGTCTAACAGATTAACGTGCTTTGCTTCATCAAAAATAGCCTGCGTGTCATGCTGCCCGTGAATATCGACCAGCAATGAAGATATTTCTCTTAAGACTGTATTGGTAACGCCTGTACCGTTGACTCTGGCAACAGATTTTCCGCTGTCATAAACAGTCCTGCTGATTATGAGCATACCTTCATCATCTTCAATTCCATTATCGGAAAGGAGTTTCCGGAAATCTTCATCATCAATTTCAGAACAATCGAAAACAGCCTCGGCAAAGCAAGAATGGCTTCCGGTACGAATAAGATTCCTTGAAGCCTTTGCACCAAGTATCAAACTTATAGCATCGACAATAAGGCTTTTTCCGGCACCTGTCTCGCCGCTTATAACGTTAAGACCTTTTCCGGGTTCGAAAACGATATTGCTTATAACTGCAAAATCTCTTATCTCAAGTCTTACAAGCATTAATTCAGCCTTTTTCCGTCATGTCAGAGATCGTTATGAGAAGGGCTTTTGCCTCCTCGATTCCCGGACAGGCTGCAAAGATAGTATCATCTCCAGCAATCGTTCCGGTACATTCCTCTAAGTGCATAGAATCCAAAGCCGATGCTGCAGCCTGTGCCATTCCGGGCAAAGTCTTTATTACGATAAGATTCATTGCCTGATTTACTGAAACTATGCTGTTAGAGAAAACCGCCAACAATCTTCCGGGAGCAGTGTCGCCTGTCCTGTCAAGAACACAATACTTGGTCGCTCTGTTGGGAAGCGTGATCTTTATGATACCGAGTTCTTTAATATCGCGGGATATCGTTGCCTGCGTAGCTTCGAATCCGGCTTGATTGACCTTTGCGGTAAGATCTTCCTGCGTTGATATATCATTGTCCCTTATAAGCGAAATGATCTTTTCCTGTCTCGAATTCTTAGCGGTTTTCATAGAAATAACCTCTCTGTACAATCTTCTTTCTAACATTACTGAAGAAACTGTCCTTCTTCAGACAAACCGTCTTAAGGACTTTCTCATATCTTCTGATAACAATTGAATCGTAGCTCTCTAGATTCACAAAATCCCTTCCGTCAGGGCAGATCAAAGGAGCAGTCTCGATAGACTCAAGACTGATCTTTATCTCACTCTCAGGTGTTGCGACATATGTGTATCCGTTCAAAGTATGTGAGCAGATAGGAGTAACGATTATGTCTTTCATATTCGGCATCAGGATCGGTCCGCCGGCAGAAAGCGAATATGACGATGAACCCGTAGCGGTTGCCACAACGAGTCCGTCGCCACGGAATCTTTCAATAATCTGTCCGTCAATGGTTAATATAAGCGTCGTTATATGAGGCCTGGCTCCTCTTACGATAATAATGTCATTTAAGCAGACACAGCTCCCCTTAAGGCCGCCGTCTTTGTTATATACATCACATTTGAGCTGAGTCCTGTCGATCGTATAATAATCACCGGAAACAAGCTGGGCCAGGTCTTTCTCAAGATCCTCATATAAGATCTCATTAAGGAACCCGATTGAACCGCGATTGACTCCGACAAACTCTGTATCCAGTTCTCTGTATTTTGCAACTTTGGAAAGGAATGTTCCGTCACCGCCTATAGAGATTATGGTCTTAATGTCTGTTTTCGCAAAATCGCCGAAAACAACACCCGGAACTTCTTTCAGCTTCGGACAGACTTCATCCATACCTGCTTCGAAAACCGGATTTGAACCAAGGCCGCTGATGATCTCAGCTGTCCTGATCGCCGTCTCATAGCCGGTATCTCTTGAACCGTTGGAACATATTCCGTAATTCATGAAGAAAATCCTCCTATAAGAAGTTTTATATATTTAATCACTTTGTTGAATAAAAATACAGATATTGTACCGGAAGTTATAATTTGGCTTTGATCGAAGCAGCAACTGACTCGCCGTCAAGTCCGCAGAATCTGATCTGTTCCTTCTGCGACATGGCTCTTACAAGAGGATCTTTAACTCCGAAAACCGTAACATCGCTCTCAAATCCCAATATCTGGAGTTCCCGTTCAAGAGCTTCGCCAAATCCACCGCTGAGAATTCCCTCTTCAAGACTGAATACAGAACTGATTCCGTCTATAAGTTCCATTATCTCTTTTGCAGGAACAGGCTTGATCATGGAAACATAGATATGCTTGCCAAAGATTCCCTGCTCTTTAAGCTTGTTAACAGCAATGTCAGCTTCTTCACTGATCCTGCCGGTTGAGACTATAACAAAGTCATTTCCGTAATCTTCAACAATATGCGGTTTTACACAGTCAGAAACATCCTCATACAGAGGCCCTTCTGCCTCGAAAGGAGATGTTCCTCTCGGATATCTGACTGCGACCGGTCCATCAACATTCTCGACCGCATATTTTAGACACATCTTAAGGTCCGAATAATCTCTCGGCGAGAGAACCGTCATATTAACCATTGAATTAAGATAAGATATATCAAGGAGACCGTGGTGGGTATGTCCGTCATTACCTACAAAGCCGGTTCTGTCGATTGCAAATACCACATGGTTATTCATGAAGCAGCAATCCGTGATCATCTCGTCATAAGCTCTTTGGAGGAATGACGAATATATAGCAACCACAGGAATAAAACCGGAAATTGCCAAACCGCCAGCCATGGTTACGCTGTGTTCTTCAGCGATACCGCAGTCAAAAAACCTCGAAGGGAACTTCATTTGGAAGTTATCTAGTCCGGTGCCGAGAGTCATTGCAGCAGAGATAGCAACTATCTTGTTATTCTTTACTGCCATTTCAGTAATCGTGTTGGCAAAAACAGTTGTATAGCTGTTCTTTCCGGCCGTAACACCGGTCTCAAGATCAAATGGTCCGACACCGTGATAATCGGAAGGATTGGATTCCGCAGGTCCGTAGCCTTTTCCTTTTTTCGTAAGGACATGAATCAACACAGGGCCTCTGATGTCTTTAACCGCATCAAAAGCTTTGATGAGATCATCCGTTTTATGACCGTCAACAGGACCGTAATATACAAGACCCAGATCTTCAAACATCGAAGGTTTCTTACGGTACAGAAGAAACCTGAAGAAGTCCTTGATCGCGAGAATTATCTTAATAAGGCCTCTTCCGAAGAATCCCAGTTTCTGGAGGAAAGATTCAGTCGTACGCTTGGCCGAGAGATAGCCGCTTGAGATTCTGAGTTTGGAAAGATATTTCGACAGACCTCCGACATTCTTATCAATACTCATCTCATTATCATTCAGGATAATAAGCATTTTTGTTTTGCTGTGTCCAAGGTCATTAATAGCCTCATAAGCAAGACCGCCGGTAAGAGCGCCGTCTCCTATTACCGCAACAACATAATTCTTCTTGCCTTCAAGGTCTCTTGCCCTTGCTATACCCATCGCAGCCGATATTGAAGTCGAGCTGTGACCGGTATCAAAAACATCGTAAGGGGATTCGGATACTCTCGGAAATCCGGAGATTCCGTCTTTCTGCCTTAAAGTATCGAATCTGTCGTATCTTCCTGTAAGAAGTTTATAAGAATACGACTGATGTCCAACATCGAAAATGATCTTATCCTGCTTATAGTCAAATACTGAAAGCAAAGCAACAGTCAGTTCTACCGCACCCAGATTACTGGCGAGATGGCCTCCGTTTTTTGATACGGTATTAAGGATCTTATCTCTTAATTCGGAACACAACTCCTCACGCTCCTGAGGTGTCATGGCCTTAAGAGCATCATAAGTTATATCCTTTCCGAGAAACTTATAATCCATTATCTGTCCCTGTTGATCAAAAAATCGGTCAGAGTCTGATAGTCAGAAGTATCAAACCCGTTAACTTCAAACTTCTCAAGTATAAACCTGACGATTCCTACCTCTTCTTCCAATCTGTTTTTAGCGCCTTCAAGTCCCAAAAGCGTAACAAAAGTCGCCTTTGCATCACGCTCGTCTTTTCCGGTGCTCTTTCCCAATATCTCGCTGTTTGAAGTGACATCAAGGATATCGTCCCTGATCTGGAAAGCAAGACCTATATGAGATGCCAGTTTCCTCAAATCAACGGCAATCTCATCATCTATACTGTCTTTCCTGCTCATTTCTTTCGAGAGATAGTATGGCGTTACAACCGCTGCTTCGATGAAAGCACCTGTCTTCTTCTCCTGGAGTTCAGTAAGAAGATCTAATGATATTTCTTTATCTTCTGAAGCAAGATCTATGCTCTGTCCGCCTAACATACCCTTAATCCCGGCATTCTCAGCCATAGCGGAGGATGCGAAAACATATCCCGGATTCTTCTCACAGATAGCGAATAACCTCTCCATTGCTTTGTTAAGAAGCAGGTCACCGGCAAGGACTGCGATACCTTCGCCAAAGACCATATGGCATGTCGGTTTTCCGCGTCTGAGTTCGTCATTATCCAGCGCCGGAAGATCGTCATGAATCAGTGAATATGTATGCAGCATCTCAAGTGTCGCGGCATAATACCTGATATCATCATCAATCTCAGGTAAAAGGCCAAGCATTTCAGTTGTTAGCTGCATCATAAGAGGTCTTAATCTTTTTCCACCGGCAAAAAGGCTGTATAAAGCAGCCTTGACCGTTACATCTTCGCCATCCTGTTTATCGAAGACATTCTGCAGCTCGGGTAATATCCAATCCTCGGTCTTTTCGAGCAGAGTGTTAATATCATCCTTTGACATTTTTATACTCCGGTCTCACTTATGTTAAGAGGATCTGTTGTTCCGTTAGCCTTGTTAACGGCCTCAATCCTTGCAGTTACTTCATTAAGTTTATTCTCACAGATTGATACAAGTTCTATTCCGCGCTCATATAATTTCAATGACTCATCCAGGGTAGCTTTTCCCTCGGAAAGCTTGTTGACAGTCTGGCGGAGTTCAGCCAGACAAGCTTCGTATGTCATATCATTATCTTTAGATTTCGGCATCTTAATTACCTCCGTCATCTTTTATCTCAATATCTTTTATCTCACTTAATAACGCACCGTCGGACAGAACTATACTCACATTATCGCTGATATTAACGTTCTTAACCGATTCAATCGCTTTACCGTCTTTATCACAGACGTAAGAATAACCTCTTTTAAGGACATTTCCCGGATTCAGAGCATCAAGTCTTACCTTAACCGCGTTTATCTCAGAAGCTCTCTGCTCAACAAACATACCGGACAAGGCATTAAGTCTTGTTCTCAATTCCCTTACAACCGCCTGTTGTTCCATCGCATAGAACGCAGGAGAATGAAGTGCCTTGTGGTTCTTATACACTTCCAGTGCCTTGCGTCTGGAATCTATAAACTGATTAATCGAAATATCAAGATTAAGAGCAAGATTCTCGATCTCTTTCATCTGGTCATCGTAAGAAGCAATGACAAGCTCACCTGCAGCTGTAGGAGTTGCCGCTCTTACATCGGCAACATAATCGATAATTGTGTAATCAGGCTCATGACCTATCGCAGAAATAACTGGTATCTCACTTGCATAAACAGCTCTTGCTATACCCTCGTCATTGAAGCAGAAAAGCTCTTCATAAGAGCCTCCGCCTCTGGCAATGATAATAACATCAACGTTTTTCGCATTATTAAAATACTTCATTCCGCTGATGACTTCAGGCGGGCACTCGCTGCCCTGGACACTCGCAGGATAAAGAAGGATATCGTGATGAGGATTCCTTTTCCGTACTGTGTTAACTATATCTGAGATGACCTTACCGGATATGGAAGTAATAACTCCGATACGCTTTGGCAGGATCGGGATAGTCTTTTTATGCGAGCCGTCGAAAAGTCCTTCATTCTGAAGCTTCTTGAACAGTTTATTAAATTGCTCATGAAGATCCCCGTCACCAAGATTCTCTATCCTGGTTGCAATGATCTGAAGTTTTCCGCCCTGCGAATAGAAATCCACACCACCGAAAACTTTGACCTTTTTACCGATCTCCGGCTCGATCTTAAGAGCTGCCCTGTTCCTTGAGAAGATAACGCAGTTAATAACGCACTGGTCGTCCTTTATCGAGAAATACGCATGATCTCTAGCGGACACGGTGTACTGGGAAATCTCACCCACAACACTGAATTCGGCAAGATAAGGGTTGTCAGCAAGGGATTGTTTTATATAGCCGTTTAAATGGCTTACACTCTCAAAATCAAACATCAGATCAAAGGCTCTTTACAAAGTTGCTCAAAACGCCGTTGATATAAGATGAAGAGCTGTCAGTTCCGTACTTTTTCGCAAGTTTGACCGCCTCATTAATGGATACCGAAGTCGGGATCTCATCAACTGTGAGTATCTCGTATACGGCAATCTCAAGAATAATACGGTCAGTCTGAGGAAGGCGCTCAAGCTTCCATCTCTTTAGGAACGGAACAAACTTCTCATCAAGTTCATTCCTGCTGTTGATAACGCCATAAACTATATCAAGGAAATAAGGTTCGTCTTCAAGAACCTCAGGATATGCTTCTTTGAAAAGATCTATCTGCTCGCTGATCGGATCATTTCTAAATCCGATCTGGAATAATAACTCCATAGCATGTTCGCGTGTCTCGATCCTGCTCATCTGAACCTCCCCGGAGGCAAAATCCTGTCAAGGAATTTCTTGAACTTGCTCGTATCGGAAAAGAGGAACGAACCGACAAAAAAGCCTACCGCAGTAAATAACAAAATAAATAGTGTTTTAAAAAATCCAAAGATACAAAGAAGTAATCCTACTATAAAAAAGAGAACAGCAAAAATAACACCCGCCTTGGTGTTTCTGAGTTTCTCAAAAAGCTTGGATAAAAACCTCTCCATTATTATCTGCTCTCAACTTTGGTCTGAGCCTGCTCTACCTTGGAGACTCTGACAACAACCTGCTCTACAGCGATTCCCGTATATCTCTCGATATCCTTCTTAACCTTCTCCTGAACTTTAGCCATGGATGAAGGAATCTCGACATTAGAATACAATTCGCAGGAAACAGTTACCTTCAATGCCTGATTCTTTGCAGGAGCAACGTGACATCTTGCGCTCTTAATACCAACCTGGGCAGACTTTGCAGCATTAAGCGCAATACTCTCGATCGCATCAGGTCCGATATCAACAGTACCGATATCGTTCTTTCTTAATCTGGTACGGTTGAGTCTTCCGGAAGTAATAATGTTCATTATCGAGATGATCGATGTAATGAACAGCAGCATAAGAACACCGAGATAGATATATTTGCTTACAGGACCCGTTACGATCGTGGACAAAGGCGACAGGATATCGGCAAAAATTCCGTCATCTACAAGCGCATATAAAAGCACGACTGAACTGACGGCAATTACTACTGAATAAACGAACATCAATGCTCTGATAAAGGAATTCATGAAACCTCCTCAACCCCGCAAACATAAACGTCGACACTCTCTACCGTAAGTCCGGTAAAGCGTTCGACGTCTTTTTTTACCTTTTCCTGAATCATCCAGGCTATTTCGGGAATTATCATTCCGTATTTAACTATAGGGTAAACGGTAATCGATACTGAGCCTTCTTCCGTATCTCCGAAAACAACCCTTACACCTTTGCCTTCATGGACAACACCTGCTTTTTCCTTTAGTGCGACCGCAAAAGAAGGAACCAATGACAGGACACCGTTGATCTGGAGCGCAGCTTCAGATGCGTACTGGGCAACAAAGCCCTGTGTCATCGATCGATCGCCTTTTATGGATTCGATGTTAGTATTGTCTTCCATATCGGTTCCTTGAATTATCTAAGCTTTAAAGGTGCGGAATAAATAACTGCCGTAAGCGGATACAACTCCGTTACGGCAGAAGAATTAACTTATATCAGGCTCTCTCGAGATATTCGCCTGTTCTTGTGTCAACCTTGATCTTCTCGTTCTGGTTAACGAAGAGAGGCACCTTAACTACAGCGCCGGTCTCAAGTGTTGCATACTTGGTGGCATTGTTTGTTGTATCGCCCTTTACACCGGGTTCACACTCTGTGATCTCAAGGATAACTGTAATAGGAAGCTCAACCTGGAAGATATCGCCCTTGTAGGAAACAACCTTGCAAACCATCTCTTCCTTGAGGAACTTGATGCTGTCGCCGATCTTATCCTGATGAATAGGAGTCTGCTCATATGTATCCTGATCCATGAAATAATAAAGTTCACCATCAGCATATAAGAACTGCATATCCTGTCTTGTAAGCTGTGCCTGCTCAAACTTCTCGTTAGGGTTAAAAGATCTTTCAACTACAGATCCTGTCTTAACGTTCTTATACTTTGTTCTAACAAAAGCTGCTCCCTTACCAGGCTTAACGTGCTGGAATTCAACAACCTGATAAACCTGATCGTCCATCTCAAAACACAGACCGTTTCTAAAATCACCTGCGCTGATCATAAATATTTTCTCCTTTTAAATAAATGCTTAACTGTGTAATTTTATATTAAAGAGTCATTCTGTGCAAGTGACCGGTGTTTCTTCACCCGAAACCGCATGACTATTTAGTTCAGAATTTACCTATCATTCTGACAATCTTCTCGAAAGGACGCTTCAGCATTACATACCAAATCTCAGGTCTGTGAAGCTTTTCCACCATCAAAGTCCTTACCCCTGCTCTGTTTCCCGCAATGACATCAGTAAACACCTGGTCCCCGATCATTATGCATTCACCGGGAGTTGATCCCATAAGTTCCATAGCTTTGATGATTCCGGATGTTCCGGGCTTATTGGCATATGTTACAACAGGAATATTAAGCATTTCGGCAATCTTTGCAGATCTTCCAGATTTTGCATTTGATACAAGACAGCACCTTATTCCGTGATCTTCGATCAGTTTGACACATTTATAGCTGTAGTTTTCCGGTTCTGTCGCATGATCAGGTCCCAGAGTATTGTCAAAATCAAGAAGCGCAGTCTTTATTCCGTCTTTTGCAAGCTCGCCCCAGGGGATCAGGACAAGGCTCTCATAGACTTTCTCGGGCTTCATTGCTTTAAATATGTTCAAAATGGATCTCCTAATAAGGGTTTTCAGTGTTACAGACTGACGAATTTCGCGCAACAAAATAATTATAATTATATATTTTTGCGCTTGTGATATTATATTAAGGCTATTCGACAAGTCAAGGAGCACAAATTCTATGAAAGTTACTAAATTCGGCGGATCATCTCTTGCCAACGCTTTTCAGATTCAGAAGGTATGCAACATTCTTCTTTCAGACGAAGAACGCAGGATCATGGTTGTCTCTGCACCGGGCAAACGTACCAAAGACGACACAAAAGTAACGGATCTTCTTATTGCCGTCGCAAAAGCAAGGCTTGCAGGCGAATCTAATGAGAAGGAACTTGCTACGGTTCTCGCACGTTATGAGGAGATTGCAGATGAGCTGAATATTAAGGAAGTGCTTCCTGATATCGAGAACAGACTTAAGAAGATAGTTGAAGCGGATTATACCGAAGATATCGCTTATCTTGATTCAGTCAAGGCTATGGGCGAAGATTGCTGTGCAAGGCTTGTAGCTTTTTATCTCACATCAACAGGTCATCCTGCAAAATACTGCGATCCGGAAACATGCGGTCTTTACTTAGAGCATGATGAAGCAGGCAAGGCAGTTATTCTTCCGGAAACATACGAGAACCTGGCAAAGCTTAAGGATGAGAGCGATGTTATTCTAGTCTTCCCCGGCTTCTACGGAGTCTCTAAGACAGGCAAGATCATTACATTCTCAAGAGGCGGATCCGATATCACAGGATCGATCCTTGCAGCTTCAGTCAAAGCAGACGTTTATGAGAACTGGACTGATGTTGATAATGTATTTGCCGTCAATCCCAATCTTGTAAAGAACCCCTTCCCTATTACCGAGATCACCTATGATGAGATGAGAGAACTTTCCTATGCGGGATTTACGGTTCTTCATGAAGAAGCAATCTATCCTGTTTTCGCAAACGGAATACCGCTCAACATCAAGAACACAAACAACCCTTCTGCAAAGGGAACAATGATCGTATCCAAGCGTTCTCACTACGATTCACTCGTTACCGGAATCGCCGGAGATAAGGGTTTCTGCACCGTAACGGTAAGCAAATACATGATGAACCGTCAGGTAGGATTCCTCGCAGCTCTGCTGAAGATTTTCTCTGATGAAGCAATCTCAATCGACCACATTCCTTCCGGAATCGACACCGTTACGATCGTTCTCCGCAAAAAATACTTCACTGAAGAGAAAGAAGAGAAAATCGTTAAAAGGATTAAAGATGAGCTCGAGGCTGAGGTAAGCGTCGACAGAGATCTCGCCATCGTCATGATCGTCGGTGAAGCTATGGCAAATTCCGTAGGTATCATGGCAAGAGCAGCTTCCGCACTCTCCAATGCCGGCATCAACCTGAGGATCGTTAACCAGGGCGCATCAGAGATCTCCATGATGTTCGGAGTCTCCGAATCCTACTGTTCGTATGCAGTAAGAGTGCTTTATAAAGAGTTGTTCAGGTACTGATATACAGACTCGCATCGTGGCATGCCGGGAACTTCCGCTTTTTTATTCTTTACCCCTTATTTCAATTTTCGAAAATTTGGGATGAAAAGATTAACTGATAATTAGCCCTTAATAATGGATTATCGTTATTAAGGGCTATTTGTATGTTTGAAAATGGTCCTGAATTGTCAAAAACAAATATTTAGGGTGAAAATCAATTAAAACTAAATGCCCTCTTTTCACCGATTGTGATAAAGAGGGCAAACAGCGTTTTTTCATTTCATTCGAAAACCGATCAGACTCAGGCGCCGCCTTCACCGTTGTTTTCAGGAGCAGCGGTCGTAGTTGTAGTTGTAGTTGTAGTTGTCGTAGCCTCATTTGTAGATTCAGTCGTCGATTCTGTTGGATTTTCAGTTGACTCTGTCGGCTTTTCTGTTGACTCAGTTGGCCTCTCTGTCGGCTTTTCTGTTGATTCAGTTGGCCTCTCTGTCGGCTTTTCTGTTGACTCAGTAGGATTGTCTGTTTGATTCGTGGACGACTCAGTCGGTGAAGTAGAAACAGTAGGTATTGTTGCGTTGGGATCCTCTCCGGATTCTGTTGTCGGTCTTAACGTTGACTCGGTAGGAGCTGTGGTTGTAGCCTGTGTTTCAGTATATCTCCTGTCTGACTGAACAGCAGTAGTCTCGATTGAAACTTTGGTCTCTGTCATACGTGTCGTCGGGATCGGTGTAGGATCAGCAGTCATCTCGGTCGTAGGATCGTTATATGTAGGATCCTCTTCCAGAAGCTGAGCCGTTAAGATATATCCCGTTACATTGTTTGAAGTAACTACCTTGGAGAATGTTTCATCGAATTTTCCAACGAAAGTAACTGCGTCACCACGTCTGAGCTGCGCTATAACAGTACCGTCAAGTGATGCTGTTGAATAAACGGGGACTCCGTCGCTTGCAGCGTAAAGAACAGAACCTGCTAAATTCTGTATAGGCATTGTTGTTGTCTCGGATAAATCAATGAGGTTCTTCATATTAAAGAACATGAACGTTCCGCCAAAACCCAGAACCACACAGATAATAAAGATCACTATCGGAATAATTATGGATGCGGCCTTACTCTTTTTCTTGCTCCTGGCAGACCCGTCATCATTATCAAATCTGCCGGAATCTGAAGAACCCGGCACATAATTGATAGTATCAGCGGTTACATCTTTTTCAGAGTCAAAATCTGTAAAAGCTTCAGAATGTGTCTTTGTATTTCTGGAACGTTTGGAAGAAACACGTGCATCGGTCTTTAGGTTGCTGTTAATAACAGCGTCACCGGGAAGAAGGAACGTTGATTCTATCTTAATATCAATGAGGGTAAGTCCTGACTTAAGGCCGTAACTTACAGCCGCGTTGATTATCTCTTTTGATTTGGTCTCTGTGGACAGCGGCTTCGCAATAACGGAATTACGCATCTGGGAAGGAAGTTTTCTGGAAAGACCGACACCCAGGAGGAACAATTCATCATTATCCTGAAGCTTAAGATGAACCTTCTTGTCTGCATTAACAGGACCTTCCTGCGGCATCTTGCCTAGATATTGGGTAAGGTTCATGTTTTCGGGATGGTTAAGCTCCTCAGATGCCTGAATAGCACCCATCTGAACATATCTGTGAGCAACTGTCTGTTCTTCTGTAAGGAGCATGATGCGGTTGTTCCTGAACAGCACCGCTTTTGTGATACCAATATGGATAACACGAAGTATATCGCCTTCAATAACGAACATTGACATTGAAGTTTTTAATTGTGTTCCCTTATTAGCAGCAAAATTACATACTTTTACATTGAGATTATTGATTACCTGATTAGAAAAGCCGTCAAAGTCAAGGACTGCAAGATTAGCACATTTTGCAACGATCTTCTCAAGTTCGTTATTCAGTTCCAGATTCAATGCAGCAGCATAGTTATCGGGACCGATCGTTGAGAAAATTGCGAAAATCTGAATAGGAGATGTGGATTTAGCTGTTCTTAAAAACTCGTTGGGGAAGTCTTCGAGCTTACGGGAAAGCGTAAGAAAGAAAACATTCTCCTGCGGTTCATTCTGTATCAGGTTAGTTTCGGCAATACAAGTCGATACTGTCTTACTCATCTTATTCACCCCAAATAAAATCATTAAGGAATTGCTTCTGGGTTGCAAAATCTATATTCATCATCCAAGGATCATTCTGGACAGTGAAAAGCCCGTCTTCAGGAATTCTTTTCTCTTCCAGATTATCCAGGCACTCAAAACAATCGAAAGCCACACGCATTATATCAACACTCTTCATATTTGTCTCGAAAACGCCTGCAGAATCGTTCAGGAGTTGAAGCTTGCTGGCATAACTCATACCGCTGACTTTCTTCATTAAAGATGTTGCAACGGTCCTCTGTCTGGACGCTCTTACAAAATCCGAATCAAGATATCTGATCCTGGTCCATGCAACTGCCTGATGTCCGTCCAAAGTCTGAAGTCCTACCCTGTTAAGATGCGGAGAAGTATTACCATCAAGCTGATACATCTCATCCAAATATTTATTGGCATAGGTCAGCTCTTCCGCTTTGATCTCAATATCCACACCGCCGCACAGATCGATAAGATTTGCTGCAGAACTGAAATCGAACATAACAAAACGCTGGATATCGAGACCGAATGTGATATTGATCGTGTTGATCATCAATCCGACTCCGCCGAAATGATAGGCTGTATTAAGCTTGTTAAGATTTGAGCCTAATGTCTCCTCAGTATCCCCAAGATATACACCGGTATCCCTCATCAAAGAGATAACTTTTACAGATTTGAAGCGTTTGTTGACAGATACGACCATAATGCTGTCTGTACGGCATTCATAGTCATCTGTACCTCTGGAGTCAATACCGAATACAAGGATATTCTCAACTTCAGGATCCTTTTGTTTCACCTCAATGATCGGATGCGAAGGATCATAGAACAATCTGGTGTGACCTCCGTCCTTCCAGGGAGAAACGACATCTCCGCCGGTCGCACTTCCGCTTACAGTAATATCAACAGGTGAATAATCTTCACGGGAAACAACAGGAACAGCTACAAATGTCCCGCCGAAAATATAGATCCAATACAATGAAAAACCGACAGCCAGTCCCAATACTGCTGCCACCAGTTTAATAAAAACACTTAAGGCCTTAGACTTCTTCCGGGGCTTATTCCCTTCAGTGTTACGGTCATCGTTTTTCATTTCTATCCATTTATCTCCATAAATGTCATTTTCGATTAACAATCAATTATAACATCCGTTATCTATTTGCCTATAAAATATATTTAGAAGAAAACTGTGGCAATATATATCCTTTTGTGTATTTCGTATACGCGAAAATACAAAGCCCACAACAAAGCAGATGCCGAAACATAAAAAAGGGTTGTCTCAAAAATAATTGAGACAACCCTTTTAAAAATAATTCTTTAATAATTAGATGCAGCCCTGAGCGATCATTGCATCGGAAACCTTAAGGAGACCTGCAATGTTAGCGCCTACAACGTAGTTGTTCTCGCAGCCAACTTCCTTAGCTGTAGCATCAACTGTATGGAAGATGTTCTCCATGATACCCTTGAGTCTTGCGTCAACCTCCTCGAATGTCCATGAAAGACGAGCGCTGTTCTGGCACATTTCGAGACCTGATGTAGCAACACCGCCGGCGTTGGAAGCCTTACCGGGTGTGAAGAATACGTTGTTGTCCTGGAGATACTTTGTAGCATCAAGTGTTGTAGGCATGTTAGCGCCCTCACCTACTACCTTTACGCCGTTAGCAACGAGTGTCTTTGCAGACTCGAGATTAAGCTCGTTCTGTGTAGCGCAAGGAAGAGCGATGTCACAAGGAATTGTCCAGATGCCCTTTGATCCGTTCTCATCTGCTGTGTACTTAGCTGAAGGAACCTGATCAGCATACTCACTGATTCTGCCTCTCTTTACTTCCTTGATGTCCTTAACGATATCAAGCTTGATACCCTCAGGATCATAGATGTATCCGTTGGAATCAGAAAGAGCAACAACCTTAGCGCCGAGCTGCTGAGCCTTCTCTGTAGCATAGATAGCAACGTTACCAGAACCGGAGATAACAACCGTCTTGCCTGCGAAAGAAGTATCCATCTTCTCACGGAGAAGAGCATCTACGAAGTAGCAAAGGCCATAACCTGTAGCCTCTGTTCTTGCGAGGGAGCCGCCGAATGAGAGCTTCTTACCTGTGAGAACGCCGGAGAACTCGTTAACGATCTTCTTGTACTGACCGAACATGAAGCCGATCTCTCTTGCGCCTGTTCCGATGTCGCCTGCAGGTACATCGAGGTCAGGTCCAATGTGTCTGTAAAGCTCACGCATGAAGCTCTGGCAGAAAGCCATTACTTCATTGTCAGACTTGCCCTTAGGGTCGAAGTCGGAACCACCCTTAGCGCCACCCATAGGGAGACCTGTGAGTGAGTTCTTAAATATCTGCTCGAAGCCGAGGAACTTAAGGATGCTGATGTTAACAGAAGGATGAAGTCTCAAACCGCCCTTGTAAGGTCCGATAGCGCTGTTGAACTGGATTCTGTAACCGCGGTTAACCTGAATTCTGCCGTTATCGTCGATCCATGCAACTCTGAAAATGATCTGACGCTCAGGCTCTACGATTCTCTCAAGGACCTGCTTCTCGATAAGCTCAGGGTGTACCGGAAGTGCCGGTGCGATAGAGTTAAGGAATTCATATACTGCCTGGTGAAATTCAGGCTCATTAGCATTCCTTGCCATAACCTTCTGCATGAGATCGTTAAGATACTCATTCTCAATCTTGTAATCCATAAGATTTCCACCTTTCTTCTGCCCGGAACATTTTGCAAGTTCTCGAGGCTAAAAATTCATTTTGTAGACTGAAAGCTTAGGTAAAACAACCTAGTTTAAACCAATCGTTATGTATAGTATTACAACATTTTGCCAATTTCAATAGGCAATTAAAAAATGAAAGATTGTTAATCCAATCTTTCATTTTGTTATTGCTTCGAGTTGTTTGATTATCATTAAATAGGCTTAGACGAATCTGTCGAAACCGGAACTGTATTTCGCGTCTCTCTTTCAGCAAACGGATCATTCTCGACTACTTCATCCCATGATTCGATACCGAAAATCTGAGCCATCTCACCATAATTGACCATGCCGGTTAATCTGTCAGCAGCAATGACCAATAAAAGAATGAAGATCAGAATCAGTAGTCCTCTTCTCATTATCATCATGCGTCTTTCAGCATTGAACTTCTCATCAACACGTTTCTTTGTCGTATACCCGACGACAACATACACGCGATTGATATCGGTTCTTTTAGGTCTGTTCTTGTATTCTTTTATTTTACGTTTTACAGATCCGACCAGTCTGGAAGGAAGACCTTTGATCAGCCTTACCGTGGCACGGTATGAGCATCCTAAAAAATCAAGCAAAGCATTGCTTTTTATATTTCCGGACTGGATAGATTCCGGGCTTCTGTCTTCCTGATTATATGCCATATCTTTTTCCTTAATAAAGGCGATTATAGCATTGTTTCAGGAAAGTAAGAAGCAAATTATCTTACCTTCCCTCCTTTTCCCGGATTATCGGGTTCTTTTCCTTTAGGCGGATAATAAAGCTTGGTAAGCGCATTTATAGCAGCGGACTTTAATCTGTAAAATGTCGATCTGCTTATATACAGGCTGTCACTGATCTCATCGGGATCCAGTTTCTTGTAGTAGTAAAGATACATTAACCTAGAATACGGAAGTTTAACCGAAAGCATCTTCGAAAACAGAGTCGTTGCTCTCCTTCTCTTGATAAAGCAACTTATATACTGATCTTCCATAGACGAAATGAATTCGTTGAAACCTTCGGAAAAATCTATCATGACATCATTCATATCTCCCTGCCCTGCAGGTAAGAAAACCGGATCAGATACTTTACATGGGGCAAAATAGCAGGCATAAAGATCCATGAAATCGATTTTTCTGTCTTCATAAGCTTTACATATCTCATTAAACAGATTCTCTTCAGTCTCAGAATGATCCATAAGGTCAGAATTCAAATGATTAAGTCTTGCTTTGATAATAGCTCTGGCTTCTTCAAAAGAAGCAACATTCTCCAGTGCATCATAATTATTCAGGTTGTTCTTTCTTTTTCTTTTTTTCATAAATGTATACTCCTTTCATAAAAGCAGGATTCTCCTGTGAACAATTGTTTGACACAGGTAAAAACAATGATAGAATAATAGAAAATATGTTTGGAGGATCAACTATGCAGCCTGGCGACAAGAAGACAATAGAGCGCGTTTACAATTATATTTGTAACTATATCAACAATAATCAGATCTCGCCTTCAGTACGCGATATTTGTGCAGGTGTCGGACTTAAGTCAACATCCTCCGTACATACTTATCTAAAACAATTAGACAGTCAGGGAAGGATCGAATACAGACCCGGACTCAGAAGAGCTATCGTAATCAAGCAGGGAACCGCTGATTATGAACTCGAGTCTCCAAGATCTTCATCAGTTTCTGATCTTGGTTCTTACCGCGAGGTTCCTGTAATCGGTAAGATTACCGCAGGTATCCCTATTCTGGCCCACGAAGACTATAGCGAATCATTATTGGTCAACAAATCCATCATCGGAGATTCTGAAGCATTTATGCTTAAAGTCAGCGGCAACAGTATGATCAATGCTCATATCCTTGACGGAGATCTCATCATAGTGCGCAAACAGAACACCTGCGATGAAGGTGATATTATTGCTGCTTTAGTTGAAGATGAAGCTACAGTTAAGCGTTTTGGCAAAAAGAACGGAATCCCGTATCTCTTCCCTGAGAACGATGCCTATTCACCAATTCCTTTTAATAAAGAAGGTTGCAGGATACTAGGCAAGGTAGTGGGGTTACATCGTTATTCAATTGATTAACTCACTCCCTTCGTTTGGCGCCTTGTGTATACTCTAATTATCGGTGCTGTGTGCGATTTTTCAAGTAAAATCTTATTTTTTAAAAAATATTGAGACTAGTCTTGAAATTTTCTTGATTTTATCAAAAAGCTTAATCGTAAATGTTTATTTATTATGGTATTTCCAGTTGATTTTTGTGACTAATCAGCTTAATTTTTTTTGCACATATCCAGTATGATTTTCGCATTTATATCCGGTGAATCCGGTTTTAACAGAGTAACATCCTCACCCATTCCCCTAAGCCATGTTAACTGTCTTTTGGCATAGTGTCTTGTTCCGATCCTGATCCTGTCAGCAGCCTGATCTATTGTCTCTTCGCCGTCAAGATACTTAAGCATTTCCTTGTACCCTATTGCCTGCCAGCATGTCGAAGATCTGTCCACTCCGGAATCCATAAGCATCCTTGCCTCGTCGATAATTCCGTTCTCTATCATGACATCAACTCTTCTATTAATCCGGCCGTATAACTCTTCACGGTTCCAATCTATCATAAAGACCTTAAACGGATATTCCGGTCCTTTGTCTTTTGATTTTCTGTTCTTCTCGCTGAAAGTAATACCCAAAGCCTTATAGACGGCAAGCGCTCTGATAACACGTCTCGTATTATTTGGATGTATAAGCTTTGCAGCCTCAGGGTCTACTTGTACCAGACGGTCATAAAGAACGTCTATCCCTGATCTTTCAAATTCTTCTTCCAGTTCTTTTGTCGCTTGGAGTTCTGCTTCTTCATCACCGTCACCATAATCCAGCCCGTATAAAAGAGCAGAAATGTATTGGCCTGTTCCGCCGCAAACTACGGGAAGTTTACCTCTTTCAAGGATATCTTTGATGACCGGAATGGCAAGATTAATATAATCGTAAACGGAAAAATCGGTTCCGGGATCAACAATATCAGTCATGTAATGAGGGATATCACCTAGATCTTCCTTATTGTCTTTTGCAGTTCCGACATCAAGACCTCTGTATATCTGCATAGAATCCGCGCATACGAGTTCTCCGTCTGCATTCCTGCAGATTTCTAAAGCAAGTGCGCTTTTACCGCTTGCAGTCGGACCAGCAATTACCGGGATAAATGAGTATTTCTCTAAAGCAGGGTATGATTTATCCATCAGACTATTCTCTTAAAGTTCTTCTCATAATCTTTTTTCGAGACGGTGAAGAACGTTGGTCTTCCGTGTGCACAATGATAAGGATCTTCAAGTTTGGAAAGGGCTTCTATAAGCTTCATTGCTTCCTGCTGCGTGATCTTATCTCCTGCTCTTATTGCTGCTTTGCATGCTGTGGTCTGAATGAGCTGATACCAGATCTCGGATTTGGACGGAACTTCACGTTTAAGGTCTGTAAGGATTGCACCGAACACCTCGGACTGTCTGCCTGCTTTACCGAGAGGAACCGTTCTTACTGCTATCTGTCTGTCACCTAGCAGATCAAGTTCAAAGCCGTTTTCATTAAATCGTTCGATATTATCTTCAACAAAGCTGTAGTCTTCCCACGGGAGAGTCAGGATCTGAGGGGTCAGAACCTGCTCAACAGCCGGCTTTTCTCCGGGCTTTTTCTTCACCATAAACTCTTCGTATAAGACTCTTTCATGAGCAGCGTGCTGGTCTACGATAAAGCAGACATCTTCATTTTGGAGAATGATATATGTCGAAAATATAATCCCTACAAAATCTGCTGCTGCAAGCCTGTCTATATCAGTAAGCGTCCTGTTTTCCTGAACATCCTCGATTATTGCGGGAGCATTAATCTCAGGAACAGTATCAGCAGGATCAACAGTCACCTGTTCAGGTTCGGAAACCACTTTATCAGGAGTCTCCTTAAGAGCTTCCATGTCAGGTTTAAACTCAGACAGGATCTTGAGGAGTTTATTGGCTGCGGCAGGATCGCCCTGCTGCCCTAGTTTATGTGATACCGATGAAACTGATGAAGTATTTGCATAAGATTTCGAAGACGGTGTGGAGAAATCATATCTAAGCTGTGTTCCGTTGCTTTGGATTTCCTCTTCTTTAGAGGCGATACCGTTAAACATCGCGCCGGCTTCACCGCTTTTATTAAGCGCATCTTTTATACCGTGATAAACAAGTCTGAAGATATCACCATCGTTGCTGAACTTCACTTCAGCTTTCTGCGGATGGACATTAACATCAACTGTTCCCGGTTCACAATAGATCATCAGAAAACAAATCGGGAATTTATTCTTCATGACAGCATTCTTATATGCTTCATCTATTGCGGCAGATACAGTCTTGCTGTGGATCAGCCGGCCGTTTACAAATACGACCTGAAGGCCTCTGTTGCCTCTTACAAATGAAGTAAGACCGGTAAAGCCTTCTATCCTTCCGCCTTCATATTTGAAACTCACGGGGACCAGTGCTTTAGCAGTCTCTTTTCCGTATACAGCGTATACCGCGTCAAGAGAAGAGCCGTTTCCCGGAGTCGTGAACAGTGTTGACCCGTCCTTTATAAGCTTGATCGAGATCTCCGGAGTAATTATCGCGATCTTCTCGATAAGTCCGGTAATGTACATACCTTCAGTCGAATCTTTCTTTAAGAACTTATATCTCGCAGGAAGATTCTTGAAAAGATTTCTTACTTCAACAATTGTTCCGGCACAGGAAGCAACATCGTATATCCCGCTCAATGAGCCGTTCTCATAAACAACTTTTGTTCCGTTTCCTGAATCCTTGATCCCTGTAATAAGGGTACAGTCTGAGCAGGCGGCAATCGAAGCCAAAGCTTCTCCCCTGAAACCCATTGTAGAGAGGGAATATATATCTTCGATAGAGCGGAGTTTTGAAGTTGCATGTATAAGGAATGCCTTCTCAGCATCTTCCCTGTCCATACCGCATCCGTCATCAGTAACACGGATCAGAGAGATGCCTCCGCAGGTAAACTCAACTGTTATCCTGGAAGCGCCGCTGTCGATAGCATTATCAACAAGTTCTTTTACAACAGATACCGGACGTTCTATTACTTCTCCCGCTTTAATTGCATTTGCGGTCTTAGTATCTAATATATTAATTCTGCCCAACGTCTTCCTCCGAGCACTTCTGCTTCAATTCATAAAGGATATTCATAGCCTCGATAGGTGTTAATCTCGTAGGATCCAGATCACGAAGCGTCTGACGGATCCGGTCTTCTTTCCTGTATACGACATTGTCAGGATTAAAGAAAGATTCCTGCCCGGGCATTACTTCAGTAGAAAGTTCTTCATCGTTACCTAAGGTCTCGCGATTGCCCTTGACCTTGAATCTGCCAATCCTCTCAAGTTCAGACAAAATAGCCTTGGAACGCTTGAGGACATCAGAAGGAAGTCCGGCAAGTCTTGCAACTTCGATACCATAACTGTCTGACGATCCGCCGTCAGATATCTTATGCAGGAATGTTACGCTGTCACCTTCTTCTTTTACTTCAACATGATTGTTGTAAACACCCCGGCTAAGCCTCTCAAGCTGATTGAGTTCATGATAATGAGTTGCGAAAATTGTTCTCGAATAAAGAATATTCGGATCGACAATATATTCTATAACTGCCCATGCGATCGATAATCCGTCGTAAGTGCTGGTGCCTCTTCCTACCTCATCAAGGAGCAGAAGGCTCTTTCTTGTAGCATTCTTGAGGATATATGAGACTTCCTTCATCTCTACCATGAACGTCGACTGTCCGGTAGATATATCATCAGATGCGCCGATCCTGGTAAAGATGTGATCAACGAGTCCGATCCTCGCACTAGCAGCAGGGACAAAAGAACCGATCTGTGCCATAAGGACTATTAAAGCGGTTTGTCTCATAAATGTCGATTTACCGGCCATATTCGGACCGGTAAGGACCATGAGTCTCTTTTCTTCATCCATGGATATATCATTAGGCACGAACGTCTCATGCGATGCTCTCATCATCTGTTCTACAACAGGATGTCTGCCGCCTTTTATCTCAATGATCTCTGAATCATCGATAGCGGGTTTTACATAATTCTCGACTTCAGCAAGTTCGGCAAGTGATGTTACTACATCTGTCTGAGCAATAGCCCTGGCAGTATCGAAAAGCTTCTGTGATCTCGAAGCAACAAGATCTCTGACTTCAGTAAAGAGCTCATATTCAAGAGCAATACGTCTTGATGAAGCACTGACGATCTTTTCTTCCAGCTCTTTTATCTGAGGAGTGATATATCTTTCGTTATTGACCAGAGTCTGTTTTCTCACATATTCTTCGGGAACCTTATCAGACTGGCTTCTCGGTATATCTATAAAGTATCCGAAGACCTTGTTATAACCGATCTTCAGTGTCTTTATGCCTGTTCTCTCACGTTCGTTATTCTCAAGCTGCATGATGTACTCTTTTGCATTCTTGGCAAGGTCATACAGTTCATCGCACTCGGCAGAATATCCGCGCTTGATGATGTCACCGTCTTTAACTGTAACGGGAGCATCCTCGCTGATCGCTTTTTCGAGCACCTCAAGAACGTCAGAAAGCGGATCCATGGAAGCCTTGATCTCTTTGAACAGTCCTTTGGAGAACTCATTAAGGCCGTCTATTACAAATGGTATTTTCCGGAGCGAATTGCGAAGTGACAGAAGATCCCTTGCATTGCAGGTCCCGAGCGATACTTTTCCGGCAAGACGTTCCATATCATAAAGCCCCGAGAGGCCTTCTATTATTTGCTGGCGTGCCATGTATTTATCTTTTGCCTCTTCAACAGCATCGAGTCTTCTGCCGATAGCTTTGACCGAGATCAAAGGTTCTTCGACCCATTTGCGGAGAAGTCTGGCACCCATAGATGTCTTTGTTCTGTCTATTGCCCAAAGGAGTGAACCTTTCTTCTGCTTTGTCCTGATCGTGGATGTAAGTTCCAGTCCGTTCCGTGTCGCAATATCAAGTTCCATCGAATCGGAGATCTTGTAGCATCTGACTGCATCAAGATGTCTGACCTTATCAGTCTGGGTCTCTTCAGCATACAAAATAAGCGCGGAACATGCGCAAAACATCATCTCGGGATTGGTAAAGATCTTCGCATCCTGAACGGCAGTTCCGCTGTTCCTGAAAAGGCTCTCTGCAAAATCCCTGTCATTACGGCGTGTAAGGGCTATATCAGTTCCATTTCTGATAGCTGATATTTCAGGGGTATCCTCAAAATTCGAATTATAGATTATCTCTGAAGGGGAATACTTACCTATCAGGTTGATAAGGTGCTCCCCGTTATCCGTTAATGTCAGTTGTGTAGCTTCAAAGTCGCCGGTAGATATATCTGCGCAGGCAACGCCGAATTGTGATCCGACACAATAAATGCTCATTAAGAAGTTATTCTTGCGGTCCTCAAGTCCGCCCGATTCAGTGATCGTGCCGGGTGTAAGTATCTTTATGATCCCTCTCTTAACAAGACCTGCAGCAACTGAAGGATCTTCAAGCTGCTCACAGATAGCAACTTTATATCCCGCCTGAACAAGCCTGTTGGCATATGTTGAATATGCGTGAAAAGGGATGCCGCACATCGGAGCCCTGTAGCCCGAACCGCAGTCCCTTCTGGTGAGTGCGAGTTCAAGGATCTTAGAGCCTTTTACCGCATCATCGAAAAACATCTCATAGAAGTCACCGAGCCTGTAGAAAAGAAATGAATCCTGACATTTAGCCTTCATCTCAGCATAATGCTGCATCATCGGAGAAAGCTCATCAGGCTTCAGATCAGTAATACTCATTGGAAACTGACCGGCTGCTTTTATATTATTCTCATCAAAACCGTTATCAGTCACGAATTATTCTCCCTTCAGGCTGACAAGCTCGCCGTCTACAGAATAAGGTCTGGCACGGTCGATCCTTACCTCACAGAGCTTTCCCTCGAGCATATCGGGACCTATCTCTATTCCAAGTTCTTCAGGAATCGTAAAATTGACCAGATGATTTGTTATTGTTCTTCCGCTGAATGTCATATCTCCGGCTTTGCTGATACCTTCGATAAGGACTTCCAATGTCTTTCCGACAAGTCTCTTATTTGATTCCTCGGCATAACGGTTAGTATATTCCATAAGCCTTCCAAATCGTTCGGTGACTACATCCTGCGGTATCTGATTCTCAAAAGACGCTGCTTTGGTACCGGGTCTTGCAGAATACTGGAATGTAAATGCCGCGTCGAATTTTGCAGCATCTACGGCTTTCAGAGTTTCAACAAAATCTTCTTCTGTCTCTCCGGGGAATCCTACGATAATATCCGTAGTAAGAGATCCGCCTTCTACTTTAGAGCGGAAAGTGTCCGCAATCTCCAGGAATCTGCTTATTGTGTAAGGGCGGTTCATGTCCTTAAGCACCTTATCCGAACCGGACTGCATAGCGAGGTGGAGATGCTTTTCCACATTAGGTTTTGAGGCCATGATGTCGATTACCTCATCAGAAAGATCCTTCGGATGTGAAGACATGAATCTTACTCTGGAAAACTCCTTGAAATCAGATGCCCTGCTAAGGATATCCGCAAAAGTCTTTCCGTCCTCACCCTTGTAGGAATTAACATTCTGTCCGAGAAGCATGACTTCCTTATAACCTTTACCGGCAAGTTCTTCAAGTTCTCTTACGATCTCATCAAAGCTTCTGGAGCGCTCCCTCCCCCTGGCATAAGGAACAATGCAATAAGAACAGAAGTTGTTACACCCGTACATGATCGGAACGAGAGCTCTGAACTTTCTCTTTCTGTCAATCGGGAAAAAGCTGTCTTCAGCTATATAATCATCGGCTGAGATATTTACCATCTGCTTGTTTTGTCTGATGGAATCTCTAAGCAGGACCGGGAATCTGTGTAATTGCTGGGGATCGAAAACAAGATCCACATAGGGATAGGATTTCTTTATTCTGGCAACATTCTCAGGCACCTTCATCATACATCCGCAGACGGCAATGATAACGTCCCTGTCATTCTTTTTCAAAGTCTTGAACACGCCAAGATTGCCAAAAAGGTGTCTGTCGGCATTCTCTCTGATCGAACAGGTATTAAATACGATTACATCTGCATCATCAAGTTCTCCGCCCTCAGATGCATTAAGCCCCATGGCAAAAAGCATTCCGGAGAGCTTCTCGGAATCAGATTCATTGAGCTGACAGCCGTATGTCAGAACGTTATATGTCAGTTTTCTGCCTTTTCGAGCTGATAAAGAAGAAAAATATTCTTTAAGCTCTGTAACAGCGGAATCGAACTCCAGCCTGTCCTTTTCAGTTGTCTTTATTACCGTCATTTATAACCCCTTTTTATAACCTTGCTAATTATACAGTAAATCCATTCGTATTTTTATTAAAAATTAATCTACACGCCGAATATTTGTTTTTTTTATAAAAAACTATAAAATGTACTCGTCTATCAAATAATAAGGGAGATAACATGTCTTTATTCGGCAAAAAGATCGCAGCCGGTCTGACGGCTTTTATCCTGGCGCTTACATCATTTTGGGCATTTGCCGGGAATATTGTTCATGCCCTGGACTTCGGTGATGATCCTAACGATTCGATCGTAACAGAAGCTGAGCGCAAGACAGATCTCCTTAACGAAGTTCATGAAAATGCTCCGGATGTCTCTGCTGCATCTTTCATCTTATATGACGCAAACAGCGGTGCAATCCTTCTCGGTAAAGATTACGATGTCCAGAAAGAACCTGCTTCAATGACAAAGGTAATGACCGTTCTTCTTGCCATGGAACGTCTCGACCAGAGCGAGATGGTCACAATTACTGAAGAAATGGCAGAAGCAATGGATGCGATCACTCCGGATTACGTTAAGCTCGGTCTTCAGGAAGGCGAAGTAATAAGTGTTAAAGATCTTGTCTATTCCGCTGTTCTTAAATCAGCAAATGACGCAAGCCTTGTTCTCGGTATGTACATGGCCGGAACCGAAGCCCAATTCTGCGAGCTGATGAACGCAAAGGCATCTGAGATCGGGTGTACAAACACCCACTTCTCATCCGCATTCGGTCTTTCAACCCCCGATAATGTCACAACACCCTATGACATGGCCCTGATACTTAACGAGGCAGTTAACAATACCAGTTATACCGAGATTGCGAAAACACTTAATTACACGATCGACGCTACAAATAAATACAGCAGCGAAAGAGAACTTAACAACGGAAATAAGTTTGTCAGCACCACAACTTACGGTTACGAACCGTATATCGGAGGAAAGACAGGCTTTACCAATACCGCAGGTTACACGATCTGTGCCGCTGCCAAAAGGAATAACAGAACACTTATTGGTTGTATATTCAATGCTGATGACCCTGATATCAGATATGGCGACCTGATCAGTCTTTTTGAATTCGGATTCTCAACATTTGCAACAGTAGAAATAACTGACAGTGAATTTGCTCCTCTTATCGAGGAAGCTAATCTGCAGATAGCCGACCTTTTGTCTGACACCAACCTTTTCGTATCAGAGCAGCATGTCGCATTAGACCAATATATTACTACAAC
The DNA here is from genome assembly GCA_017510605.1 of Clostridiales bacterium. GTDB lineage: Bacteria > Bacillota > Clostridia > Saccharofermentanales > Saccharofermentanaceae > Saccharofermentans. The sequence continues at coordinate 478,961 of JAFWMQ010000015.1, forward strand.
GTCATCCAGAGCACAGCTCGGAAGCACCAACAGGATCGACCTCTCACAGGCCATGATAGACACCCAGGCAAATAAACAGACGCTTGAGATACCGCTATGCAAAGTATATTCCGACAAAACGTATCTCATAGGAACTCTTGTAATAGAGATTCAGAAAAAAGCCGGAGTTGTTGAAGTAAATCCTGAGAAGATCACCAACCTTACAAGTGTCAGGAAGGTTCTGATAACATTTGCTGTTTTATCCGGACTGCTACTCCTGCTCGTTATAATTCTCCTTATATTCCGCGCATGGATCATCAAGCGGAGAAGAGACGAAGTAAGAAAACGGGCAAATATGCTTTGATCTTCAGGCTTCCAGATTATTACAGTCCTGACAGATGCCATAAAACACAGTGCGTTTGGGATCCAACAAAAATCCGTGTTCTTCCGATAAATGCTCAAAGAAACCGTTGATCTCATCACAGTTCAGATGGATCAGCTTCCCGCATTTCTCACACTTCATGTGATAGCATTTACCGCTGCTGCAGTGATCGGTGCCGATGTATTCATAGCAAGCAGGAGATTTCTCATCGATAATATATTTATTTACCAGGCCATCAGTGGTCAGGCGGTCCAAACGTCTGTATATGGTAGCCTGTCCGATATTTATGCCCTGAGCACGGAAGTGATCGGATATTTCCTGACTTGTAAAGTGGGATCCGGCATTGTCCTTAAGGAAATTCAGTATCTCACATGACTGCTTAGTATTATATGAACCGCTTTTTGTTCTTGGCATCCTGATTCACTCCGTTCCAAATTGAAAACGGTTATCATTTTATATTGTTAGACATCAAAGTCAATAACGATAAAGTAGAGCCTTATTTCTGATGTTTAAGTATCGCATCGCGGAAATGATCGGCATTTTCTATACCTTCCTTAACACAAGAAGACGTGATCATATGCATGCGTCTTGAAGTAAATGTCGGAATTCTCATTCTTTTATTCTTGTATCTGAACTGGAAATACACATATCTCGTCGTGTTTACGGGACCACTCATATATGATGATGCAACATCTGTGAGTTCATCAGCCTGAGCCATCTGAAATTTGAATGGATTCAGATAGGATACATATGCTACTCTCCCTGTTCCTTCGTCTATCCTTAGTATCGAGCCGGCCGTGCCAAAGTCAGAGTTAATAAATGTATATGTCTTTCCGAAGTTTTGTGCCTTTGAATTCTTTTCCATTGTTTTCTTCGCGATTCGACCGTTGTTCTTATTAGCACAGGCAACATAGATTATCGTAACGAGCGGCAATGTGAGCGGAAGCCAGTTCTTCAGGCTTGTTACAGGAATATTCTCGTTAAATGAGATAAAACCAAAGCCCATTGCAAAAAGCCAGCTGATAATGAAAACAATAACAATCTGAAGCAGAATAAACAGAAAACTGTATTTTTTCATTTTTATGTCTGATCCTACAATTCATAATAGAAGAGCAACGGCTTTTCAGGATGTTGTCTTCTTTCCATGATCACCTCTTCATACAAAAGGTCCTTGTCAAAGCCGCCGCGCCAGTAATACTCGTAATCCGATGCCTCAGGCGAATATACATGTTCCTTCGGATCGAGAGTTACTTTGCCCTTTGTGTCTACAGTAAGACCGTCTATTGCTACACAGTTATAGACTTCTTTTTCGCGCCCGTCAGATGTCTTAAATACGGTCTTAACGAATGAATATACAGTGTTGTCTTCCTCTGTTGTCAAAAGGTATGTCGAGACAATCTCAGGCTCCTGCGACATAACCCATATCTCGTCATCGACCTCCTTCTCTTTCTCCTCATACTCAGAGCTTTCAAAGTCATAGACAAGACTCTCGATCTTTTTAAGGGCTTTGGGAGAATTTTCCAGTTCTGTCTTAGTTACACGCGTAGTTACTGACTGTTCAGCCTTTGCGATACGGTTTTCTTTCTCCCTCGCCGCCCTTTTCTCATCATTCTTCAAGGAAAATTGAACAAGGGAAATGATTCCTGCAGATATCAGAGTAATGACAATGAACGTTTTGATTCCGAAGAATAAACTCTTCTTCAGATTCTCACGCCTCTTAATTATTTCTTCCTCTTCGCGCACTTTCTCCTGAGCTATTTTCCCCGCTTCCGTTATCTTGTAGTATTCGTTTAGTTCGTTAGTCTCTTTAGCAAGTGCCTGACGTATGTAAGTCTCCGCATTTACGGTTTTCTCGTACTCGATATCTGACGCATCTTTCTCAATATAGAAAGATGCTCCGCAGAAAGCACAGACGAGTTTTCCGTCTTCGAGATGAAGAGGTGCATTACAGTTTTTACAACTCATGACCTTAAGTTTCATGTCTGCGCCTCCTTCCACTCATCCGGTATATCTATCTTATAATCCTCATATGATTCCGACGTTTTCTTTATTGTCTCGCGGATCAGCTGGTCCTTATCGTAGTATGCATTCCAGACATGATCCCCGCCTGACCTGCGGCTGGGAGTATAATTCACATTCAGAAGGCCATACGAATCAATACTCATATCCGTAAACATTATAAAATCGTAAAGCGTTATAGTCTCACCGGTATCCTCATATGTATACGACATGTTGTAGATACAGAGGATATAAGGGCTTCTGTACTCCTCACCCACCATGACATAGACACTGTCGATCGCAACATCGTCATTAAAATATGCTATGCGGGGTTCTGCGTAACGGTCATCTTCTATAGGCTCATAACGTTCATAGCATACATATGCCCTTCCCGATGCAACGGTGTTCTCTAAAACATGCATGTCATCCTTTAGGAGTTCGTACAACGACTGATTTTTCTCCAGTCTTCTTTCCTCATACTTGATATCCGAATCATGAAAACTGTAGATAAGATATCCGAATATAGTGATCATGGGGATCACCGATATTATCAATCCGAATATTCCGGCACGCACCCCTGCAAATGCCGAGCGGGCAGCCTTCTTACGCTGGCGCGAAAACTCACGGTCCTGCTCATTCTGAAGCACCTGTTCATTAAGCGCATAATCCTTCTGCATAAGATTAATGTCTTTGGCCAGAAGCATCTTCGTTCTGTCCGCTTCTGTGACAAGCTGTGTATATCTTACGTCGTTCTCATCGTAGTCGACAGCAAATGCCGAACCACAGCTGCTGCAGAAAAACATGTCTCTTTCCTGGTTAAGAAGGCCGTTACACTGCGGGCAATTAAGATTCGTCAGTTTCATACTGCGCCCTCCTTCCCGTAGTTTTCCATAACTTCAGTGCGGATATCCTCAGGTATGTCAAAAGCAACTGTTTCAGTTACTTCATCCCAAGCACTGGAATATGCATCAAGGATTATTCCCTTGTCCTGAAATCCCTTTTTACCGAGAGTGCCTTTGTATTGGTGCGCTTCGAAATCACATCTGATTTTTCCATCCTCACGGACACCTGTCATCGCAACATAGATCGGAATATATACCTTTAAGTTCTCGCCGCCGTCTTCCGATGCATACTCCAAAGAAAAGATATCGAAAAGTTCTGTCCTGCCGTTGATCGTATAAACAATATATCCCTCTTCATATTCATAATTACCCGTATAGATATATTTGGTATCCGTTCCGTCCGGTATTATCTCTCTGTCTGTCAGATATGTAACGGCATAAATCTGAGACTCATATACCGTCTTCAAAAACTCCTCGTTATCGAGCAGCATTTGCTCATCTATTTTGACCGGCTCAGTTTGAGCAGGTTGTCCGCTTCCCTTGGTTGCATCCTCCCCAAACACAGCTTCAGTTATCGAACCGTAATTTCTGGCTACGAGAAACGTGCACGCACGGAACAGATAGAAGATCGTAAATAATGAAGCTGCAAAGACACCTGTTCTGATAAGCCAGACCAATGTGCCTTGACTGTTGCGCTCTCTTTCCCTTCTACGCTTATCGTAATTCTGCTGCTGCGCAATCTGTTCTCTTGTCTGTGAGATCACCCTGTCTCTTTCAAGCTGCGCCTGATTTCTCGCCTGAGCTGTTTGGACCTCAGCACGGGCAACATCATCACGCCCCCAGTCGATCGCGTATTCAGTACCGCAGTTCGGGCATATGATCTTCCCGTCCTGAATTATCAATGGTGTTCCACAGTTCCCGCAGATTTTTCTTTCTTCAGCCATGAAAACCTATTCTCCAATTACTATCCCAATAATCCCATTGCTTCTTCAACCAAAGACAAGGTCTGTTCAATGCTTCTGCTTTCATCACGCATAATAACATTAAAGCCCGAATGCAACAGTTCAGCGTAAGATTCCTGAGAACAGATCAATTCAAGACCCTGCCTGTAGTTCTCCAGGGCTTTCTCCGGCTCAGGTTCTTCAAGCATTAACTTGTAAAGGAACTGCTTCTCGGGATCAGGCCGGTCAAAGAATCTGTTAATACTTATCTTCGGATCAGAAAGAAGTACAACAGTATGGTTCATCGGGGCAATCTTACGAAGCATATCAATGCTGATATTTGTATCGACAAATACAAGCTTTCCCTTGCTGCATATATCCGGCAGCATCTGAAGTTCTATCTTCTCACATTCTCTTTTCGCGCCATCGATCCAGTCTTTATACTCCTGCGGAGACCGTCTGATAAAATCATGCCAGTCATCAAGATCTCTGGTATAGGTCAGGCAAGGATATTCTTTTGCATCCAGCTCTCCGGGGAAATTATCATGATAATTTTCTTCACATGCAATACCGCCGTGTTTTTTTGCAAGTTCCTTAACCATAGTAGACTTGCCTGCATAAGATGTGCCTATAACGAAATATGCGTTTTCAAAAAACAATTTTCTATCCCTTTCTCTTCATTCAATGTATAACTAAATATCTCAGTCTGAGATAAGAATCATCAAGTTCTTTGCACTCTATCAACCGAAGCGCTCCGAGCTTGTTCAAATCACATTCACTGCGAAGTGATTCTCCGTCAATTAATGTCGCGGTATCCTTTCCGCCTACTAGCACAGGTGCTACAACTATATCCACATAATCGAAAAGCTTGTCACGAAGGAACATTCCATTAAGAGTTCCTCCGGACTGTATCGTAATACGTTCACAGCCGAAATCAGACTTTAGAGTTCTAAGCATATCAACCAGCGATAATTTCTCCTGCAGGATTATATGCAAATTATCAGCCTCAACGTCATATGCCGGGTGATCGGGATTCGTCGTGACAAGAACAAACTCTTTGGAAAAAGCACAGAAATAACGGACTCCATGATCTGTAAGATGATGATTATCAAGGATAACAAATGATACTGGTGTCTTATCAGGAAATGGTCTGTCATTCACACCCATCTTTGCCTGAACACGACCGGTATTAAAAGACCACAGATCTGTTGTCTGCTCGATCTCATAATACTGATGGAGTCCTTCCCTGACGCCTTTAATGTTGGGAAGATCCTTATCCACATCCATATTGTCTGTAGCTCCGGTACTGATCTTACCATCTAAAGACATCAGCATATAAAGTGTTGTTACCGGTCGGTCCATATGTCTATTTCCCCGTTCAACAAAAGAACTTATTTTTTACTTGCTTAAGATTATAACAAACAATCATTGAACACCTTGAATAATAGATGTATTACAGGTTTCGGTTTAAATCTCAGGCAATAAACAGTATAAAAGTCAGTATTAAAAGAACAATTACTATTGATGACATTATAACTGCTGTCTTGGAAAACCCGAGTCCTCTGACCGGCCCTTCAGCTGCTGCCTTTAATCCCTTTATTCCCAATATCAGACCTGTGACAGATGTCGCGAGTCCGAGAAATGCCAACACAAATGCAGGCATGCCGTTAAGAAGATCATCTTTCCATCCCTCAGATGAAGAGATAACAGCTTCGCTGAGCATGGCTATAACCGAAATAAAGACAGATACCCCTGCGAAAACGGTCCCGGGGATACCTATCTTTATAAATGGCATTTCCTTCTGGTTTATCTGATCCAGCGTAAGGTTTCCCTGTGGATTAAACTTTAAAATCAGATTGCAGACCTTTTCACCTTCAGCCAAAGCTTCCTGAACCTTTTTTGAATACATGGACAAATAAAGCCTTCCGCCTTTAGCAAAAGTCGGAATGCGCATTCTGTTATTGCCGTAATAGAACTCGAAGAAAACATATTTTGTTCCGCCAAAAGGGCCCTTGATATATGAAGTTCTGACCTTGGACAATTCCTTCGCTTCCGCCATCTGGAACTTAAACGGATTGAGAGCAGATGTATAAGCTATCCTGCCCGTCCCCTCATCGATACACAGAATCGTCCGTATGCTCCACGAACCTTTATTGATGAAAGTATAAGTCTTCCCGAAGTTGTTGGCCTCGAGACCCTTGTTCATCGTTTTTCTCGCAAACGGGAACATGAGCAGATTAGTTAATTCGAAGAAAAATATAAACACAATAAACACAGTGATCGGCAAGCACCAGTTGCCGCCGGTAACATGCAAAAGCTTTGCCGCCACAATTCCCAGCAAAATACCCACCGCAAGATAAAATGCGATCAGGATCAGAATTACCGGCACACTGTTTCTCTTCATATTATCATTCCCGTGGTCAGCAACAGTTCAAACAGATTCATTATATCATTCGGCAATGCGTATTATGAATGGTATTGATGTATCCTATTTAAATAAAAAGCTATTTCCGCTATCATATGAACAGAATATAGCGGACAGGAGAAATAACATGGATATTCAAGTTGCCGAAAACTTAAAGAAGCTGAGAGAAGAGCATTCTCTCACTCAGGAAGCAGTGGCAGAATCTTTGGGTGTTACGGCAATCGTGATTTATATGTGGGAGGCAGGACGCCTGCCAATAGAATACAAAACACTGGTCAGGATTGCGGAATTTTATGATGTCCCCGTTGAAACGATATTAGGTACCAAGACGGAAGAACCCGCAAAACCTGATACTAAATCAGAAAAGATAACATTTTATTGCAAGGTGTGCGGCGGAGACCTGGTTTATGACTTTGATGCCGGAACCAGCAAGTGTGCAAATTGCGGAAATAAATGGGCGATAGCCGAACTGTATCCTAAGTATAAACGTGTAATTGCAACCATTTCCAAAGCAAATAAGATCCTTAACAGCAAACCTGTACTGGCTTCTGCTGATGAGGCAAAGCTCCTTTTCGATCAGGCCATAAGCGAGTGCAACAGGTATAACGATTCAGTCTCCTGCGAGCTTGTTAAAATCTGTACCGAGGGACAGGAAAAAGCCGAGCAGTTGGAGATTTACTGCAGAGGAAAGCATTTCTTTGACAATAAAGCATACAAAAGCGCCTTGAAAGAACTTGAGAAGGTACGCGGCTTCAGAGACGCGGATGATATGATCAAGCGCTGCAAAAGACGCAATTGAAGTGTAAACAAGTTTTATTTCTGATTTCTACAGGATTCATACCAATCCCAAATATCAAAGAATGCACCGCTTCTATCCTGATATTTGGGATAATAATTTTTGACCAGTCTGTCGTATGCCAAAGCCGACGCATAGAGATGGTCTGCTATTCTGTTAAACACCGGGTCATCTGTTTTATAAGGTACCCTTCCCAGATCTTTTACGTATTCTAATTCTTCAGAATAACCATATCTGTGATGGTTTGTTCCGTATTGCTGATCTCTCATGATCATCTGCAAGACCAGAGTCTCATTGCAATTTGCATTTGCCAGATGAGCGCTGATAAGATGATCACCGCGATAAAGCTTACCGAGTGCCTGAATCTGAACAAACCAGAAACGGTTGATGTTATCAACCGGCCAATCCATGTTATTCTCTTCCTGAGATGCCAAGTTTCCCGTATACAACGACACATCATCAGCATAGTCAAATTCGAAGATTAGATCATATCTCATTCCGTTATAGAAAATAATCCTGCAGACACTGTTTTCCGGAACAATCATCCATCCGAGAGCAGTATTGCCGTTCACGCCGAATCTGTCTATTCTTTTAATGTATTCTTCCGGAGTAACTGAACCGTCCCTGAAAAGACGAACTTTTACAGACAGATCAATATCACTGTAGAAATCGTGGAAACCCGACTCAAATGCCCTTTTCCCTGCCTCTTCTATAGTATCCCGGGTAATAACAACGCCTTTTACACACGTACTGCTTATTTCAGTATGCTTAAATATACCCTGCAAGTATTGAAGAAATAACTCTTCCATTTTTTCTTTAGACAATTGTTCCATAAACTCCCCCAATGTCTATGTTTTCTGCAAAGAAGCTCTTTTCTTTGCGAAAGGCAGCTTTACCAGGAAGATGGTCAAAGAGATAAGTCTTGCAACAATTATCGCTCCGATGATCACAGCAAAAGGCAGCTGCTTGTCGATGATCCTTTCCGGTACCATCTTGTTATACATGTAAGTGGCTAATCCGATATAGATCATGAAGTGACACAGATAGATATAAAGCGAATCTTCCCTGCCCAAAAATGCCAGAGGCTTTATAATATACCAGTTTGGTTTCTTAATACCGATGAGGAATACCAGGGTCGAACAGATGATCTTGAATAACTGCGAAATATTAAGATTTCCGACCTTAAAGCAGACACTTAAGAACATAGCAGCGGCGGAAACTATTGCTAATATGATGAGCAACGGTGTCGGTATCTTCATCAGTTTATCTTTCTTATCTGCTATCACATATCCGAGAAGCATCATTGGGAGCACTCCGATAAGAGCGTTACCGCTGTAATGCCAGTTGGCATTGTAAGAATTCACATAAGTATCAACAACGATCCTTAAGACCAGGAACACCGGAAGAAGAACATAGAATATCTTTTTGCGGTTAATACGCAAAAGAATATAGAAGATGATGTAGCACCACAAAAGTGCAATGATGTACCACAATGCCGAGCCGTAGAAGCACTCGAGATCGCCGGCAAATATCATCTTCACATAAGTCATCGGCTTTTTAAACTGGTATTTCCACGCAGCTTTCATGCCGTCGCCGCGGTAGATAAAATAACTGAAGATCAGATAAGCGGCGACGGATATTGCGGTAATGATGCCATTGCGCTTAAGTCTCTTAAGAACCTTGCCGCACATAACGTCTTTCTCGCCATAACAGGCATATCCGCTTATCAGAGCGAAAATACATAAACCCCAGGTTCCGACAGCAGTACCAAGCGTGCCGGCAATTCCCCGGAAAGGAACGTGTACAATGATAACTCCTATTGCAGCTATAAATTTCCAGAAATCAAGGAAGCTGTTGCGCTCATTCATTATTTTTTCTCCGGCTAAATTAGCCCTTTTACATCCAATAGCGCAATAAGCAAAAGCCATAAGATCACAAAAGCTGCTATTAGTCTTTTTATCAATAACTCAAGTTCAACATTTCGGATGTCGTATATTACCCAGTCGTTGTTTTCCAAATTACACTCAGAACCGCAAAACGGACACTTCTTAGTCTTTAAAGCATCGAAGCTCGCTCCGCAGGAATTACACTGCAGCTTGGAAATCGCAAAATCGGTATTAAACATAGAATCAATTCTTCTGCCGGCCTTGACACGGTATATCTCGTCCTTAGTTTTGATTCTGTCTCCGAGATCACGTGTGGTCTTAACATAAACATCGCCCGTAACATATACGATACCATTTCTCTCCTTCACGCTTTTACAGGACATTGAGCCAAGGAAGGAAATGTCTACCACATTATCGAAAACTGTTCCCAAATCCTTCCCGGAATATGTGGGGAGATCATCGCGGTTATCGGAATAAGCCACGATCTTAAGTAATGAAACTATTCTTGCGGCAAAACTCTCAAAAGTAAATTCCGGACAGAACATCGACATCCTTGAAGCAAATTTCTTTCTTGCATTAGCAACTTCAAAAAACACAGGTGTCGACTTTGCAGCAACGCGAAAAGCATCAAAGATCCAGGCAAAGTATCCGAATATCGGAAGCATAGCTCCCATAACCATAATCATTCTTATCAGCATAAACGGTTGCAGAAAATAATCAACGGGCGATGTCATCCCGTATTGGGTATATAAGACATACAGACACATGATCAGATTCACCGGCAATGAATACACTCCGTACTTTAATACGGTTAACCACATATGCTCTGCCCTTCCGCTCACATCATAGACAAAGAAATAATTGGCAACCTTCGGATATAACTCAGACATCTTAAATGAAGTACCGCAGTGACGGCATCCTTCCTGAAGCTCGGAAATTGTTGATACCGCTCCGCAGTTAGGACAGCAATAATCATCCCCGCTTACATCTTCCCCGTCACGGACATCAACAACAGTCTCATAAATAGCCTGGCGTTCGCCATGCTTGTATGTTTTTAATCCGTCTCTTTGAATCGTTATGTTGTGGTCGATATAATCGACAGTCCACGAGGTTTCATAGTGGACATCTCTCCAGGAACGGACATTTTTCAGTCCGTCCGGAAATGGTCCCTTATGAACCATCTCTTCCTTGTACTTAAGATTTCTTTTAGCTATCCGGTTTCTTTGGAGTTCCAGGCAATATCTGAGTTCCCGGTCCGCCGACATAACCTTGGCACCGGGTTCAAAAGCATGTTTGATCTCTTCGCGAAAATCTGATGCTGTCTTTTCTCTATTATCCGTCATAATAATATATTAATTCTCAGTAACAAACCTCGCAAGTTCAAGCGCAATATCGAAATGTCCGGGATCATGCTGCGTGTTTTTCTTTTGATTCTTCCCCATTCGCGAATCCCACTCGGGAGCATCCAGAAGATCACCGGAGGTAAAAAAGAAATATGCATCTAAACCCCTGTAATCACACATAGCCTGAATTGCAGCACATTCCATTTCTACTGAAATGCAGCCTTCGCTCTTTCTTTTTTCAAAGTTCCCTCTGGTCTCGCGGTATATAGCGTCAGTAGTCCACGTTTTTCCTTTAACATAAGGAAGCCTTGCCCACTCCATGAATGCAGCAACTTTATTACTGTTTTTCAATGTTATGTAATCAGAAGCCGGAGCATAATGATATGACGTTCCCTCATCACGATATGCTTCTGTGGGGACTATTACTTTTCCTCTTGCGATTTCTTTATTTAAGCAGCCGCAGCCGCCAAACTCTATATACTTATCAGTCTTTATAACAAACATTGTATCTTCTATATCCCCTACACAGCCCGGCGCTCCGACAAAGGACATATATATAGCGAACTCTTTGCCTTTATACTTAAAGCAGTAAACCGGTTTTGCCCCGTTCGACGAATAAATATCTCCGATTTTTGTACAATCAAAAACTTCCAGAACATATTGAAGTATTTCATTAGAGAAAGTCAGAATACAGGCATCAACAGTTTTTGCATCTTCTTTTTTCCGTGCTTTGAGTATTTCCTCTGTTGCGTTGTCAAATGATTCAGTTATCATTACTTAATTCCTGTCTTACAATCTATTCCGGCAATCACTTCAAATGATTATCTAACTGTTCATGCACAAACGGTTCTATTATGTCCCTATATTTATAATCTGATTCCCTAAGAAGTATTTTCGCAGGCTCGTCAGGAACTTTGACCGCATATCCTATCGGATAAGCATAGTGTATCTCATAAACCTTCGCACCGTTATCAAGGATCTCACGATATGCGTCATACTGCTCTTTCTTGGCCTGATTGATCCTGCCCCTTAGCTCAAGAAAATCTTCTTTAGTTTGCGGTTTAGGAAGTCCACGGGCATATTCGCGTTTATGGAGCACTTCGGCTCTCACAAGATCCATAAGGTCTTCTTCATCTATCTCATCAACGTACTCTTTCAAGATAATACCGTAATCTAACACGGCGGCTATAACTCTCGAATCCGAATTGGAATACAAATGATCATCGCCAAGATGCAGAAAGTTAGCCATAATACTCTCTTCAGCAGGGGTTAACCGGGGGGCCATTTTGCCGATGATCTTATAACCTCGCTTTTTAAATTGAAACATGCTGCTCTCGTGTTCAAAAAAAGATACTGATTCAGGATCGTCACATTTGAAATCGGCTTTTTCCAGTTGAGTTATATCAACATCTTCGGGAGAATCGTATATTCCCTTAAATAAAACAAAGATGGCTGTTCTGTCACACAGTTCCGGCATGACACCACTGAAATGCTGTTCTTTCGAATAAGCCTTCTGGATAATGACATACTTGTTGTCGTAGGATAAGAATTTCTCATCCGGTATCGGATCGACAGGGAAATGCGGCAAATATTTCTTTCCGGCGGTCTTCAGCCGGATGGCGATCACTTCACCATCCTCGAAAATGTCGTCCGGATGGATATGACTTATCTTGATCTTCTTTGGTGCGCACTGAGGGGAAGTTATCTTTTCCCGGAATTTGGCAAGTTCTTTACGTCTTTGCTTTTCACAGTGAGCTTCTATCCAGGTCTCCATACCGAAATCAGAATCAACCATCTGAACCGCTTTATCACGGATCTCATCGGTAAGGATACCGTTCTTCCACATAAAATCCGCTAAAGAATAGAAGTAAGCACACCACTCATCTTCATCGGATTCATCGAAGTTGCCTCTGACAAATTTATCCAGTTTTTGAAGTCCTGTAGGAACATCAAAATACGAGAATGCAACCTTATACTCCTCGATCATATCAAGGGCTGTATCATTTCCGGTTATACTTGCGCTCCAGGTACCCATTCCAGTCCTCTATTCCGCCTCCAGATCATTATCACCAACGCTGACATTATACCAAGAATTAAGTTTTCAAATCCCTCATTATCAGTATGTCTTTCTTTACAAAATCATGGCTGGAAGTCCTGATACTGCCCGCTAGCTTTTCTGCTTCAGCATCAAGCACTTTTAGCCTCTCTCCTATTCCGTCAGATTTTGAAGAGAGTTCTCCTATAGATTTGTCCAGTGCTTTTTTCTTTTTGATTCGCGGATAGACAACGGTAAGATTCATAATAGGGATAAATATATATATCGAAATAAGAATAATATCAATGAATAATGCCCCATAATCGGAGCCCATAAAAATAATAATAGGCAATGTATTTAGTACAACAATACCATATATGATCCAGTTTATGATGAATGATCTTACAGGAGATCGTTCTTTTCCATCCCCGTATTCAATAAAACAATCTTTACGCACTACTTCATTGCTCCTGATTGCTTCTCCGCTTTTTCTTCTGTTCTCGCTAAGAGAATCGATCTCATCATATAACTCCGACAATTTAATCATGTCGGAATAGATTTCCCTAAGGTCATTAAAATACCCCTTATCTTTATCCGAAGCACCTTCAAATGCTTCACTTACAAGCCCGGCATCATATGAGAATCCTCTGCTGTGATCTTCACGGATAAGATCATTCATGTCATTCAGATGAGCTGCTGCAAGCATCAATCCCCTGAGAGCAAGAAAATCGTGAGGATCCTTCTTCAATGTAAACTTATAAGCATCGACAGCGGCATTGAACTCTCCCCTTGAGAGATATGTCTCACCCATCTGAAGCATCTGGTCTTCCCTGAAGTATTCGTAGTTATAAGTCGAACCGCAGAATGTACAATGGTACATCTGCTTATCGTTATCAATAATGAGATTACCACCGCAAGACGGGCACTGATGTTTTTTGATACTGCTCATTCCTTATCCCTTTATGTAATCCTTCATCTTCAGTCTGTCTTTTTCCACAAAATTTTTGGTGGAAAGACTGAGGTCTTCCGAGAGCTTATCGGCCTCTTTCTTAAGTTTTCCTATCTTCTCATAGATCGCGCCTGATTCAATCTCAAGTTCTTTGATATACGCCTTTAGCTCTTTTAATTCTTTAACTTCAGGATAGACTGCCGTCATATTCACTATAGCAATCAGGCCTATCACTAAGGCAAAAGACAGACCCACAAATAAAGTCGTAATCATGGGGCCGTTTACAGCTAAAGGCACAACCAGGCTAAGCATAGCCGCAAAGAGAAAGAAATCAAGAACCCATGCCGAAACAAATGCCTCCATCGGTGCTTTTCCTGCTAAATACCCGGTTTCGATTTTAAAATTTTGGCATGATTCTTTTGTAAAACGCAGCTCATCTCCGATTCTTTTGCTGTCCTTGTCAAGAGATTTTATCTCTGCACTAAGTTTCGAAAGGTTCTTCATGTCAGAATAAATCTTTACCAGATCCTCAAAATACCCTTTATCTTTTTCCGGGGCTCCCTCAACAGCATCACAGACAAGCATGAGATTAATCCGGGCACCCTTGTTGTAATCTTCGATGATAAGATCATTCATGTCCTTCAAACGGGCTGCTGCAAGCATCAATCCTCTGCGGGCAAGGAAATCGTCAGGTACCTTCTTCAATTTGAATTTATATGCATCTGCAGCGGCCATATACTCTCCATTTGAGAGATATGTCTCACCCATCTCATGCATCAGTTCTTCTCTGAAATATTCGTAATCATAAGTCGAACCGCAAGATACACAGCGGTAAATCTGCTTATCGTTATCGACGATCAGATTACCACCGCATGACGAGCACTGATGTTTCCTATTGTTGAAAGACTGCACCCCTAAATAATCCTCCGACACATATATCAAAAGGATATATCCTCAGACGGATTTATTATAACATTTCATTTAAAAGAGAATTAATTTCTTATAATTTATTTTATTACTCCTCTTAAATACTCTAATGAATATTGATCATGGGAAAGACGATCTTAAGCCTTTCCGGATTTATCCCATCTTGAGCCCGCCACCAATTAACCGGATAGGAATAGTCATTAGTTTCTTCGGGAGGATTACGGTCTGTGCAATCCAAAAAGCCTTCGGAATAACAGTGATGTTCCTTATTTTCGAGCACTCCGCATATTCCCAATATATCCAGAATTACGCTTACCTCATTTTTGTTTGAGCTGAATATTTTCTTTGATGTTACTAATTTCTGAAGAGCCCCGGCTTTGTTATTAGGTTTCAATTCGTTCACGCAGTCTAAGATCTCTGACAGTATATTAATATCCTCTCCCGTATGCTCTATCCGGGGAAGCTTTATGAACTCTTCAAGATCAAATAATGCATACTGGATCTGTGTATGACGAACACCACCGTATTTATACCGTTCATAGTTTAAAGTATTATATTCATTCCGGTATTCATATTTACAAGGCAAATCATTATAAGTATTCCAGCCGCAAATATAACAATGACGTTCTCCGTTGAGCTCATGATCCGGCATGTCTTTAACATACCAGTAGCTTCCGAGGACGGATCTGTATTCCAGACGCCTCGTCGATAAACTATAAAGGAACGCATTTGCGACATCATAATCACTAATGACCTTAAGTAATTCTCTGATCCTCGAAATGCATTCACCATGTCCGACTGTAGGACGATAGTGAAACATGACACCTTTATTAATTGCGTATTCAAACTCTTCATCTGTCAGCGTCGATTGACCCCAATGGCCATCGATCTTCTTGATATCATGAGATTTAAACAGGATCTTTTTTGCTCTTTCCATTAATAATCATTCCTTTGATGTAAAGATAATCAAGCGTATTCAATTTACCAGATTGCAAAATAATCACTTATTTCAATCCCATATAAACCGATCCCATAACTGAACTTCAACATAAGCATATTTGCCTAATGACTTTTTGCAGTATTCTTCAACTGAACCGCCGCATTCTCCGATTCTTTCCAGGAGAGTTGCTTTTGTAAGAACTTCCGGGGTTTCTCCATGTATCAAAAGCGCGCAGCTGTCACCAGGTGTAAAACTGATCTGATCATCAGGAATATCAGAAAGTCCTAACACTATCTTATCGTTTGTATCAAACCAATTTCTCAAGTATTCACATTCTCCCAGCACAAATGAATACGGATGCATAAGTTTAGGTCTGCCTCCAAGCTTAATAAATGCTTCGCGGACATATTCATCGGCTCTTTTTCTATTGGGAAAATAATTTGCAAAATCCGCAAATCTCCCGAAACTGGTCGTATCAGGGTACTTACCGGCAAGTTCGGCTGCAACACGGAAAGCCTCCTTTTCAGGGAGGTTCATTATGTTCTTCCATGGATCCGTTCCAGGATAAAAGTAATGCGTTATAAATAAATCATCCATTTATGTCTCATCCGCTTTATGATTCTGTTCTGTTAGTATCATTACCGCAAAAAGGACATTTTGTACCATATACTCGTCCCAAATGAGAACCACAATGCGGACATCTTACCCATGCATAATGAAGAATAATTCCTGAAAGAAAACAGCCTGCACCCAATACAATTATTAATATAGATAGGACCTTATTGTTAAGAAAGGCCAAGGACAACATAGCAATAATGACGCCTAACATCATTATTCCAACACAACACCAAGCTTTAGCTACCGGGCTCTTCATAAAATACTGCTCCTGTATATACAATAATATACATAGTATATCTCAGGGTCATTTCATCGTGAAGTTTCCATCCAGTCTTCCGTAAGCCAGAACATTTCCGGAATTTCCGTTCGCATCTATATCAAGAGCATCGAAAATCTTGAAAACACTGTTGCCACTGTTATCAACTTTTTTCTAATTTAGCAACACGAATGTCCTGATCTGTTGCTTAACCAACGGAAAGCCCCTTAATTGCTCATTGTTTGACTGTTTGACGGATGGTTAAATGAAGCCATCAAACAAAAACAAACCGCCGCAAGGCAAAAGAAAGGACGTACACCATGAAAAAGAATTTAATCGTATTACTCGCTTCCACAGCAGTACTCGCAGCAGCAATTACAGTAGCAGCTTGCGCAACAAAGAAAGTCACAACACCCAAGGCAGCAGCACCCGTTGCAATTCAGGCAACAACCACTGCACAGACAACAGAAGAAATCATCAATGACGGTCAAAATCCCGTAATGAACTTCATCGGCAACTACTACGGCGGCAGAGCCTGCATCACAGTTGAAGCAGAAGGAACCGACGGAGCAAACATCAGTGTCGTTTGGGGTGCCAGCTATAACACTAAGGCAATCTGGACAATGAGCGCTACATTCAACGAAGATGAAACAAGTCTTGTTTACGAAAACGGTTACAAGAAAATGATCACTCTAAACGAGGACGGCGAGATCATCTCAGAAGATATCCTTTCAGTTGACCTCCAAGGCGTATTCGTTTTCGAAAATGACGGAGTTACATGGGATGACTTCAACGAGCACATCGCAGACGGTATGGTATTCAGATACGGCAATTCCGTTGAAGACGTTTGCACAACGATCTTCCCCGAAGAAACTGTTGAGGCAATTCCCGAAGAAACAGTAGAATCTGTTGAACCTACTGCAACTCCCGCTCCTACAACTGTTCCAACAACAGCTCCTACAGCAACTCCCACACCCGTTGTTGTTCCTGAGCCCGAGACAAAGAGCACAGAGGCTGAAGAAACAAAGCCCACAGCAGAGATCACAGAGCCTGCCCGCAAGACAGCAGCTGAGATCAGCGGCACATATGTATCCGGCAGAGCAACAGCAACAGTAGATGCTTCAGATCCCAACAACGTAATGATAAAGGTAGTCTGGGGAGAATCCGCTGACACAAAGGCAATTTGGAGAATATACGGCAGATACAACGAAGAGACAGAAACGAATCTCTATTAAGGCGGAGTAAAGAAGGTCCTAACATACAATGAGAACGGCGACGTTGAATTAGAAGAAGTTGACTACACAGACGGCTGCGGCGCAATCTTATTCAGTTACGACGGATTCACATGGGATGACTACAACGAGAACGTTGCATACAACATGGTATTCATAAAGTCAGTTTGATCTGATAATAAAAGAAAACCCTTCTCCTCAAAACAGATTCGCAAATAAAGCTCCCGTTTTGTCCTTTCGCGGGAGCTTTATTATGTAATACGTCATCACTTTGATATTGAATAAAGGTATTCTCCGGAAGAAACGCCGGTTTTGGGGTAATATCTTGTTCCTGTATCATCAACCATAGTCATACCAAGTTTTTTCATAACCTTCTCGGATGCCTGATTCCTGCTGTCACAGTGTGCCTGTATTTTTTCTGCGTTCAAAGATTCGAAAGCATAATCCTTTAGTGCTTTTGCCGCTTCAGTAGCAAATCCTTTTCCACGCATGTCCTTACGGATGGTCCAACCGATTTCATAAGTCCGTTCGTCTTCGCACTTCTCCAGATTCACGCCGCCAATGATCTCTCCGTTAAAGAGGATAACAAATTCCATATCTTCCGGATCTTCTTTTGCCCATTCAGATACGGAAAAACCGATGAACTTCTTTGTTTCTTCTAAAGTCTCGTTGGGAAGAAACATCATCATATCTATCGAAGGATCGCCTGCATATCTGTGAACCGCTTCGCAGTCTTCTTTTTCAATAGGCCTGATCTCTAGTCTTTCTGTGGAAATAATACATTTCTTATTTATCTTTTTCATAGTCATATTCGAAAAACCAATACGTGTCTTCATTAGAATTGATTATATCATTTATAAGAAATAGCTTTTACCATTCCAAAGCAGATATTTATAATATGCATGCTATAATAAACCAGTTTGGCAGATGGCCGTTTGGAGCTGCATCTGCATCAGGGAGAGAAATATGGGTATATTTGACTGGTTCAGGAAAAAGGATAAATCTGAAGCTAAAACTGCTCCGGAGACAAAGAGCAATAGTATTGTCGGACAGAAATTCAATCCGCTTCAGTGCGTAACATGCGGAAGCAACCAGCTAAAAAAAATCCGTCAGGGAGAATATATCTGCCAGCATTGCGGCAACAGATATCTCACGGACAATCAGGATATGATCACTGAAGCAACCGAAAAGGAACTGATAGACATATATTTTAAGTCCGCCGAGTATCGAAATAAGGACGATGCAGAAAACGAACTTAAGGTTCTGCTGGATTACAAAGATAAAGCCTGGGATAACGTAGAATATGTTCTCCGGCTCGGCAGAGCATACCGTCATGCAGGAATGAATGCACAGGCAATTGAATGCTATGACAGAGCCAAAGAGCTTAATCCAAAAGATGCAATTATATATATCAACACGGGTGCAATCTATCTCGTAGAGAAGCTGTTTGATTATGCTGTTCCGTTATTCGAGAAAGGCATCAGGCTGATTGAAGAAAATCCGATTATTTATACCAAAAATGACCGCAATGTAGCTTATGCCGAATATGGCTCGGCGCTTGCCGGATCCGGAAGGATCGAAGAAGGCGAAGCTTACATTAAGAAGGCTGAAGCAAACGGATATAAAGACGGTGATAAAATGAGAGCAATCGCAGGACTTCCGCCCTCAGGTTCCAAAACTAAGATACAGCCTAAACCTGAAAACAAGCCTAATCCTAAGCCCTGCTGTAATTCGTATGAAACAGATATCGGATCACCTGCATACATAGAACAGATGATACCTGATAGTTTCCGCAAAGGTGTTAACCAGCTGATCGTTGATTTCAAATCTTTATCTGATGATGAAATGATCACAAAATACGATCTGTCGGATATATGGTTTGAACCCGAAGATTTTGCTGAAGCAAAGAAAACAGATAAAACAATTCTCGGATTCCTGATAGTAAACTATCTGGTCGATCAGGGATATATTATCCAGCTTGACTGGAAAGACGAAGATGAAGCTTCTGTTTACCTGAATGGCCAGGAAAACTACTGGAATACAAATGATTTGAAAGTTATTAATTTTGATCTTGATAACGATCAGATCTATCTGGCTAGGGTTCCGAAGGATTTAGAACTTAAAGTTTTTTATGGCGTAAAAGTAAATGATTACGATTATGAGGGTGAATAACTTTCATTATTTTTCCTTGTACAACTTGACTCTATTACTCTCCCCCAAAACACAGTAAAACTTCTGACCGCATTTCTCACATGTGTAATAAACATGAATACCGGTTGCATATCTTTTCCTCAACGAAGCCTCCTCCTCGTTTGCGCAATTCGGGCAGGTAATGTTGAATCCCTTGAGCCATTC
>JAFWMQ010000016.1 GCA_017510605.1 Clostridiales bacterium
ATTCAAAAACACCATCGTATACAAAGCCGCCGGCTACCTGCTCCATCTCATTGTTGTTCAGTATCTTCGTTTCTTTTTCTTTGTTTTCCATGTTATTTCCTCCGTTATTTTATTGAATTTGTTTTAGATGTCTTCATTATTGCAAGGAAAAAAAGTATATACAATCATTAATTCTGATCGGGTTTGACGATTAAACAACAGATAACGGATGAAATGTATGGTATTTTCCTTTGATGATCACATTATCTATGGGGGAAAAGTACAGAATGCTGTTGATTTATCTTACTATAGTTTTACTGAAACAATACTAAAATCCATGTCAAAGACATCTCCGACATTCAGGATTAATTTGCCTATCATCATTGTTTTGATTTCCACCAGGCGGTCTGTTGTTCAATATATATGCACTGATCCACATGATCCTTCAAATACATATCAGAACCAACAGGAAGAAGCACCATACAATCATGAGAAGTTAAATAGCTTATCATATGCTCCAGTCTGGCATTAGAAGAATAGAAATTGCTGGCATTATACGGGGCATAGAACACCTTTTTCCCTGAAGCATATCCGACCGCAGCTGATGCACTCCATCTCTCACCGCTCAGCTGCCTTAACTTACGATCATAACGTTCGGGAGTAAGACAAAAGCTTTCAGCCAACTGTTCAAACGATTCTTCCACATGTCCGCTTTTCAAAGCTTTCTCTATGGATTTCCTCACGATAAGATTCTTATATGATTCATAGCTTGGCTCAAGATTCCAGCTGATGTCTTTTAGTGTCTCCTGAGTGACCCTGTTATCATCCAGATATATTTCCAGTCCGTCTTTAATCTCTATCTGTCCTCCCAAAAGATATGATAGATACATGCATCCCTGCTGATATTCGCTGACCAGCGCATATGATCTGCCGGTCTTAAAAACAGTGTCAGAATAATACCAATAGTCATCCATCCCGTTGTTAAAGAACGAGTAGCCCTGAAGAATATGAATGCATTTTGAGGCATCTGTTCTGATAATCATAATAAATAGCAGGGCGCTCCTCCTGTTTAGACTTTTATACTGTTGATTATATGTTCCATTATACAATACGAGCTAGGATTGCTCCTAGCTCGTACAATTCAGGATAAGCAACTCTTGGACAAGAATCTGTTGCTTAAGCATCAGATCAAATTGACTATACTGATTGTTTGCTTTCGTAGCTTCTGTGATAATGAAGCCATCAAACATAACACAACAGGAGGACAATGTGATGGATAACAAATTCATACCGTCAGATGATATTAAGGCAAAGATTGAAGATATCGCCAAAAATCGTAGTAATTATGAACCGCTGAGTGCTAAGGAATTAGACGAAGTATCCGGCGGAATCGATGATGATGACGTTGTTAATGTTGATAATATCAGGATAAACGGATGGTCATATAAAGAGTTGTACAAGATATTGTGCTGGACATACGAATCTTATTATATCCCCGGCGAATCTTGGGATTATGCCAAAGGTCTTACTGTAGATGTTGCAGAGAGCTTTATTCCTTCAGTCAGGTGGAAACAGTGTATGTATTTACCTTATCCCCAATTTATCCAGGAAGCCATGCGAAGGATCTGGCTTAAGATTCCGACTTGATAGAAAGCTTATTCACGGTAATTTTATACTCAAAGAATCAGGAGGAATACCTCCTTTTGATAAGTATACAATTCGGTTATGTTCAATGTATTTATACGGTGTAAACAAAAATAGTAATGCATTACCGGAAAGAACAATGTCTCAGATTGCTTCTGACGAACAGTACACGAATATGAGATGATCTGCTGTTCCCGTTTTGGGAATGTCAGCAGCGTTAACATTTGACATCACTGACATCAGATTTGACATCAGAGAAATCCCATTATTTGGAACGTCGTATCGTTAACCCTTGACATCACTGACATCAATTTTGACATCAGAGAGAGTCCATAAAACGGCACGAAAATGCCAGGATTTGTCATTCTTCAAGTTTGACGCCAACACGATATGCAAGGTTTTGTACGGGAAATGCAAGGATATGCCGACTTTGTTTTAGGTCTCCCGACAATGGATGACATCTACAATGAGCTTTTAGGCCTTTATACATACCCCCCCCGAACCATAAAGTAAAAACGCCCGGAAACATTTGAGTTCCGGGCGCTTTTATGAGATTGATGCTAATGCCGGAATGATAAAATGTATATTAAAGTTTGGCACAGAAAGACAATCATTCTTTGAGGACTGATACTATGATAACTATAAAGTATGGCAGACGTCCGGTTTGCATGGGTGATGACGCAAGTAATGGAATTTATACGATAGAAATGCCGGATGAGGCTTTACTGGGAGACCTGATGGGAGTGATCCTTAATGGCGGGAACGGCAATACTTGGCCTGTTCCGGCTACATCAACCAGCTGGAACATTTTTTCGAACATAGGAAAGATAGCTGATATCGCGCCTGAAAAGGAGCGGATAGATTACGTCAACAGGGACGGGAGTGAACCGCTCTCTTCTTTGGGCATAAAGTGGGTTTTCGGAGGTCATGAAGAGCCGGATCTGGATATCGCATTTTTTGAGAGATCGCATTTCTTATAACTTGGTGAATAAGTGAGTATAGATTTAAGACAGATTTAAGAACTTAATAAGCCTTTTATAAATCATTTTCTCCTGACAGCTTTTAGAATACAGGCATAACAAGACGATGCCTGAAGCAAGGCCAAAGGAGAATAATTATGAGCAGAAAGTCATTAAGAGAATTCGGTTCCGGGAAAGACATCGGGATGTCACTTCTGTGGTACGTGATAAGTTACATAGTGGTCACTTGGGTAGGGATCGGCCACACGGTCTTCAATATTCTCGTTCTGGGTATGAGTTCTATGGCTGAAGGCCCGGGAATGGGCATGGGCTATGAGATGACAAAGCCGTGGCACCCGCTCTATAACATCATACTTTTCACGATTTTCGGTCTTCTGTACCTGCGAAAAGTAAAAGATCTCACACTTAAGAAGGCGATGGCGACCGGCGCACTCTGGTCAGGCATCAGTATCGTGATCGATCTTGTCGGCTGGGTACTTATTAAGCATCCGTGGAGCCTTACTTTCAAGGATATATAATCTGATGCATTAAGCGTCAAAGGTGATTACTAATATGGAATTTGAACAACTGATCAAACGCATAAATGAGTTGAGCCGGAAGTCCAAGGCAGAAGGCCTTACTCCTGCCGAAAAGGACGAACAGACTGAGCTTCGTAATGAATACAGGGCCCTGGTCGTTGGGAACCTGTCGTCGCAGCTTGACAGCATTAAGATCAAACATCCTGACGGTTCCATTACTGATGTGAGAAAGAAGTAGGCTTTCTGCAACTTGTCCCTCCCGAAATGCAACTTATACGGATCTGCCGGCCCGGCGGATCCGTTTTTGCTATAGTCGGCTTATCGAAGCAAAACAAAGGAGTTCACGGGAAATGAACAAGAACACGAACAAGAACTTAAACAAGAACAAGACCAATACCAAGACCAAGATCATTAAGGGATTTGGAATCACACTGGGTGTGCTCGCTTTTATAGGAATTGCTGGTTCGGTTGTAATGGGCGGATATGTAGCGGATAAGATCCTTCACCAGAACGCGGATAAAGACACACACGATAACAGTATTAAGCAGCTTGAGATCTGGGGTTACGACACGGCAAAGTTCATGAATACATATGAAGGAACCGACATTAAAGTTACTGCAGAAGACGGAAACACGGTGCCCGGAACATATTTCGACAACGGAAGTGACAAATGCGTCATCCTGGTTCACGGTGCAGGCGGAGACAGGGTATGCGTATATCCTCTTGCGGAGCAGTATATCGAAGACGGTTTTGACGTGATCGCGATCGACCAGAGAGGGTGCGGCGAGAACTCTGATGACAGGGTAACTTTCGGCATAAATGAAGAACTTGATGTAAAGGCAATGGTCAGATACGCGAGAGAAGAGCTCAAGGCCGGCAAAGTTATTGTTCACGGCCAGTCGATGGGCGCTGAGACAGTTGCTGTTTATGCTTCTAATGTAACACCAGGAACCGTTGAGGCAGCAGATGCCGTAATATGCGACAGCCCCGTTCCCGGCATGGAACTCATTCTTAAGGAGATGTTCGGTGACGGAGATACGGAGTCGTTTATGGCTAACTATCTTACAGGTACCAGCAAGGCATTTATGAAGGTCGTAAACGGTATTGATTACGATGATGCCGACACCATCAACGTGGTTAAGAACGATAACATCCCGACGATGGTAATAGTGTCCGATAAGGACGAGGTCTGCCTTCCGGACCAGGTGATGCAGATTTATGATAATATAGCTTGCGACAACAAGGCCATCTACCACGCAGACAGCGCGCATATCGAAGGCGTGATCGACGATCCCGAGGGATACATGGACAGCGTGGAGAATTTTCTGGGCGGATTAGGAATCTGATAAATGAGACTCAATCTTTACGAAGACAGGAATACTTCTGATGAACACGTCGACGTGTATTACACGAATATGCGTCCCGTAATTAGACAGATCATAGATACGGTCAATTCGGAGCGTCCCTCACTTCAGGGGCGCCCTGCCGATGAAGACATCGATGACGGCGAAGAGATACTTTTGGATCCCAGAGAGATCTATTATCTTGACCATATCGACCGCAAGTTGTTTGCTTATACGAAGAACGGTGTTTACCGCCTGATGAATACCCTTGCGGCTTGCGAAGAGATGCTGTGGAATTATGGTTTCGTGCGCGTCTCGAAATCGAACCTGATAAACATCTATAAGATCAGGCAGTTAAAGCCCGACCTTAACATGAAGGTCTATGCCTTTTTCGATAACGGCGAGAGGATCTGCATCAACAGAAGTTATAAGAAGAGCTTCAACGAGTATCTTCAGAGAATGAGGAGGATGAGCTGATGGCATCGAAAATAAAAGAATACATTCTGGAAGTCTGCTGCGTATTTACACTGATGTCCGTTATCGGCGCCATCGTAAACATCATTGCCGGAACGCAGACCAACAACATCAACGTGCTCGTCATGTTTGCGACATGCGCCATTGCGACACTCGTGCTCTTCCTCCATAAGATCTTCGAAAACGTAAGCCCGCTGGTGATGATCATCGTGCAGTACATAGTTGCATGCGCGCTCGTGGGACTGATGCTGTGGCTCATCAGCACGTTTATCAGCCCCATCACTCCGAAAGGGTGGTTCGAGTTCTACCGTTCATTTACGATCCCCTACATACTCCTTGCCGGGTTTTACTACTACAGGGTCTTCTCCGAAACAAAAAAGCAGGATAAGCTTATTCAGGAGATCAGGGAGAATAATAAAACCGAGAGCAAGTAAGGGTTATAATATATTGTATCGTTGTTTTTCTGTATACCTTTTATACGGCGTATTCGCCATAACGAATCAGTAGGGGGGACACTGCTATGAGAACTAAGAACACGATTCTTTTATGCGTTTTGCTTGCGGTTTCTTTTGCGTGTTTTGCCGCCTGCTCTAAAGCTCAGCCGACAGAGACTACCAAAGACCGTGAGTCTTTATCTATAGGCAATTTGGTCGAACTCAGAAACGAGCAGGACAAATGGAGCCGTGATGTCATGTTCGAATCAATTTCGAAGCTGGCAGACAGCGGTGCTGTTGATCCGCTTCCTGAAGAGTGTTTTTCACTGAGTGATGCTCTGTCTTTTCGAAAATCCGGAGACGGGTATGTCATAGATATTAAAAATCCTGATGTTGAGAGGGAACTGACAAAACCTTTCACGGCTGAAATGGATAAGATCATCATACGCACGACATTAGGAGTAGCAGACCGGAAAAGCGCGGCCGGAACGACGCAATCCACGACATTCCCGTGGTTTTATCCTAATATAACTGATGATCCGTCATTCAAGTTCAATTCCTGTAATCAGGTCTTTGCGGATACGATGGAAGAGTGCAAGTATCTGATCTACATGGGAACGCTTGATGTGTATGTTGAAAAAGCTTTTTATGTGGGCAATATACCGAGAATTACACGCACCACTGTTGTGATGGTCTTTGATGCACAGTCCAAAGAGCTGTTGCATGTCAAGTATCTGGGAACCGATACGCCTCCTGATAATGATGCAAAATCCAACGCCGGGTACGAGTTCCTGACAGAGGAATGTGCTTACGTCAGAAGCCTTATTGTGAAGTGATCTTGATTCCGAGCCATATTTTTCACTCATTTTTGTTGCCGTTTTGATGCCGAAATGAATACTATTTGAAAATCCTCAGTTTTACTCTTTTTTCCGGATACAAAAGATGTAACATGTGCTTTTGTAAACGAAACAGGTTGAATGAGGAATTAATAATGGGTACATACGAATGGTATCTGAATGATGACAATACTGACAGCAGTTATACGGATTTTACGCAGATGACTGAAAGCAGACCTGTCATGAACAGACAGGTCAACATGGCTTCCGCTAATTATGCTCATATTGTAAATAGTGCTGATGTTGCAGCAGCAGGACGCAGGAAGAAAGAGAAAAGCACTGCCGGGAAAGTATTCCGTTACCTGTTCACATGCGTATTGCTGATCGCGTTATCGTCTTCTGTAACCTGGTATTATCTCAACGCCAAAGAAGGCGGTGAAGGTTCGGACATAATATCAGTTTTCGGGTCTGGTCTGAAAGAAAAGTTCGAAGGCATTTTCTCACATGCCGGTGCAAAAGAAAAAGAGATCATCGAAGAAGACACCGAAGATGAAGTTGAGGAAGACATCAGCGAGGATTCTGTCATCGATCCTCAGGCTGCATATGCTGCCGCTGAAAACATCCTGGCTTCTCTTTGGTGTGACAATGATGTCGATACAGCCAGAGCGATCTTTAACTGGGTGCATTCAAACGTTACTTATCTGCCGCTGACAACCGAATTGTCTTATGAAGAGGCGGCTTACAGGGGATTTACCAGAAAGAGCGGCGACTGCTATGTTTATTTTGCGTGCTCGAAAATGCTCCTTGATTGTGCTGGGATTCCCAACATCATGGTAGAAAGATACCCTGTTTATGATAACGGCCATTATTGGAATCTCGTTCTGCTCGACGGCGAGTGGTACCACTGCGACGCCACCGTGTTTAAAGATCATCCCGGCTTGTATTTTATGTGCACGGACGATGAGATCGGTGACAGCCATCACTCATTTGACGGTTCGCTTTATCCGGAACGTGCCACCAGTTCCTCATACTATTGGGATGACGATGTAACCCAGCCCGAAGAAGAATACGATCTCGACGTTGATACTTATGAATACAACGAGGAAGATTACGAAGATGATAATTATGCATATCCGGATTTTCAACCGGTAATCGAACCTTATTCCGGCGAAGAAGACTTCCAATACCATAGCGGAGTTAATGAGCCGGTTTACGAGATTGACTGGCAATAAAATTTTGACTGCAGATTATATCTTTATATAACTTCAAAGCATAATAATTTTGGCGCAAATGCCCTGAAAAACTGATTTCCGGGTTTTTCAAAATTGGGGGTTGCGCATCAGAAATTGATGTGATATCTTATCGCTGATGAAGGAAGTGCCTGTCCGACATCTGGCTCAATAAATGAGTCCGGATCGTATGGCACTTCTTTTTTGTTTTGAAAAATAACGAAAGGACAAAAGAAAATGGCGACTGCTATGTTGAGAAGAAACTTATTAGATTCCATGAAGCTCCAGGATAAGGCGCTCAATTCAGTATGCTCTTTTGCCCTGATATCGACGATGGACCTCGATCATAGTTATGAGGAAAAATCATTCGGCAATAGCACCATAGGGCGATTACGATGTTAATCTGACTTTTTGTTTAGGCACAAACAAATTATATGAAGACCATCAGGATCGCCCGAAGAAAAAATCGGACGATCCTTTTTTATTCTTCACGCACTTTGACAACTTAACTTTTCACACATCTGTGTAGCTCAACAGGTAGAGCAACCGGCCGTTAACCGGGAGGTTGAAGGTTCAAGTCCTTCCATGGATGCCAGTAAGACTTTTCGCAAAGAAACAGGCACTCTTTGTGAATCGTCAGGGGTGATTTGAAGGAAAGGCACTTCCTTTGAAAGCCCCGCATTACGGATGGTTAGCTAATCTGGTGAAAGCGCCCGGTTGAAGCCCGGGGTAGGTTGGATCGAAACCAACACCGTCCACCAAATGGATCTGTAGTGTAACGGTAACACACCGGACCTTTAATCCGGGTGATGGGAGTTCAAGTCTCTTCGGGTCCACCAAACGGTCCCATGGTATAGCGGCTATTATATCGGACTGTCTCTCCGAGGATCGGGGTTCAACTCCCCGTGGGATCGCCACTTTTCTTCGTTGCCTGTCGAAAATTATCAAGCTATTTCCGCGCTGCTTGTTCTTTTTCGATTTGCAAACGAAGAAACACATCGCGTGTTCGTCTAATGGCCAGGACGTAAGATCTTCAATCTTAAAACGACGGGTTCAACTCCCTCACACGTGACCAACGGCGCTTTCCTCTAGTCCGGTTCAGGAGGTCGGCCTCTCAAGTCGAAAACGAGGGTTCAAATCCCCCAAGCGTCACCAGAATATCTTCGTGGCGGAAAGGTATACGCAGGCGTCTCAGACACGTCTTTTTCCCGGTTCGAATCCGGGCGGAGATACCAAATCTCTCGGTGTCGGAATGGCATACGAAGCGTACTTAAAATGCGTGTCTTGCGGGTTCGAACCCCGCTCGGGAGACCAAATGTTATTTATGTCCGTGTAACCGAATTGGCACAGGTACTGCGCTAAGGACGCAGGTTTTGCGGGTTCGACTCCCGCCTCGGACACCAACATACTCCTATAGCACAACAGGAAAGTGCACCGGTCTTCTAAACCGGCTATCAGCGTTCGAGTCGTTGTGGGAGTGCCAAAAGTCTGATTGATGCAACCGGCAGACATGACTGACTCAAAATCAGTTTCCTCAGGGTTCGATTCCCTGATCAGACACCAAATGTCATTGCGAAAATCACGTTACGCAGGGCTATTTGCAAATTTCTATCGGAAACTCAAATTTTTGGACTTTCCGATAGAAAAAGAGCGAATTTCTATCGGAGATTCGATTTTTCGAGTTTTCCGATAGAAAATAAGCGGATTTCTATCGAGAATTCGATTTTTCGAGTTTTCCGATAGAAAAAACAAGCATTTTCCCGTTACGCAGTGATTTTCGAAAAGCCAAAACGCTTCTATAGCACAACGGTAGTGCGGCTGCCTTGTAAGCAGCGGATGAGGGTTCAAATCCCTACGGAAGCTCCAATAATAACATTGCAGGGAGGATCGGTTTCCAAACGGGCCCCATAAGCCCGTCAATCCGGGTTCGACCCCCGGCCCTGCAACCAACAGAAAAGCGCTTTAACGCTTTTCGAAAACATGTGGTTCATGGTGTAACGACAGCATGGCAGTTTGTGGCACTGCAGGTTCGGGTTTGATCCCCGGTGTTCCACCCAACATGGGCAGATAAACCGTAGAAGGCAGCGGGCCGGACTGTAAATCCGGTGATTTATTCTCGGGGAGTTCGATCCTCTCTCTGCCCACCAACTTATATGCCGTGTTACCTTAGCGGGGAGGAGGGTCAGTCTTGAAAACTGTTGACCGCACGGACGGTCTGGGAGTTCGAATCTCTCACACGGCGCCAATTTTGCCGGCATAAGCCTAACGGAGAGACTGTTGTGAATTCTTCCACAATGTAGAATTTGCCCTTCAACTAAGAATAAATCTGAAGGCAGTCGCCTGAAGTTTAAAAAATACAGAAAGGAGATGGTACATCATGTTCAAGACAGCGCAGGGGCAGATCATTACTGTTCCTGACATAGCGAAAAGGATTTTCGACTTTATCATGTCTGACAGGAATGACAGTTATGAGATAACTGTCGGAACGGACAGTCAGAATTTTGACAGGACGAAAATGGTTGAAGTAATTGCCGTGCACAAAAAGGGCAGCGGCGGAACATTTTTCTATAACATTGAGTTCATTCACCTGATCACAAATCTGAAGCAGAAGATCAACGAAGAGACATGCAGAAGTCTGTTTGTTGCGAATGATCTTTTCGATGCGTTGGAAGAGCTGTTCCTGGAGGAAAATATGCTGATCGATGATCTTGATGTATCTTTCCAGATTCACTGTGATATCGGAAAGGCGGGAAAGACTAGTGTTCTTATCAAGGAGATCGTCAGCTGGGTTACAAGTCAGGGTTATGTCTGCCTGATAAAGCCTGACAGTTATGCTGCTTCGGGAATTGCGGACAAGTTCAGCAAGTGAATTACCGCCGCCGGCCGGCGAAAACGTCACCGGCCGCGCCAAACCAACCTCCCCCACCTCCAACAAATAATCATAAAAACTCCTGCAACCCTTGTAGGATATGTTTGTCTATAATATTGTGTGATAATCGGCAATCTGCTGCCGGAGTAATTGAAATCTGTTGGAGGCGTCAATTATGGTGAAAGCCGGTAAGGAAAAGAAAAAGATGAATAAAATGCTGAAGACTGTATTGATCCTGGTGCCGATCCTTATCGTGCTGGCCGTAGTTATTTATTTCCTCCCGAGCGCGCTGAATTACGGCAGGAATCCCGTCAATGTGACCGGTCAGACCGACAGCGAGGGCACGACGACTGATTCCACGACAGCCGGTTCTACTGCGACCGGGAATTCGGAAAGTTCTGCAAATACAATAAACACCGAGACCACTGAAATAACGGTGAATTCAACAGCTGATCCCGGGACCATACAGAATATGGTAGAGGAGATGGTGGTCGATTATGGTTCCTACGGAGCAGATGCAGATGACAGAGTCGATTCCCTGTTAGCCGATCTTTCTTCGGAAGATAAGACCGCAGGAGCGAAATGGACTGAAATAATGTCTCTTTGGCGATCCCCTGATCTTGGTAAGCCTTTGAATTATGATGTCTTACCGGACGGTCTGCCGGATACGGATGAGCTCTGCATCGTTGTCTTAGGCTTTCAGTTAAATCCTGACGGCACTATGAGAGATGAATTGGTAAACCGTCTGACTGTTGCTCTTAACAGCGCGAAAAAATATCCCAACGCGTATATTGTCTGCACCGGCGGAGGAACTGCCTTTGATAACGCTTCCGCAACGGAAGCGGGCGAGATGGCCAAATGGCTTGAGGAACAGGGCATTGAGAAGGACAGGATAATAGTTGAGGACCATTCGCTTACAACTGCACAGAATGCTATCTTCACTTACGATATCCTGACATCTGATTATCCGTCCGTAAAATATCTTGCGATCGTATCAAGCGACTATCATATTGCCACAGGAGAGCTTCTGTTTAATTCGGAGGCAATATTAAGGGCAGCTGCTCCGGGAGAAGAGAAGCTGAAAGTTATTACAAATGCTGCATGGAATGCTCCGTCAGGAACTCTTTCCACCATGTTCCAGGCAGGCGCATTGATCGAACTTTCCGGAGATACCGCAACGGCTTTCGATATCTATTACGGCAATTATGATATTCATGAATTGCCGCCTTTGAACTGAAAAAGCATTTGAGGTTGATCCGACGGGGTCAGGTTTGGACCTCAGTTCTGCTCTGCCGTGTCGTCTTCTTTGTTCCCGAAGCTTAATTTCGGAGGGAACTTTACTACTGCACCGCAGTAAAGGCATGTGCCTGTCAGAGGTACGGAGCCGTTATCCAGGACCATTCTGCCGCATTTGGGGCAGGGTTTGGATTGTTTATCAACCACGTCGAAAGTTTCAGGCTTTGCCATTATCTCGTCTATTTTCGCGGTAATAAGATTGGGATCGACACCCTGTTCGACCATGATCTTAAGGCTTAGGATATCGCTTCGCAGATTATTTATGTTCCTGTTAGCCTCCGCGACTCTTTCTCCATTGCGGCCTTCAGTTGTAACGATCTTGATATTTGAGTCTTGGTAACTACCGTATCTTGGCATATGATTATCCCCTTTTCCATAAGTGATAATTAAGTCTACCACATTACGAGGGGTATGAAGCAACGCAGATACTGTCCTTCGGAGCAGACTATACTATAATGGTTTTGTTCAGGGAATTGATCGCGGAGCAATGTTTCGCGAATAATGATATATTGTGATTTATCGGGAAAAGATCTGTAATTATGAGGGGATAACAGATGGCAAGAGGCGGATTTCATGGCGGCAGTTCGCATTCCGGCGGACATCACAGCGGTGGCGGAGGCCATCACTCAAGCGGCGGTCATTATGGCGGCGGAGGACACTATAGCGGAGGCAGCTTCTTCGGAGGCGGCAGTTCGCGTTCCGGCGGCGGTTACTCCGGAGGAGGCAGCAGCTATGGCGGCGGTGGAGACAATCTGATAATGTTCGTATGCTCTGTTCTGGCCGGCGGAGCGTTCCTTATTTTATATCTGATCGTGATGATAGCCGAAGGAAATATACCCGGAATGAATCTGGTTAATCTCGGCATATTTATCGCAAGCGGTGTTATTTTTTCTCTTGGCCTTAAGGAGTTTGACCGTACTTCCGATCTGAATGATCTGATCAAGTATAATGGCGAATATGTCTCAGGCAAAGTATGGAAGGGCAATTCCATAGCCTACAAGAAGGGCGATAAGCTTTCCTGGGCCGGCAAGTACAATTATGAATACCGCATCTCTTTCTATGATCCTGAATTTGGGAAAGAGAATGCCAGGAAGGTATTAGAGACTATAGACAGGACTCCCAGGATAATATGGATCAATCCTTTTGCCTGGCTTGTATTAGGCGGTGTATTTTTCGTCAGCACATTCTTTTTCTACGAGTGCGTAATTCCGCATTTCGAGCGGATGAAGATGACTGATCTGGCATTTTGGTTTATAGACGAATTGGTGTTCTATCTTCCTTCGATCCTCACGCTTCTTTGTTCCATAGCATGCCTTCTGATAGTCAAATATAAAGACCGCATTCTGTATAAATGCGCGGAGAGAATAGTTGAAGACAATACTTCTTCCGGGGAGATAGCGAAAACAGAAGAATTCATTACGTCCCAGCTAAGCCAGAAATGGTATCACAATTCCTGTCCCAACTGTGGAGCGCCGGCTTCTTTCGCGCTCAGGTCATGCCAAAGCTGCGGTTCATCTCTGGAAGTAAAATCATTTGAATCAGAGATGCCGGGCGCGGTTCACAAAGTTCCTGTTAAATAATGTAATACCACTCGTCGCCCTGCTTGATCTCTTCACTCTTAACATGGACGCCGTCGGTCTTATTCTCCTTCTCGAGATTCTTCATGCTGACTTTGGAATTGGGCTCCACAGATGAAGTAATGAAGGAGTTGCCGCCGATAACCGTATTCTCACCGATCACTGTGTTGCCGCCCAGGATAGAGGCGTTAGCGTAGATCGTGACGTTATCGCAGATAGTCGGGTGACGTTTCTTGCCCGAGAGCTTCTGACCGCCTCTTGTTGAGAGCGCGCCGATAGTAACACCCTGATAGATCTTTACGTTGTTGCCGATGATGGATGTCTCACCTACAACGATGCCTGTGCCGTGATCGATAAAGAAATACTTGCCGATCGTTGCACCGGGGTGAATGTCGATTCCCGTCTCGGAGTGAGCGTATTCGGTCATGAGACGCGGCAGGATCGGGACATTGAGCAGATAGAGCTCGTGCGCAATGCGGTAAACGGTAATAGCCATGAGTCCGGGGTATGAGAGAATAACCTCATCGAAGTTGGCTGCGGCGGGGTCGCCGTCAAGCGTGGCAATAAGGTCGGTCTCAATATTTTCCCTGATCGCGGGGATCTTCCTGAAGAACTCCGCGGTGATGCGGTAGCTCTCATTCTCGCGCTCTTCGTCAGAGAGCTTGTCCTCAGACTGGGAATAATCAAGCGCCCTGTAGACTTGTTTCTTAAGGTGATAGAAAACGTCCTCGATCGTTACCGCGAAGCTGTTCTTCGGATTATAGATCTTGTATGTGCGGTCGCGAAAATATCCCGGATAGATGATCCTGAAAAAGTGCTCCACAAGCTCTCTTACTTCTTCCTTATCGGGATTGCCGAAAAGCTTGATCGCATCGATATTTTTCCCGCCGTCAAAATCGGCAATGATCGTTTTTACGATCTCATTAATAGCATCATCATTTAATTTACCGCTCATCTGACCATCTCCATAATATTTTTCTTTTATGAATTATAACCCATTGCTTTAATATATAATATTATCATTTGATTAAGAGGGGTGACATTATTATGGGCTTATCCGGTATGTCCAGGCAGAGCGGGGTAAGGTGTTTGCTGAAGGAGATGAAAGTAAAGAGTGCTGTTTCACTGATGCTGATCGCATCGATGATGATCCCGGTCTGCAGCTGCAGTTCCGATTCACAGACAGTGACAGTGTCTCACGACCAGTGGATCGATTCCAATCTTTTCGAGAACATTGATAAGATGGCAACGGCAGATATCAAAGATGATTTTGCTGCTGCCGTTAATTATGAATGGGCTTCACAGCAGGTGGCTGATTACACTTATCCGGTCGCAATGTATGGTGAGACAATGAAGACCGTTGCAACAAACAAGAGGGCAATGATCGAGGACGAATCGTTCCAGAACAAGAATATCGAACTGGTACGTATTGCAGACGAACTTTTCACAGACTGGGAATACCGCGATTCAATAGGTGTGGAACCGTTGAAAAAGTATCTGGCCTACATTGATGAGATCGAAGATATTGATGATGTTTCCGCATACATGATCGATAATGACAGGAATCCTTTTGCAATATCTCTTGTTAAGCTTGATAACGCATTTAACGATAATCTGGATGACTGCCAGGCGCTGATCATTACCAAGCCGAAGTTATCTCTTGATAAAGCAGAATATTACGTCGTAATGACCGAAGACGGGTTCAAGAAAAGAGACAACGTTGAGAGCGCGATGCAGTATATGTTTGGCAGATGCGGCTATTCCGACAAAGAGGCCGAGAAGATCATTAACGACTGTTTCGGTTTTGAATCTAAAATGGTGAATCTGGATTCTTCGGATTATCTGGACCGCACAGTTATTTTTACTATGGATGATGCTGTAAGCAAAGCCGGCAATTATCCTTTGAAGGAAATGCTGGATCATTACAAGATCGTCAACTGCGAGCACTGTATGGGAGAGCTCTCATATCTGGACAAGCTCGAAAACATTTATACCCAGGATAATGTAGAGGGCATGAAGGCATTCTTCAAAGTGCGTCTTGCAATGGAAGCGATCTTCTACCTTGATGCCGGCTGCTATGATGCATATAAAAACTCAAAATTAGACCGTGCAAATAAGTTCTCCGAGCGTGTTGATCTGGATTCGGATTATTCTTTCTTCTGGCTGATCTCCCAGACATCATTAACCGCCGCAATGGATCAGGCGTATCTTGATTATTATTTTGACCAGAATACATATGATGAGATCCATGGCTTTATCCGTTTGATCAAAGAAAAATATGAGATACTGATCAATTCAAATGAAAACCTTTCCGAAGAGAGTAAAAAGGCTTTATGCAATAAACTGGACAAGATGAGGGAGAATGTTCTCGTACCGTCAAACAAGGCTGATTTCACAGGAGTGGAATTCAAGACCAAAGCAGAAGGCGGCACATATCTTGATCTGATGTGTGTCTTAAGCAGGATCAGCAATGAGCATGTCGGTGAGATCGTTCAGATGAAATGCGACAGGACCTTCTGGGATATTTATGACAGCGGGGTCTCAACAACGGCTACAAACGCCATGTACGACAGAACCCAGAACTGCATATTCATTCAATTGGGCATTATGTCAGCACCGATATATTCACCTGATTACACGATCGAACAGAAACTCGGATATTTCGTTCCTATTATCGGTCACGAGATATCCCATGCATTTGACACTTCCGGAATTTACAATAATGAAGACGGTAAAGCCATTCAGTTGGTTTCTTCTGATGAAATGACATTTTGGAGTGCTACTTCAACGAGGATCCTGACATACTTCTCAGGCATACATGCGTTTGAAGGGTCTCCCACTTACAATATGAGCTCGCAGATAACCGGTGAAGTTGTTGCGGATATCGAAGGCCTGAAAGTCAGTCTGATGATCGCCGAAGATTACGATAATTTCGATTATGATGTGATGTTTAGAAGCTACGCGTCATATTGGAGAGTTCTTTGCACAAAATCCGAACAGATAACGCTCATACAAACTGACCCTCATCCGCTTGAATATCTGAGGGCGAATTACACATTGATGCAGTTTGATGAGTTCATTGAGACATATGATCTCAAGCCCGGAGACGGCATGTACCTGCCTCCTGAACAGAGGACCGTTATTTGGTGAGGTGTTGTTTATGAATGAGATAATCAAAGAAGAGATCTTCTATACCGTAAAAAAGAAAAGATTCATCGTACTGGCAGCCCTTGCCATCCTCGGCATTCCGGTAATTACTCTTATGACAAAGAACAATTACTGGAACGATCTGACCTATTATCTGGCAATACAGAAATATCTTTTCTATGTGTTCGGACCTGCGGTCGGAACCGCTCTTATCATCAGTGTATATCGAAAAAAATACACCAGGAATTCGATCATCCAGGTTGAAGAATTCAAAGTGAAAAGACCTGTCGGAGTACTTGCCAGAGTTATCTCAGGCGCCATCATTCTGGCCGTCTGCTATGCGGTCGCGATGCTGGTGGTCTTATTACTCGGACTGATCTTCGGCGCCAATCTGTCGATTGTCCAGACCGGAGAACTTGCGCTCAGAATGGCAATGGATTGTCTGGGCTGCATCGTAACATATACCGCCGCGCTTTTCTGGCTGTATCTTTTCGCGTTCCCGATCGTCTCAGTACTGGTTTACTTAGTGCTTATGATCGCTGTTCCTTATGTTTACCAGTTCTTCAATCTTTATGTATACGGATACTATAAATACGTATGTTATTTCGTTCCGAAAGCTTTGACGGATCACATCTACTCCAATCTTGTATTAAAAAATATGAATTGGCTGAATGCTCTGATACTGCTTTTGCAGATAGCCGTGTACTACCTTTTAACGATCCTTGTATTCAAGTTCAAGAAAAAGGATAAGAAGAAGAGAAAGAAAAAGAGTCAGCCTGAAGAGACCGAGACCGTTGTAAATACTGCTCCGGCTCCGGCCGAAGCAGGGGCTTGATAAAGTAGAATTACAGCGCAAAGTGTAGTATGCTTGTATGGAAGATGCTCACCGGGGGATTTTTGTATGGACTTTATTATTTCTTCTGCCAAGATCAGGAACAAAGAGATCGAGATAGTCTGCGGCAAAGACACGCTGAGCGGTGTCCGCAGGATAGCTCAAAAAGTTGCCGGTGACATCAAGGCCGTATTCGGGGCTGAACCTGCCGTCGTCAGTTCTTCCAAGTGCAGTTCGCCAATCCTTGTAGGGCTTGCCGGTGACAAGCTCATAGAGAATGCCGGAGTCGATACAACTGATATAAAAGGCAGGCGAGAAGTCTATAAGATCGAGGTCATGGGATCGTTGCTCGTAATAACGGGAAGTGATAAGAGAGGCGCGATCTACGGCCTCTTCAAGCTCTCGGAGATGCTTGGCGTATCGCCGTTCATCGACTGGCTCGATGTTAAGCCTCCCAGGATGAAAGACTTCAAGATACCGGGAGATTACTGCATGGTATCAAAAGAGCCGTCGGTTAAGTACAGAGGTTTTTTCATCAACGATGAATGGCCGGCATTCGGAAATTTCTGCATGCATAATTTCGGCGGTTTCAACGCGAAAATGTATGAGCATGTTTTCGAGCTGCTCCTAAGGCTCAAAGGCAATTATCTGTGGCCTGCGATGTGGGCGGAGATCTTCCCCGATGACGGTCCCGGTCTTGCGAATGCCGAGCTTGCAGACGAGCTTGGCGTCGTGATGGGAATGAGCCATCACGAGCCGTGCCTGAGACAGGGCGAAGAGTATAAGTATTTAAGAGGCCCCGGATCGGTTTATGGTGACGCCTGGAACTTCCTTACCAACGAGAAAGGCATCACGAGGTTCTGGGAAGACGGCCTTAAAAGAAGCGGCAAGTTCGAGAATGTTATTACCGTCGGAATGCGCGGCGAGGCCGATACGGCGATCATGGGGAAGGAAGCAACGCTTAAAGACAATATCGATCTTTTACGCAAAGTCCTCAAGACGCAGAATAAGCTTATCCGCAAATACATAAATAAAGACCTTGATTCCGTGCCCAGAATGCTGGCTCTCTATAAGGAAGTCGAGCCGTATTTCTATGGCGATGAGAAGACACCGGGACTTATGGGTGATCCGGAACTGGACGGCGTTACACTGATGCTGTGCGACGATAATTTCGGCAATCTGAGGACCGTTCCGTCACCCGAAATGCGCAGCCACAAGGGCGGCTACGGAATGTATTATCATTTCGATTACCACGGACTGCCGGTATCTTTCGAGTGGTTCAATACGTCACACCTCGCGAAGACCTGGGAGCAGATGACCACCGCATATGATTTTGGCATAAGGGACCTGTGGATAGTTAATGTAGGCGATATATTCAGCAACGAATATCCGCTGTCGTTCTTCCTTGATCTCGCTTACGATTTTGACCGATGGGGAACTTCGAATCCCGATGCTCCGGTTGAGTTCACAAAGCTCATTATCGAACGCGTCTTCGGATCGAATATAACTTCTTCTGACAAGCGTGAGATCTTCGGGCTTCTCAGAGGCTATACGAGGATCACTTCAGCTCGCCGCACCGAGGCCATGAACGACCGCATTTACAATGCTTTCAACTATAATGAGACATTCGATCTGTTAGATGATATCAACGCGCTTATGAGAAAGTGCAGCAGACTGCGCGGGAAGTTAAAGGGCAACACTGAATTCAGTTTCTACGAACTCGTCTGGCTGCCCCTGACAGCAAATCTTAATGTCCAGAAAATGTGGCTCCTGACAACCCTGAACCATGCTTTCTGCGACATCGGAAGCACATATGCCATGACGCTCGCAAAGGAGATCAACGACTGCATAGCTTTTGACCAAAAGATCGTTGAAGAACTCCACACGGTACATGGCGGCAAATGGTACGGCATGGGATTGTCAGAACATATCGGCTTCAACAATTGGTGCGAGGAAGAATGCAAATATCCCGTCATCAGCACTTTCAAACCCGGCAATAAAGAACGGCTTATCGTTAATGTAAAGGGATCCTGCCAAAGCACTGAAGGCAAGTACTGGACAGGCCGCTCTCTGCTTATGGATGCATTCCTTGATCCGTCATGCAGCGAGGCTTCACTGTTCCTCAGCACCGCATGTGATAAGAAGGTATCGTATAGTGTCGAGAACACCTGCAAAGGATTGAGTTTCTCTTCTGATGAGGGTGTTATTAAGCCCTACACTCTTAAGGAACTGAAAGTTAAGATCGACCGTTCGGTCATTAAGAAAACTGATTCAGTCGAGTTCTGCATCCACAGCGCTGACGGATATGCTGTCGTTAAAGTTCCGTTCAACAGAGCTTCTTCATTCAAAGGTGAGAATGTCTGGCACTGGCTTGGCCGCAAGGACTTTGGCGATGATGTTATCAATGCAAAACTGCACGACAGGTCTTTGCATAAGAACGCGTTTGGAATGAACTATATCTGTATTCCGGCAGGAGGATGCAGTGGTGCGTACTCGGATTCTGCTAGTGCTGCGTTCCGTCTTATTCCCGATTACAGCCGCGGCATGGATGCCGTCAAGGCATATCCTCAGGATGTGGTTTTCGGGACCAAAAAAGCACCTTATCTTGAGTACAGGATATCCGTTCCTCACGCAGGCAGGTATGACGTAACACTCTATACTAATCCTAGCAATCCGTTCGGCCGCGAACCATCGATCCTTGTGGGCATCAGCGCTAATGGCGGGAAGCTGAAGAAGGTCAACATGATCCCCGAAGGCTTTGCCGTTGGTGACGGCAATCCGTACTGGTCGCAGGGCGTCCTTGATAATGTCCGCAAGACTACGGTTACCGTTGAGCTGAATGCGGGACTGAATACGGTTGCCGTTCATGCCATTGATCCTAATCTGGTCCTGCAGAAGATCGTGATCTGCGAAGAGGGCGCGAAGATTCCGGAATCTTACCTGGGGCCCAAGGCGACGTACAGGACGTAAGGGTTTTTACGACAATACGGTATAACCCGGGGCTTTAAGATGCCTGACTTAATCATTTTTTCGAAAGCTCGGAAAAAGAGAACGCTATTCCCGTTGTGCAAACATACTTCAGGTAAAAGTTCCGGCTGCCGCCTGAAGTTTTGCCTGAACTATTGCGAAAACCATCATTTTTTCAGGTAAAAGTTCCGGCGTTTACCGGAAGAATTACCGGAACTTTGTCATGCTCGAAAATACCAAACCTTTGCAAACTGTTTATAAATAGTTCACCGCAGTGAACTGATAACGTCATGCCTGATGAAGTAATATAAAAATATCAAGTCAGGCAAGGGGGTATATCTATGAGCGTTGAAGTTATTAAGTGTCCTGCGTGCGGCGGAACTCTCGACTGTGACGGTAAGACAGAGTTCTTCAAGTGCGGTCATTGCGGAAATACATTGAGGCTTAAGATAACGGAAAGACCTGCGCAGCCTTCGGTGATGAAGTTTGTCGATAAATCTCTTAACATGCCTTTGGCGTCCTGCGGACTTCCCGATACATTTACTCCAAGCGGTTCGCTGATGCCGAATACCGCAAGCTATACTTATCCGATGCCGATAAGGTGTGCGGCGGCGAATAAGTTCGGAACGGCGTTCTCCTTCTTTACGGGAGAGGCTTATACCGATGACACGAAATGTCCGATGCTCTCTGGACCGTATGCCACGGTGGTAAACCAGATCAGCAAGACGCATTTCAGACCTTTCATGGATGCCGAAAACTACGGAAACCTATATATAAATAATGTCCTTTCGGGCGGGAAAATGACCAATGCCTACTATATTGAGAAGAGACCTTTTCCCGCCGCGGGGTATAACAGGAAAGACGCTTTGGACGGATATATAAAGTACTTGGATTTTGAAGCGCAGAAGGCGGGGACGGCAGGATCGGTGACCGGCAAGATGTACTATCTTGAAGAGTCGTGCAAGGTCTATGAAGCGGATGTCGGACAGATGAGGTTCAGGATAGTCGTGGCATTTATTCTGAGGGCTTTCAGGTATCAGATGCCGTCAATGTTTGCTATGGGGAATATCATGGGAGGAATTTTCGGGCAGAGAAGGGCACAGACATCGAATGGCGCAATGCCGGGGACTTTCGGGGACATGCCGAACAATGCTGCGATCGAGTGGTCTACAACAGGTATGTTTACCATGATCTGCCCGAAAGATCGTTTCGACGAAGACTATAAGGACTTTGAAAGATTTGCCACCACGTTCAGGGTCGATCCGTATATCACGCAGGAATCGATCAATATGCAGAATAAGATGAGCATGGAAGTTGCAAGATATACGCAGCAGAATATCGCCCAGCAGAACGCGAATTTCCAGGCCATGCAGCAGGCGAACAGGACTTTGCAGGAGGCTTACGATTCTGCAAACCAGGCTTGGTGGAACAGGAGCAATGCTCATCACGCACAGGTAATGGCTTCGTCTAGATCGACATTCGGTGAATCGAGCTCTGACAGGATATCGAGGATGCAGTCGGAGGCGATCAGGGGCGTCAACACATATATGAGAGAAGACGGTTCAACTGTTGAGGTGTCAGTCGATTACGATCATGTATACTCTAATAAGCTCGGTGACACACTCGCGACGAACAGTTCTTTCGAGCCGGGTGGAAACTGGGAAAGTACGACGAAGATCTGAGGTAATAAACAATGGCATTTATGTCAATGTTTCTGGTGATGATACTGTTCATCATCGTTGTTATAGGACTTGTGATCCTGCTCACCGGTATCATTCTGGATATCATATGGGGCATTAAGAAAAAGAAGAAGAAAAAGGTCAA
The DNA here is from genome assembly GCA_017510605.1 of Clostridiales bacterium. Taxonomy (GTDB): domain Bacteria; phylum Bacillota; class Clostridia; order Saccharofermentanales; family Saccharofermentanaceae; genus Saccharofermentans. The sequence goes on from JAFWMQ010000016.1 coordinate 21,950, forward strand.
CATTGCGCTTAAGATATTTGCGATCTTCTTTACCGTTACCGGCATACTTGTAGCGGGCGGACCCGTTGCGGCAGTAGGCATTATGTCGCTGGGCGCTAAAGTCGTAGATCATCAGGAAATTGCGGAATTCGACAAGAAAGAACTGGTGTATGTCGATGATTTCCAGGATATTTATGACGACGGTTTTGATTTCATGGGCGAACATTATGTACAGGCTGAAGAGATGAGTCCGCAGAAAGCCCACGATAATTTCAGGAAGGAAAAGATCAGTGCGGTTGTTGACAGCAACGACAAGCACCGCATCATCTACAGCGTTGATAATCTGATGGGCATCACGATTCTTGATGTTGAATGGTCTTCAGGTATTTTTGTCAAAGAATCCGATATCGAAAATCTCATGGAATACTACGACAAGGAAGCCCCGCTTTATTGTGTAGCAACCGTCAAAGCGACTTCGTCCAAACAGGTGATCGAAAATGTTGATTCCGCGCGCGTCAGACAGATCCGCGACCGCATCATAAACGAAGGACAGTTATTCTCAAGCGGCGACACGGCATTCAAACACCGCGACGCTACCCTGCTTTTCTATTCGAAGGATGATATGTGCTGCATCGATTTTACGACCATTAACTTCGGCGAGAACATCAGGCTCTGTTATCTTGGCAAATACATAGATCTTGATGAAGATGACTCTGCGTTTATTTGGTCTATGCTGGAGTGATTTTTTGCATCACTGTTTATAAATTTCACTGCGGTGACCTATGCTGATAACAAGAACGAGGACTATGTCATCCTCAATCTCTGCAAGAATACGATAGTCACCGACTCTGTATCTCCATTGTCCTTTGCGGTTTGAAGACAGTGCTTTGCCGTGGACTCTCGGATTATCGCAGTTATCAATGTTCTTGCGAAGCCATCCGATAATAAGGGCGGCTATTGAAGGATACAATTTCTTCAGTTGTTTCAGTGCCTCTTTGGTAAATTCGACACGATATTTCATCTAAGTCCCAACTCCTTCTCGACTTCATCAAGAGAATAGGTAGCAGGATCTTTCTCGAACTTTTTCATTGCTTCTTCATAACACTTGAGATCGTATTCATCTTCAATCTTCTCAATGACAGCCTGACGGAACAAGTCGGAGATGCTAATGTTATGGAGAGCGCAATACATCTTTACCAGTCTGGCATCATCATCATTTATCCTAATCGACATTGTCATAATGTTCACCGCCTTTCTGTGTAATACATTGTATTACAGAACAGGCATGAATGCAAAAGATGATAACAATCACAGATTCCATGTTGTTTAGAACTCAAACGGTAAAAACCGCATAAAGACTAAAGAATCAAAATGTAAACAATTCGCTCGAAATGTTTATTCTCTATTGTTTTTATATTATATTTATTTGGTGGGGAGTTCTTCATTAATAACTGATAATCGATTTTGCAGATTATCTTCAGGATAGTTACTCACCAGGTTTATTCGTGTTTTGTTAAAAGAGGGTAGGAGGAATCCAAATGAAGTCCGTTTCAATCAAAAAGTCCGTTTGCATCGTTCTCAGCACACTGATCACGCTCGCATTTCTCCTGTCCAACGCTGCAGGCATTTTACCCGGGCATAATATAGTTCGGGCCGCGGGGGAAGGGCATAAACACTCTGGAGCTTTGAATGCAAGCGAAGATGATCATGCAGGTTGGACAGTGTGGGATAGTGATTCAAGCCTACCCACAGGTCCAGGATCTTATTACCTCACGACAGATGTCACTATAACATCAGGTGCTTGGGTTGTTCCTGCGGGTACAACTAATCTATGTCTTAATGGGCACTCAATAACAGCAATGGGAGATTTTAATGCTATTAACATTGAAAACTACGGCATAGTACTTAACCTCTATGATGAAAGCGGTAACGGTGGAACAATAACTCATGATAATGGCAAAACAGGATGCGGAGTTTATGTTAAAGGCGGAACTTTTGCCATGTTCGGCGGAACAATTACAGGAAACAAAGCTGATAATGGCGGTGGTGTAGTTGTTGCTGAAGGTACATTTAACATGTCCGGCGGAACTATTACAGGAAACACAGCCAAATATAATGGCGGTGGTGTAGTTGATGCTGATGCTGGAACATTTAACATGTCCGGCGGAACTATTACAGGAAACGAAGCCAATTCTGGCGGTGGTGTATATGTTTACGACGGAACATTTACCATGGAAAAAGGAACTATTACTGGAAACGAAGCCGATGATGGCGGCGGTGTATTTGTTGATGACGGAACATTTACCATGAAAAATGGAACTATTACAGGAAACACAGCCAAATCTTCTGGCGGTGGTGTGTATGTTTGTTATGACGGAACATTCACTATGTCCGGCGGAACTGTTTCAGGAAACACAGGCTCTTATGATGGCGGCGGTGTATTTGTTTATGTTGATGGAACATTTACCATGGAAAATGGAACTATTTCAGGAAACGAAGCTAATGTTGGCGGTGGTGTACTTGTTGATGAAGACGGAACATTCACTATGTTCGGCGGTACTATATCTGAAAACACAGCAAGTGATGGTGGTGGTGTATATGTTTACGACGAAACATTTACCATGAAAAATGGAACTATTACAGGAAACACAGCTGATTATGGCGGTGGTGTGCATGTTAATGTTTATGGAACATTTACCATGGAAAGTGGAACTATTTCTGAAAACACAGCAAGTGTTGGTGGTGGTGTGTATGTTTATGTTGACGGAACATTCACTATGTCCGGTGGATCTATTACAGGAAACACAGCCACTGAATATGGTGGCGGTGTAGAATTATTGAATTCTACATTTAATATGTCTGGCGGTACTATTTCAGGAAACACAGCAGAAGGAGTTGGCGGCGGTGTAGATGTTTGGTGCGCTACATTTAATATGTCTGGCGGAACTATATCAGAAAATACAGCATCTAAAGGCGGTGGCGCTTATATCTATCCGGATTATTCCACATGCTTTATTGTTTCCGGAAGCCCCATGATTTCCGAAAATACAAATGTCGATGGCGATGCCGATAATCTATATCTTGGTAAAGGAAGATATATTGAATTTGGAAGCGCATTGACACCATATGATTCAGCCAATAACACAGGTGCATTGATAGGTGTCACGACAGAAACAGTACCTACGGTAGATAATGCTGTGGTATTTACATCCGGCTTGAATGGTGATCTCACTAATTTTGTCAGTGATAACGATTTTTATTCTGTAGTAGCATCTAGTACCGGTACTGAGGCTGCACTCGTTCGTTCCCGCTGTAAGATTACATTTATGCCAAACGGCGGAAGCGGGACCATGGATCCTCAGATTGTTTCCGCTAATGTGAGTACCGCACTAACCTCCAATGCATTTACCCTTAGCAATTACAACTTTGCTGGTTGGAATACAAAAGCGGATGGTAGCGGTGATCCTTATTCAGACAAACAGGCAGTTACACTGAAAGATGATATAACTCTTTATGCCCAGTGGACACCTATAAAATATACTATAAAATTCGTTGATGAAGATGGTACTGAGCTCTCAAGCGAGAAATACGACTACGGTACTGCTGCAGCTGATATTGTAAAGCCTGCTGATCCTACAAAGGCACCAACAGCTCAGAATACATATACGTTTGATGGATGGACACCTGATGTCGCAGATGTTACGGGAGATGCAACGTATACAGCAACATATTCTTCCAGTATAAATGAATACACAATAAAGTTTGTAGATGACACAGGAAAAGAGTTGTCTTCTGCGAAATATGACTATGGTACAAAAGCAGCTGATATCGTGATACCAGATACTGATAAAGCAGCAACAGCCCAGTATACGTATGAGTTCAAGAACTGGGATAAGGTAATTACTGATGTAATCGCAGATGCGACATATACTGCTGTATATACAGCGACTGTAAATAAATATACGATCAAGTTCGTTAATGAAGACGGAACAGTTCTCCAATCAGATAAGGTTGCATATGGAGAGACACCTGCTTATACAGGAAAGACACCTGAAAAAGCAGATACTGAGGACTATACATATACTTTCTCCGGATGGACTCCTGAGATCGCAAAGGTAACAGGTGATGCAACTTATAAGGCAGTCTTTACTCAGAAACAAAAGGTAGGAACATACTATCTGAAGAATATCGAAGGAGACGGTAAGGGCGGAGATATCATCGCAACATTCGGCAGGACCGAAAATGATGAAAATGCAATTAATTATCTGGACAAAGTAAAGGCAGACGGAAAGGTGCTGACGAGGGATAAAGACTACACGGCAAAAAAGGGCAGTGTAATCATAACGATAAAGAAGGCATATCTTGATACCTTGAGTGAAGGAACACATACTCTCGAAGTTTGCTTTACTGACGGAGCATCCGTTACATTGGATTTCACTGTAAAGCATCAGGCAAAATACCATGTAGGTACAAACACAAATGCTAACGCAGCTACAAGCACGAATACGAATACCAATACAAAGGCCCAGGCAAGCGTACCTGCAACAGGCGAGAAGGTTGCAAAGACAGTATTCATCGGAGTTGGATGTGTGATCCTGGCGTGCGCTCTTGCAGGTGGTGTTTTCGCGATGAAGATGAAGAGAAAAGAAGAAGCGTAATAAAGGAATAATCTTTCATACGATCAAAACCCCGGCAGGTTGCTGTCGGGGTTTGTTATTCCCTTTTAATTTGATTTGGACTTAACTCATCGGACTAGCTGCCCTTGGCTTTCCCTTTGTCCTTGTGACTAATTTGTGACTATTTCGGCACTGTTTACTGCATAAAAAAGTCATTTCTTGATCGAAATGACTTTTTTGAGAGTTTTTACTTGTCGATTAGTCTCAAAAACAGAACTTGAGTTTTGAGACTGCCGCCATACTTCGCGATGCGTATCGCCGATCAGTCGTCTTTCTTTCCTGTTGCGGCGTAGATCTCCTGGCAAGCCTTGAAGTATTCGTATGTAACGGTTCTGAGGAGGTAGGACATGTTCTTGAGGATCATGTCGATCTTTGCGGGGTTGGTTCTGAACAGATCAGCAAGATCTTCAGGACGGATGATCTCGACCTGTGTGTCGCTGACTTCAACTACAGCGGTTGTGCTGCGGGGTTCACCGGAAATCATTCCCATCTCACCGAAGCATGCAACAGGCTCAACTTCCTGGAGTCTCAGTTCGTTAGCTTCGCCATAATTGCTGTAGATGGCAACTTTACCGCTGTGAACGATGTACATGCACTTGCCGATCTCGCCCTGCTTGAAGATGATCGTTCCGTAAGGATATGTCTCGGCTTTGTCGTTGTTTGACTTGGAAACTGCTTCAGCTGCTTCGCGGAGAGCCTCTGCGCTCGGACGCTCAAGTCTGAAATTCTTGGCAGTAACATAGATGGATTTCTTCATCATGCCGGAGAAGAAACTGTCGTAGTTTGAGCTGGAATGAGCTTTGCGGATACCATCAAGAACTTTCTTTGCTTCGTTGTAGTCATCTGTCATTGACTTTACTCTGCTTCCGAGAAGCTTCATGATCTCGATGATATTATCGGGATTCTGGGAAATGTAATCGTTAAGCTCTCCGGCAGCGATCTCGAGGACTGTGACGTCGCCTTCTGCAACTACAGTGGAGTTGCGGGGATAATTCTCGATTACAGCCATCTCGCCGAAATACTGGCCTTTCTCAAGGATGGCGATCTGTACCTGATCATCCATATCATAGTTCTTATAAACTGCTACTTTGCCCTCCAAAAGCTGAAAGAAGGTATTTCCGGAATCTCCCTCTTTAATGATGACGTCGCCATTGTTAAATGTCTTCTCGATTGAACTCATATTGTGTCCCCTTTCTGACTTTTGAAAAGCAAATATATGCCTTATTAATTTATTAATTAGTGTACAACTGATTGTACTTTTTTACCCGTTTGTTTGTCAAATAATTAAGAGGTATTTTTTCAGGATATTTGGTCCCGGCGAAAAGCCCGAAGGTCCTGGATCAATCCCTGCCTATAATTTTCGTGACCTCGTAAACGAAGACGCCTTTTGTCTTACCTTTAAGAGGGATCTCGCCGACGTCTTTGACCTCGATCCTGTCCTTAAGTCTCTCATACAGGGCATCGCTTATCAGGATCTGGCCCCTCTTGGCATTTGCTTCGAGACGCGCTGCGGTGTTGACTGTGTCGCCGATCGCCGTAAAGTCCATTCTGAATTCGCACCCGATGTTGCCGACGACAGCCGGACCGACGTTAACACCTACGCCGAAGCCGACGCTGCGGCCGAAGCGCTCGATGAATTTATCATTGAGGGCCTCGCCGCCATTGACGATATCCATCGCTGCGCAGACTGCCTTATATTCATAATCTTCGAGGTCGAAAGGCGAGTTGAATACGGCCATCGTAGCGTCGCCTACGAACTTGTCCAATGTGCCGCTGTTGTCGAAAATCGATTTTGTCGTGAGCGTCAGATACTCATTGAGGATCTCGACGACCTGCTCAGGTTCAAGGGCTTCCGACATGGTGGTAAAGCCTCTGATATCAACGAAGAGCACTGCGATATCACGGTTCTCGCCGCCGACCTTGATCTCGAAATCACCTTTTTTCGCGATCTCCTCGACGATCTGGGGAGCGACATACTTCTGGAAGGCCGAGAGTACTTTCTTTTTCTTACGGACCTCACTGAGATAATTGATTCCGAGTGAATAGATGAACGACAGGAATATCAACAGCGGGAAATATATGACGCTGTATGAATATCCGCTGTTGTTGATCGAGACAAGGGCTGCTATCTCGATTCCGATGGAAGCAACGAGCAATAGTACGGACTGCCAGGGCTTAAGTTTACGGAACAGGAGATGGATAAGCATGGAGAGCAGCGCAGTTATAAGACTGAGGATGTAAGGATCGCCGTTCAAGGCAAATCTTCCCTGCATGTAGGACTGGAAGATGTTGGCGTGGATCTCGACTCCGTACATCTGGCTGCTTCCGCCATTAGGAACTATGAAGTCGTCCTGCATTGACGGAGCATATGCGCCTACGAAAACAATACTGTCAGCAAAGATTCTCGGATCGATCTTTCCGTCCAATACATCTGAAAGAGAGATGTATTCATAGTCTCCGGGCTTACCGGAATAGTTGATTATCGAACGACCTGTAATGTCTGTAGGAACCTTTGTCGGTGTTGTACCAATTATTGAACAGTACTTGTCGTACATGACCTTGGCAAACGTCTGATAGGTAATGCCGTCGTATGTCTCTGCCGGAATGATCCTTCTTATTGTACCGTCCGAATCCGGCGAAACGTTGCTGTAGCCCGTGGAAGTCACATTGAGCAGCTCATCGTAAGGGAGTACTATTCCTTCAACCGGATAGTACATTATGCCCTCCTCGTTGGTCTCCCATTTCCTGCTGTAGATTAACTGGCTTACTACAACTACATTGCCGTATTCTTCTGCAGCTTCGACAAGGGCCTGGTCACCCTCATCGATCTCTCCCGAGAACTGGATATCGAAGCCTATTACATAAGGCCTCGTGTTCTCATCCACATTAAGAGTGTTGATCAGGTCGGCATATACATCTCTTGACCATGTCTGTATAGGCCCGTATTCTTCAAGGGTTTTTGCATCAATACCTATGATCTTGATGTCGCTTCTGATACCTCTCGGTACCTGATAGAGTCTGTCACGCGCAATGTAGTCCAGCGGACTGAACAGGTTTGATTTTGTAAGCAGAAAAACAAGTATGCCTACAATAAGAGCTTCAATTACGGGTAACAGTTTATTTTTCATATTTTTATGCCGCAGTAATTATGTAGGCATCAGCGTCTCCGCCCGCGTAGATCGGAACGCCTCCGCTGTATACAGTCGGATCTTCGATCCTCTCTCCGTTAACGATCCTGATTATCTTCCAGCTGCCTTCAGGTAAATAGAATTCCTCATTAGGCGGCAGAGGCAGTTCCACATCCGTAGGCAAGACCTTGTTCTCCATCCATGCCGACTTAAGCGTGAAACTTATCGTACTGACATTGCCGGCTTCATCTTCAGCAGTGACGGTTACAGGAAGCATCCACATTCCGGGTGATAATGTCGTTCCTGAAGATACGGTATTACCGTTGACTGTCAGTGATGCAAGATGCTTATCGCTTGCGCTTACCGACACGGACGATGCGAATACGATAGAACCCTCAGTAACGCCTCCCGAGATCGAGATGGAAGGAGCGTCCTTGTCTATCTTAGGCTTGTCAGAGACACTGACAGGTCCTGTAAGTGCTCCGTCGGATCTTCTGAGATATACTGTCATGCCTTCGCTGTAGGAAACGCTTCCGCCATAACCTGATCCGAATGAAGTCGAGATAGAGAATCCCGAAGGAGCCGATACATCAACATCACTCGTGAAGTATCCGTTCTTACCAGGTGTTCCTGAGAAGGTATATGCCGGGGAAGGAGAACCAAGATACGAGATAGTAAAGCTCGTCTCACAGGTTGCTGCCTTGTAAGTCTTTGTCTCAGTTACTGTAGCTATGGCAGTATAAGTACCTACCGCCGTAGGATTTGATACAGGACCTGATCCGCCTGAC
>JAFWMQ010000017.1 GCA_017510605.1 Clostridiales bacterium
AAAAGATCTCATGATCCATACTCTTTCCGTTGAGCTTATGATCACACTTGCGAGAGCGATTAGAGGCGAGTGGGAAGAGAGTCTTCGTGTTAAGAACGGCAAGGCGAAGGAACTTGTAGCTATTGCAAAGCAGTATATGGATGAGAGCTTTGATCAGGGCATTACCGTATCGGAGGCAGCTGCATATGTTTTCTTAAGCCAGGGATATTTCACACGTGCGTTCAGGGATGACACCGGAATAAGCCCAATGAACTATCTGATGAAGAAGAGGATAGAGAAGGCATGTAAGCTCCTCCAGAATAACGAGATCAAGGTGTCCGCGATATCCCTGCAGTCAGGTTTCTCATCGCCGCAGAGATTTAATGTCGCGTTCAGAAAACAGATGGGCATGACACCTATGGAATACAGGAAAAAATATCTTTAAGGATAAGCGAGGATAGGAAAGAAATGTACGATTATGCAAATGACAATTCAATACCCGAGGAGAGCCGCAGGAATATGGATCTCCCGAAGATTGAGAATGCCGTAAGGGATATATTGGAGGCTATCGGTGAAGATCCTGACAGGGAAGGTCTTCAGGAGACACCGCAGAGAGTTGCCAGAATGTATGCGGAGGTTTTCGCAGGACTTCACAGAGATATCAGCAAGGACATCAAGGTCTTCCACGGCGAAGGCAACGACGAGATGATACTGATAGGCGATATTCCTTTCTATTCGATGTGTGAGCATCATCTGCTGCCTTTCCACGGCAAGGCTCATGTTGTGTATATTCCGAGAGATGGTAAGATCTTCGGTCTTTCAAAGGTTGCAAGAATTGTGGATACGCTTTCAAGAAAGCCTCAGCTTCAGGAGCGCCTTACATCTGAGATCGCTGATGCCATAGAGCAGGCGGTTGATGCAAGATCGGTATGTGTTGTCCTTGAAGCAGAGCATCTCTGTATGACCATGAGAGGCATCAGAAAACCCGGTTCCAAAACGGTTACATCTGCCATGCGCGGAGGCTGCAGATCTGATCTGAGGACAAGAAATGAAGCGTTGGCATTGATCAACAGACAACGTTCGGGGGTCTGACCCCATCAATGATTTTTTATGGGGTCTGACCCCGGAAAGAGATGAAAATGAATGCTACGGACGGAAGATTCAGCGGAATATATAAGTGCGGATTAAGAAGCCTTGATATGGGCAAGAAAACGCTCATTATGGGCATACTTAATCTGACACCGGATTCATTCTCCGATGGCGGAAGATTTAACGATAAGGAAGCCGCAGTAGACAGATGCGCCGTTATGATCAAAGAAGGCGCCGACTGCATCGACATAGGTGCTGAAGCAACAGGTCCCAACGCAGTTCCTGTTACTGCCGAAGAAGAGCTTGAGAGGCTTATGCCGTCACTTGAAGCGATCAGGAACCGCTTTGACATCCCGATCTCGATAGATACTTTTAAGCCTGAAGTCGCAAAGCAGGCCATAACTGCAGGCTGCGATATCATCAATGACATCACAGGCTTTAAAGGTGATCCGGAAATGGCTAAGATCGTTGCCGACAGCGGTGTCGGCTGCGTTCTGATGTTTAACTGCAGGACAAACGGAGATAATTTCCCTGCATTTGAACCTATAAGCAGACGCGCTGTAAGAGAGCTTACCGAGAGCGTTGAGACCGCCCGGAAAGCAGGCATCCCCGACAACATGATAATGACCGATCCGGGAATAGGCTTCGGTACTACAAGGGCGCAGGATGCTGAGCTTACTGCATCATTGCTCTCATTGGGACTTCAGGGAAAGCATCCCGTTCTTTATGCGGCTTCAAGGAAACGTTTTACGAGGCTGTTTGCGGGCGGGGACCAGGCGCTCGAAGCCCAGCTCGACTATGCTACCGCAGGTCTTTCTTTTACCGCTGCATCGATCGGTGCTTCGATGGTAAGAGTTCATAATGTCGCAGCTTCGAGAGCAGCATTGGACAGCTTTGACAGCACGTTCTACTGTTTCGCGAACATGTGATTTTCGAAAGGATAAAGGAAATTGGATAAGATCACTCTCTCAAAAATGGAATTTGAAGGACATACCGGTTGTCTTGATTTCGAAAAGACAGACGGCCAGAAATTCATCATCTCATTGGAAATATTCATTGACAGGATCAGAGGCTGTTATACAGATGATCTCTCTGATACTGCCGACTACGCAAAGATCTATGGATTAACAAAAGAGATCGTGTCTGAAGATAAAGGCAATCTCATCGAATGTCTTGCCCAGAAGATCGCAGACGGAGTGTTGAAGTCGGATAACAGGATCGATAAGGTGCAGGTTACGGTATCAAAGCCCGAAGCTCCCGTAAAAGGTATTTTCGAGACCATGGAGGTCACGATAGAAAGACGCCGCAAGGAATTCGTTATCCTTTCTTTAGGAAGTAATCTTGGAGACAGGGAAGCAAATATCATTGCAGCAGAAGAGGCTCTGAAAAAACTTCCCGGTGTGGAAGATATCAAGTGTGCTTCGATCTATGAGACTGAGCCCGTAGGGCTTGAAGAACAGCCGTATTTCCTCAATACATGCATAGGCTTTTATACTGATATCGGGCCCTTTGAACTTCTTGATAAGATCCATGTTATCGAGAATGATCTCCTTCGTACAAGAGATGTTCACTGGGGTCCCAGAACGATCGATATCGATATCATTTTCTATGGAGACAGAGTGATAATGAGACCGGAACTTACGATACCGCATCCCAGATGGCATTTAAGATCGTTTGTCACGGTCCCTTTAAGAGAGATCAAAGATGTAGGGACAGATCATCCTGATGATAAAGAAGTGTCCCTATATCGGAAGCGTTGATAATTGAGTTATAAGATTTCAAAGTTTATAATTAGGCACGTCATTTAGAACAGATGGAGGATTTTATGTCAGAGAATAATTCGGGCGCCGGTGTTCAGAATCAGGATAACCGCAACAACGAACAGAATAAAGATAAGCGCCAGAGATTTGATCCGTCAAAGCAGGATGCGAACAGAAACAGAAACCGCAACCAGAATTACAGAAGGAAGAATAACGGTCAGAGGCAGGGCCAGAACCAGACTCAGGGCGGAAACGATAATAAGAAGCGCGAGAACGCAGAATCACAGCAGCCTGAGAATAAAAACCGTGAGCGCAATTCTGACAGACAGAATAACCGTGAGAGAAGAAATAATTCCAAGCGTGAACAGAACCAGGGTAATGACAAGAGAAACCAGCAGTTCCAGAATGAGCGCAAGCCCAAGAATAAGCGTTCCAGAGAGATAGATGAAGAAGTTGCAAAGAATGTCAAGAAGGTTGAGACCATCGATGACATCAGAAGCGACAACGCAAGAATTACAAAGGAGATATATCTTGAGATCGCATCTCTCAAGAATATTAATCTCAACTGATGAAGGGTATTTTTATTACTTTTGAAGGTATTGACGGTTGCGGCAAGAGCACGCAATGTGAGCTGCTTAAGGATTTCCTCAAGGACAACGATAAGGACTTTATTTTTGTCAGGGAACCCGGCGGGACCGTTATCGGCGAGAGGATAAGAGAGATCCTTCTCGATAAGAAGAATACCCAGATGACTGCAAGAACAGAACTTCTGTTATTTGAAGCAGCAAGAGCACAGATTACGGATGAGGTTATAAAGCCCGCTTTGGAAGAAGGAAAGACCGTAATCTGCGACAGATTCTTCGATTCTTCTTCCGCATATCAGGGAATGGCCAGAGGAATGGGAATGGACTTTGTTGCAGGTCTTAATATGGCTGCAACCGGAGGCCTTAAGCCCGATATTACTTTCTTTTTCGATATCAGTGCGGAAGAGGCGCTTAAGAGGCGCGGCAAGAGGGGCGAAGCTTCTGACAGGATCGAACTTGCGGGCCTGAAGTTCCAGGAGGATGTCAGGAAAGGCTATCTGGAGCTTGCAAAGGACTCAGACGGCCGCATCGTAACTATCGATGCGACTCTAGGTATAGAAGAGATTTTCGAACAGGTTAAAGGTGCGTTGGAAGGGAAGATCTGATGGCGTTTTCTGCGATTACAGGACAGAAACAGATTAAGATCAGACTGGCTGCCGAAGCTCAAAGGCGCGGCAGCGGGGTATATATGCTTTCAGGCCCGGAAGGGACAGGGAAGAGGCTCCTTGCAGAAGAGTTTGCCAAGGCGCTTATGTGCTTTGATGCAGGCCGCGACGGAGCATGCGGAGTGTGCTCTAACTGCAAGTATTTTGATAACTTCACCACGCCTGATGTCACAAGAGTTTATGAACCATCAGATACAAAGAACGTTAAGGTTGTTTTTATCAAGGATTACGTTGTTGCAGAATCGTATCTGAAGCCTCAGTTCGCAAGAACAAAGACATTCATCATAGATTTCGATTATCTCGGTGTTGAGAGTCAGAATGCTCTTCTTAAGTCTTTGGAAGAACCTTCGAAGGATGTCGTCTTTATCCTTACGAGTTCAAACACAGATACGGTGCTTGATACTGTAATGTCCAGAGTTACCGAGATAAAGCTGGAACCTTATTCCGATGAAGAACTTGAAGAGATCGTAAAGGCAAATTGTCCTGATCTTGAAGAAACGAAGATCAGAACTGCAGTCTATAACAGCGGCAGGATCCCGGGAAAGGCTATAAGTCTTGCGAAGGAGGATTCCGGCGTAAGTATCAGACATGAGATCAACAGCATTATGATCGCGATGCCGGAGAGTTCATATATCGATGTCCTCGAGGATTATTGTGACGTGCTGACAGGTTTTAAGGACGATTATAAGATCGTTGCTTCTTCGATACTTTTATTCCTTGATGATGTCGGAAGGCTCGTCAATTATCCTGACTGCCGTAAGATCAACAACGAGATGGACAGGGATGCAATCGAGAGATTCGTTGCCATGAATAAACACATTGATACACTTAAACTGGGAAGATGCAGTGAAGCGGTTAATACTTTCCTGAGGGCTCTGGAAGTAAACTCAAATTTTGATTCTTCAGCTTCCGCCATGCTTCTTCGAATACATGAGGTGCTTAAGAAATGAAGATCGTAAACTTAAGAACGAGAGATGCAGGTGTTACACTACGTTACCGCTGCGACGGATTATCGCTTACATTAGGTGATGCCGTAATGATAGATACCGAGACCGGCGAAGAGATCGCTTTTGTTGCGCAGGAACCTTACGTGGAAAACTCCGATGAAGAGATGCCTTTTGTTAAGCGAATGGCAAGCGAAAAGGAGCTGGATAAGTATTATGATATCTGCGCTAAAGAGAAAGAGGCATTTTTCAAGTGCAAAGAACTCATTGCTGCCCGCGGTATCGATATGAATCTCGTTGACAGCGAATATTCCTTTGACATGAAGAAGCTGACATTCTATTTCACGGCTGACGGAAGAGTGGATTTCAGAGAACTTGTTAAAGATCTTGCTTATGCATTCCGCACGAGGATAGAACTCAGACAGATCGGTTCCAGAGACCAGGCAAAGCTTGTTGGCGGTATCGGCATGTGCGGAAGAGAGCTTTGCTGCTGTTCGTTCCTTAATAAATTTGCTCCTGTTAATCTTAAGCTTGCCAGAGCCCAGGGATTATCTCTTAATCCCGGCAAACTTAACGGCGCCTGCGGAAGACTTATGTGCTGTCTGCAGTTTGAGAAGGAAGCATATGATGATGCTCACAGAAGACTTCCAGAACCCGGTGCGCGCGTAAGGACCCAGGTCGGAATAGGCGTGGTTACTGATGTTAATTACATTGAGGAGACATTAAGCGTTAAGTTTGTTTCCGAGAACGAGACTGAGATCGAGAAATATTCCTGGGCTGAACTTGAAGATCTTAATCAGGATATGGCTAAGAGAAAGCCTTCAGGCGATTCAGGATTCAGGGACTATCCTGATATGAACGGTGCTTTTGATGACGATGATGAATGATTATGCATAAGAACAAATCTGAGTGAATACAATTTTTTATCGATATTTGATTTTTGGAGAATACTTACACTGGGAACTTGTTGTCTTGCGTTTTTAATGAGATAATCAAATTACCATTTGAATAGGAGGATATTATTTATGGCATATGTAATTTCTGACGCTTGCGTTTCTTGCGGAACATGCGCTGACGGTTGCCCTGTTGGAGCTATTTCCCAGGGTGATACACAGTACAACATCGATCCTGATGTTTGCGTATCCTGCGGTGCTTGCGAAGCTTCCTGCCCTACAGGCGCTATCGCTGAAGGCTGATAAACGTAAGTTATCATAAGTTAGCAAATTACGGAGGTTGTCTCGTCAAGAGGCAGCCTCTTTGTTGTTATGAACTGTAAACAGTTCTTGATTGTGTCATTATTTACTGCATTGATTAGAGTAATTCTTTAAGATATTATTATTTAGATATATTTGTAAGATATATTTGTTCTTAGAGGTCTGATGGGGGAGGAATGATTAGTGGCTGCAAGGAGTAAGTTGTCCACCAAGATCATAATGATGGTAGAATGCATTCTTCTTATCACCAGCATTCTCTTTTGTTCCGTCTCCATTTACAGGTCCCGGGTAGGCATCCGCAAAGCTATCCAGCAGCGAATGCTCGATATAGCGAATTGCGCTGCCGGTTCAGTAAGCGGCGAAGTAATGAAGAACATTACCGCAGATCAGGTAGGAAGTGTCGGTTATAACAAGATCTACGATACGCTTGCAGTCTTCAGGGATAATGTTGAACTCGAATATGTTTACTGCATCAAGGAAGCCGAACCCGGTAATTATATTTTTACCATTGACCTTGACCAGGTAAGCCCGGCCAGTTACGGAGATGCTGTTGAATATACTGATGCACTGGCAAAGGCCGGCAAAGGAGTCCCGTCAGTAGATGAGGAGCCTTATACTGACAAGTGGGGTGAGTTTTACAGTGCGTATAGCCCTGTTTTCGATAACACCGGAGAAGTCGTTGGAATTGTAGTAGTTGACTTCTCATCTGAATGGTTTAATGAACAGCTGTCCTCCCAGACAAAATCCACGGTTTTTGGATATATAGTCGTTCTTTTATTCTCGCTTTTTGTAGCAGCATTGCTTTCTATGATTACGGTTAGACCGTTTGTCAGGGCACAGGGACAGCTACTGGAGGAGAAAGTGCGTGCCGAGAGTGCCAATAATGCTAAGAGCGACTTCCTGGCAAATATGTCCCATGAGATCAGAACGCCGATCAATGCCGTACTCGGAATGAATGAGATGATTATCAGAGAGAATCACAAGGCAATGGATCTCTCTGAGAAAGATCCTTTATCCGTTCACGTTGCGTTAGAGAATATCAGCGTTTACGCAAGCGATGTTAAGAAGGCAGGACACAACCTTCTTGCCATTGTCAACGATATCCTTGATTTTTCCAAGATCGAAGCGGGTCAGATGGACCTTGTTGAAGCTCCATACCAGTTGAGTTCCCTGATCAACGATATCAACAATCTTATTCTCTTCAAAGCTCAGGATAAGGGCCTGATGTTTTCTGTTGAAGTAGATCCTTCTATTCCGGATGAATTGTCCGGAGACGAGGTAAGGATCCGTCAGATAATTACCAACCTTCTCAATAATGCGGTCAAGTACACGGATAAGGGCTCTGTAAGCCTTAAGCTTCGCGGCAAGACCCAGAGTGACGGTAAGCTGCTCCTGACGATCGGTGTATGGGATACAGGCATCGGTATCAAACCGGAAGACAAAGAAAAATTGTTTACAAAATTCCAGCGCCTTGAGATGGAACGCAACAGCACGGTTGAGGGAACAGGTCTCGGTCTTGCGATCACCCAGTACCTGATCGAACTGATGGGCGGAACTATCGATGTTGAAAGTGAATACGGTAAGGGTTCTGTCTTCACTGTAACGTTACCTCAGAGTATCGTTGCGGATACACCGATAGGTGACTTCCAGACCCGTCTTAAGGAGTATCAGCCGGGTGACAGGCCTTATAAGGAGTCTTTCCGTGCTCCGACTGCTGCGATACTTATCGTTGATGATACAAGGATCAATCTGACAGTTGTTGTTAACCTTCTTAAGAATTCCAAGATGAAGATCGATACTGCAACTTCCGGTGCCGAAGCGGTCACAATGGCTTCCAAGACCAGATATGATATGATCTTTATGGATCAGAGAATGCCCGAGATGACCGGAACAGAGGCATTCCATAAAATACGCAATACTCCTGACGGCGCGAGCAAAGAAGTTCCTGTTATCTGCCTTACTGCTGACGCAGTTTTGGGTGCGAAAGAACGTTATCTCTCTGAAGGCTTTTCAGATTACCTGACAAAACCTATCGATAACTTTGCTCTCGAGAAGATGCTTATAAAGCACCTTCCTAAAGAGAAGGTTGAACTTGTTACTGAAGAGATTACTGAAGATCCGGACAGTGAAGGTAACGAAGCAGAATATTTCAATACCCTGCGTTCTGTAGGAATCGAACCGAAATCCGGACTTAAGTACTGTCAGGATGATGAAGTCTTTTACAGGGCACTGCTTGCAGAATACGCATACGGCGAGCTCGAAAAAGCCCATAACCTCCAGAAGAGTTTTGAGACTGAGAACTGGCACGATTATTCGATTTACGTTCATGCATTGAAGAGCTCCTCAAGAATGATAGGCGCATCTGCTTTATCGATGCGTGCAGCAAAGCTCGAGAATGCAGCTAATGAAGAAGATACCGGAACGATTCAAACAGAACACGGTTCCATGATGGAGGAATATGAGGTCCTTACTGCGGTAATACGCTCGGTAATCCCTAAATCAGCACTGGATCCTGATAATGATGACATTAAAGAGTATTCTCCTGCTGAAGATATTATGGAGTTTCTCCCGGGCGGAGCCGGTGATGAGTAATATGAGGGATCTCTATGGCCAGTTGTGAAACGTGCCAATATGCATATATCGATGAGGAAACCGGAGAGGCAGTATGTGACCTTGATCTTGATGAAGATGAGGTTATCAGATTTTCCGGCTATACGGGCAAGGAATGTCCTTTTTACAAAGACGGCGACGAATATAAGACTGTAAGACATCAGATGTGATGTTGCTGTTCATATCCCGGTACTATTTCGGAATGCCCAAATAACTGTTGTTATCAGGTCCGGAAATTGATCTAATTTGATTCTTTCGAAAAAAATTACTTTGGTATAATCAACCTGTAAGGGAGATATTTACCATGTCAAGAAATAAGATTTTGTTTATAGTTGCGCCTTTATTATTGGTTTTAGTAGCAGTATTCATAATGGCCTTTTTTATTGACCGCAAGACCACCGCCGATATTATCGGCAGTGACATTATGCCTTCGGAACCTGAGAATTCCGAGACTTCTGAATCTTCAGATGAGATAGTTTCTTTTGGCGGTAACACAACACCGGTTCCTACTCCTACAAAGAAACCGGGGAAGATCCTGTTGCCTACTAATACGCCTAAACCGACTCCTACTCCGGTACCGGAAGAGGATGACGATTCCGATGACAATACATACACATATTATCAGCCGACGTATAACTATTCTGATGATGATGAATCCGATTCAACACCGGAATCTACAGAGACACCTACGCCTACTCCGACTGAGACACCTACGCCTTCACCTACTGAAACACCTGTGCCTTCAACTTCGGAGTCGGTAACAACAGAGAGTAAGGATAATACTACCACTACTGAAGAATCAAAGACTTCCGGTGAGACAACCCCTTCTGCTTCCGGGGAGGGTGGAAGCAACAACAGTAATAACAACAGTAATGGAACCGGAAATGGTAATGCCGATAATAGCAATCCCGGAAATGGTAATGCCGGCAACGAAGGCGGAGAAGGTAACTGACCGGGTTTTGCATTAAGTGAGAATTACATCATATTTCTAAAAATACAGAATTCCTTGTCTTAGGCAAAAATAGCTCTTCGGAAAAGATGTGGGATAACTCTTTTCGCGTTTGATGGAAATTTGAGGGCAAACATGAGGGCGCCCCCTCAAATTCAGCCTCAATTTTATCCGACGTGAAGAAATTTGAGGGTAAACATGCGGGTGTACCCTCAAATTCTCCCGTGAATTGATAAGTGGATGCGTTATCAAATCCAAACATTTCAGGCTTGACAGCCGGAGCGTGATAAGTTAATTTATGGATGAATAAAAATTCATTCATAAGAGGTTGATATGCCAAAGTCGCAGGAACGTTGTCAGGAAATAAGGGAAGAGACGAAGAATCTTATCGTTAAGAAGTCCGTTCTGTACTTTGCAAAAAACGGGTTCGCAGGGACGAAGATAAGTGAGCTGTCCAAACATATTGGGATTGCCCAGGGAACGATTTATATCTACTTTAAGTCTAAAGAGGATCTGTATGCCGAGATTTTTTCGATATCAGATAAGATCGCAGGCAATGACAAGCTCAATATGCTTGCAGGGCTTCCTGTTCCGGCTGCACAGAAAGTAAAGAAGATGTCGGATTACCTGATCAAGTGTCTTAATGATGATGAGATGTTCTCCGCCGGGATCGCACTTTATACTCAAAGACTGCTTGAAGGTGAAGGTGATCCTTCGTTTTACAGGACGACGGAGAAGATCATCAGGCAGGGGCAGAAAGAGGGAAGCATCATTTCCGGAAATGCCCGCAAACTTTCCGAGTTTTATTGGGGCGTAGTTTATCTTTATGCAGTAAAGCGTCTGTATACTTCGGATTCCGTCATGATCTCTTCAAAGGATCTTTCCAGGATACTTCTGGAGGACAAATAATGATCGCGATAATAACAGGAGCCACCGGTGATATCGGCGAAGAGTTTGTAAGAAAACTGATTGGTGAAGTCGATTCTGTCTGGGCGGTCGGACGCAGCGAAAACAAGCTCTCATCTTTGAAAGATCTGTTTGGTGAGAAGATCATTCCCGTAAAGGTTGATCTCTCGGACAAAGATGAGATCTTCGGATTCTGCAGAAAGATAGAATCGGAAAAACCTTCAATAAAGTATCTTGTAAATAATGCGGGAACAGCAAAGTTGGCACCGGTATCGGTTTTTACGCTCGAAGAGATAAGCGATATGCTCGACATAAACGATAAAGCCGCAACACTTATCTGCAGAGCATGTATTCCATACATGGAAAAGGATTCTTACATACTCAATATTGCTTCCGCATCGGCATTTCAACCTAATCCTTATATTGCATTATATTCTGCGAGCAAGGCTTATCTGTTATCGTTTACGAGAAGCCTGAACGTTGAGAATGAAAGCATCACTTGTACCGCAGTCTGTCCCGGCTGGGTCGATACCAAGATGCTTCCTAAGACCAACAACGGTAAGGACATCAAGTATCCGGGCATGGTCACGGCTTCAAAGGTCGTAGAGTCTGCACTTAAGGATTGTAAAAAGGGTAAGGATGTATCCGTGTGCTCGTTCTATTACCGTTACATGAGATTCTTAAGCAAAGTCACGCCTCATAAAACGCTGATGAAGTTCTGGGTCAAAGGAATTCAGCAATACATATGAGATACAAGATAGAGACAGAACGCGAGAACCTGTTCGACGTAAGCATCGTTATTGCCATGCGCGTGCGCGTAGAAGGCGAAGTGATATTTGAACAACTCGAAAAGGCATTTTCCAAAGCTGTCGCGTCTTATGAGATATTGAATTCAAAGATCGTCATTGATGATAACGGTGATGCTTATTATGTTGACTGCGAAAAAACCTTGAGCAGTTTTAAAGAGACTTCATTGGGTTTTGAAGAACTGATAAATACAAATGAAGGTATCCGTTTCCGCGTAGAAGAAGGTGAATACATTAGAGGTTTTTTGTCGCCCGACGGTCTTGTTTTTCTCATGCATCACATGGGCGGAGACGGCAAATCTCTGCTGTATTTTATCGAGACTTTCATGAATATACTCGCAGGTGCAGAAGTGCAAAAAGTTGCTTTTGAGAATCTGCCTGTATCTGCGCTTCCAAAAGACAGTGAACTGTCATGCTTTTATAAGCTGTTTGTTAAGTTATGGAATAAACGCTGGTCAAAGCAGAAACGTGTATTTACGTTTTCTGACATGGATAAAGCATATCGTGTTTTTTGGAAGGATCATAAGACGGAAACTGTTGTTGACGAATACTCTGCTGACACGTTGAAAGAGCTACTTGCGAAGTCAAAAGAAGCCGGATGTACTCTTACGTCTTATCTCGTTGCTTTATGGATAAAAGACATGCCGTATAAAGCTGATGTAGGGTTTGCGGCTGACGGCAGGTTAACTGCAAACCGCAGCATGGGTAATTTTGCGACAGGCATTCATATCGACTACAAATACAACAGTAAGTTAAGCGTTGGTGAGAATGCGGTAAAGATAAATAAACTGATGAAGAAAAAACTTTCAGATCCTAAGTCGAAATACATCGTTCTTCACTTTATCGGAAGCATTGATCCTGCGCTTATCGATACGCTGAGTTTTGAAGCTGCCGGTGCATATCACACACGTTTCACGGGCAAATTTGCCGACATAATGGATTACGGACCTAACGTAAAAAAGAAAGACTTAAGCATTTCGAATCTCATGAAGTCCGACATAAGGACGGAATACGGCAGGTTCAGGATTTCAGATATTGCATTTGTACCGCCTGTAGTATCATACGGTAAGAATATCATCGGAATAATCACTGTTAATGACAAGATGATAGTGACAAGGCATATTTTCCAGTAAAGGGGTGGCCATAGTTCTATCGAGAATTCTTATTTTTGTGTTTCCCGATAGAAAACAAGCAAATTTCTATCGGAAAGTCTGATTTTTGAGTTTTCCGATAGTTTTCCAGCTGCGGACGGATTATATATTTCTCCTCTCGAAAACACACTTCAGCCCGCGTTTTGGCAACTTGTTACAGTTATACGGCAACTTGCGCATTAACATGTTGAACGCGCTCCCTGACTTTGTTAGTTTTGTGCCAGCAAAGTTCATAGGAGAATCAACATGATCGAAGCAAAAAACATATGCAAAAGATTTGCGGACAGGGAAGTTCTGTCAGGGATCGATCTCGATATCAGACCCGGCATGATCTTCGGGCTTCTCGGACCTTCAGGCGCCGGCAAGACAACGCTTATTAAGATCATTACGGGACAGCTTGTTTTCGAAAGCGGAGAGGTAAAAGTATTCGGTAAGAACGTTGCTGATCTTACAGGCGAAGATAAAAGACAGATCGGCATCATGATGGATGATCACGGAGTATATGATCGCATGTCCTGTGCCGACAATCTTAAGATCTTTGCCGACATATTCGGTGTGCCTTACTCGAACATCGCTAAGACTCTTAAAGAGGTCGGACTTGAAGATGCGGCAAAGAAACCGGCAATGAAACTGTCCAAAGGCATGCGCGCAAGGCTCCGGCTCGCGAGAGTCCTGATGGTCTCTCCTAAGTTATTATTCCTCGATGAACCGACAAGCGGTCTTGATCCAATGACGATGAGATATATACATAAGCTCATCATGGAACAGAAAGAAAAAGGATGCACGATTTTTCTTACTACGCATAATATGGAAGAAGCTTCAGTGCTTTGTGACGAGGTGGCTCTTCTTAATGAAGGTAAGATCATTGAACGCGGTGCACCGGAAGATGTATGCAGAAGGTATAACCATCAAAGGAAGATACTTATACATTTAACAACAGGAGAAGATATCGAACTTGCTCACGACACTTATTCGGCAGGGAAAATAAGCAGCCTGATGGAACAGGGAACGGTGGAAACAATCCATTCATCAGAGCCTTCTTTGGAGACGGTTTTTATCGAGCTGACAGGAAGAAGACTCGAAAGTGAAGAGGAGGTCAAATATGCGTAACGTAGTAACGATAGTAAAGAAGCAATTAAAAGATACACTCAAGAACAAGACCGTACTTATCCAGTTCGTGATGTTTCCCGTACTGACACTGATCTTTGAACATGCGATCAATATTCCCGATATGCCGGAACTGTTCTTTGCCAAGCTTTTTTCGGTGATGTATATGGGCATGGCTCCTTTAACGGCGGTCGCCGCGATCATATCTGAAGAGAAGGAAAAGAATACGCTTCGCGTTCTCATGATGGCAAATGTAAAACCGTGGGAATA
The DNA here is from genome assembly GCA_017510605.1 of Clostridiales bacterium. GTDB lineage: Bacteria > Bacillota > Clostridia > Saccharofermentanales > Saccharofermentanaceae > Saccharofermentans. The sequence continues at coordinate 14,035 of JAFWMQ010000017.1, forward strand.
TCTTATAGGTGTCGGCATCTATGTGTGGACGATCTGCATGGTGGGTGCCGGAGTCATTGCGACATCATTTCCTGCGAAAGACATTCCGTTCTATCTTGCTGTCATGGCTGCAGGTTTTATCATATCGATCGCAGTCGGCGCCTGTGTAGGAATCTTTGCTCCGAACCAGATGGTATCAACATCAATGGTATTGCCTGTGATGCTCGTATTCTCTTTCGCACCCATGCTTGCCATGTTCAATGATAAAATAGAAAAGATAGCCAGGATCTTCTATACACAGCAGATCAGGATCCTGCTTAACAACATGACATTTGACGGAATAAAGCCGGAGAGTTTTGCGATTGTTGCAGTAAATGCGCTTCTCGCAATTATACTTTTCTTCGCAGCTTTCAGGAAAAAGGGACTTGAATGATGAAGATCAATCTTGATATTGACGGCAAATATGATGATACGGAAGTCATCATACGCGCTCCGTATCTGAATAACGACATCGAGAGGATCGTTGCCATGATGCGCATGATCGATATGCAGATCGCAGTGCGGAAGGAAAATGAGACTTATCTTTTGGATGCAGATAAGATCCTTTATATCGAAGCAGTCGACCGTAAAACTTTTGTCTATACTAACAGCGAAAATTACGAATCCGAGCTTAAGCTCTATGAACTTGAGCAGCAGCTGACGGAACGTGATTTTCTTCGTATCAGTAAGCAGACTATCGTAAATCTACGAAAGATAAAGAGCCTTAAGACTGATGTCAACCGCAAGATCAGGATCACACTGCAAAACGGTGAACAGATAGTCGTATCGCGCATGTATTCTGACGAATTGAGAAGAAAGCTGGGGTTAAGGTAATGGAAGATAAGAAAACGATTTTTAATTATATCAGTCAGCTGTTTGCCATTTACGGTATCGTAATCGCGATCTTTGTTGCGATAAATCTTATTGTCGGAAATGAAGCCGGAAGCGTATCCACGCTTTTCGCTTTGGGTTCAAACGGTTTGTCTACAAAAACGCTGATAGAGCTTTTTGTTTTGGTCGTTATCGTTACAATAGATGATAACGTGTTCCATACGGATCTGCTGATCAAGAACATGTCGCTGATCGTCCGTAATATCTTGTTCTTTGCGGTCATACTTGTTACGATCATAGTGTTTGCGGTGGTATTCGGATGGTTCCCGCTGGACAATGTCCTTTCATGGATCGGCTTCATAGTATCGTTCTCGGTCTGTGCCGTCTTCAGCGCGATACTCATGCGTCTTGAAGAGAATGCGGAGAATAAGAAGATGCAGGAAGCTTTGAACAGACTAAAGAAATAACATGTCAGAACTAAAGAGTTATACATGTTCCAAGTGTGCCGGAATTCTGATGTTCGATTCCGATCAGAAACTCTTTGATTGTCCTTTTTGCGGCAATCGTTTTGATGCGGTCGATTTCCACGAAGATGAGATTATGTCGCAGGCGGAAGAAAGCCTGAAGGAAGGAGCTTTCTCTTCGGCCAAGGAAAAGTTCAATTCGATTTTGGAAAAGAACCCGTCTGACTTTGAGGCTCTCAAGGGCCTGATCTTATGCGAGATAAAGGCATCGGATCTGGAAAGTCTGGAATCTCCCGGTATATTTGATTCTTCTTCAGTTGTTTCTCTGAAAAACATTATCGCGAGAGTTAAGAGACAGGCGTCAACTGAAGATTCTGAGTTTTTTAACCGGCTTTTGATACTGATTGATCTCAGCTGTAAATTGAAAATGTATCAGAACAGTATTGATGCTCTGTATTCAGATGATACAAGAGCGAAAGTTAATAAAAGCTTTAAAGAAATCAGAGCCAGAAAGGCGGAGGAATCAAGATTTAATCATTTGGGTATACCTGTCACCATAATTGTCTGTCTCGGTTTTTTAGCACTGTATCTCAGTCAGAAGTATGGTGGATATGTGTTTTTCTTTTCACTGCTTGGAATCATAGTCGGTTGTATTGTTTGGGCCATTTTCAACGATTATAATCCCAAACCGCAAGTATATGAGGATAATCCGATACACGATGCCTGGGAAATGAAGAATTTTCTGGAAGACCAATACAGTCATTATGAAGAAAAATACAGCTCGGAATTTGCGGAATTAATGGAACTGGACCATGCTTCCAAATCAAGAAAGCCTGATGCAGCTGTTTTTGAAGAGATTAACGAAGAGAATAGCGTTGTAGATGCTGATCATCCGGAGACCGTCATTTGCTCCAAGTGTGCCGGAAAACTATATCTCGATAAGGAAAGACGTGTTTACGAATGCAGATCTTGTGGTGTGGCATATGGCATTTCGCTGTTTTTCGGAATGCCCATGGAGAAGGCCCTGAACGCTATGAATAAAGGCCGTTACGGCGAAGCTCAAAAGCGATTTGGTAATCTCCTTATGGCCCAACCGTCGAACTTTGATGCGCTTCTCGGAAGGATACTTTGCGTGGGAAACTGGTCCAGGATAAGTGATATCGATACTTCGGATTTAATAAGCGAAGATGACTGGAAAGAAATCTGCGAACTCTACAGTGATGCCAGACTGCGTGTGACGGAATCTGATAAAGATTTTTTCGAGAAACTGAAAGAAATGATATTCATGCTCAGAAAGATATGCCTTAATAATGACGAACTTGATGAACTGAACAGAAAACTGGAAATGCTTGATTCAATCAGACATGTTTATACCATTGCCGATCAGGCAACAGGTTCTAACGGAGTGTTTTTGGACAGGGGCAAGATCATAAATGATATTGAGCGCCTCGATAAAGATACCAGGCAAATGTCTCATGAGTTTCTTGCGCTTAAAAGGGACCTTATCCAAACAAGGAGTGACTGCGTACTTGTCAAATAATTGTATAATAGTTTGTAACTTATAAGATTGGCGGTAAGGATAGTTGTCTGATCCTGTTGTGGTTAATATTGAAGGTGAGAACATCGTGCCTGAAGATCTGGGGCGCGACGGGCTTATGCTGTTGCAGCACAAGGATTGTTATAAGCTTGATACAGCAAGCGTTCTTCTGGCATGGTTTGCTGCCTCTTTCGTTCGAAAAGGAAAACCCTGCGAGATGCTCGAACTCGGGAGCGGCACAGGCGGTGTGTCTTTACTTGCATCAGCCAGGTGCAAAAATGCTCACATAGATGGCGTAGAACTTGTTGATCTGGCTTACAAAGTCTTTTGCGAAAATATCAAACTCAACGTTTTGGAAGACCGGATATCAGCATTTAACTGCGATCTGAGAGATCTTCCCTCTGAGATAAAGAACAAGGCATATGATGTTGTCTTTATGAATCCGCCTTTCTATGACGGCACAAAGGGATCAGTAACTGACACTGACATAAAGCCGGAACATGAATCTAAAGCGCGTTTTTCGGAGCAGGGAGGACTGGAGGACTTTATACAGGTTCAGTCTTTGAGGACAAGGACCAGCGGAGGATTCGCCGTTATGTGTATTTGCCCTGAAAGAGCTCCGGAAGTTTTCCTCCTTTATGAGAAATACAAGATCACACCGGTAAGACTTCTTACTGTTCACGCAAACGCAGGAAAACCGGCGTTTCTTGCCCTGATAGCAGGAAAGAAAGGTGCTCCTAATGCCGAATTCAAAGTACTCGCGCCGCTTTTTATCAACGAAGAAGGCTCATCGGTCCTTACCAAAAGAGCCCTGCATATATATGAGGAGGAACATGACGATTGCTTTATCTAGTCGGTACACCTATTGGAAATCTTGATGATATGTCACCCAGAGCCTGCGAAGTGCTTCGCAGTGCTGACGTTATTGCATGTGAGGATACAAGAGTCACGGGCATTCTGCTCTCGCAGCTCGGCATTACCGGTAAGCGTCTGATCGCCTATCATGAGCATAACAAGGCTGCCAGCGGAAACGGAATTGTTGATCTGCTTAAATCAGGCCTCAATGTAGCCGAAGTATCGGATGCCGGAATGCCGGCGATCAGCGATCCCGGGGCTGATCTGGCTTCGCTTGCCGCCTCGAACGGGATTGAAGTATCCGTCATTCCCGGTCCTTCTGCCGTAACTGCTGCTTTAAGCATTTCAGGTCTTGATACAAGATATTTTCATTTTGAGGGATTCCTTCCTTCGGAGGGCTCAAAGAGGCGCGCACGCCTGAAAGCGCTGTCTTCGATAGGGGAGACTATCGTTCTTTATGAAGCTCCTCACCGCTTGAGAAAGCTTCTTGATGAATTGGTTGAAGAAGGCTTTGGTGCGAACAAGCTTGCCGTCTGCCGTGAGCTGACCAAGAAGTACGAAGAAGTGCTCAGGATGACAGTTGATGAATGCGTTTCGTATTATAAGGATATTGAGCCCAGGGGAGAATTCTGCATCTGCCTCGAGCCTAAGACTGTAGGTGAAGTCAAGGCTTCCGGTGATCCTGCACAGCTTATAGCACTCCTGAAGGATAAAGGCATGTCTTCTAAAGATATTGCTTCCGTTGTGTCGGAATATACCGGAATGAACAAGAAGGAAGCTTATAAGATTGCCAGCGAAGGCTGATGGAAATGAGAAAACTTCTAAAATTTGATGATTTTTGTCGGAAAATCGGCTTTTTTCATTTTCGCATGTCGGAAACAGTGTTTTTTTCGAGCATTCCGATACGCAAAATCGAAAAAACACTATTTCCTGACATGGAATGATCAAATATTGTCATTTTCCGACATGAGTCAGCCATGAGCGATCTTTTCGTGACATGGTATATCAGATAACTCATGAGACTCGGAATGCGACTGGATCAGATGTTTTATGATTAGAACGAACAAGAAAAAGGAGAATACATTATGTTACTTGAAACAGAACGGCTGATAATTACTGAATTTACAAAGGATATGGCGCGTGTAGTCCATGAGAACTCGCTGGATGAAGACAATAGAAAGTTCGTGCCGGATGAGGTTTTCGAGACCGAAGAGGAAGCGGCAGAAGTCATAGAATTTCTGATGGGACAGTACGGAGGAAGCGACGGACCGTTTGTATATCCCGTGATCGCCAAGAAGGACAACACTAACTTAGGATATGTCCAGATGGCACCTCTTGATGACGGCGCATGGGAGATCGGATATCACATTGCCGGGAAATATACAGGGAACGGCTATGCGACTGAGGCAGTTAAGGCATTTCTCCCGTTTATGAGCAATAAGATCGGCGTAAGCGAAGTGTATGGAATTTGCCTTGAGGAAAATATTGCTTCCGTACATGTATTGAAGAAGTGCGGCTTTGAAGAGACATTTGCGGGTATTGGCGATTATCAGGGCGAGAAGCGCGAGATCTTCAAGAGTGTCTGGAGACAGTCTTAAGGCATCATGTCAAAATCTTGAAAACATCCGATCAAATAACTATAATCATTTAATTACGCGCAGACATTAATATACGCGCGTTAGGAGGAACATCATGGCTGAAAAGAAGACATTCTACATCACGACACCGATCTACTATCCGTCGGGCAATCCGCATATCGGACACTGCTATTCGACGCTTGCATGCGACGCTATCGCAAGGATGAAGCGAATGCAGGGCTATGATGTAATGTTCTCCACAGGTACAGACGAGCACGGTCAGAAGATCGAGAAGAAGGCAATTGAGATGGGCGTTACGCCTAAGGCTTATGTTGACGATATCGTTGCAAACTTCAAAAAACTCTGGGCAACACTCGGAATCAAGTATGACAGATATGTCAGAACTACTGACGATTATCATATCAAGACGGTTCAGAACATGTTCGAGAAGCTCTATAAGGACGGTTACATCTATAAGAGCGAGTACAAGGGCAAGTACTGCACCCCCTGTGAATCATTCTGGACAGAAAGCCAGCTTGTTGACGGCAAGTGTCCTGACTGTGGAAGAGAAGTAACAGAGGCTTCAGAGGAAGCTTATTTCTTCAAGCTTTCAGAGTTCGGTCCCAAGCTCAAAGAACTCCTGCTCGATCCCGAGAAGAATTTCCTTGAACCGAAGTCCAGAGTTAACGAGATGATCAACAATTTCATTGAGCCGGGCCTTCAGGATCTCTGTGTATCCAGAACAAGTGTTAAGTGGGGTATCCCCGTAACATTCGATGAGGGACACTATGTTTACGTCTGGATGGACGCCCTCACGAACTATATCTCGCTGCTGGGATTCATGAACGACACATATAACGACTATGAGAAATACTGGCCTGCAGACATGCATGTAATGGCGAAGGAGATCGTTAGATTCCATTCGCTCATTTGGCCTGCATTCCTTATGGCATTGGGTGAACCACTTCCTAAGAAGATCTACGGTCACGGATGGATTACATTTGACGGCGGTAAGATGAGCAAGTCCAAGGGCAACGTCATCGATCCTTTCGTGCTCTGCGAAAGATACGGTGTTGACGCTTTGAGATATCACCTCTTAAGAGAGATGGTATTCGGTTCCGACTGTCCTTATTCAAATGAGCAGATGTTTGCAAGGATCAACTCTGACCTCGCAAACGACCTGGGCAACCTTGTTTCAAGAACAACGGCAATGGTTATCAAGTATTTCGACGGTACGCTTCCTGAGGAGAAGGAGTTCACAGAAGCTGATAACGACCTCTTAGAGCAGCTCGACGTTCTCCCGGACTTCGTATCCGAGACATTCGAGACAATGCGTTTCTCTGAAGGCCTTGCTAAGATCTTCAGCGTTATCGCAAGAGCTAACAAGTATATCGACGAAAATGAGCCCTGGAAGCTCGCGAAGGATGATACAGCTAAGCCACGTCTTGCTGCAGTCCTTTACAACCTTCTGGATGCTATCAGACGTGTTGCTATCCTCTTGGAGCCCGTAATGCCTCATACATCCCCTAAGATCTTTGAGCAGATCGGTGCAGATGAGTCCAATACGACCTGGGAAGCTTCAAAAGCAAGACACGCTCTTGCTGCTGCAGTAACAGTTACAAAGGGTGAGGTTCTCTTCCCGAGAATCGACATCGACAAGGAAATCGATGAACTTAACAAGATGTTCCCTGCTGCAGAAGAGGAGAAGGGCAAGGACTTGGAGCCTTTGAAGCCACTTACCAAGTTCGATAATTTTGCCGCTCTTGATCTTCGTGCCGTTAAGGTCCTTTCCTGCGAAAAGGTCGAGAAGTCCGATAAGCTTCTGAAGTTCAAGGTAGATGACGGATTCGGCGAGAGACAGGTTCTTTCCGGAATCGCAAAGTACTATAAGCCCGAAGAACTTGTCGGCAAGACCCTTGCGATGATCGTAAATCTTGAACCTCGTAAGATGATGGGACTTGAGAGTAACGGCATGATCCTTTCCGTTAAGTATGGTGACGGTTACCGTGTAGTCGAGTTCGACGATTCCGTACTGCCGGGTTCAGATATTTCATAATACCGTGAGAGATCCCGTTTACTACAGCGGAAGTGCGGAGTTCTTTGATACTCACGCGCATATCTACGATAGAAAATACGCAGACTGTAACACCTCTATGGAAGATATCCTGCGAAGATGCAGGGCTTCCGGTGTTACTAGTGTGCTTATTCCGGCCGACAACGAAGAAACGAGCAGGATCTCTATCGATGCAGTAAAAAAGTATGATGGCGTTGAAGGAGTAACTTTGTACGCTTCCTGCGGCGTTCATCCGCATGAAGCGAAAACATATACTGATGATACAGAGAAGTTCTTAAGAACTTGTCTGGAGAGCCGTAAAGACAAAAAGATCATGGCTTTAGGAGAGATAGGACTTGATTATTACTATGATCTTTCCGAGAGGACTGTCCAGAGGGCTGTTTTCGAGAGGCAGCTCGAGCTTGCAAAAGAGTACGATCTGCCGATAATCCTTCACGAAAGAGATGCGACCGGTGACTGCCTGGACATTCTGAGACGCTTTCACAAGGAGGGCAGGCTCAGGGATCTTCCCGGTGTATGCCATTGCTGTTCGTGCTCGTTAGAGGCTTCACTAGAGCTCGTTAAGATGGGTTTTTACATTGGCTTTGACGGACCGTTAACATTTAAGAACAACAAGAAGACACCTGAGGTTGCTCTTAATACGCCATGGGACCGCATAGTAATTGAAACAGACAGCCCGTATCTGACACCTGAGCCGAACCGTGGAATTATAAATGAACCCTGTCATGTTGCGTATGTTTGCAGGAGACTCGCAGAAATAAAGGGGGTTACTATTGATGAAGCCGCTCAAATAACCTATGATAACGGGAAGAAGCTTTATGGAGTGAACTGATATGCAGAAAAAAACGGATATCATACTGATCGGTATTACAGTAATCCTGGTAATTGTTCTTATAGGCGGTTTTATCTACGACAGGAACAGTGCATTGCTCGCCAGAACAAATTATTTCGCGATTAACGGGGATGATAACCTTGAACTTGTACAGATGAACAAGGTGGGATTCCTTTACATGCGTGCCGGATATGAGGCGAAGATCAAGATCAAAGACGGCAAGGCGGACCAGTATATTATCCGGATAGCAGAGTCTTATGGCGGCGCAGGTCAGATGTTTGATTACGAACAGTACAAGAAATATGAATCGGAGATATTAGATAAGGTATCCATCAAGCCGGATCCGCGTACAGATTCATTTATTTGGATCCTTGGCGTTCCTCTTGAGGAGAGATCAACCAAGAATATCGTTTATATTGTTACCATTGAAGGCGAAGGCGATGCGTATATTTACCTGTATTATTCCCGCAGATAGACAGGTGAGACTGAAATTCCTGAAATTCGTTATTGACATGTCTTCGATATTTGTTTTATAATTCATTCGCGCTTTGAAAAAGGTGTGGCTAACGGAAGCTTAGCTCAGCTGGGAGAGCATCTGCCTTACAAGCAGAGGGTCACAGGTTCGAGCCCTGTAGTTTCCACCAATGGTACGGCGCAGTAGTTCAGCCTGGTTAGAATGCCAGCCTGTCACGCTGGAGGTCGAGGGTTCGAGCCCCTTCTGCGTCGCCATTACATTAGGCCGGATACTTCCAATAGTGTTCGGCCTAATTCTTGCTCAGATAGCTCAGTCGGTAGAGCAGGGGACTGAAAATCCCCGTGTCGGCAGTTCGATTCTGTCTCTGAGCACCAAAGCGTTAAAGAGAACTCTTTCTTTTGCCTGAGCTTTTGCAAAAGGAAGAGTTTTTTTGTAGGAGAATACAATGACAAGAAAGAAGCATTTGACCCCGGCTCTTGCTACACTGTTATTCCTTTTAAGCGGAATAGCATGTCAGGTCGTGGTTATCAAGATCTTTCCCTCCGTTGTAGGAAAACCCCTTGTTGAGGATAATGCTTATATCCTTACAAGGATCATGGAAGGGTATCTGATAGTCCTTTCGCTTCTTTTCGCTGCCTTTACGAAGTTTAAGATTCATTTCGAGTGTTTCACTCCGGGCAAAGAACGTTTCAAAAAAGATATGCTCATCAGCGGAATAATGTCCGCAGCGCTTATTGTCATTCTGATTATTATCCGTCTGGTTCAAAACCAGTTCAGTCCTGAGATTGCCGCAAGACCCTGGTTTGGTCTATATCTGACAACGTACATGCGGTGGTTCTATCCGTTCAGTGCCGTTTTACAGGAACTGTTCGTCAAGGGAATTGTTGAGGATAATATTACGGCATCATGCAAAAAATATAATAAGCACTTCTCGGTGTGGATGACTGCCCTGTTCTTCTTCGTTCTTCATATGGGATATAACCTCCCGATGATGTTCGGCGCAGCTGTTTTATGCGTTGTCACGGGTTATCTCTACGAGAAGAATAAGTCCGTATGGGGAAGCATACTGATCCATTTTGTGATCGGATTCGTTCCCAAGATTATCGGCGTCACACGCTAAAAAGCCCACATCGCTTAACAATGTTACAAAGTCTGTAATATAGGCATATTACAGTTTTTTGACATTGCATTTTTTGCATGCTTTGATTTTCAATCCTTATGTTATACTTCAAAATAACTGATTAAAAAAATATAGTCTAGTTATGTATTTTTGAGGTGCTTATGGATTCGGACAATCTGGCCAAATTCCGTAAAATAGTAGACGGTCTTCCGCCTGAGAAGCGGAAAGAACTTTATGCCCGGATGAAAGGCATGTCCAGAGAAGAAGCAATGACCATAGTTAACCGTATGGTCGAGATATCCGAGCAGCATAAGATTGAGATCATGGCCAGACCTAAGGTGCTTGCCGGAGGCGGAAGCGTATCTGATGAACCCTGTGCTCCCCGTACAGATTATGTGGTAAGCTCTCCTCAACGTACAAAGATTGACAGGAACGATTCTGACGACAACAAGATCGAGATCGTCAAAAATCCTGTTACCAGAACTGCAAGACCCCAGGCATCAAGACCGGACCAGCGCCCGATAAAGAGGGTGGAGCCTGCTGTTGCAAGAGCAGGAAGGGAGCAGATCGCAAGACAGATCGAGAAGAAAGAACTCGAGAGTATTGAGGCTGAACTCCGCAAAGAAAAGAATAAAGAGTTTGCCAAAAGAGCCGGAAAGTTCGCACTTGTCTGCTTCGGAAGATTGATGGCAACGGTCTTTGCAACTTTGGTAATTGCTCTGGTCGGATTCTATGCTTTCCTCGTCATCATCATGAAGGGACCCTCACCTCATTTGAGAGACCAGTTTGTTCCTTCTGTAATGGAGTCATCGGCAGGCGGTGTTCTTGCACAGATGATCCTCTCTGATGAAGAGATACAGGCGATATTGGACAGCAACAAGACTCATGAGTTCACCGAGGTTACGGATACGGCTCTTGTTAATGCTATGGCAGCTGAACAGAACCGCCAGAACGTTGAAGATAATGCTGCTGCAGCGAATCTTGATCCTGACGGTGACGGCATCGAAGTCCACGATATCAGCGGCCCGATGTATCACGGCAAGATGCTTGTTGTCTATGATCCTTCAAGAGTTATGGTTGGCACGATAGATAATTACAACCATAACGGCGCGGGTCTTACATTAAGAGAACTTATCGACAAGTATGACGGAGTTGCCGGAATTAACGGCGGCCAGTACGAAGATGAGAACGGAATGGGAATCGGCGGCTGGCCTGAAGGAATCGTTATTTCCGAGGGCGAACTCAGGATGGGTTATCCCAACGGCACATATGATGTTTACGGCTTTACAGAGGATAATGTCCTTGTTGTAGGCAGAATGACTGCGCAGCAGGCTCTGGACAGCGGAGTCAGAGATGCGGTTTCATTCGGACCTGCCCTGATCGTTAACGGCGTCGCAGCAAATTACGATGGTTCAGGCGGCGGACTTAACCCCAGAACTGCTATCGGACAAAGAGAAGACGGAGCAGTCCTTCTCCTCGTTATCGAAGGAAGAAAGACATCTTCCATGGGCGCAACGATGGCAGATCTTATTGACATAATGCTTGAATTCGGTGCGGTCAATGCCGCAAATCTTGATGGAGGAATGTCCTCCGCTATGTGGCTTTACGATGATGAGCTCGTATCCAGCTCATCTATCAGAGTTTCCCGTCAGATGCCTACTGCATTTGTAGTATTGCCTCAGAACAGAGATTCCGTATCGGCAGAACAATCTGCGGAGGAATAAATGAAATCCACAGAGCCTAAGGTTGATAAGGCTGACAACAATAAGAAAAAGGGGAAGAGCAAGTTAAACTTTTTTCTTGTTTTCCTGATTTGCTGGCTTATTGTAGTTACCGGATTTATTGCCTGGTTTCTTTTGCGTTTCAGGGATTTTGCCGCTGCATATGAGGCTAAATATCAGGATTCCTTACCGTATCACACAGCAGAAGCTGTAACGCAGCATTTTAATGACCATGATGTTGATTATATCCTCGAAAACATGACATCCGAGGCTTCTGTTACCGCATTTGAAGACAAATCTGTTGTAAAAGAATATGTGACCGATATGATAAACGGGAAGAACTTTGTCTATGTCGAGACGGACAGTTCGAGAGAAGATGAACCTGAATATTACATCAAGACTGACGACGATTATCTTGTAGCCAGATTTGAACTTACGGAGGATAAGTCCGTAAGTCTTCCTTACGGATTTAAAGCGTGGGAACTGGAATCGCTGGAGTTCTATACTGCAGCATCCTACAGCGTTAACATATCCGCTCCTGAGACTTACAAGGTCTTTGTTAACGGCGTGGAACTCACTGAAAACAATATGGTAGGTGAGGTAGTTCCTTCAGAACTTAATCAGTACGTTGATCCTTATGCCGTAATACCCGGAACTGCCACATACCAGGTCAAGGGACTTTATAAAAAACCGGTTGTTACGGCTGCAGATTATCTCGGCAATAGCTGCGAGTGCATCTACGATCTTCAGAATGATTCTTATACAGTCAATTTCGTTAAGGATTTTGGCGAGAGGGAAGAGCTTGAAGAATTTGCTATCTCATTTGCTTCCACCTTTGCAAATTACATTTCGCAGGATGCCGCAAATTATGCTCTGGATAAGTACTTCCCGAGCGGCAGCCAGGCTCTGAGTTACATCAAAAGAAACTCTTCAAGAGACCTTTATACAAGGCACGGAAGTGTTTCCATCCACAATGAGGAGATCAAGGACTGCATCGTATTTTCTGAAGATGTTGTTTACATGGAAGTCTATGTTGAGCAGTGGATGCAGATGTACTGGGGTTCGGATGAGCCTGAGGTTCTTCCTACAGATGCTCACGTCTATTTTGTAAAGATAAACGGCAGGTGGCTTGTCGGCGGTATCCAGTATTGATAATTCCGCATTTTTACCACAGATTTACTTCGTTTTTGTAACGCTCCTGAAACTCTGTCTTTATTTTAAAATGATACAATCAGACTAGAGTAATAGGGACAAAGCTCTAAGGGGGTACATTTCTTGGAATTTACATATTCAAATGACGGCTTTTTGCCATACGATTCTTTCGATTATATTTTCAATGAGCGCAAAATGCCGGAATTCGGTAATGTTGCTACGCCTTATATGAAGCCTCTTACAACCTGGAGATTCTATCTTGCAAACGGACAGACTGAGATTCCGTTTGGCGTTATGAATACTTCATATGATGATTCTGAATGGCCGCTTGTTAACTGTCCTTCAACATGGCAGACAGAAGGCTTCGGACTTCCGCAGAATCTTATCTACGATTATCCGATAAGACTTGCTGAGAATGCAGCAAGAAAAGAAGAGTCCATCAGTGATAAGTACATTCTCAAGTCAACAAGTGAAGATGACGATGAAGTCGGAATTTACAGAACCACAGTCGTTTTTACTCCTTCTGATATTGAGAGAGCTATTTATCTTGAGACTTCAGGTATCTGCGGAAGCTTCAAGGTGTTTGTTAACGACAAGATGATCTGCAATTCACACGCTATCTATACCAGAAAGCGTCTGCTTATTTCCGGTAATGTAAAAACCGGAGTTAATCACATCACGATCATTGTTAACCGTTATGACAGGGATGATGACGGTCATATTATTCTTGATGCAATGAATTACGGTTTTGCAGGAATCTTCAGACCTGTAATGATCGTTATGGATTCTTTGCTCGAACTTTCAAACCTTCATATCAAGCTTGAATATGTTCCCTCTGCTTATATTTCGGAAGTAGCGAAAATGGATGCCCTCGCAGTACGTGAGACAGTTTCTCGCGTTCCTCACGGCGACTTCATGATCAAAGTCGATTTTGCCCTGCGCAATCATACGAATTACATGATCCCGTATTCAGTCAGGATCTCGCTCCTTGAAGCAAGGGCAACATATGATCCTTATAAGCTCCCCTTCGTTAATATCAAGGGTCAGAGCAAGCCTGTTATGGGTGTTGTTGATTCACTCAAGGAAACACGTGCAAGCACAGACTTTATTGCTCTTGATGTTGCCCAGTGGTCTGACTGCACTCCGGTTCAGTATGATATCGTTTTCGAGGTCATGGATTCGGAAGGCAAGGTCATCTGCGCAAAGAAGAAGAGATTCGGATTCAGGACCACTGAGATCGTTCAGGATAAGCTCAATGTAAATGACCGCCGCGTTAATCTCATGCTTGTTAAGTACTATGAGTTCGATCCGCAGGGCGGTATCGCTGTCCCTCAGGACCGTATGCGTCAGGATATCATTCTTATGAAGCGTGCCGGGATCAACGGTGTTATCGCTGACGGTATGCCTTTGTCTGATGAGTTTCTTAACCTTTGTGACCAGTACGGAATGTATGTTATCGCAACCGCCGCTGATTTCTACATGAGAGATTATGTCGAGAGCTGCATGAATCACCCGTCTGTTGTTATGTGGGGTTTCCAGAAATATAACTTTGATCATGAGACTGCTCAGAGAGTCAAGAACGAATGTCTTCTTATAGACGATACAAGGCCCTGGTATTGCGAAGGTGTCAGAGTTGTTGAAGCTAAAGGCAAAAAGGCAAGACCTCAGGGTAAGATCTCTGATATGAAGCCAATGCCGAGTGACGCCGGCGCGGTATTTGGTCCCTGGGAAGATCTGTGCCTCGACAGGAATAAGATCTTCAGTCTTAACAGGACCGGAAGAAATCTTTTTGAGACTATCGCGGGAAGAACAAGATTTACCGATGACGATACCCTTTACAAATGGATACATCACGCAGATCTCGTCGGAGGAAAACAGAAAGAGAATTCCTGTATCGGACAGGGAATCGTTGATGCTGACCGCAATCCGCATCCGATCTATCTCGATATAAAGAAGCAGTGCCAGATGATTACGATCTTTGCAGCTGCTGGAGATCCTGCAAATCTTACGATGCGCAACTCCAACCAGTTCGGTTATACCGAAGAACTGGATCTCGAGTGGAAGATCCTGCTCGGCGGCAGAACGCTTATGTCTGGACGAGGAGTCATTCCTGAGATCGAACCGTTCGGCTCAAGAACTTTGAGATTCCCGTTCACAACGGATATCTTTACCACACCGGGATGGGCTCAGGGCAAAGCTGAGTTTATCGAGATGTATATGAATGCTCTGTCTAAAGAGCTTGTTTTCGATATCACACTGAAGCTTCATAAAGATACTTACTATGCAAAAGCCGGATATGAGGTTGCTTTCTATCAGGATGTAATTACCGATAATATCGCAAGCCCGGTTGGTAAGATCAAGAATTCTTCAGCAGGTCTCGGTAATGGCGAGAAGCCTCAGGAAGATCCTTCAAGACAGCTTGGTTCAGGTGCAGCTCCATTCGCAGCAAATGCCCTTGATTCAGGTATGAATCCTGATCTTCCGGCTGTCTCTGATGATCAGGCACTTATGACTGAAGATGACTCCGGAAGGATAGAGCGTATCAACAGTAACAGCGTTCTCTCTAATTCCGAGGATATCGTGATAGACGGTAATATCCCGGTAGAAGAGAAGATCGTTGATGTAATCACGCATAATTCTGTCTTTACGCTCCCGCACGGTCTGTTTGTCGGAAAAGGCAACTTGAAGATCGGTTTCTCAAGAGAACCGGGAAGTCTGGAAAGCCTTGAGATTGCAGGCTATAACTTCTTAAAGGGACCTCTTGCCCCGAGCTTCTACCGTTGCCCTTCAAACATCGACAGAACTGACAGAAGCTTTATTCTTGCAAGGACAGTTTTCTCCAAGGAAAGCGATTATGAGCAGATCCAGAATTCAATAAAATTCATCGGTTCCGAATACAGCTGCAGGGACGGTGAGTTCACCATGATCTCAAGATATAAGTCCTTTGCTATGCACGGCGAAGTAATTCTTTTCTATGAGGTACCGCAGGCTGATACTATCAGAGTTACCCTTGATTTTAAGCCGAAGTATGACATGGTCAGATACGGAATCAGATTCCCGATCGTAAAGGACGACTGTATTTGCACATGGTATGGAAGAGGCCCCGGTGAATCATATGTTGACCGTAAAAATGCAGCAAGGCTCGGCGTTTATTCAGCTGGTGCGGGCAAGATATATCACCCTTATGCAAGACCTGCCGAGAATTCATCTCATACGGATACACAGATTGTAAAGATCACTAACGGTGATGGAGATTCCATTGAGATCAGAAGGATCGGATATAACCCGAAGTTTGATTTCACAGTACTTCCTTACACACCCGAACAGATGAATGAATTCCTTCATGAAGAACAGCTGATGAATAATGATTTCTGTGAATTCTTCTGTGATTTTGCCTCTAAAGAAATTGAAAGAACAAAGGATAACATTACTACCCAGCCGGTTAAGAAAGATGTTCAGTACAGAGAAACATTTGAACTTCGACTTGTTCCGAGAGAGGGCTTGATCGAGGAGGCATAAGATATGGATAACAAAGAAAGAATGCTTGCAAATCTTCCGTACAAGTCCTGGATGGACGGCCTCAACGAAGAGCGTATGGAATGTAAGAAAAAGCTCTACAAATACAATAATCTTCCGCCTGAAGAGACCGCAGAGAGGGAAAAGATCCTCCGTGAAATATTAGGTAAGACAAAAGAAGGCTATCTTTGCATCGAATCACCTTTCCACTGCGATTATGGTTATAACATCGAAGTCGGAACAGATTTTTTTGCAAACTATAATTTCATTGTTTTGGATGTCGGCAAGGTTAAGATCGGCGACCACTTCATGTGCGGTCCGAACGTCCAGATCTGTACTGCAGGTCACCCGATCCATCCAGAGTCACGCAATTCGGGATATGAATACGGTATCGATATCACTATCGGTGAGAATGTATGGATCGGCGGCAATGTTCTGGTATGTCCCGGAGTTACGATTGGCAATAACGTCGTCATAGGCGGCGGAAGCGTTGTAACTAAGGACATTCCCGACAATATGCTCGCTTATGGCAATCCGTGCCGTCCTGTCAGGGAGATAACTGAGGCCGACCGTGATTACTATTTCCGCGACAGAAAGTTCGACGTCGACGATTACAAGTAACTGGTGATCCCAAATGGAAGAATTCATTATTTTGGATGATTCGTATCTGCCTCAGATGGCAGAACTCTTTAAGAACGCATTTTCGGGCGAACACTGGAACGATGACTGGAGCGATCCCGTCCAGCTCTTGGAATATGTTAAAGAGATCTCCGGTGGCTATAACGCTCTCAATTACGGTCTTCTTCGTGACGGTAAGCTCGTTGCCATGTCGCTCGGCATGATCAGACACTGGTGGGAGGGGACAAACTACAATATCGAAGAACTTTGTGTTGCTCCCGATTTTCAAGGCCGGGGCATGGGCACGCACTTTATGCAGCTTATCGAAAATGCTGTCCGGGAGAAGGGCCTTTACGGAATATTTCTTCAGACCGATAATGACAAGCCCTCTTACCGTTTTTATCAGAAGAACGGATTCAAAGAACTCAGCTCACACGTGAGTTTCTATAAGAGCGTCAGAGAATGATATTTCTATTTGTTTCTCCAAGCATCTAAGACCTAAAAGTCACAGCCAAATACACTGCCGGCTGTGATTTTGCTGTGAATATTGAGTGCTTTCGGCGGAAAATCCCGGCAAAATACATTGCCGGCTGTGATTTTGCAGTGAAAAAACAGACTCTTAAGGATTCCAAATTCTGGTACGTATTTTCGGGAATATAACTAGGATATATTCTTATTTTTCGTGTCGTATTCATAGAACTGTTCTGATAATATTTATATAAGGGTGATTATTCCGTCTTACGGAGGGACCGCTTTATGTTTTGCAACAACTGCGGCGCGCCTGTTTCGGACGGCGCGAAATTCTGTTCCTCTTGTGGAGCTCAGCAGCAGGCTGTTGTTCCATCTGTTATAACTGAGCCAATTTGTCCCTACTGCGGTGAGAAGTTAGAGCCTGATTCTGTTTTCTGTGACAATTGCGGACAGATGATATCCGGCGTTGTTCCGCAGGTATCCGCTGCAACACAACAAGTTCCCGTTGCGATACCTCCGTCGCCTATTGAAGCACCGCCTTCTCCTGATACAACAACGCAGCCTAAGATTGCGACACCTCCGTCTCCAATAGCAGCGCCCCAGTCTCCCGTTGTAAATACTCAGGCTCCAAATTCGAAAAAAAGCGCCGGTAAGATAATAGCCGTTGTTTCAATTATTGTTCTTAGTGTTCTGCTCGTATCCTCCGTAGGATATATCGTATGGAGCCGTTTTAGCGAACCTGAAGAAACAAAAACCAGGCGCACAAAGTCCAGAGTAACCGAGTCGGAAGATATCAGGGAAAAAGAAACAAGGAAAACCAGGGAAACTAAGTCTTCTGTCGAGACAACGGAAAAGACTACTTCAGAGACATCTTCGGAAATAACAGAGATGCCGACGGCAGAATATACTACAGAACCTGCCATGAAACATGATCCTTCTGATTATCAGACTTCCGATATGTCGACGATGGCTGATTTCCAATGGATCACATACGATATCATGTATGGCTCTCTGCCTTCTGATGTTGAATTCCTTACGGATCCGCAGGAGATTGCCGGCGGCTGGAAAGCATACATAGTAGACGGCATCGGCGGCGAGAATGTTGATTACATCGAGCGTCTTTGTAATTGTTATATAAGTGTCAGTGATCAGGATGTGGAAGTGTGTATCAAATGGGATTACCTGTATAACGGTTCCGATGATGAAAGCTATTCGGAAAAAGGCAATCCTGATTCTTACTACAACGGATCCTGGTCGAATGGCGGCATTTCTGCAACAGGAGCAGGACGGATTACAATTAACGGATTTTGGTATAAGAATGGAAAAGAATATGCAGTCGGTACAATGACATGGGCTGACGGTATGTCTTCAACAATCTTTTTGGCAAGACCATAAACGGGGGAAGTGCTTATGGCTAAATTCTGTCGATACTGTGGAAAACCTGTTAGTGAGGGAGCAAAATTCTGCAAAAGTTGTGGAAAACCTCTAGTGAAAAATACTGTACAGCCGCTGAAAGCCCAGGTTGTGCAGCCACAAGCACAGCCACAGAGAACTCAGGTTGTGCAACCACAAGCACAGCCACAGAGAACTCAGGTTGTGCAGCCACAAGCACAGCCACAGAGAACTCAGGTTGTGCAGCCACAAGCACAGCCACAAATGACTCCGGTTGTAATGCCACAAGCCCAGTCACAGAGGCCCCAGGTTGCACAACAACAAGCACAGCCACAGAAGCCCCAGGTTGCACAACAACAAGCACAGCCTCAAAAGACTCAAGCTGCACAATCCCAAGTGCAGCCTAAAGTTAATCAGGCTGTCAACAGAACTGCGGTTCAGAATGCAGTACAGCTTGCCGGTGTAGTGGATGCTCCTGCAGGTAAGGGTATGTTTTCGTACGATATGGAATTTGTAAACGGAGCGGGAAGCATATCACAGAATATAATGTCTCCGGTCAGATCGGTATTGAGTGTTTTCCCCAGGATCATATCCGGATTTAAGAATGTAAAAAAGAATCCGCTTGCATTGATTGCTTTGATCATAATGCCGATAATTTGGATCCTGCTCTTTATACTCAGAAGAACCGGAAATGATGACAATATCTTCGTTAAGATCCTCTCATGGCTGAGCTACGGAGGAGACACCGGTGACAGAACGCTTGCCGGTGTTACAGGTTCGGCTATTGGAAGAGGTACGGTAGCGTTAGCCTATTCATCGCTTCTTACAGGCGGCATAGGGAGATTAAGATCCGGAATCAAAAGTTTGTTTTCCAGACAGCCCGGTCAGGCTGCAGCTTCAGGTAAAGGGCTGGCAGTTGCCTGGCTTCTTACGGGAGCCGGCACAGGACTTATAATAAACCGCTTTATATCAGGTGTACCTTCATGGTCGGGAGTTATGGCTGTCATAGCAACTATGTTTGTATCGCTTCAGGCATGTGGAAACAGCAGCGGATATTTGTATTCCATTGCAAGATCTCTTACATCCAGAGTTGCTATTCCCGGAGGGGCAAAAACTGAGGATAAAAATTCGATAAGAATGCTTTTAATGGGCTTTATCGCAGGATTTGCATGCATGATACCGTATTCTGCAGGAAACTCAATTATTGCGTTAATAACTGAAGGCATGGGCGTGGGTGTTCTATCATGGCTCCCGCTGATCATAGGCATTATTTTACTGATCGTTGGTATGATCTTGGTTTTGACAGGAACGAAGAGACCGAATAAACAAGTTGTACAACAATGATCCAATTTTAGTATTTGGAGAAAACGACTATGAATAATCCTGTCAGTAAAAACAGAACTATCCGGAAAAAAGCAGCTGCTGTTATTATGGCAGTAAGTCTCAGCTTGTTTATCACAGGTATATACGATTCCCGTAAAGTTTACGCGGAAGAACAAACGGGTTATTGGAAATATAAGGATTCGGAAGTTGTAGGACCTGACAAAAATTTTGACGGAGCGACCATGTCAGGCGGTCACGGGCATTATTCCTGCAAAGCAACCCGCATAGAAGAATATACTTCGGAAAATCATAAAGGCACTTGCTATGGAGAATCAGTAAGCATAACAATCGATGTTGAGGAACCGCCGATGACTACTCTATATCCGGGGCAGGAAGTAAAGATGAAGGTCAACGCTTCCTTCTCGGCTTCTAGTCCTTGTGACGGAGTATTGTTCTATAACTGTAAGGTTTACTGCAATATGGGAACAAATATATACCATAATGGAGAAATCCCATTTTATACAGCAGACGGCGTAGAAGGTTTGGGTATAGACAGAACCTGGACTTCAAATGACTATTATGGGTACGGAGGAACTTTTTTCGTTGTTGGCGGCGACCAGACTTTCAGGGCAACTGTTCCAAACGGTGGTAATGATAAAACACTATGGATCCGTCATTCGTTTAATCATGGAAGAGGCGAGGATTCCATTACAACGTATTACTACTATGAATGGGTAGATACCACACCAACAGTTGCTCCCATTGAGGAAACAAAAGGCGGACTCGTTGGATGGATTTTCGGAACCGATCCTACGGACGATGACGATGATGATGACGATAAAAAGATAGATATAGATATTAATTCCAATGCTAACAAAAATCCGGGAAATCAGGACGGCGGGTTTATTCCTTCCGGCATTATAAATGGATGGAAGAAAGCAAAGGATACTATAGGTGTTGCCGGAGGCATAGCCGGTGCGGTTTCAGCTATAGCGCTTGGACTTGCAACTGATAAAAAGAAATACCGCATGGTCATATATAAAGAATTCGGAGATACTATTCGGCGTGGCGAAGAGGTCATTGTTTATGCATGCATAGTAGAACGTGATGAAAAGGGAAATGAAAAGATAAACCGTGATCTGTCGCGAAAGATACATATATTTTCTGATGACGGAACATTTAATGTTTATGAGCAGGATGCGCTTGCAGGTGATTATAAAGCTGCCTATGTATCAATTTGCGGTGATGTTCCGGCAAGACAAGAAGATGGTATTGTAAAATTCAAGTTTACCGGCAAAGGCGGAACTTTTACCAATAATATGAAGTTCAAGATTGAGACACTGCCGGAGATTATTTTCTATCAGGAAAATATTGCACTTGTAGCGAAAGATAAAAAAGGCGCTGCAATCGGATTTACCGTAAAAGGAATTGATCTTAAAAAGATAGATATTGATATTGGGTTTACAAGTGGATCAAGTTATACCGCCTCATATGTACAGGCTGTGACTGAAACGAATGAACCTATTCCCGGAACTTATTTTGCCGTGTTAGGTGATATCAATGAAGAAGAGGGTGAACCCGGCACTTATTCGAAACACAGGTTGGAGATCACGGCTTCTGACGGCAAATTTACTGCTTTTGGAACTATAGATGTCTATCGGGTAACCTTGGGCCTGAATATAGGTGTAAGTGCGCTTAACTGTTTCAGGGTTCCGAAACAGGAGGCGGTCGGAAAGAATTTTGATCAGCTTACCGCTTCAGATTTTGGCATATCCATTACTAAGGTGCCGGTTTTGCTTTTGAAGGTGGATGAGGAAGCTCACGAGATGTATTATGCACCGGCTGAGACGGAGATCCGGATCCAGCCCATTGATAATGATGACCAAATAATGAAACAGAGGTTGGATGAGATTGGTCTTGATTATAAGTTCAATGGAATCAATGAAGGCATTGCTGAATATATTTTCTATTGTTCTAAGAAATGGTTAGAACCTCCGATTCGTCCAAAGGTTCTTTTAGTTGCCAGTGCCGTGGTTGATGAGAATGGTGTAAAAAAGAAATACACCTGCGAAAAGGAAGTTATGCTCTTAAGTCAGCCTATGCGCGAAGAAGTCACGCCATCAGATATTGAAAAAGATGAGCAGATTAAAGAAAGTATCTTCAACATGATGGTTTTATGCTGTGAAGTTGATGGTCTGATGGATCAGCTTTGCTGTGAATTCATGCTGATGGAAACACTCTGGGACAGTTATGATAAGCATTTCGGTTTTGATCCGATAATTATTTCGCAGCTACAAGACAATTTCAATAAGGCAATCTATCAGGTTAACAAGGAACAAATGCTGAAACGGCAGGATTATCTTGAAAAGCTTCAAAAGTCTGCGAATTATGACAACAATTTTGCAACGATTTTGTCGAAGAGTTTTGCCATGGTCAGTGAAGAACACATTGATACATGGCCTGGTATAGCCGCACGAATCGTGCTTGGGGTCGGAACCGGCGGCCTTTCGGAGTACCTAGCATTTATGCCGATGGACGTCAACAGGGCAATCAGCGAATATAATGAGCGGACTCTTCTGTGTGACAGGACGACAGGAGGTATGCTTTTTGCCGGTTCAAAACCGGTGGTTATTTCCCTGGCTATAGGTCAAGTTATATCGGCTGGAGTTTGGGCCGGTGGCGGGTTAATAAAAGCCTGTGTTCCCTCCTCTGTAAAGGTCGGCTTTAGGAATTGGGCGATTAATAAAACAAATGCGGTAATCCGGAAAATACCTGAAGAGTGGGTCAGTGCATCAAAAGAATTCTATAAAGCCTTTAGGAATACTGTAGATAAAATCAATTCCTATGACCCCCGCAGGCTGCTTTATGGAGTCAGGAAAGCTGCAGCAGAGGCTGATTCACTCAATTTACTGGCTAAAAACATGGCAAAAGAGGAAGCTATTGTTGCCAGAAATGGTCCGCGTTCGGCCAAGGGCTTATTTATGGATAAACTTCAGGCCGTGTGTGAACTTAGAGCTGCAGAAAAACTTAAACGTTTCAAGAAGGCTTGGGACAGATTCCAATATGATAAATCAGGCAAGGCTCTGAAAGAAGTTATTGATTCCGGACAGGATATCATGAGAGATACTTTCGCTTTGAATGCACTGAGTGCTGATGGAAGGACAGCTGAAGAGATTGCGGCTAAGATAAAGGTAGCAAATAAATATAGGGCAGGATACAACTGGTTTAAGGGCGAGCATGTCGAAAGACCCGCTGAACGTATGATAAAGGAGCGTTTCTCAGCCTCGAATAATGTTCCCAAAGATAATGTTACTGTCTATAGAGCGACAGGCAAGACGGCAGAAGAGTTAGAATTAGGCTTAAGTAACTCTTATGATTCCGACAACTCGGTGTTTATTACGGATTCAAGGGGAGTGAAGCATTATGCGGATTCGTATGAAGCAGTGGAGGCAGTTTGTAAATCCTACTGTGATGCTTTGGGGATACCTTACAAGGATACTGCTGACGCTTTCAGAATATGCGCTGAATATAAAATTGTAACGGTATATCCCAATCATGATGAGTGGTATCGAGGTTTTATGAAGTTTAAAACTACCGAGGCTTTTACTGATTTAGAGATAGCAGCAAATATGAAGACCGGAAAACACAAGATAATCGAAGGTATTACGAAGATGAATAATGGTATCGATGCGCTTATGAAAGATACATTAAAGTTGAAGCTGGTAGATAAAGAATGTGATTTGTACTTATCCCGCAAAATCTCGAAATTGAGTCTGGAAACACTGGAAGGGGCCAGCTATATGGAAAAAGGATTTGAAGGTTATCATCAGGGCCCGAAGACATATGATCTTTATGTCTCCAGAGATATCAGCGCTCAATCTTTAGGATTGAAATCCGGTTTTTCTCAGCAAAGCAGAGTTACTGTTGAGACTTTAAGATTTGTGGAGAATCAGGGACAATATCGTTTAACTATGGGAGAACTGAATGATCATCTGGCTTTAAATGGTTCTTCCTGTGAACAGGCTATTTCTGATATGGTACAAGATTTCAGAACGGTCAATTCTAACTGCCGTATTGCAAATGAAAAAGCCGGAAGCTTCTTCTGGAACACTTCACCCTCAAGCCCTTTGAATGGTGCTGTTGCCGGTGTTAGCGGAGTCGCAGGATCAGAAACGGATGACTGATACATTGGATTTTCGATGGGTCAGACATTATTAAACGATCGGAGAAGAATATGAAATATTCGGTCAGGAAAAATAACAACATCCGAAAACCTGTGGCGGCAATGATACTGGCAGTTATATTCAGCATGATGCTTACATGTATATTTGCTCCGCAAAAAGTAAATGCTGAAGAAAAAAGCGGTTACTGGAAATATACAGGAGCGGAAGTTGTAGGACCGGACATGAATTATGAGAACTCGACGATGTCAGGCGGTTTCGGTAGTTATGCATGCAGTGCAATCTGTCTGGACGATGCTTATCTGGATAATCATCAGGGTTCCTGCAAAGGAGAACAGGTAAATATACTCATTGATGTAGAAGAACCGCCAATGACGGATCTTAAACCGGGACAGGAAGTAAGGATGACGGTTAACGCATCCTTCTCGGCAACTAACCCTCATGACGCAGTGTTGTTTTATTCATGCAGGGTACACTGCGACATGGGTAAAAACGAGTTCCATAACTCTGAGATAAAGTTTAAAACAGCTGATGACAAGACCGCCCTCGGCATAGACAGAACTTCGGAACCTAATGATTATTACGGCTTCGGAGGACATTTCTTTGTTATTGAAGGCGATCAGACTTTCAGAGCGGAGATCCCGGACGGAAGACCCGGAGAAAAATTATGGATAAGACAAACTTTTACATATGGAAGAGGCGAAGATGCCATTGACACTTACTACTATTATGAATGGGTTGATACAACACCAACAGAGACTCCTCCTGTTGTTGGAAATGATGAAAAAGAGACTGAACCTGAAGAAGATGATGACAAGAAAGTACATATAGTTGTCGATTCCGATGCCGATAAGGAGCCGGGCGATCAGGATGGCGGATTCATTCCTTCCGGAATCGTGGAGGGTTGGAAAGTCGCTAAGGATGTAGTAGGTGTTGCAGGTGGAGCTGCGGCTGCCGTCGCGGCAATCGCACTTGGACTTGCGGCGAAAAGCACCAAATACCGCATGGTTATTTACAAGGATTTCGGTGATACATTACGCCGTGGTGAAGAGGTCCTGGTTTATGCATGTATTTTAGAGCGTGATGACAAGGGAAATGAAAGGGTTAACCATGAACTGACAAGTCAGATAAGGATTTTCTCACATGACGGAACATTTAATGTAAATGAGCAGGGTGCGCTTGCGGGTGATTATAAAGGAGCCAAAGTTTATGTAAGAAGAGATATTCCTTCCAGTCAGAAGGAAGGTATCGTCAGCTTTAAATTCACCGGCAAAGGCGGAACTTTTACCAATAGGATGAAGTTTAAGCTTGAGATGGAACCTGAGATCATTTTCTATCAGGAAAACATGGCACTTGTTGCGAAGGATGAAAAAGGTGCTGCGATCGGTTTTACGGTTAAAGGCCTTGATCCAAAAAAGACTAAAATTGATCTTAAGATTACAGGCTCCAGTTATGCATACTCTTATGTGCCGGCTGTTACAGAACAGAATGAACCTATCCCCGGAACTTATTTTGCAGTTTTAGGTGATATTAATGAAGCTGAAGGTGAACCCGGTACCTACTCAGTACACACTCTGAAGGTAACGGCTTATGACGACTTGGATTCCGCTGTCGGAGAGATAGACATCTATCGTGTAACCTTGGGCCTGAATATTGGTGCAGATACTCTCAACTGTTACCGAGTATTAAAAAAAGAGGCTGCGGGAAAAGATGTAGATGATCTTACCGATTCAGACTTTGACATATCCTATACTAAGGTGCCTGTTATGGTCCTGAAGGTAGATGAGCAGGCACATGAGATGTACTATACACCGGTTGATGCTGACATCCAGATAGAACCTATCGACAGTGATGACCAACTCATGAAAGAACGTTTGGACAGCCTCGGCATAGAATACAGACTTATTAATCTTGAAAACAGCATCGCTGAATATGCTTTCTATTGTTCTAAGGGATGGCTGGAACCTCCGCTTCGCCCCAAAGTGCGTTTAAAAGGCCGTGCGGTGATAGATGAAAACGGTAAAAACGAGGAGTACATATGTGAAAAAGAAGTTGTACTGTTAAGCCAGCCTAAACGCCAATTTATTACTGCGTCGGATATCGAAAAAGATAAAGAGATTGAAGATTGGCTTATAAATATGACGTACCTCTGCTATGAAGTGGATGGTCTTATGAACATACTTGACTCCGAGCTTATGCGTATCGATGTGATCAGGGACGGTTATGATGAGCATTTCGGCTATGATCCGATACTCATTTTGCAACTGAAGAGTTCACTCGAGGATGCGATCTACCAGCTCAATATGAATCGTTTGATGAAAAGGCAGATGAGATATGAAAAAATGCAGGAAACAGCATATGCTGATGATAATTTCTTGACAAACGTTTCAAAGAGTTTCGCGATGGTCAGTGATGATTATATCAATACATGGCCTGGAATCGCTTTACGAATAATACTTTCAGTTACAACCAGCGGCCTTTCTGAAGTTCCATTCACAGTCATGGACGTGAACAAGGCAGTCAGCGCCTATAATGAGCGGACCCTTCTGTGTGACAGGACGACAATGAAAAAACTATATGCCGGGGCAAAACCGGTGGTTGTTTCTGCCGTAATAGGAGGATTGATTTCGGGCGGCATTTGGGGCTTAGGAACTATGGTAAAAGCTACTATCCCGGATGCTGTCAAGATCAGTATTAAGAATTGGGCGGTTGAAACATCAAAAGCTGCACTCAAAAAAGTGCCTGAAAAATTGATCTGGGGCTCCCAGAATCTCTATAAGTTTTTTAAGAATACTGCGGAAAAGATCAACTCCTATGATCCGCGCAAGTTGCTTTATGGTGTAAGGAAAGCCGCGGCGGAAGCAAATTCACTTAATTCAGCAGCAAAAAATATAATGCAAAAGGAAGTCATTGCGATCAGAAATGGACCGCGCTCGTTTATGGGTAAGGTAATGGATAAGCTTCAGGCAGCGGGAGAACTTAATGCTGCTAAAAAATATGACCGTTTCAAAAAGGCATGGGACAGATATAAATACGATAAATCCGGCAAAGCTTTGCAGGAAGTTATTGACGCCGGACAAGAAATCATGTCCGATCCTTTTGCTTTGAATGCACTGAATGCTGATGGCAGGACGGCTGAACAGATTGCATCAAAGATAAAGCTGCCAAATGATTACAGGGCCGGTTATAACTGGTTCAAGGCTGAATTTGTTGACAACCCGGCAGGCCGTATAATAAAAGAACGTGTATCAATCGTTAAGAAAGTTCCAAAAGAAAATGTGTCTGTCTATAGAGCGACAGGCAAAACTGCCAAAGAAATAAAGGAAGGCTTTAGCAGTCCTTGTGATTCTGATAATCAGATACTGATCAAAGATCCTAAAACCGGCAAAACAGATTATCTTTCTCAGGCTGAATCGGATGTATTTGTTGCCGAAGGATACTGTGATGCGATGGGAAGAACTTACAAGGATTCCGCAGATGCAATCAGAATAACCAATGATAATTATATTGTATCGATTACTAAAACACATCAGGAATACTATCAAGGTTTCCAGAAATTTAAAACAACCGAAGCTTTTACAACAGAAGAGATAGCAGCAAATATTAAAACCGGAAAATTCAAGATGACCGAAGGCGCTACGGAGATGACTCAAGGTGTCAAAGCACTTACCCAAGATACGGCAAAATTGGAGCGGGTAATGAAACAATGTGATGATTTCTTAAAACGTAATAAACCAAATTTGAGTCTGGAAGCCTTGGATGAGATCAAAAATATGCACAGAGGATTCGATGCCGGTCATCAGGTTCCGAAGACACATGATCTTTATGTTCCCAAAGATATCAGAGCTCAAGCTATGGGTATGGAATCAGGTTTTTCACTGCAGAGCGAAAAAACAGTCGAGTTAATACGCCTTATGGAGAATCAGGGACCAAATCGTTTAACTATGGGAGAGGTGTATGATTATCTTAATTTAAAAGGTTCTTCATATCAAAAGGCAGTTTCAGATATGGCAGACGATTTCCTGAAGGTCAATGCTAACTGCGGTGCTGCAAATCAAAAAGCCGGAAGCTTTTTCTGGAACACTTCATCCACAAGTCCGCTTAATGGTGCTGTTGCCGGTATTAGCGGAGTCGCCGGATCGAAAATGAAAAAATGAGGGGTCTGACCCTGTCAAAAATATATGATTGCTTTAGCCGATTAAATGGTAAACTTAATTCATACGATTTCCGAGGGGTGACTACTATGAATAAATGGACGAGGGCAGCCATACCGGCTCTGTTGATTCACTGTTCGATCGGTACGGTCTATTGTTGGAGCACGTTCAAAGAATCGATTGCAAATGCCATCGGCATGAGCACTTTCTCGGTCGGCTGGGCCTTCAGCTTCGCGATCTTCTTCCTCGGCATGTCCGCCGCTTTCGCGGGCAAGATCGTAGAAATGAACATTCACAGATCATCTCTTATTTCGGCTATTTGCTTTACCGTCGGCATGATAGGAACAGGAGCAACCATACATTTCCTGAGGGGCCCTCTGGCACTGATACTGATCTACATTTTCTATGGCTGCATCATGGGCATCGGATTAGGAATAGGATACCTGACGCCCGTAAAGACCCTGATGCTCTGGTTCAAGGATAATAAGGGTCTTGCTACGGGAATTTCGATCATGGGTTTTGGTCTCGCGAAAGCGATTGCAACGCCGATCATGGAGATGCTCCAGAATAATCTCGGAATAGCACCGATGTTCTGGATCCTCGGAGGGATCTATTTCGTAATGATGTTTGCCGGACATCTGCTTTTGAAGAAACCCGAGGGCTGGGTCGAGGATAAGACAGTCAATAACAGCTTCAAAGTAACGTCGATGTTTAGGGATAAGACCTTTATCGGAATCTGGCTTATCTTCTACATTAATATCCATTGTGGCCTGATGCTCATCACTTACGAAAAGCAGCTTCTCAACGAGAAATTCGCTGGTCTTGCGATTCTTGCGACTATCGTCAGCATCGTGCCTTCGGTAACTGCTGTATGCAATGCTTTAGGCCGTATAGGTTATTCTACTGTCTCTGATAAGATGAAAGACCGCGCGACGGTTTACGGGATAATATTCCTGTCGTGCGTGGTTCTCTGCGGCTTGTCTGCGCTTGTCAGCAATGGCTTTATCATCATCGCGCTGTTAATGGTCATAAATCTCGGTTACGGCGGCGGCTTCTCGACACTGCCGGCGCTTCTTGAATCCAGATTCGGAATGAAGAACATCTCCAAGATACACGGCCTCTCGCTCTCTGCATGGGCTGTGGCTGGCATTACGGGCAATAATCTCTCGGAGATAATACTTTCGAACACCGGAAACAACTATACGGCCATTATTGTTACTGCGATGGCCTTGTATGCAGCAGCCGGAGTGATCTACTTCACGATGGTAAAGGCTAAGAAAGCTTAGTCAGAGCAGTTGTTTTTTGAAGAGTTCAGACTATATAAACGGGCAAAACCAATAAGTGTGGCCTGGAATAGCCGTAAATCATGGAATTGAGCTGTCTTCGGCATCTGTTTTCTTAAAAAGTCCATGAAAACCATTGGTATTTTGAATAGATTTTATTAAATATCCTTGATTCGTTTGGTAAATATAGTCAAATCCAACAGTATTTTTTATGCAGTTGCACAGCGATAAAATGTAATCAACTCGGAATAAAGGAGGGGATCAAATGAAAACGAGTAAGATTACAAGAATTCTCTGTGCAGGCATGACAGCAGCATTGATGGCAACATCTTTCACAGCATGCAATAAGGCAGAGGAGACCACAACAGAAGCTGAAGAAACAAAGGCCAGCGAGACTACTGCCGCTGAGACAACCGCTGAAGAGACCACAGCAGAGGCTACAGAGGCTGCTTCACAGTTCACATTGCCTGAAAAGTTTGTTTTTGACGGCGATTTTGAGCTCCAGGTAATAGGCTATGAGTACTTCGACACAGGTGACAAGTACGAATATGACATTCTTAATGTCTACTATGACTTTACTTCTTTAAGCGACAGATTCACAAAGGTAAATGCCATTTACTGGTCTGCAACGCAGGATGGCGAAGAGCAGAAGTTCAGCCCGTCATCCAATTCCACTTTCAATAACATGGATTTCAATGACAATATCTGGCTCTATCTCCAGAAGGGAACAACTCTCCGCGGCATGGCTGAGTTCTCGACGATCAAGGGCAATACTGATGTTGTAACCATCGGTATCGGTTCTGACAGCAACAATACCCAGTACTTTGATGTCGATCCCAAGTGGGAGATGCCTGACATCCGTCACGAGGATTTTGAGGTTGCAAAGGTTCCGAATCCCGCATTCGGTCCCGGCGGACTCACAGAAGGTGATTCACCCAGTGGTAAGTTCTCCATTCAGGTAAATGACGTTACCGGCGTATTCAAGGGTACTGATCTTGACCGCGACAGCAATATTGTTGAGCACAAGGTTATCGGTATTTCTTACACATGGACAAATACAAGCGGTAAGGAAGATAACGCATTCATGGTTGCTTCCGGAAGCTGCTACGTATTCCAGGATGGTATTTCCCTGAACACCACAGGTTCACCTAAGGATTCTGAGGATGCAGGAAAGACACAGGCTGATCTGCCTCAGTATGAGAAGATCGCAGACGGTGATACCATCACATACACTGCATACTATAAGCTCCGTTCTGACAGTCCTATTGAGATCGTATTCAGAGATTTCATGACTCAGGATGTATTCGTTGATGTAGTTTACAATCTTCCTGCATAATCGGTAGAAAAGCTTAAATTTTATGGGCTGTCTCAATGAGACAGCCCTTATTCTTGGTCAAAAAAAACAGTCAACTCGAGCTTAAGTGTTTTTTTGTATTACTGAATTATTACTGAAATCAGGTCCCAATCATTAACTTTTTAGTAATTTGTAGTGAAATTACTGATTCTGTCATTGTTTTCTGGCGAATCTAGTAATTATTCTGTAATGGAAGTTTTAATTCACCTGTGGCAAAAGAGGGGCTATCAATAAAATTACTTTGACAATCAAAACAATTGTTGTATTATGCAGGTAGATACCAACCCGTTCAAGCCCTGGAGGCGGATCATGGAGAAGAGCACGGAAAAGAAAAGTACAGCAAAAAACGTATTCGGCATATTCGGTGCCATAGTTTTCTTTCTATCCTATGTACCATATATTTTTGTGATATCTGCCGGTATCACGGGCGTTCAGAGAGGGCTGATCGGTGGCCCCTACATCTATGGCTTTGATGCCATGTTCAATAACCTTACATGGTTCTGCATAATTCCCATTATTCCCATATGTGCGATCTATCAGCTGGTCTTCGGTTTTCTGTATATCAGAAAGCGTAAGATACTTACTGTAGCTACACTGCTTCTTGTTGCAGGAATAATCATTGCATTTATTTCCGTAGGCCTCTCTTTCGAAAATAAAAAGTGCAGTATCATCAGAGCTGACGCGGCCTCGATAAAAACTAATCTCGCTTTAAAGTACGGTGATGAGATGGCAGGGAACATCGGTATTCAGCTCATGGATTATGATGATCACAGTTATTATGTAATTACAGATGTTCTTCCTCAAGGCGACAGGTTCACGATCTATCCTGAGCAGGATTACCGGGATGACCTGATAACCGAATTTGAATTGTATAATGACTCTTTCCACGATGATCTTACGAATTACGTCAACAGGCAGAATAATCTGCCGGACAATATGAGTTTCAGCATTGTGACGGAATCGATCAATTTCGGTGATTATAAAGACGGCGATGATTATTCGGTCCTTTTCGAGAAGACTAAATACAGACTCACCGGAATAACCGTCGATACAGCAGTATTAAATGACGATACTGTTCTGGAGATCATTAATGATGTATGGAATGATCATGCCGGTAAATTCGAAAACGAGGATTACTACAATCTGTATATCAAACAGAACGGTAAGAATGCATTTATCGTAACCGTGTACTACAGTCCCGATAAGAAAGAGGGGACTGCCGATATTTCCACATACTCGGATTATCAGGGCGATACGCGTCTTAATGGAGCAGTAATCGCATTAGAGAGATAAGCAGTTGTTACGAAGCCTCATCCAGCACTGTCTGAACGCGCTTCTGCATGACGGGAATCACATCTTCAAGAGCTCTGCCGCCGGAAAAATATGCGGAGGATTCTTCACGCAGTATTTCTTCGATAGCGCTTCCGACATTCATTCCGCCATACGAAGAAGACAGAATATCAATATACTTGTCTACTGTATCGAAAGGTATCTCGGAACGTGATGATGTGTTGATCAATTCCGCATAAGCCGCATTATAAGTGTCGAGTTTATGCTCCGCGATGTATCTTAAAGCATCGCAGTTTATAGGATTGCTGTCAGTCATCGTACTCTGAACCTCGAAGGATAAAAGGAGCTTAACGAATTCCGCGCATTCTTCAGGATATTTGGTATCAGCCAGGACACTTACAAATTCATGTGATACCGTCTGAGGGCCTCTGCCATCGAAGGACGGAAGACCGTAGATCCCTATTCCTTCTCCTATTTCTTCATAGCAGTCGATATACTCATCGAAGCTGTAAAGATACCCATATATTGCGCCATAATTTCCTTCAAGTCTTGCGTTATGACCCTCAACGGCAGATATGACCTCAGATACGGCAGCGCTGTGATTGCCCGTGTTTTCTTCAGATGAGATATTATCGTTCCCGTGTTCATCAACAAAGAGCATCAGTTCACGGAGTTCTTCTCTGTTAAGATCAGCATGTCCGTCAGAGATGAAAACATCGCTCATGTTCAGGAATAGTTTTGTGAAGTATTCGGATTTTCCCATTTTAAAGCCTGCGGTAAAACTCATCGGATCAATGCCGTTGCAGACATCATCAACGAATTCCGCATATTGGTCGAAAGTAAATCCGTTCTGGCCGTTCGGCATATTTGTTGAAGCCGTGATTATTCCTGATGCTGAGATATCAAGCGGCACTCTGTAAAGTGAATTACCGGATCTTGCGCCATTTATGGCATTTGCGAAATAATGTTCTTCAATAGATTCTTTATCAAGTCCAAGCAAAGGCGCAAGATCAACATACCGGTTGGCATCTGATGCATCTGCGATAGGATCTTCAACAAGAAGGATATCTGAATCTATGTCAACGCCTTTTCCATTCTCATCGAAAGGGAAGACATACTTTATGAAGAAAGAATCATTTCGTTCATTAAAGAGATGGATGGCATTAAAATCTGATTCCGGAGGGTAGAACTCCTGTTCGGTTGATAAGGTCAGGACGGTTTTTCCTGCATTTGGATTCTTGTCAGTACGCGAAAGATGCATTATTTCATATCCGAATCTGCTGGTTGTGTATCCGACGGGATCATAGGTCTCTCTTCCTAAAATCATCTCGTCTCCGTTATCTGAGATATAAAGCAGCTCGGAATCGACAACTTCAGTCATCGGAGCATTGATATTACTGTAATCGCAAATGTGTGTAGGATCTCCAGTCATGTCATCAACAAAACTGAATCCTTTATAATCTCTTCCTACTGTTTTCCCTGAAGCGCGTTCAATCCACATTTTTGATGTGCCGTAGAGGCCTTCTAGTTCTTTTGTCTCACCTGTAGCGATATCCAGGGAAACAAATATGATATCGTAAGAATAAGTATAGACAGGGATGATCACTGTGCCGCGCTCTCCGGGAATGAGCTGCAGAATGCTGTCAACATTTCCGTTTGCAAGTTCCGTCGAGTACATCTCATAGAATGTTCCGTCAGGTCTTACGACTGCGATCGTCTCATTATATGAATTGATATGAAGAATAAAGACTTTATATCCGTCTTCTGTATACATGTCTGAAATATAGACCGGATTATTGTAGTAGTTATCGACTTCCGGAAGGTCAAGCTTCTCGCCGTTGAAAAAATAATCAATTACCGTTGTCGTTTCAAGATCAAGTGTCAGTTCAAGGGTATTTAATTTCCCGTCAGTTACCCAGGCTTTATTAAGGAATCTGTATGTTCCGTCTTCGTTAACAGATGAATATTTCATCTTATCCAGTAATTCACCGTCATACGAGAATTGAAGTATGTATTGTTCGTAATTAGCCATGATCTCTTCATCTGTAAGATCACGGATATTTCCTGATACTTTCCGTTCCGCATTAACACTTACATAGATGGATCCGTTCATGGCACCTGCGGTCATGAAGCTTACATATTCATAATCTTCATCAGAGAAAATATATGAGATGTCAAATGATTCGCATTCATACCAGGGATCGTCTTCTTTAATTACTTCATATTCTTTCTTTTTGGATGAACATGAAACTGACGATGCCAGCAAAGCGAGCGTTAAAAGTATTGATGTAAGTTTTCTATATGTTCCGTTTTTCATGGCTTCATTATAAATCAATGTTGCCTGCAAAAGAGTTAAGATATGGGTAACATTTGTGCCGTCAACTTGATTTGAAAAGGGAATAGAAATAAGATTTTCACATGAGCAGGATATTGATCGTAGAAGATGATGAAGATATCGGAGCAGTCCTTCAAAGAGAGCTGAAGAAGGAGGGCTATGAGACTGTGTGGGCTTCGACCGGAACCGAAGGCCGCATGATGCTCGGGACCGGTCCGGATCTTATCCTGATGGACCTTATGCTTCCGGGAATGTCCGGTGAGGAACTTCTTAAGCACATTCCGAAGCAGACGCCCGTCATTGCCGTCAGTGCGAGATCTTCCACAGATGATAAGATATCGCTTCTTTCGGAGGGCTGCGTCGATTATATAACCAAGCCTTTTGATATCAGGGAGCTAAAAGCAAGAGTAAATGCAGCGCTCCGCACTACATCCCGAAACGGATCTTCTGCGCGCTTAACCTGCGGTGATCTGATAATAGATACGGATAAGCATGAAGTATTTGTAGAAGATAAAGAAGTTAAGCTTACAAGGACCGAATACGCGATATTGAAGATGCTCGCCACGGGAAGAGGTCGTGTGATCTCAAAATCGGAACTTTTGGATCTTATTAAGTCCGAGACACCCGACTGCACGGAGAGTTCCGTTAAGGTCCACATAAGCAACCTCAGAAAGAAGATAAAGGAATATACGGATACTGAATATATAGAAGCAGTGTGGGGAATTGGATTTAAGTTAAAAGGAGATCTGTAATGGATAATGTAGTCTCGATAAAAGACATAAGCAAGTATTACGGTAAATCACAGGTTCTTAAGAACGTTTCTCTTGAAATACCGAACGGTTCGATCTTCGGTCTGGTAGGAAGGAACGGCGCCGGCAAGACAACTCTTATGAGGATAATTACCGGTCTTGCGGAACCGACATCGGGATCCTACTCGATCAGCGGAGTTTCGAGTAAAGACAAGAACATATTGACCGTCAGAAGGAGAATGGGTTCAATAATAGAGAGTCCTGCCGTATTCCGCAACCTTTCCGCGTATGACAATTTAAAACTCCAATATATAAATCTGGGAATGACTTCATATGATGATATCCCCGAGCTTTTGGAACTTGTCGAACTTAAGGATACCGGAAAGAAATCAGCCGGTAAGTTCTCCCTCGGCATGAGACAAAGACTCGGTATTGCCGTTGCACTTTGCGGAAAGCCGGATGTGCTTATCCTTGACGAACCGATAAACGGTCTCGATCCTCAGGGCATTATAGAGATGCGTGAGATCCTTTTGAGGATCAATAAAGAAAAACACACGACGATCCTTATCTCGAGCCACATCCTTGAAGAATTATCAAAGCTTGCCACTCATTATGCGTTCATAGACAATGGCGAGATCTTACAGACACTGAGCAGTGAAGAACTCATGAGCAAGGTCAGAAAGTCGTCAAGACTTAAAGTGTCCGGAGCAGAAAGTCTGTGTCCGGTTTTCGACAGGGAAAAGATCGATTATAAGATCGAAGGTGAGGATACCGTTGATATATATTCAGAGATCACCGCATCAAAAATGGTCTCGCTTGCCAATGAAGCCGGAGTGGATGTTATTTCCATTGCCGAGAACAACGAGAGTCTTGAAGGGTATTTTATGAATCTCGTAGCAAAGAGGGAAGGTATCTCATGATATCCTCTTTAAAGTCATCTTTGTTCAGATTCTTCAGGACTAAACTGTTTTTACTTGTTCTGGGTTTTTCCGTTGTAATGGGAATGGCAATGGTCAATAACACCTGCAGTGATTTGAGTATGTATTTTTTTGCAAGGCCCAGATATTTTGACAGTTCATTCGTGGTTTCCTGCATAAGAAAACTTGTCTTTGTCATACCTTTCGGTTCTGCGGTCTTTTGTACCATGTTTACGGGATCGGATATCTCCTTCCGTTCGATAAATAATAAGATAGCCACGGGAACACGAAGGATAAGTATCTTTTTCGCAGATGCTGTCACTGCCTCACTTGCAACGATAATGTCTATTCTGGGAGCGGTGATCGTAATATATGTTTTCGCGAAAACCGTTCCGGTAAAGGAATCTGTAAAGATCAACAGCGTTATGGTCGAATCACTTTTTAAGGTAACCGTTATCTGCGTCGCATTTGTTATTCTCTTTACAGTCTTTCAGTATTTACTTTGCAATAAGCTTCTGGCGGTTATGCTCTCGTTTGTTCTTCTTATAGTGATCTTGAGTTCTACATCTATAATAGATGATCTGCTTCAAAGACCATACAGATACTCTTATACAAATGAAGAAACCGGGGAAACGCTTTGGGAGACCAATCCGGGATACGTCGGAGGAAACGCCCGGAAAGCTTTGGTTCTGGCAAAGGAAGTCAATCCGTACTACGGGGCGATGACTGATGATCCCGAAGGGTCCAAGGCGGTAATGGCGGCAGGAGCATCCATAGTTATTTTTACTGCCGCAGGATTTGTAGTGATAAACAGAAAGGAGTTTCCGTGATATGAAAAAGATCCTTTCCGGAATGATCTATAGATTTTTCAGAAGTATGGAGGCGTGGATCTTCATTGCATTGCTTCTGGTTTCATCATTTATATCCGCCTATGCTGATCTTCACAACCCAAACTACGAGATCTCTGAGAATGCTCATAAGCGGTTTGAGAGCCTGGATGTAAGTGCTGCCGATGCTTTCAAAATGTATTCGGAGGCGCTGCCGAAAGAAACATATGATGTTCTGCAGTCAAATGACTGTGAAGTGGATAATGAGATCGAAGCGCTGAATTTGATCATGGGTTCTTTTAATGTATATCCGATATTATTAATCGTTTTATTTATTCCTTTGTTTTTCGGAAGAATCTTCAGTGACGGGACGGTCAAGAACCTTATATCCGGTGGTCACAGTAAAAGCAGTATATATTTTTCTTCGCTGATATTTGTCCTGATTTTGGATGTTGTTATGTTGTTCGTAAGCGCAGGTTCTTTTGCGATTGCGTGTTTGATATATCACTGGCATCCTCCGGTATATCTGCCCGTGATCTTCTTGATGTTCCTTATATCATTGCTGATAACGATCCTTATATCTTCGGCAAGCCTGGCAGTGCTCTTTGCGAGCATGAAGAGAACGGCCTCTTTTGTAGTCGGTTTCCTTCTTTTTGTGTTAATGATAGCAATCCGTGTTTCGATTCCTATGGGCATATTGCAGGTGACCCAGCGGATAGACGCTGAAGGTGAAGGCGTAAAAAAGTTACGCCAGGTAAGGGATGAGGAACCTAATGCCCTTGAAGAGCATTTTAGTTTGTCTGAATGTAATATCTATTTTTCCTATAAAGGCGATGAGTTCTCATTTTATGAAAACAGCTCACTTGCAGCACCGGTCAAAAATGCATTCCTTGTAGTCATCTATTCTGATCCGGTTCTGATCTTCCATATTGATACGGGCTTCACTATTTCACCTTACATGATGTACCGTGACGGTCTGATGGCCATAAACATTATCTGCGACATCTTTTGGATAACTCTGACTTCCTTCTGTGGTATTATCGTTTTCAGAAGGAAGGAGATCCATTGTTGAAGATCCTGATCGTACTTTGTGTTCTTCTGGCAATAGCCATTATTGCAGCTGTCGTTAAGATAGTCCTGTTAAGACGCGGTTTTGACGAACTTACTGAGAATATAGAAGATCAGGTCAGATGCGATACCCAGATACCGGTAACTCTTACGACGACTGATGCTCACGCCAGAAAGACTGCCGAGACACTTAACCGTGAACTTAAGAATCTCCAGGATGAACGTAATGAATACATAGACGGCAACCGCAAGGTGTCTGAAGCGGTAACTGCGATCTCACACGATATCAGAACACCTTTGACTGCCATTAATTCTTATTTGGATCTTATGGCGGATGAGAAGGATGAAGAACTTAAGAGACAATATCTTGAGCGGATCAAAAGCCGTACTCTTTCTCTGAGCGAACTGGCAGATGAACTCTTCAAATACAGCACTTCGACTGATCCTTCCAGATATCCGGTAGCGGATACTGATTCTGAATCCGGGACTGTAGATATATGCCGTGTCCTCGAAGAATGCATTCTCTCATTTTATGCTGCATTTAAAGATAAAGGGATAGAGCCTGAGATTGAACTCCCCGAGCATTCAGTATCTGTTATTTGTGACAGGAAGAGTGCCAACCGTATCTTCGAGAATATAATCAGCAATGCCATTAAATATGCAGATGATGCCTTGACCGTAAAGCTTGACGGCGAAGGCTGCGCAGTCTTCAGCAATCCTGCACCGGACCTGACGCCTGTATCCGCAGCCAAGCTTTTCGACCGTTACTACACGGTCAAGGAAGGCAACTCTTCCACAGGACTGGGTTTTTCAATCGCGAAAGAACTTATCACGAGAAATGGTGGCACGATCGACTCTGAGCTTAAGGACGGCGTGCTGTCGATAATAGTGCGTTTCTGTCTTGCTGAAGGGAAAAGCGATTCCGGCGAGTCATGATAATCACAGCCAATTACCGCAAACGCAACAGCAGGTTGCTTGTCATTGTCCTTCATGTGATACATACTCTAGTTATAAACCGAAAGGAGATAGAACATGGATACAAAAGACGTACTCAAGAAACTTCGTGAAGATAACAATCTGACTCAGGATCAGATGGCTGATAGATTGATGGTAACAAGGCAGGCGGTTAGCCGTTGGGAAGTCGGCGATACACAGCCCAATACTGATACCCTGAAGATAATCTCAAAAGAATTCAATGTGTCGATCAATACGCTTCTCGGAAGTCCCAGACAGCTTATCTGTCAGTGCTGCGGCATGCCTCTTTCCGAAGATTCGATGATCAGCAAAGAACCTGACGGAAGCTTCAATGAATCTTACTGCACATGGTGCTATACAGACGGCGATTTTGTTTATCAGTCAAAGGATGCACTTCTTGATTTTCTGATCGGGCACATGCCAAATCCCGACAATCTTTCAGATGCTGAACGCCGCATCCAGTATAACGGCTATCTGTCTGAACTCGATCATTGGAAGTAAGAGGGTTTGTACACCGGCTAAGAAGCTGTGGCGGAGACTAAATTGACAGATTTATGATACAAAAAAGAGACCTGTTTTGACTTGAAAACGGGTCTCTTTTTGTACTGTAAATCTGCTGCTGCCCAAATGCCGAATTTTGCATTTCACCTTCGAAAATCTGCCACTTACCGCGTTTTCGAACACGGGGAAAGGATCTTTTGCTACTATGAGGCCACAAGTTATGGAGGAGGTGATAAAGATGATCAAGAAATACCTTAACAGCAAGTGGTGGCATCTGACGGCGGCTGCAGCATCGATAGCAACGGTAGGGTATGTGGTTTACATCGCATACGCTTATCATGTGATCATGACGTGGTTCCTGATTGCCTCGTTGTTCATGTCAGTATATGAGATCGTAAAGTTTGCTGCGCATCATAAGAAGGCTTGATGTAACATAGATGTATATTTGCGAGGAGGCTTTCAGAAAGTGAAAGTTAATATAGACATATCAGCAGAATACAAAGAGCCTTATGCAGTCATTCATACCGATAAGGTCACCGAAGAGATACAGCGGATGATCGACATATTCAGCACAAGCGAGACACCGGT
The DNA here is from genome assembly GCA_017510605.1 of Clostridiales bacterium. Lineage (GTDB taxonomy): Bacteria > Bacillota > Clostridia > Saccharofermentanales > Saccharofermentanaceae > Saccharofermentans. The sequence goes on from JAFWMQ010000017.1 coordinate 54,233, forward strand.
AACCGCTTTGCAGAATGAGGAAGATATAGTTGTTCTGCAGCTTAAAGAAATATACATGGTCAGGGTGGAAAACGGGGATACGGTCATTTACGGCGCTAAGCAGAAATACCGTTCGCGCAAAAGACTTTATGAACTTGCACAGCAATTAGGTAAGCAGTTTATGCAGATTTCGAAAACGACTCTTATCAATCTGTCATACATGGACAGCATCGAACCGGGTTTCAGCGGAACGCTTTTACTGAAGCTTAAGAACGGGGATAAGGATTATGTGTCAAGAAAGTATCTGCCTGAGTTCAAGAAATATCTCGGATTATAAGGGAGGACTAAAAGATGAAAGATATATTAAAAGATATAGTTAAGAGCACGATAATAAGCATAGGCATGGCACTCACGATATTCTGCCTTGCGGGAATAGTGTTTGACGTCGCATACGGAGGCAATTTCAGCCTTGAGGGATACCGATTTACTAAAATGGTTATCGGAAGTGCAATAGTCGGTTTGGGATTCGGTGTTCCGACGATCGTATATAACAGCGACAGATTGCCGCAGCCGATCAAAGTGCTGATCCATATGGGAACAGGCTGCGTCATATATACAATAGTCGCTTATGCAGTAGGCTGGTTCGGAGGCTCTGCAACGCTCATTCAGGGACTTATCGTTGCAGCCATCCAGCTCATAGTAGCATTCATTATCTGGTTCTGCTTCATGCGTTATTACAGAAAAGAAGCAAAACAGATGAATGAGAAGATCCAGTCAATGAAACGTTAACTGTCAGGAGTGTAACTCACTCGTAGTTACTGAAGGAATTCTTGTAGATCACGGTCTTTCCGTCGCTTGCGATGCCAAAGACCGGATCACTTGAAGATCCCGGAGCCATTTGGGCAAAATTCTCCTCATACATATACATACGCGAATCGATCATGTCGAGTTCATGAAGGATCATTGCTTCCGGAGTGGACGGGTATCTTATTGCGCCCCATTCAGGCTGGCCGTGATGCGAAGCTATCATATGCTTTACCATTGCGACCTGTTCGCGGTTATAGGATCTGCCGCCTATGGCCTGATCTTTATTCCAGACTTCATGATCGATCATCTCGATGCCGAGCAGGGGATGGCCAAACAAATTGCCCATGTCTGTGTAAGAAGCAATACCTGTGTCTGTTGTCTTCATCTCAATGAGTTTTCCGATATCATGAAGTGCTGTTCCGCAGACAAGGAGCTCGCGGTTAAGAAGCGGATATACTTCGCATATCGAATAAGCTGATCTGATCATCCTGTAAGTGTGATAAGCAAGTCCGCCATAGATGTTGTGATGCATCCCCTTGGCAGCGGAAGATTTGGTGAATGCCTTGAGGTTAGAAGATATAATCCTGACGGTGAGTGCTGTCAGCGAGAAATCGTCAGACGGAATGTCAAGATTTGACATGTCATAATCTCTTCCTGAAGACTGCTTGATAAGAATGATGATATCTTTTGCAAGTTTATCGGGATCTACCGGCGGAAGCTTTATAAGTTGTTTTAACTCGTCCTCGGGCAGACGGGCAGGCGTTATGGAGACTATTTTGTAGCTCTTGTTGCCTTTATATTCCGTGATCTCGAGCTTAATTACGGCGGTGCATCCATCCTCAATGCCGCCGGCAGCGAGTTCCTTCTTTGTCGAATCAAATATAAGCGCAGTAATACTGTCTTCGCCATCGCTTAGAGCGACCTTGAGCATCGGTTTATTGTTGGAAGTCGATGCCTGAGTGATGGATGAAACAACTGTATCAGTCTCATATGTTCCCAATTCCATTGTATTGAATCTGACTATTGCCATTGTATTTACCTCGTTATGAATATCTAAATAATGTTAGCATTCTGTGTTTTGTAATTCTACATTTTGAATCTTGAATAAGCGTCATTTAGTGATATATATATGCTAATTGTCCCAACATTTAACCTATACAACCAATAGGTAAATGGTTAATCTATTAGTTAAATATCTTTTGGATAATGAGAAGGTGGTAATAATGAGATACAGACTTGCTTGCTTTGATTTGGACGGAACCCTCCTGGATACTCTGGGCGGGCTTACTTCAAGTCTTAATGCTGCCCGCAGGATGAATGGTCTTGCGCCGCAGACGGAAGAGCAGGTAAAGTCTTTTATCAATAACGGTGTTGTGAAGTTTATCGAGAGAAGCCTTAATGCCGATCCCGGTGAATACAGCGAGGAATTGAAGAACAGAGTTCTTAAAGACAACATTTCTTACTACGACTCTCACTGCATAGAAAACACACGCCCTTATAACGGTATTGTAGAATCGCTCATGCGCCTTAAGTCCGAAGGCATACTTCTTGCCTGTGTGACCAACAAGAACGATGAGCCTGCCCGTAAACTTATAGATCATTTTTTCCCGGACCTTTTTGATTATGTCAGAGGTTCTGTGGAAGGAGTAGAAAGGAAGCCGTCTTATCAACCAGTCGAACGATGTTTGTTTTCGCTGGGCATCGAAAACAACGAAGCTGTTTACATTGGGGATACCGATACGGATATCCTGACTGCGAAAAACAGCCGGATGTGCAGCATCAGCTGTACCTGGGGTTATAAGACCCGTGAATTCCTTGTCGGATGTGGTGCGGAGAATATCTGTACTGATCCGATGGATCTAAGAAGTTTTATGAGGTGATAAACATGTCTGAAAATGATAGAAAAAACAATTCAAAATCAAATCTTCGCATTATTGCGATATGCGGTATTTTCGCTGCGCTGGTATTTATAGGAACGGAACTGAAGATCCCTACGGCAATAGGTTATATGAATCTAGGTGACGGAGTGATCCTTGTTGCATCTTATTTTATCGGCCCAGCCGCGTTTTTCCCCGCAGCAATAGGTTCTGCTCTCGGAGATCTGATTGCCGGCTATCCGGTCTACATCGCTCCCACATTTGTGATAAAGGGCTTGATGGGACTGGTTGCAGCGCTTATCATGTCACAGTCTCACGGAAAAAAAGCAATAGGTTTTCTGTTAAGGCTTTTCGCAGGAATTGTTGCAGAACTTATAATGGTTGGCGGATACTTTGCGTTTGAAACCTTTATGTATGGCCGGGAAGCGGCTTTGGGTTCAGTTGCATTTAATTTCATACAGGCCGGAGCAGCAATAGTCATTGCAATCCCTCTGACTTACGCTATCAAGATCAAGAAACACAAATAATTATTTGTGTTCCTGACCAGTTCTTTTATAATTAAGTCGTAATCCTTTTCAAAGGAGACTTTCTTATGAAAAATTATGACGTGATCATTATCGGCGCCGGCCCCGGAGGAATATTCTCAGCTTATGAACTCGTAAAACTGAGACCTGATCTGAAAGTCGCTGTTTTCGAGGCAGGCAAGGCTCTCGAGGAGCGTAAGTGTCCGATTGACGGAGAAAAAGTCAAAAGCTGTATCAACTGCAAATCCTGTGCGATCATGAGAGGATTCGGCGGAGCCGGAGCATTCTCAGACGGCAAATATAACATCACCAATGATTTCGGCGGCACATTGTATGAGCATATAGGCAAAGAAAAGGCCCTTGAACTCATGAAGTACGTTGACAGCATCAACCTTGCCAACGGCGGTGAGGGAACAAAGCTTTATTCGACCGCGGGTTCTTCATTTAAAAAGATCTGTCTGGAGAATAAACTCCATCTTCTGGATGCTTCCGTAAGACATCTCGGAACAGATAAGAATTATCAGGTGCTTGGTAATATCTTCGGTGAACTTAAGGATAAGGTCGATTTTTACTTCAATGCTCCCGTAGGTGATCTTAAAGTGCTTGAGGACGGGACATTTGAAGCAGAATGTCTGGGCGAATCCTATGTGTGCAAAAAGTGCATCGTATCCGTCGGCCGTTCGGGAAGCAAGTGGATCGAGAAAGTCTGCACTGAACTTGATATAGAGACATTTTCGAACAGGGTGGATATTGGTGTAAGAGTCGAACTGCCTGCAGTTGTCTTCTCAGATCTGACATCTGAACTTTATGAGAGCAAGATAGTATATCGTACCGAAAAGTTTGAAGATAAGGTCAGAACATTCTGCATGAATCCGTACGGCTATGTTGTAACCGAGAATACGAACGGTATTGTAACGGTAAACGGCCACAGTTTTGATGCGCCTGAACTTCAGTCGGAGAACACTAACTTCGCTCTGTTAGTCTCAAAGCATTTCTCAGAGCCCTTCAAGGATTCAAACGGTTACGGCGAGTCTATCGCGAGACTTTCAAACATGCTTGGCGGAGGCGTAATAGTCCAGAGATTCGGAGACCTTACCAGAGGCCGCAGATCCAATGCTTCACGTATTGAAGAGTCAACCGTAAGGCCTACGCTCAAGGCTACACCGGGCGATCTCTCACTTGTGCTTCCCAAACGTATCCTGGATGGGATCATTGAGATGATCTATGCACTCGATAAGATCGCTCCCGGTACCGCAAACGATGACACGTTGCTTTACGGCGTTGAAGTCAAGTTCTACAACATGGAAGTTGCAATTGATAACAGACTCGAGACCCGTTACCCCGGCCTCTTTGTGATCGGTGACGGCAGCGGTGTTACTCATTCATTGTCCCATGCTTCTGCATCCGGTGTATTTGTGGCCCGTGAGATAGCTGCGGAAGCGTAATTCCTTGTGTTTTGACGGAGCGGACCCTTTACAGCAGTTGTGGGAATGCCTTCTTCCCCTTTCTCCCAAGCAACACCGCAACTATCACAATGCATACAACTGTAACTGCAGTTGTTGCGAGGCCGCCTTCTGGGCCGAAGCTGCCTCCTGTGATAAGGGAAGAGGCATTATCTGAATAGATTGCCGTAACGACCGAATTGGATGATGAGTTTCCTGAAACCAAAAGTCCGTAGATGTTGCCTTGTGAGAGGTTCCATGCGGTATGGATCGCTGATGTCATCCAGATATCGCCTGTAACATAGTAGATGAGCGCGAAAAGAACTGCAATCAGCACGAGGTTTACAGACGCGAGCGGTGTGTAGCCCTTGTTGAGTGAATGTAATGCGGAGAAAACGACGGATGAAGCGATTATTCCGACAGCCGGCTTGAATCTTTTCTCAAAAGACTTGAGCATGAAGCCTCTGAACATAAGCTCTTCGGATGCACCCTGGGGGAACCACATTAAGAGATTAAAAATGAATACGCCAATTCCGGAGATGTTCAGGCTGAATCCCGAAAATGTCAGCTGGCCGGTAAAGAACATGATCCCTATAGTGCAGGACATCATGATAAATCCGATGAGCAATCCGAGAGCGTAATGCCTGATTATATGTCTTGTATCAGACAGAGGGTAACCGCATGCTGATACTTTGTTCTTAAAGCCTTTGATCTTCCAGATTCTGCCGGCGTGAATAAAGTATGTAACGATAATTGCAATGTATCCTAAAGCCATTAATCCGAGGAAGAGCGGATCTTTAAAGAAGATTCCGAAGACCTCGAATGTCTTATTCAGAATATCATTTATCGTTTTTACATTTGCCAGATCCTGAATGAATCCGGAATATTCCGCTTTTCTCATATATGAGATAACGACGGGAATTATGGCTAATGTCTGATAGACCGAAAGTACTACAAGCGGATAGAAGGCTTCATTGATAAAGAAATTGAGATTATCGTATCCGTTGTTGATCGATTCCCATGCTGTAGGCTTTCCGCCTTCGAGCCTTCTTTTTACTGCCTTTGCATCAACAGTATCAACTGAAACTGTGTAACGTTCACTGTGAAGGAGTCTTTCAGTAATGAATACTATTAAAGCTGAAAGAATGAGCGTAATCAAAGAACTGACAAAAAGACCTAAAACATTTGTCCTGCCGACAAGAACGTCACCGATACCAAAGAACTGACCGTGTACAGGTAAAAACATGTAAAAGTCTTCTCTCTCGTTGACTGACTGGATACAGGTGACACATACCGCGACTAAAGTCAGGAAAATGGGAAGGAAAGCTGTTTGAGCGGAAATGACGGTATCGTTAATTACTGATATAAGGATAGTAATCGATGCTATAAAGATTTCAAGTGCCAGAATATAAAAATATAAGGCAAAGAAACCGCCTAACGAGAACTGTCCGACCAGTAAAGACGAGACGGTGGCTACACAGAAAGCAGGTATTATCGCTTTCAAGACCACACCGCCGAGATAACCGATAACGATTGAATAACGGGGAAGAGGTGTAAGAAGGATTCCGGTGAAAGTTCCGCGTTCTTTCTGGCCTGCAATTACATTTGTTCCTATGCTCATTGATGCATAGAGAAGAATAATGAATATAAGAATAGGAATGAAATTTCTGCTTAATGATTCTACGACAGCTTTTATTCCGCTGGCGTTCTTGACAGTCGGAATAGGGTAATCAACTATCTCGGAATCAGAGAAAGATGTGATCGCAAGACCATAGGAGGCACGGATATAGCTCTCATAACCTGCGAGGTGAACATCAATGTATTCGTCTTTCATTGAAGAGTATTCCAATGAATTGGTGCGATAGTAAGTAAGGATCTCGGGTTTATCATCGGAAAGACCGTTCTGGCGGTTATCTACTACCTCATCAAAATCTTCCGGGAATACAATTGTGAGATAAGCATCGTACTCACGCATCCATTCACCAAATGAGACAAAATCATATAATGCGTCATTATACTTATAGAAATATTTGGTGCTGCCGTAGCCGTCAAAATTGTATTGGAATGAAAGGATATTCTCGAGATTGCGCCAAAGATTAGTGCGGTTACCGTATTCCTTTGACCTTTTATCACGGTAGGCCTGAGTTTTCTCATTGTATCTGACAAATGATTCCGGAGCATTTACTACAACTACGTTATAGACTTCATCACTGAACAGGTGATATGGAAATCTCCAAAGCATCCATGAAAGGGCGACAGCAAACAAAACGGCTACGAATGTTATAGAGACGAGGAAAGAAGCAGATGTTGCCTGAGCACCCATCTGTCCTCTTTTACGGAAGAAACTTCCTATTATCGTTTTTATTCCGCGTCCCGCATTCATTTTACATTTACCGTTTTATTCTTTATGGTTTTCTACATATATTTTGAAGAATGCTTCTTCAAATGTGTTTGCCTTAGCAAGCGCTATCAGTTCATTTACGTTTCCCTGGGCGACGATTGAACCGTCTATCAGAACCGCGATATCATCGCAGAGCTCTTCGGCAACTGAGAAGATATGAGTTGACAGTATGATCGCGTGCCCTTTTTGTCTCAGCTCTTTAAGATAATCAGTGACCTGTTTCGAAGTCAGGATATCAAGTCCGTTCGTCGGCTCATCGAAAATAATTACCGGCGGATTATGTATAAGACTGATAGCTATAGATATCTTCTGCTTCATTCCTGTTGACAGTTCGTTGATGCGTTTTTCGGCAAATGGTGATATACCGAATCTTGCAAAACTCTCATCACGTCTGTCCCTTAATTCGTCTTTGGGTATGTCGTACAGGTTTGCAAAAAAATCAAACAGGGCATTCGGTGTTGAAAGCGGATCCAGTTTTATCTCGTTAGTAAGGAACCCTATCTTTCTGTGAATCTCTAAAAGGGATTTATCTGCGGATAATCCGTCGATCAGGATCTGTCCCGAAGTAGGTTTCATCAAGGTCGCGATCATCTGCATAAGTGTTGTTTTTCCCGCGCCGTTTGGTCCTAAGAGGCCGAAGATCTGTCCCTCGTGAACTTCAAAACTGACACCTTTGATGGTCTCGTGATCCTTTGAATAACTTTTGTGAACATCGATTAACTGGATCATTTTATTTCCTCTTTTCTGAAGGTGGTTGTTAAAACCGCTAATGCAATTCCAAGATTCAGCATGTAAACAATGATTACATGCCATGCCTTTTCCTGAGCCATAAATGCTTCTGAGATCAATTCCAAAGTATTATGAACCGGTATAAAGTATTCCATCGTTGTAGGTCTTGTTCCTCTGAACATCTGAAGGAAAAAGTCTCCCAGGAAGTATATGAGAGGAAGCTGGAGATTGACCGTTATTTCCTGAATGTTTTTCAAAGCGAAAACCATTGAAACGCAGATTGCAGTCATGAGAAGTGCTGTGATCGGAATCGAGAAAAGGACGATCAGCAATTCTGACGGAGTCAGCATCATTCCAAACGGCAGGAGAGACATAGCATCATTATTCCTGTTCAGCCATGAAGACAGGAATAAAAGCGCGAGCGTAACGCAGGATGAGAAAGTAACGATAACATTTATCGCGAGGATCTTTCCTGTATAGATCTTTTTCCTGGAAACCGGAGTCAGAATGAGTTTATCCATAAATCCTCTGTCACGTTCAGATGCGAACATATCGATTACGAGAGAATATGTGCTGTAATACATCATTATCATCAACACGCCTGAAACAACCCGTGATGCGGATTTGTTGGCGACAGTCCTGAAATCTTCGAATTTGGTTACAGGATTGAATGTGTCGGTCTCGAAAAGAGAACTTCCGATGACAGAATAATCACCGCCCAGATAATCAATAAGGCTGTCCTGATATTCCTCAAGTATAGCTTCTCTGAATGTAGCGGCCCTTGTATTTGCTGTTAATGAATTTGCATCAAAACCTACATAAATAACAGCGTTGCTTTCAGCTTCGGTGTTTTCGAGAGATACTTCATCATAATAATCTCTGACTTCATCATCAAATGATTTGGCAATATCACCGGAATCGAATAAACAGATTATCATTCCTTTACGCAGCTGTTTTCTGACTTCATTTTTGTCTTTCGAAAATTCTTTGTACTCAGTAATGGTCATGAAGTTATAGTTAAAGGCTTTGGCCTCTAATGTATCATCGACATAACGCATAAATGATTCCGGGGCATTAACTACAGTTACGGGTTTTTGCGTTAACGTTCCTGTTGACATGTAGTTGATGAGGAGAGGAAAAACATTAAGCATTGCAACAAGAAAAATGGCAGGTAAAAGAAACAAGGCGAATGTTCTCCGCCAACTTGAGAATAATTTCTTGATCTCCCATTTAAAAACTGTTAACGTTTTTCTCATGTAAATATTTTAGTTTATTATGTTTGCCGATTCTATCGAATAAAATAAAAATTTGTGAAAACAATGATATATAGTTATTTGAAGATAAAGTTGTTTGTTGTGTGTAAACTGAACAAATAGAATGTTTTCAGCATAAATAATACTAACAAAATTATAAAAAAATTTTGTTGACACAAATAATAAAGAAATGTAAATTTAGTACATCCAAACAAGGAAAATACGGAGGTTCTTTTAGTATGGATACAGAAAAGAAAGAAATCAAAGTTGCTGCACCTGCAGTTGCACCTGCTGCTCCTAAGGCAGAAGCTGTTAAGGCTGCACCTGTTGCTAAGAAGGCTGCTGCTAAGAAGCCCGCTGCTAAGAAGCCTGCTGCTAAGAAGGCTGCTAAGAAGCCCGCTGCTAAGAAAGCTGCTCCTAAGGCTGACGCTAAGAAGGTTGCTGCAAAGAAAGCTGCTCCTGCAAAGAAGGCTGCTGCCAAGAAGCCCGCTGCAAAGAAGTCTGCTAAGAAGGCTGCTCCTGCAAAGAAGGCTGAGATCATTTTCCAGATCGATGGTCAGGAGATCTCTGCTACAGCTATCGCAAAGAAGCTTCCTAAGGCTGGCAAGATCTATGTTGTAGCTGCTGAGAAGAAGGCTTACGACGTTGATGGTAACGGTGTAGATCTCTTCTGATTTCGCAAAACAATTAATTGAATTTGGGTTGTCTTAATAAGGCAACCCTTTTCTTTTGTCTGTGATAAAATGATTGCCGGAATTAATTTGTTAAAGGAATAGTATGCCGCTTCTTACACTTAATAACATCACGATGAATTTCGGAACACGCCGCATTCTTGACGGTGTTTCTTTTCGCGTGAACAAAGGTGACAGGATTGCATTCATCGGTGATAACGGAGCAGGTAAGTCAACATTATTCAAGATCATTAAAGGTACGCTGATTCCTGATGACGGTGAAGTTATTTTGCACGGAAATACTATCGCCGGATATCTCTCGCAGAATATGGATGAACAGGATCTTTCAGGTTCAACATTAAAACCGTCAAATCTTATCGATCTTGAACTTAAGATAGAAGATCTGTCAGGCAGGATATCGCGTGCATCAGAGAAGGGTGAAGATGTAACAGAACTTGCAGATGAACTGTCAAAACTTCAGTCGCAGTATGAAGCATCGGGCGGATACGATTACGAGTACAGATTAAAAGATGCTCTCGCAGGTTTAGGTCTAAGCTGTATACACGGAAGAGAAGATTTTTCTGATCTTTCAGGCGGCGAGAAGATGCGTGTGTGTCTTGCCAGACTTATCGTTGACAGACCTGATGTACTCCTTCTTGATGAGCCTACGAATCATCTTGATATGGAAGCGGTCGAGTGGCTTGAGAAATATCTCGCTTCTTATGGAGGAGCTGTTTTTGTAATTACACACGACAGACATTTTATTGATCAGGTCGCAACAAGAGTAATTGAGTTAGACGGCGGACATATCGCTGAATACAAGGGCGGATACACTGATTACAAGGAACAGAAAGAGCACTTTATAAAATCACAGAGTCTTGTTACCAAGGCTTTGGAAGAAGAACTTGCACATCAGCTGGATGTTAAACAGACTATGCTCTCTCACCGCAATATCAGCGGTTATCATCAACGTGAAAAGATGGTTGCAAAACTTGAAGATAAGCTTGAACAGGCAAGGGCCAAGCTCCCTGCAGGATATGCGAAAATGAGTTTTACCGCTCAGCCGCTTGAACGTACCGGAAGATCTGATCGTATTATTCTTCAGGCTAAAGATCTTGCTATGAAATTTGAAGACAGTGATGAAAATCTTTTCGATGCATTGTCATTTGAAGTGACTGCTGACGAGAAGTTATTCCTTGCAGGTCCTAACGGATGCGGAAAGACTACTTTGTTGAAATTACTGTCAGGCCACGCAGGTGAGAAACTTCAAGGTTCGTCAGGCACTGTTCTGATCGGATCCGCGCAGTCCATGGGATATATGGAACAGTTTGTCCCGTTTGATGATGAAGAACTGACATGCTTTGATGAACTGGTATCTCGAAGTGATATCGGAACGACTGAAGCAAGAACTCTTCTTGCGCGTTTCGGATTCAAGGGTGATGATGCATTTAAGAAGATATCAATGCTGTCCGGTGGAGAACGTTCAAGACTTTATCTTTGCTGTCTCCTTAAAGAGAATCCGGATATTCTTTTCCTTGATGAGCCTACCAATCACCTTGATATCAACTCCAGAGAGATATTGGAGGATGCTATCAAGGAATACAGCGGTGCAGTTGTATGTGTAAGCCACGACCGATTCTTTATCGATAAATGCGCTGACAAAGTATTGGGATTTAATGATAAGAAAGCGATGCTCTATGATTCATATTATTTCTACCGTAAAGCTTTGCAGAGTGATTCTGAAGTTCCGGTTGCTGAAGAAGCAAAAACTGAGAACGAGAATACAGTCAGAAATTCTAACCGCGCACAGGAGCGTAAAGAATCAGCCAAGCGCCGCCAGAGAATATCGGATATAGAAAAAGAAACATCAAAACTCGAAGCAGAACAAAAAGAGCTTGAAGCCAAGTTCGGCGGTTCGTGCAGTGAAGAAGATGTTAAGAGATATGCAGAGATAACAGAACTGCTTGCTAAATTGTATGATGAGTATTTCGAGATAAATGACTGAATTTATATCAAATGACTGTTTCAGTGACTGGTTTTCGTTTTTAGGAATTATAAAGTGCAAATGACGGTCAAAATGCATTATTTTGTGACTGATTCTTGATTTCAGTCATTAACCATTACTACTATGCTTATTGAGATTACACTCAAATTGTTAATAATATATATTTATATTTACACACCAAAAGATACTTTTTGTGATTGTTTTGCTTGTTGGTTTTTGTAGTATTTTGTAGGGAAAAGAGAATAGGCAAGTCTTTATAATCTCTGTATGGAAAACTTTAGTAAATACATACCGAGAGAATATCTTGCTCTTGAGATAAATTATTGCCGTAAGCGTTTGGAAGAACTGCCAAAGGTCAAACTACACCATTATAAAATCAATGGTGAGTTTAGGATAAAGGTTGTTGTTGATGAACATAAATATGATGTTGAATCACCACTTGGAAAAGAGTTTTATAAGATCTGGCAGGAACGTGATGAATTGAAAAGACAGCTTCAGATAGGAGAGGCGGTCTGGCATAGCTATTTTTTAGGCGAACCGCCTTCTGATTGTGCCCCGCATGAAATAAAGCGATATCTGAGAGTCAGTTATGATAAGCGAGTCCCTATGGACAAGGCCTTTTTCGACAGCCTTAATAATGATGATAATTCGAGATATTTTAAGTATAAAAACAATTATTTTAATGGAATCTATTACCGATCTTCAGCTGAAAGAGATATTGCAATCTATTATACTGAGAATGATATTCCATTTAAGTATGAACCAAGCTTAATTATCTATGGGTTGACCAAGACGATTAATCCTGATTTTGTTCTGTATATTAAAGAACTAAATACATGTAAGATTCATGAGCATTTAGGAATGAAAGAGTCATCCGACTATTTAAGAGATTCAAAAGTAAAATACAATAATTATCTCAATGCCGGTTTAATTCCTGACTACGATGTTATCTTTACTCATGATAGTGAAGATGTGCCATTTGATATACGAGTTTTAGCGGCTAAGTTGAATAGTGCAATTTACGGGACAATTGCTTCGGGAGATCAATTATTTTAAGATTCGGTGACTGTTTTTTGTTTTTAGGAATTATATATTGCAAATGACGGTCAAAATGCATTATTTTGTGACTGAATTTTGATTTCAGTCATTAACCAACTCTCCTTGACGGCATGGCGAATTTATAGAAGGGAAGATAGAAGCCCTAAAGCACACTTTCTCGAAAACCAATAATATAGTAAAATATTTATTATTGTTTCCGGAGGTTTGCATATATGCCAATGACCATGACGCAGAAGATTCTTGCCGATCATGCAGGGCTTGACAGCGCTGCCCCCGGAGATCTGATCGAAGCAAAACTCGACTATGTTCTCGGTAATGATGTAACTACTCCGCCTGCAATAAAGGTCTTTGAGAAGCTCGGCGTTAAGGATGTTTTCGATAAGGACAGAGTCCTTTTGATACAGGATCATTTCACTCCGAATAAAGATATTAAATCTGCCGAATTAAATAAGACGATGCGTTGCTTTGCGCGTGAACATGAGATTACCCATTACTATGAACTCGGCCGGAAAGAAATGGGAATAGAGCATGTCATCCTTCCTGATAACGGAATCGTTCTCCCGGGAGATCTGGTTATCGGTGCTGATTCACATACCTGCACATATGGTGCGCTGGGTTCTTTCTCGACCGGTGTCGGATCGACAGATCTCGCATGCGCAATGGCAAGAGGAGTTACATGGTTTAAAGTACCTGAAGCCATTAAAATCAATCTCACGGGAAGATTTAAGAAATATGTTACGGGTAAAGATCTTATTCTCAGCATTATCGGCATGATTGGTGTTGACGGTGCGCTTTATAAGTCTTTGGAGTTTGACGGTGAAGGTATAAAAGCACTATCGATGGATGGCAGACTTACCGTATGTAATATGGCAATTGAATGCGGTGCGAAGAACGGAATATTCCCTGTGGATAATTACACATTGAAGTATATTTCGAGAACGAATCCCGAGAGATTTATCAAGAGTGATTACAAGGTCTACACGGCAGACGAAGATGCCGAATACAGTCAGATGCTGGATATTAATCTTGATGACATTGATTTAACAGTTGCTCTTCCTCATTTGCCTTCAAATACGAGAAAAGCATCAGAATGTAAAGATCTTAAGATCGATCAGGTCGTTATAGGTTCCTGCACAAACGGAAGACTTGAAGATATAGGTGCTGCAGCTACCATTCTGAAAGGACTTAAGGTTCATAAGGATGTAAGATGCATCGTTATTCCGGGTTCCCAGAAGGTATACAGACAGGCATTGGATAACGGCTGGCTGCAGGATCTTGATGATGCAGGCTGTGTTATTTCCACACCTACCTGCGGTCCGTGCTTAGGCGGACATATGGGTGTCCTTGCAAAAGGCGAGAGATGTGTATCAACTACAAACAGAAACTTTGTCGGACGCATGGGAGATGTGGAATCAGAAGTAATCTTAAGCGGTGTCCCCGTGGCTGCAAGCTCTGCTGTATTGGGACGCGTAGGAACACCTGACGAACTATAATTTGAGGAGGTCAACATGAAGGTCTGCGGTAAAGTATTCAAATACGGAGATAATATTGATACAGATGTTATCATTCCTGCGAGACATCTTACTTCTGCTGACCCGGAGCACCTCAAAGAGCACTGCATGGAGGATATCGATAAGTCTTTCAAAGACAGGGTAAACTCCGGAGATATTATGGTTGCGGGAAAGAATTTCGGATGCGGTTCGTCCAGAGAACATGCACCGGTCGCAATAAAGGCAAGTGGTATTTCTCTTGTGATCGCTTCTGATTTTGCAAGGATCTTCTACCGTAATTCGATCAATGTCGGACTCCCAATCCTGGAATGTCCCGGGGCGGCTGACAGGATAAATGACGGAGATGAGGTAGAGGCGGACTTTGATACAGGAGTCATTACTGATAAGACTACGGGAGAGAGTTTTAATTCAAAGCCTTTTCCTGAGTTTATTAAGAATATTATGGCAAACGGCGGACTGGTTGGTTATACCGGTTCCCAGTTGAATGATTAAGGGGAAACAAAATGGCCAAGAAATATAACATAGCTGTTATTCCGGGTGACGGAATAGGTCCTGAGATCACTGAGGCTGCAATTGAAGTGCTGGAGGCTGTTTGCGAGCGCAACAATATTGAGATCTTCACCAAGGAACTCAAGGCCGGAGGTATCGCGATCGATGAGTTCGGAATACCTCTTCCTCAGGAAACTATAGCTGCTGCCAAGGAAAGTGATGCTGTATTACTTGGTGCCGTAGGCGGTCCCAAATGGGATAACGTTGATCCCGAGATCAGGCCGGAGAGAGCGATACTCGGATTAAGATCGGGACTTGGTTTATATGCGAATATCAGACCGGCCGCTATTTATGAGGGCTTGGAAGCGGCATCTCCGCTTAAGAATCCCGGGAAGATTGATTTTATTATCGTCAGGGAACTTACAGGCGGTATTTACTTCGGTAAGAATGGTGTATATCAGAGCGGCGAAAAGCTTCCTGACGGAACAGTCAAAGGTAAGATTGCATATGATACTGAAAGCTATTCCGAAGGTGAGATCAACAGGATCCTGAAGATCGGTTTTGAATTTGCGATGAAGCGGAGAAAGAAGCTAACCCTTGTTGACAAAGCTAATGTTCTTGTCAGCAGCAGGATGTGGAGAAATCTGGCAAGACAGATGAGTTTTGATTATCCTGAAGTGGAACTTGAATGCCTCTATGTTGATAATGCTTCAATGCAGCTCATCAGCAGACCTTCAAGCTTTGATGTTATCGTTACGAGCAATCTGTTCGGTGACATATTATCTGACGAAGCGGGACAGATCGTAGGTTCTATCGGAATGCTTCCTTCCGCATCGATCGGTGTTCAGGGTGAACCTGGTCTGTTTGAACCTATTCACGGTTCCGCTCCCGATCTGACCGGTCAGGACAGGGCAAATCCGTTAGCTGCGATCCTTTCCGCAGCAATGATGATGAGAACAATGTTCGGCGAGGAAGAAGTCGCTTACAGTATCGAGAATGCTGTAAGAAAGACGCTTGCGGCAGGATTCAGGACCGGCGATATTACTTTTGTCGGTGACAACAATAACGTTAAACTCGTTGGAACAAAAGAAATAACAAAGGCAGTCATTGATAATCTCTGACGCCTTAAGAAAAGAGGATATTGGCGATGGCAAAAAAGCTTGTCGCAGTAATCGACGTAGGATCGCTCACAGCGAGACTTAAGATTTTCGAGATAGGATCCAAGGGGAAACCCAAGGAGATCGAAGCAGTCCGTAAGTTTACAGGACTCGGTACGAAGTCATACAGCTCCGGCATTATCCAGACGGCGCAGGTTGATGAACTCTGCAAGTGTCTTAAGATGTTTGACGAGAAGTGCAGGGAATATGGCGTCGCACGCATTTTCTGTGTTGCGACATCCGCATTCAGAGATGCTTCGAATTCTGAAGTCGTTATCGAGAAAGTCAGAACAAGGACCGGATTCAAGATCAAAGTCCTTGATAACTCGATGGAACGCTATTATCAGACTCTGGCTGTTCAGGCTATCTATCCTGAATTCGCGAAAATGATCTCTAACGGAACCATGATCCTTGATATCGGTTCCGGATCTATCCAGGCTTCGGTTTATGATAAATCCGAATTCGTATTCAGCCAGAATCTTCTTTTAGGATCACTGAGGATTGCAGGAATGCTCACCGATCTTCAGGGCAGGACAGCACATTACGATGAGGTCCTTCAGGAATTCATCGGTCAGGACTTAGACGATTACCACGCAATGGAACCTAAGGGGATCGTATATAACAACCTTATCGCTTTTTCAGGCGAGATGGGTTATATCAAGCTGCTTGCGGGCCACGATGCCTTGAATTCGGTTGTGCTTACCAAGGAAGAATTCCTTAAGGTATATAACTATCTGCTCAAGGTAAGACCTGCCGATCTGACACTTGAGAGAAACATTCCCTCAATGATCGCGCCGCTCCTTCTCCCGACGGCTCTCATCGTTAAGAATATGCTTGATTATACCGGTGTTGACAGTATTTACATGCCACACGCTTCGTTGTCTGACGGTATCATCTACTATTATTGTGTTAACTCGCAGGGATATAAGACAGAGATATCTCCTGACAGTTATCTGATCTCTGCATCAAGACATATTGCAAAGCGTTACCGTTCCAGCAAGAAACATATTGAATATGTTGAGAAAGCTGCGCTGCAGTTTTTCGATGAGACCAAGAAGATAAGCGGCTTGGGAAGCCGTGACAGACTGCTTTTGCAGGTTGCTGTAATCCTTCACGAGATAGGTAAGTTTGTTCACTCGAGAAATCACAGTGACGCAGCTTATTCGATAATCAAGAATACAAATCTCATGGGTCTTGACCACGATGAGATCAATATGGTTGCTATGATCGTAAGGCTTTATCCGAGATCCAAACCTTATGACAGTTATTACTATTCGATCCTGCCGCCTGATCAGAAGGTCATCGTGTCAAAACTCGCATCGATCCTCAAGATCGCGGATGCGATCGATGCTTCTCACAAGGAGAAGGGAAAAAAGATCCAGTGTAAGATCAAAGATAACGAATTTGTTATCACCTGTGATGCTTCAGAAGATATGTCCTTTGAGAAATGGGCATTCGAGAACAGAAGCGTCATGTTCGAAGATGTTATGGGAATCAAGCCGGTTCTCAAGACCAGGAGGGAAGGTTAATGGCAGTCAAGAAGAACGCGAATTCGCGTAAGGCAAATACATCCGCAGGAAAAACATCCGCAGGTTCCAAAAAAACTTCTGCGAAGAAGACAACGGTTAAGAAAACTGCAGTTAAGAAAGAGCCTGCAAAGAAGACAACTGCTGAGAAATCAGCTTCGCAGAAGTCTGATGCAAAGAAGGTTTCTTCTAAGAAATTTGCTCCTGTGATGATTAAATCAGCGAAAAAGGCTGAGCCCAAGAAATCATCAAAGTTTATCGCTTCACCGGAGCAGATAGACGCACCTGTTCTCGAATCCAGCGCATCTTTCCTTAGCGGTAACGATTGCTTCTATAACCGTGAATTATCCTGGCTTGAGTTTGACGACCGTATCCTGAACGAAGCAAGAGACACAAAGAATCCTTTGCTCGAAAGGCTCAACTTCCTGTCCATTACGGCATCCAATCTGGATGAGTTCTATATCGTCAGAGTCGCATCCCTGAGAGATATGCAGAGTATCGATTTTGCAGAGCGTGACATCGCCGGGTTCTCAATAGACGAACAGCTTGAGAGGATAGACCAGAAGACCAGAAGGACCATGGCTCTGATGTATTCCACATACGGAAGATCTCTTGTGCCTTCACTCGCTCAGGAGAAGATATTCCTAAAAAATTACGATGAATTAAGCGACCAGCTTAAGGCGATCGCTGATTCGTATTTCAAGACGGTCCTTTACCCGATCATCACACCGATGGCCGTGGATTCTTCCAGACCGTTCCCGCTGATCTATAACCGCATGCTCAATATGTGCGTTATGCTCGAAAATGATCCTAAAAAGGCAAAACTTCAGGAAAAAGCTACTGACGGCATAAGCAATGCCAAGCATGCTGTCAGTGAAGATAAATACATGTATGCGACTGTTCAGATACCTACGGTCGTTAAGAGACTTTATCAGATCCCGACAGATGACGGCGATGTTTTCGTGCCTGTCGAGCAGATAATAAGAGCCAATACCGATATGCTCTTTAACGGTCAGAACGTTGTGGCAACGGCTTTCTACCGTGTTATGCGTAATGCTGACCTTGATATTGATGAGGATGAAGCCGAAGACCTCTTAAAAGAGATTGAAGCACAAGTCAGGAGAAGAAGATTCGGCGAGATAATCAGGCTTGAAGTTCAGGATGATATTGATTCTGATCTTTTGCACTATATCGTTGATGAGCTTGAAGTAGATGAAGCTGATATCTTCAGCGTTAACGGTCCTATCGACCTTACGTTCCTTTCCAAGCTTGCTTCAGCCTGCAAAGCAAAACATACCGAGCTTTGTTATAAGGCACATGATCCTGCCGAGGCAGCTTCTTTTGACGGACCTGTCAGCGAGCTCGATATTTTCGAACAGATAAGAGAAAAGGACAGGATAGTCCACCATCCGTATGAGACATTCGAGCCGGTTCTTGAATTTGTAAAGCAGGCAGCCAGAGATCCGAATGTATTGGCCATTAAGCAGACGCTCTACCGTGTCTCTGACAGATCGCCGATCATTGCGTCACTCCTTGAAGCTGCCCAGAACGGTAAACAGGTTATGGTGCTCGTTGAGCTCAAGGCAAGGTTCGATGAAGAGAATAACATCAACTGGGCCAAGAAACTCGAGAATGCCGGATGCCATGTAATCTATGGCCTCGTCGGCTTGAAGACGCACAGCAAGATCACTCTCGTCGTCAGAAAAGAAGAGGACGGCATCAGAAGATATCTTCACCTTGCGACCGGTAACTATAATGATGTAACCGCCAAGATCTACACGGATCTCGGCATGTTTACAGCCAAAGAATCATTCGGTGAGGATGCTTCTGAGTTCTTTAACATGCTCTCGGGATTCTCTATCCCGCAGTCCTGGAGAAGACTTATTCCTGCGCCTCTTTGGATGAAGGATTATTTCGTTGCCAGGATAAGAAGGGAAGCTGACAATGCAAGGGCAGGCAAACCCGCCCGCATCATTGCTAAGATCAATTCATTGGTTGACGAGACTATTATCAAATCGCTTTATACCGCTTCGAACGCCGGTGTTAAGATCGACCTCATTGTAAGAGGAATCTGCTGCCTCAGGGCCGGAATCCCGGGTATGAGTGAGAATATCACCGTGCGTTCTATCACAGGACGTTTCCTTGAGCATTCGAGAATCTTCTATTTCTATAACGAAGGTCACGAAGATGTCTATCTCGCTTCCGCAGATTGGATGCCGCGTAACCTCAACCGTCGTGTCGAACTCCTTTTCCCGGTTGAAGATCCTGACTGCAGAGCCCGCGTAATGGAAGTCCTCGAAGTTGAACTCGCCGATACGGTAAGGGCACATTTTCTTGCTCCTGACGGCACCTACCATAAACTTGATCTGCGCGGAAAAGAGAAGATCGATTCCCAGCAAAAGCTCATCGATCTTGCCGATGCCGCAATTGCCGAGCGCCACAAGGATATCGATAAACATGAGTTTATCCCTGAGGAGAGTCCTAAGGCGTAGATATTATAAGTGTTTTCAACCATTTTTCGCTTGGAAGTTGAATTTATCGGCTTCTATGGATAGAATTTGGTTATAACAAGGAGAGATATTAATATGTTTAGACGAATCAGGAAAACGGATCACAAGTGCAGACAGGCATTCACGCTTGTCGAGCTTATCGTGGTTCTGGTAATCCTTGCAGTTATTGCTGCTGCACTTATTCCTGCACTGACTGGATATATAAAGCAGGCGAGGAAAGCAAAGTATATTCAGGAAGTTGATGCTTATCGAACAGCAGCCCAGGCAATAATGTCAGAGTGGTATGCAATCGATGGCGGCCGTATCGATTATAGAGATATTTTCTGGGATAAAAACTCTGCGGACAAAGAATGGGGCGACAAAGTGTTGCAGCTGATGGGATATAGCAGAGGAGATAAACGTGAACCATATATCCTTGTAGTTGGTGTGGGATACCCGACTGATGCCAATTTAAGTGAATCATCTAAATATTCGGTTTATTATGTTGGTTATGTAGCAAACAAAAATGCTCCGGCTATTTTCTATGTTAATGGCGAGTATATATACACTTATCCGACGGATGATCCCGTATATGTCAGTAAAGAAGGAACAGGAAATGGCATTAAGAATTTTATTGTTAAGCCTGAAGGAACCAGGATAAGGATACAGTATTTTGTTATCTGCAATAATACTGGTCAGAGTAATAGTAATTTCTGGAGAAATGGTGATAATTCGTTACGTGGCCATTCCGAACCATTTTTCAAAGGTTAAATCTTAAGAGCTGCCTTCGGGCAGCTTTTTTCTTGCTGCAGCTTTGCGCGTTATAGTTTCACATGGACAATTCGATTTAAGGTCCCGTTAAGATTACATCCTGAAAACAGTGATAGAATATCGCACAGGGGGTAATCATATGGAATTTGTTATAAGCCATCTGGTCAAGAGTTACGGGGCTAAGCAGGTCTTGAAGGACGTGGATTTTGTTTTCGAGGAAGGCAGGATATACGGGCTTCTGGGACGCAACGGATCAGGAAAGACCACGTTCTTTAACTGTATAAACAGTGATATTGACATTAACTCCGGTGAGTTTTATTTCAGTGGAAACGGTGGCGAAAAGATCCCGGTAATGCCAGAAGACATCGGGTATCTTGTATCCACTCCCACGGTGCCTGAGTTCATGACAGGCAGGGAGTTTCTGAAGTTTTTCATCGAAGTACATGAGGAGATAACACCTGACAGGACTATCGATGAATATTTCGATTACATGATGGTGCCTGAAGATGACAGGGACAGGCTCCTGAAGGATTATTCGCACGGTACGAAAAACAAGATGCAGATGCTCCTGAATATCATCGCATCGCCGAAGCTGATGCTGCTGGATGAGCCCCTGACATCTCTTGATGTCATCATTGCAGAAGAGATGAAAAATGTCATCAGAAGCCAGAAGCAGGGGAGGATAACGATTTTCTCAACGCACCTTCTCGATGTGGCTGTTGACCTGTGTGATGAGATCGTGCTCCTTCATAACGGAAGGCTTGAGCCTATTGATAAGAGCAATCTCGGAGACGATGACTTCAAGGAGAAGATCATTGCTGCCTTAAGGGATCAGGACGATGCTTAACGAATTCAGAAAGACTTTGACCAAGGTAATTCATCTTAGGAGCATCATCGGCTATAACGGTATGGTCTTTGCGCTAAAGAAGACGCCTCTGATAGGGAAGCTCCTGCCGGACCGTTTATACAGCACCAGGTTTCTGAAGGTGATCTTCTGGATATTCCACATTATCGTGGAAGCCTTTAAGCTTTTTATCGGAAAGATCTTCAGTCTCGGAATTATCTATCTTATATCGCTTGGCTTGAAGACTGCTTATATGGAATATGAGCAGGCTGCAGGAGTAACTGAAACAAACCTGTTTGCGAGTTTTGCGCTGTTCTTGTTTCTCATCTATGCTCTTTGCGGGATCGTGCTCAGGAGACCGATGTTCAAGTGTACTCCCGAGAAGGAATACCTGGTGTTTATGCTCAGGATGAATGCGCGCAAACTGGATAACACACTGTTTATCTATGATCTTGCCAAGCTGGTTATCGGTTATCTTATTGCAGGTATCATCGCTGCCCTCTGCGGGGCTCCTTTCTGGCTGTGGCTCGGAATACCTGTGCTGGCCGTGTTTATAAGGCTTTTCGGGACCGGTCTGCAGGCATTCAGCTTCAGAATGAAAAATAAGCGCCATAAGCCGATGAGGAGCAGCTTTATCGGATGGATAATATGTCTGACACTGATCATTTTCGCGGCTCCGTTCGTACTGATAATCGTGGCAAACGGTTATTATGTTCCGTTGCCTGTGCTGTTTGTGGTTTCAGCACTTCTTATTGTATTAGGCATTTTCGGGTTTAAGGAGCTTAACAGATTTGATTCTAATCTTCACAGAAGAGCGCTTAGAGATAACATTGTCAGGGATGAAATCTCGGAGTATAAGTCGAAGCAGGATACCACCAGGAGTTTCAAGAAGATCAAGGTCAAGGGAACTGTTAAAGGGGACAAGCAGGGATTTGAGTACCTTAATGCACTGTTTGTCAAAAGACACAGCAGGATGCTCTACTATAAGCCTGTAGTTTTTACGGTCATGATCCTTGTCATTATCGGACTTGCTGTTTTCGCTTATGTTTACGGATACTATCGCAGCTTCGGATTAGACAGCAGCCTTAATATGTTCGGAAGAAATCTTCTGAATCTGATACTTTTCGGGCATTATGAGGATACGTTGATGCCTTATGAAGAGGACTCTGCCTTTATGTTCTTCAGATGGCTTGTACAGTATCACCTTCCGGCCATGCTTTTACTCTTAACTGCTGCTGACAACTCTTTTAAGAGTACTCAGGCGATGTATATCAACTGTGACAACAGCCTTATGACGTTCAGTTTCTTTAAGCAGCGCGAAAAGATAATCAAGTTGTATGACATAAGGCTTAAGCAGCTGATCAAGGTCAATATCGCACCTGCTGTGGCGTGCGGATTTGGCGCAAACCTTATCCTTTTCTACACGGGCGGGCAGGATTATCCTTTCCAGTATCTCGTTACGATCCTTGTCAGTGTGTTTATGAGCATTGGGTATGCGGTGATATGGCTATCGCTTTACTATCTTTTCCAGCCTTTTACGACTTCAGTCAAAGTTAAGAGCGGAATATATACCGGTGTAAGTGTCATTATTTGGGTAATACTCTCCATAATAATCTGGATTCCGGTGCATTCTTTGATCCTTGCCGGGATATTGCTTGTGCATACGGCGCTTTTTGTGTTCTTAATGAGAAAACTAGTCTATAAATTTGCTCCGAAGACATGGAAGGTAAAATCATAAACACACTAATTTAATAGATGTTTTACAACATTCATTGCTTTCCTGTGATAAAATGCTAATAAGTAAAAATATTTTTACAGGAGGCTGATTATGGACTTTCAGAGCTTTGTCGATATGATCGAAGTCATGACTTGCATTATCTCGGTCGAGACAAAAGAAGACGGTTCGTATGGTGATATCAGGATAGTAACGGGTAATAATGCTTATATAAACTCTATTGAGCATGCTAATCCTGATGTTCCACAAATGATGACGAATAAATTTGTTCCAAACAGCCTTTATCAGACGTATTTTCCGACTGACCTCAATTTTGAGGATTTCTGTTTCAGGTGCGCTGTCTTAAAACAGCCCATGCACACATATATTCATCCGGAGAGATTTGATTTCTGGTTCAGTTTATACATGATGCCTTTAGGAAATGAAGGCAATATTCATTACTGTACTTATTCCCAGGTTGTTTCCAAGTACGCTGACAGCGAGCAGATGAGCAATACATCAGCTTCTATAGCAACAGATGTGCTTAATACATGCATAAAACTAAGAGGTTCTACGAATTTCCAGCATACAATGGATGAGGTTATTTCCGATATCAGGAAACTCTGTGATGCCCAGTCCTGCGTTATCCTCCTGACAGACCAGGAAACAAGGAACTGTACGGCTCTTTGTGAATCCAGAAATGAGTATTCCATGCTCCCGAGCATAAAGGGCGTACTAAGAGAAGATTTCTATGAACTTACCGAGACATGGAAAGATACGATAGGCGGAAGTAACGGACTGCTTATAAAGAACAGAAAAGACTGGGAATACTTGGAAGAGAAGAATCCCGAATGGTATAAGTCGCTTATGAAAGCGAATGTCGAGAGCATCGTTCTCTTCCCGCTGAACTTCAATGATGAGACATTGGGTTATATTTGGGCATGTAATTTCGATACCGAGAACTCAGTCAGGATCAAGGAAACTATCGAGCTGACTATATATTTTATAGCATCTGAAATTGCTAACCATAAGCTTATGGACAGGCTCAGGATCTTAAGCACGATCGATCTGCTTACCGGAGTCATGAATAGAAATGAGATGAACAATAAGATCGACAGCCTGAGAAACTCGGACAGTGATTCGATCAAGGGGCTTGGAATCGTTTTCGCGGATCTTAACGGACTTAAGAGAGTTAATGATACCGAAGGCCATGAAGCAGGAGACCTTCTCCTGAAAAATGCGGCAATGGTCCTTCAGAATGTTTTTAAAGGTGATCAGATCTTCAGAGCAGGCGGTGATGAGTTTATGGTGCTCATGACCTTCACATCAGAAGACGTGATAAAAGATAAATGTACCAAGGCAAAGAAACTTTCCAAGAAATACGGCAACGTATCTTTTGCTTTGGGTTACTCATATCAGAGCGATTCGAACGATATTACAGGTGCCCTGAAGCTCGCTGACCAGAGAATGTACGAAGATAAAGCTAAGTATTATCTCGAACATCCAGAGTTTATGCGCTGATCCCCCTGATATCAGGAGCAGACTTCGAGTTCCAAAGTCCTGCTGTTATCTTCAAAGATTCCTTCATATCCGTCCGGACAGGAGATCTTAAGCGTGATCTTTCCTTTTGAGCTGCTCTTGATGTATGTACCGCCGTATCCGCCGCTTATCCGCGCTCCGGAAGGCCCGATTATCTCTCCGTTGCCTTTGATCTCCAGTGGCAGGCTGTCGCAGAAGAACGGCTGGACATTACCGTATTCGTCACAGATTGCGATCCTGACAGCTGCTACGTCGTATGTATCCTTTTCGAAAAGCTTACCTGAAGAACATTTAATCTCCATGTGAAGTTTCTTGAAAGAAGTCTTTGTGACGGTCTTTACAAGTTTTCCGTCCTTATATCCTTCGAAAACAAACTTCAGCATGTTTCCGCCCCAATTGCCGATGTACTTGCCGAAAAGCTGGTAGGCATCTTCGAATTTCATGTGATAAACGGCCATGGCTTCCACAAGACGCATCTTGATCTTGGGCGGAATATTGTTCATGCCGTAGATGCCGATATAGTTCATCGCTTCCTTGACGATCTTGTTTTGCCTGGCGGTAAAACCTTCGTTTTTCTTCATCTGGTCGCCGATGAAGTCGTCGATAAGGATAGGCGCATTCTTGAGATGCTTATACTCAGTGTCTTTATGCGTATACTCTTTGATGAAGAGATCATTCTTATACATCTTTACGCTGTCGCAATTAGTGTAGATATAAGTTTTTCCGCGGTTGCCGGCAGGATGCTCTCCTATGTCAAAAGAGGAACTTAATTCAAGGAACGGTTCTTTCAGATCACCGCAGGCGCTGTATACATATGAAGCCTGCTTGGGGTTTCTGAACATGTCGGTCACGCCGTGATAGCAGATGCGGTCTCCCGATCCGAAGTCCTGATGCGTATTGTAATCGAAAAAGCACCAGCCAAAAGATCCTGCAATATCATCATATCCGGCAACGGCATCTAATACATTAGCGTGACGCAGCGCGTGTTCAAGCCTGTGCTCTTCGGAATCGAAAGGCTTGGTAGGGAACATGTGTCCGTTGTATTCGCTTATGAGGTAAGGTGCATCAGGGTTGGTGGCAACCTTTTTCTTGGGGTCACACCCGGGTGCTTTTCCGTCGTGACTGAAATCGTTAAATGTATAGACGTCTTCCAGAAAACTGCTCTTCTTGAGGTAGCGTACACCGCCCGTAGGTCTTGACGGATCGAGCCTGTGAGCCGTTTCGTTGGTCTTTTTGTATAGTTCATCGTCGTCAACGGATTCATTGATGCGGACGCCCCAGAGAATGATTGACGGGTGGTTCCTGTACTGAAGGATCATATCTTCGACGTTCTTTACTGCCTGAGCTTTCCATTCATCATCACCGATATGCTGCCATCCCGGTATTTCAGTAAAAACAAGCAGACCCAATTCATCACATCTGTCTATGAAATGCTGTGACTGAGGGTAATGTGAAGTCCTTACTGCATTCACTCCCATTTCGTTTTTGAGGATATCGGCATCATATTTCTGCATGGATTCAGGCATCGCATAGCCGACATAAGGATAGGACTGATGGCGGTTAAGTCCTCTTATCTTTATTTTTCTGCCGTTGAGATAATATCCGTCAGTTTTGAATTCCGAATCCCTGAATCCGATGGCGGTTGTATATGAATCATCATCAGACGTGACAGTCAGTTCGTAAAGGAACGGATCTTCGATATCCCATTTTCTGATGCCTGCTATCTTTTCGCTGAAATGAGCGCCGCTTATATTCGCGACAGTGAAAACTTCTTTGCCTGAAGATTTTTCTTTGAGACATATATTGTAAGGAGTATTTGTTTTCGCGAACGAGACATCAATATCAAGAACACCGTCTGCGCCTGCCTTTGCGAATACATCGGATATGAAATTCTCAGGCCTGATGTCGAGATAAACCTCTCTGTAGATTCCACCGTAAGTCATGTAGTCAATTACAAATCCGAAGGGTGGGATGTTGAGCGTTTCATTGCTGTCAACACGGATTTTGACCACATTGACCGTGTCTTTTTTCAGGACATCCGTGATGTCTGCTTCAAAAGCCGTGTAACCGCAGCTGTGGCTGGCGACTTCAGAATCATTAACATATACAGTTGTCTGGTGAGCGGCACCCTGAAAAACGATGAATACACGTTTGCCGTCAGCTTCACCGGGATAATCAAATTCCTTTTGATAGCCGCTTATCTTCTGATATATGGATTCATCGAAATAATCGTATGGAGTGACCGCGACGGTGTGTGGAATGCGGACGTTAACGCCATTGGGGAGATCTTCAAATGAATCGTTGTATATCCAGTCGTTGTTAAATGCTATTCTCCGTGACATGGCGGATACTCCTTTTATGTGCATGTTTGATCAAGTGATGCCAATGATCCTTACGAAATATTATACACACCCGTGATCATCGCTTCTGAATGAGTTTCATGACTGCGGGCCATACGGCCATGATGAAGAGCATGAGAATAAAAGTGTTAGCAAAACTGCCCCATTGGAGACCCAGGTACTGTTTCAGAGGCGAGCCTAACAGCCTTATCAGGAAGAACAGGATAAGACCTCCTGCCATGCCTGCTGAGATGGTCTTTGTTTCGAGTTTAGGCTCGAATCTGATCCATGTTTTCTCTATAAAGCGGCCGACGCAGAATGCGATGAAAAAACCAATATCACCGTATCCGTCCTTCATCATTTTCTTGGGGTCAACGAGCAGCCCGCCGTTGACGTAATCCATGGGATAAGATTTGAATGTGATATAGCAGATAGCGATTATTCCAAGGATGACACCTGCGATAAGGAAGATGTTTTCTTTCTCAGGGTGTTTCTCAAGATAACCGGACAGTTTGTGCATTGCGAAAAGGAAAACAAAACCTTCGATCATTGCAACGACAACATCCTGAGGGGTGTGTACACCGAGATAGTTACGCGAAATGCCGGTGACTGCAATGAGCGCCAGGCAGATTATCGATAACCATTTCATCTTTTTCCACGTGTTTAGTGCTATGCCGCCGTAAATAGGCGTTGCGGTAATAGTATGACCGCTCGGGAAAGAATAACCCGTAGCCGTAGTGATCGCGTCACCAGCCGGAATAATGCGGGGATCTCTGATCCATGGCCTGTATGCGCAGACTGTGAGCTTTAACGAAGCGTTGAATGCTTTGGCCCCCGTAAATGACGAGAGGATATAAAGGCCTGCACGTTTGTTCACGCACCAATAGATAAAAGCGACAATGATAATCAGATAAGTTACCGCAAACAGTGATACCTCTTCCATGAACGGAGTCAGTGCATCGTTGATACTGTTGCGAAAATCCTGCCACCAAAGCAGATAAGCTATATCCATAAGGTATCCTCCTTCATTTTATTATCCTTTTACGGCACCGGCTGCGATGCCTTTTACTATGTATTTCTGACAGAGTATGTAGATGATCAGTATCGGAACCAGTGACATTACGATAACCGCCAGAGATGCTCCGAGATCAACACTGCCGTAGCTTCCTTTGAGATACTGCACCTGAATGGGGATCGTTCTGTATTTTGTCATGTCGAGTACGAGGTAGGGGAGCAGATAGTCATTCCAGATCCACATGAATTCGAGGATCCCGACCGATATCGTAACCGGAAGGAGCATAGGAAATACTACCTTGAAATAACGCTGTATGGTATTGCAGCCGTCGATCACCGCAGCTTCTTCGACTTCGTAAGGCAGAGACTTTATGAATCCGGTAAAAAGAAATATAGCCATTCCGGCACCATAACCTAAGTAAACGAACGGTATCGTAAATGGTGTATCCATTCCGAACATGCTGGCATCTGATGACAGCGGGAACATGACCATCTGGAATGGTACTGCAAGTGAGAACAGGCATGCTCCGTAGAAGATCTTAGTGAACAGATTGTTTACCCTGACGATATACCAAGCGGCCATTGAGCAGCAAATTATGATCAGGAGAGTGGAAACAACGCTTATCAATACGCTGTACAGAAATGCCTGGCCGAAAGGATAGTTGCCGAATGTGAGCGCGGTGTTGTAGTTATCAAAACCTGCGAAAGAATCTCCGGCAGGAACAGAAAACATATCGGTATTTATCTCACCGCTTCTCTTGAATGAATTGAGAACGGAAAAGACTATCGGCAGGACCCATATGAGAGAGATCAGAATAAATACGATCTTTCTTGCTGTATATTTCTGAGTATTCATGCTTTGTTCTCCTTTGCCGGTGAGGTGGTTTCTGAGGGCTTTTTTGAAGCGGCAGTCTTCTTAGGCTTTTTCTCTTTCTTTTCCCGTGTCACATATAGCTGCAATGCGCCGAATGCCGCTACGAGGAGGAAGAATATTACTGCTTTTGCCTGGGCCGTGCCGTGCCAGTGGTTATTGATCTGATATGTCGAATAGATATTCATGGCAAGGAGTTCTGTGGTCTTGAGCTGCATGCCGTTTTCGAGTGTTCTTATAGGCTGGCCGCCCGTGAGAGCGAGGTTCTGATCGAACATCTTGAAACTGTTGGTAAGTGTCAGGAAAGTGCATATTGCGACCGAAGCCTTCATGTTTGGAATAATGATCTTTGTCATTCTCTGAAATCTGTTTGCGCCGTCCATCTGTGAAGCTTCGAGCATCTCTTCGGGAAGGGCTGTGAATCCGGCAATGTAGATTATCATCATGTAGCCGATCTGCTGCCATGCAACAAGTATTACCAGTCCCCAGAAACCGAATACCGGACTGGCGGTGAGGTAAGTACCGAAACGGCTCAGGATGCCGTCAAAGAGCATGCTCCAGATATATCCCAATACGACGCCTCCTATGAGGTTCGGAAGAAAGAATGAAGCGCGGAATAAAGTGACGCCTTTGAATTTCTCCTTAAGAAGATATGCGATAAAGAATGCGGGTACATTAACGCAGATTATTGATGCAACAGCATATAGACATGTGATAAGGAATGCATGCCAGAAACTCGTATCCCTGAAAACCGTTACATAATTCGATACACCGGTAAATGTCGCGTCTTTCGGAATAAAGAAATTGCAGAATGACAGACAGACACCCTGAATGAACGGCCATACAAAACACAGGCAGAAGCATACGAAAACAGGGAGGACAAATAACGGAAAGTATTTCTTTATAGGATCTTTCATGCCAATGTCTCCTTACATCGTTCCGTGTTCCAGGCGGTATTGGAAACGCCAACCGCTTACGAAAGCATTTTCAACGGCATCCCATGTGCCGATTCCTGCTGAGTATTCAGCGAGGGCGCTTGTAACTCCTTCGCGCCACACATCAGTATTCGGTGTCATGCAGAAAGTCCACTGGACAGGATGTTTGCCCTGTTCCTCATAAGCCTTTTCCGCGTTAAAGAAAACATTGTCTGTAGGAATGCTGTCTTTGAATGGGGTAACACCGAATTCCTTCGAAAGCATCGTTTTTCCTTCTTCGGATGTTACTACCCAATAGAGAAAATCAAGTGTGGCATCGATGCTTTCCTGTGATGCCTTGGAATTGACTACCCAATAGTTTTCCGTTCCGCAGCAAAGTGCGCAGTTCTCTTCGTAATCACCGCCGCAGTAGATCGGTATCATGGTTAGATTTTCAGGCGCGATGCCGTATTTAGCCGGATCGGTGAGGGCAGCGTATTCCCATGTTCCGTTCTGGAAAAAGACAGCTTTTCCGGTCCCGAATTCCTCTTCGGCCTGATTGCCGGTTGCCGTGGTGAGCGAAGTCTTGCTTGTGCCGGAATTGTTGATGTATAGATCCCAGATGTTCTTATAAAGACCAAGTTTATTGCCGCTTATCTCGGCGGGCTGTGTAGTAAGATCTGTCTCGAATAGTTCGTAGTACAGAGGCATGTTGGATAGGTGACCGCTGAATCTCCATGAAGATGACGGGTCAAGTCCTGATGAGGTAAATGCGTCAAATCCGAGTTCGTCTGATCTTGCGTGAATATCCTCGGCAATGTTTTTCAGATCATTGAAGTTATTGATGTCATCGACACTGTAGCCGGCTTGTGCTAAAAGAGCTTTGTTGGTTATGATGCCGAAAGCCTCATAGCAGAAACCCATACCGAATAACTCTCCGTTTTTACCCCAGAGACAGTATTCATAGTTTTCCAGCCTGGATGCCAACTCAGTGTTGCTGAGGTCATAAGGGTAACTGCCCAGATCTTCAAGTCCCTGGGCATTATTGCAGATAAAGAGTGTGGGATAATACGATTTATTAAGTTGGGCACTCAGTGTGTCATCGTATGTATTCGATGCGGCGGTAACAACTTTTACGGGAACACCAGTCTTTTCAGTATATTCCATGGCAAGTTCCTGCCATGCGGAATCAGCCTCCGGCTTGAAATTCAGGTAATACACATACCCGCTCTTTTGAGTATTGCATCCGCACAATGTAAGTAAAAGCGCTGATGCAAGTAACGATGAAATGCTTTTTTTCAACATGTCGGTCTCCGGATAAAAGGCATGATAACCCTTTTATTTCTATAATTCGGATTATACAAAACGCTTTTGAAGAAACTGTTAAATAAGCAATAAATAAATTAGGGATTTATGAATGTATCCCGGATCGATTGTTCATTCATTTGTTATTACCCCGGATAAATGTATAATAAGTGCGTCTCTTTACAGGAGCATGGGTAATAGGATGAAAAAGAAGAGAAACAAAAAAGCGATAATCATTACGGCAATGGTAATGCTGATTGGGATCCTGCTGATCTTGGCAGGTTTATTCGGCGGCTGGTTTTTGGGGCTGTTCAGCAAAGGCTTTGATTATGATAATGTTCAGCCCGAAGATCTCGGCAAACCCGTAAAGGCTGATATCCGTGTCTTTTACAATGATATCGGCATGACGAATAAAGCTCTGCAGGCGGTTGGAGACTTTGATGACGTATATGCGTTTATCCTTTTGGATTTTTCCGACATGGGAGACAGCGGTGAGCACCTCTATTATTCGAAATACTATCAGAACATCACCATTCAGGGCACCTTAAGAGCCATAACAGATGATGAAACAGAGGAGATTAAAGAGAACCTTTTCGAGACTTACGATCCTTATTACTATGAGCGAAAGGAACGTGGAGATTGGGAGGACGTCACCCTGGATGATTTTCATAAAATATTGGTCGAAGAAATGGTCGGGTTGATCCCGTATTGCATCGAAGTCAAATCGATAGGATCATTCAACTGGACTCCTTTTTTACATGCCGGAGTGATCATCTTACTTGCATCGCTGGTACTTGAGATATGTTTTGTTTTCAAGCTCAAAAAGAAGATCGTACTGCCTGTTGTGTACGGGCTCCTGATAATAGTTCCGACTGTTCTATTCTTTGATCATATCAGGACAATGCTTACGGTAAAGAAGGTCGGCGACAGCTTGTATACTATGAAGAATCTCGAATGCACAGACACGCAGGGGCTGCTTGATTCTGGTGTTTCCTCGACAAATGAACTTTTTGACTGGATATCTGATAATCACTTATATGGTATAAAGATCAATTTTGATCTGGATGATATAGGCTGTTCTGCTTTTGCTGCCACGACACCTGAAGGTGACCATCTGTTCGGGCGTAATTTCGATTTCTTTGAGACGGATGAAGTGCTTGTTTATTCACATCCCGAAGGTTGTTATGAATCTATAGGAGTTGCCGATCTC
This sequence comes from Clostridiales bacterium, assembly GCA_017510605.1. Classification (GTDB taxonomy): domain Bacteria; phylum Bacillota; class Clostridia; order Saccharofermentanales; family Saccharofermentanaceae; genus Saccharofermentans. The sequence goes on from JAFWMQ010000017.1 coordinate 86,673, forward strand.
GGTGTCCTTGGAGTAGGCTGGAACTGCCCGATAAGTCCTGATTCCGCAACGGGAAGATTCATCATGACCATTACACCTTATATTGTTGTGGACGGAATGAATGAGAAGGGTGTCGGTGCCGGGATCCTCCAGCTGAATCTTGAAGATACCCACCAGGATAACGGCAAGCCGGATCTGCTGATCTTTTGTGCGATAAGAGCAATCCTCGATAAATGCGCTTCGGTCGATGAGGCACTGGCTTTGCTTGATTCCTACGATATTCAGTCTGACCTGGGCAGCGATTATCATCTTTTTATCACTGACAGGACCGGAAGATATGCGGTAGTCGAGTGGCTTGATGGTGAGATGGTAGTGGTCGAACACCCCTGCTGTACCAACAGCGTTGTCGCTCCAGGCGAATATTATGACATGGGTGATCCCGATGACAGACTTCCCACACTTGAAGGCTGCCTCGGTTCCGGTCAGGTTTATACAGAGTCAGAGGCAATGGCTCTCCTTGAAAAAGTCAAAAGTAATAAAATGACAGAGTGGTCCTGCGTTTATAATCTTGACGACTTCACCGTCAGCATCTGCCTTGAAGGCGATTTTGAGAAAGTATATACGTTCAGTGTGGATGAATTAAGATGATTTCCGGATGAAGCATCATAATTGCATAATAAATCATTAAATGTCTTTTATAAAAATACATTTTACAGACTGTTTATCAATATATCTTGGTTGGTTCATTATCTGGTACAAATGGTACATCAATAAAAAAGCCCTCTGCCTTACAGCAGAGGGTTTTTTGGTGGAGCATACGGGATTTGAACCCGTGACCCCCACACTGCCAGTGTGATGCGCTCCCACTGCGCTAATGCCCCGTGTATAAGAATTATACGTGGTGTTTTTCGCCTAATCAATAAATAATATTGGTAATAGTTTTGGGCACAAGCAAGTTGACGGATTGTGTGCTACAATTTTCGAAGTTAATCTATTGGAGGATCTAAGGATATGGCTATTACAATTCGTGATTATTTATCAGCAGGCAATCCGGAACTTAAGGCAAAGCAGTTCACGATTACAATTGACGGCGGCTATGAGGCTTCCGTAATTACTTATGGTGCTGTTATTACCGATCTTATCGTTCCTGATAAGGACGGCAAGCCGACTGATATCATGCTCGGCTGTAAGGGCCTTGATGAATATATGGGCAATGACGCAAATCACGGCGCTGTTATCGGACGTTCTGCCAACAGAATCAAGGATGCTTCATTTGTTATCGACGGCGTAAAGTATCAGATCCCTAAGAATGAAGGCGAGAACAATCTCCACTCCGGCAATCCCGGCTACCAGAACGTTTTCTGGGACGGCAAGATCCTTTCAGAGGAAGAAGCAGACGAGATCATTATTGACTCCAGGATAGCGGGTATCCCCGGTTGTGACGGCGGTGCAGTGCTCTTCAGCTATACAAGTCCCGACGGAGCTACGGGTTTCCCCGGAAACCTCGACACGAAGGTGCTTTATTGCTGGCTCGAAGATAAGACATTCCTTATTCTTTATATCGGAAAGACAGACAAGGATACAATCTTTGCTCCTACTAACCACGCATATTTTAATCTCCGCGGCGAGAACGCTGAAGGCACTGTAAATAACGACCTTATCATGATCAATTCCGATAAGATCACCATAAAGGACGATCTGAATGTTCCTACAGGTGAGCTTATGGATGTAGAGGGAACGGTCTTTGACTGCAGGGAGTACCGCTTTATCGGTGAGCTTAATGACAGTGATGATCATCAGATGGTCATTTCAAAGGGTATCGACCAGAATTTCTGCTTGAATACCACTCCCGGCACATTCTCATTTGCCGCTGCAGTTACGGCTCCCGAGTCAGGTATCACCATGGAATGCTTAACGGATCTTCCCGGTATCCAGATCTATGCAGGCAATAATCTGGGCAGTCCGCTTGATATCAAGACAACTAAGTCATACGGGCAGTTTGATGCTATCTGCTTAGAAGCACAGATGGTTCCTAATGCTGTTAACCTTCCTCAGTTTGATTCACCGGTCATTAAGGCAGGGAAGAAGGTCTATCACGCCTGCGGATACAGATTCGTTTGATACGCTGATGTTTCCTGAATTAATCGGGTGACCTGTCCTGTCACTTGTGTTTGGATGTGTTTTTGCGGATAATTCCGGCAACATATCTGAACGCGGCGACCTGGATCAGGCAGATCAGAAATATCAAAAGAACATATAACCAGACAGCTGCAAAGTTATCGATCTTCGTGCAAAGGGTGTTGTAAATTGCGTATAGCCCCTCTCTGTATGCATGTTCGATCAGATAAATGCCGAATACACAGCCTCCGGCAAATGCAATGATCTTTTCCGCAAGAGCAGGAAATTCCCTGTTCTCGAAAAGTTTTCGGGCCAAAAGGAAAATAAAGATAACTTGGAAAGGCCTTGCGCTGTTAATGAATGTGTTAGCGTTTTCTTCCGTAAATTCGCCTGTCAGTCCGAGTTTGTAGTTGGTGATCAGCATGGTTGCAATTACGGATATGACAAACAGGCCGAACGATATCAGCAGCATTTTATTAGTGACTTTCTTAAGTCTGGCTCCGAGATAGTATCCGGTGACCGGATAGAAAATGACCAGATTGCAAAGAGTTGCAGGATTTAAACTCGGAATAAGGGTAACTGTCCCGTTAAATAACCTGTATTGGAATATCTCGACCACGGTTACAAAGATGAAGTAGATCGCCAACAGATATATAAACTCTTTCTCGGAAATATCCCGTGCCATTTTGCGGATAAACGGAAGCAGGATCAGGAATGAGAGATAAACGTACAAAAACCAGTAGGGGATTATGGCTCCTTCAGAATATACGCTTATAAGAAACTGCTTTATGGAAAACTCACGGTGATAAAGATTGGTATCCAATATATAGAAGAACAATGAGAACACTGCAAGAATAATAAGATATTTGGGAATGCGCTTCTTCCATATATAACCTATGGATTCGTTTTTCCCGAGAAGGAGCATCCCTGAGATCATTAGGAAAATGGGAACGGATATTCCTGCAATAACAGTAAAGAACATATAGAACCAGTAAGGAAGAGTTCCTTTGTCAAAAGACAGGAAATAAACATACCCCTTGTAATTGGTATGATTAAAGATTACGAAAACAATACAAATAATGCGGAGTATCTCCACATACAGTATTTTCTTTTTGTCTGTAATGCCTGAAGAGGTCCCGGATCTGTTTTCCATATACATATGATATCAGTTTATATCTGCCCGTAAACACATTTGTATGGTCATTAACTGCAGCCTAAAAGGTATTGATTTTATTGACTTAGTTGCGATAAAATCTGTCTCATATTTAGAGATTTTCAAGAAAGAAGGAATGTTTTATGGAAAAGAAGAATCTCGATTGGGCGAACCTGACATTCTCTTATCAGAAGACAGACAAAAGGTTCGTAGCTAACTACACGAACGGCGCATGGGATGAGGGCGCGCTCGTTGATGACGATATGATCGTCATGAGCGAAGATGCAGGTGTTCTCCAGTATGCACAGACCGTATTTGAAGGCCTTAAGGCTTATGAGACTGTTGACGGCAGGATCGTTACTTTCCGTCCTGACCTTAACGCTGAAAGACTTCATGATTCTGCAGTTCGTCTTGAGATCCCCCCGATTTCCAAGGAAATGTTCATCAGATCAGTTCAGGAGACTGTTGCAGGCAACGCTGCATGGGTTCCTCCGTACGGTTCAGGCGCATCTCTTTATTTAAGACCTTTCATCTTCGGTATCAACCCCGTTATCGGAGTTAAGCCTGCTGATGACTATCAATACAGAATCTTTGCTACACCCGTAGGCCCTTATTTCAAGGGCGGTGCTAAGCCGATCGCAGTTAAGATCTCTGACTTTGACCGTGCTGCTCCGAGAGGAACAGGCAACATCAAGGCCGGCCTTAACTATGCAATGTCTCTCCACGCAATCGTTACCGCACACAAGGAAGGATTTGCAGAGAACATCTATCTTGATCCTGCTACACGTTCAAAGATCGAGGAGACAGGCGGAGCTAACATCATCCTCACAGACGGTCAGGGCACACTCGTTGTTCCTAAGTCTGATTCCATCCTGCCTTCCATCACCAGAAGGTCACTCGTTTACGTTGCTGAGCATTATTGCGGAATGAAGATCGAGGAGCGTGAGGTTTACCTCGATGAGATCATGAGCGGTAAGTTCACAGAGGGCGGTCTCTGCGGTACAGCTGCAGTTATCTCACCTTTGGGTTCTATCAATGATCACGGCAAGGAATTCAAGTTCGCTTCCGGCATGGATGAGATGGGTCCTGTAATGACCAAGCTCAGAGAGACTCTCACAGGCATCCAGATGGGTACTGTTGAAGCACCTGAGGGATGGATCATGGAGATCAAGGTCTGATAGCTCATTCGAATTGAATTATGAAGAGGACGTCTTAAACGGCGTCCTCTTTTATTTTGTGAGCATCCTTTAAAACTGCAAAGCTGAATAGTCCGACTCCTTTAGGAGCATTAGGGTGGAAGTCGTTGCACATGTATTTGCCGGAACCCTCTTCGGCTATTACGGATTGAATGACCGGATCAGGATTTATATAGCGGTAATCAGTATCCGCGCACCATTTTTCAAGCGCGTCTCTAAACTGATCACCGCGCTTAACAAAAGATATGTCTCGATTAACAAATGACCAAGGCGCAATGAAGTAGATCTTAGCTCCGGGGGAACGGGAAGTAAGAATGTCTCCAAGCTGACTGCATCTGCTTGCATAATTTTCTGGTGTATGTGCGGAGTCATCGTCGTTGGGGAAAAGAATATCGTTGATTCCGATGGCTATTACATATATGTCGGCCTCGGGAATGTTGTCGCCCTCATCGATAAGGTTTTTAACTGCCCAGCCACCGTGCGAAAGAATACTTATGTCACCTTTGATATAAGGAATGAGAGGCTGATACCAGTGAATGCCTTCAGTTAATGAACCGTATGTAATGCTGTCGCCGAGAAAACAAAATGATTTCCCGCTTTGCATATCCTCGAAAAACTCAGAATCTTTAAGCTCATCAGTCATGCCGCCATAGATTTCATAACGTCTATGCATCCGTATGTACTGTGTGATCTCGGGGAAAAAACAACAAACTGAAACCGCGAGCAGGGAAGCAAGGAGACAAAAGGCCGCTAATACGATCGTGGTCTTTCGGATGCTTGTGTTTTGACTCCCCATGGTATTAATCCTTCCTGAATGATCAGGTGTAGTGAACCGGTTATCTCAATATTACAAGGACCTGCATATTGATGATGCAGTCAATACACAGGTCCGAATATGTCAAAATATTATATTATTAAAGCAGATGTGCTCTCAGATCTTCACCTGACAAAGGTGAGAGAAGTGCAGGAGCGATATCGAAAACTGTCTTGCAGCCATAATCACCTTTCTGTGAAAGACGGTAGATGGCGCGTGCATAAGCGGTGAGTACGGAACCCGTGAATTCCGGATTGGAATCAAGTTTTAATGAGTACTCGATAACGTGCCTGTTCTCGCCGTTTGCGCCTGTCTTGCCTGTACGGAAAACGAAACCGCCGTGGTTGATGCGTGAGTGGTCTCTGATGAATTCCTCTTCAGAGATGAAGTGAACAGTTGTGTCATAATCAGCGAAGTAGTTAGGCATCTCTTTGATCGTTTTCTCAATGAGCGCAAGATCAGCGCCTTCTTCGGCTACGACGAAACACTCTCTTGTATGCTTCTGGCGTGTTGTGAGTTCAGGCTCTGAACCGGATCTTACAGCCTCAAGAGCACTTTCAACAGGGATCGTGTATTGTTTGCCGTTTTTAACTCCGGGAACTCTTCTGATAGCATCGGAGTGACCCTGGGATACGCCCTTGCCCCAGAATGTGTAATCTTTTCCTTCGGGAAGGATGCAGCTGCCGTAAAGACGGTTGATAGAGAACATGCCGGGATCCCAGCCGCCGGAAATGAGAGCTGTATGGTTCGAAGCAGAAGCTGCTTTGTCGACATTTTCGAAATGTTCAGGGATCTTAGCGTGAGTATCAAAACTGTCGATAACGTTAAACATTGAAGCATATTCGGGAGTCTGCTTAGGAAGATCAGTTGCGGAACCGCCGCAGATGACGAGTACATCAATCTTATCTTTATAGTTGGAAGCATCAGATGAGAGAGCTACTTCAACTCCGGGAGTCAGTGTCTTGACTGTAGCAGGATCTCTTCTTGTGAAGACAGCGACAAGCTCCATGTCGGGGTTCTGACGGATGGCGAGTTCAACGCCTTTAGCGAGATTGCCGTAACCTAAAATACCTATTCTTATTGACATATGAAAACCTCCTAAAGTAACAATGCCGTTACTTGTTTATTTCTATTCGAACGTCATTATAACAAATAATGAACCTTTGTATTATAATTCACCTATGCCGAATCTAAAGTATCTTATAAGGCGCGTGACGCGCATGGATTATAAGGCGATGAACGCCAAGATCAAGGATATCCACGAGAAGAGCGGGAAGTCCCGCGTGTGGATTTTTTTCGACATGATACATTGCGGACGGAAATTCGGGGCCGGTTATATGGATTACTGGCTCTATGAGATGTACAACCTCAACGATGCAGAGCGTGACACATATATTACCAGAGGCCGTAATTACGATCTGGTCAAGCGCTACAATGACCCGAATTATACGGATCTCATTGATAACAAGATCGAATTCAACAAGCTTTTTGGCGAATTCTTAGGCCGCAAGTGGCTAGAGATAAGGAGAGACAACAAGCAGGAAGTAATAGACTTTATCAACAGTCATGATTTCCTGATGGCAAAAGCTGACCTCGGTTCCTGCGGTAAGACCGTCGAGAAGATCGACTGCAAGGCTGAGCCTGCAGAACAGATCTATGAGAGGCTCGTAAATCAGGAGCGTCCGCATTTCTTTGAAGAGGTGATCGTCCAGCATCCGGCCGTAAGTGCTATCTATCCTTATGCGATCAACACCGTCAGACTGGTTACCATCCAGAGGGAAGGCAAGGTTCATGTTGCCAGTGCCTGCTGCAGATTCGGTAACTATGCCCATAGCGTAGACAACTTCAACAACGGCGGCATGACTGCGCCGGTAGATGAGAAGACCGGTGAGATTACGGATTTCCCGATAGACAAGTCTAAGGTCCTCTACGAGAAGCATCCTATGACAGGGGCAGTCTTTAAGGGATTTGTTTTCCCGATGTGGGATCAGGTAATAGAGATGTGTACCAAGGCGGCCATGGTAGTTCCTCAGGTAGGCTTTATCGGCTGGGATGTCTGCTTCACGCCTGACGGACCGGTTATCGTTGAAGGCAACGACTACCCTGGTCACGATCTCTATCAGCTTCCTGAGCATACCCATGATAAGAAGGGCATCTGGCCCAAGTATCAGTTCTAAAGGCATATTGAAATCGCCTGAGAAGAAGAGTAAAATGCCGATTGTCAACTAAAAGCGGCAAGAGGTTTACAATGTCGGAAACGAGCCTTACAACAAAGTCTTCAAAGTCACAAGCAGCAAAAAACAGGGCTTCTATATATGATCTTGTGTTGATCTCGATCTCTGCAGCGCTCATAACAGTATGTTCCTGGATAAGCATTCCGATTGGACCGCTTCCTTTTACTCTTCAGACAATGGCGATACTTGCAGTTATGCTTACTACAGGCGGGAGAAGGGGAACGGTTTCCATTATTGTATATCTGGCGATGGGAGCATGCGGAATGCCTGTTTTCGCAGGGTTTAAAGGCGGGGTGACGGCATTTGCAGGTCCGACTGGCGGGTTCCTGATAGGATTTGTGATCGCAGCACTGATCTATTGGCTTTTTGATAAGATATTCTTCAAAAGATTAATGACGGATACTTTAAAGACTTTGATCTTCGGCATAATCAATTCAGTGATATTTGAAGTCGTCATGTATGTTGTCGGCGTTATTTGGTTCATGACGGTTTATGCAGCACAGACCGGTCCTGTCGGGCTTGTCACGGTCTTGGATTGGTGTGTATTTCCGTTTATCGTTCCTGATGTGGTGAAGATGATCGTTGCCGTGATAATCGGTGAACGCGCAGGGAAACTCGTCAGAAATTAAGGTTTAATTAAGAGTTCTGTATTCTTATTTTGATATAATGGAAAAGTCCTGTCATGTATAGGACAGGGATATATATGGAGAAATAAGGAGAAAACAGCGTGTCGGAAACTAAAGATTATGTAATCAAAGTTAATGATGTTTCAAAAGACTACGGCAAGTTTCATGCTCTTGAATCTATGAGTTTTACTGTTCCGAAGGGTTCGATATACGGACTGGTCGGCAGGAATGGTGCAGGAAAGACCACGATAATGAGGATCATCTCGGGTCTTCAGAAGCCTACATCAGGTACTGTAGATTATGGTTTTGATCACAAGAAACTCGGTAATGTCGGTGCTTTGGTTGAACTCCCTTCGATTTATTCCAACCAGACGGCAAGAGAGAATCTTGTCTACCAGTATATTAATCTCGGTCTTAAGATCGATGATTCGATCGAGAAGAGCCTTCAGTTTGTCGGACTCGGAAATACCGGCAGCAAAAAGGCGGGCAAATTCTCTCTTGGTATGAGACAGCGTCTCGGAATTGCCATGGCCATGAGCGGCAATCCTGAAGTCCTCATACTTGACGAACCTATTAACGGACTTGATCCCCAGGGAATAATCCAGATAAGGGATCTTCTTATCAAACTCAATAAGGAAAAGGGGATTACGATCATTATCTCAAGTCATATCCTTTCAGAGCTTTCAAAACTCGCAACTGATTTTGCTTTTGTTGACGGAGGCAAAGTTGTTAAGGAGATAAAGGCTGAAGATCTGGAAAATGCAGGCGGTCTTGAGACAGAATTCTATTCCGGAACGCCTGAACGTCTCATTCCTGTTCTCAATGCAAAAGGACTTACTGCCACATACAACAGTGAGACCGGCGTTGTCTGCGCGAAAGGATATTACAACCTTACTGACGTTGTTCTGGCAGCAAATGATGCCGGGGCAAATATTGCCCGTGTCGTAACAAAAGAAACCGACCTTGAGACTTACTTCGTCAAACTTGTAGGAGGTGAGTCAAATGCTTAAGCTGATCTTATTTGAATTAAGACGCATCTCGAAAAGTGTTTTCTTTTGGATAGTTGCTGCATACAGCTTTGTCTGGCCTGTTATTACAGCTTTTTTCTACCGTGCAATAATGTCTCTTAATCTCGATAACGGTATCAAGTTCGAAGCTGTTGATCTGCCCCAAAGTGAAGTTCTGTATCTGACATGGATGATCTCGGTTGCTTTTATGACTGAACTTCCCAAATTCACGGCGCTTTTCACATGTCTTCATATCGGAAGGGATTACACGGACGGAATCATCAGAAATAAGATAATTGCCGGACATTCGAGAGGTTCAATTTACTTCTCATACATGATCACGCAGATCATCGCAAGTATAGTATTGTGCATAATTTATATATTCTCTGCTATTTTCGGACTTGCTGTTTCCGGTATCGGAATCGACCTTAACGGCGGAGAGATGTTCGGAAGATTTGCTGTTGCGATCGTCGTATTCCTTGTAATGACGGTAACATTTGTCGTTTTGGCAACAATTTTCCGCAGACGTGCAGTGCCGGTCATACTCTGCATCATTATCGCTATGACTTCCAATGCTGCTGCGGCAGTTATCGGGAATTTCAATACCCCGACAAAGGCATGCAAAGACTACCTTAATATCAGAAATGAACACTACGAGAACCTGGCTGATGCCGGACTTGTTGATGATGAGATCGTTGAGGAACTCGAAGAGAAATACGGAAAGGATCATTTCCTCGGTATCGGCTGGAAGATAGTTCATCCGGCATATGTCATTTCCCCTATGGGTTTTGAAGGCGATTATGCAGCCGGAGGAATTACGAGTATCGCCACGGGCGGAAATGTCGAATATGCTGATGAAATCGATTTCGCCCAGCAATTCTATTACAGCGATGAATCTCAATTTACATTATTGAGTTCTATGAACGGCGGCGAATCTCTCACTGAACTGGATGCTGACGATCTTTTCCTGACACTCAACAGCTTCAAGAAAGTGGATTCACTGCATCTTAAATACTCAACGCTCAACTGGATCTATGTCGGAAAATCTGCGATCTGGATCGCGGTCTTGACTGCATATGGATTTATAGTTTTCAGGAGGAAGAATCTGTTCTGATGTTTTATCTTGATCACCGTTTATGTATTATTATCGGAGCTTATGGAAGCGGAAAATCCGAGATTGCCGTGAATATGTCTCTTGCCCAGCGGAAAGCAATGCCGGACAAAAAGCTTCTCATTGCAGATCTTGATATCGTAAATCCTTTCTACCGCTCTTCTGACTGTGCCTCAGTCCTGGAAAAAGCAGGGATAAGGCTTGTAACACCTTTGTATGCCGGATCGAATGTCGATGCGCCTGTGCTTCCGCCCGATATGTACGTTATCTTTGATGACGAATCTTATCAGGGTATTTTCGATATCGGCGGAGAGGATATGGGAGCCCTGGTACTGGGTTCGCTGAAGCAGCGCATCGAAAACACCGATGCCGTTATCTACATGGCGGTCAATACCTTAAGACCTTTTACTTCCGATCCTGAACAGATCGCGATAATGACAAATGAACTTTCGGCAGCTGCCGGCTTCAAGATCGACGGTTATATTAACAACACCAATCTTCTGGAAGAGACGACAGCGGGTATGGTGGCTGAAGGAGAGAACAGAATATTGGAAGCTTCTGTCATTACAGGTGTTCCTCTTATCGCAAGCTGTGTCATGGAAGGCATCGAGCTTCCTGAAGGCACCCTGAAGTCGCCTGAAATCTTAAGGATGAGCAGAAATATCAGATACGCTTATTAAATTAGTAAAATCGTTGTTGTTTTGTCAAATAAATGATATTATTTTTACTGGCGGAGTTATTTCGACCAAGTACCTAGGAGGAAATAAATATGGGATTGATTAGCTTAATCAAGAATGTGGCAGGCACAACATTTGATTCTATTTCCAGCCAGATTCAAGATCAATATCTTGAGTTCTTTACTCAGGATTCTTTGGGACAGGATATCCTTGTTAAGAAGGGTGCCAACAAGATGGAGAAGGGAAGAAACAAGGGCAATTCCGAAGTTATTTCCAACGGCTCCGTCATCAACGTTCCGGAAGGCTGCTTCTGTCTACTCGTAAATAACGGTGAGATCGTGGATGTAGTTTCCGACGCAGGCGCATATAAGTGGGATACATCCACAGCACCTTCAATTCTTGCAAATAAGAATTTCGGTGAGAACATCAAACAGTCAATCGGTGACATCTGGAACCGTATGAAGATGGGCGGAGAGATCCAGCAGCAGCAGAGAGTTTACTTCGTAAACAAGCTCGAGATGATGAATCAGAACTTCGGTACACCTTCACCGGTACCTTATGCAGACCCTGAATATCGTAACATTTACATCCGTTTGAACGGTACATTCTCCTTCAGAGTTGAGAATCCTGTTACTTTCTTCAGAAACATTGTTGGTAACGTTAAGGACGAGTACACGGTAGCTGAGTTCATGGGAACACCTGCTAAGCCGATGCAGCCCCGTCTTGAGTTCCTCGACAACATCACAGAGACACTCAATAAGTGCGGCGGTCCTTACCCGAACGGCATTATGTTCTCAACACTGCCTTCAAAGCAGGGTGAGTTCAGAAGATATATGGCAGACTGCCTTGATGACGAATGGCTCCAGAAGAGAGGTATTGTTGTAGAGACAGTTGCTATCGCATCCGTTACACCTGACGATAAGTCTCGTGAGAGAATCGAGAAGGTCGACGAGGCAAAGCTCTATGGTTCAGATCCGGGCGCTCTCGGCGCAGCTGTTGCTCTCGGTCAGACAGAGGCTATGAAGAATGCCGGTGCTAACGCTAACGGCGCAGTTAACGGCTTCATGGGTCTCGGCATGATGGGCGCAGTTGGCGGCAACAATGCTACCGCAGCAGCTCTTAACACAGCTCAGCAGGCTCCCGTTCAGCAGGGCGGATTCTTCGGCGGTGCAGTTCAGCAGGCAGCACCTGCAGCTGCTCCCGCAGCAGCAGGCTGGACATGCTCTTGCGGTCAGCCTGGCAACACAGGTAAGTTCTGCGGCAACTGCGGTAAGCCTCAGCCGGCTCCTGCAGCAGCAGGTTGGACATGCTCTTGCGGTCAGCCCGGCAACACAGGTAAGTTCTGCGGCAATTGTGGTAAGCCCCAGCCGGCAGCAGCTCCTGCAGCTTGCCCTAAGTGCGGCTTCAAGCCCGCTGACGGCAATATGCCTAAGTTCTGCCCTGAGTGCGGTACAAAGATCGAATAAGATCCGTTGGTTCTTTAATAAATCCATACAGGAGGCTGTCTCACACGGGACAGCCTCTTTTTTGTTCTTCTGTTGTATAATGAATCCAAGGGTAAGATTAATTGAAGATAAGATATGGATCGTAAAAAGAGCAGAAGCAGATTTTGGCATGATTTGTCCGTGCGTTCAGTAAAATTGCTGAATATTATTTTGATTTGTCTCCCTTTTGCATATATTTGGATAAACTATTATTCCCATCAGGTTTATGGCGGAGAATATGGGCTTTTAGGCAAATTTTCCATTGCTGCCCTTTATGTATTTCTTTATATCGTTTTCGTAAGAATTTATGATGCCTTCCAGATAAGTCAAGTAAACAGTTCTGAGTTGTATTACAGCCAGATAATTGCAATAGTGTTGATAAATGTAGTGTTCTTTGTTGTTTTCGCTGCTCTTTTGAGAGGTCTGCCTGATCCTGTAACTTATCTGGGCTGTACGTTTATACAACTCACGGTATCGTCTGTCTGGTGTCTTGTTGTTTCAAAGTGGTATTTTAAGGTCTTTAAACGGAAAAAGGTTGTAATTATTTACGATAGTATCCATAACCTTAATGAGATCGCTAAACATGAACAGTTCAAAAGGAGTTTTGAACTTATCGGAGCTTATGATATTGATGAGGTCAAAACGGCTTCAGACGATGAACGTATAAAATGGCTTTTCGAGAAAGTTAAAGGCGCTGAAGCTGTCTTTGTAATGGAACTTCACAGCCATGAGAGAAATGCTATAGTCAAATACTGCGTCGATAATGATATCAGCTGCTATAACGAGCCGAAGATAGGAGATATCCTGTTAAGAGGTTCAAAACAGTTCAATATGTATAATCTGCCGGTAATTCTTGTCGAGAGGTATAACCCAACCCCGGAATACAGGATAATCAAGCGGTTAAATGATGTCCTGCTTGCATGTCTGACAATTGTCGTTACTTCTCCTGTCTTTCTGATCACTGCTTTAGCAATAAAGATAAGTGACGGAGGACCGGTAATATATAAACAAAAACGTCTTACAAAAAACGGACGTGTTTTCGATATCTATAAGTTCAGAAGCATGAAGATCGATGCAGAGGAGAATACCGGGGCTGTATTATCCTCAGGTAATGATGACCCGCGCGTCACTAAGATCGGTAAACTGATAAGAAAGACTAGGATAGATGAGCTTCCGCAGCTTATCAATATCATTAAAGGCGATATGTCTATAGTAGGCCCGAGGCCGGAGAGACCTGAGATTGCCGAGAAATATGCCAAAGAACTCCCGGAATTCCGTTTGAGGCTTCAGGTTAGGGCCGGCCTTACCGGATATGCACAGGTTTACGGCAGATATGATTCTGATCCGTATGATAAATTGTGCATGGATCTTCATTACATATCCAATGCAGGACTTGCTGAGGACGTCAGAATAATGTTTGTTACCATAAAGAGGATACTTTCAAAAGAACCGGAAGGTTACCTGGAGGACGAGGATGACAAACTCTGACGGTTCCGAATTGATAAGCGTAATCCTTCCGGCATATAACTGTGAGAAAACGATCGAAGCTTCCGTTTTGTCTGTTCTCTCGCAGACTTACGGGAATTTTGAGCTTATTATTGCAGATGATCATTCAAACGACAGCACTCCGGAAATATGCCGTCTGCTGGGAGACCGCGATAAGAGAATAAGGATCATTACAAACCCTTCTAACTGCGGAGCACTCGTATCCAGAGCCAAGGCTGTCGGCATTTCAAAAGGTGAATGGATAGGCTTTATTGATGCCGATGATCTATGGCAGCCCGAAAAGCTTGAAAAACAGATATCTCTTCGTAATTTGACCGGTTGCGACCTGATCTATACCGCATCTTCCTTTATAGATGAGAACGGCAATATGTATGACTGGGTAATGCATGTTCCGGAAGAAGTGGGTTACAGGAGGCTCTTAAAGCAGAATATTATTTCTAATTCCTCGGTATTGGTAAGGAAGAAGGATTATATTAAGTTTTCGCCCGCTGAAGAAAAGAGGATCGATATGCATGAGGACTTTGCCTGCTGGCTTTCCATGCTCAGATCAGGACTGGTCGCCCGCGGAATAGACGAGCCTCTTATTACTTACAGGATCTCGAAAAAATCTACATCCGGCAACAAGAAAAAGGCCTCCGTGATGAACATGAATACATACAAATACATCGGGCTCGGCTTCTTTGAAAGATACTTCTACGAGACCTGTTACGCAATTAACGGCTTGATCAAATACAGGCATTTCAGATGAGGAGAAGACCGATATGAAACGGAATCTGCAGGTATTGATCAGCTCTCTCGAGAAAGACCCGTATTCGCTTGCTTCACAAATGAATCTTGAATGTGACGCTGTTATCGTCAATCAGGGAAAACGTGACGGCTGTTTTGAATACGAGACAGACAGGTCGTTGCATATAAAAGTGCTGGAATCGAGTGAAAGGGGAGTCGGAAGATCCAGGAACCATGCGCTTGATCTGGCTGACAGCAAGATCATTTTATTTTCTGATGACGATATTGTTTATTCCAAAGGCTATGCCGATAAGGTTTTAAAAGCTTTCCAGGCTGAAACTGATGCGGATATCATTATGTTCAATTTTAATGTCAGCAAGGACAGGATGACTTATCATACCGAAAAGACCAAACGTGTTCATAAATGGTCTGTGGGAAGATATCCTTCCTATGCGGCAGCTGCAAGGCTTGAGAGCATCAGGGGAGCCGGGGTTAGGTTCTCAACACTTTTCGGGGGAGGCGCAAAGTATTCGAACGGAGAGGACAGTCTGTTCTTTATGGACTGCCTCAGAGCAGGCCTGGTGATCAAAGCAGTTCCTGTCAGCCTGGGGAAAGAAGAGCCCCGTGAGTCTACTTGGTTTCACGGATATAACGAAAAGTTCTTCAGGGACAGGGGCGTCCTGTTCAATTTCCTGTACGGAAAACTTGCTGTTATATGGGCTTTAAGGTTCGTTTTGGCGAAGAAGAGATCCTACGGCGGATCAATTGCCCCCAAGGCAGCCTTCAGATTAATGAGAGAAGGCATAAAAGCGGGAAAGAATCTTGCCCAAACGGGAAAAAAATAATTATATCTTATTGTTTAAGTGGTAAAATATCTAATCATGAAAAAAGGCGGTTTTATCTATGGGTAAATACTTTGGTACTGACGGCTTCAGAGGCGAAGCCAACAAAGCTCTCACCGCGCAGAAGGCTTTCCAGGTAGGAAGATACATCGGCTGGTATTACGGTCAGAAGCACGATGACGGAAGAGCAAGGATAATCATCGGAAAAGACACAAGAAGAAGTTCTTATATGCTCGAGGCAGCACTTACTGCGGGCATTACATCTTCAGGTTCCGATGCATATCTCCTTCACGTAACAACAACACCTTCGGTTTCTTTCTGCTGCAGAACAGACGGTTTTGACTGCGGAATCATGATCTCCGCATCACATAACCCTTTCTATGACAACGGCATTAAGATCATGCGTGCCAACGGTCAGAAGATCGAGGCTGAGATCGAAGAGAAGATCGAAGCATATATCGACGGCGAGATCGAAGAGATCCCTCTTGCTGAGCGTGAAGCTATCGGTAATGTTGTTGACTATGCTTCCGGACGCAACAGATATATCGGTTATCTCATGACCATTCCTACAAGAGCTTTCAACGGAATGAAGGTAGGTCTTGACTGCGCTAACGGCGCTTCCTGGAATATTGCAAGATCTGTTTTCGAGGCTTTGGGTGCCAAGGTCTATATAATCAATAACACACCTGACGGTCTTAATATCAATACAAACTGCGGATCTACACATATTGATAATCTGAAGAAGTTTGTTCTTGATAACGGACTTAACGTAGGTTTTGCTTACGACGGAGATGCAGACAGATGTCTGGCAGTAGATGAACTCGGAAACGAAGTCAACGGCGACCAGATCATGTATCTCTGCGGAAAGTATATGAAAGAAACAGGCCGTCTTGACGGTAATACTATCGTAACGACCATCATGAGCAACATGGGTCTTTACAAAGCATGCGAGGCTATCGGCATCCGTACAGAGAAGACGGCTGTAGGCGATAAGTATGTAGCAGAGAATATGATGGCTAACGGCTTCATGATCGGCGGCGAACAGTCCGGACATATCATTTTCGCGAAATACGCAACTACAGGCGACGGAATCCTTACATCACTTATGGTCCTCATGACCATGCTCGAGAAGAAGCTTCCTCTGTCCATGCTTGCAGGCGAGATGAAGATGTATCCTCAGTGCCTCAAGAATGTTGTTGTTAAGGACAAGGAAGAAGCTCAGAAGAATCCTGTAGTCCTTAAGGCTGTTGATGAGGTTACAAAGTCTTTGGGCAGCGACGGAAGAATCCTTCTCCGTGCATCCGGTACTGAGCCTAAGATCCGTGTAATGGTCGAGGCAAAGACTGATGAACTCTGTGAAGAGAACGTTGACAAGGTTATCGCAGTCATTAAAGAACAGGGCCTCATTGCAGATTAATGAGTATTACGGCTTCGCGTGGAATCATGCGGAGCCGTTTTAAATAAAGAAAAAAGTTGGGAGACATGAATTATGAGAGTAATCAGAAAGAGTAATTACGAAGAAGCTTCAATGGCATGTGCTGAGCTCATCGCTTCACAGATCAGGCTTAAGCCGGACTGCAAGATCGGTCTTGCTACCGGATCAACACCTATTGGAACTTACAAGGATCTTGTAGATATGTATAAGGCAGGAAGCCTTGATTTCTCCAAGGTCACATCAGCTAACCTTGATGAGTACAGAGGACTTGGCGGAGACCACGACCAGTCTTACAGATATTTCATGAATACAAACCTCTTCGATCATGTAAACATCGATAAGAGCAAGACATATGTACCTGACGGACTTGAGCAGGATGCAGTCAAGGCATGCACAGATTATGATGCGATCCTTGAATCACTTGGCCACCTTGACATCCAGCTCCTCGGAATCGGCGGAGACGGACACATCGGATTCAATGAGCCTGCTGATGCTTTCTGCGTAAACACACAGTGCATCGATCTTGAGGAGCAGACGATCCAGGATAACGCAAGACTCTTCTTTAACGGTGATCTTGCTGCTGTTCCTACACAGGCATATACAATGGGTATCGGCTACATCATGAAGTCAACAACAGTTATCCTCATGGCTACAGGCGCAGGCAAGAGAGGCATCGTAGAGAAGGCCTTCTGCGGTCCTGTTACACCTCAGGTTCCTGCATCTATCCTCCAGCTCCATCCGAACGTTGTCGTTATCGGTGATGAGGCAGCTATCTCTGACGCAGTTGTTGCAGCAGCTAAGTAATCTTAAGAAAATACTGAATTTTAAGGAGTGTCGTTCGTGGCACTCCTTTTTTTGTTTATTATTCCATAGCTTTTCAAATGGATAAATGCGTTTAGTTTAAACGGGTGTGTTTGCCGGAAAGACGGTAAAGTCTCATTGCAAATCTGATGCTGATGTAAGCGGCAACCGAAAACAGCTTGGCAGGGAAATAGCTTATGCCTTTAAGGTAGTCCTTCTCATAGCGTTTGTAGTAAACCTTCAAATCTTTTACCGCCGGATGATCATAAAGCTTTTCATCGCACATCTTGATGACACAGTGGTTTACTGCCATAAGGATGTCTGATCTTGCATAAACGGAAAGTTCAGGATATTTATCTTCGATAAAAGCGCAGCGATCCTCAAAAACCTTGATCATCTTGAAATTGTTGTCATTGAATGAACGGTGGATCAGGCTGTCGTCACGAAGTGTATAGAAATACTTGGAGTCTCCTCCGATTGCGGTGGAACCTGCTTTTGATGCCAAACGGTACATCGTGGCATCGTCCTCATAATAGTTGCTTCCCTCGGGAAAACGCACCTCGTCAAACAGAGACCTTCTGAACATCTTTCCCCAAATGGAAGAAGAGAAGATCCTGGTCGTCAGCATGGCGCGCATCGCTTCGTGATTTCCTTTGTAAAGACCGGGCTCGTTTTTCCTGTAGCTGCATTTCGAGAGCTTTCCGCTCTCGTTGGTCGTCCATGCGCAGCATGATATGTCGGCATCATTTTCAGTGCAGAGCTTTAATAGATATTCAACGTAATCTTCTGCGAGATAATCGTCTCCGTCAGCGAAAACAATATATTCTCCGGATGCTTTTTCAATGCCTGCATTCCTTGCATCAGCAACACCGCTGTTGCTTTTGTGGATTACTTTGACACGGCTGTCTTTTGCTGAATAATCGTCGCAGATATTACCGGACGGATCCGTGGAACCGTCGTCGATCAACAATATCTCAAGTTCCCGATGTGTCTGGGACAGGGCAGTCTCCATTAACCTCGGAAGATAATCGCTGACGTTAAATACCGGTATGATAAGAGTTACGAGCATTTATTCATTATATCATGGTAAAATTGTCTCATGTCAGAACACAACGGATTACGTCACTTTGTCGCCTGTGTGGCGAGAACGTTTCACCTTTGGCCGCTTATCTCCAAGACGGGGATCTATAATTATGCCCGCCGGAAGAAGTATCCGGACACATTGGTGTTTCTGGACGTGGTTATCACGGAGTGCTGCAGCTTAAAATGCCGTAACTGTTCCAATCTTATGCAGTACTATCACAAGCCGGAGAATCTTGATCCTGAAGAGGTTATAAACAGTCTTAGAAGGATTTTCGGAGCTGTAAGGGTCAGCCAGTTGAAGATCCTGGGAGGAGAGCCTTTTGTTTGTCAGAAAACCCTTATGAGAACTCTCGAGTATCTCAGGGAAGAGGCTCTGGATCGTTTTGACGAGGTGGAGATCATCACGAATGGGACCATAATTCCTTCTGAAGAATGCCTGCGCGTTATGAAAGAGACACCTAAGCTTAAAGTGCTCTTCAGCAATTACGGCGAACTTTCATCGAGGCTTGATGAGTTTATGGATATCTGCAGAAAAGAAAGCATAAATTGTGATGTGGCCGAGACTGATTACTGGTGGGATTTCGGTGATCTTAAGACACGTGAAGAAAAAGAACGTAAAACGCAGCACAGATACGATGCATGTTATTCCAGAAAGCACTGTAATACTTTGTTCAGAGGAAAACTGTACGCATGCCCGAGACAGGCGCATGCGATCCGCCTGGGTATCAGTCCCGAAGTCAATGGAGAGTATGTTGATATTTTGAGTTCCGAAAACGAAGATCCCGCAAAGCTTCATGACGCGATCTACCGTCTTATCGACAGAAAAGAGCGCATTACGATGTGTAAGGCCTGCGGCTGTGATTCCAATATAAAGATCCAAAGAGCCATTCAGACAGAAAGGCCTGTTGATGTCAGCTGATAAACCTGAAATATCGATCGTAGTACCTGCATACAATGCCGGACCGTATCTGACTGATTGCCTTGAAAGCATTATCAGACAGACGTTTTCGGATTGGGAACTGATAATTACAGATGACGGTTCTTCTGACGGTACCGGTAATATCGCTGATGCATTTGCTGCAAATGACGGAAGGATAAGGGTGCTCCATCTTGCAAAACAGGGAGTCTCTGATGCCCGCAATTCCGGGCTGGATACCGCCAGAGGAAATTTTATTGCCTTTGTAGATTCTGATGATGTGCTTGAGCCGGAATATCTGAAAGAACTGTATTCCCACGCGATGCAAAGCGGTGCTGACATTACGCAGTGTTCATTCGTTCATGTGGATGAGAAAGGAAACACTATACCTGATCCGGATGCGAACGAAGAGGTATATAAAGACAAAAATGATATACTGCATGCTCATTTCCGCGGTCAGCAGGGTGATATAAGAGTGAGTGTCTGGGCCAAACTATTCAGGCGCGATCCTGTTTTGAATCTCAGATTTGATACAGGTCTCAGGGTTTATGAAGACGCATATTATGTTTATCTTTGCTGTAAGGCTGCGAAAACAGTATGCTGCTTCAAGACGCCGCTTTACCGGTATGTTCACCGCGACACATCGGTTACGCATTCATCGCTTCCTGAAATCTGGCCTGATTATTTTATAATGTATGAAAGGCAGAAGAGCGAATGCCGGGATGACCGCATCATATGCAAAAATATTGACAGGCGGGAAGCCGAGACGGGACTCTGGCTTATGCGCATATTGCTCCTTCAGGGTAATGAAAAGGAAGTTTGGACCGTCAGGAAAAAGCTGCTCGGAATAACTTGGCCGGTCATCTGGTCATCCGCACCTTCCGGGATCAAAATGAAACTTATTGCCGTCGCGCTGATGCCGCACATATATTTTGCAATACTTAGGAAAAGGATAGCCTCTAACAATGAGAAAGTATGACAGAAATGCCGTGTTCAATATTATCTTGAAATGCATGCTGTTCATGCTGGTTTTCGCATGCTCTTTTTGTCTGATCAGATTTGTGTTTGGCATTATATTCATCATTTCTTTATTGTTGTCTGCAGTCCTTGCCGCCGCAGCTGTTTTTCTGTTTTCATTCCTTCTAAGGTGTACGAAGTTTTACTATGCATATTATTCGTTTGTTTCCCGCTTCTTATTCAAAGAAGACAATGGCAATGTTTACTGTCCCTGCTGCGGCAAGCATTTCGGGCATTTTGAGGATGAACGTTTTTACGATGACATCAGGCATTATGATCCCAGGACATTTAAGAGATTCAGACAGGACGTCATATGTGATTTTTGCCGTTCTGCTCCGAGACAGAGGATAATTGCAAAATGGGCCGAAGAGAATGTGGAACTTCTTAAGTCTTCGAAGATACTTTATTTTGCTCCCGAACTTTCAATGATGCTCTGGTTCAGAAGGCACGGAATAAAAGTTACGACTGCTGATCTGTTTGAAAGAAGAACAGATCTTAAGCTTGATCTGACGGACATAGATCTTCCTGATCATTCGGAGGATATTGTTTTCTGTAACCATGTTCTTGAGCATGTTCCGGATTATAAGAAAGCCCTGTCCGAACTTCACAGGATCATCAGGGAGGGAGGAAAGCTTATAATCAGTTTTCCCATAGATGATGAAGCGGAAACTGTCCGTGAAGATCTGAATGCTTCCGCAGATGAGAGGATTAGGCTTTTCGGCCAGCATGATCACTTAAGGCTTTTTGGAAAAGACAGCATAACAATGCTGGAAAATGCCGGCTTTGAAGTGGATACGATAGATCTTGAGGCGATTCCGGAAGATGTCGTTCCGGTAAAAGGACCATCGGACTACGATTCCAATTTGATATTCTGCTGTGTCAGAAAGTAAGGCGTGTTATAATCATTTTGTCCGGTTTAACTGGAATAAGGTGTAAGGAATAAGTTATGGGATTTATAGATAAAGCCGGGAAAAAAGTGTTGCTCAAGCTGCCTGATCTGAAGCTTATCAGCTTGGCAAGAGAGAGTATGCCGTATATAAGTGTTCAGGCAGACGGTCTTTCTTTTTTCTTTTCGAATACCGATCAGGCGATCCTCAATTATATTGTCAAGAATAAAAAGATCTGGGCCAGGGATGAGATGGATTTTGTGCTCGGGTATTACAACAATATAGCTTCACGTCCTGCAAACGTTATAGATATCGGCGCAAATGTCGGTACGTCAATCGTATATTTCAGGGACAGGCTCGGTGAAGAAAGCAAATTCTATGCGGTAGAGCCTGTGACGGATAACTTTAATCTTCTTAATGCTAACTGCGCCATAAACGGATTTTCAGATATCAGGACTTTCAAGTTAGGGATTTCCGATAAAGAAGGAGAAGCACAAATAGACATCAATCCCAATAATATGGGGAATTGCAAGATCGCGGGTTCGGACGACATGAAACTCGTTCAGTGTGAGTCTGATGTCACATATGTCGGGGAGTCTGTAAAGCTTGTTACGCTTGATTCCCTGTGCTGCAAGGAACTTATAACAATAGATTCACCTGCGCTTTTCTGGATCGATGTTGAAGGGCATGAACCAGAAGTCTTCAGGGGCGGCATGGATTCTTTCCGCAATCCGGATTCGGCCGTGTTCTGTGAATATAACCCCAGACTGTATAAGCATAACGGCAGATACGACGGCTTCCTGAAGGATATAAAGTCATGCTTTGGCCGGTTCATATGTTTTGAACAGGCAGAAACAGGGAACTACAATTTCAGAGATATCAGCGAAATCGATAAGGTTGCTGACGAGAATGAAATGAATCAATGTAACCTGTTCCTTGTTAAGTAATGGTGCTTTCCAGTGATGAACGGCGGTTCAAAGAAAAAGATCCTATCAAATTCCGTTTGGGTGATCATCCAGCACCTGTATTCGATGCTTACCTCGCTCATCCTTGTAGCGCTGATCGCAAGGCATCTGGGGCCTTCTGATTACGGACTGATAAATTACTGTGCGTCTTTGATCTCCATGTTTACGACATTGTCAGGTCTGGGACTTGATAATCTCATCGTATCCGAGATAATCAGGCGGCCTGAGAGGGAGGGCGGTTTCCTTGGAACTGCACTCGTTATGAGGCTTGCAGCTACTTTCGTATCTTATCCGGTAATACTTGCGCTTATCGCGGTAATGAACCCCGGAAACCGTGTTTTGTTTATTGTCGCTGCGCTGCAGGCGCTCGGCATGATCTTCCAGACTTATGAAGTGCTCGTATATTGGTTCAGGATAAAACTGAAGATGAAATATATCTCCATAGCTTTGGTTTGTGCGATAACCGTAAATTCGATCTTCAGGATCGTGCTTCTTGTAAACAAGGCTGCTGTTGAGTGGTTCGCCTTTTCGATAAGCTTACAGGCATTTGTTGCAGGAATAATCATTATTGCTTTTTTCGTAAAGAAAACAGATGTCAGGCTGAAGGTCAGCTCAACAGATGCCAGGGACCTTCTTAAGAACAGCTATAACTGCATAATATCCAGCATGGCAATAATCATATATATGGAAGTGGACAAGGTCATTCTCGAGAAGATGACCGGTGATGCAGCTGTCGGCATATACTCCGCTGCTGTTGTTTTAGCGACCTGCTGGCAGTTTATTCCTATCGCGCTGATAGATTCTTCAAGGCCTGTAGTTCTTGAGAAACGTAAAACTTCTCACGAAGAATACTTAGATGAGTTTAAGCTTGTTATGGCAGGCGTTAACCTGATCGCATTTGTCTTCGCACTGCTGATGTCCTGTATGGGCTGGGTCTTTATCTATTTCCTCTACGGAGTGGACTATCTCGATGCGTTTATACCGCTGATAATCCTCTCCTGGTCATCATTTATAGGGGTTTCAGGTTATACAAGAACCATATGGATAACAGGAGAAGGGTTCTATAAATATGAGAAAAGATATGCTGTCACAGCTATGTTCATAAATATCCTTTTAGATATTGTGCTTATTTGGCAGTTCGGGATCATCGGAGCTGCGGTCGCCACGCTGATAACATATGTCTATGAAGTGCTTATCGTTCCGCTCTTTTTCAGGGAAACACGCGTTTTTACCCGGATGTATTTTCAATCTTTCCGTATGATCCCCAGATTCCTTGCGGAATCATCGAAAATGGTTAGAAGCAGATTCGGTCGGGAACAGTAATAAACTGCAAGTAACAGTCAATCGTTTTTTACAGTTGCAACGATTTCCTTTAATGTTTATAATACTTTGAATATTTGTGAGCGTTTATTGCGCTGCATTGTTATGAGGAGGTTCATCGTGGCTAAAGGTAAAGTAACTTTTAACGAGAATCTGTGCAAGGGTTGCGGACTTTGCGTTGCAGCATGCCCTAAGAAAATCCTCGAATTAGACAAGACCAGGCTTAATGCTAAGGGTTATCACCCCGCAACCAGTGTAAATCCGGATGAGTGTATCGGATGTGCTTTCTGCGCAACCCAGTGTCCGGATGTCGTAATCACTGTTGAGCGTTTCTGATCGGGAGGTTTTTATGGCACAGAAAAGAGTATTGATGAAAGGCAATGAGGTAATTGCCGAGGCAGCGATCAGAGCAGGCTGCCGCAACTATTTCGGATACCCGATCACACCTCAGACAGAAGTCATGCACTACATGGCAAAGAAGATGGTTCAGGTCGGCGGCAACTTCGTTCAGGCAGAGTCTGAGCTCGCAGCCATTAACATGGTTTACGGTGCTGCAGCAGCAGGCTTTAGAGTAATGACATCTTCTTCCTCTCCGGGAATCTCCCTCAAGCAGGAAGGTATCTCATACATCGCAGGTGCTGAACTTCCTGCAGTTGTAGTTAATATAGTAAGAGCAGGCCCGGGTCTTGGCGGCATTCAGCCTGCACAGGGCGACTATTTTCAGGCTACAAAGGGTGGCGGACACGGTGACTACAGAAATATCGTTATCGCACCCGCTTCCGTCCAGGAACTTTATGAGCTCGTTGTTGAAGCATTCAACCTCGCTGACAAGTACAGAATGACCTGCATGATCGTAGGTGACGGTACTTTGGGTCAGATGATGGAGCCTGTTGCTTTCCGCGATGAGGAGCCTATCGAGACGATCGAGAAGCCTTGGGCTGCATGCGGCAGAAAGGGTGACTCTTTCCACCACACGGTAACATCCATTTACATCGATCCGGATGTCCTTGAGAAGAAGAATCTTGAGCTCCAGGACAAGTATAAGATCGTTGAAGCTAACGAAGTCCGTTATGAAGCAATCAACATGGAGGATGCTGAGATCGTTATCACAGCTTTCGCTACATGTTCCAGAATCTGCAGAAACGTTATCCGTCAGGCAGCTGAGCTCGGTATCAAGGTCGGCATGATCAGACCTATAACACTCTGGCCTTTCCCTTACAAGGCAATCTCCGAAGCAGCAGATATGTCCACCGTAAAGGCATTCCTCGACGTAGAGCTCAATGCAGGTCAGATGATCGAAGACGTCAGACTTGGCGCTAACGGCAAGAAACCAGTTTATTTCCACGGCAGACTCGGAGGAAATCTCCCGATGCAGAAGGAAATCCTCGACAAGATAGTTGCTATCCATGAGGGAAAAATCATTGAAGGAGGTAATTTCTGATGGCTGTAGTTTTCGAACCGACAAAAGGCCTTACAGATAAGCCTTTCCATTATTGCCCCGGCTGCTGCCACGGCATTATCCACAGACTTGTAGCTGAGACTCTTGTTGCTAATGATGCTCTCGAGACAGCTGTAGGTGTTGCATCCGTAGGATGTACTTACAATTCATATGAATACATTGCATGCGACATGGTACAGGCAGCTCACGGAAGAGCACCTGCTGTTGCTACAGGTATCAAGAGAAACCTCAAGGACAGCTTCGTCTTTACATATCAGGGAGACGGCGACCTCGCTTCCATCGGTACGGCTGAGATCGTTCACGCTGCTGCAAGAAGTGAGAATATCACTGTAATCTTCGTAAACAACGCAGTTTACGGTATGACTTCAGGTCAGATGGCTCCTACAACACTCGTAGGCCAGGTTACAACAACATCACCTTGGGGCCGTGATCCTTCATATCAGGGTTATCCTATCAATGTTTCCGAGTTCTTATCCAATCTCGCAGGCGCTGCTTATATTGAGCGTGTATGCGTTACTGATTTCAAGAACATCCAGAATGCTAAGAGAGCAATCCAGAAGGCTTTCAACGTTCAGAAGAACAAGCTCGGATTCTCACTTGTAGAAGTTCTTTCCACATGCCCTACTAACTGGGGTAAGGAGCCTCTCGCAGCTATGGACTGGCTGAAGGAGAACATGGAAAAGCAG
Source organism: Clostridiales bacterium (assembly GCA_017510605.1). Taxonomy (GTDB): domain Bacteria; phylum Bacillota; class Clostridia; order Saccharofermentanales; family Saccharofermentanaceae; genus Saccharofermentans. The sequence continues at coordinate 112,715 of JAFWMQ010000017.1, forward strand.
TATCCGTTAGGATGCTACAAGGGCGCTGACATCACATTCGATGCTGACGGCAAGTATGTTTCAGGCGCAATCCCTGCAACTTCAAACAACTGCGTTAATGTTGGGGAGGTGAAGAAATGATTGATTTCTCTGTAATTTTTGCCGGATTCGGCGGTCAGGGAATCCTCTCCGCAGGCAAGATGGCAGCAGAAGCTGCCCTATATGAAGGTAAGGAAGTATCATGGTTCCCGTCATACGGACCCGAGATGCGCGGCGGTACAGCTAACTGCTCCGTTGTATTCTCTGATGAACCTATCGGATCTCCTGTTGTTAATGATGCAGACGTTGTTATCTGCCTCAACCAGCCTTCTATGGAGAAGTTCGAGAAGCAGTTAAAGCCAGGTGCTTTGATGATCCTCGATTCTTCACTTATCAAGACAAGACCTGAGAGAACTGACATCAAGGTCATCGCTATGGAGGCTTCTGATATCGCTTCCGAGCTTGGTAAGATGATGTTCGCTCCTATCACGATGCTCGGCTGCATGGCTACGGCTACAGGTTGTTTCACAAGAGATTCTTTCGAGAAGTCTCTTTACGAGATCCTTCCTGAGAGAAAGCACAACCTCATTCCCATAAACATGGAAGCCTTCGACAGAGGCGCTGCATTCGCAAAATAAGAGCGGGTTAACTATTTGTTATAATCAGAACTGTCCCTCATTCATTTGACGGGACAGTCTTTTTTTATTCGAACTTAATCAGTTCTGCTTTTCCATTATCGATAATGATGTAAGACGGCTTGGTATCCTCCTTCGGAATGGAAGGAGAGCCCGGATTCATATAGCGGATCTTGCGGCCGTCTTCATATTCCCACATGATATCTCCTGCGACATGTGTGTGACCCGTAAGAAGGATTGCATCTTCAGGCATTACCGCAGGAATGTTCATCGGGTTATAGATATGTCCGTGAGTTACGAAGAATACTGTTCCTTCGTCAACAAGATAAATGTAATCAGCCATGATGGGGAACTTTAATACCATCTGGTCGACTTCGGTGTCACAGTTGCCGCGGACAGCAAGTATCTTGTCTGCGTAGTTATTAAGTGTTTCTATGACTTTCTTCGGTTCATAGTGTTCCGGAAGATCATTCCTGGGACCGTGATAGAGAATGTCTCCCAGGAGAATGAGTTTGTCTGCTTTGCTTTCTGTGAAAGCATCAATTATGCGCTTTGCCCAATATGAATCACCGTGTATATCTGACGCAACGAAATACTTCATTGTTATTCCTCTTTCATTTTTGCGAATAGATTATCACTGCTTCCTGTCCAATGATAGCGAAAATGTACAAATGAAAATTTACATGTTGTTAATTCTATATAGGGTATTTGATTTTATAATTTCAATATGGGCTTCATGGCCTCACTATTATTGCGGATATGAGAAAAATAGCTGTTTTTACATCTCATGTTTACGAGCAGATGTCCGGGCAGATGCAGAAGGGCATTATTGATGCTGCAATGAAATTGGGTGTAAAAGTTATATTTTTCGCGAGTTTCGGAGATTCCTACAGCAGCAGGCAATACGGTGAATACTCAGGTTATGATGAGGGGGATACTGTATCTTTTGATATTCCCGATCTGAATACTTTTGACGGTGTTATAAAGATAACCACATATTTCAGCAAAGTAACGGAGAATCATCTTGAACAGATATTAAGTGATATCAGCATTCCGGTTATAAATATCGGCGGTCTGGATGAAAAACGCTTAAATATCTGCTGTGACGACATTGCTACATTCAGCAGTGTAATTGAACATCTTATAGAATGTCACGGATGCAAAGATATCTATCATCTGGCGGGTGAGCCGGGGCAGTTTTTTACTGAAGAACGATTGCATGCATATAAGAATGTCCTTTTAGAACATGGTGTTCCTTATGACGAAGAGAAAGTCATATTCGGCAATCTGTGGTTTACCTGTGGTGAGCCTGCTCTTGAAGCTATTCTTGAACATTGCAGGAAAAACGGAAAGGAATACCCTGAAGCCATAGCATGCGCCAATGATTATTCTGCCGTTGGTCTGGTTAATGCCTGCAAGGCGAAAGGCATCAGAGTTCCCGAAGATATCATCGTTACCGGATTTGATGCTGTCTCGGAAGCATTGAATGGTTTTCCGACGATCACGACAGCAAGCCAGCCTTTGTATAAGTCCGGTTATCAGGCGATCGTAAAGATTCTTGATATGATCGACGGTGAGAAGATCACGGACAATATCCGCATTAAAGGCGAGCTGATACTCAATCAATCCTGCGGATGCAAAGAGAAAAATGTAGATAATATCGTTGATTTCAGAAGATCGTTCCTGAAGAGAATGGATAATACATTAGGCATCTCGCAGTCTACTACCAATCTGATGTTAAGTGTATCGAATGCAAAGACACTTGATGATTGCTTCAGGGAAGTATGCAAAAATGCGAAAACAGACAGCGGCTTTAAAGACATGATTATTTGTCTGGCTCCCGGATGGGACAAACAAAGGATAGTCGGTGATGATTTCCGTTATGAAGATGAAGAAATGACCATCGTAAACGGATATATCGGAGATAAAGAAGTTCCTTATCAGACGTTCAGGAAAAAGGCTGTCCTTCCTAAAGAACTGCTCGATGATCCTAATCCTTACTATATTTTCACGATCCATCATCTTCAGTATTACATGGGATATCTGATAGTATCTCCTGACATAGATTTCCGCGAGCAGAAAGTGCTGCAGTCGTGGTTTGTTGATCTCGGCGTTATCCTTGAGAACAGACGTATCCAGAGAGACCTTGAACTTACCGTATCCAGACTTGAATTCCTTTATAATAGGGATACTCTCACAGAAATATATAACCGCCGCGGATTGGAAGAATTCTTCAGAGAATATTTCGATGAATGCATAAGAAACAGAACAGGCTTGGCAGTCATCGGTTTTGATATGGATGATCTCAAAATGATCAATGATAATTACGGTCATAATGAAGGTGACTACAGCCTTAAGACAATTGCTTATGCCATGATGAGATCGGCTGACGGGAACGAGATCTGCGCAAGAGCAGGCGGTGACGAGTTTATAGTATTGGCCAAGAACTATACGGAAGAAAAAGCAAAGCAGTTTATTGATAATGTCAGAAAAATCATCGCCAAAAAGGTTCTTTTGGATAACAAGCCTTATAAGCTAGAAGTAAGTGCCGGTGTCCACATTGAGTACCCAGAAAAATCATTCGAAGGCGATGCTCATAAGATTTTCGAGAGCTGTCTTAAAGACACTGACCGTAATATGTATGAGGAAAAGAGACAGCATAAAGCCGTCAGAGACGGGTAGTGTTTGCTATCGACAACAGAATTTGTGGCGGTTATGTAAATTTTGCACAAAAGCAACGTCAAAATCACCCGCTTTTTTGTATTTTCGGATGGTAAAATCTCAGATTTAGTTTATAATATCTGTTATTAAGGGCTATGGTCCTCAAATTTTGACGCGCAAATTTGTTGGGGCGTCAATAATAAATGACAGGGAGGCTGAGCTACATCAATGGATGCTGCTTATTTATTCAACAAGGGCGAGAACTATATGAGCTATAAGTTTCTCGGTGCTCATCCTTATGAGGACGAGAACGGAAAAGGCTTTATATTCCGCGTGTGGGCTCCTAAAGCAAGAATGGTCAGCGTTATGGGTGATTTCAATGACTGGGATCCCAACGGCTGCCAGATGTTCATGTTGGGTAAGACCGGAATTTGGGAACAGAAAGTGCCTGATGCACAACAGTGGGACAGATATAAATACAGAATCATCGGTGCAGATAACAGGATCTATGAGAAGGGAGATCCTTACGCAAGGCATTTCGAGACAAGACCGAATAATGCTTCGATAATATATGATCCTGATGATTATATCTGGAATGACGATGAATTTGTAAAGAACCGTAAAGATGCGCTGGCACCTAAACCGATCAACATCTATGAGATACATCTGGGTTCATGGAGAAGGCATCCGGACGGGAATTTCTTCACTTACCGTGAATTGGCTATAGATCTTGCAGATTACTGCAAGAAGATGCACTACACGCATATCGAGCTTATGCCTATCTTAGAGCATCCCCTGGATGATTCATGGGGCTATCAGGTAACCGGTTATTATGCCGTTACTTCAAGATTCGGAACTCCGGCTGATTTTAAGTTCATGGTCGATGTTCTTCACCAGAACGGAATCTCGGTAATTCTCGACTGGGTTCCTGCTCACTTCCCGAAGAATATGGAAGGTCTCGTCAGATTCGACGGAACTCCTTGTTATGAATATTCTGATCCGCGGATCGGTGAACACAGGGAGTGGGGCACTTATGTTTTCGATTATTCGAAAAATGAAGTTATCTCGTTCCTGATTTCCAATGCGGTTTTCTGGATCGATGAATTCCATTTGGACGGTATCCGTGTTGATGCAGTATCTTCAATGCTTTACAGGGATTACGGAAGACAGCAGTATATTCCGAATAAATACGGCGGCAACGAGAATCTTGAAGCAATAGATTTCTTTAAGACGCTTAACTATACGATCCGCAAGAATTATCCTCATGCAATGCTGATCGCAGAGGAGTCCACAGCATGGCCGAAGGTATCTCATCCCGTTGAATACGGCGGACTTGGATTCACTCATAAGTGGAACATGGGCTGGATGCACGATACCCTGGATTATTTCTCAACGGATTCTTATGCGAGAGCATGGCATCACGATGAATTCTGTTTCTCGATGATGTATGCGTTTTCAGAGAATTACATCCTCAGCCTTTCCCACGATGAGGTAGTTCACGGTAAGCATTCACTGATCGATAAGATGCCCGGAGATATCTGGCGCAAATTCGCATCGCTCCGTACCATGATGCTCTACCAGATCAGCCATCCGGGCGGAAAGCTTAACTTCATGGGCGCAGAGTTCGGCCAGTTTATCGAATGGCGTTTCTATGAACAGCTCGAGTGGTTCCTGCTTGATTATGAATCACACCGTCTGCTGCAGAATTTCAACAGTGAACTCAACAAATTCTATGTTGAGAATCCGCAGCTCTGGGAAGATGACCATACGTGGGCAGGTTTTGAATGGATCGCTGCAGATGATACGAAGAATAACGTATTTATCTATAAGAGATCATGTCCTGACCCCAAGCGGAATGATATCTATGTTGCTCTCAACATGGTTCCGCAGCCTCTCGAAGGCTATGAGATGCCGGTCTATGAACTTGGAACATATAAGATCGTTTTCAATACGGACGATATGTGCCACGGCGGTTCGGGATATCCCACTGCAACTGATTTGAACGGCTGTTTCGAAGCAATCGACGAACCGCTTAACGGCAAGCCGTATCACGTTAAGATCAATCTTCCTCCTCTTGCAGGAATCTATTTCATGAAGGTGAAGGATCCTGTTAAGAAGAAGGCAAAGAAACCTGCAGAAAAGAAATCTGCTGCTAAACCCGCAGCAAAGAAGGCGGCAGTAAAGACTGCTGCCAAGAAGCCCGCAAAGAAAGAGACTGCAGTTAAGAAAGCAGCTCCTTCTAAAAAGGCTGACACGAAAACAAAGAAGACAAAATAAGCTCATATACGGAGGTAGTTCATTATGGCAAGAACTGAAGTCGTTGCGATGATACTCGCGGGAGGACAGGGAAGCAGACTCGGTGTACTGACTAAGACAGTAGCTAAGCCGGCAGTACCTTTCGGAAGCCGTTACAGGATCATCGATTTCCCGCTTTCCAACTGCGTTAACTCAGGAATCGAGATAGTCGGTGTTCTTACTCAGTATCAGCCGCTGGCTCTTAATACTTACGTAGGTAACGGTCACCCTTGGGATCTCGACAGAAATAATGCCGGTGCTTATATCCTTCCGCCTTATCAGAGTATAGCCGGATCTGTATGGTATAAGGGCACCGCAAACGCTATTTACCAGAATATGAGTTTTATTGATGATAACGATCCGGAATATGTCGTTATCCTGTCAGGCGACCATATCTACAAGATGGACTATGCCGCTATGCTGAAGGCCCATATCGATAAGGGTGCGGATGCAACCATCGCGGTTTATGAGGTGCCGTGGGAAGAAGCTCCGAGATTCGGTATTCTTAATACGAAGGAAGACGATATTATCGAAGAGTTCGATGAGAAGCCCGCAAAGCCGAAGAGCAATCTTGCTTCAATGGGTGTTTATATCTTTACATGGAGCGTTTTAAGACAGGCCCTTATCGAAGATGAGGCTGATCCTGATTCAGCTAATGACTTTGGTAAGAATATCGTTCCGAATCTCCTTGGCCAGGGTAAAAAGCTCTGCGCTTACAGGTTCTCCGGTTATTGGAAGGACGTAGGAACTATTTCCTCCTTATGGGAGACAAATATGGATATCCTCGATAAACCTGAAGATATCAACCTGGTCGACAGATCATGGAAGATCTTCTCGAGAAACCCTGTTAAGCCGTCTCACTTCATTGGTTCAGGCGCAAAGGTCAAGAATTCGGCTCTTACGGACGGCTGCCGTATCTTTGGTGATGTAGAGCATTCAGTGCTTTCCGAATCAGTTATCGTTGAGAAGGGGGCAATAGTTAAGGACTGTGTGCTCATGCCGGGCGTTGTAGTCAAGGAAGGAGCTCATATCGAGCGCTGCATCATTGATGCCGGAACAATAATCGGCAAGAATGTGCAGGCAGGTAATTTCGTTGAAGGCGAAGGACCTTACACGAATCACAAGATCTGTTCCGAAGGCATCTGTGTTTTCGAGCGCGGTCTGACGATAAGAGAAGGTTCCGTGATCCCGGCAAACAGCATGGTCGATACAGCCGTTGAAGTCCCTGAGGACTGCGACATCATCGAGTCGACTTTCAGAGCATGAGGTAAAGGAGATTAAGACATATGTTTAATAATGCAATGGGGCTTATCTTAGCCGACAACAAAAAGATATCTCTGGGCGAGCTCTCCAATCCTCGCGCGCTTTCCGCAATGCCTTTCGGCGGAAGATACAGGATCATTGACTTTATGCTTTCCAACATGGTCAATTCCGGAGTTAAGAATGTAGGTCTTCTTACTTACAACAAATACAAGTCATTGATGGACCACCTCGGAACCGGAGGAGCATGGTCTTTGGACAGAAAGAATGACGGTCTTCACATCCTGCCGCCTTATGTTAATTCTGAGGCTACCAGCATCAGTTCCGATGAGGAACTTACAGGCGTCATCGATTTTTTGAGACAGTCCAGAACACCTTATGTAATCGTCTCCGGAGCAAATGTTATCCTTAACACGACTTTTGATAATTTCATTAAGTCACATGAGGAATCCGGTGCTGATATCTCCGTAATGTATAACCGCGACGGGACAAAGTACGGAAGCCCTTCTTATATCCTTGATATCGATGACGATGGATTCGTAAGAGATATGCTGTACAATCCTACAAAGGCTACGTCGCAGAGATGCTCTCTTGCGATCCTCTGCCTCAGGAGAGATCTACTTATTGACATCCTCGCCCGTCAGATGGCGCACGGCCAGAGCCACTTCGGAATCCACTCCATCGTTAAGCTTTTCGATGAGTTCAAGGTGCACGGATTCGAGTATTCGGGTGTGGCATTAAGGATCAATAACGTACAGGGCTATTTCAATGCGTCCATGTCGCTCCTTACAGATTCAGTCAGGAACGACCTCTTCTGGAGCGGAAAGCCTATCTATACAAAGGTCAAGGACGAAGCACCGACACTTTATTTCGACAATGCCGAGATGAGCGATTCGATCGTATCAGACGGCTGCCGCATCTATGGTAAGGTTGAAAGTTCAGTTATATTCAGAAGTGTTACGATCGCGAAAAATACCACGATCAAGAATTGCGTTATCATGCAGGACGTTCACATCTCCGAGAACTGCCACCTTGAGAATGTAATCCTCGATAAGAACGCTTTCGTAAGACCGGGCGTAAGACTTGTCGGACATCCCGACTATCCTATCGTTATAGGAAAAGGAGCAGGTATCTGATTATGGAAAAGACTATCAAAGTATTATTCACATCGTCTGAATGCAGTCCGTTTGTTAAAGTAGGCGGTCTTGCAGATGTTGTAGGAAGTCTGCCAGTTGAACTCAATAAGCAGGGCGTAGATGCGCGTGTCATTATACCGTTGTACAAGAAGATCAAAGTCAAGTACAGCGATAAGCTCCACTTCCTTGGCTGGAAGATGGTGCATATGGGATGGCGTTCGCTCTATGCAGGACTTTTCTCTCTTGAATTAAACGGCGTTATTTTCTATTTCATCGATAACGAGTACTATTTCAACTTTGATCAGATCTATGTTGATTATGTTTTCGATATCGAGCGTTATTGCTTCTATCAGAGAGCAGTTCTTGATTTCATGGGAGACTTCATGGATTTTGAGCCGAATGTCCTCCATTGCAATGACTGGCAGACAGGAATGATGCCTATGCTTCTTGACTGCCACTTCAAGAAGAACGGTTATCACACTAATGTCCAGACTGTCTATACTATCCACAACCTTAAGTATCAGGGTGTTCATTCTATTGATGTAGTCAGAGAGATGCTGGATCTTCCTGACGATTACTTAAGAGAGGATTTCTGCATTAAGGATAAGGCTATCAACTTCATGAAGGCGGGTATCGTTTTCTCGAATTCAGTTACGACTGTATCACCGACATATGCCTATGAGATCATGACTGACTATTACGGTGAAGGCCTCAACTATACTCTGCAGAAGTACGCTTATAAGGTATCAGGTATCATCAACGGCATGAATGAAATGGAATACAATCCTGCAACTGATGATAAGATCCCGATGAAGTATTCGATCAAGAATTACAAAGAAGGAAAGGCGGCCTGCAAGAAGTCTTTGCAGGAACAGCTTAATCTTGATGTTAATCCCGGGGCTCCTCTTTGCGCAATGATCTCGAGACTCGTAGACCAGAAGGGATTGGATCTCCTGCTTTACGTTCTCGAGGAAATGCTCTATGACGGTATGCAGGTCGTTATTCTCGGTACAGGTGATCCGTACTATGAGAGAGCCCTTGCAGATATTGCTTCACGCAATCCGGGTAAGATGTGCGCATGCATTGATTTCGACAGCGGACTTGCCCATACGATCTACGCGGCTTCCGATATCTTCCTTATGCCGAGTATCTTTGAACCATGCGGTCTTTCACAGCTTTGCTCGATGGCATACGGTTCTGTTCCGGTTGTAAGAGAAACGGGCGGCCTTAAGGATACCGTTACCCCTTATAACGAATATACTGGCGAAGGCAACGGCTTTTCGTTTGCGAATATCAATGCGCATGAGTTCCTTTTTGTTACTAAGTATGCTGCTGACATTTACCGTCATCAGAAGGATATTTGGGATAAGCTCATTGAAGCCGGAATGAAGGGTGATTACTCGTGGAAGAAGAGCGCCGGAGAGTATGCCGGACTTTATTCCCTCATTACGGGTATTGCAAAAGCTGAACCTGATCCTGAGCCGGTAAAGCCTGCAAAGAAGGTATCTTCCGAGAAGAAGAGCGCACCGGCAGAGAAGAAGGCTGCTGAGAAAAAGCCTGAAGCAAAAAAGACAACTGCCAAAAAGGCTCCCGCAAAGAAAGAAGCAGCTAAGAAGCCTGCAAATAATCCTGTAAAGGATCCGGAGAAGAAGCCTGAAGAGAAGGAGAAGAAAGACTGATGCCTTCTTTGAAGACACAGAATGATTCAAAAGGTTTAAACAGGGCGCGGTGCATTCATGCATCGCGCCTTCCTGAGTACAGGCTTCCGTTCGGCGCAAGACCTGCCGGTTCTTATGTGGAGATCTTTTTCGACTGCTTCAAAGAAGCAACAAACGTAACGTTCTGCTATACGTATGGTCTCTACAGTTTTTCTTATCATGAGGAGCCGATGTATTCGGTATCGGGGCTTGGAAGATATCATGTTAATCTTATGCTTCCGTCAGAGCCTTCGATCCTTTTCTATTGGTTCAGATTTAATGTGCCGGGAGATCTTGAGGACCTGCAGGAAGAATTTAAAGTGTCCGGTGAAGACGACAATCCCGCTCCTGATATCACGCTCTACTATGGGGCAGGTATGGATACCAAGGATGGAGAGGGTACCATTTATACTTGTCCGCCGAGAGTAGGCGTGGATGAAGATAAATATCCTTTTGCTTTCCAGATAACGGTCTATAACAAAGACTTTAAGACACCCGGTTTCCTTAAGGGTGCCATGATGTATCAGATCTTTCCCGACAGGTTTGCCAGAGACCATTCTTTCAGTTATGAGAGACTGACAGGAACCGATGCGAGACAGGAGCGTATCTATCACGAGGACTGGTATGAGGATGTCGATACAAAGGGTAAGCCGGAGACAGGTTATCTTGCATGCGATTTCTACGGCGGAAGTCTTAAGGGAATCGAAGAAAAGCTTGATTACCTGAAGGAATTGGGAATCAATGTCCTGTATTTGAATCCTATCTTTGAAGCCAGATCTTCACACAGATATGACACAGCTGATTATCTTAATGTTGATCCGATTCTTGGCGGTACTGCGGCTTTCATGAGTCTTGCTGATGCCTGCAAAGAGCGCGGCATTAAGATCGTCCTTGATGGTGTATTCAGTCACACCGGTGCTGATTCTAAATATTTCAATAAGTTTGACAGATATGAGGGTGTTGGCGCCTACAAAGCATTTAATGAAGGGGAGGAGAGCCGTTACCGCTCCTGGTATAACTTCTTCAGGAATGAGGACGGTTCAGTCGGATACGATTCCTGGTGGGGTTTTCCGGATCTCCCGAACATTAATGAAGATGATCTGTCATACCGCAACTTCATCTTCGGCAAAGATGGAGTGGTAGACACATGGACTTCAAGAGGCTCTGCCGGTTTCAGACTGGATGTATCTGATGAATTGCCGGATAGTTTTATCAGGCAGATGAGACAGACGGTCAAGGAGAAGACGAACGGTGAGGGCGCCGTGATCGGCGAGGTTTGGGAAGATGCTTCGAATAAATGCAGTTACGGTTCCTACCGTGACTTTATGCTCGGCAACACCCACGATTCTGTGATGGGCTATACGTTCAGACATATTATCCTTGATTTCCTGTGCGGATATATCGATGCCGATATTGCGGATTCAAGGCTTGAAGGTTTCCGCGAAAGGTATCCGAAGGAAGCTTATTATGCGATGATGAACCTTGTTTCTTCACATGATGTTCCGCGTATAATGACTGCGCTTTCAAGACCTGAGGATACGGATGACAGAGATGTCCAGCGCGGTTTTAAGGTCGATAAGAAATACTATGATATCATCTCGTCGCTCTCGAAAATGGCCTTTGCATTCCAAACGGGTTATATAGGCGCTTCGTGTATCTATTATGGTGACGAAGTTCTTATGGAAGGATATAAGGATCCTTTCAACAGAAGGACATATCCCTGGAACAGACTTGATCAGAGACAGCAGGATGCTCTCGCTTATTTCAGGCGGATCGCAAGGTTAAGGACAGAGAACGCCTGTCTCCGTACAGGTTATTACAAGACTCTTATGGCCGGAGGCGGCTCCTTCGCATTTGTCAGATACCTGAAAGAGGGCCGCGATGCATTCGGAAATGAGGCATCCGGCAGCAGGGCGGTAGTGTTTATAATGAACAGATCGGATAAGCCTGTCCATGTGGACCTGACTGAACGCTACGGAAGTTTTGATTGTGTGCCTTCCGAGATCAACGGCGGGATACATCCCTTATCAGAACAGTTTATTCTGGGCGGAATCCTCGGAGGAACAAGACAGATCGGCATAAAACCGTTTGGAACGGTGTTCGTAGTATATTAGAGGCTTGACAATTTGATATCCTAGAGTGCTGGTTTTCGGACATTTAAAGATATCAAGAAAATGTTAGCGGCCGGGCACTATTTTTATATTTAGATTTTTTAAAATAATGATAGAATAAATCTGCCGGCGGTTCGTCGGCATTTCTACTTATTATGAAAGGCAGAACCTGTAAGTGAGAAGTTTCCTTGATCGCAGTGCCTTGAAGAAGGCTTTTGCAGTTGCTTTGACTGTGGCAATGGCTGTCTCTTCGGCTTCCTGCGACAGTAATGACGATCCGGATGAGTCTGCGGATGCAGTTGAAACAACGGTCAGTACTGAAATACAGCAGTCTGCGGCAACGACAATAATGCTTGAGACCGTCTCGACTGATCCTACAGAGACGCCGACACCGACACCCACACCGACGCCTTTGCCGACTGTGCCTCCCGAAGAACGTTATATAACGGTGACTTTTACCGGAGACTGCACTTTGACGCAGGATTACAGGTCGGGCAACCGCAAGTTTGACGAAACCATTGGTGATGATATGGAGTATTGTTTCCAGAATTGCGCGGAGATCTTCAAAAATGATGATCTGACGCTGGTCAATCTGGAAAATCCCGTAACTGAAAAGACAGGCCATAAGGATAACCAGTATATCTTCAGGATGAAGCCTGAGAATCTTGAGATGCTTACATTAGCGGGGATCGAAGCCGTTAATATCGCTAATAATCATACTATGGATTTCTGGGAGGACGGCCTTCAGGACACTAGAGATTATCTTGATGAATACGGGATCATATGGAGTGATGACCATTACGGTGCTACATTTACGACAGATAAGGGCTATATCATCGGAATGGTAGGCCTTGGAAATGATACGAATGCTTCTGACGTTTCCGGGATTATTGCGGATCTCAGGAATAAAGGGGCTGCGATAATCATCGCTTCCTGCCATTTCGGAGCAGAGGGTACCTATGAACCTACAGCAAGGCAGCAGAAGATAGCTCACAGCCTGATAGATGATTATGGTGTGGATATTGTTGTCGGAACACACCCGCACCGTCTCCAGCCTATCGAAAAGTATAACGGACACTATATTTTCTATTCTCTTTCCAATTTTTGTTTTGGTGGAAATTACTCATTAACAGACCCTGATTCTGTAATAATTCAATGCGAATTTCTTATGGACGCATCAGGTTCTGAGTGTGTAGACTATAGATTGAAGGTTATTCCTTATTGCCAGACTTCCACAAGACCCGGAAATGACTTCTGTCCGGAGCCTTATGAGTGGGAATCTGAGGATTATTTCAGGGTCATGAAGCGTCTTGAATGGGCGCAGGGCGATGAATAACATCGAAAAAGGCAGGTATTGATTATGGCTGACGCAAAAGTTCTTGTAGTAATGGGTTCCGATTCTGATTTTCCCGTAATGGAAGGGTGCTTTAAGATGCTTAATAAGTTCGGAGTCGGGTTCAAGGCAACTGTTGCTTCAGCTCACAGAACACCTGATAAGGCTATGTCTTTAGCCAGAAGCGCAGAAGACGAAGGCTTTAAGGTAATTATAGCTGCAGCAGGACTCGCTGCTCATTTGGGCGGTGTTCTTGCAGCAAATACTGCTCTTCCTGTTATCGGAGTTCCTTGTAAGGGCGGTGCTCTTGCAGGTGTAGATGCTCTCTATGCAACTGTCCAGATGCCTACGGGCATACCGGTTGCTACGGTTGCTATTGACGGCGGTGCCAATGCCGCTATCCTTGCATGCCAGATGATAGCTATCTCTGACCCTGAACTTATGCAGAAGATAAAGGAATACAAGGCAGGTCTTGCTTCTTCAGTTGAGGAGAGGGACCAGAGACTTCAGCAGAAGATTGCTGAAATGAATTAACGTTTATCGGATAATATCCGTTAATACATAACAACAAACAGTAAAGGACGGCGACTGGCACATGAGCGGAATTTTCGGATGTTATGACATCAAGGGCAACACTTCGGGTGTAACGAAAGATACTTACTACGGTGCGTTTTCGCTACAGCACAGAGGACAGGAATCAGCAGGAATAGCCGTCAATGACAACGGAACCTTTCTTGTACATAAAGCTCCCGGACTTGTTACCGATGTTTTTGATGAAGTAACATTGTCTGCATTGACAGGAACATGTGCTATAGCACACTGCAGAGGTGGTTCCCCCAGGGAGAACGGCATTGATGCCATTCAGCCTATCTCCATTAAGTCCAGAGTAGGCAGCATTGCGCTCACATCTGATTCCGTGATCATGAATGCAAATAAGATCAGGGATGAACTTAAAGATCAAGGCGCGATCTTCCAGACAAATACCGATTCCGAGATAATACTCTCTTTGTTCTCGCGCAACAGGATCAGAACAGAAGACTGTGAGCATGCAATCCTGGAGACTATGAAGGAGATCCACGGTGTTTACGCCATGATCTTTATGACTGAAGATAAGCTCATCGGTGTAAGGGATCCATACGGGCTGAGACCTTTGATCCTCGGAAAGAAAGATGACAGATATTACATTTCTTCCGAATCCTGCGCTCTTGATGCAATCGGCTGCGAGACTATAAGAGACTTTGAACCGGGCGAGATCATCACTATCTCCAAGGATGGCATGAATTCCATTAAATATGATGCCTCTGTCGAAAAGAAGGACGGCAAGGTCTGCGTTTTCGAGTATGTTTACGTTGCAAGACCTGACTCCCTGATCGATAAGATGTCGATATTCGATTCAAGATACAGAGTAGGTATGGCTTTGGCTAAAGAGAGTCCTGCTGACGTTGATATCGTCATCGGTGCACCTGACTCCGGTAATGCCGCAGCAGAAGGATATGCTGCAGGTTTGGGAGTTCCTTATGGTGCAGGCCTTCTCAAGAACAGATATGTCGGAAGAACATTTATCAAAAGCACCCAGCAGCAGAGAGAACTTGCGGTAAGAATGAAGTTTGCAGTACTCAAGACTGCCGTAAAAGACAAGAAGATCGCAATCGTTGATGACTCTCTTGTAAGAGGTACAACAACCAAGCACATCATCTCATTCTTAAGAGAGAACGGAGCTAAGGAAGTCCATTTGAGACTTGCTTCTCCGCCGGTCAGATTCGGCTGCTGCTATGGCGTAAATGCTTCATCTGAGACTGAGCTTCCCGCAAGCACAAAGACTGTTGAAGAGATCAGGGACATGATCGGTGCTGATTCACTTGCGTACATCAGCCTGGAAAGCCTGAAGGCTTCTCTTAATACGATTGATTGCGGAGTATGCTCTGCCTGCTTCGACGGAGATTTCATCGCAGGAAAACCTGCTGATGATGAAGAATCGATACATAAAGTTAAATATAATTGATGCTTCGCGTGCTTAGGTCCTCCGCGCGAACCGGGTTCGCTTGTGAGGAAAAGCACGCTCGACATAATTATATTTCCCGGAACCGGGGAATTAACAGGAGACTACAATAATGAAAATAGCGGTTTTTGTATCGGGCGGGGGAACTAATCTTCAGGCTATTATTGACAATACTAAAGACGGTATCCTTAAAGATATTGAGATAGTTCTTGTTTTGTCATCTTCCAAGGATGCTTACGCGCTCGAAAGAGCTGCTAACAACGGTATCAGGTCAGCTGTCGTTTCCAGAAAAGATTTTGATTCTATAGAAAAGTGGGACGATGCAGTCGTCTCTGAAGTTGAAAAATCCGGTGCGGAACTTATTGTTTTGGCAGGTTATTTATCTTTATTGGGTCCCAAGATCGTCAGCAGATATTCCAACCGTATTATTAATATCCATCCCGCACTTATTCCGTCTTTCTGCGGTGCCGGAATGTACGGGATAAGGCCTCATAAAGCTGCTTTGGCAAAGGGCGTAAAGGTGTCAGGCGCTACGGTCCATTTCGTAAATGAGAACTACGATGAGGGCCCGATCCTTTTGCAGAAGGCGATCGATGTCCTTCCTTCTGACACTCCCGAGTCTTTGCAGAAGAGGATCATGAAGGAATGTGAATGGAAGCTTTTACCCGAGGCAATAAGGCTTATCGCTGACGGCAGGGTAGTAATCGAGAATAACATCTGTCACATAAGTTAAAACGTTATTAATTTTAGGAGGTGCTATATGATCACACAGAATTTGAGCAAGATCCTTAAAGAGAATGCTTATCCCGGAAGAGGAATCGTAATCGGTAAATCCGATGACGGAAAGTATGCCGTT
This sequence comes from Clostridiales bacterium, assembly GCA_017510605.1. GTDB lineage: Bacteria > Bacillota > Clostridia > Saccharofermentanales > Saccharofermentanaceae > Saccharofermentans. The sequence goes on from JAFWMQ010000017.1 coordinate 128,716, forward strand.
ACTGCATATTTCATCATGGGAAGAAGCGTTAATTCCAGGAACCGTGTTTTCACGGCAACAGAAGACGGAATCAAGACCGAGGCTTTTGATCCTTCGCTTCTGACTGACCCGCACCTCATTATTTATTCACCTGTAAGAGTTCTGGGTAACAAGACTATCGTTACAAACGGTGACCAGACAGATACAATTTATGAACTCATGGATAAGCAGATGACTTTTGAGCAGTCATTAAGAGGCAGAGAATTCGAAGACGATGCTCCGAATTATACGCCCAGGATCTCAGGCATTATGCACGTCGAGAACGGCACATATAACTTCGCAATGTCCATCCTGAAGAGTGATGACGGCGATCCTGCTTCATGCGAGCGCCACACATATACATACACAAACCCCAAGGCAGGAATCGGCAGATTTATCCATACATACATGGGTGACGGCAGTCCGCTTCCGTCTTTCGAAGGAGAGCCCGAAAAGGTTGAACTTAAGGGCGACATCGACGCTTTTACAAACGAAGTTTGGGAAAGCCTTAACGAAGACAACAAGGTTTCGCTTTTCGTGCGATACATTGATATCGCGACAGGCGCTTGCGAGACTAGGATCGTAAACAAGAACGTCAAATAATTTTCGAAAATAAGGAGAACAACAATGTCTAACGAGATGCAACTCAAGTACGGATGCAACCCCAATCAGAAGCCTTCCAGGATCTTCATGAAAGACGGTTCTGAGCTTCCTATCGAAGTATTGAACGGCAAGCCTGGTTATATCAACCTTTTAGACGCTTTCAACGGCTGGCAGCTTGTTAAGGAACTCAAGGAAGCAACCGGCCTTCCCGCAGCAACATCTTTCAAACACGTTTCACCTGCAGGCGCTGCTGTAGGTAAGCCCCTCTCTGAAACAGAAGCTAAGATCTACTTCGTAGACGATCTAGGCGAGCTTTCCCCAATCGCCTGTGCATATGCAAGAGCAAGAGGAGCAGACAGAATGTCTTCGTATGGCGACTTCACGGCACTTTCTGATACCTGCGATGCAATTACTGCTACAATGCTCGCAAGAGAAGTATCCGACGGTATCATCGCTCCTGATTACACACCTGAAGCGCTTGAGATCCTTAAGACAAAGAGAAAGGGCACTTACAACGTTATCAAGATCGACGCTTCTTATAAACCCGCTCCGATTGAGACAAAGGAAGTTTACGGCGTAACTTTCGAGCAGGGCAGAAACGAGTTTGAGATCAACCATGCTCTCTTAGACAACATCGTTACTGACAATAAGGACATCCCTGAAGATAAGAAGATCGACCTCTTGATCTCTCTCATCACGCTTAAGTACACACAGTCCAATTCCGTCTGCTACGTTAAGGACGGCCAGGCTATCGGTATCGGTGCAGGCCAGCAGTCAAGAATTCACTGCACAAGACTTGCAGGTAACAAGGCTGATAACTGGTGGCTCAGACAGAGTCCTCAGGTTCTGGGACTCCAGTTCGTTGATGATATCCGCCGTCCCGACAGAGACAATGCTATCGACGTATATATTTCCGATGAATATGAAGATGTATTGGCTGAGGGCACATGGCAGAATATCTTCAAGGTTAAGCCTGAAGTATTTACAAGAGAAGAGAAGAAGGCATGGCTTGCAAAGAACGATAATGTTGCTCTGGGCTCCGATGCATTCTTCCCGTTTGGTGACAATATCGAGCGTGCCCATAAGAGCGGCGTTAAGTACATTGCTGAGCCGGGCGGATCCATCCGTGATGACCATGTTATCATGACATGCAACAAATACGGAATCGCAATGGCATTCACAGGCATGAGACTGTTCCATCATTAATCCAACTTAAAATGCCTCCGGCCGGCAGCTATGCCCCGGAGGTTAATTATTTACAAAATTATACAGGAGGCCCGTTATGGAAGACGAAAACAAGATTGCAGAAGTAAAAGAAGAAGTTGAAAAAGCCGAAGAAGTTAAATCCGAACCCGAGAAGAAGACGGAGCCTGAGAAGGTCATAGCAAAACCGGAACCTGTCAATAAGATAAAGGGCGGAAAGTATGCTGATTACACAGAGCACGATCTTCTGACTGAAATGGTTAAGCTTCAGAAGAAATCTGCCAGAAGATCAGGCGTTGTCGCAGTCTCTATGGTAGTGATTGCAATGGTATTTGTTGTATCTGCGGTTTTCATTGTTCCTCAGATCCTGAGCACACTTACTGCAGCTGAGACAGCACTTACAGAAGCTACATCTCTCATTGGAGAAGTTAATAATTCCTTAGACGGCATGAATAAGATGATCGATAATGTCGATACCGTATTGAGCGACAATACTGAGGCTATGTCTGAAGCTATTACAAAGATCAGCAATATCGATATTGACGGTCTTAACCAGTCGATCAACGAACTTAACAGTGCAGTTAAAGCACTTAACAAGTCGGTCAGCGGAAGCATTTTCTGATAACCCTTAACCCAATGGTTTAATGGGGTCTGACCCCATCAAATGGCAATAAATAACTCCCGTACGGGAAGTACGGGAGTTCATTTATTTGTGGAGCCAAAGGCGGGAATCGAACCCGCGACCTATTCATTACGAGTGAATTGCTCTACCCCTGAGCCACTTTGGCGTGCCATAAAAATATACCTATTTGGAGAATAAGTGTCAAGTAAGAATGCTATAATACTCATATTGGAGGTAGTATGTCGAGAATCCGTCATCTTGGAAAGAAAACAGCCAGTCTTTTATTGTGCGCTGCTTTGGCGTGCCTGTTATTTTCGGGCTGTAAAAAAGGTGATGACATGTTCCCGTCGATTGCATCTCCCTCTGATCAGACAGGACATGCCAAGGGGCCGGACGAGACGGAAGAAGAATCCGTTGAAAGCGATATTTGCCAGCTGAGTGTGGCGCTTCCTTATTCCGACCAGACGATCCAATGCCTGGCTGCGATGCATTATTGCAAGATGAACGGGCTTTGGGACAGTTCGGATACCGGACTTACGATCGACACTGATTTTCTGTCTTCTGTGGCAACTAATTATGTGATTACTAATATCGGATGCGGAAGCACGGGCGCGACTCTTGATACTATCAGGACGTGGTATGGTGATACCGAGATGCCGGACCTGTTTCTGACCCAAGACAGTAATGCTGTCTGGAAGGCCGGCTATGTAACAGAACTTAACTCATATCTTGCAGATAACACTTATCTTAATAATCAGAGCATTTATACAAGGGCTTTGACTGAGGACTCCGAGAATGGGATCTTCTATGCCGTACCTCATTATTGTGCTGCCAGGATCGTAATGGGTAATGTGGAGTTTATTCCTTCCGAGAGCGGAAAGCTTCAGACGAAGAATACAACTGATGATCTGAAAAAGTATCTGGAGGGAATATGCGCAGAGTATGATTCATGTGCAGGATTTGCATCCGCTTACGGACTTATTCCTTATCTGGGTTCAGCATTTAACGGCGATGTCCCTACATCGTATATGGTCCATGATGAATATGTAAAAGACAAGGAACCGGCTAAAGAAATAATTGCCGGTGCATCTTCTTATGTAAGAGACTTTTATAATTCAGCATATGCTTTGGACCTGATCGACGGCGCTGATCCTGTTTATTCCAGAAAGGCTGCTTTGTGGACTGATTCTTCGGCTAATATCAAAGCATGGTCAGAGTATTATCCGGGAAGTCTTTATCTTCTGCACCTGCCTTGTGATGATGCTTCGAATGTCGGTGTTCCTTATATCAGTACTTATTCTCTTTGTGTTGCAAAGAGTTGTCCTAACAGCAGATTTGCTTCAGAATTCGCTGCTTTCATTTCTTATGATCCCGATGCGCAGCTTCTTATCTACAGGCTCGAAAATATGACCGGACTGATGCCTCTTACGAGAAATGACGCGATCTGGGATCTGATCTCGGATGACGTTCTTTTCGGGCATATGGCATCAGACTTCAGACAGACTATGGACAATGCTGTTTACTGTCCTGATTCTTATGACAGCAAGTTGTTTACCAAGACCAATGAATACACTGCGGAATATGTAAAACAGGATGATGATTTTGATCCGGAGAAGTGCTATGGCTGACATAATAGATCTTCGAAAAATCCGAATAGCAGACAGTTCCGAGCTTCGCAGGAGAGGCCTGATGGAAGGTACTGTCAAATACATAGAAGATGACATAAGGTCTTTCGGTACAGGAAGTCAGGGAGAAGCCCTTGTAGCCGCTAAAGATAATGTTATCTATGCGCTTGTAAAGCTCTTCAGACCTGACAGAAGGAACTGCAGAGCCCATATTGAATTTGTTTTCGCGAATGATGCGAATGCTGATACTCAGAGCGGCATAATAGATGCGGTCTTAAGGTATTGTTTTCTCGAAGAGTATTATCACAAGGTAACTGTTATCTGCAACCACGGGAATGAAGGTCTGGAGAGGATCCTTACGGGTGCGGGATTTGTTCAGGAAGCTGTTCTGAGGGACGAGGTCAGACTTAAGAACGGGTTCGAAGATGCCGGCCTCTATGCGATGCTTTCTTACGAATATCCGAAATACAATTTATGCTTTGTTCCGTTTGAGCGCGGTGTCGCGATGGTATCGGGAGGCAATGATTATATTGATTCGATCAGACTTTTCCATTACGGACAGGAGATAACGGAACCGTTTGCGAGGAATATTGCCGGAGCCCTTGGTCTCCTTGATACAAACGGAGGCCTTGCCAGGAACGATGACGGAAGATACAACCTGGAAGAAGACCAGCTTAAGTTTATTCCTGACGAGCTTGCAAAAGCTTATGTGGAGCTTAAGGAATATTTCGAGAGCATGAGGGCAGGCTTTGATCTAAACGTAAGATTCAGCGTAGGCACGCCGTTCCAGAAGCGTGTCTGGAACGCGCTTAATTCGATTCCTTACGGCGGGACTGCAAGCTACGAAGATATTGCTCTTATGCTTACTGACGGAAATCTTCCGGAAGCCCGGAAGATCACCAGGGCAGTCGGTGCCGCATGCTCTGATAATCCTGTTGCCGTCGTGGTTCCGTGCCACCGTGTAATCGGTAAAGACGGAAGCATCGTCGGATATTCCGCAGGTATCGACATAAAGGACTATCTGCTCCTGCACGAGAGCTTTACGGCGATAACCCCGCTTATATCCAAGGAGGTATAAAGAATTGGCTAAGCACGATAAAGTTGAAGTCGGGATCTCAACCATACTTAATCCCGTACCTGTTGTTATGATCTCGTCTGCAGGTCTTGACGGACGTCCCAACATCATGACGGCCGCCTGGGCCGGAACCGTAAATTCAGAACCGCCCATGATCTCGGTCAGTATCCGGAAATCAAGATACTCGCACAAGCTTATCTCGGAGACAGGAGAGTTCGTCGTAAACCTGGTTTCCAAGTCTCTTTGCAAGGCCTGTGATTACTGCGGTGTCAGGGGCGGAGAGAAAGAAGACAAGTTTGCATCATGCTCTCTTACTCCGGTAAAAGCTGAAGGCCTTGAGCATGCTTATGCGATCAAGGAAGCACCGGTGTCGATCTCATGCGTTGTAAAAAGTGTCACCGAACTCGGTTCCCACGATATGTTCATAGGTGAGATCAAGGGTGTCACGGCTGATTCGTATCTTCTGGATGAGAATGGCAAACTCTGTCTTGAGAATGCAAGACTTGTTGCATACAATCACGGGGAGTATTATCTCCTGGGCGAGAAGCTCGGCTTCTTCGGCTATTCGGTTGCCAAGGAAGACGTGATCAAGAGAAGAATGGGAAAGGATACCGGAAAAAAGAAATGAAGTTCAAAGGCATCACTAAAGTCCACGAGGGACGTTTTATAACTGCATATAACGCTGAATACGAGACAGAGGCAGGTAATAAGAAGATATACGAACTGGTCTCAAGAGATAAGAATATTACCTCTCTTGAAGATCTTAAGCGCGCGAAATGCGATGCCGTCGTTCTTATAATCACTAGTACCGACGGTGAGAAGATACTGATCAGCAAAGAATACAGGATGGCAGTCGGAGGGTTTGCTTATAATTTCCCGGCCGGCCTGATAGATGAGGGCGAGGATCCTGAGGAAGCAGCTGAAAGAGAGTTATGGGAAGAAACAGGCTTGAAGCTCGTTTCCATTGAGGAAGTCCTGCCCATGAGTTTTTCGGGCGTAGGCGTAACCAATGAGAAGAGCTGCTGCGTGATCGGCAAGGCTGAGGGCGAGTTTGCCCCTAGCACATCTGATGAGGAAGAGATCGAAGCGCGTTGGTACACCAAGGAAGAAGTAAAAGAACTATTGAAGCAGACCAACTTCGCGGCAAGAACCCAGGCATACTGCCATTGGTGGGCGAAGTCGTAATATTCGCTGATCAAGCGAACTGAATGTTCTTTACGATCTTATCCACTTCTTTGTCGTTTATGCCGGTAATCGTGAACAAAACCAACAAACCGTTATCCTGGAAAAAATAGAGCTGAAGCGTTGCTACGTCTCTGCCGTTGTTATCCAGCACGGACTTAATTCCACGACAGGTTTTGCCGCTTACCGTGAAGTCAAGGTATTCCATGCTTTTAATGGGATATTTCGAGGTGCTGTTCCATTCTTCAAGTGTGTGTTCTTTCATTGCGTCTGCTTTCAGACGCTCATCAAGTACATAATCGATCTTAATGCTAGCTTTTTTCTCCCACACAAACCAGGGACCGTCTATGTCTATGTCTGTATAGTCACACATTAAAATGTTTCTCTTGTCGGAATCAGGCCATTCGGCACTATACTTGCCGGATAACTTAAATGCTACTCCGCCGACGTGGCTGATATATCTGTCACCTTCGATAGTTCCCGCAACATCTCCGACAGTAATGGTCTCAGGATCAAGCGGTACGGTGGTAACCGGTTCCTGAACTGAACTGCAGCCGGCCATCAGCATGACTGCGGCGGACAGAATGATGGCAATGATCCTTTTCATGAATAATCTCCCTTATCGAAAAATCAATTATTTTTTCGGGTTCCGGGATAATTATATCATGCAATAGTTATCCTGATGATTTTGGACTATTGCTTTTAGGATGAAGCGGCAGGTAAGTGCTCTATGCATTAAAGTTCAAATATAAGCAATTTGGTGCATAGATTAAGGGATTAACTCCGTGAATGGTTACTGGGCAGGACAAAGCACATGATATAATGTACAGATCATAATATACGGGGATTAGGAGGAAGTATGAAGAAGCCGGGGACACAGAGGATAGAGACTGAAAGACTGATACTCAGGAGATTCGTTATTGAAGATGCTGATGATATGTTCAGCGGGTGGTGCAACGATCCGGAAGTGTCAAAATATCTGACCTGGCCGCCGCATGGAAGCGCCGAAGTGACAAGATCTTTATTGAATGCCTGGATCCCCGAGTATGAGAAAGGCGATTATTTCAACTGGGTAATGGAGCTTAAAGAGACCAGGAAGATAATCGGCAATATTTCCGTTGTCCAGGTCAGGGAGGATATCGGCGAAGCACTCATCGGGTATTGCATGTCCAGGGAACACTGGGGTAACGAGTACATGCCTGAGGCTTTGAAAGCCGTTATTGATTTCCTTTTTGATGTTGCGGAAATGAACAGGGTTTGCGCTACTCATGACGTCAACAACCCGAAGTCCGGGCGTGTCATGCAGAAGGCAGGCATGAAATATGAGGGAACGCTGCGGCAGGCGGGACTCAACATGCAGGGCATCTGCGACTCTGTTTGTTATTCATTGATCAGGAGCGACCGCGAAAAGTAACGGCAATCCTGACAAGTAAAAATACTTGACACACACTTTTTCCTTTGTTATTATGTGCAGGCTTGTATAGAGGAGGTCTGCCTTTAAATGCGCGAAAAATCAGTAAGAACAGATCTTTTGCTCGATTTCTACGGCAATCTTCTTACGCCCAAGATGAGGCGCACTTGCGAGAGTTACTACAACGATGATCTGACTTTGGCTGAGATCGCCGAAGCGGAGGGTATCTCAAGGCAAGGCGTGCATGACACTGTCAAGCGGGCGGAAAAGCAGCTTGAAGAGTATGAGGAGAAGTTAGGTCTTCTGGAGCTTTTCGAGAAGCAGCAGGCAAAAGCCAAAAAGGCTCTGGCGCACCTTAACAGCGGTGATACCGATGAGGCTGCCAAAGAACTTGAAGAATTAATAGAGGAAATGTAATAACGTGTTTGAGAGCTTATCGCAAAAGCTTCAGAATATAACCTCAAAGATGCGCGGCAAGGCCCGCGTAAGTGAGAGCGACATCAAAGACATGATGCGCGAGATCCGTATGGCGCTGCTTGAGGCAGACGTCAACTACGGTGTTGTAAAAGAATTTGTTGCCGATATGACCGAGAAGTGCAAGGGCGCTGATGTTCAGAAGTCCTTTACACCCGGTCAGCAGATAGTAAAGATCGTAAGAGATTCACTGACCGATCTTTTGGGCGGTGAAGAAGGCGAAGAAAAGCTCAATGTTTCATCTTCCGGTTTCAATACGATTATCTTATACGGTCTCCAGGGTGCAGGTAAGACAACTACTGCAGCCAAGCTCGCCAAGCTCTTGAAGGAGAACGGCAAGAAGCCGATGTTAGTTTCCGTTGACGTACACAGACCGGCAGCTGCACAGCAGCTTAAGGTATTAAGTGACAGCATCGGAGTTGAATGCTATATAGATCCTGAAGAGAAGAATGCTGTTAAGATCGCCAGAGATGGTGAAGGCAAGGCAAGATATATGCTCTGCAATTATCTCATCATCGATACTGCGGGCCGTACGGTTGCAGACGAAGAACTCATGGAGGAACTCCGTGATATTGCGGATGCGGTTAATCCCACCGAGAAGCTCCTTGTAGTCGATGCGATGATCGGTCAGGAAGCTGTTAATGTAGCGCAGATCTTCGAGCAGAACATCGGTATGGACGGCTTCATCATGACCAAGCTCGATGGTGATGCAAGAGGCGGCGCCGCACTTTCGATCCGTAAACTTACAAATAAGCCTATTAAATATATCTGTACAGGCGAAAAGGTAGACGCTATCGAGAGATTCTATCCCCAGCGTATGGCTGACAGGATCCTCGGAATGGGCGATGTCGTAAGCCTTATCGAGAAGGCCCAGCAGAATATCGACGAGGAAGAGGCAATGAAGGCAATGGAACGCATGATGAGCAGTTCCTTTACTCTTGATGATCTCTATTCCCAGTTCGAACAGATGAAGAAGATGGGTTCTCTTAAGGACCTCGTTGGCATGATGCCCGGAGCCGCAGGTAAGATCAATGAGGAAGACCTTGATGACAGGATCGTTGACAGACAGATGGCGATAATCACTTCAATGACCAAGAAAGAGAGAAGATCACCTTCGATCCTTAATGCCAGCAGAAGAAAGAGAATCGCTGCAGGTGCCGGTGTTCAGGTATCTGACGTTAATAAACTGATCAATCAGTACGAGCAGTCTGCAAAGCTCATGAAGCAGTTCAGCAATGGCAAGGGCGGATTTAAGATGCCCAAGGGATTTGCTAAACAGGCTGCCAAGATGGGCCTTAAGGGTGGCATGGGTAATATGGGCGGCATGGGTAACATGGGCGGCATGTCCGGCTTAGGCAATATGGGAGGAATGTCCGGCATGGGTTCAGGCTTCCCTCAGGGATTAGGAAGTCTCTCGGCTCCCAAAGAGGACTATGGTGATTATTCTTCAAGCGCTCCTGCAGGACGGCGTGACCGCAAGAAAAAACGCAAAGGCAGAAGATAAAGTCGATCCCGTCATATATATGGCGCAGATTATAAAAAAATCAAAAATACATTTTTGGAGGAAAACAAAATGGCAGTAAAGATTCGTTTAAGAAGAATGGGTAAGAAAAAGGCACCTTTCTATCGTGTAGTAGTTGCTGATTCCAGATACCCCAGAGACGGTCGTTTCATTGAGGAGATCGGTTTCTATGATCCTATGAAGGAAACAGACAGTGTTAAGATCGATGCTGACGCAGCAAAGAAGTGGATCGCTAACGGAGCTCAGCCCACAGATACAGTAAAGTCTCTTCTTAAGAAGCAGGGAATCATCTGATCAGTAATCAGTTGATTGCTCTAAAATTTTAGGAAGGAGAGCTTTATATGGACGATTTATTGGTTTATATTGCCAAGGAACTTGTCAGCAATCCTGATGAGGTTAATGTAAAGAAGACAGAGCGCGGAAACACTGTTGTTTTCGAGCTGTCCGTTGCTCCCGAAGATACAGGAAAGATTATCGGCAAGAACGGTAAGAGAGCACAGGCTATCCGTTCGATAATGAAAGCTAAGTACCTCAAGGAAGGTAAGCGCGTTATAGTCGATATAGTAGGCTGATTCTTTTGGAAGAACTCATCATTATAGGAAAGATTACCGGCGCGCACGGCGTCCGCGGGGAACTGAAAGTTTACCCCTTAACGGACGACCCGCGCCGTTTCCTTAAGCTTAAGGAATGTTTTACCTACGGGCAGAATTTCGAGAAGCCCGAAGCTGCAGCATGCGCATCTGCAAGGCTCGACAGGGGGAACGTTCTTGTCAGATTGGAAGGTGTTCTCGACAGAGACAAAGCTGAGCTTTTGCGCGGAAGGTTCATTGCGGTCACGAGAGACAATGCCGTAAAGCTCAAGAAGGACAACTATTTCATAACGGATCTCAAGGGACTTAAGGTCATTGACGATGACAGAGGGGAAGTAGGAACAGTCATCGACTGTTTTGAGACAGGCCCCCAGTTCACATTGGAGATCAAACGTGACAAAAAGAAAAATCTAATGATCCCGTTCGTTAAAGCATACTGCTATGAAGTCAGTATCGGGAACGGGTACATCAAGTGTAAGATGCCTGACGGCCTGTACGAACTTTACGACTGACAGCATCATTCCTATTTATGGATATTATTCTTCATGGAATACGTTGGTTTCCAACGATAACGGGGAGGGAATAATACATGGGCAGAGGCGGCGGAGGCGGCAGTTCGCACCACAGCTCGCATCATTCGAGCAGTCATTCACATTCCGGATCATCGGGAAGATCATCATCCAGGTCTTCTGGTTCTTCATATAGATCATCAGGTTCCTCATATAGATCATCGGGTTCATCATACAGATCCGGTTCTTCGTATTCTCATCACTCCGGAAGCTCATACAGGTCCGGCAGCAGCGGCGGATATTCCGGCGGCAGTGTCGGAGGCAGCGGGTGCTTCGGCGGCTGCAGCTGGTTTCTTATCATCCCGGTATTATTTGTTCTCGGAATTCTATCTGTATTTTTTGATGAAGCAGATTTCGGAACTGTTTTCGATGTCCAGAGATCGACCATTCAGAGAGAGGTGCTGCCTGCTTCCAAGTGCGACCCGATCGACGAGTGGTACCGTGATGACTGGGGCGACTGGATAGATGAGAACGGTGAAGACACCACTCTCGAAAACGGTCTTAAGCATTTTTATGAGACGACGGGCGTTCAGCCTTATCTCTGGATTATGGGAGAAGAAGGCAAGGATTATATGTCTGAGGGAAGCGTTGAAGAACTTGCCGATGCGACATATAAGGATATGTTCGGCGATGATGAAGGACATATACTGGTTGTCTTCCGTGAGTATCCGAATGCTTCGAGCAATTATATATGTACGGTAACACCGGGTTATGACGCTGAAACGCAGATAATGGACGAAGAGGCAAAAGAGATTCTTTTGGACTTCATCGATTATTACTATACTGATTCCGAGCTAAATGAAGGTCAGTTTTTCGCAAAAGCGTTTTCGAACAGTGCTGACAGGATAATGACCAAGCAGATACCGTTGAGCGTGCTCTATACGATCATTGTTGTAGTTATAATCCTGGTGATCGGTCTTATAATATCAGTCTCCATTATTCGTAAACGTAAGGTCGCCGTAGCCAAGCAGAAAGCAGCTCAGGCGAAGGCTGAAGCTGATAAGAAGAAGGCTGAAGCCGCACAGAAGAAGACCGAATTCGAGCAGCAGAAGTATAATGATCAGATAGAAACACAGTTTGTAGCAGTGAGCTGCCCTAACTGCGGTGCTTCGGGAAACAAGATCCGCAAAGCTACGGTAGGTTACTGCCAATATTGCGGAACCGCTATAAGGGTCGACCAGGAAGGCAATGTCAAGATATTAAGCGGAAACGAGACGGAAACATAATGAATTTCTATGTAGCTACATTATTTCCCGAACAGGTAACCTCGTATCTTAATACGAGCATTACGGGCAGGGGGATTGCCAAGGGAGCGATCTATTTGGAATGTATTCAGATGAGAGATTATGCTCCTAATATCTACGGCCGCGTTGATGATACGATCTACGGCGGAGGCACGGGCATGATGATCCGTTGCGAACCCGTTTTCGGGGCATATGAGAAGGCTGTCGAAATGTGCGGCGGCAATAAGCCATATACAGTATACATGTCGCCAAAGGGCAGCGTTTTCAATCAGACCAAGGCACATGAGCTTGCAAAGCATGACAACCTTCTGATCGTCTGTGGACATTATGAAGGCATTGATGCGCGGGTCATAGACGAGATTTGCGATGAGGAAATATCAATCGGTGATTATGTCTTAACGGGCGGAGAGACGGCTGCGATAGTAGTCATCGATGCAGTGGCAAGACTTGTCCCGGGCGTTCTCCCGAATGAAGAGGCTTATACGAATGAGTCCCACACTGCGGGGATGCTTGAAGCTCCCCAGTATACCAAGCCTCCTGTATGGCATGGCCGGGAAGTTCCGGAAGTCTTAAAGAACGGCAATGATGCTGCGATTGCTGATTATAACCGCATCGCCGCACTGGTCGATACATGGCACAACAGACCCGATATGCTTGACAAACTGGATATTTCCGAAAGCGATTGGGCGAAAATGCTTGCCTTCGAAAGAGGCATGTGCTAAAATTCTCCAGTTATCAGGGTGGTCCTCTGCCATTATCCAGGCAAGAACATCTGCAGGAAAGAGAGGAAACGAACAATATGGATTTAGTAAAAGTCATCGAGAGCGAGAATATTCGCAACCAGTATCCTGAAGTAGAAGTCGGAGACTTCGTTAAGGCTCACCTTCTTATCAAGGAAGGCGCTAAGGAGCGTATTCAGGTATTCGAAGGCTATGTCATCGCAAGAAAAGGTTCAGGCCTTTCAGAGACAATAACGATTCGCCGTGTATCTTACGGTATCGGCGTAGAGAGAATTCTCCCTGTTAACTCACCCAAGATCGATCACATCGACGTTATTCGTAAGGGTAAGATCAGAAGAGCAAAGCTTTATTATCTCCGCGATCGTCAGGGCAAGGCTGCAAAGATCACACAGAAGATCTGATTGCAAACTTAGATTCGATTTCAAGAGGTGCTCAATTCGGGCACCTCTTTTGTGTTAAAATCTGTGAGTAGTAAAAAGGAGTCCTATGGCAGAGAAAAAGAATGACATCAATTGGTTCCCGGGGCATATGAGAAAAGCCCTGAACGAGACCGGCGAGAGACTGAAACTCGTCGATCTGGTCTATGAGACAGCTGATGCGAGGATACCTTTTTCGAGCAGGAATCCGGAACTCGACAGGATCATAGGGGATAAGCCCAGAATCGTCATACTTAATAAGGCGGATCTTGCTGACCCTAAGAAAACTCCGGTCTGGATAAACAGTCTTGAATCAAACAATACCCGTGCCTGCGCGCTCGAGAGCACGCATAAGAAGGGTTTTGACAGGCTTAATGCGATCACCATGGAACTCATGAAGGATAAGCTTGAGAGGGCCGCAGAGAAGGGGCGTATCGGAAGACCCGTAAGAGTTATGGTGGTCGGCGCGCCAAATACGGGAAAATCCACGCTTATCAATGCCCTTGCAGGCAGGAAAGCCGCAGTGACCGGCGATAAACCGGGTGTTACCAAGGACTTCAAGTGGATCATGACAGGCGGAAGGCTTGAACTCATGGATATGGCAGGAGTTCTTTGGCCGAGGATCGCGAATGCGAAGAGCGGTATATGTCTGACCGCATTGGGTTCAGTTAAGGAAGAGATCACGGATGTCGTAAAAGTTGCTTATGAGACTTTGAAGATAATGTATGAGATCTATCCGGATCTTCTGAAAGAGCGCTACGGCGTTGATATGGAGATATTGCCGCAGGAAGACGAAGGCTATTTCCAGGACCCTTTCTATGATATTTTCCTTGCCATGGCAAAGAAGAGAGGCTGCATCATGAGCGGCGGAAGGATCGATGAGGAGCGCTTTGCAAGGCTTTTCATAAACGATCTTAAGGAAGGCAGAACCGGAAGGATTACCTTGGAGATGCCGGGCGATTACAATTAGAGGAGCGCGAAAATGCCTAAGCTTACAACCGAACAACTTATCGCTAAATATGATGCGATGTACGAATACGAGAACGACTGTTTTGCTAAAGGTTATAAGATGATCGGAGGCATTGACGAGGCCGGCAGAGGCCCTTTGGCAGGTCCTGTTGTAGCAGCCTGCTGCATTCTTGATCCAAACATAAAGATCTTAGGCCTTGATGATTCTAAAAAGCTCTCGGAAAAGAAGAGGGAAGAACTGTTTTCTGAGATAAAAGAAAAGGCTCTTGCATATGCTGTATGCAGCTCAAGCCCGGAAGAAATAGATGAGATCAATATCCTTGAAGCAACGAAGAAAGCCATGAGGAATTGCGTAAAAGAACTTGCTTCCAAAGGTCTTTCACCCGAAATTCTGCTTATCGATGCCGTTAATCTTTCAGGCACAGGGCTTGATGTTATTCCGATAATCAAAGGTGATGCAAAATCAGATTCAATCGCTGCAGCCTCAATCCTTGCTAAGGTAACCAGGGATCACATGATGATGGAATATGACGAGGAATACCCCGGTTACGGCTTTGCAAAGCATAAGGGCTACGGCACAAAAGATCACTATGCCGCTATCCGCGAAAAAGGAATGACACCGATCCACAGAAGGTCCTTTTTGAAAGTGATACATTAAGGTTTGTGGTTTGTTACTTTTCGTGAAATAATTTGCAAGTGCTTCTGCACAAACGAGCGAAGCGAAGTGCGGAAGCCTCGCACTTGCAAATTAATATCACGAAAAGTATTGACTTTGTGGCAAAGTTTCAGTATTATAACGCTCGTGAAAGAAGAACATCCGTTTCTCACCTCAAGCGGCTCAGTGCTAGTAAAGAGGTCAATGACTAGATATTTAACCTATTTTTGAGGGGTTGCCATTAAGGCAGGGTAGTTATGAGAGAACGGATTTAATCCGTTCTTTTTTTATGCAAGTTTAGGAAATCTTAACTAAGGAGGTGGCTACCATCGCAAAGACCAATGATACTCAGATGATTAACGGGGCTATCACGTTCCCTCAGGTTCGTCTTATTGACGCAGAAGGACAGATGGTTGGTGTTGTGTCAATCGAAGAGGCACTTAAGAGTGCTGAAGAAGCTGAATTAGATCTCGTCTGCATTTCACCTAATCCTGACAACCCGGTATGCAGAGTCATGGATTACAACAAATTCCTTTTCGAGAAGGGTAAGAGAGAGAAGGAAGCAAAGAAGAAGCAGAAGGAGACTGAGCTCAAGGAAGTAGGATTAAAGCTTACAACAGATGTTCATGATGTCGATGTTAAGCGCAAGATGGTAATCAGATTCCTTTCTTCGGGAGACAGAGTAAAAGTTAACATCAGATTCAGAGGCCGCGAGATGGCTTTCCAGGATAAGGGTTACGAAGTAATGACCAGTTTTGCTGAGAGCGTAACCGAATACGGAACAGTAGACAGACCGCCGAAGATAGAAGGCAGGAACATGGTAATGTACCTGACACCGGCAAAGAAAAAATAATTTAGGAGGAATGATAATATGCCCAAGCAGAAGACACACACTTCTTCAAAGAAGAGATTCAAGGTAACAGGTACCGGTAAGGTTCTCCATAAGCAGGCATTCAGAAGCCACATTTTAAGCAAGAGACCTACTAAGAGAATGAGACACCTGAGACACAACCAGGTTTGCTCAGATCAGAATGCAAGAATCATCAAGAAGATGATCCCTTACGCTTAATTGCTTGAAGATTTAGGAGGACAAGAAAATGTCAAGAGTTAAAAGAGGAATCCGCACAAGAGCGCGTCATCATAAGATTTTAAAGGCAGCAAAGGGTTACTGGGGTCATAAGAGCAAGCTCTTTAAGGTTGCTAACCAGCAGGTGCTTAAGTCCGGTAACTATGCTTACCGTGACAGAAGAAATAAGAAGAGAGAGTTCAGAAGACTCTGGATCGTTCGTATCAATGCAGCATGCCGTCTTAACGACATGAGTTACTCCAGATTCATGAACGGCCTTAAGAAGGCAGGCATCGAGCTTGACCGTAAGGTTCTTTCCGATATCGCAGTTACAGATGCAGCAGGTTTTACTTCTCTCGTTGAGAAGGCTAAGGCAGCTCTCTGATAGCTTAATAATTTGAATGATTCAACTGCGCGTGAGTGATATGCTCCCGCGCAGTATTTTATTTGTGGGTAAGGATTTGCGTGGTTTTTCGTGTTTCCGGTTTTTTGTCCGACTAAATGGGTTAGAAATGTCGGATGATTAGTCGGATTTCGAAGATTCCGACTTTTTGTACGACTTTTTGGACCTGAATAGTCGGACATCGTGCTTGCCTTTTTTCGAGCTGACTTCAGACTTAATCTGATATAATTAGCAGAGCGAAAAAGGAGATCATTAGACTTGCAGATAATCACCAGCCGCGACAATCCGAACGTAAAGAGGATCGCAAAGCTTACCAAAAGGGATCAGGCCAAAAAGGAAGGCCTGATATATCTTGAGGGAACAAGGCTATGCGAAGAAGCTCTGGCGAGCGGACAGACTGCTGTCGAAGTGATCGTCTCAGAGGATAAGAAGGATTGGGCTGAAGAATTTACTCCGGGTATCGGCCCCCTTGTTTTGAGTAAAGACGTTTTTCGCAAGATATCACAGACCGTAAATCCCCAGGGGGTAGCGCTCATCATCAAAGAACCGGAGCTGACGGCTGAGATCCCGCGCAGGAAAGACGGCAAGGACATCTATGTCGTGCTCGAAAACACGCAGGATCCCGGTAATCTCGGAACGATCATCAGAATGGCGGATGCTTTTGGTCTGACTGCGGTGATCGTCAGTCCCACGACATGCGATCCTTATAACGATAAGGTCATAAGAGCCACGATGGGATCAATGTGGCATATTCCTATCATCCGGAAGTCGATGGACGAATGCTTCGAATTCTTTGAGAACTCTAAGACAGATACTCTAGCTATGCATCTTAAGGGAGACGAACTCTGTTCATGCAGTCTGAGGCTCCCTTGTGCATATTTTATCGGTAATGAGGGTGATGGCCTGACTGACGTGACGACCGCGAGATGCAGTAAGAAGGTCCGGATCCCTATGCATGGAAAAGCCGAATCCCTGAATGCCGCAGTGGCAGCATCGGTCATAGGATATGAACTTTCGAAGCTTCTGTAATAGCAGTCAGAACGTATAATGCACGTTCACGGGGCTTTTATAAAGATTTCTTTATCAACGAACTAAACAATTAAATGCATATTGTTTGCATAATTATTCGTATAACCGTGTGCGGTATCCTTTCCGGGGAAAGTAATATAATATATCGCGTAATATAAGCGAACAGGAAGATTACGACAATGGAATCTCAAGAGAACAAAGAGCTGATCGGTAAACTTGCCGAAGTGGCGAAAGTAAAGTCACATATTAATGCTGACCTGTATACCAAATACAACGTTAAGCGCGGACTCCGTAATAACGACGGCACCGGTGTTCTCGTAGGTCTTACCGAAGTCGGTGAGGTCATGAGTTATATTGTCGACGATGCAGACAGGATCCCTGTTGAGGGTAAGCTATTCTATCAGGGTTATGAAGTCAAAGACCTCGTAAACGGATTCTATTCTGAAGGAAGATACGGATATGAGGAAACTGCTTTCCTGCTTCTGACGGGAGAGCTTCCGACTGAGTCCGAGCTTAAGGAATTCAATCAGCTCTTATCTGAAGCAAGACCCCTTCCGGACGGTTTTACGGAAGATATGATCATGAAGGCACCTTCGCCGGACATCATGAATAAGCTTGCAAGATCAGTCCTTGCACTGTATTCCTATGACGATAATCCAGATTCTACCGATATTGTCAATGTCGTAAGACAATGCACAGAACTTATCGCAAGATTTCCTGTGCTTATCTCATACGGATATATGGCAAGAAGACACTATATTGAGCACAGAGACCTTTATATTCATGCGCCGGTTGCCGAATACAATACTGCGCAGAATATACTTCACATGATCAGACCTGACGGTAAATTCACCGAGCTCGAAGCAAGGATCCTTGATCTGATGCTTGTCCTTCACGCTGAGCACGGCGGCGGTAACAACTCGACTTTTGTTACACATGCAGTTTCTTCCACAGGTTCTGATACATATGCTGTTATTGCTTCCGCAGTAGGCTCTCTCAAGGGACCGCAGCATGGCGGTGCTTCCAATAAGGCTTACGGCATGATGAAAGATCTTAGAGAACATGTAAGCGACTGGACGGATGAGAAGGCTATAAAGCAGTATCTGGCTGATATTATCAGAAAGAAAGCATTTGACAAGTCCGGTCTTATTTACGGTATCGGTCACGCAGTATATACGTTGTCAGACCCGAGAACTGTTGTGATCAGGAAATATGCTGAGATCCTTGCTAAAGAGAAAGGCAATATGGATCTTTATAATCTTTATATTCTTGTCGAAAAGCTTGCGCCTGAAGTATTCCATGAGGTCAAGAATTCCGATAAGCTCGTATGTGCCAATGTCGATTTCTACGCAGGACTTGTTTATTCAATGCTGGGTATTCCGACAGAGCTTTATACACCTCTTTTCGCTTGCGGAAGAATAGCAGGATGGAGCGCTCACAGGATAGAAGAGCTCGTTTCCGGCGGCAGGATCATGAGACCTGCATTTAAGTGTGTTAATAAGCGCAGACCGTACGTTCCTTCAGATAAGAGGACAGAAATCATCTGATAAGGTGTTTTTGGCCGCAAATGGACTGAACATTCGTGCTGCCACACTTGCGCAGTAAATCATCCTGTGGTAATATACTCGGGCAAACTAACAAGGCCCCATGGTCAAGTGGTTAAGACGGCGCCCTCTCACGGCGCAATCAGCGGTTCGAATCCGCTTGGGGTCACCAGTTTATGAGGAAGGACGAACATCTTGCTTGATGTCCGTCTTTTTGTTCAATTAGGGATAAACGGCAGATTTATGGATGAGAATAAGTACATAAAGATCAGGGGAGCCAGAGAGCATAACCTAAAGAATATAGATGTTGATATACCACGTAAGAAGATGGTTGTTTTAACGGGACTCTCGGGTTCGGGCAAATCTTCTCTTGCTTTCGATACGATCTATGCAGAAGGACAGAGAAGATATGTCGAGTCTTTGTCTTCTTATGCGAGAATGTTTTTGGGACAGCTTGATAAACCGGATCTCGACAGCATCGAAGGATTATCTCCCGCTATCTCGATAGACCAGAAATCGACTGTAAGCAATCCGAGATCCACTGTAGGTACCGTTACCGAGATCTACGACTATTTCAGACTTTTGTATGCAAGAGCCGGAGAGCCTTTCTGTCCCAAGTGCGGCAAGCCGATCAAGTCGCAGGGGATCGATCAGATAATCGATAAACTCAAAATATATCCGGAAGGAACCAGAGCCATCATTTATGCACCTGTTGTCAGGGGTAAGAAGGGTGAGTTCGGAAAGCTTTTCGACGGTTTCCGCAGATCGGGTTATGCAAGAGTCAAAGTTGACGGCATAACTTATGAACTGGATGAGGAGATTGAGCTTAATAAGAACAACAAGCATGAGATTTCAGTTATTGTCGACAGACTGGTCATCAAGGAAGCAAATACGACCAGACTTTATGATTCATGCGAGACTGCTTTGAAACTGTCAGACGGATTGCTGCTTGTCGAGCTTCAGACTGCAACTGTTGATAGTAAGGGCGAGAAGATATATGAGACTGAAGAGGAGTTCTTTTCTCAGAATCTGGCATGTCCTGACTGCGGAATCTCTTTCGGAGAGATAAATACGAGAAGTTTCTCCTTCAACAGCCCGGAGGGAGCCTGCCCGAACTGCTCGGGTATCGGAACTCTTACGGCGGTAGATCCGGAACTCTGTATTACCAATCCCAAATTGTCTATCAATGAGGGCGCGGTAAGGACTGCAGGATGGAATTTTGATGATCCCAAGAGCTGGGGAAGATGCTTTATCGAGGCATTGTCCAAGAAATATAAATTCTCATTGGATACACCGTACTATAAGCTTCCTGATGATATAAAAAATCTGATACTCTACGGCAACAACGGCGAGATGCTGAAGGTTGATACGAGGAATTCAATGTATCCTAGAAGCGGTGATTACTATTCTGATTGGGAAGGCATCGTTCCGAGTGTAATGAGACGTTGGCGTGAGTCAGGAAGCGAAGATGCCAAGGCTGCATATGAGAAGTATATGAGCATAGATATCTGCCCGGTCTGTAATGGTGCCAGACTTAATAAGAACAGCCTTTCGGTAAAGGTAGGCGGTCTTAATATCAGCGAGCTTACAGATATGTCCGTTAAGAATATGAGAAAGTTTTTCGCTGATTTGAAACTTAAAGGAAAGTATTCTGAGATAGCCGCGCCCATTTTAAGAGAAGTCAGGGCAAGACTTGAGTTCTTATATGATGTCGGATTGGATTACATGACTTTATCGAGGTCATCTGCGACGCTCTCGGGCGGTGAGGCCCAGAGGATCAGGCTTGCAACGCAGATAGGCGCAGGACTTCAGGGAGTCCTTTATGTTCTTGACGAACCTTCGATAGGACTTCACCAGAGAGATAACGATAAGCTTATAAAGACATTGTTTAAGCTAAGGGATCTCGGTAATTCAATACTTGTTGTCGAGCACGATGAGGATACGATGAGATCGAGCGATTACATAATCGATATCGGTCCAGGCGCAGGTTCGTTTGGCGGGCGGATCGTGGCTCAGGGCACAATAGATGACATTATCAGTGAAGAGAAGTCCATTACAGGTCAGTATCTTTCCGGAAAGAAATTCATTCCTGTTCCTATCAACCGCAGGAAGGCTGATGACAAGAAGATCCTGAAGATCTCCGGAGCATGCGTAAATAACCTTAAGAATATTGATGTATCGATTCCGATAGGACTTTTTACGGTTATAACAGGCGTGTCCGGTTCCGGTAAGTCGTCTCTTATTAATTCGACGCTTGTTCCTTACCTTTCTCACGAGCTGAATGGCTCCAGGAAGACTAGAGTTAAGTGCGAGAGGATCACGGGGTATTCCAACCTTGATAAGATCATCTGCATAGACCAGAGCCCTATAGGAAGGACTCCGAGGAGCAATCCTGCAACTTATATCGGACTTTTCGATCTTATCCGGAAATTATATTCCGAGACGCCTGATGCCAAGCAGAGAGGTTATAAGGCCGGAAGATTTTCCTTCAATACCAAAGGCGGCCGCTGCGAGGCCTGCTGCGGTGATGGTGTTAATAAGATCGAGATGCAATTTCTGCCTGATATCTATGTAACATGCGATGTCTGCAAAGGAAAAAGATATAACAGGGAAACACTTGAAGTCAGATATAACGGTAAGAACATCTCAGACGTACTGGATATGTCGGTAGATGAAGCATGTGAGTTCTTTAAGAATCATCCGGCAATTTATAAGAAGGTAAGGACTTTACAGGATGTGGGCCTGGGTTATATCAAGCTCGGACAGCCTTCCACGACATTATCGGGAGGCGAGGCCCAGAGGATCAAACTTGCCTCGGAATTGTCGAGAAGATCGACGGGAAAAACGATATATGTATTAGATGAACCGACCACGGGACTCCATGTCGCTGACGTTCATAAATTGGTTGACATTTTAGAACGCCTAACCGAAAATAAGAACACTGTGGTCGTAATCGAGCACAATCTGGATGTTATAAAGACAGCAGATTACATAATCGATTTGGGTCCTGAGAGCGGTGACGGAGGCGGAGAAGTAGTAGCCTGCGGAACGCCGGAAGAGATCGCAAAATGCAAAAAGTCCTATACGGGACAATTCTTAAAGCCTGTTCTCGATAAGGCTCTGAAGAACCGTCAGTATAAAGATATTTCTGCATTTATCGATACAGCAAGGCTCGAAGAAGAACAATACGACATTCTTACCGGACCCAGGGTAAGACGCAGGATAAGGGAAGATATAGAGGATAACGGAGAAGAGTAATGGCAATTTGTAGTATTTGTAAGAAGAGACATGCAATCGTTTTTACGAGCCGCTATGAGAACGGCAACAGGATCGACGAAGGCTTTTGTCTGAAATGTGCCTATGAGTCAGGCATATCGGGAGTTACTGATATGTTTAAGGCTACAGGCATTAATTCCGATAACATTGATGAGATGAGTGACAGACTGGAAGAACTCGTATCACAGAACGGGTTCTCGGCTGATCCTACGGATTTCCTGAAATCACTTGCTGCAGGAGATGATTTCGGAGGTCTTTCACTTGATGATGACGAGACTTATGAATTCGATGAGGATTCCACACCGGTAAGCATCGCTGATTCAGATGATTCCAAGGATGGTAAGTCCGGAGATGACGAAGATAAGGAACCGAGAAGCATTTTCGATTCTCTCTTCGGAAGAAGACCCGGAAGCCAGGCCGGAGACGATTCTCAAAGCGATAAGAACAGCAAGGATGCCGGAAAGGGCAGAGGCAAGCCCAGGCTCAAGTATCTCAATGAGTTCGGTACTAATCTTACCGAGCGCGCTGCTGAAGGCAAGATCGACCGCATCATCGGCCGTGACAAAGAGATAGAGCGCTGCATCCAGATCCTTAACAGACGTTCCAAGAATAACCCAGTGCTTATCGGTGCCCCGGGTGTCGGTAAGACTGCTATTGCACAGGGTCTTGCAGTTAAGATCGTAGAAGGAACAGTTCCCGAGAAACTTCTTAATATGCAGGTATGGCAGCTCGATCTTCCTGCAATGGTAGCAGGAACACAGTTCAGAGGACAGTTTGAGAGCCGTATAAAGGGCGTAATCAATGAAGCAATCAAGGCAGAGAATATAATCCTCGTTATTGATGAGCTTCATACGATAATCGGTGCCGGTGATGCAGAAGGCTCCACTAATGCGGCAAATATACTTAAGCCTGCTCTGGCAAGAGGAGAACTGCGTATCTTAGGTTCAACTACTACTGCAGAATATAAGAGAATTGAGAAGGATTCTGCTCTTGAGAGACGTTTCCAGAAGGTCATGCTCGATGAGCCTTCCGTTGAGATGTCCATTGAGATATTAAAGGGCATCAAAGATTATTACGAGAAGCATCATAACGTCACTTATTCTGACGAGGTAATCGAATTTGCCGTCAAGGCTTCCAAGAGATATATCACTGACAGATACCTTCCGGATAAGGCGATCGATCTTATTGATGAGGCGGGTTCTGCAGCAAATCTTAAGAACGTTAAGCTTGTTAAGCTTGCCAATACACGTAAAGCACTCGAGAAGGCTAAGCGTGAGCACCAGATGCAGATCGATTCGATGGAGAATTCTTCACCTGAGGAACGTGAGGCTGACTATGAGAAAGTTGCTGAACTCAAGGCAAAGGCAGATAAACTCCAGAATGAGCTTGATCAGTTAGAGAGTGATATTGAGCCGGATCCTATCCAGGTCGAAGATATCGCGAGGGTTGTAGAGATGTGGACTGGTATTCCGTTGAAGTCCATTTCCGAGACTGAGACAGAGAAACTCAAGAATCTTGAAGAGAGACTTCATAAGCGTGTAATCGGTCAGGAAGAGGCCGTACATGCAGTTGCAAGCGCAGTCAGACGTACAAGGGCAGGCTTTACCAAGAAGCATAAACCGACATCATTTATCTTCGTAGGACCTACGGGTGTAGGTAAAACGGAGCTTGTTAAGGCTTTGGCAGAAGTCATGTTCGATACTGAAGAGGCTTTGATAAGAATCGATATGTCCGAGTATATGGAACCGCATTCAGTATCCAAACTCATCGGTTCTCCGCCGGGATATGTCGGATTCGATGATGCCGGCCAGCTCACTGAGCAGGTAAGAAGAAAGCCTTATTCCGTAATCCTTTTCGATGAGATCGAGAAGGCACATCCTGACGTCTTCAATCTTCTTTTGCAGATGCTTGATGACGGTGTCCTTACTGACAGCCACGGACTTCATGTTAACTTCGAGAACTGCATAATCATAATGACTTCCAATGCCGGAAGTTCGGCTAAGGCAGCCACTATCGGCTTCTTCAATGAGACACACGAAGCTATGGAACAGCATGTACAGAGTGCTCTCAAGGAGACATTCCGTCCCGAGTTCCTTAACCGTGTTGATGAGACTATTATCTTCAAGTCATTGAAGCCGGAAGAAATACGCAAGATCGTTAACATCATGATCAAGGATGTTTTCCAGTCTCTTGATGAGAAGCATATCAAGGGTTCTATCTCAAAGGCTGCCGGAGACAGATTAGCTGAGTTGGGTTATGACGAGAAGTATGGTGCAAGACCGCTCCGCAAGGCGATCAGAACGAATGTCGAGGATCCTTTGTCTGATATGTTCCTGACAGGTGCGCTTAAGGATGTTGTCAGCCTTAAGATCGATTTCAGAAGGGGTAAGTTCGTTTTCGATACGATCAAGAAGAAGAGCGAGTAATACATTGCCGAAGCTCGTATAAGTTAGGAGTGTTATAGGGGCTTGATGAGCGGATCTTTCAAAAGCATAGCTGTCAAAGTAAATGCTGTCGGCGATAAGACCAAAAGTTATGCTGATAAAGTCTATTTGTATGGACTTGTGTTTTTTCTTGCTTCCCAGGCCTGTTTTCTTGCCAGTACAGTATCTGAAGTGTTTTATTATGTGCTGTTTTATGCAGGCTCGGCACTTTTGATCGTAGCGGGAATATACCGTATCTTTTTTACGCTGTTTAAAGATATAAAAAAGGCGCTGCCTGCAATAGCAGTTGTTCTGTTCTGCTTGGCTTATTTTCTTTATTCGGTCTGTACGCAATATAATTCTGAAGCTCTGGTATTTCTTATAGTTGCTGCAGCAATTGCCGGTGCAGTTGGTGTTAACGCTGATCATATTCTGATCACGGGTATCATCGGCAATATCGTGATGATCATCAATAATGTCTTTACGAGCTTTATCAGGACGGATGATGCATTTGAGAATCTGTATTCGCAGAATTCATTTTTTTATTTTGGAAAGGATGTTTTTTATTTTCACAGGATGAATAACCGTTCATCTACGGACTGGGCTTCGCATTATCTCTGGATCATTATTGCGTATTTATGGATCAGGGGTAAGAAAATCACCTGGGGAGAGGTATTTGCTGTCGGTGCTTTGGATATTCTTGTATATTCACTTACAGGTTCTGCAACTTCTTTGGTATGCATTTCTTTAGCTTTTGTAATTACTGTAATCTATAAATTATCTCTTGTTTTTAAAAGCCGTTCAGAGAATAAAAGCAAGACCGGGACTGATAAAACCGGATCAAAATCATTAATCGTTTTAAACAAGATTATCGGAATATGCGCGAAGTATTCTTTTGTGATCTTCGCAGTTATCATGATCGCATTGACGCTTTCATATAGTATCGGTAATCCGTTGTCATACAGATTAAATGACTTTCTGCATCAACGCTTATCTTTGGGTCAGCGTGGCATAACAGAAAACGGTATACATTTATTCTCTTCAGGCGTTGATCTTTATGGTAATTATGCTTCGATCGACGGCTTTTATAATTTCATTGACTGTTCTTATACTTCCGTCCTTGTGAAGATGGGAATTCTTCCATTGGCATTTTATCTTACCGGTATGAGCGCTGTGCAGTTAAAGCATAAGAAATACTTATATGGCGCTCTGCTGCTTGCTGTTTGTGCCTTGTCATGTATTGAAGAGCATCATTTTGCGGAAATACCGTACAACTTTTTTATTCTCTTATTATTTGCTGATTTTGATACTGTTAAGACCGAAGATGCACCGGTCGTTATCAAGTATAAAAGTACTATTCGAAAAATACGTAATTACAGTATTGCGGCTTTTATTCTGAGTGCAGTATTTGTCATTGCAGCAGTAATGATCAATTATCCGAGGTATAAAGCAGTAAAAGCGTGTGACAGACTGGATGCGAAGGCGACTGAGATCTACCGTTCGGTACAAAAGAATATGGATCAGCTAGTAGGAAGCGGTGAGTGGCAGCAAAGGACTTCATCGATGAGTTCTGATCAATTCGGTGACGTTCTTGAAATTCCGTGGGATTACTATCTCATGACCGGAATCCAATGGGCTGATGCAATCAAGGATCCCGAAATTCATTCGTATTATTCAGTCCAATATGATTCACGCGAAAATACATACTCCTGTGATGTGCTTGAACTTCTCATTACCGATGAGGTCAGGGATCTTATTAATGACGGAAGTATTGTAATTGATTACGATGTTGTTTCCGGAAAGGTTTATTCCGTATGGTATTCAGAACAGCCCGGTTGTCATATTATCGAGCGCGGAAGATTGGCTGACCGGTTAGAACGTGTAACTATGAAAGAAAACATGGAAGGTTATTCTACAGGTGATGTTAATGGCCGGTAATCTGCTAACAGCTATTAAAAAACATACTGTAAGAATAACAGCAATAATGCTTATTCTTTCTATTACCTTTACGTTGTGTTCATGCAACGGCGATAATAATGATTTTGACGGTAAAAGGTTCTCGAAAACAAGAAAGATAACAGTCCTTGCAGATCCGGTTAATAACGCTGATACTGACTGCGACGTCAATTCATCTGATGCTGCCCGGTATATACATGACAATGTATATAAGGAATGCAATATCGACGTTACGTTTATCGATTCTGATAAACTTGATCTCCGTAACGGAATATCAGCCGATATTTCATTTACCAAGGAATATAACGAGCTTGTTTCTTATTACAGAATGGGCGCAGTAGTTAATCTTTCCCCGTATCTAGATAATTATTCATATGCGCTGACAGATCTAACAGAACTGTTGGGAGATGATTATATCCATTTCTGTAACGATGATCCTAATGAAGTGTGGTGTTTAAAAGCTCAGGATGACCGTCCTCTTTCAATGGTTACATTTATCAGAAGTGACTGGCTCGAGAAGTTAGGACTTGAAAAACCGTCTGATCAGGATGAATTCTATAACTGTCTGATCGCATTCCGCGATAATGCTGATCTGCTCCTGGGCGATGATGCTTCAGAGATGATCCCGTTTTTCGTTGATTCGGAACCCAATATAAGCGCTAAGCCGCTTTTAGATTCTTATCTGGATACATCGATCAGTGACAAAGCGTTTTTTGTTGACGGCTATTGCAGGATCAGTCAGGATGGATATAGTGAAGGTCTTAAGACTTTGAACAAATGGTATTTGGAGAATTTGCTTCCCGATGATTTCCGTAGCATTAGACCGATGACTAAGGAATCATATGAACCTATCGAAAAGGGATATGTCGGATCATTTTGCTCGCAGTTTGATTATCTGTACATAAATGGCGAGAATTCACACATAAATGCGCTGCAAAACAACTGCGGAGATAATGCTGATTATATTGCAGTAAATACTTTCCCTGACCGTTATGGAAAATATGCCTCATGGCAGGAAGACTGTATCAGTGAAGACAATATAAATATATTCCTTCCTGCAACCTGTTCTGATCCTCTTGCGTGCCTTGTTTATCTTAATTGGATCTCTAATTCTGTAAATATAGATGGTCTTCAGGATTTATCTTTTGATGATCCTTTTACCTATGACAGATATCTGCTGACGGGCAGGGAGAAGGTTTTAAGATCAGGGATGATTGATGACGAAGATTATGAAGCTGCCAGACAAACTGCGCTCGAAGTTGATTTTATTCACAGGGGTAATCTCTGTGTAAGATACGGTCCGGATGTTTTCCAATCCTATAAGACGGATAAGGATTATTCGCTCGTCTATTATGATTCTGCAAAGCTTTTCCTCGGAAATGTAATTGGTGCCGGTGAAGGCGAATTTGAAACAGTATTATCAGAACAATACGAGATCTATAAGAACAGCGGTGCCGGATTCATTCAACTGGTCAGAGACAATGAATGGGAGAAGGTAATGGTGAAGGGAAGCAGAAAACCTAACTGATATACATTTCGAGAAAAACATATTAAATAACAGAGGCTGCCTCATTGAGACAGCCTCTTAAGTTTTAAAGTTTTAATGATTACTTATACCAATCGAAATATGCTGAATTGTATCCGTATAAGCTTACGCTTGAACTTGTAGAAACATAAACCGTAAATGTAAAAGATTCACCGCTTTCGATGATGATATCATCAGGAATTCCTTTGTAGGAAACACCATCTCCGGTAAAAGTCATACAGTCAGCTGTTACATCAGTGATAGTGGAATCACTGAACAGTTTGAGATTAAGACTCTTAAGAGATTTGCTGAGGCTTGCAGTTTTATGGCTCTTATTTGTTAACGTAACATCAAACTTAAATCCGCCTGCAGTCGTTGCGAAATTCGAAATATTGGTACTGAAGGCAGTTACGCATTCGCCCTTTGAATTTGATGTTGTCTGTTTAGTCTTGGTAGTTTCAGTTGTAGCCTCGGTTGTTTCTTCTGTAGTTGTTTCTTCCGTAGTAGTTTCTTCAGTTGTAGTAGTAGCCTCTGTAGTTTCCTCAGTAGTAGCTTCGGTTGTTGCTTCCGTAGTTGTTGTGGCTTCTGTTGTCTCTTTAGTGGTCTCGGTAACAGTGGTTCCTTCGGTCTCTTCTTTAGAAGACTCTACAGGCTTATTTGTTGCTTCAGTAGTTATGGTCTCTATAGATTTACGTCCGAGCAGTTTCTTGATTCCGGAAGAGTTGTCTAACGCCCAGAGGATACCGATAGCTATGATAATAATTGCAAGGAATGTAATAAGACCTGCAAGTCCGGGATCCTTTTGAGCTTTGGTTTCTTTCTTTTTCTTTGATTTCTTTACTGTCGTTACAGGAGAAATCGTTTTGTTGTCATGATGTGAACCGGAAGCCGCATTAGCATTAGCTACACCTCTGGTTGCAGTAACAGGCTGTTTGCCCTTAGGTTCAAACGGAGAATTATCCGACATTTGTACTGCTCCGGGTCTGTGTCCATGTTCACTGACAGCTTCAGGTGCAGCAGCTGCGGGTCCGGGAGCTGCCTTAGGCTGGGCAGGCGCTGCAGTAGCAGGTCCCGGTGCCGGCTTAGATTGAGCGGGCGCTGAAGCTGCGGGTCCGGGAGCTGCCTTAGGCTGGGCAGGCGCTGCAGTAGCAGGTCCCGGTGCCGGCTTAGATTGAGCAGGCGCTGAAGCTGCAGGTCCGAGTGCTGCCTTAGGCTGGGCGGGTGCTGCGTTTGTGGGTCCGGGTGCCGGCTTAGACTGGGCAGGTGCTGCCTTAGACTGAACAAATGCCGGAGCCGGCTTAGATTGAGCAGACGGTATATTTGCCGGGCCTGATTCGGATTTAACGGGTATTTGTGAAGGATTTACAGATGCAGTTGCCTTTGATCCAGCAGAAGCAGCCGGTCTTTGAAGCGGTTTATCGATCTCGGCCGGAGCTTTAACCTGTTCAATTTTCTTAGCGGCCGGTGCAGTGCGTGCTGTTGCAGCGGCAGTGGCTGCTGTTGCGGCAACTGCTGCAGTATTTGATTTAACATTAGCTGCGGGTCTGGTTGGTTCAACCGGTTTTGCCGGTGCAGCTTGTGCAGGCTTTACGGGTTGTGCGGGCTGTGCTGCAGGTTTTACAGGTTCTGCTGCCTTTAACGGATTAGCGATATTCTCTCTCTTTTCTGGAATAACATTTGATGCAGGATTTACCGGCTGAGCAGGTTTAGTTACAGAAATGTTATCTGAAGGTTTCTTTTCCTGAGCATTTTGAGCGGTCTGCGCTGCTTGGGCTGCCTGGGTAGGTGTGGTGAATACACCTGTCTTATTAGCAGAAGGATACGGTCTGTAACCTCCAGCCTGTGCAGCGGGATTATTAGCAGGGGAGGCCGGTTGCTGCTTGTCAGCCTGAACCGGCTGTTTGGTTGTGAATGTTGTATTAGCCGGAGTATATTGTTTGGCTGCCGGTTTAGCGGTACCGGGAATGTCTACATCAATAGGTTTCGGTGCTTCCGGTTTCTCGGCATTTACGAACGGACTTGTCTTTTTGTCGTGTTCGGAAGTAGCATAATCCAGACTATTGCCTGATTTGAAAAGCTTCTCGTCAGCAGGTTTAGCCTTATTAGTGCTTCCAAGATCATTGAATTTAGGAAGCGATTCCTTTGGCGGTTCCGGTGCCTTGACTGTCGGTGCAGGTTTATCAAATGTTCCGCCATCTTTAGGGAAAGCAGGTTCCGTTGTATTAAGAACCGGCTTTTGCTCCTGTACTTTTGGTTTCTCCGGTTCTGAAGAAGCCTTTAATGGTTTAAATGCTGTTATAGATGAATCAAATTCGAATTTGTCGAATTCATCCATAAAATCATTGTCTGATGAAAAATTGAATCCGCCGGATTGTTTATTCTGAACGTTCGCGGCAGAGTTGTCAGTTTTTTCGATATTCTCTTTTGTCTCTTTAAGCTTGTCGGCAATAGATTCGGTTTTGTCACCGGGTTTAAACTGTACAGCGAAAGATGAATCGATAATATCATCCTTACCGTTAGGATTATTGATGCCGTCAAGGTTAAAATCATCAGGATTGTTAGGCATAAGTCTAATCTCCTTTATATAAATAATTATTTTAATTTTAACGAATATGAGTTTTCAATCAATAAGTTTATGTTACGGTTTGTTGTCTTTTTTGACTTTATAAATATGCCGTGTGCCTTGACTTTGAACATTCATGATGTTAATATCATTCAGCACTTACGGATAGGCTCGTGTGGCGGAATTGGCAGACGCAACGGACTTAAAATCCGTCGGAGTAAAATCCGTACCGGTTCAAGTCCGGTCACGAGCACCATTTATTCCTATATAAGTGCACCGATTGATATCGCGGAGTGGAGCAGTTGGTAGCTTGCCGGGCTCATAACCCGGAGGTCGTGTGGTTCGAGTCCCGCCTCCGCAACCAGAATAATAGAGGTTGTCTCAGTTTATTGAGGCAACCTTTTTTATCTTTAAAAGATCTTTGAGATGTATTTTGCAATTTGATTTCATTTACATTTCGCTTTAATTATGCCACTTCTATTTATTTTTTGTTTTTATATTATTTGTGTATAATGTTCGCGGTTTATAAGCAGAGCAGGAGGCTTTATTAATGGCTAATCTTCAGAATGAACGTACGGCAGAACATAACGATGTTGCCGGTAGAATAGTTCGTATCTGTATATTGATAATCGTTTCGTTTGTTGTAGCAATTGCAGCTGTTTCTTTTGCAGTCCACCATATGAGACTTCAGTTCGAGGAAGAATTCAAAAAGATATCCGACATGAAGATGCATCAGGTGACTGACGTTGTAAGGATGAGCATAGACGGTGATGATCTCGTATCTAATACTGTTAATGCTCCGGCCAGATACAGTGCGCTTCTGGATCTTATGCTTGCAGATACTTCTTCAGAGAATCTTTCTGCTGAAGGTTATGGACTTTTCGGATACAGCCAGGGACAGTTATCTTTGCTGCTCAGCCGCGGCGTAAATGATCCTTCTGAGTTTGCGGTTGCAAGCAGGGATATTTCCGAATGGCTTGGCGGGACTAACGAACAGACGGTGCTTACCGGAAAGAATTATGAGAGCATTATCGTTCCTATCACTGACAGTACAGGTCTGTGCGTAGGTGTTTTTGAATATAAATGTACTTTCGGTGAGCTTTTCGCGCTCGGAGACAAACTTGAGTCAAGGATACTTACTGCTGTTATTATTTCTGTAATTGCAGGTGTTATTCTTTTCGCCGTTCAGGAAATACTTATACATGTGATCAGCGGAAGAAAGAACGGTTCTTCATCAAAGAAGAGTACAGAGACTCCGCAGAACCGCGACAGACGTTTGATCTCTTCTACCATCGGTTATTGTTTTGCGATTATTCTTGTCGTTCTTCTTGTTATGGCAACCCAGCTGTCGAAGACTTATATCAAGGCTCTTGAAAGCGAACGTGCTGATATGATGGAGAAGTGTGCAGTATCTTCAGCAACCGCTCTTACCTATACCGAGGTCAGGGAAAATATGTCTTATATGCTCCCGATCTACAAGTACGCTAATGACAAGCAGTATTTGGTAAATATTTATACAATGGCCGGAGATTCGTTCTTAAGGCTTTATTCATCGACAGCAACAGGCAATGTCCAGCAGTATTACCTTACGGGTGCCGGAAATCAGTATATTGATTGCTTCGGTCTCCAACAGGCTGCTTTTACGAGTCGAAATGAGGGAGGAGTGGCATATGTCTGTGCCATTGCTCCGATCATATCTTCTGAGAATACCGTATCAGGTGTGCTTGAAGTAATGATGCCGAGAGATGATTTCGAGAGTTCTGTAAACGGAATGAGCCTTTCATGGATATTTACGATCATCTCGATCGCTATTTCGATGGGAATCATGATCTTCGAGCTGAATCTGCTTATCTCAACAATATCGAAAGGTATTTCAGGTAATGCTCCGGTCCTCGTAATGTATGGAGAGAATGCAAACAGATTCCTGTCTTTCTTTACCGCATTCGGATCTGTCATGATACCTCTGACCTTTGCTAATTATTTCAAAGACCAGCTTGATTATCTGCCTATGCCTGCAGTCCAGGCATTCATATGCGTTACCATGATCCTGTTTATCTGGGGTTATCTTGGTTTCTCAGGTATAAGGAATAGCATTAAGATGAAGTTTACAAGCAGGATCGCACTTATTGCGATCACATGCGCAGGTTATTTCTTTGCACTTATAGCCGGTGTTATCAATTTCCCGTATCTGACTGCTGTATTAGCACTGCCGATCGGTTTCTGCTTCGGAATGTCCTTTGATTACCTGAGGGATTACCGTATCAATGCAGGAAGACTCGGATACAAGGATTATAACGACAGGGTTATTCATAACGTGCAGGCATCTTCATATTTCCTTGGCGTATCGGTAGGTGCCGTTATCGCGGGAATATGCTATGAAAGATATGGTTTGTTCGTAGTAACGATCATCAGTGGTGCAGCACTTGTCCTGACAAGCATAGGTATGATCTACTTCATGCAGAACAACGCCCAGGTCAGAGAAGCATCTTTGTCGATAAGCGGATTCTTCTCAGTCTTTTCCGATTCAAGGATCGCAAGGTTCCTCAATTCATCTTTCCTTATGCTCGGTGTAGATCTTGCGTTTATGCTCATGTTTATTCCGAACTATCTCGAGAGAGTCGGAATATCTCTTCCTACCACATCTTTCTACTTGATGGTATGCGGTTTTACAGCCTGCTTTGTATGCGGTTTTGTTAAAAACAAGTTCGCACATCTTCTTACATCAAGAACCAGGGTTCTGATCCAGGCCTCAACTACTGTATTGGGTTTATTTCTGTTTGCTCTGATGCCTTCAGCAAAGATGCTCGTCGTAACTTGCGCTTTCCTCGGTATATCTCTTGGAATTCATGATTATTTCTACATCTATGTTTTGTATCTCGTTTGCAACGGCAAAGTAAAAGCTAACCTAAGAAAGATTGCTGAGTATACGGTTTATATGGGTGTTGGAGTTATGCTTCCGATCATAATGACAGCTTTCATTGTCAACAATGTAAGGATCACATTCCTTATTCTCACGTTGATCGTTGCCATCCTCTCATTCATCTATCCGTTGTCATCTTTCTCAGGCAAGATAGATGAACGTGATATTTCTCTTAAGCCTCAGAAAAAACAGCGCGAAAAGCCTGCTAACAAAGGCGGACGTGCTTTTGGTTCTCCTGCAATGGCTCAGGGTACGGCAGGAGTTCAGCTTCCCTCCGGTGATGTGGTAAATAACGTGGCACCTGCTCAGGAAATTCCTGTAGAAGAGCCATATACGCAGCAACAGTATTATTCAGCTCCTAATCCTGATCCTGCTTATCAGGCAACTGTCCAGCAGTATCAGGAACCTGCACAGCCCCAATATCAGGCTCCGCAGGCACAACCGCAATATCAGGCACCTGTTCAATCCCAGTATCAGACTACCGTTCAGCAGCAGTACCAGGAACCTGTACAGCCACAATATCAGGCACCTCAGGCTCAGCCCCTGTACCAGGCTACTGTTCAGCCTCAACAGGCACCGGTTGATCCTTATGCAGGTGAAAGTCCTGACATGAATAATCAAACAAGGCAGCAGGCACCTTTAGATCCGCTTGCATTTTTGAACGATGAAAATGAAGGAGGAAATCAAAATGGCTGATGAACTCTGGAATCAAAAATTAACCCGTGAGAATATCCGTGATTTCTATATGTCGACCGTTGTTATGGTTTATTCTTCTTGCTTAGGAATTACAAAAGAAGCAACCAGATGCGAGAATGCTATAGTTAAGTCTTATCTTGATGTTTATTCCAAGCGTAATAACATTCCGGGCGACAAAGTAATTTATGAATTCGGAGATATTCTTCTTGCGAATGCAAAGAATGTTGTAGCACAGTACCCGCTGCCTGCAGATATGACTTTCGAGAACAGAATGCTTGATGAGTATACCCGTAACTCAATGCTTGAGAAGATCCTGTCCAAGATCGATTCAAAGAGCTTTAAAGCTATGGAATTCATCAACTCGGATGTTAAGAAGGGAAAGCGTCCGAAGCAGATGCGCAAGCTGAATGATCTGTTCCAGGTTACACCGCTGTTGATTATCGAGATAATAGCTCTTGCTGCGTTTATCTGGGCAGTCAGTTATCTTGCAGTAACACTTCCGTATAGAAATTCCGAATTGATAAACGAGAAGACTATTTTCGAGACGGCTTCTGTACAGGAACAATACATAAATGCTCTTCCGTTTTATCCTTTTAAGATACAGGTAGAGAAATCCACTGAAGAAGGATTTATTATCCAGCCGACTGTTGAGACTCAGGCTCCGGATGCATCTTCAGAGAGCCAGGAATCTTCAGAAACAACGGAAACAGTGCTCGGTCCCCAGCTTGCACAGCCTTCGCCGACGGAGATCTCTGCTACGAGCGGCTGATATTATCCCGCAGATATAATTTGATTTTAGATAAAAAAGACCCGAAATGTAGTATTTTCGGGTCTTTTGTCTTGTGTATGATATGAGTATATCTTATCAAAAAATATTTACCTGCTGTAATGAAAGGAGCCGGATCCATGTTTGATTTCAACTATTACACACCTACAAAAGTTGTTTTCGGAAAGAATACAGAAGCTAAAGTTGCTGATCTCATTAAAGAGTTTGGCGGTACGAAGATCCTTATCCATTATGGCGGCGGAAGCGTTGTCCGTTCCGGTCTTCTTAAGCGTGTTACTGATACTTTAGATGAAGCCGGTATAAGCTTTGTCACATTGGGCGGTGCTGTTCCTAATCCTCATCTGGGATTGGTTTATGAAGGAATTGAGCTTTGTAAAAAGGAAAATGTTGATTTCCTTCTTGCTGTAGGCGGAGGAAGTGCCATCGATTCAGCTAAGGCAATCGGTTATGGCGTTGCTAACGAAGGGGATGTCTGGGACTTTTATGATTATAAAAGACAGGCTGCAGGATGCCTTCCTTTGGGCGTAATCCTTACGATTGCAGCTACCGGAAGTGAGATGAGTGATTCATCTGTAATTACGAAGGAAGAAGGTCTTGTAAAGAGAGGTTACAGCAGCGATTTCTCCCGTGCGAGATTCGCTATTATGAATCCCGAACTTACGATGACGCTTCCTGATTATCAGACAGCCTGCGGATGCACTGACATCATGATGCATACGATGGAAAGATATTTCACGAATGGCGGCAATATGGAGATAACGGATGCTCTTGCTGAAGGTCTTCTCCGCACTGTAAAGAAGAATGCTGTTATCCTACGTGATGATCCCAAGAACTATGATGCACGGGCTGAAGTTATGTGGGCAGGAAGCCTTGCTCATAACGGCCTTACAGGATGCGGTAACGATGGCGGCGACTGGATGACACATAAGCTTGAGCATGAGCTTGGCGGCCTATACGATGTTGCTCACGGTGCAGGTCTCGCTGCTATCTGGGGCAGCTGGGCAAGATATGTTATGAACGACTGTCTGCCTCGCTTTAAGAAGTTTGCGGTCAATGTAATGGATGTTGCTGATAAAGGTACAGACGAAGAGATCGCGCTTAAGGGCATAGAAGCTATGGAAGACTTCTACAGATCGATCAACATGCCCACAAATCTCCGTGAATTGGGCGTTGATCCTACAGAGGAAGAGCTTATCGAAATGGCTCACAAGTGCGCTGTAGGCGTAGGCGGTGAGATGGGTTCTGCTAAGGTTCTTAACGAAGAGGCAATGCTTTCAATCTATAGGGCAAGCATATAAAACTTTTTTCGACCGGTTTTTTATCCTGAATTCTCGAAAACCATGATCTAAGGATATCAAATTATATTTCAAGGAGGACTTACCTATGTCAGTAAAATGGGGTGTTTTAGGCACTGCGAATATTGCCAGGGGATGTACTATTCCCGGTATGAAGATGGCCGAGAACTGCGAGTTATATGCCATTGCCGGAAGAAATGAAGCCAAGGTCCAGAGCTATAAAGATGAGTTCGGGTTTGAAAAGGCTTACGTAGGTTACGATAAGCTTCTTGAAGATCCTGAAGTTCAGGCAGTATATATTCCTCTTCCTAATAATCTTCACAAGGAATGGGTCATCAAAGCACTGAAGGCCGGGAAGCACGTTCTCTGCGAAAAGCCTCTGGCATTGAATGCCGAAGATGCTAAAGAGATGTTTGCCGTTGCAAAAGAGAATAACGTTATCCTTATGGAAGCATATGCATATCTTCACAGTCCTTATATTGCTTCGCTTAAGGAAGATATTAAGAGCGGTATCATCGGTGATGTCGAATTCGTGGATACGGCATTCTTTACCCAATACTACGTGGAAGATATCAGAATGTATAAGGACCTGGGCGGCGGCGCTGTTTACGATCTTGGCTGCTATTGCACGACCATGATCTTATCTCTTGTCGATTCTGCGCCTGATCTTGTTATTGCTAAGGCTGAATTCAACGACAAGGGTGCTGATGTATTGGCTTCGGTTATTCTGAAGTTCGAAAATGGTGCCAGAGCGGTATTCAATGTCGGCATGATATTTGAGCCCGGCTCAGACAGAAGAAAAGACATTCTTTATGTTCACGGATCCAAGGGAACCATCGTATCAGATGTTGAATATAACCAGGAAGGAAGGGTCTCATATACCATTACTTCCGGCAGAAAGGTATATACACCTGCTATCAATGTTCCGCATAATTACATGCTTGAAGCAGAACAGTTAGGCAGATGCATCGAGAATGGTGAGCAGCAGCATATCACACCTGAATTTTCAATTAAGAATGCAGAACTGCTTGACGAGATCCTTAAACAGATAGGTTATTGATTTAGAGGTAATTATCATGAATGAAACATTGAAAGTATTAGAGACCAGAAGAAGCTGCAGAAACTTTAAGTCTGACATGGTTAAAGAGGATGACCTTAATTCCATCATCAGGGCAGGCACATATGCCGCCACGGGTATGGGCAAGCAAAGCCCGATCATCATTGCAGTTACAGATAAAGCAATGAGAGACGAGATCTCTGAAGCCAACAGAAAGATCGGCGGATGGGGTGAAGGATTTGATCCTTTTTATGGCGCACCGGTCATTCTCATAGTTCTTGCGAGGAAGGACGTTGCAACTCATGTATACGACGGTTCTCTTGTTATGGGCAACCTCATGAATGCGGCTGAGAGCCTCGGTATCGCAAGCATCTGGATCCATAGGGCGAAGGAAGAATTCGAGTCTGATTTCGGAAAGAACATTCTCACTAAGCTCGGTATTACGGATGAATACGAGGGTATAGGTCACTGCGCTTTGGGTTATGCTGCCGAGCCTGCCAAAGATCCGGCTCCGCGAAAGGATGACTACGTCTATTACATCTGATGAGGTGATTTATGGAAAAACGTTTCAAGGTGCTGATGCTTAACGGCAGTCCGAGAGAAAATGGAAATATAGCTCTTGCTTTCGGCGAGATGCAAAAAGTCTTTGAGGAACTGAATGTCGTTTTCGAGTGCATTCAACTTGGAAAGAAAGATATAAGAGGCTGTATAGCATGTGAGACATGCCGTGGAACGGGTAAGTGCGTTTTCGATGATATAGTCAATGAAATCGCGGTAAAATTCGAAGAAGCAGATGGTCTGGTGATCGGATCACCGGTTTATTACGGATCTGCTAACGGTACTCTGATGTCTGCTTTGCAGAGACTTTTCTACAGCTCACATTTTGATATGAGTCTCAAAGTCGGAGCTAGCGTGGTCAGCGCCCGAAGGTCCGGGTGCACGGCTACTTTCGACGAGCTCAATAAGTTTTTTACCTTATCCAACATGCCAATAGCGACCAGCCAGTACTGGAACAATATTTACGGCTGGGATCCCGGCGAGGGACGTCTTGATGAAGAGGGAAAGCAGGTAATGCGTGTGCTCGCAAGGAATATGGTTTTCCTCATGGAGAGCATTGCGCTTGGCAGGGAGCAGAAAGGTCTTCCCGCAACAGAAGAACGTGTATGGACGAACTTTACGAGATGACCGTTTTTTGAGGAAATCATTATAATCAGTCAGATAGCGTAATCTGTTATAATTCTTAAGTGTGAAAACTTAGTAATAAACAGAGGTGTTTATGGAACTGAATAAATGTCCGAACTGCAACGGTAAACTAGAGCTTGCTCCAAGCAGAAAAAGAATGATCTGTCCTTATTGCGGCAGCGAATTCACTTTGGATGATACTACGAAAGAAGAGATCGGAGATAACCCGATCCATAAGGACTGGTTCATTTACGAATGGGATTATCAGAAGCTGACCGAGAATCCGAAATACAATGTCCCGGTCAATGCATTTGTGCGTACTTTAAATGAGTTTGATTCTGCAGAAAAGATCGAGCAGTACATGCGTGATTTTCTTTTCAAATTCGATGAGATATCGGCTCCCGGAATCCGCGAAAAGAATTACGCGGATATAGCCAAGAGACTATCAGGAAGCATGACACCCGGCGAGCACATTATCTGTTACAACGATGACGGCATTTTTGTGCGCGGCAAGACAGGTGTGGTCATCACTAACAAGAGAACGGTTTTCGTGGATAAAAAGAGTTTCAAGGACATCATGCACTCTGCTGTTCCTTATATGCTCTTCGGCTATTCCGTCGGCCTCCCCGAGATCAAGCTCGGCGAACAGTACGCCAATAACATCGGTATCTTCAATTCGCATTTCGATCTTATGGGCACCGCGGCCGCGCTCATCTGCACATTGGCATTTGAACTGAATCCCGACAGACCGAAGATCAGGCTGACGAGTAACGTGAAGTGAGGTAAACCCATGGCAAAGATCAGTTTAAAACCATATAACGACTATTGTCCGCAAACTCTGTTCTTATATGGTACTTACGATGAGAACGGAAATCCTGACTTCGGTCTGTTCTGCTGGTTCAGTTATATCTGGGACGGCGAGATGGGCGTTATGTGCTGTATCGGAGGCGATAAGCCCACAAAGCAGAATATTAAGCGCAATAAGATATTCTCTGCAAATCTCGTAACAGAGGAACTGCTTCCTATTGCTGATTATATGGGGTGTACAAGCGGTAAAAATCCTGACAAGATGAAGGTCGATCTTGATATCGGGAAAGGTGCAGTCCTGGATGTGCCGGTGCTTAATAATTCACCCGTGAATTTCGAACTTGAAGTAACGGATTTTATAGAAAAACATGACGGCACAATAATGCTATGCAAGATGAGAAATGTTCTTCAGGATGAATCTTTGTCATCTGATGGGACTGAAGAACAAAAGCTTAAGCGCATTGCTCCGGTAAAGACTACCTGTAAGCATTATTTCAGCTTTGAAGGCAAGGATCTCGGTTCCTGGGGCGAACCGATGAAGTCTTTGTAATTACTTGTTTTTCTCCGGATCGAAGTTTGCCAGAGGATTGCTCTCGATTGCACGCTGCAGCGCTTCATCGTCAACGTGTGTATAGATCTGGGTAGTGGAGACGCTCTGGTGTCCTAATATCATCTGAAGGTTTCTGATATCCACTTTGCCGTACTTATACATCAGAGTAGCTGCAGTATGCCTTAATTTATGTACAGAATAGATCCTGGTATCGATACCGGCTTCTTCAAGAAGTCTCTTTATCGTTATTTGGATCATGTCATCGGAGATCCTGGTTCCGCGCTTGGATACGAACAGCGCTTTGCCAGCTTCGGGCTTGATCTTCAGCGTTGCGCGTTTATTCATCCAGTCATCCAAAGCTTCAAGGCAGGC
The DNA here is from genome assembly GCA_017510605.1 of Clostridiales bacterium. GTDB lineage: Bacteria > Bacillota > Clostridia > Saccharofermentanales > Saccharofermentanaceae > Saccharofermentans. The sequence continues at coordinate 169,085 of JAFWMQ010000017.1, forward strand.
ATCATTCAGATATATCGTACGTTCTTTATTGCCTTTACCTATAACAGTAAGAGTCGTGCCGTGGATATCGTTGGTATTTATCCCTCTGAGTTCCGACAGACGCATACCGCAGTTAAGGAACAGCGTAAGCATACAGTAATCACGTTCATTGGATTCTTTCGGCGAATCGTAAGCAGCCTTAAGAAGTGTCTGGCTTTGTTCAAGTGTCAGATATTTCGGCATTCTCTTGCCGAGCTTGGGTGTCTCAAGATCATATGCGGGATTATTCGCGATAAGCCTTTTCTTTGAATGCAGATACTTAAAGAAACTTCTGAGGGAAGCTATATGTCTTGCCCTTGCGGCGTTGGATTGTTTTCGCGAGCGTGACAGCCATATAACAAAAGCTAACAGGTCGTCAGTTGTTACGGAATTAAGGATCTTAACATCAATATCCGAGATATCGATCTCCTCGAGGGGAGTTCCTTCTGGTACGAGCCCCCTGTCGAGCTTTAAGAATCTCGCGAAAAGAATGAGGTCATACCTGTATTCTTTGACAGTCAGTTCCGAGCGGCCGAGAGCAGCCTGCATATAACTGCAGTAATTCTCGAGAAGCGGAAAAGTGGGCGACATACAGCTCTGACCTCCATCTGTAATTACTTAAATTGTAACTGTCTTAATGATATAAAACTATCCTTATAAATCATAGTGTTTTAAGTTTAACGGAACTATCTGATGATATAATGAATCCGTTCAGGTTAATAGAATGAGTGTTTTTGGACTTATGACTGTACTGGGACTTATCATCGTTGCTTTTGGTATTCTGGCTATTCTTATCACTTATGTTTTCGCTCCTGCAGCGAGCCGTAAGTCAGATCATCATGTATCCGGTATTCCTGTGGTCGGCGGTATTCTTTTGGTTATAGGTTTCCTTTGTACGCCGTGGAAATATCTGGCTTTACTTGGCCTTATCGAATTCCTGTTTGTGTTTATCCCGCTTGCTCCGGAACTCTTGGAAATGGCAAAAGACTTCAAGAATTGGACACCTCCGGCTACACTCGATGGTACACCGGTAACTTTCACAAAATATAAGAACCGTTACTCTGAGATAAAGGGAAAAGAACTTCCCGGAGACGGATATGAAGTAAAAGGAATAGTGCGTTATGTAATTACCAAAACGTATTCCGGGTTTAATCTCTACGGCCTTGATATGGCCTCCAATGTTGTGATATGTCAGTCATATCCTTCCGTTGAAGAATGCAAAGAAAATGCATCCGGTGCGGTACGTAACAGGTGGAAGAAGATGGAAAAACACATTAACTGATATAATCTACTTGGGATTATTCCGAAAAGCGAGGACAAGACTATGGATGCAAACATTATCAAGAGAAATGAACTTCTGGCACAGAAAACAATCGCCGGTCTAAAGTCGCGTAATATGACGGGCTATTATGCCGCAAGCAAAGAGGAAGCTCTCAAGATCGCTCTTGATCTTATCCCTGAAGGGAGTTCGATTTCCATGGGCGGCGGCATGAGCGTTCATGAGATAGGCCTGTCAGAAGCTCTCAAAACCGGTAAATATGATTTCATCGACCGTGATGCCTATGAAGACAAGCGGAAAGCTATGCTCCTGGCTTATGATGCCGATTTCTTTCTTGCGAGTTGCAATGCTATGACTGACGATGGAATTCTCGTAAATGTAGACGGCAATTCCAACAGGGTATCGGCGATCTGCCAGGGCCCTAAGCATGTGTTGTTCATTGTCGGAATGAATAAAGTATGCAGTGATCTTGATTCAGCAATGAAGCGCGCAAGAAATGTCGCTGCGCCTATAAATGCACAGCGTTTCGGTCTTGATACGCCCTGTTCGAAAAAGGGAACATGTTTTGACTGCAAATCTCCCGATACTATCTGCTGTCAGATCCTTATTACACGTTTCTCGAGACATGAGGGAAGGATCAGTGTCATTCTTGTAAATGACAATCTCGGTTTCTGACGGCTTTTTCGATTAATTGCATTATTTCTAACCCGTTGAAAGCGGGCTTTTGGTTGATTTGTCATACTTGTTATATATATGGCATTGTGCTAATATGTGCTTGCTCGAAGGACAAATGTACGCGACACGCGGACAACCGGGCCGAAAATAACCACAGCGAAGATGCTGTGAAGAGACATGGAGTAATTGAAAAATGGAACAGAAATTGAAAGTCGGCATTATCGGAGCTACGGGTTATGTCGGACAAAGGTTTATCACACTTCTCGCAGATCATCCCTGGTTTGAGATCGCTGCTTTATGCGCTTCTCCGAGATCAGCAGGAAAGACATACGAGGAAGCTGTCGAGGGCAGATGGAAGCTCGACATACCTTGTCCTGAGTTCGTCAAGAAGATGGTAGTTTACGGTACAGACAATATTGAAGAATATTGTAAGCAGATAGACTTTACTTTCTGTGCTGTAGATATGAAGAAAGATGAGATAAGAGCACTTGAAGAGAAGATCGCAAAGCTCGAGTGTCCTGTAGTCTCCAATAACTCTGCAAACAGATGGACAGAAGACGTTCCCATGGTAATTCCTGAGATCAATTCAGACCATATCAAGCTTATCGATGCCCAGAAGAAGAGACTTGGCACACAGAGAGGCTTCATTGCTGTTAAGCCTAACTGCTCTATCCAGAGCTATGTTCCTGCGCTTACGCCTTTCCTTAAGAATGGCATCAAGGCTATCTCAGTTTGCACATATCAGGCAATCTCCGGTGCAGGCAAGACATTCAAGGATTGGCCTGAGATGGTAGGAAACGTAATTCCTTACATCGGCGGAGAAGAGGAGAAGTCTGAGAAGGAACCTCTCAAGGTTTGGGGTGAATTTGCAGGCGACCACATCGAACTTGCTTCAAAGCCCGTCATTTCTGCCCAGTGCTACCGTGTAGCAGTTCAGGAAGGACATACGGCTGCTGTAAGCGTTTCTTTCGAGAACAAGCCTTCAAAGGAAGAGATGATCGCAGTTTGGAATTCTTATGAGAGCGAAGCTGTTAAGCTTGGTCTGCCTTCAGCTCCTAAGCACTTCCTTCAGTATATTGAAGAGGATAACCGTCCCCAGCCTAAGCTAGATGCTGATTTTGAAGGCGGAATGGGAGTTTCTGTTGCCAGACTCAGAGAGGATAATCTCTTTGATTATAAGTTCTGCTGTCTCTCACACAATACATTAAGAGGCGCAGCTGGCGGCGGAGTCCTTACTGCTGAACTCCTTGTAGCTAAGGGATATATTTCAGCTAAATAATTATTTATCCGGTTTTAAACCTTTTTCCGGCTGGGGAGAAGAAATCCCCAGCCGGACATTTATTTGGGAGTATAATACTTTTATATTCGGAGAAAAAGTAAGGAGAACGTATAGTGGCCAATTTTACTAAAAAGGCGATTAAAGATACTTTTATAGAATTATTGGAAGATCATCCGTTATCGGATATAACGGTAAAAGATATAGTTGAGAAGTGTGGAATCAACCGTAATTCATTTTATTATCACTATCACGATCTTCCTGAACTTATAGAAGAGATAGTCAAAGAAGATGCGGAAGAAATAATCAGAAAATATCCATCCGTTAAATCAATTGTCGAGTGCTATGATGCTGCAATTGAGTTTGCCTCACAGCATAGGCGCGCTATCATGCACATCTATAAATCCGTTAATAGGGAGATGTTTGAGGGATATCTGATGGAAGTGTGTGAATGTCTTGTGCGCAGTTACACAAATATGGTCGTTTCAACAGAAAGTGTTAACGAGGGAAACATAGAAATCATTGTAAATTATTATAAATGCGTATGTTTCGGGCTTTTGATAGAGTGGCTGAATAAGGGTATGAAAGAGACTGACTCTCAGAATTTCCGTAAAATACTGGTTATGCGTAAAGATCTTATACTCGAGTTATTAAGAGAGCTTCAAGAATAAAACTGCATTTCTCAATTGCTTATTTTCACTTTTTTAGACACAGGACGCCCTGTGTCTGTTTTTTATTCACGCTGACGTTAAGTGACTGTGTTAATGACCTCCGAAGATGAGTATCTTTAAGACATTCAAGGAGGCAAGTAGAATGAATTCACGTTCAGTTGTGTCAATCAGGATCGCGAAATATGGTTATATTGTAATGTCTGTATTATTTTGCATCGCAGGCATCCTGATGCTTTTAAAGCCGGATCTTTCCGTAAACGCAATAGGATTGTTCGCAGGGCTGTCCATGATAGGATTCGGAGCAATAAAGCTCATCGGATATTTCTCCAAAGATCTGTTCAGGCTGGCATTCCAGTATGATCTTCAGTTTGGGGCTTTGCTTGTGATATTAGGCGTCATAACGCTTTTTAATCCCGGAGACATAATGAGCTTTGTATGCGTTACCGGTGGAATCTGTATTATTGCGGGATGTCTTTTTAAAGTCGGTATCTCACTTGAGGCAAAGACGTTTGGAATCGATGAATGGTGGATCACAACGGTTCTTGCAGCTTTTGCCGGAACCGTCGGATTAAGACCATCCGAAGTTATGAAGACGATGGTGATCATCTTAGGAATAGCGATGCTTGCAGACGGTCTTCTGAATATTTGCGTTGCTTTAAGTATGGTTAAGATCATTAAGAATCAGAAACCTGAATTAGCAGAATAAAACAATAAAGGAAGTATATAGATATGAAATTTTCGAGAGGAATAGTAAAGAACCGTGTAGCGATACTTATACTGACTGTGCTGTTAATGATTCCTTCAGTTTTGGGAATGATGGCTACACGTGTTAATTACGACATGCTGACGTATCTGCCTTCGGATATGGAGACGGTAAAAGGACAAAACGAACTGTTGAAGGATTTCAACAAAGGAGCTTTTACATTTCTTATATTTGAGAATATGCCGGATAAAGATGTGGAAGCGTTAAAGGCTAAAGTTGAACAGATCGATCATGTTGATACGGTCCTTTGGTACGATTCCGTAGCGGATCTGTCTATGCCAAAAGAATTGCTGCCTTCTGACATATATAAGGCTTTTAATTCTGAAAATTCTACTATGATGGCTGTGTTCTTCGATACCGGTACGTCTGATGATCATACAATTACAGCAGTAAAGGAAATCCGTAAAGCTTGCGGTGAGCAGTGTTTTGTATCCGGAATGACTGCGCTGGTTGTCGATCTTAAGGACCTGTGCGAAAAGGAGGAGCCAATATATGTAGGACTTGCTGTTTTGCTGTCCTGTGTTGCAATGCTGATCTTTTTGGACAGCTGGACCGCGCCATTTGTTTTCCTGGCATCAATAGGATCAATGATCGTTCTGAACCTCGGCACAAACTATTTTCTTGGCGAAGTATCATATATAACTAAGGCTTTATCAGCAGTTCTTCAGCTTGCTGTTACGATGGATTATTCAATATTCCTTTGGCACAGCTATAATGAAGAACTTCAGAGTGCTGAAGACCATAAGGAAGCGATGGCTGTTGCCATTAAGAAGACATTTACAAGCGTTATAGGAAGTTCGGTAACGACTATCGCAGGATTTGTTGCTCTTTGCTTTATGAGTTTTACGCTGGGCAGAGACCTCGGAATAGTCATGGCAAAGGGTGTTGTTCTCGGAGTCATCGGATGCATAACGGTTTTGCCTTCTTTGATCCTTGTCTTCGACAAACCGTTACAGAAGACTAAGCACAGATCACTTATCCCTGACACGAAAAAGTTCTCCGGGTTGCTGATCAGGTTATTCCCGGTATTCCTGATGCTGTTTGTTGCTCTGATTCTTCCTGCATTTTATGGTTATAAAAGGGCGAACAAGGAAGTTTATTACAACATTGCTCAAACCCTTCCTGAGGATATGAACTATATCGTTTCCACATCAAAGCTCAATGAGCAGTATGGAGTCGGTGCAACTCATATGGTCCTCGTAAGATCTGACCTTGAGCCAAACGAAGTGCGCGCTATGACCGATGAGATCAAAGCTGTAAGCGGTGTTAAATACGTCATAAGTCTTGAATCACTTGTCGGTACAAGAATACCTGAAGAGATGATTCCTGAAAGAGTCATGTCGATCCTTAAGAGTGACAACTGGGAACTTATGCTGGTCGGTTCTGAATATGGTGTGGCAACGGATGAGATCAATAATCAGATAGATGTTATTTCGGGCATTATCAAAAAATATGACAGTAACGGAATGCTGATAGGCGAAGGCCCTTGTACCAAGGATATGATCGAGACTACTGATCATGATTTCCGTGTAGTAACGATCGTGTCTGTTCTGGCAATATTCCTTATTATCCTGTTTGTCGAAAAGAGTGCTTCACTGCCGTTGATACTCATTTCGGTTATCGAACTCGGAATATTCATCAATCTCGGTCTGCCTCATTATCTCGGACAGAGCATGGCATTCATTACTCCGATATGTATCAGTACGATCCAGCTTGGCGCAACGGTCGACTATGCGATCCTGATGACTACAAGATACAAGACTGAAAGGATCGGCGGAAAGAACAAGAAAGATGCTGTTCATATAGCTCTCTCAACATCGATCCCGTCTATTATCGTATCCGGTATGGGTTTGTTTGCAGCGACATTCGGCGTGGCACTTTATTCGGACATTGAGATGATCAGTTCAATGTGCATGCTGATGGCGCGTGGAGCGATCATAAGTATGCTGCTCGTAATCCTTATTCTGCCGACAATGTTCATGCTTTTCGACGGAATAATATGCAGAACAACGATTGGAATGAATCATATTAAAACTGAAAAAAAGAAGACTATGGAGGTATCTTTTCATGGACAGAATAGCTGATAAATTAATAGGTGCAGGACTTTGTCTTTCTGTTTGTATCTGTATGGCCGGAGCGGTATATGCAGGCCCTGTGGACGAAAACAATAATACGGATGTACAACAGCCGGTTTTGCAGACACAGAATAATACGCCGGATGTGGTATCCAAGTCTTTAGGGACTAACACAAAAGATGAGACGGTTTATGTTCTTGCCGGTTCTGACGGTAGCGTTAAGAAGATAATCGTTAGCGATTGGATCAAAAACATGGAAGGAGATGTCTCGATTGCAGACAAGTCAACATTAAATGATCTGGAAATCGTTAAGGGCGATTCTTCATATGTGATGAATCAGAACAATATGCTGACCTGGGATGCTGAGCGTAGTGATGTCTACTATCAGGGCAGTTCAAAAAAAGCACTCCCAGTAGATATGAGCGTTACATATAAATTGGACGGAAAAGTTATTCCTGCTTCAGAACTTGCAGGCAAGAGCGGAAAAGTAACTATCAGATTTGATTATAAGAACAATCAGTATGAGACAGTTCTGATCAATGACGAGAAAAAAGATATTTATGTTCCATTTGCAATGCTTACCGGTGTTGAATTAGATGATGATAAGTTCAGCAATGTTGAAGTTACTAACGGTAAAGTAGTAAATGACGGTACACGTACAATAGTTGCCGGTCTGGCATTCCCGGGATTACAGCAGGATCTGGGAATCGATAAGGATAAACTGGAGATTCCTGATTATGTTGAGATTACTGCTGATGTAACTGATTTCCAACTCGGTATGACCGTAACTATCGCTACAAATGACATTTTCAGCAATTTTGATTCTGATAAGCTAAACAGTTATGATCTCGAAGGTTCCATAACTGAGCTGAGTGACGGAATGAATAAACTTCTTGACGGATCTTCAGAGCTTTATGACGGCCTTAATACATTGCTCGATAAATCTAATGAACTTGTTGAAGGTGTGAACTTGCTAGCAGACGGTGCATCTGCTCTATATGACGGGTCAGCGGCCCTTGATGACGGAGCCGGACAGATTAAATCAGGTTTGGCAGATCTTTCAGACGGACTGGATACAATTGCTTCTAACAACAGCGATCTGACAGGCGGCGCAGAACAGGTATTTGATTCTCTTTTGTCAACTGTAACATCGCAGGTAAGAGCTGCGGGAATATCAATTCCGGATCTTACGATCTCAAACTATTCAGATGTTTTAAATGGTGTAATTGATTCATTGGATGAAACCAATGTCTATAATCAAGCATTGGATACTGTAACCGGTGCAGTAGAAGCAAACCGTGACCTGATTAAGCAGAAAGTTACTGAAGCTGTCAGAGAACAGGTAAAAACAAAAGTAACCGGTGCAGTCAGGGAGCAGGTTGCTTCAAGTGTTACTGATGCCGTTAGAGAACAGGTCACATCTCAGGTGATCCTTGCAGCTGCAAATATGAGTAAAGAAGATTATGATGCTGCTGTATCTGCAGGACTTATTACGGAAGATGTTCAGGCTCAGATCAATGCTGCAATCGATGCTCAGATGGCAAGTGATGAAATTACTGCCCTGATTAACAATAAGATCGATGAGCAGATGCAGTCTGCAGATATCATTAATATGATTGAGGCAAAGACTGATGAGCAGATGCAGTCGGAAGAAATACAGAACACCATAAGCGAAAATGTTGAATTACAGGTCCAGAAAGCCATCTCTGAGAATATGGCATCTGATGAAGTTCAGACTAAGCTTCTGGCAGCTTCTGAAGGTGTAAAGCAGATCATATCCGCTAAAGCATCACTTGACAGTTACAATTCGTTCTATCTTGGCATTATTCAATATACAGATGGAGTCAGCGCTGCATCAGCCGGTGCCTACAGTCTTTATTGCGGTGCTTCAGAATTGAAAGATGGAACTGCTTCGTTGAAGGAAGGTGCCGAGGCACTGTATAACGGTGTTCTTGAGTTAAAGGACGGTATGCCTGCTCTGATAGATGGTGTTACTGCATTAAGAGACGGATCAATGGAGCTCTCAGACGGACTTAAGAAACTGAATGATGACGGAATCCAGAAGATCATAGACCTTGTTGAAGGTGATCTTGATGTTACAGTAGAGAATCTTAATGCAACAATTGAAGTAGCCAAAAAATACAATAACTATTCCGGAATTAATAGTGCTATGGATGGAAAAGTTAAGTTTATCTACCGTACTGAGGAAATTTGATGGGGGCTGCCCCCATCAAATGGTAACCGGAGCTTATTGTGGATATTTTCACTGATGGTGATGGATGCTCTATTGATTTCAGGTGTATCATTTTTGTAGCGAAAATCGTCCTGAATCATTAATACAAATTTGCATATTTACCTGGAATGTGTGAAATTGTCTATAAAACATAACGTGTTTTGACAGACAAATATTACCAATTTATTGGGTATCCCTTACATTTTTGATTAATTGGTTCAGATCTATCATATATGAAAGCAACGGTCAGTAACTTTGTATGAAACATGATAGAACCTATGTGTTATAATCGCTTCTGAAAAAATATTTTAATTATATATAAGGAACAAAACAGACAATGAGGATCGATCCTACTGTCAAAAAAGAGACGCTGTACATAAGTATAGTCACTCTGATAATGAGTATGCTGATGCAGTCGGTATATCTTATTATCGGCAGGTGGGGCATCAGTGTCCTTTTCGGTAATGTGTTAGGAGCAGGAATAGGCATCCTGAATTTCTTCCTTCTTGGACTTAGCGTCCAGAAGGCTGTATCAGAAGATGAGAAGAAGGCTAAGGAGATCATGAGAGTCTCTCATACGGTGAGATTTGCGGGGATCATTGTATTGATCGCTGTATCCCTGATCTTTCCAAAGGTCTTTGATATCGTTGCAACGATCGTATCACTGTTGTTCGCGTCAACAGCAGTATTCTTCAGACAGATTTTTACGAAGAAGAATAAACAGGCAGCAACTGAAACGGTCGGTTCAGCAGAAGCAGATGAAAGCGGGGCAGAATAATGAGCATCATATTCCTGATCTTATCAGTTCTTTCTTTCGCTGCTGCTATAGCAATAAAAGTAATGTTCGTTCCGGCTTCGCAGGGAATAGATATTGCGGGAGCACATATATTCTTTACGATCAAGATGCCGGTTCAGGACCTTCCCATTACTGAATCACAGGTCAATTCCTGGCTTATAATCTTCGGAATTTTGTTCTTGTGCCTGTTCCTTACATCGGGCCTTAAGACAAGAGATATATCTGTCAGACAGCTTGTTGCAGAATGGATCGTTGAGACAGTCACAAATCTTGTTAAGACTAATATGGGAGAGTTCTTCGAGGGTTTTGCACCGTTTGTGGCCGCAATACTCGGTTTGTCGGCATTCTCAAGCCTGTCGTCTTTGCTCGGACTTTTCCCTCCGACATCTGATATCAATATAGTCGGCGGCTGGGCTTTGCTGGTATTTATCCTGATCACTTACTACAAGATGAAGGCTGGCCCCCTGATCTATCTTAGAAGCTTTGGACAGCCGGTGCCGCTCCTTGCACCGCTTAATATCATAAGCGAATTTGCAACTCCTGTATCAATGGCATTCCGTCATTACGGCAATGTCCTGTCAGGTTCTATTATCTCGGTGCTTGTTGCTGTCGGTCTTTCCGAACTGTCAAAGATGCTGTTCCGTTTCCTTCCGGGAGTGCTTGCGGATTTCCCGTATCTCAGGATCGGAATCCCCGCTGTTCTGTCAGTTTATTTCGACCTTTTCAGCGGATGTCTGCAGGCCTTTATTTTCGCAATGCTGACTATGTCTTATGTATCCGGAGGATTTCCTGCTGAAGAATATGCTGCAAGGAAGAAAAAGAGGGAACAGCGCAAAGCTGCGCGTGAGGCCGTGCTTGCTTCAAACAGGCATAAGGGCTCATAAGTATTTGGTTAATTAAAGCGAAAACATATACGGAGGAAAAACTATGTTAGAACTTGCTATCGGAATCATTCTCGGAGGCTGCGCTCTTGGCGCAGGATGCGCAATGATTGCAGGTATCGGTCCTGGTGTCGGTGAAGGTAATGCCGTTGCTAAGGCGTGCGAAGCGATCGGACGCCAGCCTGAGTGCAAAGGCGATGTAACAACAACGATGCTCATGGGCTGCGCCATTGCTGAGACAACAGGTCTTTACGCTCTGGTAATCGCAATCCTTCTGATCTTCGTGGCACCCGGAAGATTCGTTGATATCCTTATGAATGCAATCGGTAAGTAACGGAGACTTGCATTATGCAAAATCTGGATATTATATCTATCAACATATGGCAGATAGTTATATCACTTGCTAATCTTGTTATTCTTTTTCTTATCCTGAAGAAGTTCCTTTTTGAGCCTGTCAAAAAGATAAAGGCTCAAAGAGCGAATGAGATCGAGGCCGAGTACCGCAAGGCTGATAAAGCACGCCATGAGGCAGATGAATTAAAGAACGGATGGGAAGAGAAGATCGCTGCGGCCGATCAGAAGGCTGATGAGATCATTAACGAGGCAGTCGAACTCGCGAACAGCCGTAATGAGATCATGCTCTATGAATCACGTGAGAAGGCAGATCAGATCATCAGAAAAGCAAAAGCGGACATCGAGCGTGACAGACGTGAAGCCAGAGAAACTATCAAGAAAGAGATCGTTGATGTCTCACAAGCTATTTCCGAGCAGATAATCGGACGCGAGATCAATATGGATGATCATCGCGATCTGATCGATACTGCGATCGACAGGATGGGTGAGACCAAATGACGACGACCGGAAGAGAATACGCACTTGCTCTTTTCGAGACGGCTTATGAGTCGGGAAATATAGATGAGATCCGTAATGATATCAGAAAGATCAAGGATCTCCTGAAAGAGATGCCTGATTATATTGAGTACTTATCCAATCCCGGAATCTCCAAGAAGGAACGTATGGAAGCACTCAGTCTCGCATTTGAAGGAAAAGTAGATGACGTATTATATGCTTTCCTTGCCGTTATGACAGAAGGATCGGACATCGGTTCGTTCTTCGATGCGCAGAAGGAATTCGAGCATATGTATGAGGACTATAAAAAGTTCACTTATGCAGAGATCACGAGCGCAGTTGAGCTTACCGAAGAAGAAAAGAAGAAGATAGTAAACAAGCTTGAATCCATTACAGGCAAGTCTGTAAGACCGAAGTATAAGATCGATCCTGCTCTGATGGGCGGAATAACAGTGACGGCAGACGGAATATTCTTTGACGGAAGTGTCAGAAAGAACCTGAAAAACTTAGAGAAAGAGATATCGTAATTATGGTCAGCAAACCTGAAGAAATCAGTAATATTCTCAAGGAACAGATTAGAAATTATAAGACCCGTGTTGATATGGGTGAAGTTGGTACAGTCGTTCTTGTCGGAGACGGTATAGCTTCCGTATACGGACTCCGCAACTGTGTATCAACAGAGCTTCTAGAATTTGAGGACGGTTCGGCCGGACTTGCTTTAAACCTTGAGAATGACACTGTATCTGTCGCTATCCTGACAGATAAGAATGATATTAGAGAAGGCACAAAAGTTAAGCGTACCGGAACGGTTTTATCTATCCCGGTAGGTGAGAGTTTTCTGGGCCGTGTCGTAAATCCTTTGGGTGAGCCGATCGACGGCAAAGGACCTGTTTTCGCAGAAGCGAAAAGACCTGTTGAATCAGAAGCGCCGGGAATAATCGAACGTCAGAGCGTATCAGTTCCTTTGCAGACAGGTATCAAAGCGATAGACAGCATGATCCCTATCGGACGTGGTCAGCGTGAGCTTATTATCGGTGACCGTCAGACAGGTAAGACGGAGATCGCAATAGATACCATCATCAATCAGAAAGATAAGAATGTTATCTGCATCTATGTTGCTATCGGACAAAAGGCTACATCTATCGTATCTCTCGTAACCGATCTGGTCAGAGAGGGCGCTATGGCATATACGATAATTGTGTCCGCAACCGCTGCTGAAAGCGCTCCGATTCAATATGTTGCACCTTATTCAGGGTGTGCTATGGCAGAGTATTTCAGAGAACAGGGCAAAGACGTCCTGATTATCTATGATGACCTTTCCAAGCACGCAGTCGCATACAGAGCCCTTTCTTTGCTTATTAGAAGACCTCCGGGAAGAGAAGCGTATCCGGGTGATGTATTCTATCTGCACTCTAGACTTCTTGAGCGTGCGGCTTGTGTATCCCCGGATTTCGGAGGAGGATCCATAACCGCGCTTCCTATTGTTGAGACCCAGGCAGGTGATGTATCGGCATATATTCCGACAAACGTTATTTCTATTACTGACGGACAGATCTTCCTTGAGACTGAAATGTTCCATAACGGAATCATACCTGCTATCAACCCGGGTATCTCGGTATCAAGAGTAGGCGGTTCTGCCCAGGTCAAGGCGATGAAGAAGGTATCCGGTGAGTTAAAACTTTTATACTCACAATACAGAGAGTTACAGTCTTTCGCTCAGTTTGGATCAGATCTTGATGCGGATACGAGAGCCAGACTTCATTTGGGAGAAAGAATCGTTGAAGTATTGAAGCAGGACCGCAATGCGCCTGTTCCTGTCGGAGGACAGGTAGGCATAATCTACGCCGTTATCAACGGTTATCTTAATGAGTACGAGATTGGAGAGATAAAAGAGTATCAGGAGCGTCTCTATGAGAAGCTCGATCACGAGCACAAGGAATGGATGCTGCGTATCGAGAAAGGCTCCTGGGAAAAAGAAGATGAAGAAGAACTCAAGAAAGTTCTTGAGAAAATGAAAAAGAAGTAATCATGGCAAAGGATATCAAGTCATTAAGGACAAGAATAAAGAGTTTTGACTCAACGCTGCATCTTACAGGTGCAATGGGGCTTGTTGCTTCTTCGAAGATCAAGCGTGCCTGTGATGCAATGTATGCAAGCCGCAAGTATTCCGACGGAATATCGGATGTTACCATGGCGCTTGCAGCATGTCCTGAATGCCGTAAAAGTCCTTATTTCGGTCTCGAAAAGAAGGATTTGGAGAATACTGAAGAAGAGACTGTATCAGCAGATAACAATGAATCTGCAAGAACACGTCTGATCGTTATTGCAGGTGACAGAGGCCTTTGCGGCGGTTATAACGCAAATGTTTTCAGGACTGTAAGAACTATGGAAGCGTTTGAGATAAAGCCGATAGGCAAGAGATCTTACGACAAATATCATATTGTTGATATTGAGGGCGAAGATGAAGAAACTGATGCAGATGAAACAGGTTATCTGTCTTCAGAACGTTATACCTACGAGGATGCTCTTGAGGAAGCAGAGACGTGTTGTAAGGATTTCCTTGAAGGAAAGATAGACAGAGTGCTGGTCGTTTATAACAGATATATCTCGATAATGAGTCAGGAACCTCAAGTGATCCAGCTCCTTCCGCTGGAAAGGGCATCTGTTATAAAAGATCTTGGCAGTATCTGTGAACCGGCACCGGATGTTATTTTTGAGGATCTTATTCCCGTATATTTCGCCGCTAAACTTTATGCCCTGGTAAAAGAGAGCTTTGCCTGTGAAGTTGCTGCCAGAAGAATGGCTATGGACAGCGCAAAAAAGAATGCACAGCAGATGATAGATGATTTGAAACTTGAATATAACCGCGCACGTCAGAGCACGATCACTCAGGAGATTACAGAGATCGTGTCCGGAGCCGGCAAGTAGGAGGTCTAGTATGGATGTAAAAAATATCGGATCTGTTGCCCAAGTAATGGGACCGGTAGTTGACGTTAGGTTTGAGGAAGGACACCTCCCCCCAATCAACAATGCTCTTGAGATCAAGATTGGTTCACGCCGACTTATCGTTGAGGTCGCGCAGCACATAGGTGACAGTACGGCCAGATGTATAGCCATGTCGTCAACTGACGGTTTGAGACGTGATTCCGAAGCGGTAGATACCGGCAATCCGATATCTGTTCCGGTAGGAAGAGAGACACTCGGAAGGATTTTTAACGTTCTTGGAGAACCAACGGATCTTAAGCCTTCTCCTGAAGGTGTTGAGAGGTGGGATATTCACAGACCTGCACCGGAATATGCGAAGCTTTCTTCAAATAAGGAGATCCTTGAGACAGGAATTAAAGTCATAGACCTTTTGTGCCCTTATTCCAAGGGCGGTAAGATCGGCCTTTTCGGAGGCGCCGGAGTAGGTAAGACAGTTCTCATAATGGAGCTGATCAACAACGTAGCCAAGGAGCACGGCGGATTATCAGTCTTTACCGGTGTTGGAGAGAGAACCCGTGAAGGCAATGACCTTTATAACGAGATGAAGCAGTCCGGTGTTCTTGATAAGACGGCCTTGGTGTACGGACAGATGAACGAACCGCCGGGAGCAAGAATGCGTGTTGCATTGTCAGGTCTTACCATGGCAGAGTATTTTCGAGACAGAGAAGGACAGGACGTGCTTCTGTTCATTGACAATATTTTCAGATTCACCCAGGCCGGATCTGAAGTATCGGCTTTGCTCGGCAGAATGCCTTCCGCAGTAGGTTACCAGCCAACGCTTGCAAATGAGATGGGTGCTCTTCAGGAGCGGATCACCTCAACCGTTAACGGATCGATCACGTCGATCCAGGCGGTTTATGTTCCTGCAGATGATCTTACGGACCCTGCTCCTGCAACTACTTTCGCTCACCTTGATGCAACGACGGTTTTGTCCAGGAGTATAGCATCCCAGGGTATTTATCCGGCTGTAGATCCTCTTGAATCAACCAGCCGTATCCTTTCACCTGAAGTTGTCGGACGTGACCATTACGATACCGCAAAAGAAGTCCAGCGCATAATACAGCGTTATACCGAGTTAATGGATATCATCGCCATCATGGGCCTTGATGAGCTTTCTGACGAGGATAAGATCTTGGTAGAGCGTGCACGTAAGATCCAGAGATTCCTTTCACAGCCTTTCCACGTATCGGAGAAATTTACCGGTATTGAGGGTACATATGTACCGCTGGATGAGACGATCAGAGGATTTAAGGAGATCATCGAAGGTAAACATGACGACCTGCCTGAGTCAGCATTCCTCTTTGTGGGAACTATTGATGAGGCTGTTGCCAAGGCAGCAGCGAAAAGCAACTGATCCGGAGTAAGTGACCCGATATGGATACGTTAAGATTAAAGGTACTGACTCCTGAAGGAACTGCCGTTGAAAAAGAGGCGGCCGGTCTTTATCTGCGCGGTGCAGACGGAGATCTGGCAGTCTTTCCCGGACATATTCCTTTTGTCACACCGGTAAAGGCCGGCAGCTGTACAATAGTTACGGGTAAAGATGATGCAAGTTTTTCTAAAAACATTAAAGATGACGCTTTTAATGATATTGAATGCTCAATAGGCGAAGGTATTCTGCGTGTTTCTTCCAATGAAGTCCTGCTGATGGTCAAGTCATACAAACAATAGACCGGGAAAAATACATCTTGACTTAATTGACTGAAATTACTATACTAATCAAGCGCTTTGAGAAAAGCACAATGTAGTGTTGAAGTGGGCCTTTAGCTCAGTTGGTCAGAGCTCCCGGCTCATAACCGGTTGGTCCTGGGTTCGAGTCCCCGAAGGCCCACCATTACACAACAATTGAATTTATGGGAAGATTCCCGAGCGGCCAAAGGGAACAGACTGTAAATCTGTCGTCACTGACTTCGGTGGTTCGAATCCACCTCTTCCCACCATAGAGGGTTTACCAGGTTCGGTAAACCCTTTATTATTTCTAGCGAAAGCCTTATTTTACAAGGGTTTCGGGTTTTTGGTCTTTCTACAACTTCTTTACGCAAATTCACCCAAATTCACTTGAGTTTACGAAAATTGTGGTAAATTCGTGGTAAATTTGTGGTAAGGTCTGAGCTCATACTGCAAGATTTTTACCACTGGATTCTAGCAGTGAGATCTCTTTCATCTTGAATTTTTCCGAAGCGTCCGTATAGGTGTTAAGAGTGATTCCTACTTCGTGGTGTCCCATGATGTCGGCTGTGGCCTTGATGTCGGCTCCAGCTTCTCTCATCCTCGTCGCGAACGTATGCCTTAACATGTGGTTGTGGACATGAGGAAAGCCTGTGAGACCGTTTACAGAGCCTTTGCTCTTGATTTCCTTGTCGATCGCTATCGAAATCCTGTCAAGCTTGTGATTGAGCTTCTTAAGGTGATACAAATCGCCATTGCTGTCAAGAAATACGAAGTCCTTGTAACCGCCGACACTGTCTTTACAGTGTATGCCGCATGAATTCTGGTGCTTTTTCTCCTCTAGGAGCGCTTCTCTAACCTTGGAACTCATGGGGATACATCTTTCACTAGTCTTGGTCTTCGGCGGATTCAGAGCCATTTCTGAGCCTTTCCTGCCATCGTATACCAGCGTGTGGTTGATATAGATCACATTGTTCTCAAAACTGACGTCTTTCCATCTTAGGGCGCATAGCTCTCCGACTCTGATTCCTGTGTATAGCATTACGGTAAAAAGAGGGAAGAGGTAGTGGTAAGTGCCGGGCCTGCTTAAGTATTCTTCAAAAGCAGCCTGCTCTGTGCCTGTAAGTGCCCTGACTTCCTTTACGGTACCGGAATATTTGCGGTTAAGCTCTTTAATTGCTCCGGTACAAGGATTGGTCTTTAACACTCCGTCCTTCACAGCTACATTGAGGATCATGGTAAGGACTACATTTATACTGCTTACTATCGATATTCCCAGTCCTCGATTCTCAATGAGGTCTTTGTAAAACATTACGACCTTACTGTAACTTAGATCCTCGAGTGAAATGGAGCCGATGTTGGGTTCGATATATCGGCTATAGAGTCTCAGGTAGGTATCTAATGATGATTGTCTGATACCGCTTTTAACTTTTTTCCAGATCTCGAAATATGTGCTGACGGTGGCATTGGCGCCTGTCTTCGCATTTTCGCACAACTGTTCAATAGGGGTTGTGCTTGTTTTGAAGTTGCCTGAAACAATAGCAGTGCCGTTTAAAACAGCTTCTTCTTTGTCCCTTAACTCTTCAAGTGATCTGGCATAGACCGATTTTCTGACTCGCTTTTCAGTCCATCTGTACTCAAAGGTTCCGTTTTTTCTTAAGTATTCTCCTTCCTTTAATCTTATTCGCCCTTTTGTATATCTTGTTTTAATCATTGAATTAGCCTCCATGAAAAAAGAGAATGAGGGCTTAAGTTGATTATAGCTTCCGACCTCATTCCGAACAATATGCGTGCAGTACGATTAAAGGGTCAGATTGAATACGTCTTGTAAAGGTATTCCTCGAAAGGCTTCCGCTTAATAAGGCGTCTGCTGCCGCTCCATAAGACATATGGGCAGTTCGGATCGTTTGTCATGGATCTAATCTTGTTGACGCCAATATTGAAGTACTCGGCAGCCTCTTCTGGTGTGAGCAGAGACTTCTCTGCGATTGATAACTGATTTTTCATAGAAAGTCCTTTGCAATTCTTAAGAATAAACGGACATATTTTCAGCAGACATTGTGTCTGCTAGTATTTTTGATAAAGTATGCCCGTATTTACCGTCCACTCCCGGGCTTGAAGTCTGCCTCCCATATAAAGGTTTTTCTTCGGATTCTTTTCTCCGGAACCTTGCATCAGGTTCCTCATAGGACTTCTACATCTTATTTGAGAACTTAATTGTTCTTTATAAGATGTCCACCTCCGGTAGGATCTCTCCGGCTACATTCATTGGGTGCGACGGCTCACGGTATCTCACTCCGCTTCAACGCTCAGCCTGTGACTATGCAGAAGTATCATTATTGCTGCCGTATGTCCTGGCCTCACCGAATATGCCTTACGGTTTCCGTGACTGTGGCTGTTCCTAATTGGATCAGCAGTTTCACGTTTGGCTCTTTACGACAGGAATGTAAGAGAAAAGCTGCTATTCAGTTGTAAAGAAACGATTTGGGAGGACGAGATGAATTCCTCCTATATGTATAGGGAAGCAGAAGGGGGTGGTGTGACATTTTTTACTTCAAATTCTGTAAAATATTTTGTTTTAACTTACTGAGGATTCTTATTTTCTTTTTGTTTACGGCAGATCTTTCTTTTCCGATATGTTCGGCATAAGCTTTTACGGTCATTCCGTTGAAGTAAATAGCCTCTATAAGTTCAAGTTCAGCAGCTTTGAGAGACTTCAAAGCAGAATAAAGAGCTTTGCGCTCCTGCTCTTTAGCGAACTTTTCGATTTCGTCTCTGCTGGCTATTTCACACTCGACAACGAACTCATCAAAGCGTTCCCACGCTTCCAAGGTGTCTTCGGTGCCGTCCAGTAGAGATAAAGGGATCTGATGTTCATAGAAACTGGATTCGTTATCTTCCAAATTCCACTGTGTTCTGGTGAAAACTTCGTAAACTTCCTTGGTTACTTCAACCAACTCATACTTACCGGTAGTCGTGTTAAATACTGAAACTTTATATTCTTTCATGATGATTTCTCCTTGGATTTAATGAATTTAGAGTTCTGCTTAGCGGAGAAATCAGGGGTAACTGTCGATATATGTCTGCCAGAGACGCATAATAAAGTCCTTTCCGGTCAGCCGGAGAGGACTTTGGTGAGAATCGTACGATGTAAGGTCAAATAAAACGGCGCCCTACGTATCATCGGACAGTACAATTGCTGTACTATCTTCTGACTCGTACGACGCCGACCGCGTAATCTTAGAGATTAGCTCCGTTGACCATTACAAGTTGGGTTGTATTTTGTTGTCAGTAATTAGCTTGGTGTATCTGTTTACCAGGCAAAGTCCGGAAGAATATGTATTCCCGGGTATACTTTTGGTGTTTTCTGATGCTTAAAGTACTTGGTATCCAATACTGATATCCTGTTGCAGCGAGGACATTTGATATCAAAGTGGCCCTGGCAGTCATAGACATACATAATGGCATAACCGCATCTGGGGCAGCGTAAAGCCCTTTTTACCATGCCTTCGACCTCTTTTCTGCAAAGCTCTTCCTTTTCTTTTAATGTTTCGTTGAGAAAACTATCATCAAAGGGGTCATATTTCTTGTGGCTCATAAGGGAATACCTCCTTGCTCTCTGCCTGGAAGGACAAAGGCCTGACTTCAATTAAGTTGAGTTCTTTCAGCCTTATCATCAGGGCAGTGATAGAAACTTTCATTTCATTGGCAATACGAAGAAGCATGGATTGATCATACTTGCTGATTCCGTAATTCTCATATCGGGTTACCTTGTGGGTGTTAAGGTATGTCTCCAGATACTTAAGCACGATGTGCTTTGGCATTAGAAGGCAAGCAGATATACGATCAGCTTGGATCTCATAAATGCTGAATTCATCAGTAAGCAGCTGCTGATTGTAGTTCGCTTCAGCGTCAAATGCATGATTATGATAAGCCGCCTGATTACCATATATTCGACCGGTAATAACGTGTCCAGCTTCATGACCCAATACGAACCGTCTTTTTGACTCGTTGCCGGGAGTGGTGAGGTACTTATCGAGAACTATTGTGTCTCTGTCATATACAACATCACGCTTTCTGCCATTGCGATAGATCCCGATCTTCGTTACACCATCGCTTACAAAACCAAGACAGTTGGATTTTGCCGCTATAGATTCATAAACAACGGTGCAGTGCAGATAGTTAAGAACAAAACTATCTATGTCAACTGAAGGAAGGACCTTATTACTTGCGCCAATACTGCTGAAGTATTGATCCAACATCTGAGAACATGTCAATTCGATCTCATCATTGTTCATAAACTTAAAACTCTTCATCACTTACTCCTATGATCGAAATGATAGTTAGCCGTTATCTTGTTCCAAAAGCTAGCATATGGGTGTCAGATGCAGGCATTTTCTTTTCGTTTGAAATAATTGAAATATTACAAACGAATGTTTGTTTTGTGACAAAAGAATAACATGCTGAAATTGGCATTTCAATACGAATAATGGGTCAGAAAACATTGAAAAATGTAATATTTCCCGCTGAAGTAATGAAATCAATAATTATGAGAATTGTTACATTTTTTAGCTGCCTGTTGACAGCCTGTGAGTCCGATTAATAGAACAGTAACGCTGCTAAAATGAAAGATTACGCTGCCTTTCAGGAGTGAATAATTGCTAATTTAATAAAATAAATATAACACTCTTATGTAGAAAACTATCCTTTTTCAACTTAATAAATTCAAGTGTTATTAGTTCAATATAATGCACGGTTCAAAAATGATATATGGCATGGTTCACATAGATTTATAGTTGCCATGGTGTCAGATCACATAATGATGCTACTCAAATATGCAAAAATACACTTTCATTTAAAACGGAACATGCTTAATTCTGCGAGAACCTTTATGGGTTTATATTTCTCCTCTTTTGTCCTTGAGTTTCCAAAATCGAATATTTGAACTATCCAATTTATCTTCAAATCTTTTAATCTGGGCATCTAAATCTTTAAGTTCTTTTTCTGAAAAATCAGACTGAGCATTAATAGGAATGTTACACCACATACAATATGCAGCTTTCCGGTCTCGAAGTCTTCTGCAAAATGGGCATGTGATTAGATCGTCTTTCCCTGTTGCTACTAAAGTTCTATGACAACAAATAGAACAATAGTATGTGTCTCCTTCGTCTATTAGAGTTCTATGATCGGTATTCCCGCAATTAGCGCATTTCATTATCTTTCTCCCATTAAACACAAACACTTTATATCATGCAAAGAAAATATCGTTCCTTAGTTCGAGTAATTGAGTTTTGATAATTTCCATCTCTTTAGACATTGCACGATTAGAGTTGATTGCAGCCTCAACTTTTTGCTGTTCATTCTGTACTTCAATAATTGCTTCATCATAAGCGTTGTATACTGTTTGAAGTTCTGATCTGTATTGATCTTCTAAATCTTCCGCCACTTTAGCTATATATGCACTAAATTGAACTTGACGTCGGTGGATTTCTCTCTCAAGCTTATTTGCATCAATCATTTCCTTGACTTGGACGCCATATGCAATGGTATCTATTGCAGGACCTAAAAATTTGGCTGCGTTCCCAATTATTTTTGTTACCTTAGCAGCTTCCCACGGCTTAAATTTATGTCCGAGCTTATTTCCAATTTCATATACAGCAGAATGTAGTTTTGAGCCGGTTACCTCTGAAGATTTCAGTAAGAATCCAGCGGTTTTAGTTTTGCCTTTTGTAGCCAGCTCAACAGTCCTTCCAGATACTGACTTAACAACTCTGGATAATGCATCGAATTGTAAACGATTTACTTTTGTTTCTTTCTTTTCAAACAAGCGTTTCTCGGTCGTTATCTCACTGTCGAGACTTCTTACCCAAAGAATAGCTGGTTGACTATGCAAGAGTTCTTCAAGGTCTTGATTAAGCTTGTTTGTGCTTTCTTCACATAACTTGGCTAGATCGTTATTTATCTCAACACATGCTTTTTCAACAAAATCTCTTAATTTATCCTCGTTAATGGTTTTGTTGCTTCCTACCAAGCCTGCATATTCTTCGCCCTTCGCTCTTATCTGGCTCATTCCACTTCGAATGATACGACGAGATTCATATGAAAAATCTGCTCTTTGTTTTTCAATTCTGTTTGCTATTCTTGATGCTAGCGTAAAATATGCTTTATCCTTATCGTTTTTCATAGTTTTAAGAGTTACTTCATCGATAGAAGAGATTAGTATCTGAATCGGTTTATTGAGTCTGCCAAGTAAACCTTTCCTGTCAATAAAACTATTTAATTTCTGAATAAACCCCTCAAAATGACTAAGCTCTATTAAATCTTCGTTTTTTTCAGCTACTCCAACTTTGTAATCTTTTGCATCAAAGAAACAATGTTCTATATCATTCAGAGAATGCGGCATCAAGTCGATGTTAAGTGTTGAAGAGTAGTTTTCTACAAGGGAATTATAATCGCCATCTTCTTTTGACATTTTATTAATTACCAAAAACATCTTCTCTGAGTAGTTGTTTTCAAAAGCCCATCGTTCAAAATCGGCTTTGGTGTATTGATTAAATAGATCGCTTGTAATGCAATAGACTAATAAATCTGATCTTTTAATCATCTCTATAGTCTTGTTATCGTGATCCGGATTTTCTGTATATAGTCCGGGAGTGTCTGTTAGCACGATGTTATTCCAGTCATAATCGGTTGCGTGATCAGTAGCAATATTAGAATCAATTTTTATGGTGTCATCAGCTGTTAAAGCGGAGATAATAGTAGATTTGCCAGATGTATATTGACCGATAAAGACTAAACGAATCTTGTTCTCTTTTCCGTAGTTGACTAATTCGTCGCGAAGTTCCTTTGCGTCATCTGTATATCCATTATGCTTATACAGTTCGAGAAGTCTGTCTTGATATAATTCTATCTTTTTCTCTATATCTACAGTCTTTAATCCGGTTGTCTTGTTCATAATCCCTCCAATTATACGAAGTCAATCCTATCTGCCAAAACGTCTTTCAAACATTCTGTGTTTGCATGATTCTTTCTTGCGGTACCTATATAAATAGTATTGTTAATCCTGTATACGCTTTCAACAATATTATTCACAGAATCTTCACTATAAGCATCAGTTCTATTCTTCAAGAATTGTATTATTCTCCAAGCATAAACCTTATTAAGCCATGAACTCTGTTTTTTATATGATTCTTCCATTATTGTAGCTTGTTCGCTAAGTCCCTTTAGACTTTCTATTAGTTCTTCGAAGACATTATCAATTTTGTCGATTTGTTTATTGATTTCTTCCTTGGCGCACTTACTGCCTGTACGAGCTTGCTCTTTGGATGCTTTTAATACTTTTCTTCTTATTATCTTATGAACACGGCGAATGTAGGCTTCTTTCTTCTCATATCTATTTCTAGCGAATAATGTGCTGATATCAACAATTATCCATTTGGCAAAAACAATAGCTTCCACTATAGCTAAGAAAGGGAAGAAGATGCTCAAGACACCTAATGCTATCGCTTCGCTTCCTATTATGAGATTGCATATTCTGAATATTTGTTTGAAATCAATGTTTAGAGGAATTTTTACTCCACTTACATTGAATTCGTTTGCTATGCTAAAGGATATGTCATCAAATAGCTCTTTTATTACTGTGTCTGCTTTAGCAACATAATTGTTTATTTCTGTATTTATATTAGTTGCTAAATCGTCTTTGATTCCGGATTGAATGATAAATTCATCCCATTTTGAAGATACGTCATTTCTGTCTGCTTTCTTAAAGTTGTCATAAGCCATGCGAGCAAACTGTTTTGATTTTTCATTTGCTATTTCAGTTCCTTTTTCAAGGATGACATCTTTTATTCTCTTGGCTGTAACATCTCTTTCAAGCTTAAGAGTCTTTATTGTTTTCTCTCTAAGTTTCTCTAGTGTTTTGATATGTTTATCAATTGGCTGACTAGCTAATATTAAATCATCGCTTAAGTGTTGGATTTTTTGAACAGCCTCGTCTATTATCGTTTGCGAACGTTTAATAGTACCTGCGTATGCAATCAGTTCCTTTAGGTCAGATATAAATGGTTCAATTCCAGAATTTTCCCATAAAATCATTTTCTCTGTTTCGGATTCAACTTCACTAGCCATTCTGGCAGCAAGCAAAAAGACTTTATATGGTTTTACCAATTTGCGATATCCTTTATCCTCAGCATATTTGTTTATACGATCAATATGACCCTGAAGATTCGTTTCGCCGGTATTAGTTGCCCATTTGCTGGGATTTGATATAAAACGTTTATATCTAATTTCATTGCGTATATTTTCTTTGTGATTTAATAAAATGATAATTGGCTTATTATATAGGGCAGCCTTGTCCATCAGATCGAGTATGTCTTTCAATATGCTATCATCAGCAACTACTAAACAGATAACATCTGTTTCGCCTAAAACACTTTCAGCTATTTCATCATCAGATCTTCCTTCAGCTTCAGCTGAGCCAATGCCAGGTGTATCAATTAAACGAATAAGATTCCATTGATAAACACGATTATATCTTGTGGTCCTTTGGCGTCCGGCACCTATTTTGTCATACCCAGTCTTTGTTAATATAGCATGCAGAGTGCTTTTTCCAGCTTTTGTTCTTCCTAAAAAGGTGATTGTGAAATCTGGAAGTGTTCGCTCTTTTTGATCGAGCATTTCTCCTGCTTGTTCAGTTTGAGTTATTATTTTTTCGCGTACAGCGGTGGAAAACACGTTTATAAGTTTCTCAACACATTCAGAAAGCTCATTGGCAGAGGATGCATTTGCCTCAATGCTTTCAATAGCTTTTAGACATTCTTGGTTCTGTGTAATAATAGATTTATAGCAGGGTCTGACAACATCAAAGTCCTCTTTGGCAATATCTTCGCATCGCTTAATCATATCAATGTAGTTTTCATCATCAATTGATCGTTTGGTCTTTTTGAAATGCTTGGAAGGCTGTTTCATTTTGCTATGCTTAGATTTCATGAATTCATTTTCAAATAATGAGTTCTTGACTTTTCTATATATAGCCGCGTCTTTAGTTGCGGAATTAATTAAATTGAGTTTTGTTTCTTCCGTTATACAAGTCTTGAGCAGAACTTCTGTGATGAGAGAATTTTCCTTTTCATCAATTACATTGTCCAATTGAGATAAGAGCAACAACATGTAGCATATATCGTGTCGAATTTCATCGGATTCATGTGAAAGAGCTTCAAGTGAATCTTCAAAACTGATGGCTGTATCCTTGCCGTCAATAATATCAGCGAGCACTGTATCATCGATGTTCAAATTGATGTAGTTTAGATAATCTGATAATGCATCAACCTGATAACTGTGAACCTGCTTGTTAATTACAATGATGTAACCCAAAACACCAATACTGTACGGATTCTCAGGCCGATCATGAACAGCATATTCCATATGGATACTCCATCAAAGATAAATCTTTTTGCTCAGAATAAATATTTATCTTTTAATTATATCATAGGAGATATAGAATGCTTTTTCTGGGAGCATATTCAAAGCAAGGTGAAATAATGATGCTTTGATTCTTCCAGTTTTTGATATAATCAAAGCATAGAAGTAGGATTATCCTCTTCGACCGACACAACGGACGGATCCCCAAGCTGCACCACATCTTGGGGATTCATTTTGTTTGTGGTCGTTTTTCGCTATGGATATCGTCTAGTCAGCGTCAGCTGTCAGTTGTCTGCGTCTGCCTGATAAGTCCATTTAATGTCGCTATCGATTTTGTAGAATTGAGCCAGGTAAAGCCAGGTAAAGGTAAAGGTAAAGCCAGGTAAAGATGGCAAATCAATATTTTACAGTTGTGGAGGTGACATATATGAAAGAATATGCAATCGAGCAAAGAAGATTTAATGAGAAGGTTTTCGGAAGAGGCACGAGATCGATAGACAGTGTCGAAGGTCTTCTTAACAAGTATGCAAAAGAAGGATGGGTTCTTCATTCCATGATGACCTCTCCAACCAGAGATGAAAAAACTCAACTTACAACTATGGTGTTCGAAAGAGATATACCCAATAAGTGTCCGGGATGCGGTAATCAGCTTCTGGATGGCGCGACTTTCTGTGGCAAGTGCGGTTTCAGATTGGGTTAAGCATTGTAATAAACGTTTTACAACAAGTTTGTATTTACTACCCGAACAGGAAATATTCAGATAGTAATATGAACATATCAGTTAAACAGGAGGATTTGAAATGAAAAGAATTATATCTGTATTAATCTGCTTGGGCATTATCGGAAGTGTAGCTTCATGCTCTAAGGAGACCACTATAACCAAGTCCGGTGATGATGCCACAACAACTACTACGACGTCTGCTCAGGATACGAATGAAACAATGAGCTCCGATCAGATGAATGCTCTTGGAGATATTGAGGTTGATGAGGGCCTTCTTACAGTTACGATTACCGTTCCTGCAGATCTCGCAGGGGAAGATGCAAGTCAGGATACAGTTGATAAGACTGTTGCTGAAAACGGTTATATATCCGGAACCTATAATAGTGACGGTTCTATAACATATACCATGACTAAGGCTCAGCATAAGCAGACCATGAAGGATCTCTCAGAGAGTATCGATAAGTCCTTGCAGGATATCGTAGATTCAGAGGATTATCCTAACATTATTGAGATTACGCATAATGAGGATTACACAGACTTTAAGATTAAGTATTCAGGAGAGGAAGTTGGCTTTGCTGACTCGTTTACAGTGTTGATTTATTACTATGCCGGCGGTATCTATGGCGTGTTCAGCGGAAGCAGACCTGATAATATCCATGTGGCTTTTGTAAATGCTGATACCGGTGAAGTTATTCAGGAAGCAAATTCCAAGGACGTGGGAACAAGCGAAACAGAGTAAATGACTTGTAAATAATCTCATTGAAACAAAGACTTCGGTATAACACCGGAGTTTTTGTTGTTTTTGAGACTAACTGTGAAATTTTTTAGTGTCAGGTGCTAAAGAGATGTATTATGCCACTCACAAACAGGAAGATCACGGTAAGAATGAATACCTCGACAACAACCCAAATCGCCTTGAACAGATATCTCAAGAAAATGTTCTTGTGAGTAACGAATGGAAGTATATCAAATATTCCCGTCCATGAGTTACATATGTCTATAGCAGTGAATACGTAAAAGAAAGCGTATATCTTTGCCAGTATGCTATCCAGTAACGGGCCTTCTTTAACCGTTATCCCGATAATGATGAACAGTGCAAACGGGTAAAACAGTGCAGCAAGTAAGATCTTCCACCATTTTCTGGTCCTGAAACCCGGAGGAGGGAAGAGCGGCTTCAGCTTAAGATTCGGGCTTATCTTTCTTGCCAGAGCATCGGAGAGTTCTCGGGCATTGTTATAACGGTCCTTCGGTGCAAAGCTTGATGCCTTTGCCGCTATCTTCTGTATCCTCGAATTGTTCGGGAAAGCCTTTTCTAGCATCTTTCCGACAGCATATATGTCACTTCTGGGGTCCGATTGCATAAATCCGTACTGTTCTGGTGCTGCAACACCTTCGGTTCCGAGTTTAGTTGTATCTCCTGAACTGTCAGGCTTGTATATTTTTGCAGCATCATAATCCAATATCTTCAGCTCGCCCTTTTTGGTGATCATGATATTAGACGGCTTTAGGTCCCTGTGAATAATAGGCTCCGGTGCATTATGAAGGAACGAAAGACCTTCCAAAAGCTCATAGAAGTATTTAAGCTTTTCCTTGTCCGGCATGTCCTTGTTAATTATCACGTCAAACGTGTTTCCCTGAACTACTTCCTCAACGACAATAAGACTGTTGTTCTCATCCTTGGTGTAGAAATATATCTCCGGGATGTGCCGTTCTTTATTGTTTTTAAGATATTCGTAAACGCCCTCATCGTAGGTGGTAAGGGTTTTCATCATATAAACAACGCCTGTCAGTTCGTTCATGACCAGGCTTCTCTTGCTGTCGTAGTGATATAATTCTTTGTACTCGGACAGGTTATGCATATAACAATTATACATCGAGAGGAAGGAACCATGACAGACAAAACCGGTGACCTGATGGAGCAGCTCGGGAAAGCAGGAACTCCCGAAGAAGTCGAGAAGTACTTAGAACAGATAAGGGATAAGTATCCCAAGGACTTCAGCTCCTACATCAAAGCGATCCTGGCGGAAAAAGGCATGAGCGTAGCCGATATGCAGAAAAAATGCGATATCGAAAGAACATACCTTTACCAGATCATGAGAGGCGTCAAAAATCCGGGCAGGGACAAGATAATCGCAATAGCTGTAGCCTGCGAAATGAACCTTGTCGAAACCCAGCGTGCATTGGAAATAGCTCAGGAAGGCATTCTCTATGCCAAGAGCAGCCGTGACAGCCTCATAATCTACGCGATCAACAACAAGATGAGCTTAAGGGAAATAAACAGTCTCCTTACAGATCACGAACTGGATCCGCTGGCCTGAGCCAAATAATTATTTTTAAAGATGCCCTGACAGCACCGTAAACTGTCAGGGCTTTTTATGTGGGCTGGCGGCACACCAATTTTCCGCCTTCCGGTGCTAATATCAGAAAAAGTAAGGGAGGTATCGAAAATGAAGAAAATTATAGCAGCAGTATGCATTTTAGCTGTATCTGCATTGCTCATGACAGCCTGCAGTGTTACTACAACAACCCCGACTCAGACCCAGGCAACCCAGGCAGCAACTCAGGCAACTACCCAGGCTACAACAACAGCAGAAGAAGATCCTGTCCAGAAACTTCAGGATATATCTAACGATGTTACCAAGCTCTGGAATGAAGTCTTCGTTGAAGCAAGAGACTATGCCAAAACGGGCAAGAGCTGTACGGGTGATCCGTTAGACATCGATTTTGTTATTGCAAATATGGATAAGTACTATAACAAAGTCACGGAAGACAAGGCGTATATGGACAGCTTAGGCGACGAGTATTCTGATATTAAGCTCGCCTTTGATAAGCTCTACGACAAGGCAACGATTATTTACAATAACCTCAAGGAAGAAACACCCGTTGCCAACCAGCCATTGTCTTATGCCGATGAAATCGATCTGTTCCAGCAGTATCACACATATTTCTACGATGCTGTAAACGAATTGGCTTGGGGTACCTGACGGCCCGGAAAGATATGAGTCCGAATAATGTCACCTCATGTCCTGTAAACTTAGGCTGAGGTGGCATTTTTTATGTTTTGGAGGTAAAACTTATGTGTTTTTTCTCATTATTTGGAAGTAACAACGACGAAAAGATCAAGGAACGCGAAAGAAAATGGCGTGAAGAAGAGCTCGAGGAAGAATACGACGAGATCGACGGCATTGAAGACGCCGACTACTGATCGCCACAGTTATCACCCAAGCAATTCAACCACACCGGGGCTGGGTCGGGTGGGAAGCTGAACTTGCGCGCTAAATCAATAGATAATGCGGTGTGTTGAGAAGCTGACAGTTTGTCAGGTTATTTGCCAGTTATCACTTATGAAAAAGGTTATCTCCTTTTTGTTCAAAAATTTTTAATATATGAATTATATAATATGGATATTGGGACCGAGTATCGCTGAATTATTTTCAGTAACTTTCGGATAGACCAGATAATTTGTCATTATAGTCAGCTTCAGCAACACTGCCGGCAACAGGTTAAAACGAGGTGAACTGTGAACACTCAGATTACTAGGAATCAAAGTCTTAAGGACATAGAAGAACTTATACGTAGTGAAGTGTCCGGCTGTGAATTTTGGGGTAATTTGCAGCTATCGCAGGAAGAATTCGAGGCTTTAGGTGACTGTATTAGGAACAGCTTCGGTTCTAATGGTGTCAATGCTGAGGTTTTATATAAGAATTTCCCGCACTGTATAACTACATATATGGTGTTTTTTGCTGTGTACAAATATGATGCTAATTTCTGGGGAGCACTGGCAGAAGACTTGAATACGTCAATACCACAACCGCAACAAGATGGTCTTGGTACTTGTGCTCGGCGAATGTTTGTCAAGTATAAAATGGATTTCTCAGACTCAAAAGATGAGGCCCGAGTTAATATAGCTCCTATTATTTATGAAGCATGTATTCCTCCGGACAGCAGTCTTGAAGATCTGTTCTATATTTTGAGTTACGATACCTACAGTGCATTTGATCCTCAGCTCATAATTGATGATCTTATCGACATGAGATCTTATGCTATTCGTAAACCGCTTCTTCGTTTCCTTACCCGATTTAAGAGTGATCGGGCGATCGACTATATTCTTGAAGTTTATGATGCGATTGTTTCAGCCGAGCAGAAGAATTCGATCCATTCAAGATATACAGATTCATATTATGAATGGAAACTGGTTGAAAAAAGCAGACAAGGCGTTTCTATTAGAAAGGAAAAAGAACATCAATCTAGACCGTATCTTTTCTTTGACGAAGGGAAAAAAGGTCTCTCTATTATGTTGCCTAGAATGATTGTTGAAAGCGAATGGATTGATACAGCGAAGTGGATTATTACTACTTCGGGTGGATTCCGCAGAACTGTTGAATGTAAGGTGTTTGGTGATGAAGGTAGGAGATTTA
The DNA here is from genome assembly GCA_017510605.1 of Clostridiales bacterium. Classification (GTDB taxonomy): domain Bacteria; phylum Bacillota; class Clostridia; order Saccharofermentanales; family Saccharofermentanaceae; genus Saccharofermentans. Next base: position 199,813 of record JAFWMQ010000017.1, read on the forward strand.
CCGATGTAATATCTGTTTCGGTGCCGGCTGAAGAGCAGTACACGATAAAATTACAAGATTCTGAGATTTTTGACGATAAACCAATGAAACAATGGGATATTCCTGGCATTCCATCAGATAAACCCGTATGGTTTAACAATAACGGACGACAGGTAAACGCTAACTATATCCTTTCACCTTATGGAATCCTGGTTTTTCATTCAAGTATTGATATTTCAGAACTTAATGAAGTCGGAATAGAAGAACAATACTATCCATACAAGACAGATTTGTATCGCATTGTCAGTGTTACTCCATTAGGTAGTGATGCTCGTCTGAGCCTCGATTGTCATGGAAAAAGCATAGAATTACTTTCGAGACCTCAAATCAACTTGGAGCTTCAGGGTAAGCACTTGTTTAACGTTGAAGATCTTAATCTGTTTACAGAGATTCCTCAGCTTATTATCGAAACTGAGGGTGCAGTAAATAGGGATGCTCTTGAACTTCATATCGGCAATTCAATTTGTTCTGTTGTACTATGCGGTGACAGTACTTCCATAGATTTGGTTAAATGTACGCATGGAGAATTGAAAAGTTATGGTACTTACAGTGTTAGATTGTATCAGCGCGGCAGGTTCTTAAAGCAGATAGAGTTTAATTATGTACCTTCTATTGGTACCAATTATTCTCCGACCTTATATTGGCCGGCCAACCGAACGGTACGTAATACCAGAAACATTCTAAGATTTAAACGTTTGAAAGACTGGGAGCTTTCATTCGAAGGCTGCAATGTTAACTTTGATGAAGAAACCTGCATTGTTGATGTCCCTTCTGGTGTCGGAGCTATTCCTGTCAGTTTGCAATCATTATCTGAAGATTTTACATTCCGTAGCAGTTTCGATCTTCCGGTCTATCCGTTTGAGTATGATATCCTTTCTCTTAAGGGAGAGGCTGTTGAAAAGACATCTAAACTTTACAGAACGGATCTTAAGAGCCTGACCGATGAAGAATTGTGGTTTTCTTTGCGCACATACGGTTCATTTGCTGAAAAGAGTTACTCGCTTGCTCTTAAGACGATAAACGGTTTTGATCAAATTGAATCCGTAAAATTGAATAATAAAGGTTCCGGCAACCTCAATTTGAGTGCCTTCTATGACACGATCAGAAACAGTCCATTGCCATTAGAAATCGTGCTGATTTGTGAGGATATGCAAGATGAAGGAATCCCTGTAATATACGTTTCAGAGGCTAATTCATTTACAAGTCCAGTCAGGCTTCTTAATAGCGAAAAGAGAGACTATGTGCTTCTTGATGCTGATGATGACGGGAAGGATATAGATGTTTTAAGATTTGGCTTTAATAAACGAAGCTTCCATTTGACCTACGAGAATTCAAAACTGTCTAAAAACGGTGAATCTAGAGGTTATCCACTGCCTGAAAGACTAGTTGAAGGTTTTTATATGGTTTCTGGAGACAAGAATGAATCTTTCTTCGATATAGATGAAGATGATTTCTCATTCGATCAGGGGAATGGACTCATTTACGTCAGATGTCCTCGAGAGGATAAACATATAAGGACATCAAAGCATCTATTGGATCTTCTGCTAAAAGATATTTTGAAAAAGAAAACAGCTGACGAACTTAAAGAGGCGATGTCTTACAAGATTTTAACTGTGCCTTCAATGCTGAGTCAGATTGAAATCGTTCATTTAGATGATTTTGATATTGAGAGACTGGTTGCCATTGCATATATAGCAAATGAAAAGATTGAAAATAATAAAAAGAAACTTCTTGAGCAATTGATGCGCAGAATATCTGTTTCACTTATGAAACGAGGTGACAGGTATAGAATTATTGAGCTCCTTTCTGAGCTTGAAACACCACAAGAAGTGTTTGACACCTGCCTTAAAGAGTATTCTTTACTTCTGTTCTATTCAGATAATTCCGAGCGTCAAATACTTGCAGGCAAGATTGAAAAGTATTCTCCAGAATTAGCAATGGTTCTTATGATGAGTACAGATGGTTCAATCCGTGATTGCATGTGGAAAGAAAAATATATAGATCTTATCGGTAAAGATGCAATTAAACATATGCTTTATGTGCCGAAATATGATGATACTATTGATCCTGTAACCGAACAAAAACGGTTTATAAGAGAAGAACACGAAAACTACGTTTCTGTACGTGTAGATGATCAAATAGCAGGAAATCTAAATGCGATTCAAGGCATGATTACCTTTGATAAGTGGGGTGCTCCGAAGTTTGATGTAACAAGGAAGCCGGATTACGGATTGTATTTCCATAGAATCAAATATGTCGACCAGTATGTAAACTGGTATAAAAACACCCATGACAGAAATGATGAAATATATCCGGAGATACGGTCAATGATGGATTCCGCAGTAGAAAAATACGGCGAAAAATTATTGGATTGTATTAAGGAGCTTAATAAAAATGTCGATTGGAAATGGTTATCTAAGCCATATCTTGAGGCCGTAGGACAAAGAACAGATCCTTCAGCTTCTAAGAGTAGTTACGGATGGTTCTTCTATTTACAGGGCGTAGCCGCGTTCCTGACTAGACTTCCGATTGACAGAGTATACGATGCCAAGCGCAAAATCGGTATTAAATTCATGTCTGAAGCCAGTGTAATAGCTCCTAAGCTTTCGCAAAGAGATATTTTGATGGCTCAGGTTTACATTTATCTTAAAAGAAAAGAGGAAAGCTTATGTCAATGAACCCGAGACAAACTACGGATAAAATCCGCGGCGATTATCAGAATTATATTGCCTCGATTCTTACGGTTAAAGACGATCAGATAACGGAGTTGTCTCATAAAGCCGTTAAGAATACTGAGTTTGTAAAAGGTCCTTATCTCGAGTCAACTCTTCCTTTTGTAGATGGTAAATCATTGAAAGAACTAGCTGATGAGAATCTGATAAGCAAAGAATTCGGTAAAATGGGTAAGGCAGTCCATTTTTGTGACTGGAAATTGAGAATCCATCAGGAAAGGGCACTTAGACATATTATCGAAAATAATCGAAATATGGTTGTTTCTACTGGTACCGGTTCAGGAAAAACAGAATGTTATCTGTACCCGATATTTAATTCCATAATGAGAGAAAAAGAAGCTGGTACTCTGAGTGCTGGTGTCAGAGCTCTCTTGATATTCCCAATGAACGCATTAGCTAACGATCAGCAGAAGAAATTAAGAAAACTGTTGAAGGAATATCCGGACATTACATTTGGTCGTTATACAGGCGAAACGGAGAGAAAGCGCCCAAAAGAAACGCCGGAAGAAGCCGAAAGACGACTGCACGAAGAATATGATAATGCGCATCTGGGTGATACTGAAGAAGTATATAGAAAGTCAATCCCCAATGAACTTATGAGTCGTGAAATGATGGCTAAAGAACCCCCGCATATACTTCTTACCAACTATGCAATGCTTGAGTATATGTTGCTGAGACCTGATACTGCACCATTCTTTGACAATCAGTCAGCAGAGAACTGGCGATTTATAGTTATAGATGAGGCTCATACCTATAAGGGCGCTACTGGCGCCGAGATTGCTTATCTGCTAAGGCGCGTTAAAGAGCGCATCCGCCATAACATGACTGGGGATTTCCGCTGTATAGCAACATCCGCTACCCTTGGAAGTGAAGACGGAAAACCGGGTCTTGCTAAATTTGCTGAAAATCTATTCGGTGAACCTTTTTCTGCGGAAGATATTATTACTACTGAACGCAAAAAGAGGGTTGTTCCTCCTGATGCAAGAGATTTCATGCCTGATGAATATAAGGCTCTGAAAAAGCATGTTGAAAACATGGAAGAGAATGAGAAAGGTAAATATCTTTATAATTCCCTTGTAAAGGATAATAGACTGTTTAAGGTATATGAAGTTCTGAGAAATAAACCTAAGAAAATAGAAGAGGTAGCCAGTGTCGTTTTTGATGATCTTTCCAGTGAAAAGGAGAGAGAAAATGCACTGATTGATCTTATCGAATTGGCTGCTGCCGCAAAGAAGAGTGAAGATGAATCTGCGCTTCTGCCTGCAAGATATCATTTGTTTATTAAATCGTTGGAGGGACTGTTTGCGCAGTATTATCCCGCCAAAAAAGTGTATTTGGATAGAAAAGAGCGCGTATTCATTAAAGATAAATCCTATGCTGTTTTTGAGTTGGCTAATTGTCAGAAGTGTACTCAGGAATATCTTATTGGTAAAACAAAAGCTAAGCCGGATGGACAGTATTTTGTTCATAATAGCAGCGATGAAAAGCCGGAATACTATTTCATTTCCAGCGGTGATGAAAATATTGATTTAACTGGATTGGACGAAGACGATTCGATCGAAGGCGTCGATAAGATGAATAAGTTGGAAAAATATCATCTTTGTCTTTGCTGTGGAAGAATAACATCTTTTTCTGAGAAGCATCCTGAAGAATGCTGTGGTAACTCAGATCCGGATCGAATAGCAACGGTATATAACCTGAAGTATGCTGGCAAAAATAATGAATCAAATTGTTGTCCTTGCTGTGGTGCTACACAAAAGGGACTGATAAAAAGATTCCTTACTGCTAATCAACCGGCTACATTTGCTGTTGCTAAGAGCTTGTATGATGCTATTCCTCCAAGACCTGTTGAACACCACAAGAGTGAAGATTTAAGTAGTGATGATATATTCATTGATGATTTCTTCGATGATCCTGATGATGGTCCGGATTCATCAATTTCGGAAGCATTGGCTGATGAGAGTGGCCGTAAACTGTTGATTTTTTCAGACAATAGACAGGAAGCTGCTTTTTTTGCTGGTTTCTTTGAGAAAAAATATAACCTGATCATGTGGAGAAAGCTTATTCTTCAGTGCTTACAGGAAGCAGATGGAAAGACATTATCTGTTCCTGACTTAATAAAAAAGGTCAGGGATGCTGCTGAAAAAGCAGGTATATATACTATTGATCAGGAAAGAAATGCTAATCTGACAGATAATCAGAAAATAGAATTGGCATCGCTATATGTTATGCAGGAGTTTATGACTCCTGATATTCAGACTGGCTTGGAAGGACTGGGATATGTTCAGATTGCTCCAGAATATATGAATATTCAGGATAGCGCTGAATTAGCCGGGCTTAAAGGGAAGGAAGTCTGGAATCTGTTGCGATTCTTGATGGATACATTAAGACAGAAAGGTGCAATCAGTTATCCGGAAGGTGTTTATGCTACCAATGATTTCTTCGCTCCTAGGAATCACAAAGGTTATTTCAGACAATCAGTGACTAATATAGAACGTGGCGAATATGTTTATGGCTTTATTCCCGAAGCCGGAAGAAGCAATAAACGTTTATCTATTATGATGAAACTATTGGAAGATACAACTGATGAAGAAAAGCGAAATGAGTTAGCCAGGGAGAATCTTAATAAGGCCTACAAACTTCTTCTGCAATTAGTAAGCAGAAAATATATTATCAGTACTGTTGATCAAGCGAAAGGTACTGTATATCTCCTGAATTATGCAAAATGGAACTTCCACTACGTAGAAAACAAAGACACGCTTTATAGATGCGATAAGTGCGGAAAGACATTTGGGTATTCTGTAAGAGACTTATGTCCAGAGATGAAGTGCAATGGTAAATTGCGCGCTGTAAAAGCATCTGAGATACAGGATGAACCTTATTATAGTAATTTATATGCGGATAATAAGATAATCCCAATGGTATCTAGAGAACATACAGCACAATTGGCTGCTAAAACAGCTGGAGAGTACCAAAAGAATTTTGAGCAAGGTATTATTAACGTTCTTAGCTGTTCGACTACTTTTGAAATGGGTGTTGATGTTGGCGAATTGGAAGCAACATTCCAAAGAAACGTTCCACCTGAAACAGCTAACTATATTCAGAGAGCTGGTCGTGCAGGAAGACGCACATCTTCTGCAGCTTTTTCAGTCACATTCTCAAGAAGAAGTAGTCACGATATGACGTTCTTCCATGATCCTGCTCAGATAATTGCCGGAAAGATCGCGCCTCCGATTTTGGAAATTGATAATGACAAAATAGCTGAGAGGCACCTGAATTCTATTGTTGTTTCATGGTTTTTCAAGAAACATCCGGAGTTTTTCCTGGAAAAGACTAGAAAAATTGTTTCTTACAAAGAGCCAGAAAACATGGGTACCGTTATGAAGGAGGAATTGTCAACTCATCCACAGGAATTGCTTGATAGTATTCATAATATTATTCCTGAAGATATTTGTCAGAGCCTGAGAGTAGATGAATGGGCTTTTATAAATGATTTGGTAGGTGACGAAGGCTCATTAACAAGAGCGATTGAGGAAAGAACTGCCGATATAGACGGTTTAAAGACATTTTCTGTTGATGTAAGGACTAAGATTGATGAAGGTTCTGCAATAAAGGGCCTTGGACGTGCTATTGCAGCTGAAAAACTGATAACTACACTGGAAGATGAAGCATCTATCAGCTTCTTAAGTGCAAAAGGTGTTTTGCCCAAATATGGATTCCCAATTGATACGGTTTCTCTTGATATTATTGGCGGATCTGATGAAGAGGCAAAGAAAATAGACCTTTCCCGTGATTTGAAGATGGCTATCAGCGAATTTGCTCCTCCTGCAAAAATCGTTGCAAACGGTAAAGTGTGGGAGAGTTATGCAATTAATACTATTCCTAATAAGGGATGGCCTGCATATATCTACCATGAATGTCCCAAGTGTAAAAAGATTTTCCATCCTGAGGGTAATGTCGTTGATATTACTGTAAATCTTAATGATGCTCCCAAAAAGGTATGCGAATATTGTAATACGCTGACAGATGCTCGATTATTTATTATTCCTCTGTTTGGCTTCTCTACCCAGATGGAATATAAACCTAAACCGGTTGGTGAAGTTAGACCGAGCACGTATTATGCAACTCAAACACAGTTTTGGGGAATTGAGGGCCTAACTGAAAAGCAAAAGGCAGAAGCACAGGAGAAAACAATCGATATAAAAGGCAAGGATGTTAAGGTTACATACTCGCCTGGCGGAAAACTATTCGTATTGAATCAGGGTATTGATCGAAGAGGATTGTTGATCTGTCCAACCTGTGGATATGCAAAAGATCCGACTACCAAGGATTTTAAGCATGACAATAAATATAAAAAGGCATGTGGAACTAAGAAGTTTATCAAGGCTTCTTTAGGAAACGAATTCTCAACAGATATCCTTAAGATTGCTTTGCCCAACCTAGATAGTCATTTGCCTATAATCGAGGGTGCAGAGGACAAAGATCTGTATATGTCTGTTCTGTATGCTATTCTTGAAGGCGCGAGCATGGCTCTTGATATTAGCCGAAGTGATATTAGCGGTTGTGTTACCGAGAATCGCGAGATAGTTTTGTTTGATGATACTGCTGGTGGTTCCGGTTTTGTAAAAAGCATTTATTACAACTTCTACGATGTGCTTCGTGCAGCTAAGAATAAGGTTTCTGGTCAGTGTGGATGCACTCCTGAAACATCATGCTACGGATGTCTAAGAAACTATTCAAATCAGTTTTTCCACGATCAGCTTTCTCGTGGCCTTGCCGAGAATTATTTAGATTGTTTATTGAATTATGAAGTTGAAACCAAAAAGCCTGTAGAATCTAGAGAAAAGAATGAACCAATTAATGAAACTGTTGGATCAAAGACTTTCGATTTTGATCTCCCGGATACTTCATCATACTCAGATGTTAAAACTCAGCTTATAAGCATGCGAGACAGCGCTGATGATGCTGCTGTTAAAGCAGGATATAACAAGTTGATCGAGGCGGTTTCTGATAATAATTATGAAAAGTGCGTATCTGAAGAACGTTTACCTGCCAAAGAAAAAGATGTTTGGCCGGAATTATTCTGGGCGCGTTCTCATGTTGCGCTTTTCGTTCCGGAAAAAAAGAAACAATACGATATTCTTAAGAAATATGACTGGTATTGCTATATTGTTGATGAAAACATTAATGCAGAATTAGTAATAAGCCACTTGAAGGAGGAATAACGCTATGGCACATATGATCCCACCTGAACCCAAAGATTTCGATAAAAAGAGTGAAGAAGGAGTTGTCTTTGAAGCATTAAAGAAGCTCTCTGATGACTATTATGTGTTTCACAGCGTAGTGGTTAACGATGTTGTAAATCATGATTTAGTTGAGCGAGAGATCGACTTTGTTGTAGTAAATCAGCATTACGGTGTTCTTTGTATAGAAGCAAAAAACGGTAAAGACATCAGGTATTATGAAAGGGCATGGCGGTATTCTAATGGCGATAAAATGAAGCGTGGAGGACCTTATAATCAGGCTGCTACAGCTAAACGCGCTTTGAAAAATAAAATGAGATATCATGCAAATGATGTTGTTAGAAGTGTTGCAGGGCGTTGTAAGATGTTCCATGCAGCTTGGTTCTTTAAGATGACGCGTAATGCTTTTAAGTTAAAGAATGCAGAGGGCCTTCCTGAGGATGCATTGTTTGAATTAACGATGTTTGCGGATGATGTAGTTGATCCTACGACAGCTATCGAAAACATATTCAAGCTTAATATTCCAATAAATGAAGATCTTGATGTTGTAACGAAAATTAACGATGAGGAGTTTCAATTGCTCCTTGACGTTGTTTTCTGCCCAGAGTTTAATCTTATTCCTTCTCCATCTGCAAAGAATATGCTTATTGAAGACAGCATGAATCAGCTTTTGTATGAGCAGTATAGATTGTTGGATTTCTTAGAAGATCAGGAGTCAGCAGTTATAAATGGTGCTGCCGGTACAGGAAAAACCATGTTGGCTGTTGAAAAAGCACGTAGGAACAGTATGGAAGAAGAAACTGTTCTCTTTTTGTGTTATAACAGGTTGCTTTGTGATCACTTGAATAGTGTTCATAAGAAGAATGCTTCTAAGTCTTATCGAAAGCAGTTCGAAAATGTTGATTTTATGACTATTTCACAGCTTGCCAAGGAAAAAACCGGTAATTACAAAGATTTTGACGGGTTAATGGAATGGCTGATGGAATGCTGCGATGAACCTGAAAAGTTTGGATATAAGCATGTAATAGTTGACGAGGGACAGGATTTTGGTCTTGTTGATGCGAGTGTTGATTCTTCCGAAGCTGAAGCAAATTGTTCGATCCTTGATTTGTTACAGGAAGCAGCTGCTGAATCAAATGGTACATTCTATCTGTTCTATGACAAGTATCAGATGATACAAGGTGGAGAAAGTATTGAGTATAAGATCCCTGACTGTATTACTAACAGTGATTGTAAGCTCTCTCTGCATCTTAATTGCCGAAATACTAAAGAAATAGCTCAAACATCAGTTACTCCGCTAAAAGATAGCAAGAATCGTGCTATTAAACCTAAGGCGGCATGTACGTGGTATGAGCCTGCAAAACCACAAATGCATATTATTGGAAGTAAAAAGAAAGCAATTAGTACCATCAATGAAATACTTGATAAGTATTACGAGAATAAGCTTGAGAAAGTTGTAATTCTTACTCCTGGTAAAGAAGAGTTTAGTTGTTTATCAGATTCACTTGTTCAAGGCTCTGGTGATAATGAAGGATATATGACATATTCTCACAACGGTATAGATTATAAAGTTACCACTTGTATTAAATTTAAAGGCTTAGAGGCTGATGCAATAATAATGATGGATTTGGATAAATCTTCATTTACTGGATATAAAGGCCTTGAATTTTACGTTGGAACTTCACGTGCTAAGCAATATTTGGATTATGTTGTTTGTCTGACACCAAACGATTTCCCTGAAGTTATTGCAGCTTTGGATCCAGATGCACCGATTAAGAATGATCCTGAAAAGCTTCGAAAAGTATTGGGAACATTGTTTGCTTCTGATTTGGTTATTCATTAATGATTTCCAGCTTGAACGGTACAATGATTATTCAGAGTTGCAATGATTATGTGATGTTTGATATAGAGACAACAGGTTTGTCTTCTGATGCTGATGCCATAATTGAATTGTCTGCTCTAAAAGTTATAAATCATGAAGTTGTAGACGAGTTTTCGTCATTGATCAACCCGGGGATTCATATTCCATACTACGCTAGCAGTATAAACGGCATAACAGATGATATGGTCAAGGACTCACCATCTGTTAAAAATGTGCTGAAGGATTTTGCGCTTTTTATTGGAAATTCAGTCTTAGCTGGCCATAACATTAAGAGGTTTGACTTGAAGTTCATTCAGCGAGATGCGGTTCTTCACCTTGGGAAACCTTTCTTAAATGATTTTCTTGATACTCTTATTGTAGCAAGGAGGTATCTACCAGATCTAGACAGTCACTCACTAGAATCATTGGCTGATTACTATGATATTTCTTATGAGGGCGCGCATCGAGCTCTTGCAGATTGTTACATTAATAAAAAGGTATATGACTGTTTGATCAAAGAAATTGAAAATCCTTCTGCAGCAGCATTAAAAGTTAAGGTGTGTCCTTTGTGCGGTAATGTTATGCGTAAGAGAAACGGAGCTTATGGTGAGTTCTGGGGGTGCTGCAGTTATCCTGATTGCAGATATACCGAGAATATATAAGTTTTAATAAATGAGGTGAAAGAATGTCAACAACTATTAAGCCTATAGTATATAAGTGTAAGGAAACGCCTGGCTTTATAGATACTCTCTCGTCAGATGTTAAGAAAGCGTATGGTCCTGATTCTGACATTCTGTTAGACCGTCCTGCGATTTATGTTCATGTCTGGAAAGATAAATGGCAATACAATATCTATATCGGAGAAACAAATGATATAGTTCAAAGGACTAATGAGCATTGGAAAGAAGCTGATGCTCAGATAAAGTTAAAGAAAACTGGTAAGGGCTGTTGGCAACGCCACATGATTGAAGATGTAGATGAGAATGGCAAACGAGTTGTGCCAACTGTCTATTATTTCGGACATAAGTTATTTCATAAGTCATTAACACTAGATATTGAGAATAGGCTGATAGATTATTGTTATGCTTTACCATCAGTTCATGTGCATAACAGTCGCACAAATCCGCAAGGAAACTATAATGGCGATGATGTCGTTGATAGTATTTTTAGTATGATTTGGAGAATACTGAGAAATGATAACAGCAAACTTTTCCCTTCAGAATGTGAAATACAGAAATCTGCGATATATAAAGCATCACCAAATCACAAACTCACAACTGAGCAGAAAGAGGCTCAAACATTAATAATTGATCGTGTTACAGATGCGATTTTGCAGAATAAAACGAGTCAGCTCATTTTTGTTGAAGGAGAAGCGGGAACCGGAAAAACTGTTCTTACGAGTAGCACTTTTTATAAGATGCTTGAAAGTGAACTGTTAAGCGATTTGAATCTGAAAAGCTGTTTGCTTGTAAATCATGCTGAGCAGAAAAGTGTTTATGAAAACATGGCAAAAAAACTTGGCTATGATAAGGATATAGTTCAGCATCCTACAACATTTTTGATTCATAATTCCGATTTTGACAGAAATTCCAATAGTTTTATTCCATGCTCCAATAGTCAATATGATGTTGTATTTGTAGATGAAGCTCATTTGTTATGGAATCAACGAAATCAGAAGTACGATTGCAGATTTAAGTCACCTCAGCTTGAAGAAATAATTAAAAGATCCAGAGTAACTGTAATTATGTATGATGAGAATCAGGTTCTTCATAAAGGACAGGTATGTTCATATGAATATATGACCAAGATGAGGAATCTAGCTAAAAGCCAAGGGCCTGCCCCGAAAAATGGAAAATCCAATTATTATGTGCTGAACAATCAATTAAGAATGAATTGTTCGAGTGAAACTATGAAATGGATTGATGATATTACTAAAAATCTCACGATATCAAAGCTTTCTTTGAATAAGAAAGGTGTAGATAGTAAAGGTTATCATGTGAGTATATATGATGATCCAGCGTTAATGCATCAGGCAATCAAGACATATGCTAAAGCGGAAGAAACTCAACTTTCACGAATGGTTGCTACCTGTGACTGGGAATTTATTAGTAGCAGACCTACGGATTATCAATACATAGATATAGGACCGTGGAGCATTCTTTGGAATGATGAAACATATAATAGGCTATTATACGCCAAGCTTAATAGTCGTGAAAAAAAGAAACTGCAAATGCTTGATTGGGCAGAAAAGGATTATTCAATAGATGAAGCTGGCTCGACTTTTACTATTCAGGGTTTTGATTTAGCTTATGTTGGAGTAATAATCGGACCATCAGTAAAATATGATAAAGAGAGCCAAAAGATCTTTTTCGATGAAAAGGAACGAAAAATGGCTTATATGATTGGAACTAGAAAACTTGATGATGGAACAGTGATGAATGTTACGGAGTTGATTTCTAAACATGAGTTAAGAGTTCTAATGACTCGTGGTACTAAGGGGTTGCTAATCTATGCGTGTGATGACGATTTGAGGGCTGCATTAAAGAATTCTCTGGAATAAAAAGCAAGTTTTGTTCTTTGCTCAGTATGGAGGATGATTGAGATGATCGTTCGAATTGATAATAAATACTATGACTTTGATGATGAAGCTCGAGAAGAAGCATGGGTAAAAGCAGATTTTGTTAATGCTGGGAACGGCCGAACCTTTGTTAAGCCAGATAATGATAACGACAGATTCAGACTTTCAAAATCAAGATATTGCAGCGGGGTTCAATGCCCTAAGATATTATGGCTTAAGAAGAACAAGCCTGAAGTTTTTGATGATTCTGTGTTTAATCAGGCAATTCTTGATACTGGAAACGAAGTCGGAGATCTAGCAATGGGCCTTTTCGGTGATTATACGGAAGTTCCATTTAATAATGATTTGACCAAGATGCTTTATGATACCGAAGATTTACTGAAGAAGGGTGTGAAAGTAATTGCAGAGGCATCATTCTCATATAAAGGTTTGTTTTGCAGTGTAGATATTCTTAAGAATCTTGGGGACGACCATGTGAAGATATATGAGGTCAAGAGCGCCACAAGTGTTCACGATCCCAATCAGCATGATGTTGCTTTCCAGAACTATGTTCTTAAGCAGCTTGGTTTTGAAGTGGATGGCGTTTATATAGTTCATTTAAACAATCAGTATATTAGACATGGAGACTTGGATATTCAGCAATTGTTCACTATTGAAGATATGACTGAAACGGCTGATTCTTTATATTTCAATGTAGAGATGACTATCAGTGAACTCAGAACATATTTAGAAAAGACGGAAGAACCTGCTAAACCGATTAGTATGTCATGCCTTAAGCCATACGAGTGTGGATTCTGGAAGTATTGTACGGATTATCTTCCTAAACCCAATGCATTTGATTTAGTCGGTGTACATAAAGATAAGATGTTTAAGTGCATTGAAAACGGCAAGAAATCCTTTGAAGAATTGCTCTCTGAAGGTGAAGTGATCAAAGAAAAAGCTATCCAGCAGATATTGCACGAAATTAATGATTTGCCTCCTGAAATCGATAAGGGAGCAATAAAGAGGTTTTTGGGAGAGTTGAAGTATCCGATGTATTTCTTGGATTTTGAAACATTCAATCCGGCTATCCCTATGTATGATAATACCAAGCCTTACGAACAGATTTGTTTCCAGTATTCTTTACACTATATCGAACAAGAAGGAGGAGAGCTGAAACATAAAGAGTTTCTTGCATATCCTGGGAAAGATCCTCGTAGAGAGCTAGCTGAAAGATTGTGTGAAGATATTCCACTGGGTGTATGTACTTTGGCATACAATATGGGGTTTGAAAAGACGGTCATTAATAAACTTGCCGGTTTATATCCTGATCTGGCTGCTCACCTTATGGATATTCATATTAATATAAAAGATCTGATGGTTCCGTTTCGTGATAGAAAGTATTACTGCCGCTTAATGAAAGGATACTATTCAATAAAATATGTTTTGCCGGCTCTGTTCCCAGATGATCCTGCACTGGACTATCACAATCTTGAAGGTGTTCATAATGGTTCTGAAGCCTCAGCTACATTTCTTCGTATGGATAAAATGAATGATGAAGAATTAGAAGCTTTCAGGGGTCATCTTTTAAAGTATTGCGGCCTTGATACATATGCTATGGTTAAAGTATGGCAGAAACTTAATGAGGTTTCTGAGTAATATTCATATAAGAATATGTCGCTTGTTATGCGACCAAAGAACTCTGATAATTTAATAGAAATGGAATAATCAAGGAGGTATCTCATGTCACAGGAATCAGGAAAAAAGAAAACCACAGAACAGGATGATATTCATCCCAGATGGAAGAGTGATGCGTTGAAGTTTGTGCCTGTGGATCCTAGTAAGATTAAATGGGCAAACAGACCACTTGGGCAGAATAACAACGGTAGTGATTCTAAGGGGGAGAATAAATGAATAATATCGATTCTGTTATTAATAGTCCTGAAGCTGTCAAAGCTTTAGGTGAAGCAATGGATTTAGGCAATCTCCGTGTGATTGCACCGCACAAGGATAAATACATATATAGATATAATATTAACTGGCTTATAGATGAGGTCAGTTCTGGACAAAAGCATAGTTTTGTGACTTTTTGGCAAGCGGATGAGGGAGTAGAGAACCGGATATTTTCTCAGTGGTATCCTCACAAATTCTCATTTAACGGAAGAATCTATGAAACTGCAGAGCAGTATATGATGTCGGAGAAGGCTTTACTGTTCGGAGATCTAGATTCCTATAAAGCTATTATGAATGAACCCAATCCCAAGGTTTGCCAACAACTCGGGAAAAAAGTAAAGAATTTCGATTCAGCAATTTGGGATAAGTCGTTTAGGGAAATCATATTTCATGGCAATCTAGGCAAACTGCAATCAGATATAAATTTTGTTGATGCATTGCTGTCGACTGGTGATGCAGTACTTATTGAAGCAAGTCCCAAAGATGATAAATACGGTGCTGGATTAGATAAAACACATCTTCTTAATCCTGATGGTACACTTAAGGTTCTTCCGCAAGACTGGCATTTAGAGGGTAAAACAAAGCAGTCAGAAAATAACTTGGGCTTTGTGTTGATGGGCTTAAGAGATCTGTTTAATGATTTGATAAACGGAAAAGGAGCATGCAACGTCTAACTGTAATCCGAACTGTATTTGCTAATGGTCCCATTAATGGAACGCATCAGCCTTCCGAACCTGTTATAGTTAGATCACCATATAGAGTACGTTAGAGGCAAGCTCAAAGATCGTACAGCAACCTGCATTACTGTAAGGTGCTAATGCTTGAATGATGGTGTCATTGTCCTACTGAAAGAAATGATCCCGTCAATAATCAGGCGGGATCATTTTTATCTTTGGAGGGAAGATTAATGCTAGTTACAGTTACATTTGACATTACAACCAAAGACCAGAAAACGGTTATTGAAGAAGGGTTGTATGTTGATATTGAGGTCACCGAAGATGAATATGAGCGTATAGGTGAGTCGTGTGATACAGATATGTTCAGAGGTATGTATGAAGACATAACCCTAAGCGAAATATGCGAAAGGTGTCTTGAAGCCCTTGGAGAACCAGATAACGGTGAAGAGGATAGGTTATTCCGTTTCGATTACCCGCTTGAAACGAGAATTGACCGGGCTGAGACTGTTTGGGAAGCTGGATTTGACGAAATAGCCGGAGACGAGTTGATTCCGACTAATGCGAAACTAATAGAAAATGATGACGGAACATACACGGTTTGGTGGCCCGGAATGCGCAGTTAAAATGTCGCTTGCCATTCGACCATCTGATATTTATGTGCTGATACACTTGAGCTATAAGGAGGTGATTAATAATGTTAGGAGCAATAATTGGAGACATTATTGGTAGCAGATTTGAGTTTGACAGAGGCAATAAGAGCAAGGAGTTTGAACTCTTTACTGAGACGTGCGATTTTACGGATGATACTGTAATGACAATTGCTGTAGCTGAAGCACTTATGAATGCAGGCAAGGAGGCTGACGAGAAGACAATTAAGACTTGCCTTATAAGGTCTATGAAGTTTTGGGGACAGAAGTATCCTTATGCCGGATATGGAGCAAGATTCATTGATTGGGTATTAACCGATGATCCGAAGCCTTACGGAAGTTATGGTAATGGTTCCGGTATGCGTGTTTCTCCTGTTGGCTGGCTTTACGATACGCTTGAGCGTACTCGAGAGGTGGCCAGATGGACTGCTGAGGTAACTCATAACCATCCTGAGGGCATAAAAGGTGCTGAATCTACAGCAGCAGCTATATATCTGGCCAGACAGAAGACACCAAAAGAAGATATCAAGAAATATATCGAAGATGAGTTTGGCTATGATCTTTCCAGAACCTTGGATGAAATAAGACCTGATTACGAACATGTTGAGGACTGCATGCATACAATGCCTGAAGCATTTACATGCTTTATAGAAGGTGTTTCTTATGAAGACACAATAAGAAATGTTATGTATATTGGTGGAGATACGGATACGTTAGGCGCTATTGCAGGTGCGATAGCTGAAGCCTTTTGGTGGATTCCTGCGCGTATTGAGATAAAGGCTTCGAAATATATTCCAGAAGAGTTTCAACTAGTCGTAAAGAGGTTTATGGACAGCGTCTTAGATAATTGTCCGAAGAAGTATATGGGTTCAGTGTTTGATGCTCCTGTTATTGGAAAGGTTCTGCCAGAGGGAACTACTTTTATAAAGGGCGAGAACGGGTGTCTTATTCCCGTATATCCTGAGGGCTCAGGCCACGAGGAGAAGGAGAAGCCGGATCAGTCCGAATAATCGCATCAGGCTAATTGTAGAATAAGAAAAACAGAGAAAGGAGAAGCTTATATGACTGTTCAAGAAGCAAGAAGATTCATATCTGAGTATTACTACAATAGTAACCCCTCTGAAGAAGACTTCTTCTTATTTGAAGAAGCTCAGCTTTTCCTGATCAGCACATTTCATGATCCCAGAGATATGCACAACCTGGCATTTACGTATCTTGAACAGAGACGATTTGATCTGGAGTGCAAATATCTTGAGATGGCAGCGGAGTACGGCTACTATCCGGCTATAGAGGAACTTGGTTACATTTGGTATTACGGTCAGACCGGTACAGTAGATTACAAGAAGGCTTTTGAATTTTTTTCAAAAGGAGCTGAAAGTGAAGATGACATTATAAAAGTCGGTTGTGAGTATAAATTGGCCGATATGTACCATAACGGTTTCTACGTTGAAAAGGACGAAGCCAAGTATATAAGAATAATAGAAGAAATATACGATAAGATAACACATCCAGAGAAGGTTAAATCTGTATATGGTGTTGATTATATGCCTTTCCCTGATGTTGCTTATCGTCTTGCCGGAATTAGGGCAGAGCAAGGTAAAACGGAAGAAGCACTTGAATTGCTTGAGAAAGCAAAAAGAAGGTTGGCTGAAGACATTCGTAATAACCCATCCTGGTGGGGCAACATCGAGGTCATGGATGATATTAGCACTTTGGCTAATGAGATTTCATCTGAAGATAAGGCAAGACTTGATATCTATGACCTTTATTGGATTTCCAAGAACGTATGTAGGGTTGCTTTTCTTTACAACGACAGGAGATTCATTATTGATATAACGCCCGGAGAAGAGGGAAACATCATAGGATTTGATAATAAGTGGTATCGGAATGCAAGGGATTTCTTTGAAAAGGCCGAGATAGACGGCAAGAAGATCGTATTTATCTACGATGAGATTTACGACATGGAGGTGGAATATGGACGAGCTGATTAAGAAAGAAAACGGAAAGTATAAGAAGTATGAGGAACTTCTCTTAAAAAGAGACCAGCTAAATAAGGAAGCTGGTGCTATTCACACCTTATATATTAAGGAGTTTGGCGAACTTCTTCTGGAAGACTTCGAACTTAAGATTGAGTGTATTAAGAAGAAAAAGCAGATTTCATACTGTCAGGCTGCAATAAACAGGGGAGAAGCCATTAATGTTCAGGAAATGAATAGTGCGATTGAGCAGAGCATGGCACTCTATAATCTTCAGCTTAAGGAGATGATTGCCAACAAAGATGCAGCAGATAAGTCAAAGACAGGTCCTTCTTATAAGGTCGAAAGAGCTAAGAGAATATACAGAAGACTTGCCAAGATTGTTCATCCGGATATTAATCCTCTTACTAATGACAATGAAGAGCTTCGTGATCTTTGGGACCGAATAGTAATTGCTTATAACTGTAATGATGACGAAGAGCTTGATAACCTTGAGATCCTTGTAAGGAAGATCCTGAAAGAAAACGGTGATGCAGTAGGTAATGTCGAGATTGAAGATATCGATGAGCGGATTAAAAAGCTCGAATATGAGATCAACGAGATAATTACGACAGAGCCATATACCTATATGGAGATCCTGTTTACAGAAGACAAGGTGAACGAAAAGAAGGAAAGTCTTAAGAAAGAGATAGAAGAGTACAAGAAGTATAGCAGTGAACTTTCTGAGATGCTTCAAAAGATTTTGTCCGAAGGAGGTGCAACACTGACATGGATAAGTTTCTGACCGAAAGTAAAAAGGATATTATCGCTGTAGCAGACCAGAAAGGCTTGGGTGAGGTAATCAAACCCTTAAGTCGTGAGATTCATCTGTTTGATACATATATCGCCGGAACTTCTTACCTGAAGGATCCGGAAGTTTTGGAGAAGATCAAGTGCGGAGATAAGCTCTTACTCCAGCGCGAGGACAATAAGTTTGATAACAACGCTATTCTGGTGTTTAACGAGGCAAAAGAAAAGCTCGGCTATGTACCTGAGCGTGACAATATCGTCTTTGCAAGGTTGATGGATGCCGGAAAGCTCCTTTGCGGAAAAATAAAGAGTATTGAACCAAAGGGCTCATTCAGATTAATCAATATAGAGATATATCTGATTGATTTCTGATTCTGAAGGAGGTTTTGATTATGGGCAGTGGATTTGGCTTTAAGTGCAGTTGTTGTGGACATGAATATGATATCTGTACTGGAATTGGTATGCGGTTTCCTCAAGTTTATGAGAAATTGCTTTCAAGTATTAAGCAAGGAAAATATGGATCTGAATGGAAAGCCCTTGCTTTAAGTGAAGACTATGTTGCTGTAGAAGCAGAGAGGTTTTTATATTTTTGCGATACATGTCATAACTGGAAGGTGGATTATGGATTGTCATTATATGCTCCCAATGATCCGGAAGTTATTAAGAAAAAGAAATATGGAATTAAAACCGTAGAAGAATGGGGTGAAGTTCCTTATGTTACTAGTTGGGAAGATTATCATCTCTTAAAAGAATATGCCCACAAATGTGATAAATGTAGCTGTAGCATGCGTCGTGCATCTGATAGGGAGTTTTTTTCATTACCTTGTCCAAAGTGCGGTAGTAATCCAGAACCGGATTATTTGAGTTGTATTAATTGGGACTAATTGTATTTCTAAGAAGATTTTCTATCAATTGCTATTAATGGAGAAGAACGAATATCTATCAAAGATTCTGCCAAATTAGAACAGAAATGATATTATTATTCCTATCACTAATTCATTAGGAGAATAGGAAATATGTCTAGACTTTATGTTATCGGCAATGGTTTTGATTGCTTTGCTCACGGAAATAGTGAAGGCCCGATGAAAACAAAGTATCAAGATTTTAGAGATTATTTGATTAAGAACTATCCGGATTGTGTTTACCATACGGGCATTCCGGAGAAAACACTAACAGCTGATCATCATGACTATGACTATAATGATAATGATATGGTCGGTTATATTGTTAAAACACTGGATGATTGTGAGGATGGTTATTGGTGCACAATTGAAGAAGCTGTAGGTGCCAGTGTTTTTGATGAGTTTTCATTTGCGTTTGATGATGATTACGACAAAATGGATGATAAAGAAGAAAGTTGGGCAATTGAAAATAATAATGAAACCGCTGAAAACATAAAGGCTGCATTTAGCAAAATTAAAGATTTGTTTTACGATTGGGTATCGTATGAGCTGGCTGAAATAGACTATTCTTCTTATCCAGCTAATCCTTCTGCTGAAGTAGTGTTTAATGATGTTAGTGCCAAGGATAGTTTTTATGTGACTTTTAATTATACGAGAACTTTAGAAGAGATTTATAAAGTCGCAGATAATAATGTCTGTCATCCACATGGTATTGTCGGCGATCCTAAAGAGTATATTATTTTCGGCCATGGAGCTGAGACTCCTGACCGAGATAAGGAGTTCTATCTTTATCAATCAACTCTTAACGATTTACATGAAGAACTTAGAAAGAATACTCTTTCCCCCAAATATGAATTGAAGAATTGGCTTGATGGTATAAAAGATATTACAGAGATATATTCATATGGTTTTTCTTTCTCTGAGGTTGATTTAGGTTATATTGAAGAGATTAAAAACCATGTTAATTTGTTAAAAACTGTTTGGTACTTAAACAATTACGATTATACTTATAATCCAGAATACAAGAAAAAATTAGAAAATTTGGGCTTTACTGTTAAACCTGACATGAGATGGTAAATAAAAAACGATTGTCTTTTTTTGGCAATCGTTTTTTACTCTGTTTTGAATTCTAATATTTCTTCTATTCGACAATCCAATATTGTACAGAGTTTATTTATTGTGTCAGTATTAACCGGCTGATTATTCTTCAGGCGTGTAAGCGTAGAGTGGCTGATACCGTTAGTTATCAGCTTATACTGCGTGACGCCTTTAAGCGCCATAGTATTCCACAGCCTGTCGTAGACAATCATGAAGTGCTCCGTTAAGTGTTGTTTTCAATGAGATTATGCAATATAATCCCTTTTGGAGGTAGCACCTCAAAAAGGGTAATACCTTTATAAGGGTAAATTGTTAACCCGGAGGTTATATTGCGATGCTCGACTATAAGATCATCGGATCACGCATCAGACAGTATAGGGAGGAGAGAGGGATAACCCAGGAAGATCTCGCACTTAAGCTAAATACTTCTATCTCTTATATAAGCTATATTGAAAGAGGGTTAAAAAAGCCCAGCCTCCAAAGATTAGTTGATATCGCAGACATAATGCATGTAACCGTCAATGATTTTATCTACGTTTCTTCAAATACAGCAAATCCATACTTTGACAGAGAACTTCAGTATCTTATTTCCCTGTGTACTCCGGAAAAACAAAAGCGGATCACGGAATGCATCGTGGAGATCATAAAAATGATGAATTAGGACCGGGAAAATACGATTTCTCCCGGTTTTTATATTTTTTTCATAACATTTTTAACCTATAGGTTAAATGCTTAACCTGTGGAGTATAGAGCAAAAACGTTTTTAATATTATTTTCATTCCGAACATAAAAATTGTGCGGAAAGGATCCTTTAAGGATGAAGGAAAACGAAAAGCACCTGGACAGTAATCAGGTCAAAAAGAAGATAAGAGAGCGGTATAAAGGTATTGATGAAGGTTTACTGGATTTTATTCCGGCAAGACCGCAGGAGGATTTTTTTACATCCGATTCCCACAAAAGAGTGGCGGTTTATGCCAGAGTATCAACGGACGATCCCAATCAGACTTCTTCATATGAGTTACAGAAAAACTATTACGAAGACTTCGTGCATAAAAGAGAAAACTGGGAACTTGTAGATATCTATGCAGATGAAGGCATTACCGGTACGTGTTTAAAACACAGAGACAGCTTTATGCGCATGATCGAAGACTGCAATCTGGGCAAAATTGACCTGATAATAACCAAAAGTGTTGCTCGTTTTGCACGTAATAACGTAGACTGTATAGGCTATGTAAGGCAGCTTAAGGCAAAAAATCCGCCGATAGGAATCTTTTTTGAAACCGAAAACATATATACATTAGATCCCAAATCGGAGATGGCACTTGCATTTATAGCCACACTGGCCCAGGAAGAGAGCCATACCAAGTCTGAGATCATGAACGCTTCCATAGAAATGAGGAATAAAAGCGGAATCTTTTTAACCCCCAGACTTTTAGGATACGATCACGATGAAAACGGAAATCTTATAGTAAACGAGGAAGAGGCCAAAACAGTCAGGTTAATATTCTTATCTTATTTGTATGGGTATTCTTCTCAGCAGATTGCAAACGCTTTAACGGAGCTTGACCGTTTAACGAAAAAAGAAAACAGTATCTGGTCTCCCGGAAGCGTTCTTTATATTCTGTCTAATGAACGTTATTGCGGTGATATCCTTGCCAGAAAGACATTCACTCCTAACTATTTGGATCACAAATCCAAGAAAAATAATAACGACAGGAATCAGTACAGGCAAAAAGACCACCACGAAGCCATTGTTTCGAGAGAGGATTTCTTTGCTGTCCAGAAGCTTTTAAGGAATGCCAAATATGGCAATAAAGGGTATTTTCCGGAGATGCCGGTCGTTAAATCGGGCTTTCTTAAAGGTTATGTTGTAGTTCATCCCAAATGGGCAGGCTTTACCGTGGACGACTACTATATGGCAAGCACTTCAGTTCTTGACGGCGTAAATAAGATCCCGTCAAAGCCTTTAGAAGTAAAGCTTGAGAAGGGCAATATCGATCTTAGAGGCTATGAACTCGTAAGAACCCAGTTTATATCAACCATGGGTCATATAACGGTTTCTATATCGCCAACGAAGCTCCTTTTCAATAAGCCATCTCTTATAAAGCTTCCCGATACCAAAAAGATAGAAATCCTTGTAAATCCCGGCCAGAGACTTATCGCCGTAAGGAAAGCGGTATCAAACTCGAGATATGCGCTTGAGTGGGGAAGATATACGGAAAAGGGCTTCATGCCCAAACTAATAAGCGGCGCTGCCTTTATCCCAACGCTTTATAAACTCTTTTCGTGGAATATGGATGTCCAGTACAAGATAAACGGCACTTCATATAAATTCGGCGAAGATACAGTTCTTATCTTCAGCGTAGACGATGCAACTCTCTCAATAGATAAGAACGATTTCGATCCGGATATGGAATCAGACGGCGCTTATATAGCCGAGAAGGTTACAAGCTCAAGACGAAGGCGCATTACGGCATACCCCAAAGAATGGGCCGATTCCTTTGGCGAAGAATACTACAGAACAAAGGCAAAAGAAGACCAGATTACTAAAGAACGGCAGGAAAAAGAACTTGAATCAGGACATGTCACGTATTCGGCAGAAGCAGGAAATGTAACAACGCCTGAGAAGGCCGCAAATGAAATAAAAGGAATACTGGAGGATTTAGGTATAGATGAATAATCCGGAAGATAAGACAAATGAAGGCCAGATAAGGGAAGAAGAGTTCTCATACGACGGATATCAGGTGGTAAGGGGCGAATTCTTTGCGCATCTTTTTGAGCCCTCCGTAACCTTTAAGGATGCAAAGGTGTCTGTAAATGCAGCGTGCCTTAATAAGCTGCCTGATGTCACGTTCGTCCAGTTTCTCGTAAACCCCAATGAGAAAAAGCTCGCGGTAAAGCCCTGTGACGAGGAGCTCAAGGATTCCTTTTCCTGGGCTTCGAGGACTAAAGACGGCAAGAGAAAGCCCAAGCAGATATCCTGCGAGATGTTCTTTGCCAAGGTGGTAAAGCTTATGGGCTGGAATTCAAAGTGCAGATATAAGGTCTTGGGAAAGCTCATAAGGACCAAGACGGATACTATTTTCGTTTTCGACCTTACAAGCGCCGAGACTTTTAAGAGAAAGGATCCGGAATCAGGCGAGATAGACAGGAAAGCATACTATCCCGACGACTGGATGAACAGATTCGGCGTGCCGGTAAACGAGCATCAGGATTTAACGCTTGTCAGCATTTTCGACGATTATACAGTTTTCAGAATAGATAAGGATGAAGAAAGAGAGGGTAAAACCAAAAATGACACCGACAATATCCCTGGACATGAAGAAGAACAGACTCAGAATCCATCAGAAGACCTTAAGACTGATGAATAGACCCGAGTATGTCTATATCTGGGTCAATCCTGATGAAAAGGAGCTCGCTATCTGCTGCGCCGATAAAAGCAGCAAGGATGCAATAAAGGTCAAAAAGGCCAAGGAGTGCGAAATATACAGCAGATTCTTATTCAGTAAGCTTAAAAGAACTGCGCCTAACCTTGAACATGATAAGACATATGTGTTTGAAGGCGTTTTAAGTAAAGGAAATAAGGTCGCAAGGTTTTCCATAGCAGATAATGAGGTGTTTCGGGGGCGAGACAGGTCTTATGAAAAAATCTGAGTATGCCATTAACGAAGAACTTTTGAGGCTTATACAGCCCGTATCCGATACAAACCTTGAAAATCTTAAGGAAAACCTTTTAAAGGATAGGGATCTGAGGGTTGTCCATATCTGGCGCGGCTATCACCTGGACGATATGGAAAAGCTCAAGATATTAAAGGATATCGGCTTCGAATATATAGTCGAGGAGATGGATTTTCCCGATATCAACCATGCCGGCATATATGTCTGTAAAAACCAGCTCCAAAGAACGGACCTTTCTTTAGAATACAGTAAATATCTGATCGGCCAGCTTTACTGCTACCACCACGCTCTAAGATCCCCGTTCAAAACCGGCGATTCCCAGGGCGCCATAGCAGAAGTAATAGCAGACTATTCTTATATTTCTCCCGGCACGGTCAGAAAATACAGTGTATATGCAATAGCTATGAATATTATTTTCGATCAGGATATGGCCTTTGCCAAGTTTATTCTTTCCGGGAAACTTCGTATTTCTCATGAAAATACGATAGAACTTTCAAGGTTAAGACCTGAAGAGATAAGAGCTATAGCCAGATCCTCCATGGAAGAAAAGCTCGACCATATAACCCTGTCCTATATAAGAAATGAGGTCAAGTGGAGTCATATTAAACCCAATAATCCCGTAAGCAGAAGGGAAAAAACGGAAGAAAAGGTGAAAACCAACGTAAATATAAGGCAGATGCCCGAGTACGACCCAGATTCTGAAGTAAACAGCCTCTGCTTAACGATCGACTCGTGGATATCCTCCATACAAAGAGTCAGGGGTTCTGAAAACTTCCCCAAGATAACCAATACGGCAAGCTTAAAGCTCATGCGAAAGCTGACAGTATTAGAGCATACGATAAATACAATCCAGGAGTCTTTGGTAGAAAGGACTAATGCAAATGACTGACTATAAAGAATTTATCCCCAAAGTTCATTTTGAGCTGGTGCCAATAAAAGATCTTGTTTCCAATCAGGAATATCAGAGAAACCTTTCCATGATCCACGTAAGAAAGGCCGTGGAAAACTTTGACCTAAACCAGATAAACCCAATAAAGGTATCAAGAAGAAACGGCATTAACTATGTCTTCAACGGCCAGCATACCGCAGAAATAATAGCAATGGCCTCAGGAAGCCGTGATACCCCTGTCTGGTGCATGATCTATGACGATCTTGAATATACGGAAGAAGCTGATATCTTTGCCAACCAGATGAAGAATGTAAAGGCATTGCAGCCAATAGAGATATTCAAGGCCAACTGTGAAGCCGGCAACGGAAAAGAGCTCATGATCAAGGGCCTCGTAGAATCCTATAATCTCAAAATAGCTGCCAATTCAAATCCAGGCACGGTCTCAGCCGTAAGCGCTCTTGAAAAGCTCTATGACAAATACGGCTACGATGTCTTGGACAGGGTACTGAAGTTGATAATAATAACTTGGGAGGGAGAAGCAAAATCCTTTTCGGCCAATATGCTAAACGGTGTTGCACGTCTGGTAATCACATATGGCAGTAAGCTTAAAGAAGACATCTTTAAAGAAAAGCTCAGCGAAATCTCAATAAAGGAGATCTCAAAAACCGCAAAAGACAGAAGAGCGGGCTCTTTAGGCTATGCCGAAGCCATGCTGATCTTCTACAACAAGAAAATGCGCGCAGGTCTTCCGTGGAACGCCCTCTACCAGAACAGAATCATCAAAGACCCATTCCAGGAACCCGAAGACATCCCCTGCGAAGGCGCATAAACCAGCCAATTCAACCCAACCCAGGGTGGGTAGGGTGGGAAGCTTCGATTTCCTCTCAGCAACAATCATTCAATCCCACTGTTTGTGCTAACATATAAGCATAATCCTTATCAGTAACATCACATTCCTGTATGGAGGATGAGTATATGTTATTAAAGACTCTGATACCGTTCTTGTCGGAAAACAGCAAGAATACTAAGATACATTTCGCTCAAGGCTTCCATAATTGGTATGAAGCTTTAGAAGTCTATGAAAACGGTGATTTTAAGGAATGGCAGGAACATCAGCGAAAAAAGAATTTTGAAAGAGATTATATTTTGTCACTAATACGTTTCAGTGCTGACGAGTGGCTGTTTGTCGGAGTTTATAAGAGCTTGTCATCTCGTAAGTTAAATGATGACCACTATAACTATAAAACGGAACTGACCAATATTGGTTCAGAGCTGATTGGTCGAGTGATTGTCAGATATAAAAGAACATTCCGCGCTAGTTATTGCTGCCTTGAAAACTATATAGACAATCTTGAAGTTGTTGAAGTGAAGAGGAACGAAAACAATGCGGTTTTCCCCGGATATGAAAATGTCTGTGTCTCTTGGAAGGAACTGGACAGAGTTATTAATACAGAATCCTGGAAAACAGCACTCCAGAATATGAAGGGCGTTTATCTTATTACAGATAAATCGAACGGAAAGCTTTATGTCGGTTCAGCGACTGGAAGTGAAATGATTTGGGGAAGATGGAAAGACTATCTAAGTACCGGTCATGGCGGAAATGTAGAGTTAAAGAAGCTCAAATTCGAGCATATACAAAAATACTTCCAGTACACAATATTGGATATTTACAAGCCGAGTACAGATGATCAGTTCATTTTGGATAGGGAAGCCTGGTGGAAAGATGTTCTTATGTCCAGAGACCCGAGACGCGGTTATAACTTGAATTAGAGGTAGCTTATGACTGAAAATGAATGGACAAAGCAAATATGTAAAAGGCTGAATGCATTTCTTGAGCCATATAAGCTACATGCAGATACATTGATAAAAGTGCCGTATTCGCAGGAGATTAATGGCTATTCAGAAGATGGGACCCCTGAATACATGGATCCGACTCTTTTTGAGACGGATTTGCTGATATACGAGAAAAAGAACGGGAAGATCTACTATCGAGTAATAATCGAGTCGAAAATCAATAAGATTGGCACACATGATGCTATTACATATAGTTATAAAGCGGAGAAGCATAAAAACATTACTCCATATTTGAGATATGGAATAATGCTTGGAAATAGGAAGCATTATCCTTTGCCCGGCCGTTTATTCAGACACGGGACCAATTTTGACTTTATGTTTAAGTTTTCAGGCTTTAAACCAACTGATAATGAGTGGGATGTATTTACAAAAATGATCCTGAAGGAAGTGAAATACTCTCGTACTATCGAGGAAATGCTTCACGAAAGTAAAAGCAGGGGCAAAAAACGTTATTTCATGCTGCAAAAGCAGTTGGTGCTCAAAGAGCAGAATGACGAATAACCGGTAGCTGAAAAATGGTTCATCATAAGAAAATGGTGGACCATTTATAACTTAGTTCCTAATTATTCAAAGAAATTTACATTTTCTATATTATAATTAATGCATTATAATTAATGCTATAAGAACGAAAATGTCCCATTATTGGGCTATTGGAGCTGGTATTATTCTAGCAAGGAGCAGTTTTTATGGCAGATTTTACTTACCTAGATAATAATTCCTTATTCTTGGAAGCCTATAAAACATGCCAAAAGGCAGAAAATGCAGAGAAGTTTGATGAAAAGGCTGCATTTTGTCGTGATGCCTTAATAGAGCTGTTCAAGGTCATTTATTCTACAAGAAAGGCAGATTATTCCAATTCCGCCACTCTGGTTGAAATTATTAATGGACCTGTCATATCCTCATTTGTTCCTGATGAATCCATGCTTAAAGCTCTGCATTTCATAAGAAAAGTAGGCAATAATGTTCAGCATGGTATTCCGATTAAGAAAAAAGAAGCAATTCTTTCCTATTCTAATCTCAAGGAGTTCGCTTCTTATACCTTCGACAGAATACAGAACCCCAATAAACCATTTAAAAAGTTTTCCTTTGGCCAGTTTAGTGAGGCTCAGACAAGGAAAGTCTATATCGACCTTTATCTTGAAGAAGCTGGGTGGAAGGTTGTAGAGCCGCAGGGAACCACGTCCCTTAAAGATGGAACGGTTGTTAAATCTGGTTCGCCTATTGCCGGTTGTGCATGTTGTGAGATTCCTGTAACAGGGATGAATAACGCTTCCGGGGTTGGTTTTTGTGATTATGTCCTTTATGGGCGTGACGGCAAGCCGCTTGCGATAGTAGAAGCTAAGAGTATTCAGCATGAAGCTTTAGTAGGACAAAAGCAGGTAAAAGAATACGGTGAATGTATGCGAAAGCAATATGGTTATGTCCCGGTTCTTTACTATACCAACGGCTATGAGATCTATATTATTGACGGTATTTATCCGGCTCGCAAATTGACTGCATTCCATACTTTGGAAGATCTCGAATATATGATGCAAAAGCGTAATCGCGTTGCTATGTCTGATCTGAAGATTCGAGACGATATTACCGGCCGTCCTTACCAGAAGATGGCTATTACAAAGGTTTGCGAACGTTTCAACTCCAACTATAGAAGAAGCCTTTTGGTTATGGCTACCGGAACCGGAAAGACAAGAGTGTCGATTTCAATTGTTGAGCTGATGATGCGAAACAGGTGGATTAAAAGCGTTCTTTTCCTTGCAGACCGTACCAGTTTGGTGGATCAGGCATTCAGAAACTTCAAGAAATTGCTTCCGGATCTTACTTATTGTGTATATTCGGATTTGTCCAAAGCCGATGATGATAATGCAATGATGTGTTTTTCTACTCATCAGACAATGATCAACTTTATTGATGCAGAAGAAAAGAAGCTTTCTATTGGCCGGTTTGATTTGATTATCATTGATGAGGCACATAGATCTATTTTCAAGAAATATGGAACCATCTTTGATTACTTCGATTCGCTGCTGGTAGGTCTTACTGCTACTCCAAGATCTGAAGTTGATGCAAGTACTTATCAGGTGTTTGATTGCGAGAATGATGAGCCTGATTTTGCTTATGCGTTAGATGATGCAGTAAAAGATGGGTATCTTGTTCCTTATAAAGTGGAATCTCGTACCACTAAGTTGCTGTCTACCGGCGTAAAATATGCTGATCTTAGCGAAGACGATAAAGAAAAGGTGGAAATGTCATATGCTGTTGAATTAGACGGCGAAGATATTCCGACGGACTTTATTTTCCCTAAAGAAGAGTTGTTTAGCCGCCTTTATAATGTCGACACATGCGGAAGAGTTTTAGAAGACTTGATGAATAACGGAATTATGGTTGATGACGGGCAGTTGCTCGGTAAGACCATAATATTTGCTTATAATCACCAGCATGCTGAATTGATCGTTGATACATTCAGAAAGAATTATCCTCATTTAGCTAAGAATGACGATTACTGTCAGCTTATTGATAACAGAGTTAAGAACGCTAAGCAGCTTATTTTGGATTTTGAATCTAAGCCTGATTTCAGAATAGCAGTATCTGTAGATATGTTGGATACAGGAATTGATGTCCCGAGCGTATTGAATCTTGTATTCTTTAAACCTGTTCGCTCTCATATCAAATATGTTCAGATGATAGGACGCGGTACTCGCCTTTGTGAAAAATTGATTGATGGAAAGGATAAAGAGTATTTCCTGATATTTGATTATTGTGGGAATTTCGAATTCTTTGATGAACATCCTGAGCTTTCAAACGTTTCTAATGGTAAATCATTATCTCAGAGATTATTTGATTTGAGATTGGAAATTATGTGCGAGCTTCAGTCTTACGAGCACCAGAAAGATCAAATGCACAAGGCATATTACGATCGCCTTAAGGCAAAATTATATACAGCTGTTGCTGAAATCAAGAGTAATTCTTCTAAAATAGCCGTTAGACAAAAAATGGCTTATGTTGATAAGTATATTGATTATGAGCTCTGGTCCGCTATTTCGCCTGTTGATAAAAAGGAAATTGAGTTATACATATCGGGTTTAATTGCAAATGAGATTGAAGAAGACATCAATTCATTAAGATTTGATGCAAAAATGCTCGATATTGAATTGGCTGTTCTTGCAGGCGCCAATATGAAAACTGCTGCAAGGAGTATCAGGATAGTTCGCCGAATATCTCAGATCTTATTACAGTATTCTGGATCTCAGTCTGCAGTTCAGGCAAATGCTGATGCTCTTGTTAGCCTTTCTGGAGAAGAATTCTGGGTGGAGCCATCTGTTGATAAGCTTGAAGAATATAGAGAAGCAGTTCGAAATCTTATGAAGTACCTGCCCAGTGCTGGTAAGCCGGTAATAATTGA
Source organism: Clostridiales bacterium (assembly GCA_017510605.1). Classification (GTDB taxonomy): domain Bacteria; phylum Bacillota; class Clostridia; order Saccharofermentanales; family Saccharofermentanaceae; genus Saccharofermentans. Next base: position 230,105 of record JAFWMQ010000017.1, read on the forward strand.
TCTTGAAGATGAAATAATAGCAAGTGATTATGAACCGGAATTCCTTATAGATATTCGCACATACAAAGAGAAAGTTATTGATTATCTCATAGAACACGAAGACAACGAGACTGTTAAGAAAATAAAGAATATTGAACCTATCACTGCAGAAGACCTTAAAGAACTGGAACGCATTCTCTGGAATGAACTTGGCAGTGAAGATGATTATAGGAAGACCACCAATATAGACAATCTTGCTGCTTTTATCAGATCTATCGTTGGTGTTGATCAGCGTGCGATTAATGAGAAGTTTGGCGCTTTCCTGAACGATAATGTTATGAATTCTCAACAGCAGGAGTTTGTTAAAGCCGTTATTGATTACGTTAGAGAGAACGGCGATATTGAAACAAGTGTGCTAATTGAATCGGCACCTTTTGATAATTACGATATCTTGTCTCTGTTTGGTCCTAATATTCAGTTCCTTACAGAAATGATAGAAAAAATACATAACTGCATAGTTGCAGCATAATAGGAGGCTTTTTGTGATTACAGGTGAATTGAAGTCAAAAATGGACAAGGTCTGGGACGCTTTATGGACTGGTGGTATTACATCTCCATCAACCACGATTGAGCAGATTACTTACGTTGTTTTTATGAAACTGCTTGATGACAGTGAGTTGAGAAGGGAAGCTAATGCAGCTGCTCTTAAGCTTTCTTATAAAAGCAAATTATTCCCCGACGGTGAGTACACGCCTGAGAATTCTACAAAGAGCGTTAAATATTCTGAGATGCGATGGAGTAGTTTTAAGAACTTAGAGCCTACTCAGATGTTTGATATAGTAATGAACTTTGTTTTCCCGTTCATTAAAACGGCAAATGGCAGCGGAAAAGATACTGCTTTTTCTAAGTATATGAACGACGCTGTATTCTTGGTTCCGACACCTAAAGTTCTTGCTTTGATTGTAGGCGAACTTAATAACATCGATATGACCGATAAGGATATCATGGGTGATGTTTATGAGTACTGTTTGGGTAAGATGGCCGCTGCCGGAACTCTCGGACAGTTTAGAACACCGAGACACATCATTAGCATGATGGTTGAACTTGTTGAACCAAAGGTTGATGATATTGTTCTTGATCCCGCTATGGGTACCGCTGGTTTCTTGCTTGGTACTGCTAGATATGTTACCGAACACTATTCAAAGGAATTGCTTAATAAGACCAATCAGGAGCATTATAACAGTTCAATGTTCCATGGCTATGATACTGATCCTTCTATGCTTCGTATTGGTGCTATGAACATGCTGCTCCACGGTGTTGAAGAGCCTGATATCAACAGAAAAGACTCTTTGTCTGATGATAACCCGACGAGGAACTATTATTCCTTGATTCTGGCGAATCCGCCTTTTAAGGGCAGCGTATTCCCTGAGGATATAAGTAAGGATGTTCTTGGCCTTTGTAATACTAAGAAGACGGAGCTTTTATTCTTATCGCTGTTTATTCAATCTTTACGAGTTGGTGGAAGATGTGCTTGCATTGTTCCAGACGGCGTTTTATTTGGATCCTCTAAAGCTCATAAAGATATTAGAAAAGAGCTTATTACGAATAATAAGCTGTTAGCTGTAATATCCATGCCTTCAGGTGTGTTTAAGCCTTATGCCGGAGTTTCCACAGCGATTCTTGTCTTTACAAAAGATCCAGCAGGAACTGACAAGGTTTGGTTCTATGACATGACAGCAGATGGTTTCTCGCTTGATGACAAGAGATCGCCTATTAGTGAGAACGATATTCCTGATATTGTTGCTAGATACAAGAACCTCAAGTCTGAAGAGAATAGAGAACGCACAGATAAGTCGTTCTTTGTACCTGTTCAGGAGATTGTTGATAACGATTATGATCTCTCAATTAACAAGTATAAAAAGACTGAGTACGTCGCTGTTGAGTATCCACCTACGAGTGAGATCTTAGATGAAATAGAAAGCATTAATAAACAAGTGGAAGAGGAGTTTAAGCAGCTTAAGGCACTCTTGGGTGAATAATAAATTGAGATTTGTAGGGATAATCAATGCGACAACTATTACGTAACATTGCGGAAATCAGTGCCGGTCAGGGTGCGCCACAGGGTGATTCAAACTATTGTGATTATGGAATTCCTTTCGTAAAAGCTGGCAATCTCCAAGAGTTGACGGCTGGTGGTTCAATTAGTGATATTCAAAAAGTCTCAGATGAAGTTGCTAAGACACATAAACTGAAGCTATATCCTAAAGGAACAGTTTTATTTGCAAAAAGCGGAATGTCCTGTTTAAAAGGATATGTATATGTGCTTCCCCAGGATGCATATGTCGTTAGTCACTTAGCCTGTATAACACCAAACGAAGATATCTCCGAATTTCTCAGGTTGTATTTTACATATCATAAACCTAATCAATTGATTAAAGATGCTTCATATCCGTCGATTAGCCTTACTGATATAGGTGCTTTGGAGATAGATATTAAAGATGCTCTCGTACGAGAACAAATAATCTCAGCTCTTAAATCTGTAGAAGAGGTTATTGCATTAAGAAAAAATGAACTTCAAAAACTGGATGATCTCATCAAAGCCCGATTTGTCGAGCTCTTTGAAGATGGAGAATCACCATTAAAAACTGTGGAAGAACTCTGCTCAGCTATTGTTGATTGTCCTCACACAACGCCCAGATATGAAGGGGAACTAAAGAATCCTGCCATAAGAACTTCAGAAATTAAGAAGGGATATATTACTTGGGACAGCATGAGATATGTATCTGATGAAGAGTATGAAGAACGTATTGCCAGACTTCAACCCGAAGCAGGAGATATAGTATATGGAAGAGAGGGCACTTTTGGAAATGCAGCTATTTTGCCCGAAGGATATAGGTTCTGTCTTGGCCAAAGGGTCATGCTGCTTAGACCGGATTATACAAAATGCAACTCTGAGTATTTGCTGCATGCAGTTATATCTGATGATGTTTATCGTCAGGCAGTTGGTAAGAACAATGCATCTACAGTAGCGCATGTGAATGTGAAAGATGTCAAGCAATTTAAGATACCATTGCCGTCTTTTGAGAAACAGAATAGATTTGCTGATTTTGTCAAACAAGTCGACAAATCAAAAGTTGTTATTCACAAATCACTAAATGCGGCACAGTTGTTGTTTGATAGATTAATGCAAGAGTACTTTGAATAGCACAATATATACATTATAACTTTTCGAGAAAGCAAAAGGAGTACCGCTAATGAATGCGCACAAACGAATGATTATTTCAGATATTTTAAGTAAGGACAATCTTCAGTTCATTGTTCCTATCTATCAGCGAGAGTATAAATGGACTCCGGCTGAATCTGATCGGATTGTTCATGATATTTTGAGTGCAGGAAATTCCGGTGCTGAACACTTTATTGGTTCAATTGTTTACCAGTTGACAGAGTTTAATATGTCGAATATGCGCTTGTATCTTGTTGATGGTCAACAAAGACTAACAACAATAATGCTTATTGCAAAAGCATTAAACTTAGTTGCTGCAACAAAGCATGATGAAGATGATGATTATGATTATGTTTTTTCTAAAACCAAAAGGATTATTTACATAGATGCAGACGATAAATCCAGAGGTTATACAGTTTATCCAAGTGAGAATGACAGATTAGTTTTTAATGCAATTATTTCTGCGAAGGGTTTTGATGAGGTCAAGGCTAATCCCATGATTCCCAAAGACAACTTCATGTTCAATAATTTCATCAGCGCATATAAGATGATAAATGACGAGATTACTTCTGGTTCGAACATTAAAAACGTTATATATAATGGTTTGTTGAATCTGTCTGTTGTTGAAATAATCGTCGAAAAGAACGAGAATGCTCAGGCGATTTTTGAATCGATTAATTCCTTGGGAGTTAAGCTTAATAATGCAGAATTAATCCAGAACTATTTGCTGATGTCTAATGACAATCAGGAACAGTTATACGAGAATTGCTGGAAACCTATGAAGAACAATCTCATAGGTGAAGCAAACATGGAAATGTTCGTTAAGCAGTATCTATATCTAAGACTTGAATATCAGATAAATGACGATGATATTTATAAGGAGTTTCTCAAGTATGCTGAACGTTTCATAGAAAACGGAGAAGTCAATCGTGAGAAAATGATTGATGATCTATATAATGTCGCGGAGATATTTGAACCGTTTATATGTGAGACAATCCGCTATTCTGATGTAACTAATAAACTAATGAGTGAATTCAGGGAAATGGATCAGAGTACATCTTATCCTTTCTTGATGCGTGTTTTTCTCGATCACAAAGCCCATATTATTGATGATGACACCTTGAATAATGTCATTAATCTGATCATTGTATATTCTGTACGCAGAACTATATGCGGTGTGTCTAGTGCTACATTGCGTAAGTTTATGCTGACGCTGTATAAGAGAATTTTTAAAGTCAACGAAAATTACGAACATTACTACGAATCTGTTTATGCATTTTTACACACTTTAAGAACTAATGATGCAATGCGTTCAGAAGCTGAAATGCTAAAAGAATTAAAAACATTTGCTTTGTACCGTAACACGAGATTTGCAACATATTTGTTGAACAGAATTGAGAACGGAAGATATCCAAAGCCTTATACAGAAATGGTGGTAGCAGATAAGATTTCTGTTGAACACATTATGCCTCAACAATTAACAGATGAATGGATTAATATGTTGGGCGCTGATAATGCAGAAGAGATTCATGATAAATACTTGAATACTTTGGGAAACCTTTCTCTGAGTTCCAGATCAAAGAATAGTATTATGTCTAATGAATCGTTTGAAAAGAAGAAGGGGATTCTAAAAGCTGAGAAGTCTAAGTTCATTGAGCTTAACAAAGGTATCGATGAACTTGATTGTTTTGGCGAAGAACAGATTGTTGAAAGAGAGGAACGATTGGAAAAAATCGTCAAAGATAAGTTTGAATTACCTAAAGTTGATACTAATGGAATCAAGTTTGAAGATAGTATAGAAATTATATGCGAAGAAGAACCTAATCCTATATACCAAGGTTCTGATATTCTGTCGTATTCACTTCTTGGTAAGGAAACTACTGTAAGCACATACACGCAGTTAATTGTGTTAGTAGCCAAGCAATTATATGAGGAATATCCTGAAGTTATAAGAACGCTAGCGGTTGAGCATTTTAATCCATGGAGCGAAGAGTCAGTTGATTGTATTCATTATAGTTATGGAGATGATGATAAAGATGCACTTGTTACTGACAATATAAGAGTTCACCTTGGCTATAACGCTAAGTATTGTGTTCAGTTTTGTGTAGCGATGATGAAACCATGCGGGCTTGAATCTGATCAGCTTTCGATTTTCTTGAAGAAGGATACGATTAAAGGTACCAGTGGTGTAGCAAAGGCTATGCGTGAAGAAAAATTCCGTCAGGCATTGGAGGAACTGTCTGCAGAGGGAATGGTAGATTATGATTATGATACAATCCCTAATAATCATAAGGGTATAAGATTCCAGATAGATGAATTGACACAGGCAATTGATTATCATGGCCCTAATTGCAATTGGAATGGTGTAGATCATCCGTCATGTTATTTTGTTGAGTATTCATATAATAGTCATGAGTTATGGGTAACTATCAGATCTTCACACCATAACAAGGCTTTATGTGATTATTTGATTAAAAACCAAGAGACATTGGGCATTTCTATAGAAAACACAGATTTATTATATTGGCATATTGTTAAATACCCAATTGATAATAAAAAAATCTTCGAGACTCATGATATAGTAAGTGAGATTAAGGCGCAATTTATCCCTTGTGTTGAAGATGTAAAACTACTTGCAGCGAGAATTGCATTATCTTATGTTCCGGAAGAAGAGGACGATTCGTCTGGGCGAATGCCTGCATTTGAATTCACCAGTTGTGGGATTCAAATTGGGGATACTATCGAGTACGGATATGACTCTTCTATTACTGCTAGAGTAATTGATAATAAACACGTTGAATATGAAGGAGAGACATATTCATTATCGTCTCTAATAAAGAAGATAAAGGGAACGACCTCAGATTTAGCAGGTCCGCGGTATTTTAAATTCAATGGCAAATGGTTGAACGATATTAGATCATATGATGAAGAGTAAATTGAGATTTGTAGGGATGAATATGAAAGCAAGACTTGGCGATTACATTCAGGAATATTCAGTTAAGAATAAAAAGGATGAAGATATTCCTGTTTATAGTGTCACAAACACGCAAGGTTTTTGTCGAGACTATTTCGGAAAAGAAGTAGCCAGCAAAGATAAGACCACTTATAAAATCGTTCCCAAAGGGTGTTTCGCATATAACCCATCTCGTATTAATGTAGGATCTGTTGATTGGCAGCGTAACGAAGAAAGAGTTATTGTTAGCCCCTTGTATAATGTTTTCTCAGTCTCGGATCAATTGGATTGCCAGTATCTTTACTACTATCTAAAAAGCGATATAGCACTGCAAAGGATTAGAACAGTAGCAACTGGAAGTGTTCGAGACAATTTGCGGTTTGAGATGCTTAGAGAATTTCCGATAAATCTGCCGGATATTAATGGGCAGAAAGTCATCGTCGAAAAACTTGATGGCCTTCAAAACATAATGAAATTAAGAGAACAGCAATTATCGAAGCTTGACGAGCTTATCAAAGCCCGATTTGTCGAGATGTTTTCTGATGAGAAAAATATGATGAAGATGAGTGATATTTGCAAGATTATTACTGACGGAACTCATCAACCTCCAAAGTTCGTTGCGGAAGGAATTCCTTTTATATTTGTATCAAATGTAGTTACTGACCAGATTACGTATGAGACTGAAAAATACATTACTCAGGAAACGTATGATGAATTGATTAAGAGGACCCCTATAGAAATTGGAGATGTTTTACTTTCAACTGTTGGTTCATATGGGCATCCTGCGGTTGTTGAGTCAGACAAAAAATTCTTGTTTCAGCGACATATTGCATATCTTAAGCCAAAGAAAGAGATCATAGATAGCAAATATCTACACGGGGCATTATTGTCGCCGGAAGTACAAAGACAGATAGAAGAAGGGGTAAAAGGTATTGCACAGAAAACGCTGAACCTCAGTGAAATTAAGAAGATGACAATACCAGTACCAGCTTTATCAAAACAAAAACAGTTTGCAGACTTTGTAAAACAAGTCGACAAATCAAAATTTGTAGTTCAGAAATCTCTGGAAGAGACACAATTGTTGTTTGATAGTCTAATGCAGCAGTACTTTAGCTAAGTATCATATTGGCACTACTTATTATAAGGAGAGTGCTGATATGAAAGAAAAAATAGAAAATGTACTGATTGAGATGTCTTCTGATTTAAGTCCCAAACAGTTAAAGCGATTACAAGCAGTTTTATTAAAATCATTTGCAGAAAATGAGACAAAATCAGATAGCCTTGACAATTTAGCATATTTAACGATGTTCCTGGATGCAAAAAGAATTGAAGGGTGTTCCTTGAGAACTATTAAATACTATCAAGCAACTGCTGAACACATGCTTTCAACAATTAAATCTCCGGTTAGAAAAATAACAACAGAAGATCTTCGTGAATATCTCGCTGGTTATCAAAAAATCAATAATTGTGGTAAAGCTACTATTGATAATATTCGAAGAAATCTTTCAAGCTTTTTTTCTTGGCTAGAGGAAGAGGACTATATAATTAAGAGCCCAATGCGTAGAATTCATAAGATAAAAGTTAAGCAATCAGTAAAAAACACTATATCTGATGAGGCAATCGAACTGTTACGAGATAATTGCAAATGTATTCGAGATCTTGCTATGATTGATTTGCTTTATTCAACCGGAATTCGAGTTGGTGAATTAGTGAATCTTAATATCGCAGATATTAATTTTGTGGAACGTGAGTGTGTTGTTTTTGGTAAAGGTGATAAAGAAAGAAGAGTTTACTTTGATGCACGGACGAAGCTCCATTTAAATAATTATTTGATGGAACGCAAAGATAGTAATCCAGCATTATTTGTTACTCTTGATTATCCATATTCGCGATTAAAAATAAGTGGTGTAGAAATAAGAATACGAGATTTAGGAAATTCACTTGAACTAGAACGTGTTCATCCTCATAAGTTTCGTAGAACAATGGCAACTCGTGCTATAGACAAAGGAATGCCAATAGAACAAGTGCAAAAAATACTAGGTCATTCTCAGATCGATACAACTATGCGTTACGCATTGGTAAATCAAAACAATGTTAAAGCTTCTCACCGTAAAATAATGGCATAATCTACAAATTGAGATTTGTAGGGATGTTTAGATGAAATCATTTTCAGACATATTTATAGATTGTACGAGTGCTGGTACGAAGATTCCTAAAGAATCTTATCTGGATAAAGGTACTCATATTATTATCGATCAGGGTCAGAATGAGATTGCTGGATATACTAATGAAGAGACCGGTTTGTATACTGATGTTCCGGCTATCATTTTTGGCGATCATACAAGAGCAATCAAATATGTTGAAGAGCCGTTTTTCCTTGGCGCTGACGGTGTAAAACTATTAAAATGCAAGGACAAAGACGCGAATTATAAATATCTATACTACGCTCTTAAAAGTGCCAAGATACCTGATACAGGGTACAATCGACATTTTAAATGGCTAAAAGAAATTGAAATATCCTATCCTGACCAAAGTGTTCAAAGCAAAGTCGTAAAAACTCTTGATTCATTGTCAACAGTAATTGATCAAAGAAAAGATGAGTTAATCAAGCTTGATGACCTTATCAAAGCCCGATTTGTCGAGATCTTTGGAGACCCGAGAAGCAATCCATTTGGATATGAGAAGAAACCTCTTGGAAATACATGCAAAGTGGTTACTGGAAACACGCCATCAAGAAAAGTACCTGAATACTATGGCGATTATATAGAATGGATAAAAACAGATAATATTGTGTCAGGTTTACTGCATCCAACAAAAGCTTCAGAATACTTGTCTGAACAAGGAGCGTTAGAAGGCAGAACAGTTGATGAGAATGCGGTTTTGATGGCATGTATAGCAGGAAGTGTAGCAAGCATCGGTAGGGTCTGCGTCACAGACAGGAGAGTAGCATTTAATCAGCAAATCAATGCAGTTGTGCCAGAACAATATAATATTCTATTTCTCTATATTTTGCTTCAAATATCCAAAGACTATTTGGTTGAAGATATTAACATGGCTTTAAAGGGAATATTGTCCAAGTCAAAATTGGAAGAAAAAGTTTTTTTTGTTCCGCCTATGAAATATCAAAATGATTTTGCTGAGTTTGTTAGACAAGTCGACAAATCAAAATTTGACTGTGAAAAACTCCCCTAAACCGTTTGTGACGGTTTAGGGGAGTTGATTTTAGTTTATGTGAGGAGTATCAGAGTAAGGACTTAGCGATTTTCTTTACATTGCTATTGCCTGCCCACTCTGATCCTCTTCAGGATTCTGGTCATTTTCAGGTTTATCAGGAGTTGGGTCTGCTCCTTCATTCTGAGTTTGACCACCTCCAGCAATCTTTAAAGAATGAGTTTTAGGATCATATTCATAGATATTGTTTGAAAGCTGGTCTTCTGGCCTTACTTCGCTTGCGTTTATATCTTTAACCATCTTCTGGAGACCCTCGAGATCATCGACGTATTTCTTGGGAACAATCAAAGTCTCATCAACAGAAGAGGGGATGATATAGACTTCGCCAAGCTTTGCGGTAATTCTGTCCATAGTTTTAGGGTTTACAGCCATAACGGCCCCTTTTGTCTTCTGCTGATTAGTCAAGATGAAATAGGGGACGTTGTACTCTTCCGGTTCAACATCCTCGATTTCAAGGTTTTCCTTTTTGCCAAAAAGGACGGATTCGATATTCTGGAAGACAGGCGGTCTTTCAGCAATATTATCCATTGCCTTATCGTGAAGTTGCTGAGCTGAAACACCCCACATATTAGCAAGATCCTTTGTAATTACGGCATCTGCGAAACCCTGTTCGTCCTCAGAAACCCTAACTGCATAGACAATAGAGAGATCCTCCATGTCTTTATGCGGCTTGTCTGCAAGATATTCCTCGTTTGCAGCCGTATTAATGAGCCTTGGGATGATCCTATCCTTGATCTTTTCGTAATCAAATATGTCTTCCTTGTTAAAGTTAGGAAGAGCTGCGTGCATTCGGATATCTGCAAGCTTGTCCAAAATTTCATCAAACGGTGTACCGCTTTCATAATCCTTAAACGCATTGGTAAGGTTGAGAGCAGGTGTGACACTCATTTTTCCTTCTCTAGGACCGATCATAAGAGCTTCGTACTGGTTTCCTGCGCCCTTTCTGATGTCCTGAAATTTCATATCGTAATCCTGATACTCTTCTGAGAGATGGTCCTTGATGTTATCGAAGACTTTCTGTCTAAATTCTTTGTAATTCATATTTTTTCCTCCAAAATTAATAATGTTTTGGCCTTGATAATCTGTATTCAAGGCTGGATTTCGCACCGTTTGGGCGAAACCGCTGTTCTGTTTGAATGAGCTCTAAGGCTCTTAAATCGTGTATCGCTCTCTTTATGGTCGACCTGGAGCGATGAAGGTCTGTCGCAATCGTGTTAATACCCGGCCAACATATCCCTTCCTTGTTTGCCCGGTCATTCAGGTACAGGTAAACAACGATAGCCCTGTTGTTTATGCCCTCAATTGAGTAGAGAAATGAGATGTTAATCATTGTTCTTGCCCTCTTTCATGGTCATATACTTGGCATATCGTTCTCTGTTTTCCGGCGGGCCAGTGAAGACTTCGACCGGTGGATTCTTGGGATCATGTTTTTGTCCGCCACTGTTCTTTGAATCCTCAGTTTCTGCTGCTCCGATGTTTTTGTGGTACTTGTCGTTGATTGCGCGCTTGATATCATCACGACAGGAGTACTCAACTTTGCGGCTAGCATGCTCACTTACGACATAAGGATTGTCTTCATCGAAAGTAATTCCCCATTTGAAAAACAGCTTCATATGAACTTTCATAGGATGGAAGCCGGTTTTCATGACTATAAACATGCCTTTGGGAAGATTTCGGAGCTCATCCGCAGTCATGAGCGGTCGTTCAATCATCTGCAACGATTGTGACGGGTTCTCCTTGGATCTGCTGACCGAACCCGATAAAACGGTTCTTGTGCCTAAAGCCTTTGAAATCACATCAGCTGATGTTGAGTTCGGAGCAAATCCGCCGGAGATTGTGAGCTGTGTATTATCTATGATTATTTCCGCGCCTTCCTTGCCATAGTTCTTTTCGAGCTGGGCAAAAGACTGGATTATCGGTACTATTTGCAGCCTTCTGGAACGGGAAGCGGAAAACATCATCTCTGCGGAGTCGATCTTGGGTAAGGTTCCGAACTCATCGCAGAAGAATACGCAGCGGTTCTCGAGCTTTCCGCCGTTCTCGTCGGCCACAGACAGGATTTCGCGGTAAAGCTGTTGAATGATAAGGGAGATAAGAAAGAACGTGTTCGGGTTTTCTTCCGGCATGATAATGAACAGAGCACTCTTTTCTTTGCAGAACTTCTCGGCATCAAGTTCTGTATCGAAGCAGAGGAGTTGTTCAAGCTCGGAGTCAAGGAACGTGTTGAGCCTTGATAATGCCGTGCTCATAACTGACGACATTGACTGTTCCGGGGAGTTCAATGCCGCACCCGCAAACCATTTTGCCTTATGGTCGTCTGGGAGGTCGTCCATAATAAGCTGAAACTGATTTTTCCCTTTGATTCCGGTAGGTGATAAGAGCTCCTGAATAACCTTGAACACTGATACTATGTGCCTGTGTTCAGGCTGAGCAAACTCGGCTATAAGCAGTATTGTTGCTGTAAGAAGTCCTTCGGCTGCATCGTAGAAGAAAGCATTCTGTCCGAAATTGGTAGCTTCCGTTCCGGAAAGGATAATCGTTTTGGAAATTATCTTTGCATACTTCTCTGCCTTAGCCCTGTAAGCAACGTTTTCAGGATTTGCCAAAGCAAGATCCATATATTTGTTTACGAGATGCAACAGGTTGTTCCCGTTAGATCTGGTCGGATTACGAAGGTCAATGACAGCAACGTTATAGCCGTATTCTTTACAGATGTTCCCGTAGTTTCTCATAATATCGCCCTTGGTATCGGTCGACAGAAAGCTCATTCCGGATGCTAAGGCGTATTCAATACATGGATATAACCAGAATGCCGTTTTACCGACACCGGCAGCTCCGAGCATAAGCGCGTGGACATCTCCCGTATCCACGATTGCTTCATTGCTGCCGGAACACCCGACAACAATGCCCTGAGGAACTTTTTCAATTGGAAGTTCTATCTCAGGTAAACCTTTCTTTTTTCTTCTCATGTTTTTAAGTCTGAGAAGGAGAGAGGGCTTTGTTTCTATGGTCGGAACTTCACCGTTACGAGCCTGATCACGCCACTTCTTAGGTGTAAATCGTATAAAGCGGTACATGTGCTTTATTTCACGGTTTGTGGCCCACCTTGATGTGCCGTGCTGTCCGTCGCCAACGGTTTTGCTTTTGATACCATTGAGGTTATACATTTGGCTTACCATGTTAATAACCGCCATGAATATCATTATCGCGACCATTACTATTACAAGAATTGGGATATGGCCTGGCATTCGACCTCACCTTCTTCCTGTGCTGAATTTAAAAGATCCTCGTTCCAATCTTTTAAGGTAGGAACAAGGATCTCTGTGTAATACCCGGATTTCTGAAGTTGTGCTTGCAGTTCATGCGCAGCCTTCTGACCGGGTCCGTCGTTGTCATAACAGATATAGACCTGTTTTAAATAAGGATTGTCCGCCAGCATCTGCATTAACGGCTGAGAAGAAAGGGAACAGGATGCTATATAGTTTTCGTTATACCAGTTCCTCGGATGCATCGTTATATAAGACAGCATGTCTATCGGGGCTTCAAAAACATAGACTTTATAACCGTTTCCTCTCCAATTAAAGCTGAACCTTGTGTCTGAGCCCATCTGGCTTCCGCGCCATTTGTGCTTGGAAGACGTGCTTCTCATATGCGCGTGCTTATCTTCACCAAACTTGTCTTTACCAATAAAAACCGCATTGTGGTGAGCTTTTGACTCATATAACAGGCCGTTGTGTGCGAATACTCTGAGAACAGATCCGTCAATGCCCCGGTTTTTGATGAGGTATCCGAAAACGCGGTGCATATTATCGTTGCGCTCAGGAAGTAAAAACTCTTTCTTGGTAATCGGCTTTGGTTTTGATTCTGACCGTTTGGGTCTGGGTCTGGCGGATAATTCTTCGGCACCATCTTCGTTTAATATGAGCTTTACCGCATCAGGAAAACTAAGACCGAAGAACTTCTGAACGAAACTTATTGTTGTACCGCCGACACGATCGTACTGATGAAACCACATGTTGTCCTTGATGGAGACAGTTTCATTGCCGTCCATCCATTCATACTCTGATCCGACTCTTGATACCTGCTGGCCTTTCTCTCTTAAGAAATCGACTAAATTAGTGTCATTTGCTCTTTGTATTTGTTCTTCTGTGTATTTTTTCTTCATAAAGAGAATCTCGTTTCTTTTATATTCATCCGTGCTTTATGCCGTGAGCCTCATCCTTTTCCAGTATATTTTGCCAAAGCTTTATATCTGTTTTTGGTGCATGATCTGGGTTATCTGAAAACTTCTCGCGAAAAACTCTGCTGACGTGATTAAGCAGTCTTGAAACAGTTGTGGCCATATATGAGGAGTCAACTGGTCTGGAACTGGCAAGATGTTGATTGTTAAGCGTGTTTAATGAAGGATAATCGGTAAAATCTTGCTTCTTATCCGAGTGAATCTGTCTTGGCTGATTTAATTCCTCATCAGGGATCTCGATTCCGACAATATCGTCTTCGTCATAAGAAGGGGAGATAAGCTGTAAGTTCTTTGTATCCAATTCAGCTGCAGCATGTATTACCGCATTGCGGATACTCTTGAATTCGGGGTTTTCTGACAATGGTACTCTGTTTGGAATGGTTTCTGAGTATATTCGTCTGAGTTCTTCCTGTTTCTCGTACCAGAGATCATATAAATCCTTTACGGCGGGCATCTTTTCGATCTGATCGACTATCCTGTCAACGATATACTTATCATTTTTACTGAGATAACCGTAAGTTTTCTTGCCTTTGTGCTCTTTTAACCGTTTGCTCAGATCGATAAGCATAGCCTGAAGAATGATGTTGTTTTCGCTTCCGTTGTTTATGCGGCTAATTATTTCTTCGATTTCATCCTTTCCGCGAAGCCTGAGTCTGTCTCTCCGGTCAGATTTCTCATTTTGGATATTAAGCATCTCATCTTGGAAAATGACGTGAGCAAAAGTGCTCTTAATGTTTTCTATGCCTTCGTTATCAAGATAGCCTCGGTTTTCCTTGTCATAGACTATGAGATGAATGTGCGGATGGTAAGACTCATTATGAAAAGCACCATACCATTGAAGGGAAGAAGGCCTAATCCGGAAATCCTTAGCAAGTTCATCTCTGTTTGCCCGGACCATGTTACGCCAGCGTTCGCCTGTATCGAAACCGAGCATTTCCGCATCCTCGCGTTTGATGGAAACAATTACAGTCCAGATAGTTCCTTTAAAGCTATTCAGTTCATCTGATACTTTATCAAGATCAACTTCGACACCGGCATCTGTGAAAAGACCGTGCTGTCCGACTTTCTCGGCTCTGGGCCTCGTAGCTATGTAATCGGCATACGTGGTGTCACGGCCTCTTGGTTCATGAAACTTTGCTGAATCATCGATTTTGGCCACTCCTTCTCGGGTCCCGATATAACGAGCATATCTTCCGGGCGTTCTTTTTCCGTTGGGCTTCAGATATTTAGCCTTAACTATGATCCGAGCCATACAGCATCACCTCTTTTGCCATTGGATAGCCGTGTTCATATTAAAATCGCCGTTAAGCTTGCGGACTTCGTTCTCACATTCGTGCCTGAGAGCATTAATCTTCTCTTCGTTTATGTCGAGGCTGGCTGCATAGAGATTGTTCATAACGGCAATCTCTACAGCGAGCTTAAAAAGGATCCGGGTGATGCGTTTGGTATTCTCATCTGAAGCCGCCTTTACGGATGACATGATGGTGGGGGAAAGATAGTCGGTCATGTTTTCAGAGTTGACATAACCGAGATAGTACATGATCGCCCGCTCCAGAAATTCGTTATATGAAGAACAGTGATCTTTGCGGTACGAAGCTTTTACTTCATCATAAGTCTCATCGGTAAGATAGAGACTGACTTTCTTCTTCTTGAGATCATCCATAACGAATCAGCAATCTGATAGAACCATTTCGGGTGCCGGTTACAGGGCGTTGCAGGCTCTTTAGAACTATTGATGCAAAACCCGGAAAACATTAGAACCATTGACGTTGTAACTTTGTTACACTCAAAAGCGCTTATTTACACGGCTCTGCCGGGTGATGTAAAAAGAGTAGAACATCGAAGATGGTTCTACTCCTTTATCCTGCTTAGTTTTCAGCACCTAAAATGGTCCTCAGGTAGTCTTCAGATTGCTTCGGACCTCCTTTCGTTTTTCTTGTTTTCGTTGCTCGCAGCGATATAATCCCGAACGATTTTCGGTACGTTCTTTTTATAAAGTGACTCAATGTGTTCTGATATTTCGAACTCGAGACATGTGTTTTTACCGCCGAGAAATATGTTAAGTGCTTCTATCTGAGCAGGCTCGGCTTCGATTTCCATCTTTACTTTAGCCATCAGGATACCTCCTTTGTATCATCGTAAGGATCATCTTTGGATATCCTTACTAGTGTTATGTTCTTTTTTGTAACAAGGATTTCATCTCCGGAATCACTTCTGAACGTGACGACTTCATCGTCTTTGGCCTTTTCGATGTTCTCGATAATGATGCCTTTTTCGAAGTAATTATATGTTTTTCGGTAGGAAATACTTGTTCCATCGTTTAAGTAGATAGTAATTATTAGTTTGTTGCCCATGCGGATCACCTCATTTCTTGTATTTGGGCATAAGAAAACCCGAGTGCTATGACTCGGGTCTGGAGGGTGTTTTGAAGCTGTGATTAAGCTTTCTGGTGTAATTATGACATTAATTCATTGGGTTGACCTTAAGCAGGTGAGGAAATACTGAGTTATTTAATAGATTCGCGATTAAGGTAAACTCCTTCACCATCACGCTTATAACCAAGGAATTCCATGATTTTATCTGCTGCATCACACCCGAGACTGTCCATCTGATCAGCCCAGAAGTCTGTATCACCTGAACCGTTTGCTGCGTTGTTATTTGCAATGAAGAACGCTTCATCCCAACTGATTAAGCCCTGTCTGTACTCTTTGAAAACGTCTCTCATGTTTGAAACCTCCTGTGGTTTTATAGTTAGCCGCAGTATAAACTGCCAAATCAGCTTTGTGTGGGCGAATTGCAGCAAAACGAAAATTAGGGCCCAAATATGAGACTTTTTCGCGAAAATTGAGACTAGTCTCAACTTTTTTCTGTGTTTAAGGGTAGGTTATCCCGGGTATTTTGAACCAGTTGGTGAAGCTTGAACCTGCCAATTTTGTTCTTACGACTCCATATTTCGTGCCCATAGCCTGAATAACATAACCATCACCGATGTAGATTCCTACGTGTCCATCGTGCCAGACACCAAGACCTGGAATCTCAGGCATTGATGAAATACTGCCTTTGGTAGTCGCTGCGTAATACATGGAGTTGGCTCCATAATCTGCTGCTCCGCCGTATCCGTATACGATCTGACCAGTGTCGGGGTTATACCATTGATAGCTTTTGATGAGTCCGGCACAGTCCGCGCATCTTTTTCCGAGATAATGCTTCTGAATATAGTCGTGGTAAACTTCAACGTGATCAGGGTACTGACTGCAGAGGTCTGCGAAATATTCTTTTGTTAATACTCTTCCGAATGTTCCCCAGACATATCCCCAGCCGTCACTGTAGGCTTCTTTGGTCCATGCAACAAGGTCTTCGCTGTTTTTGGTAGAAGGATCTTTCAGGATTCTCGGGTTAATTGTTGTGCTTCTAAGACCGTTTACGACCTTTATGTAATCATCTGGATCGATGTCACAGCCGAATTCTTTGTTGACATTTTTTATTAGATCTCTGTCTGACTGGTCTTCTTCAAAGCATCCGACCAGTCTTTCAACGAAGTCTTTTTCGTCAGAATAGTCGTACAAAGCCAATATGTATAACGCCTGAGCTTCTTCATATCTGTCATCTATATCGGCATCTCTCATAGCTTTTTCAATAGCATCCATGGTTTCTTGTATCTTAGTAAGTTTTGCCAGCTCGACCGGGTCGATGTTTTCCATGATTTCTTTCATCTGGTCAGGCGTGAATTCGACCTTGCCCTGAAAGATGGCAAGTGCCGCTGCAAGAGGCATGAATACTGCGACAGAGCTAACTAATATGAATGTGCAGACCTTATTTCGAGCCTTTTTGTTGGAAAGAATAGCGACTGCTATTTTTTTTAATGCAGCCGCTATTGTGGCCCACATTATCTTCCTCCGGCTGTTCCGAAGAGTTCAGCCTTATAGCTTGGGGCTTTTACCTGCAGAAGATAACGTTCATTTCCGCAACGATATAAGCAGGAACCACGCTCCGGATACTTGATCAGGTCATATTCTGATGGCTCGATCTGCAGGGCATCCATGAATTCTTTGGGGTTGATCTGTCCGGGATTGAACAGAAACTGGTGTGTCGGGATGCTGAAGAGCGGTTTGGTCATTTCCTTAATGCCTGGAATAAGGAAGTCTTCTATGTTCTGGGAAGCAAGCAGCATGGTGGATTCCTTCTTACGAACACGCTTCATTGCATTGCGGATATACTCGATCGCCGTCTGATTGGTGAGAAAGAGATAGAGCTCATCGATGGAGGCTGCAGCAAATCCTTCTCCTAAAAGCTTGTTGCTCATGTAGGAAAGAATGTTGAAGAGCATTGCATCCTTAAGCTTTTTATTGGTATCCATAAGTCCTTTGACACCAAACACAATGAATTTGTCATCAGTTATATTGGTGTGTCCGTTGAAGTATTTGCTTTCGGCGCCTTTGCACATGGACTCGATGTTAAGACAGACTTTCTGGATCATGTCTTCGGTAAAAAGATACTTTCGCTTATTATCGTAAGCATAGAATTCTTCCTCGCAGATGTCGTAGAAGTCCTGCATTGTCGGATAGTCAGTAGGGCGGAGTGTCGAAAAATCAGTCAGGTCGGTTATGCCGAATCTTGCATAAAGCTTTGTGAGCATGATTTCTATCGTATTTATGTGGTCCTGATCGAATTCATCGTTATAAGTACGGAAGAAATCTTTAAGGAATGCTATGTGCTGACTGAGCTTTGTTTTCTTCCTGAAGGCATCCGGACCTTCATCATCTTCGCCGTCAGACCATGTTTTCGGCTCTAACGGATTGATAATGTAGTCACCGGAAAGAAAGTCTATATAGCAACCGCCAAGATTTTCGCAAAGTTCCTGATATTCGGCTTCCGGATCTAAGACGATTATGCTCTTGCCGGACTCTCGGATATTTGTAAGTATCAGCTTGGTGAGATATGACTTGCCCTGTCCGGAGTTACCGAGAATAAGGATATTACTGGTGGTTTTATCTTCAGCTCTTCTGTCAAAATCAACGAGAATGTTGGTTCCGTACTTATCTCTGCCGATGTATAAACCCTTCGGATCAGTTTTACCGCTGAAGTTTAACGGGTAGAGATTTGCTACAGAGCTGGCAGGGAGGACTCGTTCAAACTGTGCACCGAACTGGTTGGAGCCCATCGGTATTACAGACAGGAATCCTTCTTTCTGTCTCAACGTAAGCTTTTCGACTTCGATCTTTGACCTGGATAACTCCATATTGATATCAGACTGAAGTTCTTTGAGTGCATCAAGCGAACTGGCCTTCAATTCTATGAAGACCGAGCAGTGAAGAAGGGGTTCTCTGTTTTTCCTCAAATTCGAAAGCAGTTCAACTACGTCCTGAATGTTTTCTTCAGCCTGTACGGTATCGTTTACATCGTTGCTTGTAGTCTTCAAAGTGTTCTTGCGCATGGCGTTCTGAACGATCTTGCGCTGCTCTAAAGGTTCAACAAGCCTATTAAAAATTCGGAGCGTTACTCCGGATTTGTCTGACAACAGCGATAATATGGCGAGTTCTTCAGTAGAAGGCGGATATTCCTTTATTACCCAGCAGCATCTGTAAGAATCGCCGACTATGTAGTAGTCGGAATAGAATTTGATTGTAGCCGGGGCAATGCAGTCGAAAAAATCTTTTGTGCGGATCTCTTCAAGCTGTTCCGGCGTTATTACCTTTGGTTTTGCCATTGTGTAGTATCCTTTCTGATTGTTATTCATAATACTGGGCGCCGTCTATATCCGGCATCTGATCACCGGCAAACGATGCGTCGAAGTATATTGCCAGGAATCTTTTGATATTCTCTTTTCTCATGCGTCTGATATCGAATCCCTGATCGGATATTGTCTTTTCAACACGGTTCATCTCTGCGAATACCTGCTCCGGCTTCATATTTCTGCATCTTATAACGAATGCGAATTGTCTGGCCGTAGCCATTTCAAGCTGGATATTGTCGAGGAACTCTCTGTCCTTCGCCAATATAGACCTGATCAGCGGATTAGGTTCTTCGTCTATTCTTTCTGACAAATAGACTTTGTTGTTATCGAAGCATTCAGAAGCGTCAGTGCATACAAACTCCAGGTTAGGCTTAGCAGATAAAGCCAGCATTAGCTGCCTGATCTTCGTGGTTATCGCATCTTTGGAGAGTACGGATATGTTAGTAGGACTTACCTGATAAAAGAGAAGTTCATATTTATCTGTTGCAAGTCCGTATTTTGTGAAGGATTTCACGCCGATGAGATCCTGCACGGACCTTGTTTTTCCAAATAACTGTTCCAGCAAGTCTCATCACCTCCATTCGTAATATTGCTGTGTTGTTATGAAATATCTGACAGCGAACCGGATGTAATCCATGATTGTCGTGTCATCAAGTTTTATGGTCATGAAAGCATATATAGCTACTATTCCAATGGGCAGAACCTGTCTGAGATAGATAAGGAACACCGCTCCAAGCAATGCTCCTATACCGATGATTGCGAAATCTTTTAAGCTCCAAAGCCACATGTTCGGCTTAGCTTTCAAGTCTTGTGGATATATAAAATTCATTTACTTTACCGCCTTTCCGACAGCTCTTACGAGACTTGCCGCTGTTGTTGCCGTATGTACGACACTCATCATGTTCACCTTAACAGAAGAATCCAAACCAAACTGCTGTGCAATTCTCGGCACTTCATTGGCTGCAAACATAATGCCCAGACCGAGAATTATGTGGTCTGACATCGTAAGAAGACCTAAATAGAAGAGGGTTGTCTGAAGGAATGCTGTAAGGCATATCGCAATGACCTGCCTCATCCACTGATTGAATCCATCAGTATATCCTCTCGGTACCGAGAACATGTATAAGGTTCCAACCGCTATCTGAATCATGAGAATGCCGCCACGTTTAAGATTTGCAAAAAAGAGCTTTACGCAGCAGTATGCAAAAGCAAAGATGAATATGGTGTCGATAACTGCCTGATTTCCTGTATTTATATTGAAAACTGTAGTAAAGACTCCGTTTACAAGTCTTGGGAAATTTGTGCTTTGAGTGATGTTAAACGCATCTAATAAGCCTTGCGAGAACTTAAACTGAAGAGTTATGCAGAACTTGTAGAGTTCGATAGGGACCGTTCCGATCAGACTGCACGCAAAGAAACCTTTGAGTATGTTTATTGAGCACGATCGGATATTGGCCCTGCCGTGCTGATATTCTATCGCAACATCGAATATGGCAACAACCACACCGACAACATATAAACCCCAGCCGAACTTTACGAAGAGAGTTATTGCTGCCTGTACGTAAGGAAGCTCGAATATCTCTGCTCCAAGATCGTTAATCATCTCCAAAAATGCCGCAAGAGCTGTATATACAACTTCGTATATCCATTTGATCATCGTATCCCAAATGGCTTTTGAGACGGCTTCGCCAATCTGCTGATAGGCATCACCGAACATGTCTCCCAATGCTCTCAGTAAATCTTCAAGCCAGTCAAACATTTACGCTTCACCTCCTTAAGAAGGAAGCGGCCCGATAAGAATCAGGCCGCCATCCATTAACCGATTATGTTCCAGATATAAAGAGGTGCTGTAAGAGTAAATAAGAGACAGGCAAAAAGGATACAAGGCGCAGTGAGTTCAAGCTGACCGTGCTTCTTGTATTCAAAATACGCGCCGCCGACTTTAACGAAGAAGAGGATGGCGAGTATCATATCAAGAGCAGGGAAGATAACATTATTAGTTACCTGCTGGATCTGCTCCTTAGCTGCATTCCATGTTGACTCTATCGCACCGGCAACGTCACCAGCTGCGAAGCATGGGACTGCGAAAAGTGTGACAACGAGTGTAACTATAAGGCAGCTGCAGATTATTTTGTATGTTCTTTCTGTTTTCATCATTTTGTTCATTATTTCCTCCAATCTCAGGCGTGCAGACTACGATGAATTCCGTATTCTTCGGCCTGTATATGTTTTTGTTGTTTGGATCTTGTCCGTAACCGCATGTAGCGAGACACAGGTGTTCGGTACTGTAGTTGTCAGCTCTCAAATACGGGTCAAGTGCTGCATCTGTTACATAAGTGGTAGTGTCGATCTTGTAATTGTGTCTGATGCCGTCGGTAGTAGTGACGATGACTTCTTCGCCGATATAGTTCTCGAGATCCTGAAGATTCCAGAAGATCGTATGACTCTCCATTCTGTGACCAAAGAGCATACAGTTTCCGGATTCCCCGATATTGCATGTCTGAGGAAATCTTCCGACACCATATCGAAGGGCAGTAGAGGAGCATGTATCCCATATTGGTTCTTTCAGATCTATACAGGGAATCTCTATTATTCCGAGAAGCTTTAAGCTCTCGTGTTCAGAAGAAAGACTCTGAATTTCACGGATAAGCTCTTCTAAAGATTTATCCTCTTCTCCGTTTTCACCATCGACTTTAAGGAAGTCAGCGACCGGTACTTCAATCGTGATCTCACCGCCGCCGTCATCAATGATGCTTTCGACTGCTTCAATAGCAGTAACGGATACCTGATGCCTGATGCGATTCTTGACGAAGTTGGAACCGATAAGTATCAGACCAGTCATGAACACTATCGCAAGCAGAACGCTACATATGATCCTGAATGCTCTTTTTGTTTTCATAAATACCTCCTGAAATTAGAAGGACCCCGTGAGTTGAGTCCCACGGGGTCCCGAGTCTGGGAAAGAAGATTAAGTGTTAGGGGGGAGGACTTTCTTCTTTCGTCTGATGAAGATTGAGGCAGTGAATACTGAAAGAGCCAGGAGTGCAGCTCCAATCTTGAAATATGTCGGAGTGATCTCACCGGTTGAAGGTCTGAAGTGAATCGTGATCGTCTGATCGTCATCACTTAAGTCTTCGTGTCTTGCGATGAGAAGGTCTTCTGTCTGAGTCTTTTCGGCAATCTCTGTTTCTGTAGCAACATCAAAGATCGCTTCGAAAACTACGATTCTGTCACCTTCAGAAAGACCTTCTGTTGAGAACGTGATGTTCACATCAACAGTGCCGTCCTTAGAAGTAGGAACGAATTCGACCATACTTACGACAGGCTGTTCACCCTTGGTTATCGGTGTGCCGTCTGCCTTATAGAGAGTAGCAACTGCTCTGTAAGTAGCACCGACCTCGAAACCGGTGTAAGTGATAGTATCGGTGATGGTGATGTTTCTGACTTCGGTAGATCCGAGCCATACTGCCTTAGCACCGTCGACACTGGCTGAAGTGCTTGCAGTAGGTCTTTCGACTGTCTGATCCTTGTCGGTAAGATCTGCATGAACAGCGACGCTGATGCTCTTTTCCTTATAAGAAAGATCCTCGAATACTACGATAGTTGTCTTCTCGTAAGGAACGACAACGCTCTTGAAATCGACATAGACAAAGCCGTCGGTTTTTTCTGCTGTGAACTCAGTTGATGCCGTATAAGTCTTGCCTTCGTAATCCTTGTAGATCTCTCCGGTATTAGCGTTATAGAGCGTACCTGTTACGACATAAGTCTTTCCGATGATGAGGTTCGTGTAAGTGACCTTATCACGGATATCAACTCTTTCCTTGTAGGTAAGAGTCTTTGTGCCGTTATCAGCATCAGTAGCGGTTGTCTTGATCTCAGGAACATGAATTGTCTGATCGACATCGTTAATGTCCTTGTGTTCAGCAACCAGTGTTCCCGTGATGGAAGCACTGCGCAAATCCTCGTAAGCTACGAGAGTTACACCCTCAAGAACTGTAGTATCGAGAGTGAAGACAACCTTTACGTTGCCGGACTGAGGCTTCGGGTTTCCGAATTCATCCTTAACAACAGGAACATCAAACTCAGTAGAGCCAACGATTTCCTTGCCATCCTTATCTAAGAGAGCTTTTCCGCTTTCCTTATCCATAAGGACACCTGACATTACATAATGGCCAGGCAAAAGGTGCTTATATGAAACCGTATCAACAAGCTCAGCCTTATCAGAGTAAGAAGCGATATGCTCTTCGGTTGTTCTGTCGACCAATGTTGTCTTGATCTCAGGTGAAACATCGTTGTAGATAAGGACTGCGTTGATATCAGCACCGTTTTCCTTTACACCGACGCTGATAGTAGGAGCAGCCTTCGTTCTGTTATCGGATGAGAGGTGGATCAACTTATTGCCGTTTACAACGGAATCTTCATTAGTCCAATGCGCTGTCCAACTGGATGCAGCACCGACTTCACGGATCTCATACCAGCCCTCGGGGAGCTTGGAAAGAGATGCTGAACCCTTACCGTTAACAGTTGTGATCGTTACCTCCTCAACGAGTATTGCAGT
>JAFWMQ010000018.1 GCA_017510605.1 Clostridiales bacterium
CGTCCGCATCTGTTCCCTTTGTAAAATAACCTGTTTCTCCAAGTAGATGTGTCCAGCATGAAATTGTACTGTCTCCTTCATATACATCAAACTGGATGCCATTAATACCTAAACTCAGATCCTCTTCTGTTACAGGTCCCTCGATTGTCTTTGTTAAGACGATCTCTCCGTTATTGGTTGTGGTCGTTGTGTACGTGTTTGTAAAAGCAGCCGTTCCTTCAGTCTTTGCTGTTTTGCTCGCAGGAAGATCAACTGTTACACTTCTTCCGGTTGGGTCTACTGTTACATCATAACTTGAATTTGAGCCATCGTCTGTGCTTGACTCAGTTACCGTGTAACTATCACCCTGTTTCAGTCCGGAAAAACTATAAGTAAATTTATTATCTGTCTTTGTCCATCCGCTTTCCGGATTTCCCGGAGTAAGTGTTATCTCGCCCGTACCATTGATTGCAGGATCAATAGTGAACTTGATTGGATTAATTGCACTCAGATTGGTTCCGGAAGGCAGATTAATCGTCTTGCTGATTACCAGAGAAGCCGTATTCCTGGTTTCATATGTGTTTGTAAAAGCTATTACATAAGGATTATTAATATCATTACCGGTTTCAGCACTGAAGTTGCTGCTCTTGCCATCAGCTACTGTTGTTGCTGAAGCATCATTAGGCAACTTATAGGTAACACTGACTGCTCTGTCATTGTATATATCATAGTTTTCTTCAACTACATAGTATTGCTGGGCAGTATTAACCTTATATTTTTCTTTTAACTTGTATGTGTCACCATCTTTTGTAAAGGTAGAGTCATTAAAATCAAATGTCTTTACAAAAGTCCCATCATCTTTATAAAGTGAGAATGTAAGGTTTTTAAAATCATTTACGTCAACATCTCCACCAAATGTCTTGGTTATGTCAATATAGCCTGTTGTCGCTGTGTCTCTCTCATTGAGAATAATAACAATATTATCATTTCGAATAGATCCAACACTTGAATCAATCGGTGATGTTGCAGTTACTTTTCCATCATCTCCAATTGTGAAATTAATTGTAGTCGTTTGCTGTTGAAACCCATCTGGCGCGATTGTTTCTTTTAATGAATAGTTACCGGGTTTTAATCCTACAAAAGCAGTCTGTTCGGAACCTGATTCAAAAGTAATTTTCTTTGTAGATAAATCTGTTGGGTAGATTGGACTGCCACTTCGATTTAACGACACCGTCGTAAGGTCAACCGAATTGTCATTACCCAGATACTCGATCTCCAAAGTTGCACCGGGCACTTCATCACCGTTAGTAACATTTATTTCCCTCTTACTGATATAGACAGTAATAGGTGTTTCAGTGTTTTGATTGGTAGTAACAAGATTATAAACAGAACCAAAATAGAACTCCAATTCCTGTGCAGGAGTTTGATCATTAGTTCTGAAAGCGTTCCCGGCTGCTTTGTCAGCTTGAGTAAGATATTTACTTGAAGTAATTAAATAGCCTATCTCATTATTAGTCTTCGTTATTACTTCAAGTTTGATATCGATCTCACCGTCAGAGTTTGTAATACCATCAATAGTCTTACTGCTGTTTTCTTTAATTACATAATAGTAAGTTTCTCCAGAAACAAGATTTTCCAGAGGTTTAAAAGTAAAAGAACCGGAATCTGTTACAACAGCTGTATCGAGTTTATTTCCTAGTTCATAACCTGCATTTGATTCATATAGTTCAAACTCAAAATCCCCGGCTTCATAACTTATCGACTTATCATCAATAAGCTCCAATTCAGGCGTTGTACTCTCATATGTTGTATATGATCTGGTAAAATTTTTCTGTCCTGAGAAAAAAAGACTATCCGCTCTATTGCCATTTAAGAAATGCCATTCGCCGCCTGTATTTTTCAATGCACCGCCGGTGACTAACCAGCCTGAACTGGTTGCCAATATGTCACACTGTGTAGCATTAGGAGCAAGAAAAGCTCCTGCTGCATTACGGAATCCGACAGTAGCAGCATCAGGCATATTGAAAATGATCTTATCAACGATTTCATCCTCTACCAATTTATTGCTGGAAGAATTAGAATTATCGGCTTTATATAGAGTTTTTGTATCAATATAATCCGTTCCGTTATATGTCTTCTTAATGTCATTAGGAATAGTAACAGAACTATCAACAACATTAACTAACGTTCCTTTAGCATATACAGTATTCCAGCCAATAAAGTTGAAAACAACGATTGTACTTGAATACTTGATTATTCGTACAGAATCCAAGTAGCCATCAGATGAACTAAATATATTCGCTAATTTTGTACCTTGAGGAACATTTATATAAACGACCTGATCTTTATAATCTTCAACATTTAAATCGATTACATAATTGTTTTCGTCAACAGAATGAGAAGCTTCATAAGCTTCAATATCGATTGTAGAACTCTTAGCTTTTAATGCATCAGACTCTGTCTTTACATGGTTTATCATATTGGTAACTGTATTAGCGGTATAAAGATTATCAACAGATAAAGATACTTTACCGTTAATATCATTGACAGTTATCTTGGCTTGCTTATACTCATCAGAATTCTCTATCTGATGAGCATCATAATCATCTTTTAAAGCCTGAGATGCATGTATAACATATTTAGCAGGATCACTATTATATGTTGCGCCACCGAAAAGAAGCTGTCCGGAAGTGATATTTCCAACAACAAACGATAACGGGGCTGATCCGGCAAGATCCGGTTCAAGTTTAGCTCCATCACTGTTGGAGTATGAATTTACAGCAAAGTTGGTTTCTGCGTGAGCTACTTGTTCCCAGGAATCTGCAACAACACCATAAGATGTAGCTCGGCCAAGCACTGTACTATAGTTAACTGTACTTGCAGAATCAGAAGAAGAATAATAACCCTTATTACTTATGTAATTACCTTCGCCTAAACTTGCAGCATTTACGATTTCTCTGTTCGTTTTCGGACAAACTACCAGTGATCCGAGAACTACTGCGTAAGCGATTATTCCAGAGGTTATTCTTTTTAATGTGCTGTGCATAGAATCTCCCTAAATGTAAAAATAATTTATCAGGGTAATTCTATGAACAAATTGTTAAATTTTCAAGAGAATCTCACAAAATTGAACACTTTGTCACAAATATGTCAACAAAAAGGGCTGTCCCAGGCGAAAAACGACATGAGACAGCCCTTTAATCAGTTTAACCTTTAGAGCTATTAACGATTGAACAGCAGGTAAAGAATGATCAATGCAGCGATAGCAATTGCAATTGCGATAGCAACCTTTGCAGGAGATACCGGAGCCTCACCCTTGATCTGGCCGGTCTGACCGTTAACAACGATGTTGTATATCTTGTCCTTGAACTTGAAGTTAGCGATCCAGATAGGAGCAAGAACGTACTTATAAGTTACCTTTGAATAAGCTGTGTTGAAAGTAAGCTTTGAAACGCTGTCAGCCTTTCTCTTCTTTCTCTCCATGCTGGAGATCTCACTCTTGAGCTTATCCTTGATCTGACCTTTTGCAATATCCCAGCCTTCATCAAGTCCTACTGTATAACGCTCAGCAAGGAAGCCTGCTATGAACTCAGGAGAGTACTTGCGGAGCTTGCTGAAATCGAAAGTAGAAGCAGCCTTGATGAAGCGGTTTGTAGTCTTCTTGCTGGCATAGACGGTCTCGTCATCAATGAAACGCTCATAAATACCACGGTATGTTCTGTACGTTGTGACTGTGTTGCCGTCCTTATCTTTACTGTTGAAACCGAGCTTGATCTCATAAGGAGACGTTGTCTGTGAATCGTATGTCCAGTAAGGAAGATACACACCGTTGAAGTTCTTGGCTTCACAGCTCTGCTTAGCTTCCTTAGGTGCGAAGAGCTTGCCCTTCATCCAGTTCTTGAAAAGCTGAGCAGCCTTCTCCTTCGTGATCTCGAAAGGAACGACACCGCCCGGAGCAACGACATCCTCATCGTTGTCAACAGGCATTACCTGCGTTGAACCGCAATAAGGACAACACTGAGCCGTGTCAGCGGAATCCATGATGGTCTCAGCGCCGCAGTTCTTGCAGACCAGAGATTTCTTTTCTTTACCCCAGTCGAGGCTCTCACGGTTCTTGGCTGATGCAAAATCCAATTCCTCTACGTCCTGTCCGTTGTCTTCAGGCTTGGGAAGTGTCCTTGAGTAGCCGCAGAACGGGCAAGTCATGGACAGAGTGTCAGGATCATAAACTACCGTAGCGCCGCAGTTGGGACACTTCTTATCAGTTACGTCTTCGGTTTGACCCGTTGTAATGACCTCGATCTGTTCTTCTGTGTTTTCTGCCATAGTGTCACCCCTTTATATTGTATTTATCAGAATTCTCTTCTTCTGCCCTTAGGATTCTCGGGAGCCTGCTCACCGTCGTCATCGCCAAAGTTCTTTCTGCCGCCGTTTCTGCCGGCAAAACCGCCTCTTCTCTCACGGTTAGGTCTGCCCTCTCTTCTTCTGGGCTCTTCCTCTACGAAGCCGTCCGGCTTGGGTAAGCAATCACGGATAGAAAGATTAAGTCTGCCCTGTGAGTCGATCTCGATGAGCTTAACGTGAACCTTATCGCCCTCGTGAAGAACATCTTCAACCTTCTCTACTCTGTTCCAGGCAAGCTTGGAGATATGAACAAGACCTTCCTTACCGGGGAGAAATTCAACAAATGCACCGAAGTCCATAAGTCTTGTAACTGTACCGTCGTACTCTGTGCCAACCTCAGGGTCGGAGATGATGCCGTTGATGATCATCTTAGCCTTCTCAGCCTTTTCGAGATCAGGTGTGGAGATATAGACCATACCGTCATCATTGATGTTGATCTCAGCGCCGGTATCAGCAATGATCTTGTTGATGACCTTTCCGCCGGAACCGATGACTTCTCTGATCTTGTCAACAGGAACCTGCATGGAGATAATGCGGGGAGCCCACTTATTGAGTTCTGCACGAGGTGCAGGAATGCAAGGAAGAATGATGTCATTGATGATCTGGAGTCTTCCCTTATGTGTCATCTCGAAAGCAGCCTTGATGATGTCTAATGTAAGACCTTCAACCTTAATATCAACCTGAATGGATGTGATACCTTCTGTAGTACCTGCTACCTTGAAGTCCATATCACCGAAGAAGTCCTCGATACCCTGGATATCCATAAATACGAGGAAATTGTCATCGTTATCAGGATCTGTGATAAGTCCTGAAGAGATACCTGCAACAGGTCTCTTGATCGGAACGCCTGCGTCCATGAGTGAAAGTGTTGAGGCGCATACAGAACCCTGTGATGTGGATCCGTTACTCATTGTGATCTCTGATACTGTTCTGATCGAGTAAGGGAACTCTTCCTCAGAAGGAAGTACCGGAATAAGTGATCTCTCTGCAAGAGCACCGTGGCCGATCTCTCTTCTTCCGGGTGACTTGGAAGGCTTAGCCTCACCTGTGGAATAACCCGGGAAGTTGTAGTGATGCATATATCTCTTATATGTCTGCTCATCTAATCCCTCGAGCTTCTGTGCATCGTCAAGAGGAGCAAGAGTACAGATATTCATTACCTGTGTCTGGCCTCTCTGGAAGAAAGATGAACCGTGAACTCTGGGAAGCACGCCTACTGCGCAGGACAAAGGTCTGATCTCATCCAATGCTCTGCCGTCTACTCTGACATGCTCACGGAAGAGATAATCTCTTACGACCTTCTTTTCGAGTTTATAGATAGCGTCAGGTGCCCACTTGGAAAGACCCTCTTCCTTCTCTTCGAGGAGAGCGGCTACTTCTTCCTGAAGTGTAGCAACGTTAGCATCTCTTACTTCCTTGTCCTTGGAAAGAACAGCTGCACGCATCTTGTCCCAGCCGTATTCCTTAACAGCTTCGAAGATCTCTTCCGGTACGTCAGCTGACTCGTAAGTAAACTTCTCCTTACCGATCTCAGCTACGATGCTGTTGATAAACTCGCAGATCTGCTTGATTACTTCGTGACCTTCAGCAATTGCATTGAGCATTACATCGTCAGGTACTTCGTTAGCGCCTGCCTCTACCATGCAGATCTTTGTAAGTGTACCGGCAAGGGTAACATACATATCTGAGATCTCACGCTGCTCCAATGTAGGGTTGATGACTGTCTTGCCATCGATAAGTCCCAATACGACTCCTCCGACAGGTCCCTTCCAAGGGATATCGGAAATTGCGATTGCGATAGAGGTACCGAGCATTGCGGTGATCTCAGGAGAGCAATCAGGGTCAACGGACATAACGAGGTTGTTGACACAAACATCATTTCTTAAGTCCTTAGGGAACAAAGGTCTGATAGGACGGTCGATAACACGGGAAACGAGGATAGCCTTCTCGCCCGGTCTTCCTTCTCTCTTAAGGAAGCCACCCGGCATCTTACCTACTGCATACATCTTCTCCTCGTAATCTACTGAAAGCGGGAAGAAATCGATTCCCTCACGGGGTGTTGCACTTGCTGTTGCAGTTGAAAGAACAGTTGTCTCACCGTATCTTACGAGAGCGGAACCGTTTGCAAACTGCGCGATCTTACCGGTCTCGACAACTAACGGTCTGCCGGCGATTTCAGTTCTGAAAATCTTTTCCATCTGAATCTCCTTTATGAAATATTGAATTTATTTAAAGGAGGTAGTTCGTAGATTCACGGTCCGAGCAAAAACAAGCTCGATGTTCGGGCAGTCAATCTACACACTACACTCCTTCTCGAACTTAATAATTATATACTAAATATGCGATAAGACAAATTGCGATATCTTTAACGGAAGCAATCCGGCTTTTGTTCCGTACGTTTCTTCGAAAATCTATCGCAAAAACGCAAAATAAACGCTCTTGCGACAGAAATCTTTCAATCTGAAATCAATAATTACAAACCCTTAAGCGCATTATATACCGCCTCGGCAAGACCCTTATGTCCTGCAGGGTCAAGATGAAGACCATCCTCGACCGAAGGCCTGATATACTGCTTGGCATCCATGAAACCACAGCCGTGCTTATCAGCTACCTTCTTGTAGTATTCGGCAAGACGCTTTGATTTATCTATAGAAACCTCATTGAAAGAATCGCAGAAAGGTCCTGTAAGAATATCCTTGCTGATCTCCGGCGGAGATACGATAAGGATCTTCGGGACATAACCCTGCTTAAGATCCATGACTTTCTCAGCTCTTTGAACGATCTCGTTAAGACCGGCTGCTATATCATCAAGTGAAGCATTATACACAGTCTTCATATCGTTCGTTCCAAGCATGATAACCAGATAGTCAACAGGCCTGTGAGTACAGAGGATTCCCTTGATATAATCGACTCCGTTCTTCCAGTCATCATTGGGGTCATCGAAAACAGTCGTTCTGCCGTTAAGACCCTCTTCAATGACCTTGAATTCATCACCCAGAAGATTCTGAAGAAGACATGGCCACCTGACTGTATCAGGGAGTCTCTCTCCGTTTACCGGATTATGTCCGTAAGTATTCGAATCGCCAAAACAAACTACTGATTTCATACTCAATCCTTTACTGTCTTTAAATCATCAAGCCATACATTTCTGGAAGCATCGGAAGGCATTCTCCAATCACCTCTCGGGGACAAAGATACAGTACCTACCTTCGGGCCGTCCGGAACGCAGGAACGCTTAAACTGCTGGGTGAAGAACCTTCTTAAGAATGTTTCTTCCCACTTGTAGATCGTATCGGCATCATACACTCCGTCAAAAGCGGTAAGCGCCATACGGTAGATTTTCGAAGGGGCAAATCCGTATCTGATCATGTAATAGAGGAAGAAATCGTGGAGCTCATAAGGTCCGACAGTTTCTTCTGTCTTCTGGGAGATCTTTCCGTCTTCGGTTGGCGGCAGAAGTTCCGGTGACACTGGTGTTGCCACAATATCAGCAAGCGCCTTGGAAAGCGACGGATTAACATCTGCCGTACGTGTAGATTCGTAAGATACAAGATACCTTACGAGAGTCTTCGGGATTGAACAGTTAACTCCGTACATGGACATATGATCGCCGTTATATGTTGCCCATCCCAATGCAAGTTCGGAGAGGTCACCTGTTCCTATAACAATACCGCCCTCCTGATTCGCAACGTCCATAAGGATCTGTGTACGTTCCCTTGCCTGGGAGTTCTCATATGTGACATCGTGAACGTCAGTATCGTGACCGATATCCTTGAAATGCTGTATAACGGCATCCGAGATCGATATCTCCCTTAATGTGCAGCCGTACTCTTCGGCAATATTGATCGAGTTATTCTTTGTCCTCGCAGTCGTACCGAAGCCGGGCATTGTGATCGCAATAATGTTCTTGCGGTCCAGACCAAGCTTATCAAAAGCATGGATAGTAACTATAAGCGCAAGTGTGGAATCAAGCCCGCCCGAAAGGCCGATAACGGCTTTACTTGAATTGATTGCTTTAAGTCTTGTATAAAGACCTGCAGCCTGCATGCTGAGAATATCCTCGCATCTTGCAGCAAGATCATCTTTACTCTTTGGAACGAAAGGCGTTCTGCTTATCTTCCTTTGAGGCGTAATATCCGGGAATTCAGCATCAAACTCAATGATATCCACGCCGTAATAACCGGTATTATCTGCCGTGAAAGTATTAGATCTTCTTCTGTCTGCCTCGATGCGCTCCAGATCTATATCAGCGTAAATAACCGCATCGTCATCATTGTCATTGGCAAACCGCTTGCTCTCGCTTAAGATCTTACCGTTCTCCGCAATAAGGTTATGCCCTGCGAAAACAAGGTCCTGCGTTGACTCGCCCAAACCTGCATCACAATATACATAAGCTGCCATGAGTTTTGCGCTCTGCATCTTAACAAGATCTCTTCTGAACTTCGCCTTGCCTATGATCTCATCAGAACAGGACAGATTGAAAATGATCTCTGCTCCGCTTTTCACATAATCAACAGAAGGACTCGTTGCAACCCACAGATCTTCGCAGATCTCAACCGCAAAGCTGAAACCTGAACAGCTGAACACTGCCCTTCCGAAACAGATATCATCATCTGTCATGACGATCCCGTCATCTTCATATGGCGTGAAATGTCTGAGTTCATAAAACTCCGAGTAGTTCGGAATATTCTGCTTGGGAACGATTCCAATTATGTCACCCTGGTGGATAACAGCTGCAACATTATAGAGCTTACCTGATAAAACAAAAGGAAGACCGGCAATGATCACAGTATTCAGATCTGCAGTCTGATCTGCCAGATCGTATAGACCTTCTATAGCCTTATCAAGCAAAGCATTTTGAAGGAAAAGATCGCCGCAGGTATATCCTGTTAATCCTAACTCCGGGAAAACGGCAACTGCACAATCGTTATCTGCAGCCTTTTTCGCGAACTCAACAGTCTGGCTGACATTATAATCAACGTCTCCGACTCTGACCTTCGGACTTGCCGCCGCAACTCTGATAAAACCGTCAAGCATAGTAATACCTCCCGGAATGTCTTAACTATAGATTATAGCACCATAACATAATAAATAGGTTGTTGTGCCGGAAAACGCTTTCCTGCATTTCTTCCGTCAAAAATCGAAAACAGGCGGAAGAAAAGACAAGATCATTTTCGCGCACAAAAAAGCGGCCCCATAAGGAACCGCTTTCCAAATAATCTGTTATTAAGATTACTTTCTGATGCCGAGTCTTGCAATAAGTGTTCTGTAGCGCTCGATATCAATTGCTGCAAGATAGTCAAGGATGTTTCTTCTCTTACCAACCATCATGAGAAGTCCTCTTCTGCTGTGGTGGTCACCCTTGTGAGTCTTGAGGTGTTCTGTGAGGTGATTGATTCTGTAAGTAAGAAGTGCAACCTGAACCTCAGGAGAACCTGTATCGCCCTCAGAGAGTGCATATTCCTTGATGATAGCCTGCTTGTCGAAAGATGCTGACATATTCTTTCCTCCTAAAATATTAAATACGCCAAAATCGAAGATAAGGGTCGGAGTCTTCCGCAAAACTGCGATTAAGGCAACTTGGTGATGATACCATCCGGAGCAGGTTTTGTAAAGCAGATTTCGAAATATCGTCCAACTCAAAATCCGACTTTTTTGCCCCGGAAAGTCGGATGCTGAGTCGGATTTCCGAAAATCCGACTTTTCGTCCGACAAAAACAGCTTCAAAAGTCGGACGGCAAGTCTGAATATTCTATCATAAAGTCTGAAATGAAAAGCGGCCGCCTTTTCAAGACAGCCGCCGTTATCTTTAAGTTATCAGCTTAATATCAACCGAAAAGACGGAAGTTTCTGATGATAGGAGCAATGGTATTTGCAACTGTGGACATAAGCTTGATGAAGATGTCCAAAGCAACGCCTACAACGTCCTTACGTGTATCACCTATCGTGTCACCGGTAACGGAAGCCTTGTGCGCGGGAGATCCCTTGCCGTGGCCCTCGAGCATGCCCTGCTCGATGTACTTCTTGGCATTATCGAATGCACCGCCGGAGTTACCCATGAAGATAGCTCTCGGGATAGCAACGATCGTAGCACCTACGAGGATACCGCCTACAAATTCAACACCGAGGATGAAACCGCCTACGACAGGGATAAGAAGTGCGAGGACAGAAGGAAGAACCATTCTGTGGATAGCTTCCTTAGCTGCCATGGCAATCATCATGTTGTAGTCAGGCTTAGCCTTTCCGTCAAGAACTTCCTGTGTCATCTGCTTGTCGCCGACATCAGCCATAATCTTAGCTGCATCGATCGTGTTATCTGTAAGGATAGCGCAGAAATATTCAACGAGTGCGCCGCCCAGGATACCGCCTCCTACTACGAAGAAGGAAGCGAAGTTAAGCTGAAGAGGCTCACCGATCGTTGTGTAGTTACCAACATAAGCCATGATGAGGGAAACTGTAGCAAATGCTGCAGAACCGATAGCGAAGCCCTTACCGATAGCTGCTGTTGTGTTACCAACTGCGTCAAGCTTATCTGTGATCTTACGAACTTCAGGTGCGAGGTGGCAAGCTTCTGCAAGTCCGCCTGCGTTATCTGCAATAGGACCGAAAGCATCGATGGAAACCGTTGCGCCAACGAATGCGAGCATACCGAGAGCGGAGATTGCGATACCGTAAGAACCGCAGAGAACACCTGATACGATCAATGCAAAAATGATTACGAATACAGGGAGAAGAACTGATCTTGATCCGACAGCATCACCCTTTGTTACAACGAAAGCCTCACCTTCTGTGCACATCTCGGCAAGCTTCTGTGTAGGCTTGTGATCTGTGGAGGTGTAGTACTCAGTAATAATACCGATAGCGATACCTGCAACGATACCCATTGCGGAAGAAACCCAGGGAGAAGCCCAACCGAGCTTGAATCCGTATGTTGCAAGGTCTTCAGCAGAAACGCCTGTGCCGTT
This sequence comes from Clostridiales bacterium, assembly GCA_017510605.1. GTDB lineage: Bacteria > Bacillota > Clostridia > Saccharofermentanales > Saccharofermentanaceae > Saccharofermentans. Next base: position 11,349 of record JAFWMQ010000018.1, read on the forward strand.
GAAGATCAGGTAAGAAGCAATACCGCCGAATACGACTGTGAATCCTGCGGAGATCCATGTTGAGAGGTCGAGCTCTCTGGACGGATTGTCACCCATCTTCTTGATGTTAGCAAGGCCCAGACCGATAAGGCATCCTACGAGGCCGCAGCCTGCAAGGATAACAGGGAAAAGGATTGTTGCATTGAATGTAGCATCAGATACCTTTTCGCCGTGTGTCTGGAAAAGAGTAACAGCGATCATGAGTGAAGCAGACATTGTAGCAACGAATGACTCCAGGAGGTCTGAGCAGTTACCGGCGATATCATTAACGTTGTCACCGATAAAGTCTGCGATCGTGTTAGGGATTCTTGAGTCATCCTCAGGAAGGTCATGTCTGAGCTTACCAAGGATATCAGAAGAAATATCAGCCGCCTTTGTATAGTTACCGCCTGCAACACGGTTGAACATAGCTACGATTGAACAGCCCAAAGAATATGTTGAGATTCTCATGATGTAAGGGTTGCAGGTAAGGCTCGAAAGAACGAGGCCGGAACTTGTAACGTCATGTTTTACACCGCCGAAGCAAAGGAGAACCGTGAGGAAGCCCAACATGCCGAAGCCCTGAACTGCAAGGCCGCTGATGGAACCGCCGCAGAGAGCAACTTTAACTGTCTCTCCGATTGAAAGGCTCTCTCTTGCTTTGTTTGAAGTACGAACGTTAGCATAAGTAGCGCTCTGCATTCCGAGAACGCAAACGATAGAGCTCATCAACGCACCCAGAAGGAATGTGATACCACTTGTCTTCTCAACAAAGAGTGTGAAGATAACTGCAACCACAGCCACAACGATGGCGATGCTCTTGTATTCCGTCTTAAGGAATGTCTGCGCACCGGAACGGATGATACCGGACAGTTCGATCATGTCAGGTGTTCCTTCGGGCATCTTCTTAATACGGAAGTAATTGAACGCAACGTAGATAAGCGCAAGGAATACTACGCCAAGTACGATTAACCAGGAAGTCGTAAGTAATGACATATACCGGGCCCCTCTCTTTTAAGATATAGAATTATTTTTGTGAAGCATTCGGGCATGCCAAAAATACTGCCCTTTTGCAAACTCAACAGATTATACATATAAATATATTCTTTGGCAATCAAAATAATATGGTTTTTTCCGTATAAAACAGGGATTTTTACAGATCATTCCCTGACAAGAGAATCCACGAACAGATAAGGGTCAAAATCTGCAAGATCTTCCACGCTCTCACCCAAACCCGCAAGCACGATCGGCTTGCCGGACTGATATGCAACAGCAATGGCTACTCCGCCCTTAGCGCTTCCGTCAAGCTTGGTGATACCGACATAATCAAGGCCCGTGACTTCGCCGAATCCTTCAGCCTGGATAACGGCATTCTGGCCTGTGGTAGCATCGATAATAAGCAGCGACTTGATGACCGCGTCAGGAGCTTCCCTCTCGATCACGCGTCTGATCTTCGCAAGCTCCTCCATAAGGTTCTTCTTATTGTGCAGACGTCCTGCCGTATCTACGAGAAGGACATCCGTATTACGTGCCTGTGCGGCATGAATGGCATCGAAAACGACTGAAGCCGGATCTGCCCCCTCCTGCTCCTGTGCAATAACGGCAGTTCCGGTCCTCTCACCCCAGGTCTTGAGCTGGCCGACTGCTGCAGCACGGAATGTATCGCAGGCAGCCATAAGGACTCTCTTGCCTTCCTTCTTATATCTGGCGGCAAGCTTGCCTGAAGTAGTGGTCTTTCCTGTTCCGTTGACACCGATCATGAGGATGATATTAAGTTTCCCCTGTTCGAGTTCAATGGTCTCAGGTTCTCCAAGTATCTCCAGCATTCTTTCTTTGACTGAAGCGAGTACAGCTTCCTGACTGTCATCACCGGTCTTCTTGATATTAGCCTTTACCCTGTCCATGATGTCTTCGCTTGCAGGAACACCGCAGTCAGCTCTGATAAGGAGTTCTTCGAGTTCATCGAGCATGTCCTCGTCAAAGCGGCCGCTGCTTGCAGCAAGCTTGGTAAAACTTCCGGCAAAGAAGTTTCTTGTTTTCTCAAGTCCTCTTTTGAACAGATCGGCAAGTCCCATTATTTAAGCTCCATAGATAAGATCTTTGATACACCGCGCTCTGCCATGGTAACGCCGTACATCTGGTCACACGCTTCCATCGTTCCCTTTCGGTGCGTAACAAGAATGAACTGTGATTTGGCAGAATGTCTTCTTACGAAGTCTGTAAATCTCGTGATATTAACGTCATCTAACGCTGCCTCGACCTCGTCAAGGATGACGAACGGAGAAGGCTTCAATTCCTGGATCGCAAACAAAAGCCCGATAGCCGTAAGGCATCTTTCACCGCCTGAAAGGAGTGACAGATTCTGCAGTTTCTTTCCCGGAGGCTGGGCCTTGATATCAATGGCGCATTCGAGCACGTCTTCAGAATCATTTCCTAATATGATCTCCGCAGTACCGCCTCCGAACAGATCCGTGAATACCTGGCCGAAGTTCCTGTTGATAGTCTCGAAATGCCCGGTAAATTCAGACCTCATCTTCGCAAGGAGATCCTCAATAACCTGCTCAAGATCCTTCTTCGCAGCCTCGATATCATCTCTTTGTCTGGTCATGAAATCGAGTCTCTCGGAAAGCTCGGAGAATTCCTGCAAAGCACCGAGATTAACAGGTCCTAAAGCCTTGATCGCATTCTTAAGGGTCTGGATCCTCTTAGTCTGCTCACCGATCTTGGTTACCGGTTCGACAGAATCCTTGATGTTGTCATATGTTGTCTCGTAGTCTTCCCAGAGCCTGTTCTTGTTCTGGTCGATCTCGAAAATGATCTTGTCATATTTCGATACATGGGCATTAAGCTTTGCCTGCAGCTCATTTATGGCATTGTTGCTTGAAGAAAGCCTTTCACCAAACGACGAGAGATCGCTTGAAATAGCAGATCTCTTCTCAAAGAGTTCAGCGATCTTATCCTCAAGCACCTTCTGCTGCTTGGCATTCTCATCCAGTTTGGCATCAAGATCATTGATCTCCTTGGTAATGCTTTTAACAGTATCTTTGGCTTCCTTTATAGCTGCTTCGAACTTTTCTTTGCCCTGCTTTGCTTCCTCGATCTGCTTTTTAATATGTCCTGCAAGATCCAGGATGCCGCTTCTCTCAGTCAGCTTGCGCTCGGCAAGCGATGCAGCCTCCCTTACCTTTGCTACTATCTGCTCAAGCTTGACAGCCTGGTCTTCGGATAACTTCTGCTGTTCCTCGATTTCTTCCCGGAAGTCAGCCAGTTCTCCGTTGATCTCGCCTTCGATACGGACGAGTTCTTCCATATCCTCTTCAAGTCTTAACTTGGATTTGGATACAGTCTGCATATTCTCATCAAAATGAGCAAGTGTATCCTCGGTCTCTTCAAGCCTTGTCCTGGTATTGTTATATTCTCCCTCAGCCTTAACCTCTTCAAGCTGATAGAACTTGAGCTGTTCGCCGAGCTGCGCAAGTTCGCGCTTGAGAGTTCCGATTCCGTCATCTACTTCCTGACGCTGGTCTTCGGAATCAGCAAGTTTGGCTTCCAATTCGGCAACCGTCTTGGTAAGAGCTTCGATCTCAGTCTTTCTTCCTATGATTCCCGTTCCTGCTCCGGTTTTTCTCAATGAACCGCCGGTAAGAGAACCGCCCGGATTTACCGAATCCCCCTCAAGAGTCATTACTTTATACGAACGGCCTGTCCTGGACGCGATTAACCTTGCTGCGTCCAGATCATCAGCCACAAGTATCCTTCCTAACAGGTTGGATACGATATCTTCAAGATCACGTCCGGCCCTGACAAGATCGGATGCAACTCCGATATATCCGTTAACACCTTTTGCTTTCCTCAGATCATCCTCGTCGATATATCTTGCTTTGATATTTTCTATAGGAAGGAATGTAATCCTTCCGAGCCTCTTCTCCTTAAGGATCCCGATAAGTTCCGCAGCATCAGCTTCGCTCTTGGTTACGACATTATGGAGAGCATTTCCCAAAGCCGTCTCTATGGCAGTCTCATACTTGTTATCAGTTTCGATCAGGTCGCCCAGGATACCAACCATGAGTTTTTTGACAGACCTGTCCGTCTCAGACAGTTCCATAAGACGTTTTACTGACTCCTGATAGCCTTCCTTACGCTTGTCAATATCCTTCAGTGTCTTGAGTTTTGATTCTTCGGCAGAAAGCTTTCTGTTATTGACTTCAAAGAACTGGTTGAGCTCGACCTGGCGGCCTCTCAACTCCTCAAGTTTCTTATTGCGGACTTCAATATCCTTGGAAACGTCGCCCTTGATCTTTTTGATCTCATTTAATGTTTTCTCTTCTTCGGCAAGCTTCGTGCTGAGTTCAGCCCTTCCGGTCTCTGAAGCAGCTTTTGCTTCCTGCATATCCCTGATCTTGTCATCAAAAACAGAGATCCCCGCCTTGCATTCGGTTATCTTCTTTCTGGTCTCGAAAAGTTCTTCTGTCTTTGCCTTTACTTTGGAATCGGCCTTTCCCGCTTCTTTACGGCTGTTCTCGTATTCTTCGAACTTGGCCTGACGTTCCTTATCAAGAGCCTCACTTAATGTCTTGGCATTATCCGCATCCTTAAGAAGACTGTCAGCCTTTGCCTTCTTCTCATTAAGCTCTTTTGTAAGTTTCTCTACGGTCTCATCCGTTGATTCAGTGTCAGACTTGAGTTCTTCGATCCTCTGATTAGTCTGGTTAAGTCTTTCGATCGAGACCTTCTTATCAGTCTGTGTCTCGTGCTCGTATTCGGTAAGGTCAGAAAGTTCCTGTCTTCTGTCCTCAATCTCATTATCAAGAGCCTCACTCTTGTCGATTATCTCCTGATGGCTCTTTCTGAGCTTAAGATATTCATCCTCACGCTCGCGGATCTCTTTTTCGAGCTGCTCTTTAAGACCGGCCGAATCGCCCATCTCTTTATTCGCTTCGGTAATCTTGTGTACAAGGAGCGCAGTCTCGAGTTTCTTCAATTCCTCATAGTTCTCATTGAACTTGCGGGCCTTGCCGGCCTGCTCTTCGAGCGGTCCCTTGCGGTCTTCCAATTCACCTAAGATATCGTTTATCCTTACAAGGTTCTGCTCTGTATTGGCAAGTTTCCTCTGGGCCTCGTCCTTGCGGACACGGTACTTAACTATACCGGACGCTTCCTCGATGACCCTTCTTCTGTCTTCCGACTTAGTAGAAAGAATGTCATCGACTCTTCCCTGACCGACCAATGAATATCCGTCACGGCCAAGACCGGTATCGAGGAAAAGAACTGTTATATCCTTAAGCCTGCAATTGACCTTATTGATCTGATACTCGGATTCTCCGGACCTGTAAAGCCTTCTTGTAATGCAGATCTCAGGGAAACCGTAATCTATATATCCGTCTGAGTTGTCAAAAGTAATGGATACTTCCGCATAGCTCATCGCACGTCTGGCAGATGTTCCGTTGAAGATAACGTCTTCCATCTTGCCGCCGCGGAGCTGCTTTACGCTCTGTTCGCCCAAAACCCAACGGACTGCATCACTGATATTGGACTTTCCGCTTCCGTTAGGACCTACCACGGCCGTAAGACCGCGGTCAAAGTCAATACATGTATATTCGGGGAAAGATTTGAACCCCTGAAGCTCCAGTCTCTTAAGATACATTCTCTAATCAGTTCCGTCCTGAACCACAATTTTCACCCAAGCATTATAACCTATACAGAACCTTTTTGTAGGACAATCTGCATCAGCACCCCTCGGGATAAAGACGTATATACTCTTTCAGGCCTTTCTCAGCACACTTCTGCTCGGCATCCTTCTTGCTGTGCCCTGTCGAACTGGCAAGAAGCACATCATCAGCAAATACACTGACGTCAAATTCCTTCATGTGGGCAGGACCCCTCTCACCGGTTACCTCAAATCTGATCTTGTGCTGATAACCCTTTGTCTGCGCCAATTCCAAAAGCCTGCTCTTGTAATCCAGGAAGATCTCGCCGTTAACCGCCTTATGAACCGTATCGGTAAGATTTTTCAAGATACATTTCTTGGCCTGTTCGAAACCGCCGTCAAAATATACTGCCGCTATAAGTGACTCAAAACAGTCAGCAAGCGTAGAATCTTTGTCATTGCCGCCACTCTGCATCTCGCCTTTGCCCAAAAGAAGATAATCCCCCAAATGGAGCCTTCTTGCTACTTCGGCAAAAGATTTCTCGCAGACTGAGACGCTTCTCATTTTCGAGAGATATCCTTCATCTGCCTGAGGTTTCAACTCATAGATCATCTGGCCTACAACAACATCCAGAACCGCATCACCAATGAATTCAAGTCTCTGGTTAGATTCCCAGTGTCCTCTTCCGGACTCGAAAACATAGGTCGTGTGTGTAAAAGCCGTTTCCAGCAGCGACTTGTCTTTAAAGGTATATCCTAAATCGTTTTCTAATTTTGAATAATCAGTCATATATTTATTTACGGGAAACGGCTGAATGCATGAATACGCACCCAGCCGTCCAAACTTTAAAGTTATTTCAGAGATCTTGGATCTCCGGTATATTAGCCCTCTGTGAGGCTCTGAATATACTCGACTGCATCCTTGACGGTAACAACCTTCTCAGCTACATCATCAGGGATCTCGATATCAAATTCCTGCTCCATAGCCATAACGAGCTCAACCATATCAAGAGAATCTGCGTTGAGATCGTCAACGAAAGAGGAATCTTCGGTAATTGTATCCTCATCTACGCCGAGCTGATCAACTATCATCTGCTTAATCGAGTTGAAAAGTTCTTCATTTGTCATAATTAGTACCTCCGTACGATTCTAAATAAATCCACAAGTTGTTTTTAATGTAAGTTAAGGTTTTTGTCAATAGGCTATTTTGACTATCGAAGTTCTTTGACATTTACCCCTTAAGATACTGCTTTCCCTTAATAAGATAATCAATACCCGAAACAATCGTCATAATAACACATATTCCGAAAAGCAAGTCCCCGATTATAGTGACAGAGCACAGTCTTATCGGATATCCCTCGAAGCCGAGCCCTGACAGCTTCATTAACAAAGGCTCAAACATAAGATAAATAAGAGCGATCATCTGGGTAACCGTCTTTATCTTGCCGATCATCTTGGCAGCGATAACTTCGCCCTTTGCAGCCGCGATCATACGAAGACCAGAAACGGCAAATTCTCTTAATATGATTATCATTACAGCCCAGGCGGAAAGTCTTCCCAAACTGATAAAAGCCAGCATTATGCTGATTACAAGGATCTTGTCAGCCAGGGAATCAAGGAATTTGCCGAGATCGGTGATCAGGTTATACTTACGCGCGATCTTTCCGTCAGCGGCATCAGTAAGAGAGGCCAGGATAAAGACTCCTGCCGCCACGAGCATGCCGTTGGTATTGATGAAGCTGTTCCAGCCTTCCGGCTGCCAGCCGAAAATATTAACAGGGAGCATAAAAAGAAGCGTTACCGGTACAAGAACGATCCTCAGGATCGATAGTTTGTTGGGAAGATTCATGACCTGCCTGCTCCTTTTAAAAATATATACTTCATAAAATCACAATCAATAATATACGAAAATCCCGGTCCGTCAAATCGTAACTGCAGTCATATCGTAGTCATCCGAGCAATCAACGATCTTAACATCAACAAATTCACCGATCTTCAGTTCCTCTTCCTGAGAAGCAATGTAGATTACAGGATCAACCTCGGGCGACTCACCGTAACTTCTTCCCACATAAAAGATCCCGTCGTCCGATACCGAACATATATTGACTCTGGTCACAGTCCCTAAACGCTTTTGGGACTGCTCGGCAGAGATCTCCTTCTGGAGTTCGTAGATCTCATTGTATCTTCTCTGCTTTGTCTCTTCATCTATCTGGTCAGGAAGATCATAAGCAGGAGTTCCCTCTTCCGGAGAGAAGATAAAGCACCCGAGCCTGTCAAACTTCCACTTGCGGAGATTATCTTTCAAAATATTGAAATCTTCTTCGGTCTCCCCGGGAAAACCGACCATTACCGTCGTCCTGATAATGCAGTCAGGCATAGCCTTTCTTATCATCTCAAGCCTTGAAGTTATAAGTTCGGCATTATCCCTTCTATACATAGCCTTCAGGATCTTATCCGAACCATGCTGGATAGGAATATCAAGGTAATGGGCAACTTTGGGATTTTCAGCCATCTCCTCTATGAGATCCGGCGTGATGCCATCCATATATCCGTACATAACACGGATCATCTCTATTCCTTCTATCTCTGACAGTTTTTTCAAAAGCTTGGACAGACATCTCTCATTGTAAAGTTCAATACCGTAATTCGTCGTATCCTGGGCAGCAAGAACGATCTCTTTGACACCTTTTTTGGCAATTATCTCAGCCTCTTCTATGATTTCCTCCATTGGACGGGATACAAAGGTTCCCCTGATCAGAGGTATAGCACAGAAGCTGCATCTGTGACGGCACCCTTCGCCTATCTTGAGCCATGCATACGCCTCAGTCGAAAGATCCCTGTCCTTAACAAGATGAGAGAAACCGCCCACACCTGATGTAAGATTTATCTTATCTGTTCCTTCAGCATCTGTCTCTGAAACAAGCCTGGTTACTACATCAACAATATCCCCATAATGAGCTGTGCCCAGAACGGCATCAACTTCAGGAAGTTCTTTCAAAATATCTTCGGGATATCTCTGTGACAGACAACCCGAAACGATTATCTTCTTAACATTTCCGTTTGGAACTTTATAATCTGCAACTTCAAGTATTGTATCTATCGCTTCCTTTTTTGCAGACTCGATAAAACCGCATGTGTTGATGACAACAATATCCGATCCGGTTACATCGTCAATGACATTGTATCCGGCATTCTTAAGTTCTGTAGACATATTCTCGCAATCGATAAGATTCTTCGAACAACCGAGCGCGAGAAGTGTGATCTTTATGTTTGATTTATCCGTCATAATACCTTCACTTATGTTTTAGCTGAAACAGCTTTGTTCTTATGATTGTAAACAATATAAGGTATAAGCGTAAAAAGGAAAAGTACAATTACCTGCAAAACGATAAATGCGCACCACAAAGATTGTCCCAGACCGCTTAATACGATTGCTCTGTCTTCGGGGATTATGTGTGTCACATTAAGTATAAACTCAACTAAAGCACCTGAAGTAAAGATAAAAAATATCTGCCACGGAATATACTTCCTGATGTTGAAAACAAAGGAAGCAAAAATATAAACCGGAGCAAGGATCAGCCCCCATTTGAAAAGCGTATCATCTTCGCTCCGCATAAAAATATAAGCGAGTATTATGAACAAAACGTGATATAAAACAGCCGCTATGGCCTGAAAGGTCAGATCTCTTTCGGTAAATACATCCTTCATTCTTTCAGAAGCGATCCTAAAGATCTGCCTTAAGTGATATCCTATCGAATTCCCGTTATCCATTACTGTTACTCCAATCAACACGATAAAATATTTTGATTGTCAAACTATTCTTACAATAGCACTTCACGTGTGATGTTTCAACAGTGTATGGTCATCTGTCAAGATATTGCCTGAAGGCAGACCTTGAAACCTCCAGACTGTAACCTCTCATCCGTGCGAGTTTTATATATTCATCTTCCCTGCCTGCAGAATCTTCCTGCGGTTCTCCAAAAGATGCTTCATAAAGCATCTTGCATGTATCTATGTCACTGTCTAATCCTGCGACAATTACATCTGCGCAATCAGGATCGATTCCGGCCTCAAGAAGGCGCTGGAATATAAATTGTCTGCTTTCCTGCTTCTTGCCGGAACGAACCGCGAGAACCTTGCGCGAAGCACGCATATCATCGATATATCCGGAGCTGACCAAGTTCATTACAGCACTGTCAGCCGTATCTTCAGAAAACCCCTTCTGAAGAAGATAAAGCTTGATCTTGCCCGAAGAATATATACCGGTACCGATATGCCTGATCGCACAGGTCACGGCTTCCTTGGTCAATCTATTATCAGACATCAATTCCTAAAATATCGTCATCATCAGCGTCATCTTCAGGTGCTTCGACATCCGCACCGCCTGCGGTTACTGCATCGGAATCATCATCGTCTGCAGGCATATATGACTCTCTGATCTTATCTTCGATCTCATCCTTGATATCAGGATGATCAATAAGGTATTGCTTAGCAGCATCCCTGCCCTGAGCGATCTTTGCTCCGTTATAAGCAAACCAGGATCCGCTCTTGTCAATGATGTTATTCTCTACACCCAAATCCAGGATACAGCCTTCAGAAGATACGCCCTTACCGTACATGATATCGAACTCTGCTTCTTTGAACGGGGGTGCTACCTTATTCTTAACTACCTTAACTCTTGTATGGCTTCCGACTACATCCGTACCGTTACGGAGAGTCTCAACCTTCCTTACATCAAGTCTTACTGATGCATAGAACTTAAGAGCACGGCCGCCCGGGGTGGTCTCAGGGTTACCGAACATAACACCGACCTTCTCACGAAGCTGGTTTATAAAGATACATATAGTGTTGGACTTGGAAACTACAGGCGCAAGCTTTCTTAAAGCCTGGCTCATGAGTCTTGCCTGAAGTCCTACATGGGAATCTCCCATCTCACCTTCGATCTCGGCTCTCGGAACGAGTGCAGCAACTGAGTCGATAACAACGACATCGATACATCCGCTTCTTACAAGCGTCTCACAGATCTCCAACGCCTGCTCACCTGTATCAGGCTGGGACAAAAGAAGATTATCAACATCAACGCCGATATTACCTGCATATACAGGATCTAATGCGTGCTCTGCATCGATAAATGCGCATGTGCCGCCCATCTTCTGAGCTTCAGAGACACAGTGAAGCGCTACGGTTGTCTTACCTGATGATTCAGGTCCATAGATCTCAATGATCCTTCCTCTGGGAAGTCCGCCAATACCAAGTGCGATATCAAGTGTCAAAGCGCCTGTAGGTATAGTATCGATCTCTACCTGGGACTTGTCACCGAGGCGCATAACAGCACCTTGTCCAAACTGCTTCTCGATCTGAGCCATTGCAGCATCAAGAGCTTTCCTTCTCTCATCTTTATCCTGTAACTGGGCTACCGAACCTTTGGCAGCATTCTTACTCTTAGCCATATCGTCCTCCTGAATGATGTTGAACATTTGTTCTTATTTATGAGTTAATTCTATGTTTATGATACACTTTTGTCAACAAAAATAACCTTACAAAATCGAACAAATACAAACAAGTCCCGTTAATCGGACACAAGTTTTTGAAAAGCCATATAAATAAGGATTTTCGCCCCTCAAAAAAAGCATACCGCCGGTCATTTCAGAAAGAAAAAACGACAAGATGCGACAAAAGCCGACAAATTCCGGCAGAAGAATAATGCGTCGCGAAGATACCAAATATTTACTGAGGTGTCGGGTAACCGGGTTTTTTGAGGATCTTATTTACTTTTTCTTTTCGAGGTCTCCGGACTAATCCGCTAATTCCAGTTTGCAATCATGTCCTGACTCATCGCTGTCGGTGATGATATGTATGATAATATCAAACAGGGTCTCACCGGTCTGATTGCGGGCGTCTTGTATCTTTTTCTGCACATATTCAATATTCGAAGGATGGCAATTAAGCAGGATCCGTTCCCAATGTCTCACGGTCTCTTCATAACCCAGATCAGTTTTGCTTTTTAAAGCATTGACCCAGACTATGATAAGTTCTTCGCCATATTCATGGAAACCGAATCCTCCACATAGAAGATCATTAAAAGCATCAAGGTTATGACCGGTTTTCCAAGTAAGGTTTCTTGTCAAAAGCCTGTCGATCTCATTGTAAAAGCTTTCTTCGTCATCAAATCTGTTACCATCGATCACTATTTTTTTCATATTCAATTAAGCCTTAATGCTGTTCTTCGGGGCAGTTCCTCATTGACGAATATAATGAAAACTTATACCGTTATTACACCTGTCCCTTCCGGAATGTTGTCATATATCCACTCGGCAACATCTATATGAAGCCTGATACAACCGGCTGAGACGTGAGCACCGAGAGTCGGATTCTGAATGGTTCCGTTGTAATTATAAGTAACGCTGTGAAAATAATACGGTCCGTTCCACTGTGTCGCATAATAACAGAGAGAACCGTGTGAATAGAAGAACGGCAATTTGCCGGTCACCTCATATTCACCTCTTGGTGTCGCGCTTCCGACCTTACCGCATGACATCGGATAGATCTTATACAGGGACCACTGGTAAACACCGCCTTTAAAGATCATTATGTAGCAATTATCAATATCGGCAATGATGTAGTACTCAGTAGCACTGTTGTAGAATTCCTCGTTTATACAACGGACATGCTTGGCGGCTCCGGGATAACACCAGTCAAGATCGCCGTCTTCATCAAGATCATAATAATCTTCACCTATGCATGTCATTCCGTAATCGTGATCTTCCGGATCACCGAGAAGATCCTGTTCCACAGAGATATTATATTCATAACAAAGTCTTACAAAATCATTTGAAGACAGGCATTCTCTGAAGACAAGATACCGGCTGTATCCGGATTCGAGCAGGGAAACATAATAATATTTCCCTCCTTCGTCAGCATACCTTCCTCGGGCACCGGCATAAAGATCTTCAACAAACTGCTCATCGCTCGTATCCAAAGCCCTGTACTCATCGGAAAAATAAAAATGGAACAACACGGTATAAGCGGCAGATATTCCGTCATCGAGGCTTTTTGCAAGCTTAAGCTTTTCTTCTTCATCAGCATGCATCTGACGGGTAACGACAGCATATAACCTGCCGACAAACTGCAGGTGTTTGGAATCGATCTCTTCTTCAGCAGTTTCTTCGCCGGAAGCAGCCAGAACCGGCATCTGAAAACCGGTGAAAAAGACACCGAACGACAAAGCCGCCGAAATAAACAGGATAATCAGTTTGTAAAACCTCTTTTTTAACACCTTTTAGACCTGCTGAGAAAAGAAATTAAAATAATTTTATCATCATTCTTTTATAAGATGCCAAATATGCACGAAAATTTAATTATGTTTACTCGAAAAAAACTATGTATTGAGATTTTGTTAACTCTTTCAAATCTGCATTGAACAGACAATTGATTATTAATATTATTGGAGTATGTTATTTATTATCAAATTTTCCTTACAGAATTATCTGAACAAGGAGGGTCAGCAGTGAAGAAATTGAAAAAAACCGATTTTATCATCATTGCTATCATACTTCTGCTGGTAGCAAGCATAGTTTTGTCTGTCATCGTCAACAGCAAGGGCGGCAAAACTACATCAGAACAGCATGCGGAAGAGCAGAAACCTGCAACTTATGATGATTACAACGGCAAACGCATGGGAATCAGGACTGGATCCAGTTTTGAAAAGCTCACCTTGGAGTATTTCCCCGACAGTGAATATTCTTATTATGATACGGACAGTGACCTTGTCACCGCCCTAAGTACAAATAAGATCGACGGATTCCTCGACGATGAACCTGTCGCAAAGATGATCCATTTGGAACACGGAGACGTAAATCTTATCACAAATCATCTTGTAGATGACGATTACTGCTTCGGATTTCAAAAGGACACCGAACGTTCAAACAAACTCCGTACGGAATTCAACGAGACTTTGGGAAATCTTCAAAAGAGCGGCGAGCTTGATAAGATGAATGCAAAATGGTTCAGCCAGGATGATTCAGTCAAGACTTATGATGATTCACCGCTTACAGGTGAAAACGGCACCATACTTGTTTGTGTTATCCCCGACAAAGTACCGTTCAGTTATATGGCCGGAACCGATCTGGTCGGATACAACATCGAGCTGCTTACCATCTTTGCCCGTGAACACGGCTATAAACTCGAATTCGAGACGGCTCCTCTGGCTTCAATGCTCGCAGGTCTTTCATCCGGCAAATATGATATCGGAGCAGGTACGCTTTCCATAACAGAAGAACGTAAAAAGGTCATAGATTTCTCAGACCCGATCTACAAGGGCGGCGTCGTTCTTTTGGGCAGAACTGATGAGATCGGTCCCCAGGAGGAAGCTTCAGGAGAGGCTTATAAGGATTTCGACGGAAAGCGCGCAGGCATAAGGACCGGATCGAGTTTCGAACCTATTACATTTGAGTATTTCGCTAACAGTGAGTACTCCTATTTTGACAGCGACAGTGATCTTATCACCGCAATTAACACGAACAAGATCGATTTCTTCCTGACTGACGAGCCTGTTGCTGCAATGGAACACATCCAGCAAAGTTCAGTTGATTATCTGCATGAGCCCATAATGGACGACGACTATCACTTCGGCTTCCAGAAAGATACCGAGCGTTCAGAACTCCTTCAGAGCCAGTTCAATGAATTCCTCGCTAAGTACAAATCCGAAGGAAAACTCGATGAACTCAAGTATAAGTGGATCGAAGCTGAGGAATCCAAGAAAGTCATTGATGTCGGTGAACTCACAGGCGAGAACGGCAATCTCATCGTTGCAGTCCTCCCTGACAACATGCCTTTCTCCTATACCGCAAACAACCAGCTTGTAGGTTATGCTGTTGAACTTACGCTGGAATTCGCAAAAGAATACGGCTACACTGTCACATTCGAACAGGCCAACATCTCGGCATGCCTTGCAGGCTTGGCTTCCGGCAAATACGACATGAATGCCAACAGCCTTTCTTATACCGAAGAAAGAGCCAAGAGCATCGACTTTTCCGACGTTATCTACGAAGGCGGTGTTGTATTGGTTGCAAGAAGCTCGGATCTCAATGCGACCGGAGGAAGCGCCGAGAAAGCATCATTCTTCGCTTCCATTGCCGAAAGTTTCAGTAAGAACTTCATTACCGAAGCCAGGTATCAGCTTATCCTTCAGGGTATCGGAACTACCGGTATCATAACGGTTCTTTCCGTTATCATCGGTTCCATCCTGGCATTCTTCATCTGCCTTTTCAGAAGAACCGACAGTATTCTTGCGGTCAAGATCGCTAATTTCTATGTAAAGCTTCTGCAGGGCACTCCTATGGTAGTGCTTCTCATGATCCTCTACTATGTGGTCTTCGGTAAGTCGAGCATCAACGCAATATGGGTGGCCGTTATCGGATTCTCACTTAACTTCGCGGCTTACACATCCGAGATATTAAGATCCGGTATCGAGAGCATCGACGGAGGACAGAGAGAAGCTGCTCTCGCACTCGGTTATTCCGAGAATCAGGCATTCTTCAAGTTCATCTTCCCTCAGGCATCCGTACGTCAGATCCCTGTTTACAGAGGTGAGATAATTTCGCTTCTCAAGAATACTTCCATCGTCGGTTACATCGCGATCCAGGATCTCACCAAGATGAGCGACATCATCAGGAGCCGTACATATGAGGCCTTCTTCCCTCTTATCGCAACGGCGATCATATACTTTATCCTCGCTTGGATCATCGCATTGATTCTTAATCTCATCCTCAAGAAGATCGATCCAAGAGCAAAGAAGGCTAAATTCGCAAAGGAGGCTGCAGCAAAATGAGCATGATCAAGGTAGAACACCTTCGCAAAGAATATCCTAATGTTATTCCCCTCAAAGATGTCAACTGCGAGATCAACAAAGGTGACGTCATATCGATCATCGGACCTTCGGGAACAGGCAAATCCACATTCCTGAGATGTCTTAACCAGCTCGAAAAGCCGACATCCGGCACAGTAACATTCGACGGGGAGGTAATCACGGATCCGAAGTGCAAGATGGAGAAAGTCAGGCAGAAGATGGGCATGGTATTCCAGTCCTTTAATCTCTTTGCCAATCTGACCATCATAGAGAATGTCACTAATGCCCCAATCAAGCTTCTCGGCAAATCAAAGGAAGAAGCTTATAAGGAAGGCATGGAGCTTCTTAAGCGCGTAGGTCTCGCGGAGAAAGCCAACAACTTCCCTGATGAACTCTCAGGCGGTCAGAAGCAGCGTGTTGCGATAGCGCGAGCCATCGCCATGAAGCCTGACATGATCCTTTTCGACGAGCCGACATCAGCTCTCGACCCTACAATGGTTGGAGAAGTTCTTCAGGTTATCCGCGCACTTGCCAAGGATGGCATGACGATGATGATCGTAACCCACGAAATGAAGTTCGCCAGAGATGTCTCAACCAGGATCTTCTACATGGATGAAGGCGGTATCTACGAAGAAGGCACGCCCGAAGAGATCTTCGGATCACCTAAAAAGGAAAAGACTCGCATATTCATAAAACGTCTCAAGCAGCTTCCCTTCACCATCGAGAGCGCTGATTTCGACTATATATCTTACATTTCCCAGCTTGAAACATTCGGCAAGGATAATGCTCTCTCCGATAAGACAGTCAGGGCTCTCCATCTGTTATTCGAGGAAGTTGTAAAGCAGGAGCTTTCATCACGTGAAAACACATTCCCGATCAATGTGGTAACAGAATATTCAGAAGCCGACGGCAGCACATCTTTCGAAGTTACGTATGGCGGAGAAGACTTCGATCCGATAAAGAACGGAAACGATATCTCTGCGGCAATCGTTAAGAATGCTTCTTCCGGATATGAGCACACATACCAGGACGGACTCAATAAGTTCAAAAGCATTCTGCGGAGCTCAGAATAAAATGTTCATTTCCTCATTTGGTTAATGTTAATATCGATTTTCTGCGGATAGAATACACAATTAAATAAACCACAAGCACTACGATAAGGAACGCTGTTGCAGTACCCGTAACAGCAAGTCCGTTAATAAAGTAATCTGCAATTGTCTGTCCCGCGAAATAGATATATCCTGCCAAAGAAGAAGCACATAAAACCGTCATCGCTGCAAGAAGTACCAAAAGGACCTTCCATCCTTTTCTCTGCTTTAGGGGTTTGAACTCAACCTTCTCATTTTTGCTGAGCTTTACCATTTCGTTGATATCGTCAATGTCTTTCTCGGTCTTAACGGATTCAAGAGCATAGACTATGACAGCTACGACTCCTACATAAATAAATGCCATCCAGAAATTGGAAGGATAAAACCATCCTGCAATAAAGCCAAATGCAATGACTATTCCGACTACTACACAATACTTGACGAGGTAGCCTGCCAATATCGGAAGTGATGTTATCTCATCGAAAACATAATTTACTACCGCCAGTATAAACGCCAGTCCAAACAGCTGAAAAACGAGTTTTATCTCATCCGTAAAGCCGGCTCCCGCGATCGAGAATGAAAAGACCGTCAGTATCATGAGAGCGGCAAAGATGCATGTATCTCTTAATATCGTTCTCATAAAAGTTTTCTCCTGAAGATCTTCTTAATATCTTTAAGGTATTTTCTCGATACGATAAGCTTCTCATCGTTATCCAGCACCGCTTCCAGATGGCTGTTCTTTATCTGCATGATCTCCCGCAAATGAGATACATTCATAAAGCAGGTTCTCGAGATCCTTACAAGGTCAGTATCAACGATAGCGGAATCAATATCGGCCATATTGCCGTCATAACGGTATATATCCTTCTTTGAATAGAGGAATATCTTTCTTTCAACATTCTCGATGTAATAGATATCGGCGATATCTATACTTACAGTCTTCCCGTCAGTCTTACCGGTAAAACTGATGCTCATGTTCTTTATTTTCTTTATCAGGCTATCGACCGTATGATCATACTCCGGGTATTCAACAATAACCGTAAGAGGCTGGTCTTTAACCTGTCTTTGCTCTACCCTCATTCACCTTTACCGTCAATAGTTTTATACATATGGCTGCCACATCGGCCGTCAGAATGATCAATCCTGCAAGAAAACTCCAAGGAGCCCATATAAGTGATATGTCTTTTATTCCTGCTCCGAATATTACCGGAAGGAGTATCAGTATCAATGCCAGAAGTACTGCTATGGCAGCTCCTGTCCCGATCAGCACGCCTTTTTTCTTAAGGAACAGTACAAGGATAAAGACCATGACGCCGAAAACCGATACTGCTGTAAATATAATATCAAATACTGTCCAGACATCACATATCAAACCATTATGAACTTCTCCGTTAAGTCCGGCAAAGATATTATTACACAGACTGTCAGTGGTTGACGCGACATTCAGATTAGTAAGGACACATACGCCGGTTTCCCCGCTTCTGGAAAAAACTATTCTGGATGAATAGTTTGGTGTGCCGCCCGAATGACCTATTGTATCGCCTTTGAATCTTTCCCAGCCGCCATAGTAATCTCCTTCCTCCTTAAGCATATCTGTTACGGAAGCCATGTCCGGATCTTCCCCTTCGATCCATGACTTCATCCACTTGCCGATATCCTCTGTATCAGAATAGAAATATCCTGCCGGAATGCTTCCCTCTCTTACTGGCACTTCATACTTAAAAACAGTTCTGAAACCCGGTCTCGTTCCTTCTACTATCCTGCCGTTGTCTTCAGGCATTCCCACGGATGTGGAATCCAGCTCCAGTTCATTTAGCAGAGTTTCTTCCATATACTCACGGTAAGTCATTCCCGTCGTTTTCTCGATGATCAGCCCCAAGAGATTGTAATTAACGTTGGAATATGAATACACTTCACCCGGTCTTGTCTTAAGTTCCCTGCCTGAGATGCTGTGCGCCCATTCTTCCAGAGTCATGTCTTCAGAAGCTGAAGGATAATCAGTCTCGCTGTTGGTATAACCGCTCCTCTGCATCAGAAGATCATCAATGGTTATATCCGCTTCACAAGAACCGTAATATGCGTTAAATCCCGGTATAAGATCCGATACTTTATCAGATCCTGAGAGCGAACCGCCGTTGATCAGTTTCTGAACAGCAAGACCGGTGAATGATTTGGTCATTGATCCTATCTGATAAAGACCTTTATTGTCACCGTAATATGAAAGCTCTCCATGATCATACACAACCACACTTACTTCACTGCATTTAGTCTGCGCTCTGAATTCCGATACCAGACTGTCTATGTTTAAATCATTATCTGCTGTCACTGGAGATCTGAACAAAACCGTCAGCATGATCAGGGATGCAAATATCTTTCTTACCATCACGTCCGCAATTCCTTTCAGTTTACTTAAGCGCATCGTAACGGATTGTTTTTCGCAGGACAATAAGAAGCCCCACTTGTTGCAAATGGGGCTTCGCGAAATGCAAATTATCAGGCTGCAGTCTTTTTGGAAGAAACTCTTTTCAGAATGCGCTTGAATTTGTCGATCCAATACGTTGCTTCCTCCATACGGAGGATAACAGCCATCGCAAAGAAGGTTACGACTGCAACTATTCCCTTTACGAAAATGATCGCCAACTGGATAAGCTTGCCGCCCTGGGCAGGAACCAACATATCAATAACAAATACGATACCTGCCATGACAGCAGCGCAAACCGCGCTCTTCAACAGGAACTTAATAATTCCGTGCGGAGCTAATTCCTTTCGTCTGCAATATGCTACGGAAAGCATTATCATCTGACAGATATTGGTAAATGAATAAGCAAGAGAAAGCGACAACGGACCAACACCTAATGAGACCATGATCTGGCAGGCAACCGGATTGATAACAAGGCCCA
This sequence comes from Clostridiales bacterium, assembly GCA_017510605.1. Taxonomy (GTDB): domain Bacteria; phylum Bacillota; class Clostridia; order Saccharofermentanales; family Saccharofermentanaceae; genus Saccharofermentans. The sequence continues at coordinate 30,849 of JAFWMQ010000018.1, forward strand.
AAATACCTGCAGCCAACGGGAGTTTTGTCTGACCGATAGCATAGAACGCCTGATTAAAAACATGAATAACCGTGGCAGTAACAATTGCACTGCAAAATCCGAGCAGGAAAGTCGCTGCAGTCTGTGCGTTACGGTCAGTATATGCAGAAGTCCACTGATATATTGCCTTAACAACATCAAGATTCAAAACAGCAATAAATACTGCTGAAGGAATAGTCATAAATAACGCACTCTTCATTGAACTTGAGATAAGGTCAGAAGCTTTGGAATACCTCTTCGATTCATAATCCCCCGCGAGTTCCGGTGTCATGACAGTTGTAATGGCGACTACGAAAACCGAATAAGGTATCTGCCAGATAGTCGATGCATTCCTGAATCCGTATACGCTTCCCTGATCGAATAACAAAGCGAAATGATTCAGCACAACAACATTGATCTGTGTGATCGAAGCTGATATCAGAATAGGTATCGCACGTCTGAAAAGCATAAGGAATTCTTTGTCTGCAGGCTTAAAGATGAATCTGAACTGCTTCATCTGTTTAAAGCCCAAAGAGTACTGGAAGACAAAATATACAACTGATGCGACAAGTATTCCTCCTGTCGTCATTACAAGTTTGATCAGGGAATTGCCCGCAAACATATATATGACCAGAAGAACCAGAATGTTATAAAGTACAGGACCGAATGAGGTTATCGTAAACTTTCTGTATGAATTAAGAATTCCGTTGCAAAGCGCTGCAAGCATAATAAAAAATATCTGCGGGAACAACATTTTCGAGGCCTGCGCAGCAAGAGAAAGAACCTGTGGATCGATATTTTCATTATTCAGCGCGTATAAAGAATATATCGGTTCTGAAAACAGTGATCCGAAAGCGCAGCATACAAGCATAACGACGCATACGACCGAGATAAAGATACTTACCGTCCTTATGCCCTGCTTCTCCTTGCCTACCGCCAGCTGGGCACTCATATAAGGAGCTACAGTGGAATAGATCGCGCCTCCGACCAGGAGATTGTAGAAAAGATCGGGAATGGTAAATGCAAGCGTAAATCCGTCACGGAAAAGATCTTCGGAAAACCTCATCGATACGATGATGTCACGAAGAAGTCCAGAACATTTGGTAATGATAAGACCGAGTCCTACGATAAACGCAGATAATGCAAAGCCCATCCCCTTTTTCTTAGCTGGAGAAGATACTTGTTTTACGTCTGCCCCGTTATTCTCAGCCACTTATAACCTACCATCCTTAATCAGCGATATAGCACAACTCAATGCGGCCAGCACTGTATTGTCACGGACAGTTTTTCTGTCTCCTTCAAAGTTCAGTCTTACACTTCCGGAGGTGATTCCTGAATCGGCAGTTTTTCTGCAGCAATAACCCATATAAACTGTACCTACGGGTTTGCCGGGAAGTTCACCCGTCGGTCCTGCGATTCCCGTAACCGAGACAGCCAGATCCACACCCAGAACAGAAAATGCGCCTTCTGCCATGGCTTTTGCACATTCATCCGACACTTCGTTATAAATCCTGATCAGTTCAGAAGGAACACCCAATACGTTTTCCTTGATCTCATTTGTATATGAGACAACAGATCCTTTGAAGGCATTGGAAGCACCGGGAATGTTAACAACAGCAGATGATATTGATCCGCCCGTAAGACTCTCGGCAAACCCAAAGGTTATTCCCTCAAAACAGGAAATATCAATAAGTTCTTTTGCTCTTAAGCAGATGTCTTCATTGATATCAATCATTATTTCTCGCCTGCATTTCAAGCCACTCTGTCTCAGTGATAAGGATCTTTCTGGGCTTGCTTCCCTCGAAAGGTCCGATTACCTTTCTCTTCTCAAGTTCATCAACCAGTCTTGCAGCTCTCGGGTATCCGATACCCAATCTTCTCTGAAGCACAGATACACTTGCGCTTCCATTCTCGATAACGGTCTGGACTGCCTGATTAAACAGATCATCAGTATCTGAACCTCCGCCTGAAGTTCCTCCGGAAGTAGTTCCGGCCTGAGCCTGACCCTCGCCTGCAGTAACTCTGTCGATATCCTTGATGATCGCATCATCATACATAGGACCATATTGCTTCTTGAGATAATCGACAACAGCTTCAACTTCCTCATCCTTGAGAAATGCGCCCTGGCCTCTGACAGGCTGCGGGGCACTCATCGGAGCATAAAGCATATCGCCTTTACCCAGCAGTTTCTCAGCACCGATCTGATCAAGAATCGTTCTGGAATCGACACCTGATGTAACGGCAAATGCGATCCTTGATCCGATATTTGCCTTGATAACACCTGTGATGACGTCTACAGAAGGTCTCTGAGTTGCGATGAGAAGATGGATACCTGCGGCTCTGGCGAGTGCCGCGAGTCTCGAGATATATGTCTCGACTTCTTTTGAAGCTACCATCATAAGTTCTGCAAGCTCATCAATTACAAAAAGGATAAGCGGGAGATGCTCTACCTGCGGATCATTCTTATATTTCTCGTTGAATCCTTTTATATCTCTGACCTGACCTTCTTCGAAAAGCTTATATCTTCTCTGCATTTCGATTACAGCCCAGTTGAGAGCACCTGCGGCCTTCTTAGGATCCGTAATTACAGGCATGATAAGATGAGGTACTCCGTTATATACCGAGAGTTCAACAACCTTAGGATCAACGAGGATCATACGCACTTCCTCGGGTGAAGAATGAACAAGGATACTCGTAAGGATAGAATTGATACATACTGACTTACCGGAACCGGTAGATCCTGCGATCATAAGGTGAGGCATTTTCGCCAGATCACAATAGATAGGTCTGCCCGGAATATCTCTTCCCAATGCAACCGTAAGAGGTGACGCAGCTTTGAAATCTTTTGTCTCAACAAGACCTCTCAACTGAACTGCAGTAGGAACATCATTAGGAATCTCGATACCGATCGCACTCTTACCCGGAATAGGCGCTTCGATCCTGATGGAGATCGCTGCCATGGCAAGCATAATATCATCCTGAAGATTAGTAACTCTCGATACTTTAGTACCTGTCTCAAGAGTAAGTTCGAATCTCGTGATTGACGGACCATGGGTAATGTTTACAACTTCAGCATTAATGCCAAAGCTCTTAAGTGCGTCTTCAAGTTTATGAGCTTTGACTTTCAGTTTTTTCTCAAGATCCGCATCGGCACGCTGCTTGATATCCGGAGCCAGAATAGATGTAGGAGCAGGTTTGTAATTCCTGAGTCTCTTCTTCTGTGCACGCAGCTGGGCCTCATGCTGTTTTGTCTCTTCAGCAAATTCTATGCCGGGAACAGGTGCGGAAGACTCTCTTGAAGAAGTCTTAAGGATCCTTCCTTCTGTCGTGCTGTATCCTTCAGTATTGTCATTGCCTGCATTGATAGTTATTCTTCCGTTCTCAGTGTCATTATCCGGAGCAGAAGGATACTCTCTTCCTCCGCCGAGCTGATCATACATAGAAAGCTTTATTCTGGGCTCTCTTACTGACCGGTCGGATTCAGAATAATCATATCCCGAACCCTCCATATCCTCATCAACCTCGTACGGATCTTCAGTCCCGCTGTAAATGTCACTATCAGGATACTGTTGTTTATTCTTCGCATTTCCTTCAGGAGTAAAATCGTAGAAGTCTTCCTTTTTGTTATCCAGGAATGACAATTTCTTCTTTTCTTTCTTTGTTTTTGCCGCTCCGGGTATGTTAAGAGGATCGGTGATATATCCGAAATCTGCTTCAGAGCCCGGTTTATCCGTGATGTCATACTCTTTCTCGTTATATGAAAGTTTGCCGGGATCTGATGTTACAGGATGGATCTGTCCGCCTGTAAGCTTTTCAACATCAGTAAAACCTGATGAGCCGTCTATCGGCATATTCGTCATAAACGGCCCCTGCTTCTCGGAAGACATTGATCCACCGTTCCGGACAAAAGGAGAATAGCCGTTATTCTGGGAGATCATACCGTTATCTCCGTAAGTAATAACAGCTGTTCCCTGTGGCCTTTGGGCAGGTCTCTGGACCGGTCTTGGAGTATTCGTATTGCCGTATCCGTTGCCGGAATAGATCTGATAATTCGGATCATTCTGTCTTTGATTTTTATGACTTACTACTGTGTTATAGACCTTACCGGATGCAGTGCTGATGGCATGCGCAGTCTTTTTTGCTGTTGCTTTGAGCGATACCCTGAAAACAAGCAGTATCTGCGTAAGCAGGAATACGACTATAGCCAAAATACCGATAAGTGATCCTGTGACTTCATAAAGCGCGACAGCAATAGATCCTCCGATAATACCGCCTGTAAGAACATTTGCGGTGCTTACAGGGTCAGTGATCAGTTCTGCGTTAGTTCCGGATTCCCATAAAAGCGAAAGTGCCTTTAGCGCAGAAGTCTTTCCTTCTGAATTCAGACAAAGATTCTCAAAATATTCCATATCCATAGAGAACAGTGCAAGAAGAGCAGATACGGATACCAGAAGAAGTATGATACTTCTGACTCTTATCCCGGATACGCCCTGTCTTTTCTCAAAGAAAACATCCAAAGCGACATAGAGTATGTAGACAGGTATAGCATAAGCAGCAACACCTACAAGGCCCAGGAAAAAGCTCTTGATCGCAGCACCTATGATACCCGTAAGACTGACGGGAAGATAAAACATAAGAATGATTGCGACAGCAATGAAAAACAGAACGATCCCTGCTGCTTCTTTGAGTGAAGTATCCCTGCTCAAATCCCTAACCTCCTGGCTGCTTTATACAGTAAAACCACTGTCTTTGCATCTCTTATCTCACCGTTTTCCGCCATCTTAAGCGCATCAGCCAAAGGCATCTTTACGGTTGCAATATATTCATTCGGATCAGGATTGCCTCCCATATAACCAAGACCGGTTCCGATATAAAGAGTTATCACCTCACTGCAATAACCGGGAGTAGCGGCAATCGCTCCGACGCACTCGATGGTACCGGCAGTCAATCCCGTCTCTTCAGTTATCTCACGTGATACGCAATGAAGCGGATCTTCACCCTTCTCAAGTTTTCCCGCAGGAGCTTCGATCATGACTTCCTCAAACGGACTTCTGAACTGCTTAACAAGATAACAATTACCGTCATCATCAACCGGAAGAACGCATGCGCCGCCCGGATGCTTAACGATCTCTCTGGTACTCTTGTTTCCTTCAGGAGTTGTAATGTCTTTTATCTCCACATCAAAGACTCTTCCTTCGAAAACGGTTTTCGAAGATATTGTCTTCTCAAAAAGCATATCGTCACTGCAATTAATCTTACCCATTATCCTCTGTTTTTCTCCTCACTGATCTTCTTCCACTCAGCCACGGCAAGCTCATCACAACGGTTGTTGTACTCATTGTCGGCATGCCCTTTTACCTTATGAAAAGTAACATTATGTTTTGAAGTGAGATCTATCAGTTCTTTCCAAAGATCGCTGTTGGCGACTTCAGCTTTTGCGCTGTTTTTCCAGCCGTTCCTGACCCACTTGTCGATCCAGTTCTGACTGAAAGCATTTACAACATATGCGCTGTCACTGTAAATATCGACTTTGCAGGGGCGCTTTAATGCACGCAAACCCTCAATGACCGCCATCAATTCCATACGGTTATTGGTTGTATCCTTCTCGCCTCCGGAAAGTTCTTTCTTGACACCGCCAGCCATAAGAATGGAAGCCCAACCGCCGGGTCCCGGGTTACCGGAACATGCTCCGTCAGTATAGATTGTAACTTCAGTAATTACTGCCATGCTAAATAGGAAAAGGCTTACTTTTTGCCTTTCATCTCCTGAGTCTTATCATAAGCTGCAGTAACTGACTTGATAACAGCATTTCTCAGTCCGTTCTCTTCAAGAGCCATAACTCCGGCTATCGTCGTTCCTCCGGGTGAGCAGACCATATCTTTTAACTCGGCAGGATGCTTTCCGGTCTCGAGAGCAAGCTTTCCGGAGCCGGCAACAGTAGCTTCTGCGATCTTAAGTGCATCCGCTCTCTTGATACCGAGACTTACTGCAGCATCAGCCATAGCTTCAATAAAAAGCATGACATAAGCAGGACCTGTACCTGATACACAGCCTATTGCGTCCAATGTATTCTCATCACAGAGAATGGTCTCTCCGCAGGTTCCGAGAAGCTTAAGTACAAACTCAGATTCTTCTTCGCTCAATCCGACAGGGCAGACCGCAGAAACACCAAGGCCTACCTGTGCAGGAGTGTTCGGCATGATCCTTACAAACTTCCTTCCATCACCCAGGATCCCTCCGATCCTGGCACATGTAACCGCAGCTGCTATCGAGAGAACGATCGCATCCGGCTTAAGGCTGTCCTTTATACTCTTAAGGGCATCATCGAAATGAACCGGCTTAACTGCCATAAGGATATAATCAGCGCCTTCAACTGCTTCAGTAATGGAAGATGCGGCATTAACGCCTAGTTCTTCGGCACACTTTTCGCATGCTTCACTTACAACATCAAAGCACCATGCTTCTTCAGGCTTGATTATCCCGCCTTTAACAAAACCTCCCAAAAGGGCTTTTCCCATATTCCCGGTACCGATAACCGCTAATCTCATAGAGTTACTCCTCTTATTTATTTATATATAAGCGTCTCAATCTTAACATTACCCTTGACATAGTGCAAACCAACGATTAAACTGTTCGTTGCAACAAAGGGGAGTGGCTCAACGGTAGAGCAGCGGTCTCCAAAACCGCCGGTTGCGCGTTCAAATCGTGTCTCCCCTGCCAAACTAAAAGGGCTGTCAGTCATGACAGCCCTTTATTTTTTTCTTGAAATTGTCCCTAAAAGCTAATCCATTTGTAACTTAAGTTGATACCGGAGCAGACTCATCAGGAACTGATTCAATTGTGGCAGGATCAGGAGTTACCTCAAGGACCTCCCTGATCTGTGATTCGTTCAGAGCTGACTTCGGAACCACATCGATTACAATATATGCGATTCCGTCTTTCTGGACCGGTACCAGTCTGAAAGCATAATCGCCTCTGACATAAAACCTCGTATCACCATCGTATTCGCCCATCTTATTCATTGCGATACCCATAGCTTCATAGGCATTCATATTAGGATAAAGAGCATTCAGCGTATTCGAGAAATACATCCATACTGTATTGAAATCAGCGTCATCGCTCATGTCAGAGTACTGAACCCATATTCTTACATATGCGAGTGTATTGTCGCTCTTTCTGGTTGCACCTTCGATTCCCGCATTAATGAAATACTTTGAAGGACCGGCAAAAAAGTCTGCATAAGATCTGCTGGCAGTAATAACTGCCTTATCACCCAGCATGCCCGGATTACTGTCAGGATCAATATACGGCGGTGTTCTGAACCCTATATCAGCACCGCTGTCCATAAGCGAGAGTGCTACCGCGCCGTTATTGAAATCATGAACAAAATCACTAAGACCAATACCCATTGAAGGTGTCCTGGCATTAGGCAGGATAAAATAAATAGAAGCGACCAAAACAGCTACAAAGGCCAAAAGAATGGTTACCGGAATAACCGGATCACGCTTGCATTTCTCGATAAAAGGGAGCTTTCTGAATTCCTCATTGGAAACTGCTGTATCTTCTTTTTCAACAACCGTCTTTTTTGTCGGTTTGTCCGCAGTTTCCTCAGTTGCCTCATCAGCTTCTTCATCAACTTCTTCTGTTGCTTCTTCATCCGCTTCAGAAGCTTCTTCTCCGGTCACTTCTTCAGCCTCCTCATCGGAAACTTCTTCTATATTTTCTTCAGCAGCTTCTTCCAAAACCTCATCGGTCTCCAAAGCAGCTTTTTCGATTATCTCTTCACTGTTCTGAGCAGTCTTATTGTCATTCTTCTTGGTTTTAGACATATAGGAATCCTCCAATTCAACTTGCATATTATAAATATAAACTCTGAGAATGTAAAACCGGACTCAAGCAAGTTCTATGTGAATCGTGTACAATAATTTCATAAGATTCTCAATTAAAGGAGGGATGACCATGTCACATCTTTTGATATCAGGCGGTACAAGAGGTATCGGCAAGGCTTGTGTAAAGCTTTTCGCTGACCAGGGATTTAAGGTATCATCGCTTAGCCGTTTAGGAAAACCTGAAGATGCAATCAAGGGCGTAAGTTATTACAAATGTGATGTCAGGAATCCTTCCGATGTCAACAGAGCAGTAAAAGCTTCCATCAAAAAGAACGGCGAGATAGATGTGCTCATCTCCAACGCGGGAATATCCGTGGTAGGACTGGCCCAGTATATCGAATTCGATGTATACAGGAACGTGATGGACACTAATTTCGGCGGGCTTTTTAATCTCACAAATGCAGTAATTCCTCACATGGTAAATCAACAGCACGGCGTAATACTGGCTGTATCATCCATGTGGGGACAGATTGGAGCATCCTGTGAAGCTCTTTACTCGGCAAGCAAAGGTGCCATAGATGCATATATAAAATCTCTGGCTAAAGAATTAGGTCCTTCAGGCATAAGGGTAAATGCAGTATCGCCCGGAGTAATCGATACCGATATGATGAGCGTTTACACCACTGAAGACAAAAAGGTTCTCTGCGAGGAGACACCCGCAGGAAGACTCGGATATCCTGTTGAAGTTGCCGAGACACTTTATTTCCTGCAATCAGAGAAGGCTTCATTCATTACAGGCCAGATCATCGGTGTAAACGGCGGTTTCCTCATCTGAGCCTGCCCCTCGCCCTTCATTTGAATTGTACTTTTTTATCATATAAAATATTTGAGTGTCTGTTTTTGGGACACTAGTACTATGCCTCAGAAAGGAGAGGACTTATGGCCACAAATAACTATTCAAAGATCACTCCCGAGATAGCCCGTCTTGCGGAAATCTGCAAATCAAATGCCATAGATCCTGAGCTCTACACCACCTATGATGTCAAGCGCGGCCTGAGAGACATTAACGGTAAGGGAGTACTTACAGGACTTACAAGGATCTCCGAAGTCAACGCTACACAGATCGTTGACGGCGAAGCCGTTCCTGCTCCCGGTGAATTGTTCTATCGCGGAATCAATGTAAAAGAAATGATCAAGGGGCAGCCTGAAGATATGCATTGCGGTTTTGAAGAGACCACATATCTTCTCCTCTTCGGCAAGCTTCCGAATAATCAGGAATTAACTGATTTCAGAAATCTTCTTGCCGAATCACGTTCAAAGATGCCTAAGAATTTCTTCAGAGACGTAATTATGCAGAAGCCTTCTTCTGATTTGATGAACAATATTCAAAGAGGCGTTCTTAATCTGTATGCATACGATACTCAGGCATCAGATATATCTATTCCGAATGTCTTAAGACAGTCTTTGGAATTGATATCGATCTTCCCGAGCATTGCCGTACACAGCTACAATGCAATGCGCTATTATCTGGACCGTGATTCTCTTGTAGTCCACAGACCCAGACCGGATCTGTCCACAGCTGAGAACTTCCTTTATATGTTAAGGACTGACAATAAGTTCACTCCGTTAGAAGCAAAGATCTTAGATGTTTCCCTCATGCTTCACGCTGAGCATGGCGGCGGTAACAACTCAACTTTTACCACTCACGTTGTAACAAGTTCAGGAACAGATACTTATGCTTCCGTAGTAGCCGCCTTAAGCTCGCTTAAGGGTCCGAAACACGGCGGTGCGAACATCATGGTAGTCAAGATGTTCAAAGAACTCGAGAAAAGCATCTCAGATTGGGAAGATGATGATGAGATCCTGGCTTATCTCGAGAAGATCCTTCATAAAGAAGCATTTGACCGTACCGGTGTCATTTATGGTATGGGACATGCTATTTATTCGATATCAGATCCGAGAGCACAGATCTTCAAGCGTTACGTTAAGGATCTTTCGGCTGAGAAGGGACGATCAAAAGAATTCGAATTCTATGAGAGAGTAGAGAAACTGTCTGCTGAACTTATTGCAGCTGAACGCAAGATCTACAAGGGTGTTTCTGCCAATATCGATTTCTACAGCGGATTTGTATATTCAATGCTCGGAATCCCTATGGAACTCTACACTCCGCTCTTTGCGATCGCAAGGATCTCCGGCTGGTCAGCTCACAGGATCGAAGAGCTCAACGGCAAAGGCAAGATCATCCGTCCGGCATATAAGAGTGTTCAGCCAAGAGAAAAGTATTATCCTCTCGGGGAAAGAAAGTAATTATTCTCTAAATATTCAACAAAGCAAAGAGGTTGTCCGCTTGGGACAACCTCTTTTTTCAGCCATTTAAAGTTTTCAGGTCCTAAATAAGATTGGCTTAAGAATTATGCCTTCTCGTCTTCTTCAACCTTTCCGAAAAGGTTAAGTCTGAAGAGCATTGCCTCATCGTCAGGATCAGAGCAGGAGATCTTTGCATTGCATACGATACCACCTTCGATAAGCTTCATGATACCTGTGATCTGGCTGAGCTTACTCTTAAGATTGAAACGGTCGCCTTCATCTGTAAGAAGGATTACGCTTCCCTTGCACTCGTCAAGTGCTTTCATCAAAGTTGCAACATCAATGTTGTCTAAGTAAAATGCTTTCATATTGTAATACCTCCTAAAAGTATTGATTTGTCCTTTTACTATCCCCAAAGGATTTCCCTTTGGACAGCCTAATGGTACACTTCCTCACCTTTTCAAACAATGGGTTTCTTAAACAAGTTGCATAATCGAAAGGTCTTGCTTTTGTGCACATTGCACATAACAAGACCTCGAAAACAATCAATGTGACAAATAGTCAGAATTCAATAAATCATTCGCTTATAAGCTTATTTGCATATTTGGAATTATCGAATGTTGCAAAGTAATCATTAAGCGTCTGGGCTCTCCTGATCTCCTCAACGGAACCGTCTTCTTTGAGAAGGAGTTCCGCAGACCACAATCTGCCGTTGTAGTTATATCCCATGGCAAAACCATGTGCCCCGGCATCGTGTATCGCAAGGAAATCACCCATCTCGATCTTCGGCAGTTTTCTGTCTATAGCAAACTTATCGTTATTCTCACAGAGAGATCCCGCTATATCGTATAAATGATCACAAGGCTCATTCTCTTTTCCAAGAACCGTTATATGATGATATGCACCATACATCGCAGGTCTCATAAGATTTGCTGCACATGCATCAACACCGATATATTCCTTATAGATGTGCTTCTCATGTATGGCTTTGGTAATTAACATTCCATATGGAGCAAGCATAAATCTGCCCATCTCGGTATAAATGGCAACATCTCCCATGCCGGCAGGAACAAGAACGCGTTCAAACTGTTTTCTTACGCCTTCTCCGATCGCCATAATGTCATTTTGTGAATCTTCAGGTCTGTATCCGATTCCTACGCCGCCTGATAGATTAATGAATGCAAACTCGATTCCGAGTTTTTCTGATATCTCTGCAGCGAGTTCAAAAAGCTGGCCTGCAAGAGTCGGATAATACTCATTTGTAACCGTGTTGCTTGCAAGGAAAGCATGAAGTCCGAACTTTTTAACGCCATGAGCCTTAAGCTGTGAATATGCGTCGAAAAGCTGCTCCTTAGTCATGCCGTACTTGGAATCACCGGGGTTATCCATTATTCCGTTACTGAGCTTAAATACTCCGCCCGGATTATATCTGCAGCTCATGGTCTCAGGGAAAACAGGTCCCAGGATCTGCTCAAGGAAAGGTATATGAGTTATATCATCAAGATTGATTATTCCTCCGAGATTGGCACAGAGCGCATACTCTCTTGCCGGAGTATCATTTGATGAGAACATTATCGGACCGCCTACAGCATCAGCAAGAATAAGTTCTGCTTCAGACGAACAGTCAAAACCGAATCCGTAATCATTTATGATGTCAAGAATATAAGGATTTGGAGTTGCTTTTACAGCAAAGAACTCATTAAAGCCCTTGTTCCATGCAAAAGCCTCCTTAACAAGCTTGCAGTTTTCACGTATTCCCTTCTCATCATAAAGGTAAAAAGGCGTGTGGTGTGTTCTGGCGATCTCTTCGATCTGGCTCTTGGTTACAAACGGTTTCTTCTCCATGATCAATTACCTTCTAAAAAACAATATGAGGTAAATTAACATTTTATCGGGCGAAAAACAAGTGGATTATATTGATAAGGCAGAATCGATTTCCAAAGATTTTATGCAGTCTTTCTTTCGCTTTCCATGCGTTTCATGACTTCATTAATCTCTTTCTCTGATGGTATATCAAACATTCCGATTGCGGTAAAGTAGATATCCACCTTGACATA
>JAFWMQ010000002.1 GCA_017510605.1 Clostridiales bacterium
AATATAGTAAGGAAGATTTAATGGAAGCAAAAAAGCAAATTTGGGGAGTGGGAGAGAACATGGGAACAGAGGAAAGTAAAAAAATCTGGGAGGAGAACGCACAATTTTGGGATAATGCAATGGGTGACGAATCTAATGAATAAAGCTGACTAAGAAATTGGGGTCCAGTGGGCCCCAATTTTATGTCTCGTCGGGACAGAGGTTAACTTCGTCCCCAGTGGGTACGAAGTTATGCTTTTCTCCAACGGGTATAGCTTGCCTTGATTCGTTCCAGATCTTCAACTGGATCAGAATTCAAGTAAATACGAGACTCAGCAAAAGCTTTCCGAATCATGGAAATAATCTCGGTTTCAGGGAGGTTTTCCGGCATATTTACATATTTGATACCGTTAACCCCACAAATAAGCTCCTTTACTCGCTTTTCCTTAGGATGGTTAGTAACGTCAATTATCAGGTTCAGTTCAGGAAGACGAGTTGTTACAGGGATTCCTATGGGATCTTCAGAGTCTGTAATGACCTTTATTCCATACTGACCAGCATAGTAGATGACAGCCAGCTGAGGAAGCAGATAAGCACAATCTCGAGCAATCTGCCTATACGACATCCGAATCTCACGTATCCTCTTAAGCTCTTTAGCTATGCAAAATGGACAGACACGTCCATTGGCACGTGCATAGACGACGGCCTGATAGTCATTACTACATTTGTTGCAATGCCACCAGACATTAGATCGGTTCTTGTATGTAATAGTGTTTGGAGAAAGACTCTTATTTCTATCAGACCATTCAGTAGCCAACTGAGGATGAGTCGTAGCCAGATCATTGAATCCTTTCCAAACTCGTTGTCCGGCACAATATGGACAGCCATGGCCTTCTGTACGATCGGCTACGCGAGCTTTCCACTCATGACCATTATCACAGACCCAAAGAACAGCTTTATTTGACGATGGAGAGACTTCTGAGGGGCATGATTCATTCCTGGGAGACCAGGTCTTGGCAATATCAGGAAAGAGCGTCTGAAGGTCGTTATAGCCTTTTAGGACAGCTCTGTGCTCACAATATGGACATCCGGACCCTAAGAGAGCTCTGTTTTTTATAGTAGCTTCCCATGTATGACCTTTCTCACAGACCCACCAGACTTTCTTATGAGATCCGCTGGAGACATCTGAAGGAGAGATTTCATTAATTGTGCCCCACTGGGTCACCAATTCCGGATATTCTTCAGCTAGGGACTTTCTTCTCATAGCGGAAGATCGTCGATGCACATATAGTAAACACCAACTCGCTTGAATTGCTCCTTCTCACTAAACATGACCTTCTCAACTTTATAAAGGCTTCTCATGAACCTGTTCAGAAGAATAGCCAGAGTGCCGCCCCAAATAACGATAGTATCCATAGCGTAAGAATAATGGATACGGCTGACATAATCCAATGTGCGATTTTATTAGGAAAAAGATGTAAGGTAAACGCAGAAACTCTAAATCGGGTTTTGAGAGGAAGACCATCTGCAAATGTGCGATTTTACAGGCTCTGCACAAAATCGTGCATCAAAAGAAGTAAGTTAGATGTAAGTTAGATGTAAACAGCCCATTTAGAGGTAAGTCTAAATGGGCTGAAATGCCTTAATTTATTGCATTTGCAGGTTTTGCCAAAACAAAACGTTACGTCGTGGGACGCATCGTCGGGAACAGCAATACGTCCCTTATGCTTGGGCTGTCCGTCAGGAGCATTACGAGACGGTCGATGCCGTAGCCGATGCCGCCCGTCGGAGGCATACCGAGCTCGAGGGCATTGAGGAAGTCCTCATCGGTATGGTCAGCTTCGTCGTTGCCTGCCTCAGCTGTAGCGTCCTGAGCTGCAAATCTTGCACGCTGGTCGATAGGATCGTTGAGCTCTGAATAAGCGTTGCACATTTCCCATGTGTTGATGAAGAGCTCGAATCTCTCTACTTTCTCGGGTTCGCCCTTCTTTTTCTTTGTAAGAGGGGAGATGGCAATAGGGTGGTCCATTATGAATGTAGGCTGGAGAAGGTTCTTTTCGCAGTATTCTTCGAAGAAGAGGTTTACGATATCACCCTTGGTGTGCCATGTCTCATACTCGATGTGGTGCTCGTCAGCAAGTTTTTTCGCTGCTTCATCACCATCAACGGTATCGAAATCGATGCCTGCATACTTCTTGATCGCGTCGTTCATTGTAAGTCTCTCAAAAGGCTTGCCGAAGTCGATCTCGAGGTCGCCGTACTTGATGAGTGTCGTGCCGCATACCTTCTCTGCAACATGGCGGAACATGGACTCTGTGAGTTCCATCATGCCGTTGTAGTCTGTGTATGCCTGGTAGAGCTCCATGAGCGTGAACTCGGGGTTATGGCGTGTATCCATACCTTCGTTACGGAATACTCTGCCGATCTCGAAAACTCTTTCGAAGCCGCCTACAAGGAGTCTCTTGAGATAGAGCTCCAAAGAGATACGGAGCTTCAAATCAATATCAAGAGCGTTGAAGTGTGTCGTGAACGGTCTTGCAGCTGCGCCGCCTGCGTTGGTAACGAGAAGCGGTGTTTCTACTTCCATGAAGTCTCTGTCAGCCAGGAAGTTTCTAATCTCCTTGATGATCTTTGATCTCTTCTCGAACGTCTCCTTAACCTGGGGATTAACGATGAGATCCAGATATCTCTGACGGTAACGGATCTCTGTATCCTTCAATCCCTGATATTTGTTCGGGAGCGGATGGAGACACTTGGCAAGGAGCTTGTAGGACTTGGTGAGGATGGATACCTCACCCTTCTCAGTCAGGTAAACCTCACCCTCAACGCCTACCAGGTCGCCGATATCGAGGTTCTGCCATGCCTTGTACTCTTCCTCGGGAAGGTTGTCGATCTTTGTGAAGATCTGGATCTTGCCCCTTCTGTCGTAAAGGTCGCAGAAGGATACCTTACCCATGCCGCGCTTGGACATCAGACGTCCGGCAACTCTGACTGTCTGTCCTGCGAGCTGCTCGTAGTTGCTTACGATATCTACGGAGTGATGGGTTACGTCGTAGGTAAGTTCTTCATAAGGATCCTTGCCTTCTTCCTGGAGAGCCTTGAGCTTCTCCATACGGAATCTAGTCTGTTCCTGGATCTCTTCTGCGCTTAAGGGTTCTGTCTGAGGTACGAATTTCTTTGCCATAGTTACTTCTCTATCTGTTTGTTTTTGTTAGTTTCCGGATTACTTCTCGATCTTGATGATCTTGTACTTGATTATGCCGGAAGGTGTGGAGACGGATACTGTCTTACCTTTCTTCTGGTTGGAGATAGCTCTTCCTACAGGTGAGTTCTCGGAGATTCTCTTCTTCTTGAAGTCAATCTCTGATTCACCGACAAGCTTATATGTGTACTCCTGCTTTGTTGCGGTGTTCTGGAGGGTTACCTTTGAACCCAGCGAAACCTTATCTGTGGAAAGGTTAGAATCGTCAACAACTTCAACAGACTTGAGGATAGCTTCGAGCTCTTCGATACGTGTCTCGTTCTCTGCCTGTTCAGCTCTCGCTTCATCGTACTCGGAGTTCTCCGAAAGGTCGCCCTGAGCCTTGGCGTCTTCGATCCTTCTCGCGATCTCGCTTCTCTTGCCTGTCTTACGCTCGGAAAGCTCGTTCTGCAGTTCGTCGTAACCTTCCTTGGTAATCTGTTTCTTGATGATTTCTTCAGCCATTTTCTGTCTCCTCGTATTATATAGATTAATATCAATATTTCGATTTTCTCGAATTATCTAGCTGTTCTGTCGTTTTCCTTCTGGATTACGTCGTGAGCGCCGCCCTCGATGATGGAAGTGGAAGATACTACGACCAGACGTGCCTTCTGCTGGAACTCTTCGATGGAAGAAGATCCGCATGAGCACATAGTAGCCTTGACCTTTGCAAGTGATGTATCGAGGCCGTCCTTGAGGTTGCCAGCATAAGGAACGTAGGAATCAACGCCTTCCTCGAAAGCCATCTTGCCGCCCTTTCCGCCGTCATCGTAACGCTGCCAGTTGCGCGCACGGTTGGAACCCTCGCCCCAATACTCTTTAACGTATGTGCCGCCTACTAAGAGCTTTCTCGTAGGTGATTCGTCGAATCTTGCGAAATAACGTCCGAGCATCATGAAATCAGCGCCCATGGCGAGTGCCAGAGCCATGTGATAGTCATGAACGATACCGCCGTCAGAGCAGAGAGGGATATACCATCCTGTCTCCTTGAAATACTCATCACGTGCCTTGGCAACAGCCAATACAGCAGAAGCCTGGCCGCAGCCGATACCTTTCTGCTCACGTGTGATGCAGATGGAACCGCCGCCGATACCGATCTTGATAAAGTCAGCACCGCATTCAGCAAGGAACTTGAATCCTTCTGCGTCAACAACGTTTCCTGCGCCCACGATGGCATCAGGATAGTTCTCTTTGCACCACTTGAGTGCTCTTTCCTGCCATACGGAGAAACCGTCGGAGGAATCAAGGCACAGAACGTCAGCGCCTGCTGCAAGTAAAGCGGGAACGCGCTGTTCGTAATCTCTTGTATTGATTCCGGCACCTACAATGAGCTTCTTCTCTGAGTCGAGGAGCTCATTCGGGTTTGCCTTATGGAACTCATAGTCTTTGCGGAAAACGAGACCTACAAGCCTTCCTTCGGAATTAACGATGGGGAGCTGGTTGATCTTGTTGTCCCAGATAATGTCATTTGCTTCCTTGAGGGAAGTTCCTTCGGGAGCCGTAACGAGCTTTTCGATAGGAGTCATGAACTCTTTGACTTTTGTATCAGGCGAGAGTCTGCTTACACGGTAATCACGTGTCGTAACGAGACCTAAGAGCCTTCCTTCCGCAGAACCGTCTTCAGTAACTGCAGCTGTGCCGTGTCCGGTCTTCTCGTGAAGTTCGATAACTCTCTCGAGAGTGTCTTCAGGTGAGAGGTTGGAGTCAGACTCAACGATTCCTGCCTTATACTTCTTGACTCTCCTGATCATGTCGCACTGTGATTCGATCGACTGTGACTGGAAGATGAAGGACAGACCGCCGCATCTTGCAAGCGCAATAGCCATTCCGTCATCACTGACCGCCTGCATTACCGCAGAAACCATAGGGATATTGATCTTAAGGCGTGACTCTTCCTGACCTTTTCTGAATTTTGCTACAGGTGCAGACAGATCTACCTGATCGGGAGTATTCTTCTCTGTCGTAAGATTAGGTACTAAAAGGTACTCCGAAAATGTTCTTGATTCCTCTTCGAAAATCTTCGCCATATCGCTCCTTATTCCTCCTTACCCTCTTCTGTTGCTTCCTCGACAACTGCCTCTGCAGGTGCTTCCTCAACAGGTGCAACAGCTGCGGGCGTAGCTTCAGCGGGAACAGCAACTACAGTAGCTGTTGAAGCATCAGCAGTGATGTCATAACGGGCGGGAGTAGCAGAAGCGTTCGGAGGTGCGATTACGTCAGCAGGAATAGCGTCGTTATCGTTGAACTTAGCTCCGCACTTAAAGCAGAATGCATTGGAAAGATTATTCTCAGTACTGCAGACTGCACACTTCTTGAGTCCTCTCTCTCGGAGGATCTTAACATTGAGGTCTTCAATCTCGATATAAAGATTGGAGATAGATTCGCATCTTGCGTTGATGTCTTTTGTCATGTCAACATTGACATCCTTGTACTGTCCATAATAAAGATGGCCAATCTCATCGTAATACTTACGAATGGTATTTTTCTTCTCATCGATCATCTTCTGGAAGTTAGCGATGTTCTTGCTCTTGGCATCTTGGAATATTGGCATATTAAGTTCCTCCTTAAAATGATTTAAAAGAAATTATACCTCAAATTGATGCGAAAAGCATTATTAATAATATTTTATATATGGTTGGGGCGTGGGCAGGCCGGGTTGAGGCAGGTTGGGGCTGATCGGGCAGGGTTGGGCAGGTGATTACGGATTTGCCGACTTTTCGAGCCCGAAAAGTCGGCGAAATAGTCGTAAATCCCAGATTCCGACTTTTTCGCCGTGTTTTTGAAGCGTTTTTGTCGGCAATCATGTCGGCAAGCTTCAGAAATCATGCCGGAATGCGGCAGCGCAGTCTTCTGCTTTTGACAGGCAAACGGGGTTTCCGGGCACGAAAAAGGCGCCCCGCGGTGGAGGCGCCTTAAAAGATTCAATTCTATCTTCAGATCTTCTGAGGCTTGATCTTCCAGATTCCTGAAGCGTACTCCTTGATCGTACGGTCAGAGGAGAACTTGCCGGAATTGCAGATGTTGACCCAGCACTTTCTGGCCCACTCGAGGTTGTCCTGGTAATCCTTGTAGAGGCGGTCACGGGTCTTTCTGTAGTCATCGAAATCGCCCAATACGTAGTAGGGATCGCCGGGCTGCCAGTTAGAGCCGTAGATGAGACCGTTAAAGAGATCGTTGAACATGCCTGTGCCTTCGTCGTTGAAGGAACCGTCAACAAGGCGGTCAAGGCACTTCTTAAGGCCGGGGATGTTCTCATACTGCCACTTCGGGTTGTAGTAAGCCTTTGTAGCGGCCATATCCTGTGAGCGGCAGCCGAAGATGTAGATGTTGTCGTCTCCGACGCACTCTGCAATCTCAACGTTTGCACCATCCAAAGTACCGAGAGTAACGGCGCCGTTCATCATGAACTTCATGTTACCGGTACCGGAAGCCTCGAGACCTGCTGTGGAGATCTGCTCGGAAACGTCTGCTGCGGGGAACATCTTTTCACCGACGGAAACGTTGTAGTTCTCAACGAATACGACCTTGAGCCTGTTCTTCATGTCAGGATCGTTGTCGATGAGCTTGGCGATCTCATTGATGAACTTGATGATGGCCTTTGCTCTGAAGTATCCCGGAGCAGCCTTAGCAGCGAAGAGAATCGTTACCGGCGGCATGTCGAGCTTCGGATTTTCCTTGAGTCTGTCATAGAGATTCAAGGCATAGAGAGCGTTCAGGAGCTGTCTCTTGTATTCGTGGAGACGCTTGATCTGTACGTCGAAGCAGGAGTTCGGGTTGAGCTTGATGCCCTTTGTCTTCTCGAGATACTCGGAGAAATGCTTCTTATTGTTCTTCTTGATGGCGATGAACTTCTTCATGATCTTGTCATCGTCCTTATACTTCTCAAGCTGCTTGAGCTGGTCGAGATCAGTAACCCATTTGTCGCTGCCGAGGAGGTCGGTGATGAGGGAAGCGAGCTCGGGATCGCAGGATCTGAGCCATCTTCTCGGTGTAACGCCGTTTGTCTTGTTGGAGAACTTCTCAGGATAGATGTTGTACCAGTCCTTGAGTGTCTCGTTCTTGAGAATGTCTGTGTGGAGGGCGGCAACACCGTTTACTGAGTGTGAACCGTAGATTGCCATCCAAGCCATGTGGATCTTACCGTCGCCCAAAGGAGACATACGGTCGATGAGCTCGGAATAGAGGCCTGCCTCATACATCTGGGCACGGAACTGGTTGTTGATTCCTTCGATGATCTCGTAGATACGGGGGAAGAGGAAACGGAAGATGGAAATATCCCACTTCTCGAGTGCCTCTGCCATGATGGTGTGGTTGGTGTATGCGAATGTCTCCTTAACGATCTCCCATGCGTCTTCCCAACGGATGCCGTTCTCATCGACCAAGAGTCTCATGAGCTCGGGGATAGCGACTACGGGGTGTGTATCGTTAAGCTGGATGGAGTTGTATTTAGCAAAATCGTGGAGATCGTTGCCGTGATACTTCTTGTATCTGTAGATGATGTCCTGGAGGGATGCAGAAACGAAGAAGTACTGCTGTCTAACACGGAGAACCTTTCCGTCGTAGGAAGTGTCGTTCGGATAGAGGACTCTCCAGATGTCCTGGACGCGGTTTCTCTCGATGACTGCGTCGTCAAATCTCTGTGAATTGAAGAGGTTGAAGTTGAATTCCTGAGCGGGTTCTGCCTTCCAGAGTCTTAAGAGGTTTACGTTCTTTGTACCGTAACCTGTGATAGGGAGATCGCAGGGAACTGCCCATACATCGATGTCTGAGTAGTGGATCTTAACCTTGCGGTCGTATCTGGGGAGGATGAAGGGATAGCCGTGCTCCATCCATGAGTCAGGATATTCGTTCTGGAAACCGTTTTCGATAGCCTGTCTGAAAAGGCCGTAACGGTAAAGGATGCCGTAGCCTGTGACAGGGAGGTTCAGTGTGGCGCATGAATCGAGGAAGCATGCTGCGAGACGGCCGAGACCGCCGTTACCGAGTGCCGGGTCTGTCTCTTCTTCAAGGATGTCGGTGATATCAAGTCCGAAAGCTGCGAGAGCTTCCTTTGCCTGATCGTAAATGCCCAGGTTTACAAGGTTGTTGAGCATTGAGCGTCCTTCAAGGAACTCGGCGGAGAAGTAGTGAGCCTGACGGCCCTGATTGTACTTATGTCTTGTTGCGATCCAATTCTCGGAGATTATCTCAACGATACTCTTTGAGAGCGCTGTCCAATAATCACGGGGTGTTGCCTGCTCGAGGCTCATGCCTGTCTCAGCTCTTACGTGAGACTGCATCATCTGTTCAAGCGCTTTTGCTGTAATTGTAGCCATTTCTTAAGTCTTCGACGCTTCTCTTACCCTGAGAAGACATCTACTTCCTCCAAAATAATTCACGTCTGATTTTAACAATAATAGGGGGCATTCGCAATTTTTTGGGACAAGTTTGTTTTTTTATCCAAAATATGTTCGAAAAGTGTTGTTTCCGCGTGTTTTTCTGACGAAGCGGAGCACGTAATACTGACATAAAAGACCGAAATTTAACTGATTTTTTACAGATACGACATGCTCGAAAACCGCCCATCAGGTTATGGCTTCTTATAATTGTATTTTTCTGAGCGGTATATTAAACTTCTAATTGTTATGAAAGACGTACTTTTTTATGTTTTCGCTATAGTTACGGGCGTGCTCGCAGGTGCGCTCATTACATATCTTTTCGGGAGATTTCCCGAAAAGTGGCTGCAGGATTACGGCGTAACGCCGCAAGACCCTGATTACAGGCCTTCTAAGAGGATGAGACCTTTCCCGGAAGGTGTCATTGCGTCTGCTTTCTGCGCGGTCTGCTACTGTGTTACGGTCTATTTCTGCAAAGATCAGTACATTAATCTGTTCAAACCCATGCATCTGGCGGTAATTCTTCTGGTGATCCCCGTCCTGATGCTGGTCATGATGGCAGATAAGCTCAACAGGATAATCCCTGACCAGTTCTCGCTCTTTATTGCCGGATGCGGCATTTTATCCATATTGGCAGATGTTTTTGAAGGTTCGGTCTGGTTCTCACCCGATGCAAAGTGGTATATCCCTATCCTCAATAAGCTCATAGCATCTGCTGTCGGAGGCGGAGTTATCTGGCTTATCGGCTTCCTGTCTATCACATTCCTCGGCCGCGAAGGCATGGGAATGGGAGACA
The DNA here is from genome assembly GCA_017510605.1 of Clostridiales bacterium. Classification (GTDB taxonomy): domain Bacteria; phylum Bacillota; class Clostridia; order Saccharofermentanales; family Saccharofermentanaceae; genus Saccharofermentans. The sequence continues at coordinate 9,392 of JAFWMQ010000002.1, forward strand.
TGAGGCTTTTATTCGCAACAGGTCTTATTACGGGATGCTACGGACTGCTGGTCCTTGTTTATATATCCATATTCTCGGCGGTTCTTTTCGCTGTTCCGCTTCTGGTCAGAAAGATGAAGAGGATCACTGCCGAGAAGAAGAGGATCGACGAAGCGGAAGACCCGCGGGCGGAGAGACTTAAGATCCAACGTGAGAAAGCGGCTATTCATTTCGCTGAAGACCCTGATTATATGGCATTCGGACCTTTCCTGGCTTTGGGATGCGCAGTGTTTGCCATTATGGAACCTTTCTTCTTTGAGAAAATGGCACAGACGATCATCTTGTTCGGAGTGTACTTCTGATGGATTTCCTGAAGTCTGCCGGGGACCGCATCGTCCGGATCTTCAAGTACCCGGATCCTTATAACTGGGGATATCCCGTATTCTTCGGTTCAGTCGGCTTCGGTATCTCATTTCTGCTTCTGAAGCTTTTGTTCTCAGGCGCATTCCCGTTCTCATCGTCTTCCCTTATCGGCTGTTCGGTCATCGTTCTGATAATCATATTATTCTCATTCGTAGTTCCGTCAGCCATGATAGCGGAGAAAGGCGGACTCTACATTACGGGACGTTATACCGGAATAGGGGTTCTTATCCTGTCATTTCTTTCCGGAGCGCCCTTGTACCTGTTAAAAGCATCATTCCACAATCTCGGGCTTGCCATATGGCTCAGGGCCGGCGGCTCGGTGGTTTTCCCGGCGGTCTTTTATCATTTTGACGGAGTTTCCTGGCAGATACTTATTCTCGAGATCCTGATAGACACGGTCATTCCGGCATTCGGCTTCTGCCTTTTCTTCTTCGGTGCGATCTGGCAGGGATTTAATGAAGATAACAAACGCTGGGCTTTTGTATTTATTCCTCTGCTCTTCGGGCTTTATTCGTTCAATTTCATTGATATCGGAGCCATCCTGGTCATCGGATGCTGGCTCTGCACCGTAAGAAATCATACGGAGAACATCTACGGCCCGATGCTTGCCCTGATCGGTTCGCGCCTGACGGGTATCGTGATAGGAAGTATTGTCGGAGAGCTTGATCTTACGAAAGTCCGTGTCTACAGTGACATTCCAACCACCATATATTTTTCTTCGATCCCGGCTCTTGTTGTTGCGATCATACTTCTCGCTTTCTTCAGGAAAACGCTTGGAGAATTCCATTTCACATACAGCGCGGATATCTACGGAGACGAGAGACAGCCTGATGTAAAGGACGGCAGCAAAGCCGGCGGATTCTTCTCGGGCGTCAATGTTCCCCTGATCTTGGGGATAATAATATGCATCGTTTTGTGGATTGTATTGTTTAAGGGTATTAGAATATAAATGTATGTACTTGCAGGATGCATTTGGGGATGATCCCGGTAAGGAAGAATTGAAAAGAGAAACTGATAATGGAAAAGAAGGATAGAAGTCTTAGTGACTTAGAAAGATATAATCGCGACCGTGCTTCGGTCATGTCGATGCTCAAATTTATCCTGATGGTTGTGATAATTGTCGCATGTGCATATGTCGGCAAGATCATAGCAGTCATCCTCGTGCCTTTCCTGATCGGTTTTATAATGGCAAAGACTTCCGACCTGATTGCAAAACCCTTATCCAGGCGTTTCGACCAGGATCCGAAAAAGATAAAGGCCGGCAGAAGAAAGTCCACCCACACCAAGACCGCGCTCGTCATTTACGTCATACTCATCATCTTCGTATGCATCATGATAATCCTGACCTGTATCGGTCTGGTCTATCAGGCGAACAGCCTCCTTGTCTCTCTAGCCGAGGCCTCGAAAACATTTAAGCCCGCCGAACTGATCAACACCCAGCTGCTTGACCGCTTCAGCGTCGAGAACGGCGGATTCCTCACTGAGGAAATGGTGCTCTCACTTAAAGAAAACGTTGCCAATATGGGCCAGACGGTCGTTAAGAGCATCCCCCAGGTCATCAGCTCGACCCTTGCCGCCGTATGGAAACTCGTCGGCAATCTCCCTTACGGCATATTCTTTGTCATCAGCATTATCCTCAGCGGTTTCTACTTCATTAATGACGGCCCGAGCGTACTGAAGCTGTTCGTTAAGAACACGCCGAGCCGCAAGTTCAGAAACCGTGTATTTACGCTCCTTAACAACTTGTCGTTAATGGTCTTCCGCGTGCTCGGAGGCTATCTTGTACTCTTTCTCATCACCGCAGCCGAATCGTTTATCGTATTCTGGCTTGGCGGTCTTCATGAATACGCGATAATCCTGTCGATCATCACCGCGCTTATCGACTTCCTGCCGGTTCTCGGTGTCAGCGCTACTATGATCCCGATGATGATATTCCAGATTGCCCACGGCGAGTATGTCTCTGCCGGGGTTCTCTTAGGCGGTCTTATCGTCATGTCGGTAATCCGCAGGTTTGTTGAGCCCGCGGTCCTCGGCAAATCCCTGAAGATGCATCCGCTCATCACGCTCATTGCCATGGCAGCCGGTGTCTATATCTGGGGCGCTCCCGGATTCCTGTTAGGTCCTGTCCTTGCGATCATCATTATTCAGATAATCAAGATCTTCGATATCGACAAGAAGGCCGGCCTTTATTTCTCAGGAGTCCTGGACAGGCTGATGGGTGACAGGAAAGTTGAGGATTGGAGTGTACCGGACGGAGAAGAAGCAGCTTCGTCTGATAACGTGGCCGGTGAGTCCGGGAAGGATGAAAAAGGTTCTGAAGAATCCTCTGCAAAGAAGGTGCGCAAGCATTGAACGATCCTAAACAAATAGATTTTTATTTACGCAACAAGAGGAAATTTGTCGCCCTGAGCATCGTCTCAGGCGTTTTACTGGCTGTTTTCTTTATGATGGCGGTCGTGTTCTATATTCTGAACCAAAACCAGCGCCTCTCATACACTTCCGTGAAGGTTGATGTTGTCAGCGTTCACAGCAGGACGCCGCTGTCCAAGACTGACAGTGACAAAGTGGTCGTCACTTACAACGGGCAGACATACGAGGTGAACCATCTCCGGACCGATGAAGTGGCCAAATATCAGTCCCACATGATCATGAACACTCCTGCGGATGCCTACTTGGCAAACGGGAAACTCTATTCGAACGTTGACGGTGTCAGAAGCGGCACTGTGATCGGCACTGTCTACTTCGTATTCCTTTTTGGCACGATGGGTCTGATCTTTACCACCGCTGTCCTCATAGGCTGCGTCGTTGAGGCAAAGAAAAGGGAGAAGGGAATCTACCCTAAAAAATACGTAGATAAGCACGGCCCGTTCTGACGGCAAACCGGGTCTCTTTTCAGCGCTAGGGAGATTCAGTTTCAGCCAAGCCAAGAAAAAGGGCTTCTCAGCGGGAAGCCCTTAATACTTTATTTCCGCAATCTATTACAGCACAACGTTCTTATCCTTGAGATCGAGTGATGCGAACGGGCCGGGGATGATCGAGGAGCGCTTTTCGCCGAAGTAATCGGTATCAAAAATTATGTCGCTCCCGTCACGGTCCTCGAACCTCTGCTGGGGCTCGAAAGCCTTGCCGAGAACGTCTGTGGTGACGAGGGAAGACGTGAAGCTGCCGATAACATCAGCGAGGTTCGTGTCGAGATAGACCTTGTCGCCGTCTTCTTTCACATCAACATAAACCTTAGTCGTGTCATCCATGAGGTAGTTCGTCTCCTTGCAGAAACGGAGGGCACCGCCGAGATATGCGTTACCTTCGATCCAGACAGGGAGATGATCGAAATGCGCCTTTGCGATCTTCATCATGTCAGGTGTGTCGCTGTCCAGATCGAATCTCTTGATCCAGTCCTCGTAGAGCGGATAGTGGTCCCAGACGTGCGTGCCGACGACGCGCTCTTCTTCCCAGATCTCGCCGTCATCAAAACGTGAGATCAGCGACTCCTTCGGGTGCTTCTGGAAGAAGATGTTGTTATAGAATCTGTCGTCGCCGTGGAGGATCGTCATGAAGCCCATGACCTCGGTCCTGTGCGGCATGTGGTAAGGCGTGTAGCGCCAGTCGGTGCCTGCGCCGACGGATGTGAATGCGCCGCAGATCAGGTTGTGGACCATGGCAACGCCCTGGGTAGCGATACGGAGTGTCGCATCGGAGAGGAGGATGTTGTTATCGATGAGCGTCGGTCCGTGACCTACTTCGACAAAGATGTCCTCGCTGCCCATGCCGCCCTTGAGAGGTGCTGCAAAGTCAGGTCTCTGGTTATCGTGCAGAAGGTTCTGCGTGATCCTTGTGCCCTGGGCTTCCCAGTCTGTCCAAATGCCCATTACACAGTGGTGGATGTGATTGCGTCTCATGAGGACGTCGATAGCCGCATGAAGCTTGATGCCGGCGACTTCCGCGCCGCCCAACTCCATCATGTTGTTGATGTGATGAATGTGGTTATCCTCGATCGTGCTGAACACGGCGCCCATTCTTCCGATGATGCCGCCCTGTTCGCAGTGGTGGATATTATTGCGTCTGATGATGTGGCTGCCGATGTTCTCTTTGAGCCAGCCGTGATACTGTCCTCTGCAGACCGCGTCGCGCTCCATCTGCGTCGGGCTCTTGAGATGCTCGTATGTGAAGTAGTGGTTGTTCTCGGGATCCAAATATTTGCCGAGGCCGATTCCGGAACACTTTGAGAAATAAACTTCGCAGTCTTCGATGATCCAGCCCTTTGACCAGTGAGGTCCGATCATGCCTTCCTGCCATGCTGCAGGAGGTGCCCAGTTCGTAGCTGCCTTGCAGATCTTAAAGCCCCTTACGGTGATGTAATTTCTGCCGGTCTGCTCGGGGAAGAAGCACATTCTTCTGGCATTGATCTCTGTCATCTCGATGTTAGGATCGAGTCCTCCGAAATTCGCATAGATAACGGTCTTATCGCCGTCCTGCTCCGCGAACCACTTGTACCTGGATTCTTCGGGAACCCATGAACACTTGTAAATCTCGGATTTCTTGACCTCTTCGATCGAAGCAGCCTCGTAGAGCCTTCTGTCGTTGATGTAAACGCAGCCGACATGTCTGTTCTTGCCGGCGAAATACCAGTCGCCGTAGCAGAAAGTCGTGTAAGGATTATAGTCTTCGGCAAAAAGATTGTTGTCGACCTTTGCAACCCAGACGTCACCGTCGTACTGTTCCCAGTTTTTGATCTGCTCTGCGCCCGAGATCGTTGCGCCCAACGGCTCGTCGCTCACATATGTGATGCGCGCGTCTTCTGTTCCGCCGTTAACGGGTGAAACGTACTCTCTGTACAATCCCGGAGCAACGTGGACCGTGTCGCCGGGCTGCGCGATTTTCGCCGCTTCAGAGATCGTTCTGAACGGATTGCCTTGTGTTCCGTCGCCTAAGTCGTTAAGGGCTTTGATGTCTACATAAATGTCCATAGCAGTACCTCTTTTCGCGGGAAATTTTGAATATGAATTTAATATAACAACACGAAATGTTTATGTATATAAAAAAACAAATATAAGTGTTCTCTTTCTTTCCGGGGCTTTCAGAAAATAGTTTTTGAATATTTGCAAAAGGCGGTTGACATCATTTGTGGGCGGTGTTATAGTTACCACGACAGACGTAGTACGACAGTCATAGCAACGGCAGCCGTAGCAACGACAGTCGTAATAAGTGGAAGGAGATAGATTATGGCAGAGATCAGCAGCGATGTCATTAGAGGCTATAACGACATAATAATCCTGTATTTGCTTCTTAATGACCCGTCTTACGGATACGAGATCTCAAAGCAGATCCGGCTGATGTCCGAAGACAAGTACATCATCAAAGAGACAACGCTCTACTCGGCATTCACAAGAATGGAGAAGAACGGATTCATCGAATCGTTCGTCGATGAAGATCTCGCAGGCGGAAAGAAGAGAACATACTACCGAATTACACAGGCCGGCAAGGAGCATTACCGCGCAAAGTGTGAGGAGTGGACGCTCACGAAGGAAGTTATAGAAAAGTTTATTGCAGATGAGGGGAGACTCGTATGAACACTATAAGAAACTATTTGGACAATATGTTCCGTAATCTTCCGAATACGGAAGAGGTAAGAAGAGCCAAGGCTGAACTGCTCCAGATGATGGAAGACAAATATGAAGAGTTGATAGCTGAAGGCAAGAGTGAGAATGAGGCAGTCGGAATCGTAATCTCAGAATTCGGAAACCTTGATGAACTCGCTGAATCGCTCGGAATATCGGAAGCAGTTACTGAGAATCCCGACGAAGCAAAGCCGATGCTTTCCATGGACAGAGTCAAGGACTATCTCGCAATGATGAGCAAGAATTCGATCTATGTTCCTTTGGGAATCGCTCTCTGCATCTTCAGTGTGGCATTCAACATCATCGCAGATGCGATCCCGGGACTGAACCTCTCGGCTTTGGGCGTAAGTTCAATGTTCCTGGCAATCGGCGGCGCTGTTATCCTGTTTGTATTATCGGGCATGAAAAAGAAGGAATTTGCTGAAGTTAAGCGCAAGGAATGCTCACTCAGCATTGAAGGTGCCGAATATGTCAGAGCAGAGCGGAAAAGCTTCAAGTCCAGCTACGGACTTATGTCTTCATTCGGTATCGGCCTCTGCATCCTGAGCATCATTAACCCGATCATTTTCGGAAGCATTCCTTATATCGATGATGATTTCGGTGCGATCATGTTCTTCCTTTTCATCGCGGCAGGTGTATTCCTTATCACATCATCCAACATCAGGATGAACGGTTATGACAGGATCCTTGAGCTTAATGAGGCAGGCAGGATGAGCGAGGAATTCGTTCCGAAGTCAGACCGTAAAGTTAATAAGCTGCCCATCATTATCTGTGCGGTTGTAGCGATCTCCATCGCCCTCATCGTCGGCGGAATCAGCGCTACAAAGGCTATTTACAGAGGCATCACGGATATCGCAGGAATCTCGATCTCAACTGATGATTTCATTGAGACAATGGAAACTAAATATGAGTTAACGGAGGGAGAAGATATGAAAGGCGAGATCAGTTCGATTAAGCTTGACCTCAAGGCTTGCTCTGTAAATTTTGAAGTCGAGGAAGGCAGCGGTCTGATCGGCGTAGAATACACAGGCGATAAGAAGCTTAAGCCGGATATCACGTTCGAGAACGGCAAACTCGTTGCTACACAGAAGGGCAGCAATTCCTACAGACTTAACGGATTCAATGCTCCGAGACTCACGATCACGATCGGAACAGATGTTGACATCAGCAATCTTGAGATGAAGATAAAAGCCGGTGACATTAACATGGAGGATGTAAAAGGCGATTATTTATTCGGAGATTTTGATGCAGGAAATATCAATATAGACAACTGCACATTCCGCAAGGCTGACCTTGATGCTGATGCAGGAAACATTGAGATCGACAATTCCGATATCAAGGTTTTGAAGATCAATACCGATGCGGGTAATATCGAGATCTCGGAATCCTCTTTTGATGACGTTGAGGTCAATACAGACTTCGGTAACGTTGAGATCCACGGTGTTGAAGATATCGATTCATATTCTATAGACTGCAAAGTTGACGCAGGAATCGTCCAGGTCGGCAATGCTTCTCTGGGAAGAAAATACAATTCAAATGGCAGCGGCACAGGCTCCATCAAGGTCAGTGTTGACGCAGGAAATATCGAGATAGATTAAGACACTAGTCTAATGGCCAAGGTATATCTGGAAGGAGGCTAAAAAAGATGATCGACAATAACGCGGTCCGTGATCTTTGCCAAAAGGCAATCGACATGAGATCTGAAAGTTATGCTCCATATTCGGATTTTCTGGTAGGCAGCGCTATCCTTACAAGTGACGGTAAAGTCTTTACCGGATGCAATATCGAGAACAGCGCGTTCGGCCCCTCCATATGCGCTGAAAGGACAGCGATAGTAAAAGCTGTCAGCGAAGGATATAAGGATTTTGATGCAATCGCGATCGCAGGCGGCAAAAGAGACGGAGAACTGCAGTATTGCGCACCGTGCGGCGTATGCCGTCAGGTGATGAGAGAATTCTGCAAATCCTCTTTCAGGATATACCTGGCCAAGAGTGCCGATGACTATCAGGAATTTACGCTGGGCGAGCTCTTACCGGAGAGCTTCGGTCCGGAGAATCTAGCATAGCGGAAAGGGGTAAGGATCATGTCCCCGTGCGTTGGATTTGGAAGCGTTTTCGGGGGCGCCAGAAAATTACCCCCGAGGATCTGGAAATGATTTTTTGTCCGTGAGAGGATCATGGTTCAGGAAATATGGAATAGGGATCAGCAGATGGAAAATTGCTGTAAGTTGCCGGGCAGAGGATGTCCGGCAACTTGGCGGTTAAAGAAGGATTAACACTTCGAAAAGTCTGTAAACATGTTTGAAACAAATGAGTCTGCGGACATAAATGATGATAAAATCTGAACTATAAAAGAAGAGAGGAATCTTAAGAAAGTGACAGCGTATTACGAGATATTATTCGGTCTGTCAGTTATCCTGACATTGATATATATCGCAATATGGCACAAGCATTTTGATGTCCATATTTCGCTGATCTTTGCTTTCATTCCGATAGTAAATCTTGCTTATGCCATGATGGCACATTCGAGGAATCTCGATACGGCACTTGCTGCAGCGAAGATCACCTATATCGGCGGCTGCTTTTTGGTCCTGTTTATTTCCCAGAGTATCCTGAGTCTGTGCCACATCAACGTTAAGAGATGGCAGAGCGTGTTAATGACCGTAATATGTTTGGGTGTTTATTCATTTGCTCTTTCGATGGGCAACGCTCCTTACTTCTATAAAACGGTAAGTTTTGAGATCGACAGGGGAATGGGGCGCCTGATAAAAACTTACGGGATCGCCCACACGCTGACTTATGTCATAATCGCCTTGTTTGTCATCATCAATATTGTTGCGATGGTGTACAGCCTGATCAGGAAGAATGATGTATCCAACAAGAATATCGCTCTCCTGTCACTTCCTATGACAGTATCTTTCATAAGTTATTTTGTCAGCAAGTTCCTGCCTGACGGAATCGACGCGATGCCGTTTTCATATGTTTTCGCGCAGGTCATATACCTCATAATCGTTCACAGACTTTGTCTTTACGATGTTACCGATCTGGGCATCGATTCACTCATTAAGAAAGGCGATACGGGATTTATATCGTTTGACTTCGATGACAAATATCTGGGTTCAAATGAGAGCGCGCAGAATATATTCCCGGTCCTCAAAGAGATCAGGGTCGACACATATCCCGGCAAGCAGGAGATCATAAAGAAGACGATCTTCAAATGGCTCGAAGAATTCAAAAGAGATGAGACAAAAGATCATTTCTACTATGAAGTCGAAGATAAGATATATCTTATTACGATCCGTTATCTCTATGACGGCAAACACAGGAGAGGCTATCAGTTCTTTATCACTGATGATACCGATTCGCGAAAATACATGAAGCTCCTTACAAACTATAACGACCAGCTGTCTGAAGAGGTTAAGGAGAAGACCGCTAATATAGTCCAGATGCATAACAGGCTTATCCTCGGAATGGCAACAATGGTTGAAAGCCGTGACAACTCGACGGGTGGTCACATCAGACGTACGAGTGATGTCGTAAAAGTCCTGATCGATGAGATTAAGAAGGATGAGGGTTCAGCTGACGGCAGGAAGAATATCAGACTTCTTTTTGGCAAGGACGGCTTTACTGAAGAATTCTGCAAGAACATGATCCAGGCTGCGCCGATGCACGACTTGGGCAAGATCGCCGTTGATGACGCAGTGCTCAGGAAGCCCGGCAAGTTTACCGATGAAGAATATGCAAAGATGAAGAAGCATGCAGCTGAGGGCGCACGGATCGTCGATTCTATTCTGGAAGGCACCGAAAATGAGTCATTCCACAAAGTCGCTGTCAACGTCGCTCATTACCATCACGAGAGATGGGACGGATCAGGCTATCCCGAAGGTCTTAAGGGCGAAGAGATTCCGATCGAAGCGCGTATCATGGCTGTCGCTGATGTCTATGATGCTCTGGTAAGTAAACGTGTTTATAAAGATAAGTTTTCTTTCGAAGATGCTGACAGGATCATGATGGAGAGCATGGGGAAACATTTCGATAAGAGACTCGAGCGTTACTATCTGTCTGCAAAACCTGTTCTTGAAGAGTATTATAGGAGCATGGGCGACAAATAAGTTGTGACTGACCGGTCGGACTGATTAGTCGCCAGGTTAATCAGGAGGGATCTGTCCATGTCCGGCGATAAAAAGTTCAGTCTTCTTTTCCCGAGAGGAACAAAGGTAGATTTTAAGAAACTCGAGAATTCCACGTTCCATGATCTGGGGCTTGATCTCATTTGCAAAGAAGTTACTTCAGAGCCTAAAGAGCAGATCGTAATTGCAGATATCTTATCTAACATGACAGCTGATCCTGCGGTTGCGAATTACAGGCAGGATGTTTTCGAGGACCTGAAAAACCTTCCCGATGTAAGGGCGAAACTTGTGGAATTATTTGACAAGATCGAGTTCAACAAGCAGTACGGCGTCATTAAGAAATCCAAAGATGAGGTCGAAGGCCTCTGGTTCCTTATGCATCATCTCAACCAGTACCGCGACTACATTACCTGCGTTGATGCGCTCAAGGAGTGCCTGAGTGATGAGAGGATAAAGTCTGATGGTCTCAAGGACTACAAAGCTTACATCGATGAGATCTATGAGGATGCGCATTTCCACGAACTCAAAAAGGATCTTGAGAAGCTTAATATCGAGACATCAGAGATCCAGAGTGTGACGATCGGAATGAACCTGAACCAGAGACTTGAAGCAACGAGCATGGGAATTATCTCCGTCAACAACAAGCAGTTCAAGAAGTCCGGAATCGTAAGCAACTTCGCGGACAGCATAGGCGGCGATAAGATCAAGGAAGGTACCGAATGGAACGGCGAGATGCACTACCGTCAGGTCGATGCGGCCAAGGACGGAAGCTTCTCGAGAATAATGAATAACTACGCGAAATACACAGCCGCCAATGCCAATCCGATCATGCGCAATGCCACAGTGACCTCAATAACCGCAGGCGACGGACTGACAAACACACCTGCCCAGTTCGACACCATTCTCAATAAGATGCTCGATACCATGGCCAAGAATCTCAGAAGAACGCTCGACAAGTATTCGGATATGGCCATCGGAAATATTGCTGATGTTATTCCCGAATTTGTTTATTACATAAGATTTGCAGAGTTCATGATAGGACTCGAGAAGAAGGGCTTCAAGCTTACAAAAGCCAAAGCCGTTGAAGGCGGCGCTCCGACTGACGCGAAAGGCTTTTATAATTTCAAGCTCGCGTTAAGCCTTGCCGGTCCCGGAGAGCTCGTGGTAAATGATCTTACCTTTGATGATGCTCACACGATATACATACTTACAGGTGCCAACAGGGGCGGTAAGACAACGGCAACACAGGGTGTCGGCCTTCTGTTTGCGTTAGCGCAGGGTGGTGTGTATGTTCCCGCTGATTCATTTGAGTTCGCACCCGTAGACTGCATTTACACCCACTTCCCGGCAGACGAGGACAAGACACTTGATCTCGGCCGTCTTGGCGAAGAGTGCGTGCGCTTCAAAGAGATCTTCACGTCTGTTACAAGTGACAGCCTGATTCTCATGAACGAGACATTCTCGACGACTTCTTTCGAAGAGGGCTACTACATTGCCTGCGATTCCGTTAAGGCACTGCTCACAAAAAACGTCAGGACAATCTATAATACGCATATGCATAAGCTGGGTACCGATGCGGAAGAATTCTCCAGGGACAACAAAGTAAAAGCATCTTCTCTCATAGTTAAGAGCGAAGGCGGCAAGCGTTCCTTCAAACTCGAGGTTGCTCCTCCGGAAGGTTCTTCTTATGCGGCCGATATCGCGAAAAAGTACGGCGTAACTTATGAGATGCTTATGGATAACAGCAAAGCACCTTCTGAAGAAACATGAATATAATCGATATTACAAGCGCTGACGACACATCGATAAGCGTCTATATATCATCTTCCGAGCCCCAGCTCCGCCATTACAGGGATCCTGACGGCGGTGTTTTCATCGCTGAAAGCTGCAAGGTAATAGGGCGTGCTCTTGACGGCGGGATGAAGCCTGAATCTGTTCTTGTCGATGCACGTGTTTTTGATAAGTCCGAGGTGGGAGAAGTCCTGTCGCGCGTTGGCGATGTGCCGGTCTTTCGCGCGCCTTCCGATGTTATGGAGAGCATAACCGGATACCATCTGACAGGAGGTATCCTGTGCTGCATGACAAGGCCTGAATTGCCTTCTGCTGAATCTGTTCTGGCGGGTGTTGCCGGCCCCCGTTCCCGCATCGCCGTCCTTGAGAATATCGTCAATCCGACCAATGTCGGTGCAGTGTTCAGAAGCGCGGCAGCATTCGACATTGATGCGGTGCTCCTGACCGAAGGCACATGCGATCCGTTAGAGCGCAGAGCGATGAGAGTTGGAATGGGTACTATGTTCCAGCTTCCGTGGACCTTTATCGGCCGTGATGACGTGTGCGGAACTCTGCGGTCTCTGGGATACAGGACTGCCGCACTGGCGCTCGTAGAAGATTCTGTCACGCTTGATGCCCCCGAACTTAAGGACGAGCCCCGGCTTGCCGTTCTTATCGGCAACGAAGGCAACGGTCTGACTTCTGAGACGATCGAAAGTGCAGATTATAAGGTGATAATTCCGATGTCCCACGAGGTCGATTCACTTAATGCCGCAGCTGCGAGTGCAGTGGCATTTTGGGAGCTTACTTAACATATCTCGCTTGCGGCGGGTCCTCCGCGCTTCGCTTGTGCGGATGCCGCAAGCTCGACAGTTAAGTAAGCTTGCTGAAATGAAAATGGAAAAGGGCAAAAATAGTCGGGAATTACAGAAATGATATGGGATAGAATCTGCTCACAAGGAGGTGAGCTTCGTGGATGAACAAAGAAACGCAGTCCGCAGGATGCAGGATTACATAAGTGAGCATATCACTGAAGAAATCGATATAGCCGATCTTGCGAAGGCAGCTTCTTTTTCGCCATGGTACGCAAGGAAGATCTTCATCAAGTATCTGGACATGACACCGGCGGTTTATATCAGGCGCCTTAAGCTGTCGAAGTCTGCTCTTAGATTGCGTGATGAAGAATGTCAGATCCTTGATGTTGCGATGGATATGGGATTCGGAAGTGTCGACGGATATCAGCGCGCATTCAGACGTGAATTCGGCATTAATCCGAAAGAGTACTCCACAAGTCCGGTCCCGATCTGGCTCTTTACTCCTAACTTTATTTCGTACAATGAAAGGAATGTGAGCAATATGAGTGAAATCAGAAATGTATTTATCCAGGTAGTCGAGAAGCCCGCGCGAAAAGTAATAATCAAGAGAGGAATCAAGGCGGACGAATACTGGAGCTATTGTAAGGAAGTAGGATGTGATGTCTGGGGACTTCTTACAAGCATCAAGTCAATAAGCGGTGAGCCTGTCTGTCTCTGGCTCCCGGAGCACCTTCGCAAACCCGTAACCAATGTTTATGTTCAGGGTGTTGAAGTAGAGACTGATTATGATGGTCCTGTTCCCGAGAGCTTTGAGGTCATTGACCTTCCCGCAGCGACTTATCTCCTGTTTAGGGGCGAACCGTTTGCCGAAGAGAACTACGAATCCGCTATCGGCGAGATCTGGGAAGCGGAGAAGAAATACGATCCAGCGTTCATCGGATATGAATGGGATGATAAGAATCCCAGGATCCAGTTAGAACCCGTCGGAACGAGAGGGTATATCGAACTGGTACCGGTCAGAAAGATAGATTGAACATCCATTATATTTGTTGCGACGGACTAAATTGAAGTTTATATGGTTTTAGTCCGTCGAAAACTGGGCATGTGATTGATATTTGCGCAAAATCGACGGACTAAATTGAAGGTTTCGTGGTTTTAGTCCGTCGAAAACATGGTTGATGGCTGATTTTAGGGCGAAATCGACGGACTAAATTGGCATTTTCCCAGTTTTGGTCCGTCGAAAACAAGAAAAACTGTAGTGGATCAGATGGTAATGAGTTTTTCCAATGTCTTTTCGTAATCTCCGTCGATCAGAACGACTTCTTCGCCGTATCCCGAAAAGCCTTCGATGTACTTGCGGTTATCTGCCTTCAGATTTCCGCAAGTGCACTCGCTGTCATCAAGCCGCGACTCGATATCGGATGCGTGCTGCCGGATCTCATTAAAATGCGCATCGATATATTCATCCGTAAAAGCCAGGCAGATGAACCTGACAGCAGACTGATAATCCACGTCGAGATCCGCGCGCCAGTCGAAGGGAACATAGCAGCCCTCGACGATCAGGTTCTGGTCGTTCTCGATGGCGGTCTTGATCATTTCGCGTACGATTGGCCAAAGGTAGCCGGTAAGTTCTTCATCGTCTTCAGGTGTCAGATCCGTGTTGTCGCTCCTGATGAGTCCCATCTTCAGGTGGTCGATGGAAAGGTAGGGAAAACTGAACTTCTCGAGCAATTTCTGCGCGAGAAGAGTCTTGCCGGTGTGAGATGCGCCTGTTATCAGAATGATCATTTCAGGCTTACCCTTTCTGCTTTCCGCCTATGCCCCAGTTCTCGAGCGGAGGTTCATCGATTACAATGAATACATCAGAAGGTTCGACCGAAAGAGAACTTTTCAGGCCGGAAGTTATCTCTTCTATCAGACGGCCCTTTTGTTCCTTTGTCCGTCCCGGAAAGATCGTCAGTTCGATGATCATGAAATTATCCGTTTTAAATGACGGGAATTCGAAATCATTCCTGTCGTACTCGGTCACACGCTGGAATCTGTCCCAATCTTCGATACCGATCGAATCCACAAGCGCATTGTGAACACAGTCAAGAACGGTCTTCTTGAAGTCAGCGCTCTTTCCTCTTAGCATTTTGACTTCGACTAACGGCATGGACATCATCCCCTTGTTAACTGATTGATGGATAACATTATAGCAGAGCCTTTTTGGTAAATGCGTGGATCCCTATGAGTCCGCTTGATATGATGATAGTTACCTGCAAAAGTTAGCCGTAATAAACCGCACAAACGGAGCCCGAAGAAACCTCTATAAATGGGCATTTATTTGCAAGCAAATTAAATAATAATCTGATATACTTTCACAGGTCAAAATGATGAGAGGTGATCATATGTCTCTGCCTAAAGATCCGTTTATGCTTTTGAGTTATGTAAATACTCAGCTTAGAGATAACTTTTCGAGCCTTACAGAGCTTGCTGCTTCGTCAGGCGAAGATGAGGAACAGATCAAAAGCACTCTGGAGAAGGCAGGCTTCGTTTATGACATCAGCCTCAACCGTTTTGCGGCAAAGCAGTAATTAATTACAAAGGAGATACATATATGAAACGCAGACCTGTAGTACTTATGGTTCTTGACGGATTCGGACTTTCCGACAGCAAGGAATACAATGCCATCGCTATGGCAAACACTCCTGTTATCGACAAACTTATGGCTGAGTGCCCTTTTGTTAAGGGTTATGCATCCGGCCTCGCAGTAGGACTTCCTGACGGACAGATGGGAAACTCCGAGGTAGGCCACATGAATATCGGTTCCGGCAGAGTCATCTACCAGGATCTGACACTCATCACAAAATACATTGAAGACGGTGTATTCTTCAAGAACGAGGATCTCCTCCGCGCAATCAATAACTGCAAGGAGAACAATTCCGATCTCCATGTCTGGGGTCTTCTCTCAGACGGCGGCGTTCACTCCCACAATACACATCTTTACGCTATCTTAGAGCTCTGCAAGAAAGAGAATTTCGACAGAGTTTACGTTCATCCTTTCTTCGACGGACGTGACACACCTCCGGCATCAGGTAAGGATTATCTCCAGGCATTGGTAGACAAGATGGCTGAGATCGGTGTCGGTAAGGTCGCTTCAATGTCCGGCCGTTACTATGCGATGGACAGAGACAACAACTGGGACCGTATCCAGACAGCTTACGATTCACTTGTTCTCGGTGAGGGCGTTAAGGCAACTGATCCCGTTCAGGCTATGCAGGATTCTTATGACGGCGGAGTAACCGATGAGTTCGTTCTTCCTACGGTCATCGTTGATACTGACGGCAAGCCTGTTTCAGTCGTAAAGCCTAACGACTCCATCATCTTCTTCAACTTCCGTCCTGACCGTGCAAGAGAGATAACAAAGGCATTCTGCTACAGTGATGAAGATATCGCAGCACAGCCCGGTGACGCTTCCGACACAAAGTGCATCAAGTACTTAAAGAGAGCAAACGGCTTCATGCCTCTCACATATGTATGCTTCAAGGATTACGACGAGCTCATTCCCAACAAGTTCGTTGCTTTCAAGAAGGAAGAGATCAAGAATACTCTCGGTGAATATCTCGCAGCAAACGGCCTCAAGCAGCTCCGTATCGCTGAGACAGAGAAGTATGCACACGTTACATTCTTCTTCAACGGCGGTATCGAGGAACCCAACAAGGATGAGGACCGTACGCTCGTTCCTTCACCCGCAGTTGCTACTTACGACCTCAAGCCTGAGATGAGCGCTCCCGAAGTTTCCGAGAAGCTCGACGCAGCTATCTGCTCCGATAAATATGACGTAGTCATCATCAACTTCGCTAACCCTGACATGGTCGGCCACACTGGCGTTCTCGAAGCAGCCATCAAGGCTGTCGAGAGAGTAGACGCTTGCGTAGGCGGTGCAGTAGAAGCAGTAAAGAAGATGGACGGTGTTCTCTTCATCTGCGCTGACCACGGAAATGCCGAGCAGATGATGAACCTCGAGACAATGCAGCCTCATACGGCTCACACAACGAATCCCGTTCCGTTCATCCTCTACAACTATGATCCTTCTTACACTCTCCGTGAGGGCGGCCGCCTCTGCGACATCGCTCCCACTTTGCTGGAAATCATGGGACTGCCTCAGCCTGCTGAAATGACAGGTGAGTCACTGCTTATCAAGAAGTAATACATTATAGGAAATCGAAAAGAATCATCAGGGCTGTCTCTTAAATGAGGCAGCTCTTTATTTTATGATTTATACTATATAAGGAACTTGTTCTGATCGTGGGGATAATATGGCTGAACAGAAGGCAAAACTCAGCAAGTTGTGTCTGACAGGATTTCTGATTTCGGTTCTGTCTCCTTTTGCGCTGGCATTATGCACATGGTTTTTATGGAGATTAGAAACTGAAATCTATTGGACTATTCTCGTAGTTTTGTTCTGCCTGCCGTTCTTCGGAATGATCTTATCCATTGCAGGATTTGCCACTGCCAGGAAAAACGGCCGGAAAGGCAAGGGACTGGGCATAGCGGGAATCGTTCTGCCGGGTGTTTATGCGGTGGTTGTTGTTTTTGTGTTTGCTGCTATGATCTTCATGATTAAGGGAGCAGAAAAAGCCGGGAAAGAAAGGGCACAAAGCAGTGACGTGTATTGTTTGGAAGGCATCATGGGCATACCTGTAAATACTCAATATGATGTCAGCAGGTACAAGGTGCCCTATGACTATGATTTTGATTCTCCTGACGCATTCGCCAGTGAAGCAGAACTTAGTTCATATGCCGGGAGCAAGCTCGATGCAGTAACAGATATTAATTCCATACGTGCCAAGGGCACTTATCAGGAATATGTTTTCATCATTATCAGAATTGACCGGTTTAAACAGTGGGTTGCTGATGATCATTTGGCATCCTACTCCCATACAAATGATGGATATGGCGTTATCAGTTACAAGCAAACGTCGATAACCTCATCCGCTGCGTCCCATCAACTAAACATGTATAAGGATCCGTTAGACAGATTCGTGATCATTACCAACTGCAACGACAATAAGGTCATTACGGATTTCTTCTGATCATTCTTTATACCTTCTTAAACACCAGCGTGACGGTATCAGAGCCAATAAGTTTTTTGGCATCGGGGTCATTGACGGGCGAAATGACCGTCAGATCTCCGTAGTTATCGAGCGTGCCGGTGAAGGTGTCGGTCGGGGACTTGAAGGTGACCAGGTTGTCATTGATGGTGAAGGTGCCGGTGCTCTCGAGACCGGAGGTATTGATCGACTCGATGTTTTCGGTGACCTGATTAAGGATCTGCTGACGCATATCGGCATAATCAGCGTATCCGGCGACTTTTGCGAGAGCATCAAGACCAAGGGGAGACGTGGTGCCGAGCATGTTCATGATGATCTTATCAATGTTGTTCTCGACAAACGTTTTGATGTTCTTTTTGAAAGCATCATGGTCAATGGTAACTTCATACTGTCCGTTCTTCAGGACGAGAGTTTCCGAGATATAGATGTTGCCTTCGAGATCGGAAGGCATCTTGATACTGAATTCTTTGGAGACATAGCTGACAAACTTATCCGTTATATCAAGGGATGCCTTATAGGTGCCGTCAATGGACTTGAGGCTTATCGAGAACTTCTTGTAGCTTAAGAAGGAGGCAAATTCGTCTGAATCGAGATTGGTGACAAACCAGTCCGCACCGACTCTTACGAGTTCGCAAGTGTAGGAGAAAGTTATTGTGTCGGGACAGTTCCTGATGGCATCTGTTACATCCGTGACTTTCTTGAATTCCTTGCCTGCCAGCGTTTCGTAATTAACCATGGTGATACGGATGACGACGGAACCGGTCTGGCCGTCGATCTGAAGAGTTGATTCGTCAACTTCGAATGTCATTGTGTCACGGACGGCATCACAAAAGGCGATCTTCTCCTCAGTTGCGTCTTCTTCGATACTGAAGATGGAGGACAGATAGGAAGGCATGTCGACCATGTCAGGTGTTTTAACTGAAGCTGCGATGTTAAGTGCTGCGTTGGGGTCATCCTGCTTGACTGACTCAGCTACTGCTGAAGCAGTCTCCAGAAGGGTGCTTCTTCCGATCACGGGCATTCCATATGTGAGAAAAGAAAACAGATCCTTAAATTCAGGCGCGTCAAAATTGGTGACGTACCACTCTTTCTCAATGCGCGCCATCTCGACTGTAACTTTGATTATTCTGCCCTTGCCGGTGTCGACTGCACTTGCCAGTTCGTCAATGTCTCTGTAATCGGCATCCTGCAGTGCGACATGGTCTGCAATGGTGAAGGACATGTCGATCGTTGCAGTGTCTTTTTTGATCTTTACGGAGGAGTCATCTACCTTAAACCTGATGGAGCTCATCATGTGGGCTGCATAGATCTTTTCTTCTTCAGTGTAGTTATCGACAGTAAGGATCTCTTTGAATTCCTTTTTGAACTCTTTATCGAGGCCGTCGGTCTTTCTGATGATCTCGGCCGAGTCACCGAATCTTACTGCATCGCCGAAGTTTGCAGCAGCCTCGACTACAGCGGGTTTCATGAAGATTGAACAGGAACATAAGACCGGGATCAATGCCGTGATCACGATTGCTGCCGCTATGTATTTTGCGATTGATTTATTCATATTATTAAGCCCTTCGATCTATCCTTTTTTGTTTCCTTATAATCCTAACAATACCGAGCAGGAAAAGCCGAGTCAAGATTTATATATAATAAATCCTGTGGCAGAGCGGATTTGGGAGCGGGCGGAATTTTATTGAATTCAGGGTCCTGTTTTTGTAAAATTTTATTTATAAGTATGAATTACAAAAGCAAAACAGTGATCTCAGTATGTCTCATGATGGCTCTCGTTTTTTCGGGATGTGATTTCTTTGGAATCCGAAAAGCAGAGGCCGAAGTAAATGAGACTTTGAAACTTTTTAACAAGGCACTTTACTACCTTGATGCGGATGATGTCCGCAGACTTACGGATTGGACGGAGGACGATCCGGATTACTACGGGATCGAGAAACTTCTTGACTCGGGATGTTTTCGGGATATTGATGAAGACACTGTTACCTGTACGAAGTACGTTGCCTCTACGATCAGCATAGATTACGACATTGATACTCTGAACATTGACGGCAGCAGGGCGTCGATCGATGTAACTTATGAGCTCACCGATTGGGAAAAGGTCTATTCCGACAGCACGTTAACCTCTTACGATGAGATATTAACAAGTCTTAAGAGCTCGAAGGACAAAAAGACCATAAACAGCACGATAACATTTGAGCTGGTTGAGGGCAGATGGAAGATGTGCCAAATATACAATTTGGGCGAAGTTTTAAAATTTGTCTATTCAATTCCTTTATTCGAAACATTAGAATAAGACGGGACAGTAAAAAGGAGAGACATTATGAAAATAAAGAAATTAACAGCGCTGATCATTATTTTTTCAATGCTTTTCGCTTTTGCGGGATGCGATAAAACTGCCAAATCCAGAAGTCAGATCGAGAAAGTTATCGAAGAGTATTCCGAGGCACTCTCGGATTTTGATTCCGATGCAGTTCTCGATCTCACGGCATGGGATGACAGTGATGAGGAATACGGACTGGTGGAACTGCGCCTCGATTATGATTATTACAAAGAAGGCTACACCAAGACCGGTGCAGATATCTATAAGTACATAATGTCAACCGTAAAGATAGATTACAAAAGTGAAGACATAGATATCAAGGACAACAAGGCCACCGTAAAGATCAAGTACAGACTTGTTGACTGGGAAAGTGTTCTGGGAGGGACATATCCTGATTATGATTATCTTCTGAAGCAGATCAAGAAATGCAAGGATACAACGACGGTCAAGGACAAGCTCACATTTGAACTTGTTGATGGTGAATGGAAGATAACGAAGATTCAGAACTTTGAAGATCTTTTCCGTTTTATCTATTCTCTTCCATACAACTCATCTGATCCCGTAATTGTTAATCCGACTGAACCTGATCCTACTGGAACTGAACCGACGGAATCCGATCCGACCGGTATTATTCCGATAGAAACCACTACTGAAGCATTTTACAGAGAGGCTATTGATTCATATTTATGGACTTTAGGTCAGGAAAAAGATGCGATCAAGAGGACTGAGGAATTATTCCATGTTGATTCTGTCGGAGTCTATGATATCAATCTTGACGGTGTTCCCGAATTATATTATCTGACTGAAGACAGGCGGGATTTCAGTGCGAAAATGTGCATCTGTGATTACAACGAATATGCAGGTGAGACGATCACGGAAATCGAGATCCCGAACATTATGTACATGGCAGCCGACGGCGGTTACTATCTGATCTTCGCTACTAACTCAGAAATCATTGTCTGCTGCTCCGGAGGCGAAGCTGATTCATGGCATGTTGAAACCGATGTCTATGATCTTAAGTGGCAGCTTAAGGACCATTATGTACGCAACGAAATATATGATTTTGATAAAGAATCATACACATATGAATACTACAGGGGTAACAAAAAGATAAGTGCCAATGATTACATCTCGGCAATAGGTGATCTGGTAGACAGGACTGAAATAATCCTTGCGAGCAATTACACTCCGAGTTCGAATGAACCGGAGTATGCTCTGGTCTATAAGCCTGAGATGTATCTGATGAGCTACGATGACGCGGTCGATTATCTGAATTATCTTAAGAAATGATTTTGTGAAGGCATGTTTGTCAGGGCTGGAAAATGAAGACTAAAAAGATAGTATCAGTTGTTTTATGTGCTGCTTTTATTTCCGGCATTGCCGGCTGCACTGAAAATAAAAAGCCGACAAATGAAAGCCGGATATATTCCGTAGTAAATGAATACGGGGAAGCTCTGACGGATCTTGACGGAGATGCCGTTCTTGGTCTCACGGACTGGAAAAAGGACAGCACTTATTATATGGCTGCTAAAGATCTGTTTGATATCACAGGTTATGACATAGAAATGCAGAGATGCTACCGGGAGATAGCATCAACCATAGAACTGGATTATGAACTGACTGATATTGAGGTCAAAGATAATAAGGCTTCCCTGGAATTAAGTTATGAACTTGTTGACTGGGAAAGTGTTTTTGACGGCCCGAACGGATATTCAGATTATGACGAAGTGATAACTGCATTAAAGAACACTTCCGGATCTGTCAGCATAAAAGGCAAGATCAGTTTTGTTCTTGAAGATGGTGAGTGGAAGATATCCAGGATCACGAGCCTTGCTGATGTTTTAGGGTTCCTTTTTGATTATCCTTATATCACTTTCGTTGGTCCGGCAGAGCCTGACCCGACCGGTACCGGGCCTTCTGATACGACTCCGACAGGCATTGATCCGACCGGAACGGTTTTCGCTGACAGTTATGATAAAGCAATAATTGCTTATGTTGATATCCTGAAAGAGAATACGGATGATATCAGGGCTGTTGAAGAGCTCTACGATATCGATACGGTCGGGTTATATGATATCGACCGGAATGGTATTCCCGAATTATTCTTCATCTCGGTTTCATCTGATAATTATTCATCTGTGCTTCATGTGTACGAATACAGAGAATATAAGGGTGAGGCTGACGAAGTGATCACTGTTCCGAATATCCTTGCAAGAGGACAGGCGAGTGGAAACTTTATGATCTATGTCACCGATAAGGAACTGATCGCAACCCACACCTACGGAGATGAGAGCACATACCATATTGAATCCGAGATCTTTACCACTGCCGTGAACAGTGACGAAGGAAATTATAAATGGGATCTTGTTGCAAAGTATGAGCGCGTAACATCCACTGATTACGATCCCTTCTCAAATACCGAGACAACGGAATGCCGGTACACGCTGCATGGATACACTATTGAGGAAATCCAGTATATGGAAGGCATGAAAGATCTTACCGGCAGAACGGTAATGGTATTGGGCAGAAAGTTCAACCTGACTTCCCAAGATCCTGAGTTCGGCCTGCTGTCAAAGCCTGTATGCAGCATCTTTAATTGCGGAAAAGCTATTGAGTATTTATCTTCTCTGGTATAGATCATTTAGGGGTTACTTTACTATATAGCCTAATTCTTGATAAAATATGTTAAATATGTGAAATCGGAGGAACCCGGTCGTGGATGCATTATTATTTGCCAAGGCAGCTAGAGAAGAAAAAGACGCAATGCTCGAGACCTATCTTTCCAGCACTGACAACGTTGCCGGAGAACAGATCGCAAAGCTCAAGGCAGCCGGTGCCAGCGACGAACTCTTAAGAGAAGTATTTGATTCAGTTCTTACCGATTGTTTCTATAATATTCTTCTCGGGATTGACGGCCAGATGCCGATCGGTTCTTTGGGAGAGAGAAGTTACAGGCTTATGGCACCTGACAGCACGATCATTTCGAATGCATCAGGAACTCTGGCTGAAGCAGCTTATGAGGCGTTCTACGGCGATATGGGCTGACATTGATTTCAATTGATCTCAGGCGGGCTGTCTCATTTGAGACAGCCTGTTTTTTTTGCTTACGCCGGTGCCCAGACGATCCACACGAAAAGATAGCCCGCGAGTACGGCTACAAGGGTGAACGGGACGCCGATCTTCATGAAGTCCGAGAAGCTGACTTCGTGACCTTCCTTGCGAAGCATGCCGACGCCTGCAATGTTTGCTGATGCGCCGATGGGGGTGAGATTGCCGCCGAGAGTTGCCCCTACCAGCAGGCCGAAGTATAAGAAGTGGGGTTCGACGTTCATTGCGGAAGCGACACCTGCAAGAAGCGGGAGCATCGTTGCTACGTAGGGGATGTTATCGATAAATGCGGAGATGATGACGGAGCCCCAGACGATGATGGTGAACAGGACGAACCTGTTGGAACCGCCGAAGCCTGCAATAAGGTTCGCAAGGTCATCGACTATTCCGGCTTCCTTTATAGAAGCGATGACGACAAAGAGTCCAGTAAGAAGGAGCATTGTATCGTAATCCATTGCTTTGAGGGAATGGATCATGCCCTTTGTGGACTTCTGTTTGATAAGTTCCCAGATTATCGTGAGAATGCCGCATGCCATGCAGATGATGCCATTGGTCGTGTCGGGCGTGTTGGGAATGAATGACGCAATGATGAGGAGAACGACGTGGCCGAGCATCGTGACCGTAGGAATGTAGTCGGTTACCTGTGTGTGCTCGTTGCTTGTAACAGGCTCCCTGTTCTTGCGGAACATGACCATCATCAGAGGAATCGTGAAGATCGCGCCGAGCTCGACTGCGAAGAACATACCGGGTCTGCCCTGCATGTAGAAGAAGTCGTTGAAGTTCATGTGATCTGCTGCTGCGAGCATGATCGAAGTGGTGTCACCGACAAGAGTCGCTGCACCCTGAAGATTCGATGATACTGCGATGCAGATGATCATCGGGACAGGATTGCTCTTGAGTTTTTTGCAGATCGCAAGACCTACGGGAGCGACCATAAGAACGGTTGCGACATTATCGATGAACGCG
The DNA here is from genome assembly GCA_017510605.1 of Clostridiales bacterium. Classification (GTDB taxonomy): domain Bacteria; phylum Bacillota; class Clostridia; order Saccharofermentanales; family Saccharofermentanaceae; genus Saccharofermentans. The sequence continues at coordinate 33,619 of JAFWMQ010000002.1, forward strand.
GAGATGATGCCTGAGAAAAGTGACATCAGGATCGTTACCCACATGACGTTTTTGGAAAGTCTTAGGAGCGATTCGGCAATCTTGTTCGGCATCTTGGATTCAATGAAATAATCGACGATAACCATTGTTCCGAATATCATCATGAGGACATTCCAGTCGATCGACGGAAGGATCTTGTTAACAGGTAAGATCCTGGCGACTATCATTATTACTGCTGCTGCCAGAGCGACGATCGCACGGCGCTTCGGCAGGACGATCATCAGGACATACATCACAAGAAATAATGAGATGGCTATTATCTTATTTAAATCCATTAACGGCTCCTTACAAGGTCATGTTTTCGATTTGGAACTGAAAACAAATCTCTGCTGGATCGAGTAACTTATCAGGAACAGGATCGTATCGACTATTGCCTTGATAAGAGTTTCCGGGCTGTTTGGGATAAGGAAAACTATAAGGCTTACGATGCCGGCGCTTAAGGACATCTGGATTATCGCAAGAAGTGCGTATTTGGTTAGAGATGTGCTGCGAGATGCCTTGCTCTTGAATACGAATTTGTAATTGATGAGATAGTTGTAGACCGCGGAGATCACCCTTGCGCTGACAGTCGCGATCGTGACATACAGGGCGGGGAATGAGTCCTTGAATACGAGTACGAACAGGTGGAAGAGAATGATGTCGATAACGAAGGAACTAAGAGATGCGAAGATGAACTTCAGGAACTTCTTGCCGAGGATCTTGTAGATCCTTAATGAATCCATTATAGGTTTGAAGTGTGTCTGGTGGTTCTCTTTCGATTCATAAATAGTCCGGATCGGGACTTCGGTCAGGTTATATCTTCCGGCGCATTCCAGGAGCATCTGCATCTCATATTCGAATCTCTCGCCTTTGCAGTCGATCAGTTCTTTCATGAACTTGAAGGGAATTCCGCGGAGACCTGACTGGGTATCGCTTACCTTCATGCCCGCTATATATGAGAATACCTTTATGGTCAGAGTGTTTCCGAACCAGCTCTTCCAGGGAATATCTTTCTTCTCGAATTGTCTGACGCCGAGAACGAGATTGTCCGGATTGGCTTTTAAGGTATTGATTATATTGGTGATGCAGTCCGGAGTATGCTGGCCGTCGGAATCGGCGGTGACGCAGCCCAACGCATCAGGCATGTTCTCTGAAATATACGAAAATGCGGTCTTGAGGGCTCTGCCTTTTCCGCGGTTGGGGCGGTATGAGATGTACTTGCCGCCGCGCTTTGTGATGATCGATTCGACTTCCTCGAAAATGGGATCGTACTCTTCTGATGAACCGTCATTAACGATGATGACGGGTCCCATCTCCTTTGCGTCCAGGTCGTGAAGCAGAGCTATAAGCCTTTCGTCAGGCTCATAGGAGGGTATGACTATCGGGACAAGCACCGGATTCTGAATCTCACTGTTTTCCATAGGGACTATATTATCATAAGTGCCCTGAAAGTCAGGCCGGTGTTTTGGGTTTGTAAAGGATCTTCAAAAGGACCGGAGCGAGGATCGAACTGACCAGGATCATGAGGATTACCGCCGTGAAATAGTCGGAAGTAATGAGCCCTGCAGCAAGACCTTTCTGTGCCGTGATAAGCGCAACCTCACCGCGGGTCATCATGCCGATACCGATCTTCAGTGAATCATTCCAGTTGAATCTGCAAAGCTTTGCTGCACTGCCGCAGCCGATTATCTTCGACAAAAGCGCAACGAAAACGAATGCAACCGAGAAGAGAAGGAGTGTGGTATTCACATTCTCGAAAGAGACTTTAAGTCCGATGCCTGCGAAGAATATGGGCGCGAATACCATGTAGGAGCTGACGTCGACCTTACGCTCAACGTACTTGACGTCATGCAGGTTGCAGAGGACAACACCTGCGACATAAGCGCCCGTGATGTCTGCGATCCCGAAAAACTTCTCAGCGACATAAGCCATGATGATGCAGTAAACGAGCGCTGCGATCGGGATCCTTCTCGTGTGCTCATATCTTGCATCGAGCCACTCGAATACCTTGTAAACGATAAAGCCTGTGATTATTGCGACAGCGAAAAACAGCAGGGCCTTGAGCATGGTGCCCCATACGGAAGAGCCTGTTCCTTTGGCACTCAGGACGAACGTGAGAACGACGATTACGATGACATCATCGATGATGGCTGCGCTTACGATCGTTGTTCCGACAGTGCTGCTGAGCTTGCCTAATTCCTTGAGCGCAGCAACCGTAATGCTGACGGATGTTGCAGCCATGAGGGTGCCGATGAAGAGACCCTTGATGAACTGGTCGGATCCGATGGGACCGAAGCCGTAAAAGCTCATGAAGAGGACCGTTCCCAGGATGAGAGGGACGAATACACCCGCGCAGGCGATGGCCGTTGCCTTAAGACCTGTTGCCTTAAGCTTTTTCATATCGGTCGAGAGACCTGCTTCGAACATCAGCATGATTACGCCGATCTCAGCCATCTTGTTGATAAAATCCGATTGGTCGACAAAGCCTAAAATAGCAGGCCCTATGAGAAGACCGGCAATGATCTCTCCGACGACCTCAGGTGCGTGGAGTTTGCGCGCGATGATACCGAATACCTTAGCGGTAAGCAGGATCAAAGCTATATCAAGTAAGAAACGAAGATTGTCCAAAATAATGCTCCGTAAATCGTTATAAAACGTTAGAAATTTCCACCGCTCCTATTTATAACACGCGAAAAATAAAATAGCGTGCTGCATATTATACAAACTTACCCTTATAATAAGGCGGTTAAGGCATAAAAATGATATTATATGACAGATATGACCACGAGTTATCTGGAGGCATGGGGATGAAACAGCTCGAATACCCTTACGATTCCGACTATATCCTTCGCAAGAAGAAGGCCATAAGAAGGGAACTCCTCGCAAGGGAAGGAATCAATTATATCGAGAAGAGGATCGCGATCCTAGGCGGTTCCACCACGAGCGATATCAAGCTGATATTAGAACTGTTCCTCCTCAATTACGGCATTAAGGCCGAGTTCTTTGAATCCGAGTACAACAAGTATTTTGAGGACGCAGTATTCGGAAATCCGGAGCTTGATGAATTTAATCCGGATCTTGTTTTCGTTCACACGACATCAAGGAATATCGCAAGATTCCCGTCAGTTATGGATTCCCCTGAACAGATAGACAGTCTCATCGAGGAGACCATGGGGCGTTTTGAACAGATCTGGCAGGCGCTCTCAGACCGCTTTAAGTGTACGGTCATTCAGAACAACTTCGAGCAGCCTTACTACAGGCTCCTCGGAAACAGCGATTTTACGAACATTCACGGAAGACTTAACTTCATAAACAGGCTGAATGACAGGTTCTGTCAGTATGCGCAGACCCATCAGAATTTCTTCATCAACGACATTAACTATGTGTCGGCTGTTTACGGCATAAAGAAATGGGCTGATCCCGGGGACTGGTACAGGTATAAATACGCACTGAGTGTTTCCGCGATCCCTGATTTTGCATTCAATCTCGCGCGCATTATAAAGGCTGTTTACGGCAGGAACAAGAAGGCTTTTGCGCTCGATATGGACAACACTCTCTGGGGCGGTATCGTAGGTGACGACGGTCCGGAGAACATCAAGGTAGGTCACGAGGATGCGGAGTCCGAGCTCTTCACCGAGTTCCAGCAGTACATCAAGGCACATAAGGATCTGGGCATCCTTCTGACTGTCGCGTCCAAGAATGACGAAGAGAACGCACTGGCAGGTCTTGCAAGACCCGATTCCACGTTGAACAAGGACGATTTCATCATCATAAAAGCCAACTGGGAGAACAAGGACCGCAACATCGCGGCCATAGCGCAGGAACTCAATATCGGCTCGGACAGCTTCGTCTTTGTAGATGACAATCCCGTTGAGAGGGCTCTTGTCGAGAACCAGATCGCAGGCATCTCCGTTCCGGAAGTAGGCGCGCCCGAGACATATATCGATGTGATCGATTCAAACGGTTTCTTTGAGGTCACCGGCATATCTGAAGAAGATCTCAAGCGCGGCGGAATGTATAAAGCGAACATGGAACGTGCCAAGGCATCCGCCCAGTTCGATAACTACGACGAGTATCTGAAGTCTTTAGAGATGAAGGCGGAGATAAAGCCTTTCGCACCGGTCTATATGGCCCGCATCGCTGAACTCACGAACAAGAGCAACCAGTTCAATCTCACGACAAAACGCTGCTCGCAGGCTGAGATCGAGAAGTTTGCGTCTGATCCTTCGTACATCACTTTGTACGGAAGGCTCGAGGACAAGTTTGGCGACAACGGCGTAGTTGCGGTAACTTTCGGTCATGCCGAAGACGACATATTCCACATCGATCTGTGGCTCATGAGCTGCAGAGTTCTTAAGCGCGGAATGGAATTTGCCATGATGGATGAACTTATCGCCATCGCAAAATCACGAAATATCACAAAGATCAAAGGCTATTATTATCCGACCGCAAAGAATAAAATGGTCAAGGATTTCTACGGGCTTCAGGGTTATGAGAAGATAAGCGAGACCGAAGACGGCACGTCCGAGTGGCTCCTCGATCTTAACAAACCCCACGAGAGCGGTAATACAGCGATCAAGGTAAACTGACGTTAAGCCCCTGCAAAGGAGATATTGATAATGACTAGAGAAGAGATTTACGACAAGCTTAATGAAGTGTTTCAGGATGTTTTCGATGACGAGGACATCACTGTTAACGATTCGACCGTAGCATCCGATGTTGACGGCTGGGATTCGTTAGAGCACATCAACCTCATTGTCGCAGTCGAAAGATGCTTCGGCATCAAGTTCACGATGGGTGAGACGACCGGCCTGAAGAATGTCGGCGAGATGGTTGACAGGATCATCGCCCACCTCTCATAAAGGATCTTAAATGTCGCTGGTATCCTCGCTTTTTCTGGTTTTCGTCGCAGCGGTTCTGTTGCTCTACTATGTACTGCCCAAGAACTTAAGACTTTGGGTCGTGATAGCGGCGAGCCTCGCATTTGCGGGATTTCTGGGATTTTACACATTATTGTTCGTCCTTGTATCAGCTGTCCTCTGCTATGTCGGGGGCTTGTTATCCGGCCCATCGAAAAGCAACGCTTTGCGAAATGCCGCCACGATAATAACGGTGGTCATCAACATCGCGCTGCTCTGCTGCATCAAGTACTATAACGTTTTGGGTCTTGCTGCAGAGAGACTTAATCTCTTATTTGGCGCGTCCGAGAATACGAATACATTCTTCCTTTACGCAGTCCCTGTCGGAATGTCTTTCTATGTCCTTCAGACGACGGGTTATATCCTTGACTGCAGATGGGAAAAGATCGTGCCTGAGAAAAATTTCTTTAAGGTATTGCTGTTCTCGACATACTTCCCGCAGCTCATGTCGGGACCTATGAATACATATGCAAATCTTTCCGCCGAATTCGAGAAAGCGAAGGAAGTAAAGTTCTCTTTTGAGAGGATCAGCAACGGTGCGGTAAGAGTAGCCTGGGGCTTTTTCAAGAAGCTCGTCATCGCAGACCGCGCCGCAATGACCGTCAACCAGATCTTCGGCGACCATCAGACGTTTACCGGGTGGTATGTGCCTTTAGGAGTGGTTTTCTTCGCGATCCAGCTTTACTGCGATTTCTCGGGCTGCATGGAAGTCGTCATCGGCGTATCCCACATGCTCGGTATAGAACTGCCGGAAAACTTCAACTGTCCTTTCTTCTCAAAGACTGTAAAAGAATACTGGAGAAGATGGCACATCACGCTGGGCGGATGGCTTCGCGATTACCTCATGTATCCTATCCTGAAGAGTGAGCCGCTCATTAAGACCGGTGACTGGGCTAAGGCCAAATTCGGCAAGAAAAACGGCAAGAAAGTTCCTACTTACATTGCGCTTCTTATCCTCTGGTTCGCTGTCGGTTACTGGCATGGCGGCCTCTGGAATTACGTTATAGGTTCGGGAATCCTGCACTTCATTTATATCGTGCTCGGCATGATCTTTGAGCCGCTGTCAAAGAAGATAAGACCTAAGATCGGCGCTGACAAGCTGTACTTCAGGATCTTCCAGTCAGTGCGCACTTTCATTCTCATGCTCACCGGTTTTGTATTCTTCAGATCCGCTTCGGTCATGGATGCGGTCGATATGTATGCTGCGATCTTCCGCCGCGGGGCTGCGCTCAACTGGGCAAACTTCTCTTCTTCGGGAATGAATCTGCCGAACCTTATAGTACTTATTGCAGGTGTTCTGATCCTTGCCGCAGTTGATGCTTATAAGTATGTCCCGAGTGAAGACGACCGGCCGAAATCGATGATTGCCTTTCTGAGAGGTAAAGGAATCGTTATCCTCTGGGCAGCATTTATGTTCCTGACAGTTGCAACTTTGGTCTTCGGAATGTATGGTTTAGGCTATGATTCCGGTTCATTTATTTACGCTAGAATCTGATGGAGGTATCACTATATGAATATTGTTTGTCTTGATATGGAGGGTGTTCTTGTTCCTGAGATATGGATCGAATTCTCGAAAAAGACCGGCATTCCGGAACTCACGCGTACCACAAGGGACGAGCCTGATTACGATAAACTCATGCACTGGAGACTCGGTATCTTAAGAGAGCATGGTCTCGGACTAAAAGAGATCCAGGATGTCATTGCATCCATCGATCCTCTGCCGGGCGCAAAGGAATTCCTGGACGAGCTCCGCAAAGACATGCAGGTCATCATCATCAGTGATACGTTCACCCAGTTTGCGATGCCCCTCATGAAGAAGCTCGGCTATCCGGCATTGTTCTGCAATTCACTGATCGTCGGGGAAGACGGTATGATCGATGATTTCAAGATGAGGATAGCAGATTCCAAACTCTCGACAGTCCGCGCTCTGCAGTCCATCGGCTTCGAGACCATTGCTGCAGGCGACTCCTATAATGACCTCGCTATGATCAAGGCCAGCAAGGCCGGATTCCTTTTCAAGAGCACGGAAAAGATCATTGCGGATAACCCTGACATCCCTGCTTTTGAAGAGTTTGACGAGCTTTTGGCTGCTATCAAAGCAGTGCCTGACAACAACTGAAACAATTAAATATTTGAGATGATTACGGGCCGCCTTCGGGCGGTCCTTTTTTGAGGGAAAGATCAATCGTTTTTATAGGCCTTTGGCAGATTCCAGCCATAATGTGCTGCACAGAATCTGATGACGCATACGAAGAAGAATCCAGAGAGCATCGCGGCCTCCGCGGAATCAGTGCAGATGTATACGATATAAACGGTCGCGGCGCCGATGATGGATGCGCATGCGTAGATGTGTTTTACGAAAATGACCGGCATCTCGAGCGAGAGGACATCTCTTAAGACTCCGCCGCCAACACCCGTTACGACACCGAGGAAAACAACGAGGAAAGCGTTATCCGAGTATTGACCCAGGAGGCCCGTGTGGACGCCGTCTGCGGTGAATGCGGCGAGACCGACCGTATCGAACCAGAAGAAAAGTTTATCGTAGACAGATTTTGTCTTCTCAGAGAAATCCTTATTGTGCTTGTGTTTCCAATAGACGAAGATGAATGTGATGTTTGCAGCGATTGCCGCGATGATCACGAAAAAAGGATTTTTGAAGGCCGTCGGAGGCGTGGTTCCGGTGACGAGGTCCCTGATGATGCCTCCGCCCGTGGCTGTCAGGAGCGCAAGGATATTGACTCCGAAGATGTCCATCTTTTTGCGGATACCCGCGATGGCACCGGACACTGCAAAAGCGACAGTGCCTATGATGTCGGTGATCAAGATGAAGAGTTCGGTATCCATAGCAGACATTATATATGTTTTCGGGCGAAAAAATAGCGCCGTCTTTATTTGACAGTTATCTCCCTTCTAAATAAAATAAAACAATCTATACAGGCGGAGGCATTTTCGCGATGGCAGCGATTACCGATTGTGAGCATTTAGTGCAGTATTATGAGACAGACCAGATGGGCGTGACCCATCATTCGAACTACATCAGGTGGTTCGAAGAAGCCAGGACGAAGCTTTTTGATGAGATCGGACTCGGTTATAAGGGCATGGAAGAGATGGGGATCATGAGCCCCGTTGTCGGTCTTACCGCCAAGTATAAGACGATGGCAAAGTATTGTGATACGGTCGTTATCCGCGCCGAGATCACAAGATATACCGGTGTAAGATTTGATATCAAATATACTGTTTTCGATAAGGTCACCGAGCAGGTAAGGTGCACGGGAACGAGCGAACACTGCTTTATCAGCCGCGAAGGCAAGGTAATGTCTTTGCAGAGAACGAATCCAGATGCACACGCAAAGTTTGACGCTATCGTCAACGGAAAGGAAGGATGAATCATGGCAGACATTATCATCGTAGGCGCAGGCCCGGCAGGACTTTCGGCAGCTATCTATGCCAGAAGGGCAGGAATGAACACGACCATTTATGAAGCTGAGATGTATGGCGGCCAGATCGTCAACACCCCAGAGATCGAGAACTATCCTGCGATCGCTAAGATCTCAGGTTTTGATTTTGCAAATGACCTTTATAACCAGGCAATTAATCTTGGTGCCGTTCTTGAATTTGATAAGGTTACCGCTGTCTCGAAAACAGAAACCGGCTTTGATGTCTCCCTTGCTTCAGGAAAGACTGATACGGCAAAAGCAGTGATCCTTGCTGTCGGCGCTTCCAACCGTCATCTGGGGATCGCCAGAGAAGATGATCTCCTTGGAAAGGGCATCTCGTATTGTGCCACCTGCGACGGATCTTTCTACAAGGGCAAGACTGTTGCGGTCAACGGCGGCGGAAATACAGCAGTTGAAGATGCAATCTATCTTGCAGGTATTGTTGACAAGGTATATCTTATACACCGCAGAAATGAATTCAGAGCTGACGATGTTCTCGTTAAGGCTGCCAAAGAGCTCCCTAACCTTGAGATCGTAACGCCTTATGTCATTGAGAGCCTTCTGGGAGAACCCAAGCTTTCAGGCGTGGAGATTACGAACAGGGAAGACGGCAGCAGGAAGACTATCGATGTGGACGGACTCTTTGTCGCCATCGGCCAGGAACCGAAGACGGCTGATTTTAAGGATCTTGTAACGCTTCAGGGCGGATACATCGAAGCAGGCGAGAACTGCAAAACGGATATCGAGGGCATCTTTGCCGCAGGTGACGCGAGAGTCAAGAAGGTAAGACAGCTTACCACTGCGTGCGCTGACGGCGCCGTTGCGGCACTTGCCGCGATCGACTATATCAAACTCGGAGTTTGATCTTAAGAAGCAATATAATTTGTTGGAGGAATATATGTACAGAAATGTATTTGATGTGCTTGAAGAGAGGGGTTACTTCTCCCAGGCTACACACAGAGATGAGATCTATGAACTCCTGAGCAAGCCCGGTGTGTCTTTCTACATCGGTTTTGACCCGACGGCTGACTCTCTTCACGTAGGCCACTTCGTTCAGATGATGGTAATGAGCCATATGCAGAAGGCAGGCCACAGACCGATCGCTCTCATGGGCGGCGGAACGGGCATGATCGGCGATCCTTCCGGCCGTACGGACATGCGTCAGATGATGACCGTTGAGACTATCGACCACAACGTCGAGTGCTTCAAGAAGCAGATGGGCAAGGTCGTTGATTTCTCTGAGGGCAAGGCTCTCATCGTAAACAACGCTGACTGGCTCAGAGACCTCAACTACATTGAGTTCTTGAGAGAAGTCGGTACACACTTCTCCGTAAATAAGATGCTTACTGCAGAGTGCTACAAGCAGCGTCTTGAGAAGGGCCTTTCTTTCCTTGAATTCAACTATATGCTCATGCAGGCTTATGACTTCTACTACCTCCATGAGAAGTACGGATGCAACCTGGAGTTCGGTGGTGACGACCAGTGGTCTAACATCCTCGCAGGCATGGAGCTTGTCCGCCGTAAGAAGGGTGATTCCGTTTACGGTCTCACATTCACACTCCTTACAAACAGCGAAGGCAAGAAGATGGGTAAGACGGCTAAGGGTGCAGTTTGGCTCGATCCTGAAAAGACACCTGTATTCGATTTCTACCAGTACTGGAGAAACGTTGACGACGCTGACGTAATCAAGTGCATGAAGCTCCTGACATTCCTCGAGATGGATGAGATCAACGAATATGCAAAGCTTACCGATGCTGCCATCAATGAGGCAAAGAAAAGACTTGCTTACGAAGTAACAAAGATCATTCATGGTGAAGAAGCTGCCAACATCGCTAAGAAGACTGCAGAGGATCTTTTCGAGAATGCAGGAAGATCCGAAGACATGAAGACAACCGAGATCACGGCTGATGAGCTCGCTTCAGGAATGCAGATCGCTGACGCTCTCGTTAAGGCAGGACTCATGAAGTCAAAGGGCGAAGCAAGAAGAATGATCCAGCAGAAGGGCGTATATCTCAATGACGCAGTTGTTGAAGACCAGTTCTATGCTCTCGCAGAATCTGATTTCGATGCAAACGGCGAGGCGATCGTACGTAAGGGTAAGAAAACATATCACAGATTTAAGATCGGCTGATATCAGTCTTTCGGGAGGAACAAGTTATGAAAAAGATCCGTTCTGCCATTGCTGTCATCCTTACTGCCGCAACAATACTTACATTCTCCGGATGCTCCGGCTTCAAGGCCATTAAGGATGAGGATATCTTCTTTGATGCTTTGGATAACTCAGTCAGCATTGAAAAGAGTGATACCCGCCACGATAAGAACGTTGTTGTAAACGGCGACAAAGCCGAGTATCTGATCTATTCCAATGACGGCGATAACTTCTATACCTATATCAGATTCAAGAAAGCTGACGATGCCCTGGACATGTTCGATGATTTCTATCAGGATTTCGAAGATATCAAGGATGACGGCGACTTTGAAGGTTCGCACACAATGGCTTACGGCAAGACGCGCGGCTCTGTTATTTTCAATGGCGAGATCCAGGGCAATTCAACGCTGAACTTATATAACGCCAACAAGTATTTCTATGAGGACACGGAAATATTCGGCGGCATCTTTGTAAATGATAACGTTTATATAGAAGTTTATTCTGTCAACGGCAGCAAGCGCGACAAGGAGAAGATCACCAAATTCCTTAAGGAACTGGGATTCCCTAAGCCCTGATAATTGATTTCTCACCGCGGGTCCTCCGCACTTCGCTTGTGCGGAAGCGGTTCGAAATCGTTATCAAGCCTTATAGCTTGCTTGAAATAGTGATTATATGCTCAGAGACCGGAATTGATTCCGGTCTCTTTTTGTTTTCCACGAAAAAATCCGCTCAGTCCGTTTAATAGTATTTACAAACATATGTTCGGGATGATAGAATGACCGCACATGAAGGAAGATGCGCCGGCATCAGATTAGCACTTCCATAACTTCAGGGAGGTGGAACATATGGCAGACCATGGCATGAGATATACATACGATGGTACTTTTGAGGGCTGTTTGTGCGCAGTTCTTGCGGCTCTGAGATCAGGCAGGGTGCCTGCTTCGATAACGGGCCGGAAAGGGCAGGACGGCAGTAAGGATGCCATAGATGTTGTGACGAGCTTTAAGGATGCACAATATCTTTATTCCATGATAGCCGTTAAGAGCTGTGCCGAGGTCCAGCAGATGACATCTGATTATTTCCTGACGGACAGCAGCGGTCTTGAGATCAATCTGTATAAGATGATCTTCTGTGCATTGAAGTATGGCGCGGGGATCGCAGAAGATTACAAGAGCGAGATGATGAACGGAATACAGATGGCGATCAGGGATCTTTACCGCGAAGCCCAGTCTACACTGACCGGACTGGATTTTTATTATGGTGAAGAGGCCACGTGTGCTTTGATCGCTCCAAAGAATTCTGTCCTTCCGATAATCAGAAAGACGGTCCTTAAACGCAGGGATATGGATAATCTCATCATTTACGATAAGAGACATCATCTGCTTCTCGAACGGTACTCCGAACGGAGTATGCTGCTGGATATATCGGATTTTCCGCTGTGGGATTTTAAGAATCCGTCCGAAGCCTATACCTGTTTATGGCCGTTTGTGAGAGATAACCGTTTTAATGTGATGGCAGATCCCATGAATAAGAAAAGCGGCTCCGTGATAGAGCCGCTCTGGTTAAAAGCTTCGTAGACCGCGATGATCACTGCTGGGCTTCAGAAGAAGACCTGATAGCCTTTCTCATGATCTTGCCGTTGAAGGTCTTAGGAAGTTCATCAACGAACTCGACGATACGGGGATACTTGTAAGGAGCAGTCTTCTCCTTAACATAATGCTGGATCTCTTTCTTGAGTTCTTCAGTACCCTCGGTTCCCTTAACGAGCGTGATAGTAGCCTTTACGACGATACCTCTTACGCCCTGCGGATCAGGTGCGCCTGTTACGGCACACTCGAGAACATAAGGAAGTTCCATGATGACATTCTCGATCTCGAAAGGTCCGATCCTGTAGCCGGAAGACTTAATGACATCGTCTGTGCGTCCGACATAAGAGATGTATCCGTCCTCATCCATCCAGGCGGTGTCACCTGTGTGATACCAGCCGTCGTGCCAAGCGTCGTTTGTGAGCTCGGGTGCGAGGTAGTACTGGAGGAAGAGTCCCTTTGGATGATAGTTCTGTGTGTTGATGCAGATCTCGCCTGTCTCACCGGGTTTGCAGACGTTTCCGTCAGGATCAAGGATCTTAACATCATAGAGCGGATTGGGTTTACCCATTGATCCGAGCTTGATCTTTGAGCCTACGAGGTTGGCGATTACGAGTGTTGTCTCTGTCTGGCCGAAGCCTTCCATGAGTCTGATTCCTGAAGCTTCCATGAACTTATTGAAGACCTCGGGGTTTAGAGCCTCACCTGCGGTAACCGCATACTTGAGGGAAGAGAGATCGTACTTTGAAAGGTCTTCCTTGATGAAGAATCTGAACATTGTCGGAGGTGCGCAGAATGTTGTGATCTTATACTTAGCAAACATCGGAAGGATTTCTTCTGCCTTGAAACGGTCGAAGTCGAATGTGAAGATAGGAGCTTCGCAGAGCCACTGACCGTAGAGTTTGCCCCAGAGTGCCTTACCCCAGCCGGTATCTGAGATGGAGAAGTGGAGGCCGTTAGGGTCTACGTTCTGCCAGTACTTAGCAGTGGGGATGTGACCGATGGCATACATGTAAGAATGCAGAGCCATCTTAGGATAGCCTGATGTTCCTGATGTGAAGAACATTACCATCGGATCGTAGCCGCATGCGTAGTCAGCGGGACGCTCGAAAACATCCGAGCAGTTCTTGAATTCTTCATTGAAGTCGTGCCATCCGGGTCTTGATCCGTTGCAGAGAATGAGTGTCTCGACTCCGCATGTCTTGGCTGCCTTCTCAGCCTCATCGGCAGCGTCATCATCGGCAGTACAGAAGACTGCCTTAACGCCTGCCGCGTTGAAGCGGTATTCGTAGTCGTGGTCGCGGAGGAGGTGGGTGGCAGGGATAGCGACTGCACCGAGCTTTTCGAGACCCATCATTGCAAACCAGAACTGATAGTGGCGCTTTAATACGAGAACGACTTTGTCGCCCTTGCCGATGCCCAAAGACTTGAAATAGTTGGCAGTCATGTTGGAATATTTCTTGATGTCTGCGAAAGTGAATCTCTTCTCTGTTACGCAGTCCTTTGCGACCCAGAGCATGGCGAGTTTGTTGGGGTTCTTATCAGCGATGACGTCAACACAGTCGAAAGCGAAATTGAACTTCTTGCATTCGGGAACGTTTACGTCAACGTCTACCAATGTGCCGTTCTCATCAAGAATGCCGTTAAGATAACGTGCGTAGACAGGATTTTCGAGATTTGCCGCATCAACGTTGGTGACGTTATCGGTACGGAGTTCTTCAGAGTTATAAGGTGTGGTGTAGTTCTCGCCCTTGCCCCATGCTTCAGGGTTTAAGATGATCGCATAGAAGACGCAGTCTTCGCCGCCCAAAGCGAACTCGCCGTGAGGCTGGGTTGAGTCAAAGTAGATGGAATCACCTTCGTGAAGGACCTCGGAGGAATCTCCGATGATTACCTTAAGAGTACCCTTAACGACGATGTTCATCTCCTGATAATTATGTGATACAAGGTGATACGGAGGGTTCAAAGCCTCTTCTGAATAGGGAACTACGACACGGAAAGGTTCGCAGAGCTTGTTCTTGAATCTTGATGCAAGACGCTGGTACTTATAACCGGTGCGTCTTGTGATGGGGCTGCCCTGTCCGTTTCTTGTTACTGCGTATTCTTTAAGTGAAGGCGAAGAACCTTCCATGAGATCTGAGATCTCAACGCCTGCGAGATTCGCGAATTTGTAAATGAATGTAAAGTTGAAGTCCTGGGAACCCTGCTCATACTTGAGATATTCTTCAGCTGAAATATCAAGCTTTGAGGCAACTTCCTCAGGTGATAGACCCATATCGAGTCTCAGGCCGTGAACTCTGTCTGCAACTTCTGCGAGTCTTAGCTCTACGTTGCTGTTCTGTGCTGTTGACATAACCATTCTCCTTTTCTGTCAATCTGTCTAGTCTGTCTTTGTCAGGGCAAAAAAAATGCCCCAACATCCTACTTGGACATTGAGACGAATAAAAATCCGCGGTACCACTCAACTTGCAAACACGTCTGTTTGCCACTTACGAAGTCTAACAACTCCTTTGCATTAACGCAGCATCACGGGCACTGTCTACTTGGGATCGCTCCTGTTCGGAATGCCGGCTCGGAAGGGATAGCCTGGTGCAAGTATCGTCACGTGCCTCTCAGCAAACAGCACTTCTCTGTATTGACTCAAATCTTTGCGGCTTTCTTCGTCACAGCCTTTAGGGTTATTCAATTGTATGCATTTCCTGACGGAAATGTGACATAAGAATATACTTGCGTAACAGAAATGTCAACAATCATTTCAAATTAGTTTTTGCACACCGCAATTTGAAAGTGTAAAATATATGCAATTATTTATTATTTGATTTAGGGTTATTGCGCCCTTTTTCAAATAATGAGTTTTTGCGCACACATATAACCTTACAACGAACAGACAGCAAACAATTGGCCGAGGAGAAAAAGTATGGCGGTTAAATATCTTGTATCAGGCGGCGAAGGCGCATTAGGAAAGACTGTTATCAGTATGCTTCTCCAAAGAGGAGAAAAGGTGAGGATCCTTATGAGCGAACTCTCTGATACCAGGATCTACAGAAACAATCCAAACATTGAGATCTGCTATGGTATTTCCACAGATAAGGATTCCATGAGAGAGTTTTTCGAATTGGACGATCCGAGATCGGCAGTTCTTTTCCATACAGATGAATATGTATCGCTTTCTGATTCAACAAATCTTACGATGAGAAGAGTTAACGTCATCGGTGCCGAGAATATTGTTGATATGTGTCTCAAGCGCAAGGTCGGTAAACTTGTTTATCTGAGTTCTGCGTATGCATTGAATCCTGAAGTGTCCGGAGAGGAGATCACGATCCACTTTGACCGTAACAAGGTTGACGGTGAATATGCAAAGTCAAAGGCTGAGGCTGCTGCCTATGTAATGGAAAAAGTTGCCCTCAACAGACTTAATGCGGTTATGGTACTCCCTACATTCATTATCGGACCCGGTTATTCCGAGGACTATGAGATCAACAAGGTACTTAACAGTTATCTTAATAACGGTACGATCCCTCCGAAGGGCGGCGGCCGTGCTTTCGTAGATGTCAGAGACGTTGCAAACGCAATGCTTACATTGGCTGATAAGGGTGAACCCGGAGCCGGTTATATTGTAAGCGGCGATTACAAGACGTCAGGTGAATTCTTCCAGGATGTTAATGATATCCAGGGTATCGAAGCACCTGTAAAGACAGCTTCAAAGCTGGTAATGAGCAAGTCTCTGGCTAAGCTTGTAGATTTCTATTACAAGATCACACACAAGGAAAATCCGAGAGAAGCATACACATTGTTCAGCGATAATCCGGATGCCCGTTTCGAAGACAACAGCAAGGGCATCCTGCCAGAGACAACGATCAGCTTCAAGGATTCGCTTAATGATACGATCAAGGGCGCACAGCATGGCGGAATACAGGCAGCTGCTGCAGTTGTACCGAAGTCTGACAGTAAATCGGGAGATGTTCCGCAGAACAAGATCGACAGGAAGAGTTCCGCTGAAGCTATGGAAGCAAGACTTAAGCAGTCGCAAAGCGTTACTTCCAGAGCAAACACAGTTTCTACAACTCCTTCAGAAGCACCTCAGAGACCTGCTCATACAAGGCCGGCTACTGCTGCTGCAATGGCTGCTGCCGCTGCCAAGGCTGAAACTGAAGAAAAGGAAGAAGCTCCTAAGTCCATCCTTCCGCCTTCAACATTGAAGGATCCTGCTGATGAGAAGAAGACTGAAGATGAGCCTAAGTTAAACAGCAGTTCCGCTTTCAGATATCCGGGAACACCTTCAAGATTTACAAGCGCTGAAGCTCCCCAGAAATCTATTATTCCGAAAACCGAACCTAAGGCTGAAGCTAAACCTGCTTCTCCGGCTGCAGCTAAATCAGAACCTGTAAAGTCTATTATTCCGCCGATGGCTCCGAAAGCTGCAGAGCCTAAGGCAGCTGAAGAACCCAAGAAAGAGGAAGCACCTAAGGCTGCACCTGCAGCATCAGGATTCCCGAGACCCGGCGGATTCCCGAGAGCTGCTGCTACACCTTCATCAGCTCCTGCAGCACCGAAGGCTGTTGAACCTAAGCCTGCAGAGCCTAAGGCAGTTGAAGAACCCAAGAAAGAAGCATCCAAGGCTGCACCTGCTCCGTCAGGATTCCCGAGACCCGGGTTCCCGAGAGCTGCAGCGACACCTTCATCAGCTCCCGCAGCTCCGAAGGCAGTTGAGCCTAAGGATATAGAACCTAAGTCTGCTGAACCTAAGGCAGCTGAAGAACCCAAGAAAGAAGAAGCTCCCAAGGCTGCACCTGCTTCATCAGGATTCCCGAGACCCGGCGGATTCCCGAGAGCAGCTGCTACACCTTCATCAGCGCCTGCAGCTCCGAAGGCTCCGGCTGCTCCGAAGGCTCCCGCATCAGAAGCTCCGAAGAAATCTTCCGGTTCATCAAATACGATTTTTAATGCATCCATGTCCGATTCAGGATCCGGATTGGGATCTGGTTCAGGTCTTGGGTCAGGATCCGGTCTCGGCTCCGGTTCAGGTCTCGGCTCAGGTTCAGGTCTCGGCTCAGGTTCAGGTCTCGGCTCAGGTTCTTCTATGGGCGGAGGAAGTTCACTTGGTTCTGACAGTTCAAAGCAGTCAGCTAATTTTGCATTCATGGCTGCCCAGGCTTCCGCAAATTCTTTCAAGCCGGCAGCGTCATCAGAACCGAGCCCGTTTAAGGCTGCTCCGTCAGCAAATAAGAATTCGGGTCCGTTCAATCCGGCGCCTTCTGCTAATCCTAATTCCGGACCGTTCAGCGCAGCTCCGTCTGCTGCTTCGAATCCTTTCAAACCGGCAGCAGCCGCTGATTCGAACCCTTTCAAACCGGCAGCATCGGCTGATTCGAATCCTTTCAAACCGGCAGCACCGGCTGATTCAAATCCTTTCAAACCGGCTAATTCTGCAGCAGGTGTTTCGAAGGATGAACCGGCTAAAAATACTTTTAATCCGGCATTTAAACCTGCTGAATCTCCGGCATCTGCAACTAATGAAGCAGAGCCTGCACGCTCCAGGTTTACGGAAAATGCTACTTTCTCTGAAGCCGATCTGAATGAATTGGAAGATGAGATCGACAGATTTGCAATTCCTACAGGACCTGTAGTTCCGCCTGGAATCTTTGCTCCTCCGCATAAACCCGGAAGCAACTGATTCAAAGAATTACAACATGGAATCAGTTAAATCCAATAAAAGAATCATTTTAGCAAGCGCGTCTCCGAGGAGGCGCGAATTGCTGTCTTTGGTTACGGATAATTTCGAGATCATAACTGCAGATGTTGATGAGCGTGCCGCAGAGATACAGATGGAAGAAGAGGGAGTCCCGGCACTTAAGGTCAGTGAGCGTCTGGCGCAGATAAAGGCAGAGGCAGTTTTCGCGAACCTTTCAGACGGTGAGAAAGATAATACGGTAGTGATCGGCGCGGATACATCGGTCATTTTGGATGATGTTATTTACGGAAAACCGGAGGACAGGGATGACGCAGTCAGAATGCTTTCCTTGATGTCCGGAAAGGTACATGTCGTTGCGACCGGTGTCGCACTGATCACCAGGTCTGAAAAAAGACTTTTCACGGAAGTGACGCATGTGGAATTCAATGCACTTGATGATTACCAGAATGCCCTGATATCAGATTATTGTGACAGCAGATCGCCTTTCGATAAAGCCGGCGCATACGGTATTCAGGATAAAGGCTCGTTACTTATAAAAAGAATAGACGGAGACTACTCGAATGTAGTCGGATTACCTGTCGCAAGACTGGCGCGGGAACTGTCAGTCATGGTAAAATAATCTTTGGAATAAGTTTAGTTTCCAGGGAGGAATACTAATGTTTGGGATAGGTTTAAATACATTGGTAAAGATCGGCTTCAGGGTAAGCGATCACATTATTAAGCAGCAGGAGATCGAGCGTTCGAGGACAGCTTCCGAGAAGGCAAGACTCCAGGCTGAGGCTTCCAGAGAGAAAGCGATCGAGGAGAACAACAGATACAGGAGAACGCAGCTGGAAGACCAGATCGCACGTGACAGTGTCGCTGTCGAGTGTCCTAACTGCGGTGCTTCGGGCAATCGCATAAGAAGGAATTCCACAGGTTTCTGCCAGTTCTGCGGAACCGCGATCCAGATCAGCGCGACCGGAAGCATTCATATTGCTAACCAGTTTGAGAAGGAAAGAGCTTTGGCAGCTGAAGAGAACAGGCAGAGAAACGGGGCATACCAGTAATGTCTAAAGTTGGTAAAAGCAGCGGAACTGCCGGCAATGTAATAGCTCTTATAGGTATATATATACTTATTTATCTGGCATGCACGGCTTTGTTCATCGGTCTTTTCCACACGGGCCTTCTTAAGAATATGGAAGTCCTCATGTACAGAGGTGTCGCATTTATTATGATCACCGGTGTAGTTGCCGGTGTTATCATGGCGGTCATCCGCAAGTTCTGGGGCTTCATCACGATAAGGGACATCATCATGATGTTCGTGATCTTTTGCTGCGTAAATATGGTTTTCCTGACGTTGGTCCCGGTTACTGTTGAGCGTTCGGTCTCGGTATTCATGCTGAGTTACATGGATGAGAATTCCGATCAGACCTTCACGCAGGAATCAGTCGGTGAGGTGTTCACTTCGAAGTATGTCGAAGATTACGGCGCGTTTGAAAAGCGTTTTGACGAGCAGGTCGTAACCGGCACGATCGAACAGAATCCCGACGGAACATATTCTATTACCGAAAGAGGAAGATTCATAGTAAAGATGTTCAGGACGATTGCCGAGTGGTTTGATACTGACAGGCGTCTGGTCTATCCGAACGAGAATTAATTTTCGCATCTGAAAGCAGGGTGAATATATGTCTTTCGGCGATTTTCATGGCGGAGATACCCATATCGGCGGTTATCACGATTTCGGCGGTGGAGATGTTTTCGGAGGCGGAGTCAGTGATTCCTTTGGCCTCGGCGGAGGCGATTACTATGATTCCTACAGCGATCCCTACGGCGGAGCTCCGGGCTCCGGAGGGAAATTAATAGCTGCTGTTCCCTATATAGTAATGGGAACGCTGATTCTTACATTTGTCTCATTCCAGATCTTTTTTTCATCTTTTAAGGGCTTAAATGTCATTAATCTGTGTTTATTCTGTGCCGGCATTATCCTTCTGTGTTTAGGGATGAGAGGCTATGCCAGAACTTCCGCGCTCGGGAGTATCAGAAGAGGGAAAATGCCCCAATACACCGGAGATGTCAGGCACGGAAGACCGACAGACGATGCTTTGTGCGACGGAAGGAGCTGGGCAGTCGAAAATAAGAACTGCTACCTGATCTCTTTTTTCGACAGTGAATTCGGAACAGATAATGCGGAGAAGGTGTATGACACCATGAAGCGCACTCCGGGAATTATCTGGATGAATCTTTTTGTATGGGCAGGCGCAGTTATAGTATTTATTATTTCTCATATCTTCTATTACGAGCTTATCATTCCATACTTTGAAAGAGCGGTCATGAGTGACCAGGCATTTGCGTTTATCGATGCGCTTACATTTTACCTGCCTTCGATCCTGGTCCTTTTATGCGGTGCTGCCTGCTTCTTTATTGTAAGGGTAAGGGATAACATCCTTCATAAGTGCGCGATCCGTATTGTTAAGGACAATGAAGCAGTGGAAGAAAGAAAGGAAGCAGAAGATTATATAGCGTCGCAGCTGAGCAAAAAGTGGTACTACAACGTTTGTCCGAACTGCGCTGCCCCGGCAAATGACACCCAATCTGCATGTAAAGTATGCGGCTCTTCTTTGGAAGTACTTTCTTTTGAGAGTGCATATCCCGGCTCTGTTCACCGCCTGGCGAGTGCGCCCGTAACAGAGCTGCCTGAAGAGATCTCCGATGACGATTTGATATAAAAATCCACACTGATCTTTCGAAAGTCCACTGAAACTGGACATAAAAGAATAGATTATTATAGACGAATTGTATTTGACACAATATAATCTTATCAAATAGAAATGAAAGGAGAATACGATATGTCCATTTACGATTATTCAGTTCCCACACCCAAAGGAGAGGAGATCTCCCTTAAGGATTATGAAGGCAAGGTGATCCTTATTGTTAATACAGCAACTGGATGCGGCTTTACTCCTCATTACAAGCCGATCGAGCAGATGTATGAAGACCTGCACGACAAGGGACTTGAGATCATCGATGTTCCCTGCAACCAGTTTGCCGGCCAGACACCGGGCACTGACGAAGAGGTCGCCCAGTTCTGCCAGCTCAAATACAATACAAAGTTCCCGCAGATGAAAAAGTCTGATGTAAACGGAGAGAATGCTATTCCTTTGTTCAAGTATCTTAAATCACAGAAAGGTTTTGAAGGATTCGGCAAGGGACCAAAGGCACTCGCAATGAAGACTATGCTCAAGAAAATCGATAAGGATTATGAGAACAATCCGGAGATCAAGTGGAACTTCACGAAGTTTGTTGTCGACAGGGAAGGAAATGTAGTAAAGAGATTCGAGCCCACGGCTGACATGAAGGAAGTAAGGGCTTTTGTCGAGAGCCTTATCTGAGACGGTGATGCAGATGAAGATCGATGAATCAATGAAACTCGATTCACAGCTTTGTTTCCCGCTCTATGCGGCATCAAGGAAAATCGTAAATCTTTACACACCTTACCTTAAGCCTTTGGGTATCACATACACACAGTACATCATGTTTCTGGTGCTTTGGGAAAAGGATAACATCACGGTAGGTGAACTCTGCAGGATATTGAAACTTGATACGGGCACGGTTACACCGATGCTCAAGAACACTGAAAAACAGGGACTCATCAAGAGAACCAGAAGCGAAGAGGATGAGCGAGTAGTCGTCATTACGCTTACTGAAGAAGGCAAAGCGTTGTACAAGAAGGCGAAAGACATTCCGGCGCAGATCGGTTCATGCGTCAGGCTCAGCAAGAGCGACGCGATGGCACTATATAAGATTCTTTATAAGCTTCTTTAAATATTATAGTTCCTCAACGGCCAAGGAAAATTAAGGGGTTGTCTCAAACAGACAACCCCTATCAGTTTGCAAGGATTATAAGAGATCAGATCCTTCCGAATCCTACTGCCTTTCTGACGAGTTCGTACTTCTCTTTTGCAATCCCGTTCGTGTAGTCGCGGCCTGCGTCAAGGATGTCATCGATGATGCCGCTGGAGATTACTTCGTTGTACTTATCCTGGAAAGGAACGACCTTCTCAACAACTGCATCTGCAACTGCTTTCTTGAGGTCGCCGTATCCGCCGCCTTCGAATTTTGCAACTGCATCTTCGATTGCGCATCCGGAGAATACAGAGTAGATAGTAAGAAGATTGGATACACCGGGCTTCTCATCCTCATCAAACTTAATGATGCCGTCAGAGTCTGTTACTGCGGACATGATCTTCTTGCGGATAGTCTTCTCGGGATCGGAGAGGAAAACGGAAGCCTTCGGATTATCAGTAGACTTGCTCATCTTCTGGGTAGGTGTCTGAAGATCGCGGATCTTTGCTCCGATCGTGGGAATCAGAGGCTCAGGGATCTTAAAGAGTTCGCCATAACGGTTATTGAATCTGATAGCAAGATTTCTGGCGAGCTCAACGTGCTGCTTCTGGTCGATTCCGGTAGGAACATACTTTGGATCGTATAAAAGAATGTCAGCTGCCATTAAGTCAGGATATGTTACGAGGCCTTCGGTGAAAGCTTCGTGAAGTGCTGACTTTGCCTTGAACTGATGCATTCTGGTAAGGTCGCCGTGAGGTGTGTGGCATTCGAAGATCCAGGACAGATTTGCGTGGTAGAGATTCTCCGACTGAATGTAGATGTGCATGTTCTCAAGGTTGGGATCGACACCGCATGCGATATACATTGCGATCGCATTGATGATGTTCCTGTGAAGGGTCTCGGGATCCTGGGGAACCGTAATGGCATGCATATCAGGGACAAAGAGGAATGTCTCATAATCTTTCTGATAGTTAACGATCTGCGAGATGCCGCCCGCATAATTACCGATCGTAAGTGAACCGCTGGGCTGGAGACCCGTAAGTAATCTGTCCATAAAAAACCTCCGTTGTCTTTAAGACGACTAATATTAACACTTTATAATATAATTATCAAAAAGAGAGAAGGAGTGTCACATGTTATATATTCTTACGGCTCTTAAATGCGAAGCATCAGTGCTTAACGGAATACCGGGAGAATTGATCACCACGGGTGTCGGGGCAAGGGCACGTGACATCATCGGCGAACTGGATCTGAAGCCTTATGACAAGGTTCTTAACGTAGGTATCTGTGCCGGAAAGAACAAAGGCAAAGGATACCTGATCAACCAGGTTATTTCACAGGAGACGGGAAGAAGATATTATCCGGATATTCTTTTTGAATCCGGCATTGAAGAAATGCCGTTGACGACTTCACCCGGAATAGTGCATGAGGTTGATGAGGGTATGCTCATCGACATGGAAGCCTCATTCATCTGCGAGATCGTATTTAAGATCTTAAGACCTTCTGACCTGACATTTTATAAGGTCGTATCCGACAGCGGCACTGATTTTATGTCCGCAGGCGAGGTGTCGGAGATGCTGAGACAGCATCTGCCCGAGATCAGGAAAATCGCACGTCTGATGCTCGAAAATAATGAGGCAGCATCTTACGAATTCCTTCCGGAAGATTTGGCAGAGAAGATGCGCCTTACCTGGTATATGAGAAACGAGCTTAAAGATATTGAGCATTATTGCGTTGTGTCCGGAAGACAGGAAGAACTTATGAGACTTCTAGGGAAGATGGAAGAAGAAGGCAGACTTCCTGCAGCGGACAAGAAAGCCGGAAGGGAGATCCTAAATGAGATTTACTCATATCTACGTTGAGCAAAGAGCATCGGAATACCCGAAGGCAAAAGAGATATTAAGCAAGATCCCTGATGCGGCCGTTATCAGCATCAGGCATTATAAAGATGTTTTCGACAGAAGGAGACAGGATGCGGTCCTGCAAAGAGAACACCGTGCTTTGATCCTGGCGGTAAGAGACGGTAACAGGTTATTCGACGGAGCTCCGGTCTGCCAGTCCTTCGGACAGAAGAACTTTTACTATGCAAGCTCCATGATGAACTGTCCCTTCGACTGCGAATACTGTTATTTAAGAGGAATGTATCCGTCACCCTATATTGTTGTTTTTGTTAATCTTGAGGACTATAAGGCTGATATTGAATACCACCTTGAAGAAGGACCGATGTATGTCTGCGCATCTTACGATACCGATCTCATTGCGATGAACGGCCTTACCGGCCACGCGGATTTCTGGAAGGAGATGGCATCAGAGCATAAAGACCTGCTCGTAGAGCTTAGAACTAAAGCTGCACCTGACGTTAAGGACAACATATCGAACGTCATCTATGCGTTTACATTATCTCCCGAAGAGGCCGTCACGGCCTTCGAACGCGGTACCGCAGGATCAAAAGCCCGGATAAATGCCGCGGCAAAAGCTATTGAAAACGGTGCAAAAGTCAGACTCTGCTTTGATCCCATAATAAAGATACCTGAATGGAAGGAAGCATATAAAAGGCTGATCGGGGATGCGGCCGGTGTTATCGATTTCTCAAGACTCACTGATGTCAGCGTCGGAACGTTCAGGTTATCGTCAGATTATTTACTGAAGATGAGAAAGGCTTATCCCGATTCAAAGATCGCATGGTATCCGTATGCCGTTGTAGACAGCGTTGCACAGTATGAGCCTGACACGGACAAACAGATGCAGGAATATGTCTGCGGATTGTTGGAAGAACACATCGGAAGGGAGAAGATATTCACATGGAATTAAAGACAGCGATCGTTACCGGAGCTTCTTCCGGAATAGGACTTGCGATAGCAAAGATGCTCGCATCTGAAGGATATAAAGTATACGGAATCGGAAGGATATTCCCCGAAGGATGTGATTTCTTCGAGAAGAGAATGTCTCTTGACTTGAGGGATACGGACATCCTTCTTGAGAAGATATCTGAGATTAAGAAGGTTGACCTGCTGGTCAACGCGGCAGGAAGCGCCTATTACGGTCTTGCCGAATTCAACACACCTGAACAGATCCGGGAGATGTGCAGGGTGGATCTCGAGGCTCCCATGATCCTGATCTCAACACTCCTTCCCAGACTGAAAGACTCAAAAGGAATGATTATCAACATCGCTTCCGTTACATCCACGAGGATAAATACCCACGGGGCGGCATATGGTGCCCTTAAGGCCGGACTTCGCAGTTATGGAAGGAGCCTTTATGAAGAGGTCCGCAAGACCGGCGTCAGGGTCGTGACCGTCTGCCCGGATCTTACGGCCGGAACAAAGCTCTACAGGAATGCGGATTTCAAGCCTTCTGAAGAGGACGGATGCTATCTCATGCCTGAAGATACTGCAGAGTGCGTAAAGGATATTATTAATATGAGGGACGGGGCAGTCGTGACAGAGGTTGAGGTAAGACCCCAGTTCAACAGGATCATCAAGAAAAAGGACTGAACCCAATAACCGGTTTTGGGGCCATTTTCGTCAAATGTAATATTACATTTTTGCTCCCCGAAGATGAAAAATTTGCAAAAAAAGTCTTGAAACCCTATTGTTTGTCAAGTTTTCCTGTTATTTATTACAATCGTGTTACAAGCACAATATATTGGGTTTTGCTGTTGACACAACCACAACATATAGGTAATCTTTAAGAGCGTTTCGAGAAGAACGAGGCGCATTCGCACCTATTTTTCAATTCAAAAGCGAGGTATTGGGGCATGATCATCGGCGGACTTCAGAAGCTTACACTTTTGGACTTCCCCGGGACGGTAGCCTGTACGGTATTTACCGTCGGATGCAACTTAAGATGCCCCTTCTGCCACAACCCGGCTCTGGTAAACAATCCTCCGGAAGAAGACAGGTTAAGTGAAGACGATTTTTTCGCTTTCCTTAAAAAGCGTCAGGGGATCTTAGACGGAGTTGCGATTACGGGCGGCGAACCGCTTCTGCATGCTGATATCGGTGAGTTTATCGCTAAGATCAAGTCGATGGGATACAAGGTAAAGCTTGATACCAACGGCACGTTTCCGGACAGACTGGAGAAGATCCTGTCTGAAGGCAATGTGGATTATGTGGCGATGGATCTCAAGAATACATTCGATAAGTATGCAAAGACCGTTGGAATCGATAACTTTGATGTCTCACTCATCAAGAGAAGCATCAGGGCGATTCAGGAAAGCGGAGTAGCTTACGAGTTCCGTACGACGGTGGTATTGCCTCTGCACGACGCGGACGATTTCGGTGAGATCGCGAAGCAGGTGGAAGGAACTGAGAATTACTTCCTCCAGAGTTTTGTCGATTCAGGGAATCTTCTGAACGGCGGGGGGCTTTCGGAGATGCCGCATGAGGAATTGGAAAAAGCTTTAGGAAATGCGAGAAAAATAATACCGCAAGCAAAGATCCGCGGAGAGAGTTAAGGAGAGGAACATGTTTCAGATCATCAAGAGAGACGGCAAAGTCGTAGATTTCGACTTAAGCAAGATTTCAGGAGCTATCGAGAAGGCTTTTGTTGCACAGAAGAGAGAGTATAACAACCAGATAATTGATATGCTCGCATTGAATGCAGTTTCCGATTGCGAGAAGAAGGCAATTGACGGCAAGGTAGATGTCGAATCAATTCAGGACAGCGTCGAGACTACACTCCAGAGAATGGGTTATGAGGACGTAGCAAAGGCTTATATCCTTTACCGTAACCAGCGCGAAAAGATCCGTAACATGAATTCCGCTCTCCTGAACTACAAGAATCTTGTAGACAGCTATGTCAAGGTTGAAGACTGGCGTGTAAAAGAGAACTCCACAGTTACATATTCCGTAGGCGGCCTTATCCTCTCCAACTCCGGCGCCATCACAGCTAATTACTGGCTCTCCGAGATCTATGACAAGGAGATCGCAGACGCTCACAGAAATGCTGATATCCATATTCACGATCTGTCCATGCTCACAGGTTACTGTGCAGGATGGTCATTAAAGCAGCTCATCCAGGAAGGTCTGGGCGGTATCGTCGGCAAGATCACATCTGCTCCTGCAAAGCACCTCTCCACGCTCTGCAACCAGATGGTCAACTTCTTAGGCATCATGCAGAACGAGTGGGCAGGCGCTCAGGCTTTCTCCTCTTTCGATACATATCTTGCACCTTTCGTTAAGGTAGATAACCTCAACTACAAGCAGGTTAAGCAGGACATCCAGTCCTTTATCTATGGTGTTAACACACCTTCAAGATGGGGTACACAGAGCCCGTTCACAAACATCACTCTCGACTGGACAGTTCCGAATGACTTAGCTGAGCAGAACTGTATTGTCGGCGGCAAGGAGATGGACTTCAAGTACAAGGATTGTAAAGCCGAGATGGACATGGTCAACAAGGCTTTCATCGAGATCATGATCGAAGGCGACGCCAACGGCCGCGGCTTCCAGTATCCTATCCCGACATACTCTATCACCAGGGATTTCGACTGGTCTGAGACAGAGAACAATAAGCTTCTTTTCGAGATGGCTGCAAAGTACGGCATTCCTTACTTCTCCAACTACATCAACTCCGACATGGAGCCTTCCGATGTACGTTCAATGTGCTGCCGCTTGAGACTTGACCTTCGTGAACTCCGTAAGAAGTCAGGCGGTTTCTTCGGTTCAGGCGAGTCAACAGGTTCTGTCGGCGTTGTAACTATCAATATCCCGCGTATTGCATATCTTGCAGCTGATGAAGCAGATTTCTACAAGAGACTTGACCACCTCATGGACGTTTCCGCAAGATCCCTCAAGATCAAGAGAAACATGATCACCAAGCTTCTTGAGGAAGGTCTCTATCCTTATACAAAGCACTATCTCGGAACATTCAATAACCACTTCTCCACGATCGGTCTTGTCGGTATGAATGAAGCCGGTCTCAATGCGAAGTGGCTCAGAAAGGATCTCACACACGAAGAGACCCAGAAGTTCGCTGCTGATGTATTGAATCACATGAGAGAGAAGCTTTCCGAATACCAGGAGAGATACGGTGACCTCTATAATCTCGAGGCTACACCTGCAGAGTCAACGGCTTTCCGTCTTGCTAAGCACGACAAGGCTAAGTTCCCTGACATCATCACGGCTAATGATGCTTCCGGCGTATTCTATTACACCAACAGTTCACACCTGCCCGTCGGATATACAGCTGACATCTTCGATGCTCTTGATGTCCAGGATAACCTCCAGACTCTCTATACATCAGGTACGGTATTCCATGCATTCTTAGGCGAGCGTCTCCCTGACTGGAAGGCTGCAGCATCTCTCGTAAGAAAGATCGCCGAGAACTACAGACTGCCTTACTACACGATATCTCCTACTTACTCCATCTGCTCTGCCCACGGCTATCTCCCGGGCGAAGTAAAGGCCTGCCCCGAGTGCGGTAACCCCACAGAGACTTACAGCCGTATCACAGGTTATTACCGTCCGGTCAAGAACTGGAACGACGGTAAGCTCCAGGAGTTCAAGGACAGAAAGACATACGATACCTGCAACTCAACATTAAAGCCCAGAACGGCAACCGTTACGGTTAGCAAAGCCGAGGATAAGGAACTTCCCGAGCTTCTTCCCACATACGGTGATGCTTCAGTAACAAAGCCGATGCTCTTCACGACACACACCTGCGCTAAGTGCAAGGCTGTCAAGGCAATGTTCGATGAGCAGCGCTTCGATTATGAGCTTATCTATGCTGATGATGAAGCAGATCTCGCTAAGCAGTTTGAGATCGTAAATGTTCCGGTCCTCATCATTCCTGACGGAGACGGCGTTAAGAAGTACACTGACATCGGACCGATCAGACAGTATGTAAACGATTGTAAAGGCATTAAGTCTTAAGGACTATGGTGTTATAAGAGAAAGCTCCCGCCCGGGGTTCGCCCTGCGGGAGTTTTTTATTGGGGCAAATTATGTTTATATTACATTTTGAAAATCCGTCATTGAAAATCGAAAACTAGTAGTACAATACGTACAATAACTTAACAAGGGTGTTTCTGTTATGAAGGATTTTGGTTTAATGTCAGATCATGGGAAAGAAAGTGAGAAGAACATTACCACCTTGCCGAACATGAGTATCGTTGAATTGAGTGAAGAGGCTGAACTGGACAAGGTGGATTTCGAGACGCTTATGGAAGAGATAAGAGCCAGCTAAGCAGAAAACAAAAATATGCAGATTAACAGGGACTGTGGTATCCGGGGTCGGAAGATCCGGTTATGCAGTCCCTTTATTATGCGAACTTGTTTATAGGATGAATGAGGTAATATAATAAATATAATAAGATTCATTTGGGGGAGAGGATGAAGGAAGTAACGAGCTTATCTGCAAAGGAACGCCCGGTAAAGAAAACCGCCGGAAAAGGCAGGATCAATTATCTTCCGATCATTACCTTTTTTATTGTGCTCCTCCTTATCCTCATAACTTTTGCATGTTACAGCAAACTTCCGTTCGGAAGGTTCAGCATTCTCAGGTGCGATCTGAAGGACCAGTATGTTCCGGAGCTATTAAGGTTCAAGCACCAGCTTAAGGAACTGGATCTTAAGAATATCCTGTCTTCCTTCTCGTACAGCACGTCAGCCGGCTGCGGCAGCAATTTTATGTCGACATTCGGCTATTATCTGTCGAGCCCTTTGAACTTTATCATTTTCCTGTTCGATGACGCGCACATTGCCACGGCTATTTCGATCATCTCTGCGATAAGACTTGCTTTAGGCTCGGCATTTATGTGCCTGTTCCTGCAGAAGAGAAGTTCTGATACGGAAAGCAAATGGCCTTTGGTATTCGCCATTACATATGCTTTCTCATCGTATACGATCTCATTCCTTTTTAACATCATGTGGTTTGACGCGTATATGCTGCTTCCGCTGCTTTTGTATTTTATTGAAAGATTTATCGAAGAAGACAGGAAAACCGGGATCGTTTTCACCCTTATTGTTCTCTTCATTTCAAATTTCTATGCATCCTATATGGCCGGAATATTCAGCTTTTTCTATCTGATAGGAAGACTGGCATACCTGGGGTTGATAGAGAACAAGACCACATTCAAAAACGCTCTTGCCAAGACCTGCAAATTTATCATCACGGCCATTCTTTGCGCCCTTTCCGCCGGCGCGTTCCTGATCCCGGTGGGGCTTGATGTGCTGAATAACAGAGATGCTTTTACTTTATTGATCAACAGTAAAAAGAACGGCTTTGAGGGAATTGAGTTTCTCTCCCAGATATTTTTGGGGTATAACGATACCTTGGATTATCTGATCAACAACCAGCCGTTTGTATTTATCAGTCTGTCGGTTACCATTCTTGTTACCGTGTTCTTTGTCTCGAAAGCATTTTCGGGGAAAGACAAACTGTTCTATGGCATCGTCATTATCCTTTTCTTCGCATCTTTCAACATCCCGTTCATCGATAAACTGTGGCAGGCATCTGACAGGCCTAATTGGTTCCAGCACAGGCAGGCATTCGTATTTATGCCGGTATTCATAAGCCTGGCTTTCCGGGTTTTCAAAAAGATCAAAGAGATTACCTATAAGGAGATCCTTTCTGCATCAGGCATCCTGATGGTTGTTCTGCTTATTACGCAGTTTGCCGCCAGACTGCAGAAGAGCAGCTTTGTTCTCATTGCCAATGTCAGTCTGATGATCGTTTACTCTTTACTGTTTATGGCGGTAATTAAGAAGAAATGGCCTGCGCAGCTGGAGAATTTCTCCAAGATCTCTTACGGCATGCTTGTTATGGCGATCGTTCTGGAGATGGCAGGAATTGCTCCGAGATGTGCCGAGGGGACGTCGGTTTATCTTAACGGTGCGTCTGATGCCGAATACAGAGATAATCTTGTTGAGCTTCAGGCACTGTCTTCTCAAATGAGTGATAACGGCGCGCGTGTATTAATGGAGACCGACAACAGGGATTCTGAAGATCTGTGGATATACGGATCTTTCGAAGCGGAAGCGGCTCTTGGCCGGAACGGAATAAGCCAGTTTGATTCGGGTTCCAACAGAAGATTTGCAAGGCTTATGAAGCAGTTCGGCTACCGGATAAACTATAACTACGCTACCTATGACTGCACATACACTTCGCTGCCTTCAGATGCTTTCTTCTCGGTAGGAAACGTGGTCACAACGAGCGGTTATAAGAACGGCACTCTTGTCTCACCTGATGATGACGCGCACAGATACAGATGTTATCAGAACACCTGCGTTCTCCCTGTGGGATTTGCCGCAGATGACAAGGCGATGGATTTTGACCTGTATTATCTTGAGACGCTCTCAGATGACAAGGACTATTTTGATTTCCAGAACAGATGGTATAAGTCGATGTTCCCTGATGAGTTCACGGAAGACATTTTTGTCGGCAGATATGCTGTGACCGATGACGACATTACCCTGACCAATGCTGTTAAACTTCCTGATGAGAATATTGATTACACTTTCTCGAAAACAAGCAAATATGACGACCCGATCGGCAATGAACCGATAGACAGACAGTCGGAAGCCGGACATGCTTACTACAGATCAGATGACAGCACTCCAGCTGTCTTTACGATAAAGCACACGGCAACACATACGGGTGAACAGTATATTGCTATCGTATCGTCTTCGCTCTTGAGCCATTTCAATCTTTCAATTGATGGTGAAGAACTTATGGAGATAAGTCCCAACTCGTTTTATTCGATCATTGTAAGACTCGGATACTACGAGGAAGGCGAAGAAATTGAAGTCGTGCTTGATTCATCGGATAAGTGCTTTTCCTTCCAGGATATCTTCTTTGCGGCTGTTGACAGTGATGCTTTCAAGAGCCAGTTTGAGAAGATCGACCTGGGCAAGGTGACCGTTGACACATATAAGAACGGTAATGCGGTCTTTACTACAAATCTCGGTCCGGATGAGGTTCTTCTTACTACGATCCCCTACGAGAACGGCTGGACATGCTATATCGACGGCAAGGAAACCGGGATCCAAAAATACGGGGATATCCTTATGGCAGCAGATCCGGGAGAGGGTACGCATACGGTCGAATTCAGGTTCACAGCGCCCGGTATTAAGGCGGGAATTGCAGTAAGCGCAGCCGGTATCGTGATGCTCGCGGCTTTTGTATTCTTAAGCCGGAAAAGAACTGCGTGTCCCAAATGCACAATTACGAATAAATAAATGTATGCAAATTCCAACTTATAAAATGACCTGAGAGTTTACATAATTAATGTATACAGACTATGCCGCTCGGACGGCTGATACGGAGGTCTCATATGCTTAAGGATTTTGTTAAGGCGGAAAAGCCCGGTGAAGAGGAATTTACAAAGCGTTTGGAAGACGAGAGGAGCAAACTGTTTGCTTCCCAGATGAAGATAAAGGAAGCAGGGCTTCCGGTAATGGTAATTTTCGAAGGCTGGGGTGCCGCCGGAAAAGGCAGCGTTCTGGGCAAGATCATCAAGAATATCGATCCGAGATTTTTCAGGGTCAAGACATTCCCAAAGCCTACCAAGGAAGATCTGAGATATCCGTTCCTGTACAGATATATGAAGGAGATCCCCGAGAAGGGAAAGTTCGCATTCTATGATACCTTCTGGATGGAGGAGATAACGGATGCGAGAGTTGAAGAAGTCCTTGATGATGATGAATATGAAGAGATGATCGATTCGATCAACAGGACTGAGAGATCGCTTGTTGATAACGGATATCTCGTCATGAAATTTTTCTTCCAGATAGGAAAAAAGGAGCAGAAGGAAAGACTCGAGAAGCTCCTTGACGACAAAGACACCAAGTGGCGTGTCGATAAGGGCGACCTTTATGAGAATAAGCACTACGATGACTGTATGGAAGTCTATGACCAGTATCTGAAAGATACCAATAATCCTACGGCTCCGTGGTACATCATAGACAGCAAGGATAAAAAGTTCGCAGAGCTCCAGGTGCTTGAATTCCTGAATCAGGGGATCGAGACTGCGTTGAAGAATAAGAATCTTGCTTCGCCGATCCTTCAGAATACGTTCCCGCTCAAGAAGACTCCGCTCCTTAAGGAAGTAGATCTGAAAGATAAGACACTTACAGATGAGGAGTATGAGAAAAAGCTTGATGAACTTCAGGATGAATTAAGGGACCTCCACAACAAGCTCTACAGGAAAAAGATCCCGGTCATTATCGCATACGAAGGATGGGATGCTGCGGGCAAAGGCGGCAACATCAAGCGTATTACCGGCGCGCTTGATCCGAGAGGATATGAAGTGCTTCCTATCGCAAGTCCTGAACCGCACGAGAAGGCAAGACACTTCCTGTGGAGATTCTGGACAAGGCTTCCAAGGACCGGACACATTGCCATTTTTGACCGTACCTGGTACGGAAGAGTTATGGTCGAGAGGATCGAAGGCTTCTGCAGCGAGAATGACTGGCAGCGCGCATATAATGAGATCAATGAGTTTGAGAAGGAACTGACGGAGTGGGGCGCGGTCGTTATCAAGTTCTGGGTACAGATCGATAAGAAGACACAGCTCAAGCGTTTCAAAGAGCGTCAGGCAAATCCCGAGAAGCAGTGGAAGATCACGGATGAAGACTGGCGCAACCGCGAGAAGTGGGATAAGTACGAATCCGCGATCGATGAGATGATTAAGAAGACATCGACAGAGTTTGCTCCCTGGTACATCCTTGAATCAGTTGATAAGAAATATGCCAGGATCAAGGCGCTCGAGATCGTGATCGACAGGATCAAAGAGGCATGCGATAAGGGCAGCAAAGACTGAAGATATTAAGCGAAAATCACAAAATCGGGCCTGCGGGGAAATCAGAATACCTGCAGGCCTTGTTTTCGGCCGGCAAAAAACTTGGCAAAGTCAAACAAACCTCCCGAAATAGAGCGATTTTTGTAGAAATTGACTACCCACCTTTTAACTTAACCGTGCTAAAATAAATCTAGTAGTATATACCATAATTCGATTTTTACAAATAGTTTTTTCATAAATTGTATAAAATTTTTTGAGACTTTTAAAGAAAGGCAGGTTCGTATGGGCTTTAAGATTGGCGACAATATAGTTTATGCAGGCAGCGGTGTCTGTCAGATCGATGACATCAAAGACATCAGTTTTTTCAAAGAGAAACCCCAGAAATACTATGTTCTTAAGCCGCTTTTCGTAACCAGATCCCAATACGTTTACGTGCCTCTCAACAACGAAGCCCAGGTCAGCAGGATCAGACCTGTTGCATCCAAGAAAGAAGCTATTGCCCTGATCGACAAGCTTCCGATAGATAACTGCAGCTGGATAGAAGACCGCAATGAGCGCAAGGCTACTTTTACAGACATTATCGTCAACGGAAGCAGGGAAGATATTGTCGGACTTATCTATCTGATCAACAGGCATGCAGAGAAGCTTGCGAAGGAAGGCAAGCATCTGAATGCCCAGGACGAACGTGCGCTGGTTGATGCAAGGAACAGGATGAACAATGAGATTGCGGTCGCGCTCAATATGGAACCCGACGGAGTAGTTGAACTTATTCATGAGAAGACGGGTCTGGAAGATTTTGCTTAAGGCCTGTTTGATGAGTATTAGTTATTGCAATATGCAAGAAGGTGTGATTTAATAACCGCAGTTTTAATTAGGAGAGTCCTTATGAAGACTGCGGTTTTCTTTTATGCGTATAGCTACTATTACTACTTTAGGGAGACGAACTAAAGCGGCTTTTGCTAGCGCCAAAGAGAACCAAAGATATGATTTGATTTGAATAACGCTGCAGGGTACGCAAGAAGCCCGGCAGCGTTTTTTGTTCAAGCCAGAGCAGGAAACAAAAAAGGTACAAACCGACATCGTACAAAGGAGATAAAGAACATGATCGCAGTACTTAAGAACACAGCAACCAGAGAACAGATATCAAGCCTTATTGCATGGTTTGAGGACAAGGGCCTGAAGGTAAATGAGTCTAAGGGCGAGTATTGCACTGTTCTTGGTCTCATCGGTGACACGTCAACCGTTGATATCGATATGCTTCAGGGCCTCGATATCATCGAGAAGGTAACAAGAGTATCCGAGACATTCAAGAAGGCGAACAGAAAGTTCCATCCCGAAGATTCGGTTATCGATGTCGGAGGTGTTAAGATCGGCGGAGGCAATTTTGCAGTTATTGCAGGTCCCTGCTCGGTTGAGACCGAAGAGCAGATCATGAGCGCTGCAAAGGCTGTTAAGGCAGCAGGTGCTACGATCCTTCGTGGCGGCGCATTCAAGCCGAGAACATCACCTTACGATTTCCAGGGACTTCATGAAGAGGGTATCAGACTTCTTCTTGAAGCAAAGAAAGAGACAGGATTACCTATTTGTTCGGAGATCATGAGCCCTGAACAGATCCCGGTTTTCGAAGAAGTGGATTTCCTTCAGGTCGGCGCACGCAACATGCAGAATTTTGACCTTTTGAAGGCACTCGGAAAGACAGGCAAACCGATCCTTTTGAAGCGCGGTCTTTCCGCTACGATCAAGGAACTTCTCATGAGCGCCGAGTACATAATGAGTGAGGGCAACCCGAACGTTATCCTCTGCGAGAGAGGTATCAGAACATATGAGACTTACACGAGAAATACTTTCGACGTAAGCGCTATCTCAGTATTGAAGCAGATCACGCATCTTCCTGTTGTCGGCGACCCTTCACATGCAACAGGCAAGTCCGGTCTCATCAAACCGATGTCTATGGCAGCGGTAGTTTCAGGTGCGGACGCGCTCGAGATCGAAGTTCACTGCAATCCCGAGAAAGCACTCTCCGATGCAGCCCAGCAGCTCACACCTGCGCAGTTCGGAGAAGTGATGGAAGCAATTGCAAAAGCAAGAAGCATTCTGTAATCAATTGACGCTGATGTTTGTCAGCGTCTTTTTTATCAGTTCGAAAAGGAAGTGTATTTAAAATGAAGATGACAGTCGGTGTAGTCGGATTAGGCCTTATAGGCGCCTCTTTCGCAAAGGCTTACAAGAGTGATGAGGAAGCAATAGTCTACGGTTGGAACCGTACTAAGAGCATTACCCAGATGGCTAAGATGCAGGGCATCATTGATGATGAACTGACAGATGAGAATCTCGGGAAATGTGATCTTGTTATACTCTCACTTTATCCTGAGGCAAGCATCAACTGGATGGAAACGCATAAGGAGCACTTCAATAAAGAAGGCATGATCATCGATGCCTGCGGTACCAAGAGACTTGTATGCGAGAAGTGTTTTAAGATCGCTGAAGAGAACGGTCTTTTATTCGTAGGATGCCACCCGATGGCAGGAACCAAATTCTCGGGAATGGCATATGCAAGATCTGATATGTTCTTCGGAGCTCCTATGGTGGTAGTGCCTCCGGTATTTGATGATATGTTCCTGCTCGACAGGGTAAAGAATCTTCTTTCACCCTGCGGATTCGGAAGCTATCACTTATCTCATGCTGACGAGCACGACAAGATGATCGCATTTACTTCTCAGATGGCACACCTTGTTTCCAACGCATATATCAAGAGCCCTTCAGCAAGGAATCACAAAGGATTCTCGGCAGGTTCGTACAAGGATATGACGAGAGTCGCTTGGCTCAATCCGACAATGTGGACGCAGCTGTTTTTGGAGAATAAGGACAATCTTATTTTCGAGATCGATCATCTTCAGGAAGAACTTGCAAAGTACAGAAAAGCTTTGGTAGAGGATGATTTTGACGGCCTTCGTGATCTGCTTGATGAAGGAAGACGGATCAAAGAGGAGGTAGACGGAATATGAGAACGGTAAATGTCCGGGCATCCAGAGAATACAATGTCCTTATCGGCAAGGATGCTGTTACCGCTCTCGGTTCTGAGACTGCAAAACTCTGCCCCGCTGCATTGAAAGCTTTGATCGTATCGGAGACTAATGTGGCGCCGTTGTATCTTGATAAGGTCAGGAACTCTCTTGAAGAGGCAGGACTTAATGTTATTGATTATGTTTTCGAGGCCGGTGAGCAGAATAAGAATATCAACGAGATCGCCGGAATGTGGAACAGGATGGCTGAAGCCGGGTTTACCAGAACCGATCTGGTCATAGGACTGGGCGGCGGAGTAACGACTGATATGGCGGGCTTTGCGGCATCGACATTCCTCCGCGGCATAAACGTTATCCAGATACCTACTTCGCTTCTTGCAATGGTCGATGCATCTGTCGGAGGCAAGACAGGTATCGATATCCCGAAGGGCAAGAACCAAGTCGGCGCATTCTGGCAGCCTTTGCTTGTTGTTGAAGATATTTCTTTCCTTAAAACGCTTCCCGATGAAGTCTTTACCGAAGGCATGGGAGAGGTTATCAAGCATGCTTTCATAATGGATACGGAACTGTTCGATAAACTCCAAAATGCCGGCGGGAACATCAGGGACGATGAAGATCTGTTAGAAGAGATCGTCTATATGAACGTTGCAGACAAAGCACGTGTAGTCAACGAGGACGAGAATGACAACGGCCTGCGCCAGACATTGAATTTCGGTCATACTGCAGGTCATGTGATCGAGCGCGACAGCGGCTATACGAAGCCTCACGGAATATGCGTCGCAAAGGGCATGGGGATCATTATCGATGCCTGTGTCAGAGCAGGTACTCTGGATGAAAACGAAGCAAAGAAGATGAAGGATCTTCTTAAGCTTTATAAGCTTCCAACAGAAGATGAGATAACACCCGAACAGATCGTTTCCGGTGCGATGAATGATAAGAAAAAACGTGGCGATACATTATCGGTTATACTTGTAAATAAGATCGGCAAAGCCGAGATCAGGAAGATGACTGCAGAGGAGTTCCTTAAGTTTTTGTCCGTATGAGAATCTCTTGTAAAAATCTTAATCTGGATATCAAAGCGCCGCCTTCAAAGTCGGTCTGCCACAGGGAGCTTATCGTCAACTTCATTCTCGGCGCACGCGGTGATTATCTTGATGAAGCACCCGGTGACAATGACGATATAAGGGCAACTAAGTCCTGTCTCCGCGCGCTTGAAAATATTGCTTCAGAGACTGTTATCTTGAACTGCAATGAGAGCGGCTCAACGCTCCGGTTCATGATCCCGGTTGCGCTTGCGGTAAAGTCATCTGCGGTAAAAACACTTGTCTTCAAGACCCGTGGAAGACTTATTGAAAGACCGGTAAAAGAACTCGCGGAATGTCTTGAACCCTTTGGCGTAAAGATCGTCAAAGACATTGAGGCAAACGAGATAAGAGTTACCGGAAACATCAAGCCCGGGAAATATGTTATAGACGGCAGCGTATCTTCACAATACATATCGGGGCTACTTATGGCGCTCTCAGTCTTTGATGGAGAGTCCGCAATTGAGGTTACCGGAGGCATCGCTTCTGTCCACTACATTGAGCTTACTATGGCTGCGCTTTCTAAATACGGGATCAACATAGTAAGAGACGGCGATACTTTCAAAGTGCCTGCAAAGCCGGACGGTCTTGCGGCCGACGGTAATTTCGAAGTTGAAGGTGACTGGAGCAACGGCGCGTTCCTTCTCTGCCTTGGAAGCCTGATCCACGGAGGTTCGTCAAAGGTTTCGGGACTTAATATGAACTCGGTTCAGGGTGACAGGGCAATAATGAAGTTTCTTAAGTTTGCCGGGATATCCTTCCTTGTCGAGAACGATACTGTCTTTGTCCAGGACAGCCTGATCAATCCTGTCAGTAAGATCATTGAGATCGATTGCAGTGATATTCCGGATATTGTTCCTTACATGGCTGTGACGGGTGCTTTCAGGGCTGATAAAACAGTTCTTAAAGGGATCAGGAGACTCAGGATCAAGGAGTCTGACAGGGCGAAGGCGATAACGGACATGTTATCCGCAATTGGTGGAAATGTAACGCTCGAAGAGGATACTATTACGATAGAATATATAGAAAGAGATGTGATACCGGATAAGATCGTGCTTACTTCATCAGGAGATCACAGAATGGCAATGGCTGCAGTGCTTTGTGGCGCTGCCACAGGCAGGGAGATCGAATTGGACGATATAAACTGCCTTGATAAATCTTTTCCTGAATTCAGGAAGATATTGTTAAAGGAGATGACCGTATGAATTCAAGCAGCACATATCAGGGAGATGCCCTGGACATAATGATCTACGGTGAGTCTCACAGTGAGGCGATCGGTGTATATATTAACGGCCTTCCCGAAGATGTTATTCCTGATTCCGGAAAGACTGCTGCCTTTATGGCAAGAAGGGCACCGGGAAAGAATGCGTGGTCGACACCGAGAAAAGAACCTGATGAGGTAATTTTCGAGCGCAACGGCGCAATGCTTCACGGATATATAATCAACACGAATACAAAGCCCAAGGATTATGCGTCGATAATGAACCGTCCGAGACCTTCTCATGCTGACTATGCTGCAAGGCTTCTTTACGGTGATGAGGCTTCAAAGTCAGGCGGCGGTATCTTCTCCGGACGCATGACCGCGCCTCTCTGCATCGCAGGTTCCATCGCGCTTCAGGAACTGAATAAAAGAGGTATTCAGATCAGCGCCCATCTTAAACGCGTCGGAGGCATAGATGACGATTCTTACTTCGATCACGGAGTAAATGATGCGGGATTCAGGAATGCGCTTACGGTGGTCGAGACGAAAGATTTTCCTGTCGTAGATGATGCCAAAGGCGAACTCATGAAGGAAAAGATCGAGCAGGCAAGACTTGAAGGCGACTCGGTCGGAGGGATCATCGAGTGTGTTGTTTACGGATATCCGGAAGGGATCGGAGGACCAATCTTTGACGGTATAGAAGCAAAACTTGCGCAGATCCTTTATGCCATTCCCGCAGTTAAGGGTGTTGAATTCGGCAACGGATTTAAGGGTTCGGATCTGAAGGGTTCCGAGAATAATGATGCGTTCGTCTTTGATGATGAAGGCAATCTTACGATGAAGACAAATCACAGCGGCGGAATCCAGGGCGGTATCAGTCTTGGAGATGTCGCACCGATAGTATTTGATGTGGCAATGAAACCGACACCGTCTATCTCAAAAGACCAGGATACGGTTGATCTTGAAGAACATAAGAATACGACCATAAAGATTGAAGGCAGACATGACCCGTGTGTTGCACCGCGTGCAGTTCCGGTCGTTGAAGCCGCAGCTGCAATTGCTCTTTACGATATGCTGCTTGTATCGATGTAACGGAGGAGAATAACATGAGCGAGAGACCGGATCTTAATGAACTCAGAGGCAGACTTGATGAGATCGATAATGACATTCTTGATCTTTTCGAGAAGAGGATCGCAACGTGCCGTGAGATAGGAAACATCAAGAGGGAAAACGGTGTTGATGTCTTTGTTCCCGAAAGGGAAGAAGAGAAACTGAGGAAGGTCACCGAACTCGCAGGATTTGAAAGCAGGCCTTATGTAAAGGATCTTTTCAAGACCTTGATGGATACATCCAAAGCTCACCAGCGCCTGCCGGCATTCGGTGTTTTGGGACGAACCCTCGCACATACATATTCACCTGAAATACACAGTCTTTTTGATTCTTCATATTCGTATTCGGTGATCGAACGCGAACCTGAAGAACTGGATGCATTATTCAGTAATGGGGTTTTCAAAGGCTTTAACGTAACCATTCCTTACAAGAAGGATGCTTGCGCCAGATGCGATGAGCTCGATGATGCGGCCCGCACGACAGGAAGTGTTAATACTGTTGTTTTCGATGACGGCAAAGTAAAGGGATGGAATACGGATTATTTCGGTTTCATCTACATGCTCCACAGAAAAGATATTTCAGTCAGCGGTAAAAAGGTACTGGTACTCGGTACCGGCGGCGCTGCTTCTGCAGTATTCTATGCGCTTGACACACTTGGCGCATCACTGGTCTATAAATGCGATCTTGATACTGAGATCAATTATTCCAATGTTTACGACAGGGCAGGAGATGCCCAGGTCATTGTTAACTGCACACCTGTCGGAATGTTCCCCAAGGTTGATAACAGACTTCTTGATCTTACGAAGTTTGATGGTCTCGAAGCCTGTGCGGATGTTGTCTATAATCCTTCGAGAACAAGATTCCTCCAGGATGCGGAAGAGTTAGGTCTTAAGACCTGCGGAGGTCTTGCCATGCTGGTTGCCCAGGCCTATAAAGCATCGCGTATCTTTGCAGGGGACATCGAAGGGGCTTCGCTCCTCGGCAATCCCAACAAGAGCATCCCGTCCGAAGCTGCCGACAAGATCGAGAAGGTCATCAGGATCCTTGAGAACCGTATGCGCAATATCACGATAATCGGTATGCCCGGCTCCGGCAAATCACTTCTTGCAAGGAATATCGCCAAGGCAACAGGCCGTACGCTTGTAGATCTTGATATTGCTTTTGCCGAGAAATTCGGTCAGACTCCCGCTGAAGTCTTATCAGGCCCCGGCGAAGATGCCTTCAGGGAAATGGAATGTGAGATAGCTGCCGAATTCCTTCCGCAGAGCGGTCTGGTCGTTTCCTGCGGCGGCGGTATCGTGACACGTGACGTAAACAAATTCTATGTCCGCTGCAATTCGAATGTTTTCTATCTTGAACGTCCTTTGACAGCCCTGACTGACAAGAACAGACCGATATCCCAGCTTCACGGCGTAGAGAAGCTTTATTCACAGCGCAAGGATAAATATGAGACCTGGTGCGACTACAGATTCTATTATGACAGATTCGAAGTTAAACAGGATTTCTATGACAAGGCTATTTCCGATATCCTTTCTACATTGGTGTGAAAAATGAAGATACTTGTACTTAACGGACCAAATCTTAACATGCTCGGTATCAGGGAACCGGATCTCTACGGTTCTTCCACATATAATGACCTCATATCCCGTATCACGTCTTACTGTGATGACAAGGGCATCGGAGTCAAGTGTCTCCAGAGCAACCACGAGGGTGAACTGGTCGATTTCATACAGCAGGCATATTTCGATAAGACTGACGGAATAGTTATCAATCCGGGAGCATATACACATACATCTGTTGCGCTCCTTGATGCGCTTAAAGCTGTCTCGATTCCCGCAGTCGAGGTCCACATAACAAAAGTTGATGAGCGTGAGGATTTCCGAAGGATCTCCTATGTTTCCCTCTATTGCTCGAAAACGATTACCGGCAAGGGCTTTGACGGCTACATTGAAGCAATCGATTATCTGTGCGGCGGAAATCAGTAAGGAATACTTTTCCGGTTTACAGTTATATTAATTAAGCAACTACACGCACGTTTGCACGCGCGTTGTGGTATTATTTTATCTGTTAAGAAAAACTTAAGGAGGATAATATATGGCTAAGTTTTGTCATAACTGCGGCAGCCCTGTCAGAGAAGGCACTGCATTTTGCGGAAACTGCGGAACAAAGCTGGATACAACTCCTGTTACAGTTCCGGCTCCTGAAGTTACACCGGAACCTGTCGCAGAGGCAATTCCTGCAGTTGAACCTGCACCCGTAGCAGAGACTGTTCCCGCAGTTGAACCTGCACCCATAGAAGAAGCTGCTCCGGCAGTTGAACCTGTAGCAGAACCTGTAGTTGAACCAGTTCCTGCAATCGAGCCTGTAGCAGAACCTGTTCCTGTTGCAGTTGCACCGGTGGCAGAACCTGTTGCAGCTGTAGAGCCTGTAGTTGAAGCAGCACCTTATACTGAACCTGCACCTGTTGAGGCAGTTCCTTATGCAGCACCTGCACCCGCTGTGGCGGCACCTTATACCGAACCTGCTCCCGCACCTGCTGCAATGCCGGTTGAGGCTGCGCCTGCAGCTGTTGAACCCATTGCGTTTGAGGCACCTTCAGGTCCCATTCCGGAGGCTCCGGCTACACCTGCTCCCGAAGCTGCAAAGAAAAAGGGCAAGGGCGGACTTATCGCTCTGCTTGTTGCTATCGGTGTAGTTATGCTGGCTCTTATCGGTGTCGGAGTATGGGCTCTGATCAACGGTGGATTCGGACTCGGCGGTAACATCATCGAGCGTATCGAGAAAAAGGATAAAGTTGAATCCGGCAAGAGATATGCCGTCTATGACGAGGATTTCAATGATTATATTATTGAAGCCAGATGGTGGGACTATGATTCCACAATGGGAAAACCGGGAATGTATACTACAGATACCGATACTCTGGCTTTCTCGATCGAAGTAAATAAAGATGCTGAAGACGAGATCTATTATGCTTACTACTACAGCAAGGATAAGGAATTCGACAAGGACGATCTCGAGAAGCCTTTGTACAGCACAACGATCTCACCCGACGAATATGGAGACGGAAGAATCTTCTATAATGTTGACTGCTCCAAGAAGATCCAAAAGGGCTATTACGTTGTAGTCGTTGCTTCTGATGACAGTCTTAAGAGACCTTATATCGTAGCTTACGCTGACGTCAAGTAAATCTCTTTCAGATTAAGTTTTCGAAGGGGCTGTCCTGCGGGGCAGCTCCTTTTATTATGGATGAGGATAACCCAAAGCTTTTAAGAAGTCGTTGATCTCCTTATTGACTGTCAGTCCGTAATCGTTTGCGATGGCAACTATCACGGTGTCGTCTTTGAGGTAGATGGCATTGTGATAAGGGGTATATGTGTTATCGGATTTATTGTCATATGTTCCGTCGATCAGAACGTATGCGTCATTACCGTTTACTTCATGACTGCTGACCCCGGTGAATTCTTTGGCATCGAAAACATAGCTGCACTTATTGTAATAGTAGTCGAACAAAGCCCTGGCAGTGGCTTTATCAGCACAAAGCGTGAAGCTGTACCGGTTCATTTTGTCCGAGGTGGCATCAAGATTAATTACAGTGGCGAAATCTTTATCATAATCAGTGAATTTGAAACTGGTGTCTGACATAATATCAACGTCAGATTCATCTATCCCGATCGTACCAAGGGCATTAATAAAGGCTTTATCATCAACTTTTCGGAGTGATTGCATATCCACACTCTTTTTCTGCATCAGCCCTGCGCACCCGGCGAGAAGAATTGCCGATGCGAGAACTGACACCCCTGTTGCAAATAATTTTGCTGCCTTCATAATTAACCCTGTCCTTTTTTGTGTTCAAAACAAGAAGAACTATAGCATAAAAAGAATTGACATGAAATTCAACAATATCTGCCATGTGCTATAATCTATCGGCAGAGCAATGATAAGCATTCAGATTAAGGAGCATATCTTATGAATAATAAGGGAATTAGGAATTGTATTTTGGTTATGGGACTGGTTACGGCATTTGTCCTTGCCGGAACAGGCTGCAGCCAGAAGCTGTATTCTGATCCGAACATGACGGCAACATCCAATCAGACGAGCTTGGATCCTATGTCATTTACTGCCATAGATGCGAAGCTCCGCGATTACAACTTCGGAATAAATGAATATATGAGAGAACATCAGTCCGAGACCACCCAGAAGAAGACAGATGGTGCGACACCCAACGGTGTTGCTGCCAATTGCACATATACGATCTCTCCGGACAGCAAGTATGAGTCGCTCCAGATGGAGAAGAGACTTGCGAACGGTACCCAGGTAGACGAGTATTTTAATCTGGGTGATGCGGTATTTGTTGCACGTACTACCATATATGATGACGGTGATTTTGACCCCGTTGATAAATACTATATTATAGACGGCGGTCTATATAAGGTTGACGGATCAGCTGAGACTGTAACGAAACTCGCTGATATCAATGGTGATTCCGGATCTGCGATCAAGACGGAACTCGACATATACTTTTCGTTTGATGAGATAAGAGCAATATATGCCTAATGATTCTTCTGCATCAGAGCAGAACAGTTTTAAAGGTTATTCTTTAGGGGAGGGCGTCAAAGACGGTCTCCCTATCGGTTTAGGATATCTTTCCGTCTCGTTTACGTTTGGAATACTTGCAGTGTCCAAGGGGCTTTCCTGGATCCAGGCAGGTCTTATATCTCTGACCAATATAACTTCGGCAGGCCAGGTAGCGGGACTCGGTATCATGACGACCGCAGGCGGAATACTTGCGATGATCATTTCACAGATCGTTATTAATCTCCGGTACTCGCTGATGGGAATCGCGTTGTCGCAGAAAGCCGACAAAACAATGACGCCGCTTCTCCGTATCCTTTTGGCTTATGGCATTACAGATGAGATCTTCGGTGTAGCCGTCAGCAAAAAATATGAGTTTGGTGCAAAGTATTTCTTCGGTCTTAC
Source organism: Clostridiales bacterium (assembly GCA_017510605.1). Taxonomy (GTDB): domain Bacteria; phylum Bacillota; class Clostridia; order Saccharofermentanales; family Saccharofermentanaceae; genus Saccharofermentans. Next base: position 78,381 of record JAFWMQ010000002.1, read on the forward strand.
CATTCTTCCCGTCATCGGCTGGGTGGCCGGTACCGTGATAGGAGCTGTCCTGGGTCAGGTATTTCCTGATTTTCTCACGAATGCTCTTGCGATCGGAATCTATGGAATGTTCGTGTCGATCGTCCTGCCTAAAGCCAAGCACGACAAAGTGATACTTAATGTCTCTCTTTTATCATGTATTATATCAAGCGTATTCTTTTACATACCAGTCCTGTCAGAACATGTGACACAGGGATTTGCGATCATAATAGCTGCTGTAGCCGCAGCATTTGCCGGTGTTTTAACCATGAATAAACTGGAAGGCAAGGGCGGAACTGTAACAGCGGTTGCTTTCGGAGTCCTGTTATTCGGGCTGATGATCTTTCTGGCACCGAACTTTACTGCAGCCGGCGCTTCATCTGTAACTGAAGACGTTAGAGGTTCTATGGATAACAGGGTATTTATCCCGCTCCTTATCGTCATGGCGCTTACGACCTATCTTGTCCGTATGATCCCCTTTGCCTTATTCCGCAAAAAACTCGAAAATCCTTCCGTCAAAGCCTTCTTTGATTACATCCCCTATACGGTCCTTTCCGCAATGACATTCCCTGCGATCCTTTATTCCACAGGCTCTTTCGTAGCGGCTGTCATCGGGTTCGGGGTTGCTCTGATCCTCGGATTTTTCGAGAAGTCGCTCATAGTTGTTGCTGTCGGAGCATGCCTTGCTTCTTTGGCGGCAGGCGTCGTGCTTATGTACGTTTAAAAAATTCGGCTTTACAAAATAAATAGGCTGCCAAAAATGACAGCCTCCTGAAATTATGGAGCCCCCATCCGGATTTGAACCGGAGACCTCATCCTTACCATGGATGCGCTCTACCTGCTGAGCTATAGGGGCAAGTAAAAGCCTATGAAGTATAACACAGTAATAGTTGCTTGACAATAAATTTGCAACGAACAAAGCACTTATAATGTTGACAATGCCCTGCAAAGATTATAAAATCATTTAGCATTTTGCAACCGATATTACGGAGCATGGAGAAGTCGCCTAGCCTGGTCGAGGGCGCACGACTGGAAATCGTGTAAACCCCAAAAGGGTTTCGAGGGTTCGAATCCCTCCTTCTCCGCCAAAAAAGATGACCCCTGAAGTTTGTTTCGCTTCAGGGGTTTTTCATTATTCCTCTTTAAGTATCTTTACCGGCTCAAGTTTTGTAATTCCCTTTCCGCTTAAGAATGCGGTGACGAGAGCACAGACTAAGATAATAACTGCAGTTAATATAAACCAGATCACATCGGTCGATAAGACTATCTGCTTGATTCCGAAGAAAGAGAAGACCGTGAGGAACAAGCTGTTTGAAAAAACGATGTGCATAAGGATACCAAGGATGATTCCGATCGTTATGGTCGGCATATTTGTCATAAGTGTCCTTCTGATCAGTTCGCCGGATGTGTATCCTAAAGCTTTTGATACGCCGAGGTCGGTCCTTTCGCGGATGACCTGCGCCCTGGTCAGGAGCAGCTGGGTGAGTATTACAACAAAGCATGTTGCTATGACAAAAATCACACAGATGCCTTCCATGGCTTTAACGACTGTCTCGATGGACGAACCTATTACATCTTCACCAAGCATGAACTGGATATTAGGATAATCTTTCTCCCACTGTTTCTTAAACTCTTTTGCTTTGGAAGGATCCTTAAGGAAAATAAGAGCGGAAAGATACCGGTAATCTGAGTTGATCCTCTTGATGCCGGCTTCGCTCATCATGGCTTTCTTGCCTGTATTATTCATTTTCTGATCGATGCCGGAAACTGTGTAAGGAACGGTTCCCGAACCGGTCATTGATTTTACATTGACGATATCACCTAAAGATACACCAAGGATCTCAGCTTCCATGTTTGTAAGAACGATCTCGTTCTCTTTTTCGGGAACGTGTCCTTCCAGAAGGTAGTTGTTTTCCAGAACATTTACATTGCGGTACACATCTATGCCGAGAGAAGTGGTATTTTCCTGATATGAGACCTCGACCGATTGGAATGTCGTTAATGTATTTACTTTTCTGACTGCAGGATCATTGCGGACAGCCTCGATAAAATCTTCGTCGCCGCCTGCTCCTGCCTCGATATCCGCGAACTCGTATCCGACCAGTTTCAAAAGTGTTTTGTTGTCGAGTGCCCAGTTCTGGAAAAGGGCAAAACCGATACATGTGGACATAGTAAGAAGGGCGACGATAAGGATTACGAAAATGCTCTTTTTAATTGTCCCGAAGTTATTCTTGCAGGCAATCGCGAGATCCAACGGCATGCGGTTTGTCTCAAGAGGAAAATGATTCTTCTTGAAGTTATGTGATGTAATGCCGCGTCTGAGTGATTCCAATACGGTCAGTTTCTTATAAGATCTTGTAGCGATAACTGATCCGATAAAGACCATGAGAGGAATTACCACAAGAGTAGACACAAGCGCAGGGACGCTGACTGCATCAAAACCTGATAATCCTGACAGCATGCCTGACAGATAACTTAAAGGTTTTGAGCAAAGAATACCTGCTCCGATACCTGCAACGGCAGCTATAAATCCTATGATCATCTGCTCTGCGATACAAGCCAGACGAAGGCTTCTTGCAGTGTAGCCGGCAGCCTGGAGAAGTCCGATGTTCTGGATGTTGAGCTCTATAAAGTTCTTGATAGAGAAGTGCATGATAATGACAGACATTACTATAAGCAGTAATGTGAATACGATTATCAGTGAGCTTGCGATCTTAGTTATAGCCGTTGTTGCAAGTTCCATAGTATCCTTTGTGATCGTAAAGATAGTAACTTCACTCGGGAGAGCTCTCTGGACTGCAATGTCGTATTCATCGATGTCAGTTCCTTCTTTGGCATCGGCATTTGCGTACAGCATGAGGCTCAAAGGGTCAACGCTCCCGGACATTTCCTCGAAAACGTTGTGGCTTAATAATCCATAGAAACCGCTTATGTTCATAGTGGTCGCAAAATAAAGATTCTCTACATATCCGGCAACCTTGAAGGCATAATCCTTGCCGCCTACGATAATGTGGTAATCTTCACCGGTCCCGATCGTATAGGAGAGGTAATATGGGAGGACGATCTCGTCATCCTTCAGATCATTGAATTCCTCCGGGAATGCATTGAGACTGGTCGGAAGAGATGAGTCAAACAGGTAGTAGGAAAAGGATGCAGCATCTTCCGGCTTCATGTCACCGTAATAGTAATCTGCTGCGAGCTGGATGGTCGGAACGATCTCGCATTTTTTCGTAGCATCTACGGATTCAATTGCTTTTTGCATTTCCTCTTTGTCCATCTGCGGAGCTACTACGACCAGATCGGATGTGTGATACTTTTCTGTGCATGCAGCCATGGCTTTGTCACCTGCAAGTATCAGCGTGATGCTTGAGAATAAAAGCAAAGATGCAAGGAATATGAGCGCGAAAAGGATCGCTACCTCGCCCTTGTGTTTCTTGATGTTGTTTTTCGCAATGAAGAATAAAGAATACATATTTACCACCCCATATCAGAAAGGAATGCACGGAGTACTTTGTGGCGCTCCCTGTCTTCTCCGTTGTAAGGCTCAAGTGTTATCTCGTCGCAGATCACGCCGTCTCTTAAGTAGAGGACCCTGTTGCCTCTCTCGGCTGCCGTGACCGTATGGGTTACCATGACGATGCTCTGGCCTTTTCTGTTCATTTCGGTGAGCACATCCAGTACGGCCTCCGTGTTCTGTGAGTTAAGCGCACCTGTGGGTTCGTCGGCAAAAAGGATCTCGGGTTCGTTGATAACTGATCTTACGAGAGCAACTCTCTGCTTCTCGCCCCCTGAAAGCTGGTTGGGGAATTTACCGTAACAGTTCTCATCAAGTCCAACCTGCTTTAAGAGTTCTTTGGCGCGTGATGCGATCGCTTTTCTGTCCTTGCTCTTAAGCAATCCCGATACGATGATGTTGTCCAGAACGCTCATTGTGTCATTAAGGTAGTTCTGCTGGAAGACGAAGCCGCAGTGCTTTCTTCTGAAGAGCGCAAGCTTATCGTTGTTGTATCCCGAGATCTCCTCGTTGCCGTATAAGATTGATCCGAGGCTCGGGCGGTCCATGCCGGAGAGGGAATAAAGGAGCGTGCTCTTGCCGGCTCCAGAGTCTCCCATAATGACTGTGAAGTCACCTTTCCTTATTTCAAGATTAAGATTTTTCAGAACGTGCTGCTGGACGCTTTCGTTGGAGAAAGTCTTGCAAAGATCCGTTGCTCTAAGTACTGTTGTTGACATGTGATTTATTTCCTTTCGATGGATTGTCAGAATTCTTACACTGCGATTTTACGACTGGGGAGGGAAGAATACTTTACACAGACCTTGCTCAATCCTTAACTGTTTCTTACATGGAATTCGAAAGTATTAAGCCTCAGATTTGTTGTGCTATACTCGGAATATGAATTATAACTGTTTAATAATCGATGACGAATTGGATCTGTCCCGCATGACGCAGGAGTACTTCGAGATGTTCGGAGTAACCTGTGCCATTTGTTCCTCGTCTGATGAATGTTTGTCGTTTCTTAAGGAAAACACAGCTGATATATTTTTGCTCGACATCAATCTCGGCAACGAGAGCGGTTTTGCCCTCTGCAAGATCCTGCGCGAAAAGTATGACACGCCTATTCTTTTCATCTCGGCGCGCCAGAGCGATGACGATGTCCTCGTAGCACTAAACATCGGCGGAGACGATTATATTAAGAAACCATATACACTGAGCGTGCTTCTCGCTAAGGTAAAGGTTCAGCTCAAAAGGCTCGAAGCAATAAAGCAGTCCGGAAGCGCTCGGGTTCAGACTCCGGACGGGGTCTTTACGATCGATCCCGCGACAATGAGCTGCACGGTCGAAGGCAGGACAGTATCCCTGAAGTCAAAAGAGTTCTCGCTCCTTTCATGTCTGTACGAACACAAGAACACCATAGTCACAAAGGAAAAACTTTTCGATGAGGTGTGGGGAGATTCATTTTATTCGGACAGCACGCTTAACGTACATATCCGCCGTTTGCGCGAGAAGATCGAATCTGATCCCAACGAACCGAAATTCATAAAGACTGTCTGGGGCACCGGGTACATCCTGGAGACGGATTAATGAAGATCAGGATAATCGCGATCCTTTATACATTAGTTATCTTTATTACCGGTCTTGTGCTTTGGAACAGGATCGACAGGGGAACATCTTATTCCATCGATATGCTCGATCTTAATACAAGGCGTGATGAGATAGAGAACAAGCTTCATGAAGGCGCCCAAATCGATGCTTTGGAAAAGGAATACGGATGCGAGATCATAATGGTCTCTGATGACAACTATCAGTCCGTAAACAATTATTTTATTAAAGAAGGCAAGTCAGTTTTCGACTACCGCGAAGACGGAGTGATCGCCGGAAAGATAGCGTTCAGTGCCAGGACGGACGAGTATTCCTCCATGACGGGAAATGCGGAGATACAGCTTATAAGCCTTCTCGTCGTGATATATATTGCCGGCCTTATACTGCTTCTCGTCATCTGGTATTTCTACATCAGGCCCTTCAACAAACTCTCATCATTTGCTGCCAGCGTATCGAAGGGGAATCTCGATGATCCCCTTAACATGGACAAGCATAATTATTTTGGTGCATTTACCGAATCGTTTGACCGGATGAGAGAGGAACTGAAGCAGTCTTCCGAGCGTGAGGCGGCTGCAAACAGGAGCAAACAGGAACTCGTTGCCGAGCTCTCGCACGACATCAAGACTCCGGTCGCAACTATTAAGGCAACATGCGAAGTAATGGAATTAAAGCATAAAGATCCTGACGTTCTGGAGAAGGTATCGGTCATAAAATCAAAGGCTTCGTCCGTCGAGCAGCTTATCGATAACATGTTCCGTGCAACTCTTGATGACCTCGATGAACTGAAGGTGACTCCGCGTGAAGAAAGTTCGCTCATCATCAATGATATTCTTGGCGATCTCCGTTTTTACGGGACTGTGGAGCAGAAAGGTTCAGTCCCGGAATGTCTTATCGTTGTCGACAGATTAAGACTTGAGCAGGTCATAGATAATATCGCGGGTAATTCATTTAAGTATGCGGGTACGGCTCTGGAAGTGGACTATAAAGCAGATAAAGATAACATCAGTGTGATCCTGTCCGACAGGGGACCGGGTGTTCCCGAAGACGAACTTGCGATGCTGACAACAAAGTTCTTCAGAGGTTCTGATGCGTCCGGATCAGGCAAGGACGGAAGCGGGCTGGGTCTTTATCTTGCATCGAGGTTCATGGAGAAGATGGGCGGCGGTCTTGAATTAAAGAACCGCGAAGGCGGCGGATTTACGGCCGAGATAATAATTCCGAAAGTGTGATCTATGGATAGTAAAAAGACTCTGTTTGTATCTGATCTTGACGGAACCCTGATGAGAAGCAATGAGAAGCTTTCTGACTATACGATCAGTACTGTCAATGAGCTGGTCAGGCAGGGCCTGGACTTTACTTATGCCACCGCAAGATCCGTCGAGAGCGCCCGTGCGATTACGGGAGACCTGGAACTGAAACTCCCAGTCATTACAAGAAACGGAGCTGTTCTGGCAGACAACACGACAGGTAAGCATCTTAAAAAATCAGTGTTCACAAAAGAAGAAGTGGAACTTCTCAAAATGATGCTTCCCGAGATCTCTTCATGCGGATTTGTGTCGTGCTTTATTGATAACGGCATAATGATCAGGACTTACATGCCCGGTGAGCATACGGCAGGACTTCAGGGATATATCGATTATTATGAGAACGATCCGACATTGCGAGAAGCAAACGATCTGAATGAATTGTATTGCGGTTTGCCGGGTTATGTCACCATGATAGGCGAACGGGAAAAGATCGCTCCTATTTATGAAAAAGCCAAAGAATACAAGGGCTGGGAGAGTATGTTCCAGAAGGATACTTACAGGGATGAATTCTGGCTTGAGATCTGCCCGCAGAACTGCACAAAGGCAAAAACCATCCTGAAGCTTAAGGAACAGCTCGGATATGAGAAACTCGTTGTATTCGGAGATTCTTTAAACGATATATCCATGTTCAGGATCGCAGACGAAGCTTATGCGGTCTCTAATGCGATAGATGAACTCAAACAGATCGCCACCGGAGTTATCGGCAGCAATGAGGAAGATGCAGTTGTTAAATTCCTGAAGGAGCAGTTTAATAACCCATCTCTTTGAGTTCTTTTACGATGTCGACATAGAAATTTGCGATGTCCGTTACTTCATCTTCTGAAGACGGTGCCCGTGAAGTGAATCTTCTGCGTCTTATGTCAACGACGTCGGCATGTGAGACTCCTCTGTAGGAAGGTGTCGTGTGCACACCTTTGAAATTAGCCCATTTGGCCGAAGCAACAGATACCATGCCGTCGTTATCACCGTCAAATTTTCTTATTACCGGGTAGGTGATACAGAAGAACGGATCTGAGAATGAACCCTTGCATTTGAACGCATAGCTCTGGCAGTAGATGTCGTCAGGAGCGGGGTTGTCGATATTGAACTGCTCTGCAGTCTTTGTGGTGAAAAGATCGAAGCAGTCGTAACTGGCAGGGTTCTCGTCACCTAAGACCTTCATCCAGACATCAGTGCCCCATGCTGCGGTCTTTACCATCCATTTGGGAGCCTTCATCAGGAAGTCGACTGTTTTTGAACCGTGATGCGGAGTGTCGATCGTGGTTACTGACGCGACCTTGTCTTTATAGCCGTGATTAATGAGATATCTTGCTTCAAGTCCGCCTTTGGAATGCGCGAGAATATTGACCTTCTCAGCCCCGGTTATCTCCAGGACATTATCAAGGCTCCTGGCAATGATGTCCGCGTTGCTTTCAACAGAACCTACTGAATCCTGATGACCGAAGAATACTCTCGCGCCCTGGGATTCCAGAGTCTTTGGGACCCTGCCCCAATAGCACAGGTGTTTTCTGTCACGGAAGCCCATTCCGTGTACCATGAGTAATGGATACTTTAAACTGCAATCGCTGCTCATATAATCCTCTCCCTAAGGTTTCCAGCCTTAAGGGGAGTATAACGCGGTATTATTCATTGTTCAATACTGAATTTAGATTAAGAGTGCCTTTTCCTCAGAATTGCCACAGAGTTCTCAGGATACGGCAGACTGACGCTTTTCGCGCCAAAGCTTTAGGGCAGCGAACGCGATAACAAGGCCGGCCGCTGTTACGATGAGGCTTACGATAAGCATGAAGTCAGGACCTTTGATATCGAGGAGACGGCCGCACACGAGGCTTGAGAACACACCGCCCAAAGTAATCGAACAATTGATATATGCCTGACCTTTGACCTGGTCGAATCTTGCCATCGTCTGATTTACGAAGTAAGCGGAGACAGGAATGAATACCGCATAGGCGAACATCTGCATTGCCTGACTTATATAGACAACAGCCATGTTCCGGGCAATGAGCATGAGAAGCGTCTTTACTAAGAATGCGGCTCCTGCAAAGAGCAGAAGATTTTTGCAGGATACCTTCTTCATGATCTTATCTATCAGTGCCATCGTAGGGAGTTCTAACAGCGCAGCGATAAAGACTGCCGTTCCCATTGATGCTTCTGTGCCGCCTAATGGTGTGATTATCTGGATTATGTAATCGTTTATCGCATTATGTGCGAAGAAAAAGCATACTGCCCCGAGCACGAAAAGCATAAATGAAGGATATGTCTTTATGAAGCTGAACAGGTTGTTGTGAGCGACATCCGCACCTGCCGGTTTTGTGGTCTCAACTGAAGGTTTCCTGAAAAAGAACAATACGACCAACGCTAAAGAAAGGAAGATAATGTCCAGTATCATGAGAATGCTCACACCGAATTTACCTATTGCCATTCCTGTAAATACGGATGTGACAGCGAATCCTGCAGATCCCAATCCCCTTGCAAGACCGTAGTAGATGTGACATCCGGCCGCTTCATATTCGAAATACATAGCCGTTATTATCGGCTGATATACCATCTGCACCATGTAAATAAGCGCAAAGATAATGAATATCACTGCGATTCCGTTCCTGATGATGAGAAGGAGTACGGAGCCGGCCAGCAGCAATGCCGTAGATGCCATGGAGACATTGCGGTTTGTGAGCTTTCCCTGTTTATCGATCAGGCCGGCAACGATAGGCTGGAAAACTACAGACAGGATGTTTGCCAATGCCAGAGTGATACCGATAAGCGTGTTGGAAAAGCCCTTTTCGAGCAGGAAGACGGATGCATAAGCATGAATTCCGCTATATACGGCGAAATAGGTCGCGTTGATTATGATATATCGTAATGTCCAGAATTTCTTGGCTTGTGACATGGAGGACCTTCAATGTTTTGTTACGATTTATTATATATTGCAGAGACAATATGTGTTGTCATATTCGCTTGTTTCATGACATAATGCTAAGGTTAATTCTATAAAGATCAATCTGCGGGGAGACTGTATGTACGGCATCAGGAATATCTCAGAACTAAGCCATAATTTGTTTTTGTTTTTATTTATCGCAGTTTTATCTTTTATTCTTGCATCTCTCCTGAATACCCTGATGTATTTTATTTTTGCGCCGGTGTTCGGTTTTAAGGTGGCTGAGTTCAGAGCTTTCGGTCTTACCTATGAGAAGCAGCGTAACGGTAAATGGGAATACCGTGGCAACAAGCACAACATCGGTTTTACTGCTTCCTACATTATTGATACTGATAAGTGCAAAAGTGTGGATAACGATAAACTGGTCTTCAAAGAAGCTGCATTTATGCTGACTGCTGCGCTGGTCCAGATCCTGATCGCGGTTATCTGCCTTTTTGCCGGAGTGTTCGGAGGATTTAATATTGAATCAGTGTTCCTTGCTTCGCTCGCATTCTGGTTTGGCACATCGATCTTCGTTTTTGTTATGGTCAGGGCGGTCATTACTTTCTATGTTGTTATCAAGGTCAATTCAAAAAACACTCTCAGCGGTTATACCCAGGCGGCAGCCGGAAAGATCAGGGCAGGAGTCCCTATCGAGAAACTGGATCTTAAACCTGTATCGGAAATGAATTTTAAGAAAGTGATAGATTCGGAGAGGTTAATATATTTTCCTTTTTATTTTGCTTATCTTGATGCCAGCGGAAAATTTGATCTGATGGCTCCTGCTGTCGAAGAGATAGAGCGGGTGTTAAAGCCTTATTCAAACAGCAGACCGGAACTGGGTGTAATGATTATCCTTGTCTATTATTACTCTTATCATTGTGTATCTCCTTCAAAAGCTAAGGATTATTACAACAGAGCAGGGGATACTCTTGCCAAGGATAAGGATTCCAACGGAATGCGCGTTAAGGGTTTTTACGAGCTGAACTGTTTCGGTAATGCCGGGAAAGCCACAGAGTGTCTGAACAATGCTCTGGCGAGGATAGACACTTTTTCGATCGGGTCAGAGAGGGAATACGAGAGAGTATTGCTCGCCAGGCTAAGTGATGCGATAAACCGTTTTCAAAGCAGGTAAAAAAATATCAATTGTGTTCTCTGTCTATAATAAATGATAAAAATCAGGTGTTTTTGATAGAGAGTGAACAAAATTAATAAAAACGACACATTTTTGACACATTCGTTCTTCTAATATGCTATAATTCTCCAAAAATGGAGGGATAGACTTGAAGATGCATTTTTTTGACAGAGCGATCAAAGTATTATGCGGTTTTGCGGCTGCTGCTCTTACTATCCCTTTCTTTGCATTTCCCGTAAGTGCTGATTCTTATTCCGGTATCTCGATCGATGGCGATTTCAGCGATTGGGACAGCGTAGTCAAGTACGACTGCCTAAGCGGTACCAGCCATGTTAATAATGTCGCTATGGTTTGGGACGGTGACTGGATCTATATCTATATGGACGAGGTTCAGCAGAATTCAGCTTCCTGGTCAGGCGATGGAGACAATACCCATGGTCATTTCAACATTAAGACTGATATCGGTTATGTTTTGGATATTGCCGTTATAAATAATGGTGCTGACGGAAATATCATTGAGGTTACTGATGTAACTACACACGAGATGTACACTGCAAATAACGGCGGTATCAAGGTAGCATTTAACAGCGATTATTCCGTATGGGAAGCTCCCTCGCTTACAGAGTTCGCTATTCCTTCATCTCTGCTGCCTCAGTATTCCTCTACGATCAATTTCGGATACTATCTTGGAAGAGACATCATTACCGATGTAGCTGACTGCAGCGGAATCATTCATATCGATCCTACGGACCCCACAGATCCTACCGATCCTACTGATCCTACAGATCCTACAGATCCTACTGATCCTACAGATCCTACAGATCCCACTGATCCTACCGATCCTACAGATCCGACGGATCCGGATACTCCTACACCCGGTCCCTATAATGACGGTTCAGGAATTGTAATTGACGGTGATTATCACGATTGGGATTACTATCCTGTTACTACTATCCAGTACGATACGGCCGGAATGAACAACAACTATAACGATGCTGAAGGTTCTATCTACCAGAGAGACGGAATAGCTTATGTTCACTGCATCGCCAATGAATTCAGCCAGCAGGATACAGGCTACAAGTACGGAACAGAGTTCCTTGAGGTAACTGTAATTTTCGGTTACACACATACTAAACTCATTGCAGTCGAGCTCTCTCCCGACGGAAGCCTTGACTGGAGCGCCAACGAAGTGCGTTCCATGTCAGAAGGGACACATCATTATGCGCTGTTCTATTTCTCAGATGCCAGGTTATCCGACAACATCAACGATATCAACTATCTTGACCACTATCTTGGAGACATGTACGTCACGATAGGAGATCATCAGGATGAGACCGAGTTCTGGTTTGATATTGCAAAACTTGCTGAATGCGGAAATGTAGAAACATCCGAATCAGAATCAATATTTGTCCATTTCCACAGAGTAGGATGGCCGATGCTTGAGACATCAGGAGTATCGACCGGACCTGTTTTCGTAGCCCTGTTATCAACAGTGGCTGTGGGTTCATATATTTCCCTTAACCGTAGAAAGAAGGGCAAATGACATATATAATCTCCGCCGCCGCAATAGCCTTGTGGGTTTGGCTACTTCTGGTACTAAAAAAAGCAGGGCTCAGGTTTTGGAGATATCTTCTGGGTTCGTGCGGAGTATTCCTTTTATTCATGATACTTTTAAAGCCGTGGCTGGTTCTGCCTCTGGCAAGACTGGTTGCTGCAATTGCCGGAATATTCGGTAAAGTAACGGGCTTTTACCAGGCATATTACCGTTACGGCGTTATATTCATTGAATCAGCTAAAGGCGCCATAACTGTCAATATTGACCTTGAATGTTCGGGCTTTATCGAGATATCGGCGTTTGTTTCCTTGCTTTCATTCTATGCGGTATATAACATTCCCGAGCGCATCTATGTAGGTGTCATAGGATTTCTTTATACACTGCTTACCAATTCATTAAGAATAGCTGTTATCTGTACGATGATCCATTTCCTCGGAACAGACTATTACTATGTGGCACATACTATAGTCGGAAGGATCATCTTCTATGTTCTGCAGGTCATATTGTATTTCTTCGTGTTTACCAAGGCACATGTTCTTAAGATGAGAACGGGCGATTTCACATACACCAAGAAAGAAGAGATCGTGGCGAAAAGCGGGGATAAAGCAACATGAACAATATAATGATTCATCTTGTTAATCCCTTCTTTTTCTGGCTTGCATGGATAATCATTCCGTTGCTTGTCGAAGTGCTTCCTTCCATCGGTTCTTTTTTTGTATTGCTTCATCAGAAACATAAGAAGACCAAGATGGAGAGACCTGCTATTTGGCCGGATCTCGTATTGATCATTCCTGTTTATAATTCCGAGAACAGTCTGGAAGAGTGTCTAGAATCGATCAATAAGAGCGACTATCCGAATGACCACATAGAGATCTATCTTGTAAATAATATGAGCCAGGACAAGAGTTTTGAGGCTTTCGCCAGAGCGCAGAATGCTTTCCCGACCCTCCGTATGAACTGGCTCAATTCCGACCAGGGCAAATCCAGAGCTTTGAATCTTGCCATATATAACAGTAAAGGTACTTATCTGATCAACATTGATTCTGACGGTTACCTTGACAGATATGCTCTGTCGAACATGGTCCTGTATCTTGAGAACCACCGTGAATATACATGCCTTACAGGTTCTATTCTTATAAGACCAGATAAAATCGAGAAGTATAAGTCTTTTAAATCAAGACTGTTCAGAAGGATCGAATTCTGCGAGTATGCCCAGGCATTCCTGACCGGACGTAACTATGATTCCGAGACTAACTCGATGTATACATTATCGGGAGCTTTCTCTGCTTTCAGAATGAGCTCTATCAGAAAGTCCCATCTGTATAATACCGAGACCATTTCCGAAGATACCGAGATCACATTCCAGATGAGATATATTCAGAAGCAGAAGGTCGGAATTTGTGTAGACGCTCTGTACTATACAGATCCTATAGAAGGAGTTAATAAACTGTATACACAGCGTCAGCGCTGGCAGAGAGGATCTCTCGAGGTTGCAAGACTCTATCCGCAGAGTAAGCTCAGGCCCTGGAGATTTGCAAAGGACACAAATATCCACACATTGCTTTTCGATCACACTTTTGCATTCCCGAGAATGATATGGTATCTGGCTCTGATAGTGCTTATGGCATACGGCTATTCAAGCACAACGGTTTTGTTATCCATGGGAGCCATATTCCTTTTCTACATTGTCTGCGGATATCTGTACTTTTACATCGGACAATACCTGCTCAAACCCTTTCCTGATATTCGTGAATACTATCGAAAACTATGGCCTGTGGTAGCGCTTCTGCCTTTCTATAATTTCGTGGTTTTCTTTATCAGACTTGCAGGAATAATAAACAGTATCAATACGCAGAGCAGCTGGAAGACCGACACGCTGACAAGAGAGTTCGAGAAGTTCCGCTTAGCTGCAAGAGAACAGCTTGGGAAAATTTCCGGCCTGATAAAAAAACTCAGGGAACTTGTTAATTACGAGGAAGAATACTATGAATAAACAATCGAGAAAAACACTTATTCTTATCACCGTTGGTGTTGTTTTGATGGCATTGCTCCTGTCGGCATTTGCGGTATGGCAGATCCACAATTATGAGCAGGGTGTGGCAGAACTCTATGCACAGGAACAGGATGGTTATGTCGAGATAGTAGCAAGACAGATTGAACTCTATGGTGATATAGCGGGTGATGCTTTCGTTGAAGATACCATCAAGATGCTCGACTCGACATCCCAGCGTTACTGGACACTCGATAACTCCGAGTATTTCCTTTTCGTAAAAAGCATAAGTGAGACAAATGTATATAAGACCTTCTCGACGGACACGTTCTATAACACACAAAGTGCCCAGGATTTCTTAGGAACCCTGATAAAGGGAAGAGTCAGGCACTCGATCATAACTCTTGAAGGCGCTAAATATGTTGCGTCCGGAATAATCTTCGAGTATGCGGGTACCGATTACAGATTATGCCTTCTCACTGATTATGAGATCATGCTCACCAATAATGCTTACTTAAGCAGTAAACTCTATCTTCTTATAGTCCTTATCCTTCTTATTGCTCTGCTTGTCATAGCCGTAATTTACTTTACCGTGAAGCTTCTTGAAGCAAGAAAGAAAGTAGAAAGTATCAGGAATGTAAATTCGGAACTCAATAACTATATTGATTATCTGGACAACGTCATCATGGGCAGGAACCAGGCATCGATAATAACCGGTGAGGGAAAAATATTAAGACTTCTTCACAGAGTTGATGAGAGAGGAGTTTATCCTTGCGCATTTGTACAGATAATACTTGATGTCGGTTCCATGATGAGTTTCTATTCTGAAACCAGCAAGCTTTTAGGTGACGATGTTGTCTGGCTCAGATACCGTAAAGACGGGTTTATGCTTGTCTTCGGAAGCAAGACCGCTGAACAGGCTCTTAAGATAATTGAAGATAAACTTCCTAAAGACAAGATCCCTGAAAATATTCATGCTTACAACACAGATGAAATGACATACGCTACATATCTGTATGAAGCTATCGTTAATGCATAAGGAGGATGAAAAATGCTCAGATATTACAGAATAAAAGCTTATCTTAATGCCAGTCACTTCGTTGTATTTGACGGAAAAAAAGGTGACACTCATCCTCATACGTGGGAGTTTGTAGCTACTGTATATACTACGGGAAATAACATCATTAAGTTTACTGAACCTGAGAAGATGATAATGAAGGTTTTTGAACCATATCAGAATCAGGTATTGAATGAGATAGATCCGTTTTCTGCCATTATTCCTTCGCTCGAGAATATTACGGAGTATTTCGCAAAGCAGATCGATGAGGCAGTAAAACCTTTCGAATATCACTTAAGAAGATTTGAAGGAAGCGAGACACCTGTAAGAACATACGGCGTCAGATTCCCTGAAAAACATGGAATTGAAGATGAGAATGAGGCAGATGAAGTTGAAGCTGCTTTAGGAAGACTGGAGAGAAGTTTTGAATTCAACGACTAAGAACACAATAACTGTTTTTGTCAGTCTGCTGATAAATGTTGCAATAGCCTGCGGTATCATTTTTACCGTAAGCAGATGCGGCATTTTGTTCCGGGGTTCAGACTCGATGTATCACGTATACAGAGGCGACTGGCTCCTGAAGTCCGTTGAAGCAGGAGATATTTGGCCTCTATATAATCCCGTTTGGTACAACGGCGTTGAGCTTATGAGATATTGGCCGCCGATCGCGGCTTACCTCATGGCATTCTGTCAGTTTATTGCCAGAAGCCTCCCCGTCATTTTTACTGAAAACTATGTTTTTGAAGGATTTGCCGTTTATTGCGGAGCAGTCTATTTCATAGGATCTTTGTCCTGGACTGTTGTCGGTATCGTCAAGGACAGAAGGGCATTGAGCGTGGTATTAGGGATCCTCTGGTTCTTTATGCCGCAGAGCCTTCATGTATTATTCGCTGAAGGCAACCTCCCGAGAATACTTATCATGTCGGTATTTCCGCTTGCGTTTTTGTTCATTAATGAATATCTGAAAAAGGGCGGTGTCAGGAACTTCATAGGGACTGCAGTAACTTTCTTCATAATGTGTGCCTGCCATGTCGGATATACGGGAATGGTTGCTCTTGCATGCCTTTTATATCTTTTGGTATACAGACTCTGTTGTTTTACCGGCATGAACAAGCTCCAGAAATCAGGAAAAAGAGATCTTGAACTTATAGTAGCTGTTCTGGCGGGATTCCTTCTCAGCGGTGTTTTCCTTTTCCCGGCGTTAAAAGGCGGACTTGCATCCAATACATCAAATGCAAGCCAGGCTGCTGAGGGATTCTTCCAAAGCATCTTCATTACAATAAATCCGGTTAAGAAGATCCAGGACGGGTATTCGGATTCTTATTTTGGAATCGTATTATTCCTTCTTTCTTTGTTCGGAGCAATCGCCAGCAAAAAGCGTGCGAGAGCCGGCTTTATCACCGCGATCATAATTGTCTTGCTGACATCGAAAACTGCGGCCCCGATCATCCAGTCCATGCCCGGCGGTTCTTTGATGTGGATGATGCGTTTCCTGCAGATTGCCCAGGCGATGATCCTATTCTCCATGCTGGAATGGGACAGCCTGAAAAAACCTCTTGTTGTTGCAGCTGCTTCTTTGCTTACATTAGACTGCGCACTGTCCACCTGGACTTTAAAACCCGGTAAAAACGTACCTTCTACAGTCAGCGGGTATTTTGAAAATATGAAAGAGACCACTCTGATCGATGAGGCGAAGGCAATTACACAAAACCGTATTGCAGTCATTGACAGCAGCAAAGCTTTATTCAACAACGTTTTCTATCTCACCGATTATGATGACAGTTCTGCTAACCAGCTGTTCGGACAAGGTTGGGAGGCTTCTTCCACATCGTTGCAGATCGCCCAGATCAATGAAGCATTCGACTATGGCTACTATTACTTCATGTTCGACAGACTCCTTGAATTCGGATGCGATACCGTATTGGTCAAGAAGGATGCTGCTGCAGTCTATCCTTATAATGAGAAGGAAGCTGAACTTGCAGCTACTGCAAGAGGATATGTCAATAAATATGATGAAGGCAGATATGTCGTATATCATTACGACGGCATTGAAGGCAATTACGGAACAGTCAGCTCATATGAGGGAATTGCGATTGGCAACGGCGCTTACTACATTTCGATGATGTTCCCGAAGATATGTGAGGCTCCGAGTGAATACATTGATGATTTTACTTTAGAAGAACTTTCAAGTTATGACATCATCTATCTCGACGGATTCTTATATCATGATGTCGAAGTTGCCGAGGATCTTATCACCAAGGCTTCCGAATCCGGCACAAGGGTCTATGTCCTTGCAGATGGTATCCCTGAGAATTATCAGAGCAAGACTAACAGATTCCTTGGTGTTGAGTGCCAGTCCGTTCAATTCGACAACGGTTTCCCCGCATTCCATACAAAGCCGTTCGGGGATATAGAGCTTGCTTTGTTCCCGAAAGATATTAAGGATTGGAAGACAGTCTATATGAATGGTCTGACCGAGGTTTTGGGATGGTCAGAAGTATTGGGTGAGGAGATGCCTTTCTGGGGTAAGGGTACGAATGACAACATTAATTTCATCGGCTTTAACCTCACATACTATTATTCCAGGACGAGAGACATTTATGTCGGTGAGATCCTTGCGGGAATCGTTGATGTAAGCGAATATGAACTTCCGGAAAGAAAGATCGTACCTATTGATATCACATATGGTGAGAATTCAATAACGGTCAATTCTCCCGAAGATAATGTAAATACTTCACTTGCTGAACATGATATCTTCCGCGGAAATATCAGGAACTTTAACAGACTTGTATATGTCGACAGCGGAGAGACAGTTATTACATATAAATATCCTTATTTGGCACAGGGTTGTCTTGTTTCATTCGCAGGTTTAGTAATAACCGGTATTATGGTTGTATTTATAAGCCGCAAAAGAAAGAATGACAATACATAGACGCGTGTCTATGCATTTTACAAAAACGTTCTCTGATAAGGGAAAAATACTTTGATATTTGTCTCAAAGTATTGAAATCTTATTTCCTCATCCATATTATTAGGTGTGGTATTTATGGTTTTTCGATTAGCCTACAGGAGGCATGCTTTTTATGGATGAGATTGATGTTTGGCCGGCGTTATTGGGGCTCTGCTCCGGCATGGCGTTGTTTTTATACAGCATCAAGATCACAAGCGGCAGTTTACAGACGATCGCAGGAGACAAATTAAAGAACATTCTTGCAAAACTGACCGGGAACAGAATATTGGGTGTAGCTGTAGGTGCCGGCATAACCGCACTGATCCAGTCTTCAACCGCGACATCCGTAATGGCTGTAGGTTTTGTTAATGCAGGCCTGATGAATCTGTATCAGGCTTTGTGGGTAATAATGGGTGCCAATATCGGTACCAATATTACAGCACAGCTGATCGCATTTGATGTTGGGGCAGTAGCGCCCGTGATAGCCCTCCTCGGTACGTTTTTCTGTCTCCTTGTTAAAGACAGGAAATTAAGATGCATAGGTGAAGCAGTTGCCGGTCTTGGCTTTATCTTCGTCGCCATGTCCCTTATGAAGGATTCCATGGCTCCTTTGAGTGAACTGGACATCGTAAAGGAAATATTCTCTTCCATTAACAATCCGTTTCTCGGCATTATCGTCGGCATTATATTTGTTATTATTATCCAGAGTTCTGCTGCAGGTGTCGGTGTTCTTCAGGCCATGGCTATGTCAGCTTCGGGAGCACAGCTAATTACGCTTGAGCAGGCTATGTTCCTTATCTTCGGTCTCAATATAGGAACCTGTGTTACTGCGGTATTCGCATCTATCGGCGGCTCCAGAAACGCTACAAGAGCAGGTATGCTTCACATGCTTTTCAATGTCATCGGTACTGCCATATTCACAGTAGCTTACTATCTTCTCCCCGTAGCTGACTGGGTAAGGGCATTATCACCTAACGACGTGGCAAGACAGTTCGCTAATATGCACCTTGTATTCAACCTTGCATCAACAATCATACTGCTGCCTTTCGGCGGTATGATCGTTAAGCTCGTAAAGCTGATCGTTCCCGATAAGGGCGGTGATAAAGAGGGCGTACAGTATCTGAAGTATCTTAATCCGAACATGATAAGTTCGAATAACCAGGTCGGTACAGAAGTCCTTATAAGTGCTCTTTGCAACGAGATCAACAGGATGCTGATAATGGCCGGAAACAATGTGCAGATGAGCATAGAAGCAGTCCTTGATAACAATGATAAGAAACAACAGACGATAAACGAGACAGAAGAATATGTGGATTACCTGAATAAAGAAATATCTTTCTATATCTCACATGCCATGATTTTCGACATGTCTGAGAAAGACGCTGTCACGATGAGTGCTCTGTTTAAGATTACCGGTAATATAGAGAGAATGGGCGACCATGCCATTAACATATCCGGCTACGCAAGTCTTCTTGAGAGTAAGGGATTAAAGCTCTCAGACAAAGCCCTGGCAGAAGTAAGCCAGATGGTAAAAACCACCAAAGAAGCTTATAACATACTGTTTGGCAGCAAGCCCGGTTCTGTTCATATCAGGATGGCCCAGATGGAACAGAAAATTGATGATATGACTGATGACTACAGAGAGCACCAGCTCGAGAGACTCAAGTCCGGAGTATGTTCCGGTGATGCGTGTGTTATTTATTCCGAGATGCTTACGGATTTTGAGAGACTCGGAGACCACCTGCTTAATATAGCAGAAGCTGCTGCAGAGTCTAAGAGGATCTCTTTCTCGCTACCTTCGGAAACAGTAACTGAAGAAAATAGCAATGTAAAGGTTGCAGCAGAAAAGGCATAATGAACGCTTCATATAGATGAATATCTATGTGAATGTTCTTTTTTCCGGAGATAAAGATGGATGTAACAGAAAACAACATAATCAATGTCGTTTTATTCGAACCCGAGATTCCGCAAAATACGGGCAATATCATGCGCACATGCGTTGCTACAGGTGCATTGCTCCACATAATCGGACCTGTAGGTTTTGATATAGATAACCCTGAGTTCAGAAGAGCCTCGACCAATCACATAACATGGGCAGAGTATCAGCTCTATGATTCCTGGAAAGACTTTGAAGAGAAGAACGATGGTGAATATTACTTTATGACCCGTTACGGCAAGGTTCCGCCTTCAGATATTGATTTTGTTAAGGCCGGCCGGAACTCAAAGATTTATCTTATCTTCGGAAAAGAAAGTACCGGCATACCCGGAGAGATATTAAGAGCAAATCTCGACAGATGTTTCAGGATCCCGATGCATGCAGACTGCAGATGCCTTAATCTTTCTAATGCCTGTGCTGTTGCAATTTACGAAGTCCTGAGGCAGCTGGGGTATCCCGGATTATCCTTCAGGGAAGAACAGAAGGGCGAAGATTTCTTAGAGCAGAATTACTCATACGACGAGACGTTGAGAAGAAAACATAAATAAAAGGGGCAGTCAGAATAACCACCCCTTGAATAATCTGTTTTTGGGATTATTTATCAGAAATCCACTCTGTATCCGTCCATATGAAGAACTCCTGAGACGGACTCATTATCAAAGTTGAAAAAGTCGTTGTCGAAGACTACGTTGTTGTCAGTTTCTGAATAAGATGTGCTGTACAAATCATCCAGATCGATCTCGCTGATTATATCTTCATAATCTAATGATCCGACTGCACTGAGTATAAATGCATAAACAACAGCGGTAATGATACCACCGAGTAATGTTAGGACAAGGCCTGCAATTGCTTTTCCTCTGCCACCTGATCTTCCCTTTGCAATACCGACGATCGAGAAGATTAATCCCATAAGGCCAAGAATGCCTGTAGTAAAGAAATTGAAAACAGGAATCCAACTAAAAAGGAAAGAGAGAATACCGAATACCAAACCTGCTGAAGCAGCGCCATTCTTAGGTTTTGCCTGCTGCTGTGCGGCCGGAACTGCAGCAACTACTACCGGCTGAGCATAAACAGGCTGCTGATATACAGGCTGTACCTGTTGGACAACGGGCTGAACGGCAACCGGCTGTACCTGTACCGGCTGGGCAACCGGCTGGGCAACCGGCTGAGCTACCTGTTGAACAACGGGTTGAGCAACAGTCTGCGCTACAGGCTGAGCTGAGGGTTGTGCTACAGGCTGGGGAGCAGGAGATCCGCAGTTGGCACAAAAAGCCTGATTGTCAGGAATATAAGAGCCACATGATTCACAATACATAATACCCCCTCCTTTATTACAATACTTTTTGCAAGAATGCTTTCAATCTGTCGTTCTGAGGATTTAAGAAAATCTGCTCAGGTGTGTTCTCTTCTACGATTTTACCACAATCCATGAATATAACACGAGTGCCGACTTCTCTCGCAAATCCCATCTCGTGGGTAACACAGACCATTGTCATTCCTGCTTTTGCGAGATTCTTCATAACATCAAGAACTTCACCGACCATTTCCGGATCCAAAGCGCTTGTCGGTTCATCGAAAAGCATTACTTCAGGATCCATTGCAAGAGCTCTTACTATTGCAATTCGCTGTTTCTGTCCGCCTGACAACTGTGAAGGATATGCGTTTGCACGGTCTTCCAGACCAACTCTTGCAAGGAGCGACAGCGCCTTTTTCTCCGCAACTTCTTTTGGAAGTCCGTGGAGTTTTATCGGAGCAATAGTCATGTTGCGGAGTATTGTAAGGTGAGGGAAGAGATTAAAGTGCTGGAACACCATTCCCATGTTCTGTCTGAGCATATTGATGTCTGTCGAAGGAGCGGTGATATCTTCTCCCTCGAAAGTAATCGTTCCGGATGTCGGCCGCTCCAACAGATTAAGAGATCTGAGGAAAGTTGATTTACCGGAACCCGAGGGTCCGATGATTACAACGACTTCGCCTTTCTTTATGTCGGTGGTAATACCGTCCAAAGCTTTGATCTCTTCGCCGTTATAGTATTTCTTAAGATCCTTTACGGATATGATTACCTGGTTATCAGCGTTCACTGTTCTTGAGCCTCCTTTCGAGTATCGACACGAGCTTGCTGAAGAACATGACGATTATGAGATAGATGGCTGCAACTGCAAGAAGCGGCATGAATGCCGAGTAGGTTCTCGATCTTATGATGTCTCCGCCTTTTGTAAGCTCCTGAAGTCCGATGTAACCTGACACGGAAGTCTCTTTTATGAGAACGATGAATTCATTTGCGAGTGAAGGAAGAACGGTCTTGAATGCCTGTGGAATAATGATGAATGCCATCGTCCTTACGTAACCGAAACCCAGTGAACGTCCTGCTTCGAACTGGCCCTTGTCAACGCTTGCGATTCCTCCGCGGATGATCTCGGCGACATATGCACCGGAATTGATTCCGAAGGCTAAAACAGCAACGAGAACTTTATTATTTGAAGCGACGAATATAACGAAATAAGCGATCATGAGCTGGACAACAACAGGGGTTCCTCTTATGACCGTAAGATATATCCCGCAGATCTTATTTAATAACGTCAGCAGCCAGTTTCCGAAGCCGCTTCTCATCTCATCTTTCAGTGTATCATATGAAGACCTTATGAGAGCGACTACAACTCCGAGAACGACGCCAAGGAGGGCGGCGAAGACCGTAACTTCGAATGTGATGCCGAGGCCTTTGACGATATAGTTGTATCTGCTGTCTGTGATAAAGTTGTTCTCAAAGTCAGCGGGAATTCCTACAGCCCATTTAGCAATCTTATTTCCGGTGTTTAATGCCCAGAGGGGAATATTTCCTACTGAAAGAAGCAGGAATACGTAAATCGTTCCGAAGATTGATAATGCCAGACCGATGCCTGCCAGTTTTCTGCCGGTTCTTGCTTTCCCGGCCGAGCTTACCAGTTTAAGTTCTTTGTTTGAAAAGAAAAAACACAAAGCGGCAAGTACTATGCCGACTACAGGTACAAATGATAACAGGATCGAAAGCAGACCGAGGATAAATATCTGATTGGCTTTCTTTCCTGCATCCGGAATTACAAGTTCGGGAAGTGCGGAATTGCACTTTGGGCAGACAGATCCGTCTCCGGTGATTTTCGTACCGCATTGTTTGCAGAATCGTGATTTGATCATAGACCGTTCCTTATTCTTTCGTGTTAAACCCTCGAAAAGTCTTATTTATTGTAAATAATAAAAGAGCGGAAATAAAGACCATATTTCCGCTCTCAAATTCTTCTGTTGTGCGCTAAAAAGCTGATTAATTAGTGAATATCAGCCTTCTGCAGGAATGTACTTGTTGATGATGGCAGGAATAGTGCCGTCGTCTGTAAGTTCCTTGAGTGCCTGGTTGATTGCATCCTTAAGTGCAACGTTATCCTTGTTGATAGCCATTGCGTAATCCTCAACGGTATAAGGTGTGTCGAGAACTTTGAGGCCGTCGTTAGACTTAACGAATGCCTTAGCAGGCTCATTGTCGATTACTACTGCGTCGATCTTGCCGGAAGTAAGAGCGATAACTGCGTCATTACCCTTAGCAAAACGCTCAATTCTGTCTTCGCCTACACCACCGTCCTCAGGTGAGCTGGACATATAGATGTCGCCCGTAGTACCGGACTGAACGCCAACTTTGTAGCTGCCGCCGAGAAGTGTGTCAATATCTTTTATCTCGGAATCAGCTGTTACAATGATCGACTGGATTCCTGTAGCATAAGGTGTTGAGAAGTTAACGGACTTAAGTCTGTCCTCTGTAACTGTCATGCCTGCACATCCGATGTCGTACTTGCCGCCCTGAACTCCTGCGATGATAGAGTCAAACTCTACATCTTCGATAACAAGCTCAAGACCGAGTTTCTGAGCAACTGCTGTAGCGATCTCTACGTCGATACCGACTACCTTCTCGCCCTCATAGTACTCATAAGGCGGGAAGAAAGCGTTTGTAGCCATAATAAGCTTTCCGCTCTCGATTGTAGTGAAAGATGCTGAGTTTGCTGCTTCAGTCTGCTGTGCTGCTGCGCAGGATGTCATTCCGAGCAGAAGTGCTGTAGAAAGAATACCTGCTGCTATTCTTTTAAGTGTCTTCATAACCGTTCTCCTTTTTATAAAATAGGACATTGGTATATTACGCCATCTCTGGCTTCAGGGTATATTAACAAAAGCCCGAAAAATGTTTGCTCATTACTAATGTTTTAAGTAAAATATCTACAAGGTGTTCTTATTAAAGATTGAAAGGTCGCTCGGATAATAGATGAAAAGGGTTTTGATCCTCGGATGTAATGAGGTTACTAAGCGTCTGCTGACAGATCTTTGCCAGCACAGGACGTATGCATCGGATATTTGTCTTGCGTCCCGTCAAAAACAGGATTGTGACGAACTTAAAAATCTGGCTGCAAGAATGGGTGTAAGGGTAGTTGCATCAGGTATCGACATGAACAATGTCGAAGGTGCAATGATGATGGTAAGGATCTTTGCTCCTGATCTTGTAGTTAACCTGCTGCCTCCGAATCTGACCATTGAAGCTATGAATCTCGCAGTAAAAGCCAAGGCGGATTATATTGATGGAACGCTTTTCGGAGTTCCGGATATTCCTTCACCGACATCACTGCTTTCCAAGCAGTTCAAAATGTTTGCCGAATTCCAGCTCAATGGTAAGACTGCCGTCTGCGGCGCAGGTTTTGTGCCCGGAGCTGTAAACACTGTCATCAGACGTGCAATTGCGGTCGATTTCAAAAAGATCGACAGCATTGATATCGTATCTGTTTCCGGAGAGAAACCGTCTTCCGGGAAAAGCGGGAATACAGAGATAGACGATACTTTGTATTCTGAAGACGTAAAAACACCTGAAGTCAAGGTCTATACAGGTCCTGTCAAAAAGGTCTTTTATATTGAGAACGGCAGGGTCATCGAGACAACACCGATGTCTATAGAGGGCAGTTCTGCCTCGGGAAGCAAGGTGTATCTTGAGTCAAGCCCTATGATCACGGATCTTCTTAAAGAAATCCCGGATGTAAACAATGCAAGATACTTCAAACTCGGCAGGAAGCCTTCCCAGGAACATGTGCCTCCTAAGGATAAACTGGATCTTCTTGAGGAACTGGGATTGCTGTCTGACAAACCTGTAAAAGTCGGCAATGTGGAAGTTGCACCGGTCGATCTTCTTGCTGCGGTTCTTCCGAAAATGACACCTCATGCTGCCGCTGTTTCAGGACCTGTCGAAGTTAAGTCGAAAGGCCTGGCTTCTTATGAGATCTATATTACAGGCATTTCCAAAAAGGATGACAAAAAGGTCACGAGATCATACATAATCAAGGGAGATAACGAGAAATCTTACGAGAAGTATAACGTTAATGCTTTTGAGCAGATGAAAGGTTCTGCTCTTATAGCTGGCGTTAAGCTTATGTGCAGAGAGAAATGGAAAAAGCCGGGTGTATTTACCCCTGCAGCTTTTGACTATGATCCATTCTATAACGCTTTAGCTTCGGAAGGTATCAGAGTTATTGAAGGTGAAGGAAAGCCATTCTGATAATGCAGTTTTATCAGGAAGATAATTGTCTAAAGAGGTGACAATATGTCTGAAAAGAATTTTATGGAAGAAAGGCAAATTAACGATATGCTCGTAATTGATACCATCCGCAAATACGGCAGAGATACTGTCTATTTCAAAGACAAGGATTCCAAGTTTATCTGGAATAACTACATGCACGCAAACCAGTTTGGCGTTATCAAGCCTGATGATCTGATAGGCAAGTCAGATAAAGATTTCTTTCCTCCTGAGTTTGCCGAGAAGGCAAGGCAGATTGAGCTGGAGATAATGAGAACAGGAGTACCTGTCCTTAACATAGAAGAAAAACTCTATGTGGATGAGGATAATGTCAGATACTACAGCGCTTCGAAATATCCCCTGTATGACAAGGACAACAACATAGTCGGCACATGGGGTATCAGCAGAGATATTACTGAGGAGAAAAAACTCGAACTGGAGTTGGAGCGTTCATATCACAAGATGGAACTTCTCGCCCGTGTTGACGATCTGAGCGGCCTTTATAACAGACGTTATTTCTACGAGACTCTTGAGAAGTACGCAAGTCTCTACGAGAAAAGGACTGACGGAAGCACATTTGCACTTCTTGTTGCAGATGTAGATGACATTACTAATATCAATGACCAGTATGGCCAGCAGAACGGTGATATAGTACTGAGAAGCATTGCAGAGCTTTGCATGGCAAATGTCAGAAAAGAAGACACATGCTTCAGAACAGGCGGTGATGAATTCGCTATTGTTCTTCTGGACACTGATAAGGTATCAGCTATCGGAATAGCGAAGAAACTGGTTGAACAGATTGCTAATGAACCCATTGTTCTTGATGGCAGGAGAGAGAAAGTTACTATATCTGCCGGTCTGGCAATGTTTGATCCTGCAGATCCGGATCTTACAGGGCTCCTGTCTAAAGCTGAAAGAAAACTGAATAAGTCGAAGAGGGAAGGAAAGAATAAAGTATCCTTCTGATCGATGTTATTGTGTGATATCAGAGCGCTGTCCGGCCGGGATATATCCCGGCCTTGCTTGTCTTTGAGGTGTGTGGAGAACGATGGATTTAAGCAAGGCCGGATAATCCCTTTTACGGAGAAAAACGGACTTAAGGGCAAGTTGTCTTTGGTCGGGTTATGCTGCACCCTTATCCTTCAATTGGAGTTGCTGATCTATAAGACAATTACTGTAAGAAGCTGATATAGGAGTATTAACACGCTTTATTGGCGTAACACGGACTGAAGACGGACGGCCGGTCCTTACTGTTCTGGAAAGAGAAGCTGCGGGCTTGAGCGGCCTTGCGGGAGCAGCCTCATCAAATGCTTCCTCAGCATCTCTCCAATAGTCGATGCAGGAAGCAGCGGCCTTGATAGTTACAAGAATGAAAAACAGGAAAATCAGGATATCGAGTGGTGACATAAATAATACCTCCAAAATGATCATATGTTCTTTACTGGAGGTACTATATCACCTTAAATGTTCTAATAATGGGACTAAAACGCTAAAAATCCCAAAAACGAACAAAAATTTGCATTGCGTCAGGTTGCAAGCTTAGATGCGCCGATCCTGGATGCTCCGTTACCGATCATTTCTTTTGCGGACTCGGCCGTCCTGATGCCGCCTGCGGCCTTGATCCTTACTTCAGGGCTTATGTTGTCCTTCATAAGTTTTACATCTTCGACTTTTGCTCCGGCGGTTCCAAAACCGGTGGATGTTTTTATGAAGTCCGCATGGGCATCGCTTACTATCCTGCACATCTGTATTTTCTCTTCTTCGGTAAGATCACATGTCTCGATTATTACTTTTAAGATGGCTCCTTTTGCATGAACGGCATCTGCGATCAGTTTTATCTCTTTATAAACTTCATCATATCTTCCGGATTTGACATAGTTGATGTTGATCACCATATCTATTTCTGAAGCTCCGTTGTCGCAGGCTTCTTTGGCCTCAAAAACTTTTACGGCTGTTGTCTGGTATCCGTTGGGAAATCCGATTACAGTGCATACGGCTATTCTTCCGGCAGCATAACGGACGGCTTCATTTATGAAGCAGGGAGGTATGCAGACTGATGCAGTTCCGAGAGAGACCGCTTTATCTATTAATTCTTTGATATCATTTTCAGTAGCGGTTGTTTTGAGGTTGGTAAGATCGACATAACTCATGAGGTTATCAGGATCAGGTTTATTGCTGTCAGCAGAGGGGCAGAAGTTTATCTTATAATCTCTTCCCATAAGTGCCGTCAGTACAATATCTGAAATATTAGTAAATCCGGCAAGTTCACCCAAATTATGCGGTGTCCTGTATCCCGAACCGTAGATCATCAAAGGGATACACTCTCTTGAATGATCAGTTGAAGGAGTTGAGGGATCACAACCATGGTCAGCTGTGATCATCAGGAGATCATTTTCTCTCAGATTTTCCAGAATAATACCCAATGCATCATCGAATTCGTGCATAGCGGCAGCATATCCTTCTATATCGTTGCGATGGCCGTATTTCATGTCGAAATCAACGAGATTGGTAAAGCAGAGTCCCGTAAAGTCCCTGCCCATCATATCGATTGTCTTGCTGATGCCGTCGGTATTGCCTTTTGTGGGATTGGATTCGGTAAGGCCCCTTCCTGCGAACAGATCGTAGATCTTTCCTATCGAGATCACATCAAATCCTTCACTCTTAAGAAGATCGAGCATGGTAGAAGACGGTGCTGCCAATGAAAAATCGTGACGGTTTGCTGTCCTGGTATAGTTTCCGCTTTCTCCGGTAAAAGGTCTTGCGATGATTCTTCCGACTGCATCTTTGCCGGTCATGATCTCTCTTGCCTTTGAGCAGATATCATAAAGTTCTTCGAGTGGAACAACATCTTCGTGTGCCGCGATCTGAAGAACGCTGTCTGCTGATGTGTATATGATAAGCTTTCCGGTCTTTACGTGCTCGTCACCGTAATCCCTGATGACGTCTGTACCGCTGTAAGGCTTGTTACAGAGGAATCCTCTTCCTGTTGCTTTCTCTAGTTTTGCGATTATCTCATCCGGGAAGCCGTCAGGATAGGTCGGCTGCGGTTTGTCTGAGATAATGCCTGCTATTTCCCAATGACCTATAGTCGAATCTTTTCCTGCAGATAATTCCATGACCCTGGCATAAGAACCGATAGGTGAGGGGATTGATTTCTGTTTTTTTTTGTAATCAATGATCCTTTTATCATCTTCACCGTCAATTGCAAGAAGTCCCATTTTCGCGAGGTTGGGAAAAGGCTTATCCGAATATGAGAGCACGGCTGCAAGGGTGTTGCTGCCCTCATCATTAAACTTATCAGCATCAGGCGCGCCGCCGATTCCGAAGCTGTCCAGTACTATCAGGAAAACACGTTTAGCCATATGAAAAACCCCTTAGACTATTGTTTATAGAAAATAAATTATTAGATTTAGTAATATAGCAATCATATCATTACAGACATATCTGTGATATAGTTTGCGGGATTAATCGAAATGAGTTGGAATAATGAACGACGAGATGACATTTGCAGATCTTGACCTGTCCCCCGAGGTAATGGATGCCTTGAAGAAGATGGGCGTAAAGAGGCCTACTACTATCCAGCAAAAAGCGATACCGCTTTTGATGGACAATTTCAGCGTGATCGCAAAGGCACCCACCGGAACGGGAAAGACTTTTGCATTTGGAATACCGATATTAGAGTACTTAAATCTTGATTCAAAGCTCGTTCAGGCACTTATTCTTTGTCCGACCAGAGAACTTGCCCTTCAGATTACGACTGAACTTAAAGGCCTTGCAAAATACATCAAGGGATTCAGGGTCACAGCTCTCATCGGAGGGCAGAGTATGCGTCTCCAATCAGAGAAGCTTCAGAAAAAACCTCAGGTTATAGTCGCTACTCCGGGACGTCTTATTGACATGACGCAGCGCAAACTGGTCGATATTTCCAACATCTATACGCTTGTTTTGGATGAAGCGGATGAAATGCTGAAAATGGGTTTCATCAATGATATCAGGACAATAATGGCAATGACGCCTAAGGATAAACAGATAGCGCTTTTCTCTGCGACCATGCCCAGAGAGATCCAGAACATCACGTGGGAATTCATGTCAGGAAGTGCTGAGATCGATGTAATGCCTAAGGCTGAAGATCATCCCGATATTGATGAATATATCGTAGAGTGTCCGGAGAAAGACAAGCTCAAGACGATAATCAGGATAATGGCAAAAGAAGACTTGAGGAAAACGATAGTATTCTGCAATACCAAAATGCAGACATCGAAAGTAGGACAGCAGCTGACTGCGGCAGGTGTTTCAGCTGGAGTTCTCCACGGGGACTGCAGCCAAAGAGAACGCAACAGGGTAATGGATTTTTACAGAGCCGGTAAGTTCGATGTCCTTGTAGCTACGGATGTTGTGGCCAGAGGCATCGATGTTGATGACATAGAAGCCGTATTTAATTATGATATTCCTAAAGAGAATGAACTGTATCTTCACAGGATCGGACGTACCGCCCGTGCAGGAAAGTCAGGAAAAGCATTTTCTCTTGTAGCATATCTCGACCGTCCCCGTATGGAAGAGATAATCAGATATACCAAGATTGATCCCAAGCCGTACGAGATCTGACAAAGCCATTGACAGGTAATATCAGGATCAGCCTTTGACCTTCGCGGGCTTTTTGATTATTCCCTTATAAGTTGAAGGGTTAAGGAAAACGATGAGCGGCATAAGTTCGAGTCTTCCTGCGATCATGTCAAATATGAACACCCATTTCGACAGCGGGGAGAAGAAACTGTAGTTCTGTGTCGGACCTACAAGGGAAAGACCCGGTCCTATGTTGTTAAGTGTTGCGGCTACGGATGAAAAGATCGTAACCAGGTCGTGTCCTTCAAACGCGATGATGAACATCGAGAAAGCAAATATGACCAGGTAAATGAAGAAATACAGAGCTACGGAATGTTCAACATCGGTATCAACGGTCTTTCCGTCAACGTGAATCTTCTTAACTGTTCTAGGATGGATATAAGTATGTATTTCACGCTTGATCGTTTTAAACATGATCTGAAATCTGGCGATCTTGATACCGCCGCCCGTAGAGCTTGCGCAGGCACCGATTATCATAAGGCTCAATAGCAGGAACTTGGCGATGGAAGGCCAAAGGTCAAAGTCTGTAGTTGCAAATCCTGTGGTTGTGATGATCGTTGATACCTGGAAAAACGAGTGCCTTAATGCTTCTTCAAAACTGCCGTAAAGATTCCTGACAGAGAAACAGATAATACCCGTTGTAACGGCGATGACGATGAGAAAGGTTCTGATCTCACTCATCTTGAAAGCCTTGGTTATCTGCCTGGTCGTAAGATAATAATAGAAATTGAAGTTTACTCCGAACATTATCATGAAGACAGCGACGATCCATTGGATATGCGGAGCGTAAGACGTAAAGCTGTCATTCCTGACACCGAATCCTCCGGTACCTGCCGTTCCGAAAGCTGAACAGATACTGTCAAATAAAGGCATACCGCATACAAAGAGAATAAGGATCTCCGCGACGGTCAGAGCAAGATAGATCAGATAGAGCATTTTTGCAGTTGATCTGACTTTTGGAACGATCTTGCCTACAGAAGGTCCGGGGCTTTCTGCTCTCATAAGGTTCATATTAGATCCGCCTGTCATCGGTACTACGGCAAGGAGGAATACAAGAACGCCCATACCGCCTATCCAGTGTGTCAGCGAGCGCCACATCAGCGAAGTGTGGGACATGGCTTCAACATTAGTTAAAATGCTTGCACCGGTAGTGGTGAATCCGGAGGCTGTCTCAAACATTGCATCGGTAAATGAAGGGATTTCTTTAGTAAGAACAAACGGAATGCATCCGCATACACTGAGTACAGCCCAGGAAAGTGCGGTCGCCACACAACCATCTTTTATAAAGATCGTCATGTTCTTTGGTTTTTTCATGGAGATAACGTATCCCAGACCTACATAGATTGCGGCAAGCGCAATATAGATCAATACTTGCGTTTCCCCATAGATGAGACCGCATACTACAGGCAAGACCATAAGAGCCCCTTCTATAAGGAGGACTTTGCCCAGGATGTAAACAAGCATTCTTATGTTCATCTTATGATATCGGTGAGAGTGGTAAACCCTTTGTGCTTGGTAACGATCATTACACTGTCACCGACCTCTATCGAATCGTTTCCGGTAGGAATGATGATCTTGCCGGAGCGGTTGATAAAAGATACGAGGGTATTGGGCTTAAGCTTTAAGTCTTTAAGCTGCTTTCCGGTAACCGCGGAACTTTCCATTACTTTGAACTCGATAGCTTCTGCTCTGCCATCGAAAAGATGATACATAACCTCAACGTTGCTTCCGATCGAAGCCTGCTTGGCGCGTGCATAAGAGATAATTGCCTCAGAAGTGATCTGCTTGGGGTAGATAACACTTCCGAGATCCAAACGGTTGATAACATCAGTAAAACTGATCTTGTTGATTTTCGTTACGGATTTAATGCCCTTGGAGATCTGTCTAGCGAACAGGGCAAGCATGATGTTCTCTTCGTCTATACCTGTCAGTGCAACAACGGAATCGACATCTCTGATACCGGTTTCTTCAAGAAGCGATTCATTGATTCCGTCACCATTGATGATCGTTGCCTTGGGAAGGAGTTCGCTCAGTTCATCGCAGCGCTGTATATCCTTCTCGATGATCTTTACGTCTATGCCGGTCTTGATCAGCTGGTCAGCAAGGTAGAATGCGGATTTTCCGCCGCCGATAATGATCGTGCTTCTGACGGAGTTTGTCTTAAATCCGATGGATTTGAGGAATGAGTGGCAAACCTTTCTGGTAGCCGCAATGGATATGATGTCTCCTCCGGAGAGTTCAAATGAACCGTTAGGGATAGTTACCTCATCGCCGCGCTCTACGCCGACGATGACAAGGTCATTAGTGTAATTGCTTCCAAGGTAAGCGACTGTCTTGCCGTCAAGAACATTACCTTCCGGGATCTTGATCTTAACAAGTTCAGCGCTTCCGTGTGCAAACGAGTTGATAGAGATCGCAGCAGGGAGGAAGAGAATACGTGCTGCCTCTACCGCAGCTTCATATTCCGGATTGATGATCATCTCGAGGCTTAATTTTGCCCTGAGATAAGGTATCTCTTTACCGTAGTCAGGATTTCTTACACGGGCAATCGTTGCAAGATTCCTGTTAAACTGTTTTGCGATCGTGCAGCAAAGCAGATTGAGTTCATCTGATTCGGTAACGCAGATGAAGAGGTCTGCAGAAGCAACCCCTGCTTCCTCAAGTACTTCATGGCTTGCGCCGTTTCCGATTACTCCCAGACAGTCGCAAAGGTTTGCGAGTTCTGTGAGCCTTTCGACATTCTTATCAATGATTACCAGATCATGACCTTCTTCAGCCAGCCTGTTGACAAGAGTGTCACCGACTTTGCCTGCGCCTACAACGATGATTTTCAGTCCTCTTTTACTCATAATCAGATACCAAATAATTCCTTGATTGCGTCTTTCTTAACTTCTGCGCCGATAACGACGATTTTGCCGGTTACATCTGATGCACCGGTCCTTACTTCTGCTTCTTCGGGTACGAAATCAAAATGGATCCAGGTGCCGTCATCTCCGGCAACAATGCCCTTGGAACGGAGGATCATTCCGTACTTCTCACTGTCGTCCAATGCTTTCAGAGCATTCTCGATCTCTTCTTTTGAGAAACGCTTGGATGTCTCAAATCCGATCGAATCGAAAACCTCATCGGCATGGTGATCATGATGGTGATGATGGTGCTCATGTTCATGTTCGTCATCGTCATCGTGGTGGTGATGATGTTCGTGCTCATCGTCGTCATCGTCATCATCGTCGTGATGGTGATGATGGTGTTCATGCTCATCATCCTCATCGTCATCGTGGTGATGTTTGCACTCCTCGCACTCGCAGTCCTCACCATGTTCGTGATGGTGGTGGGCATGTTCAAGCTCATGCTGTTCAGCCTCAAGAAGTGCCGCTGCCATATCAGCTGCAGTGAGAGGCTCTTCGATGGCTTTGAGTATCTGAACTCCCGAAAGTTCATCCCAGGGAGTTGTAATGATCTGTGAGTGATCATTGATCTCACGGATGAGTGCTATTGCCTGATCGAGTTTTTCCTGAGAGATATTGCCTGTACGGCTTAAAATGATCGTTCCGGCATATTTAATCTGGTTCTCATAAAATTCCTTGAAGTTCTTAAGATAGATCCTGCACTTGGATGCATCAATAACAGTAACGGTTCCGCAGATCTCTGTTCCTTCAACGCGCTTAACTGCTGCAACTACATCAGAGAGCTTGCCTACGCCGGAAGGTTCGATGAGGATCCTGTCGGGTGCGAACTGCTCGATAACGTCCTTTAAAGCCGTGCCGAAATCACCTACGAGACTGCAGCAGATGCAGCCCGAATTCATCTCGGTGATCTCGATACCGGACTCTTTGAGAAATCCTCCGTCGATTCCGATCTGACCGAATTCGTTCTCGATAAGAACGAGCTTGGCGCCGTTATATCCGTCAGCGATAAGTTTCTTTATCAGCGTTGTTTTGCCTGCTCCCAGAAATCCTGAGAAGATGTCGACTTTTGTCATGAAGATTCCTCTTTTCTTTTTATTAATTGAAATAAATAACTTCGTTATCGGGTTTGCTCGTCACCGCATAATCCTCGACTGTCAGGCAGGGAACATTGATCTTGCCGCCCTGTCCGTCGTCGTCCTCAAAATACCTGACCGTCCCCGTGACCTTCAGCCACTGGCCGGCAGGGAAGTTCGATCTGATCTCATAAAAGCAGAGAACGCCCATCATCTGGATATCTGCAGCGCAGCAGGTATATGCCTGTCTCTGAAGCACGAATGCTCGGCCGTTGAACTCGCGGAGGATCACCGCCTGACCGATAAGGCTGATCCTCTTACCGTTGTATCTGTTCATATTGTCCATGGCATCCGTGTAGAAAAGACCGAAGTCTTCTGCGGAAATGACGCACGGATCCTGCTTAAGGTCGAAGGGAAGATGGTCTTCGATCCTGATGATCTTGTTGTCCTGACCCAGGAAATTGATGCTCATACCGGGATTAACGGCCTTTACTGAGCCTCTGAGCTTGGGGATATTGTCGTTTTCTTCGTCAACTCGGTTGAAAATGACCGTATCGCCGTACCTGAAATAGTCGGCAAATAAAGTCTGCATATTTCGAAAATAATTACCGTATGTGGAAGCGTCGATCACGACAACGGCAGCTGCCAGTGCCCAGCGTTCAGGCACGTCAACTTTCTCGAAAAATTCTGCAGGGGATACTGAACCGTTCCATTCGATGAAAACGACACCGGGCTTGTATTTATTCTCGATATCAAATGTCATCTCTCTGTCGACATCATCGGTATCACAGTTGATAACTACGGGATCAGCGCCCTCGTAGTTCTCCTTCTTATACTCTTCTTCGCCTTCTTCGGTGTTGATAACAACAACTTTACGATTCTTGAAGTTCTCCCCACCGATCCAGGAACAGATCACGGAAGTCTTACCGCTGTCCAGAAATCCGGTAAAGAAATAGACCAAACAATCATCCATAAAACGTTCACCTCGTTTATCAGATACTATTTTGTCCCTGATTTGTTATTATTTCAAGCAAGAAAATAATATAAAATCTATTGGCAGGAATTTCAAATTGTTAGGAGTTTCAATGAAATCAGTCAAAATCGGTGAAATTGTCCTCAAAAATCCGATAGCTTTAAGTCCGATGGCGGGGATAAGCAGTCTTCCGTTCAGGATCATCTGCAATGAGATGGGAGCGGGATACAGTCCTACAGAACTCGTCAGTGCAAGATCCGTCAGATTTAACGGTGTGGACAAGAGTTACCGGTATATGAGGATCCTGCCTGAAAAAGAGGGGATCACCGCAATACAGCTTTTCGGGAGCGAGCCGGATGACTTTGAGGCGGCAATAGATACGATAATGGATACTCCCGTTCTCAAGGATGTATCAATTATCGATATAAACATGGGATGTCCTGTCCCGAAGGTTGTAAAAACAGGGGCAGGGAGTGCCCTGATGGAAGATCCTGCGAGGGCTGCCGGAATAGTAAAGGCATGCAAAAAAGCGGTTGAAGGGCTTCCCAGAAAGATTCCGGTGACAGTAAAGACAAGGACCGGTTTTAACGCTGACGACAAAGGAAAGCCTGATTTTGCAAAGGCTTTGGCAGATGCCGGCTGTGATATGATCTGTGTTCACGGGAGGACCAGACCCCAGATGTATCATGGTGAGAGTTCGGCTGAAGCGATCGCTCTCATGAGAGAAGCCGTAAGGGATTATGACATCCCGTTCTTTGCTAACGGGGATATAAGCGATGTCGGCACAGCGCGTAAGATCATTGAACAGACCGGATGTGACGGTATCATGATAGGCAGGGCGGCAAGGGGAAATCCGTGGATCTTCGAGCAGATATCAGCCGGACTTGCAGGAAAGGAAATGCCGAAGTATCCTGATGAGCAGGCGCGGAAGCAGATGCTTATCCGTGAATTGGAAGGAAGGCTTAAATATCTTCCCGAAGATGTGGCCGTAAGGGAGTTCAGAGGTGTCATGCCTTTCTATATCAAGGGACTTCAGGGAGCCGCAAAGATCAAGGTCAGACTGGTAAGCGCCACTTGTTTTGATGAGGTAAAGGAGATATTGGGTATTGCCTGACATAGTAATTACGGTTTTGGCTATAGTTGCCGGGAGCCTTATGTGTTTTGAAGGCTACAAGCTTTTCCGTTTAAGTCTCGGAATTGCCGGAGGCGTTGCGGGTTTTGTCATTTCAAGATTCCTGATCAACTTCACCGGGGAGATGGGGATCAGCTGGAGCGATCTGGCTAAACTTATATTCATCTTGATATTAACGCTCGGGTTGGGAATCCTTGCTTTCACGCTTTACATGAAAGCTTTGATAGCCATTACGACCATTGTATGCGCATTTTGGTTCTACGATGATTTCAATTTCCTTTTTGAGAGAGTTTCCAATAACGCGCTTAGGATCGCGATTACCATCGGATCCGGTCTCATTGCCGGCATTTTGATAGGGATCATTGTTTATTATGCCCAGAAATGGACTATCAGTCTGTTTACGGCTTTCGTAGGAGCGAGGATGATCTCGGGAGTACTTGCGCCGGTCCTTTGGTCTGCTGTTTTATCCGGGGAATATGCGGGAATAATAGAACAGAAGGTGTTCGGATCTGATATCGGGGTCAGCAGTTCACTGGTCAGGGTATTGCTGTTGACAGCATTTTGTACAGCAGGATTCGTTATACAGTTGAAAACATCAAAAAAATAGTATGAAAAATAGTTTGACCAAAAACAATCTGCTTGTTAAAATTTGGCTGGGAGCATATTTGAATATGTTTCCGGAATAATAAATTACGACAATTTTCTTAATCTATCCCTTATTCCATGTCGAGGGCATTCCGATTTACCGGGATGCCCTCGGCGTGTTATAGGGTATTTTTGCGGCTGTTATGTGACTGTGTTGACCGGATTCCCATCTAAGAATGCCTTCAGATTGGCAGCTGCCATGTCGATCAGACGGGACCTGGTCTCAACCGGTGACCATGCAATGTGGGGAGTGATCACGCAGTGGGGAGCACCCTTCAGGGGATTGTCCTCAAGCATGGGCTCGACGCATACCACATCGGCCCCGTATCCGCCCAACAGTCCGCTGTCCAAAGCGGCCCTTACCGCAGACTCATTGATTACAGGGCCTCTTGCGCAGTTGATGAGGAATGCGCCGGGCTTGAACAAAGAGAGTGAATCTTTGTTGATGATCTCTCTGGTATCGTCCGTAAGAGGGCAGTGAAGGGATACCACATCGGCACTTCTTACGCCTTCTTCAAGATCCAGACATCTGACGCCGGTGCCGCCTGCTTCCACAACTGTTCCGATAAGCGATCTGTCATGAGGAGTTGCGGTTACCGTCATGCCAAAGCCTGATGCCATTTGGGCAACTCTTTTGCCTATCTTCCCAAGGCCGATTATGTGGAGTGTCTTACCGAAAAGCTCGGTCAGAGGAGCCTTGAAATAGCAGAACTGCGGGCATTTACACCATTCCCCATCCATAACGGAAGCACTGTGAAGTCCTGCGAGATTCGTGAGTTCCAGAAGAAGCGCCATAGTGTGCTGGGCTGTCGCGAAAGTAGCATATTCGGGAACGTTGGTTACTGTTATGCCGTGCTCTCTTGCGGCATCCAGGTCGACAACGTTATATCCTGTTGCAAGGACTCCGATATATTTCAGGTCAGGAAGCTTATCGAAAACGTCCTTATCAAAGACCGTTTTATTTGTGATGGCACATTCTGCGCCCTTCATCCTGTCGATAAGCTGGTCCTTGGATGTAATATCGTAAGCCGTGACTTCACCGAGTTCCCCGAGAGCTTTCCAGGAGATGTCACCCGGGTTTGCAGCAGATCCGTCAAGTATAACTATCTTCATATTTTTCCCTCCGAAGTTGTTTGAAACAATTTTAGCAAAAGAGTGTTAATGTTATATCAGAAAAAAAGAATGAGGTCATAGCCTATGTACATTATCTGTTATGGCAAATCTCCCAAAGCTTTAGCGACAGGTCAGAAACTGATAAATGATATCGGAGGGAGATACATTACTGGAACAGAGCTTATAACCGGAAGTTTCGTTCTGGCTGAAGGCGAGACAAACTGTGCCATTGTAATGGTCCTTCCCTTGGACGCTGCGATCAAGTCGATGGAAGAAACAATAACAGATAAGACACGCGACCTGCCTGTGATCGCCGTATCTCCCGAAGGAAGGTATGCAGCTATCTTAAGACGCGGCAATAAGCCCTATGAACAGGGAACAGACGCAGTCTATTCAGCAGTGACGGATTCTCTCGGACCTTTTTGTTTTTCGGGATTTGAGAGTAAGGCAGAGATTACGGGTGACCTGACGGATCTTGTTTCAAGATATAACATGTCGGTAAATGACAAGAATGTTTTCGAGAGGGTGAACAAAAGGATACAGAAAGGGGAGAAGGTCAATGTTTATACGGACCTTCCGATCTCATTTGCTGACCCGGTTATTGACCCGATGACCTATTCTCTGCACACTTACCCTTATGATATGAGGGATGACTTCATAAAACAGTACAAGGCAGCAAGGGGAGGGAAGACGGAACCTTCGGTTTTTATAACCTGTGATTATCTGAACGGTGAAGATGATGACAAGAACCTTATCCTCGTCCCCAGGATCTTAAGCCTCGGTATAGAGATCAAGACGAAGACAGATCCCGCATACTGCAGTCCCGCGATCAGGAAATCACTTTCCAATCACCTTCTGAACCCGGATGCCGTTGCCAGGGTCGCATGCGCTTATTCTGCCAGAGACAGTGAGATCATTAAGGGAATAGCCGGAGAACTCGGGGCCGAAATAGTATCTTACGGCTTGGATAAGTATTCCAAGGCAAAGATCCCCATGGAGATGACTTTCTCTCCCGAGAAAAGAAGCGATACGGCTACTGCGCTTGCTTTTCTGGCCGGATATGAAGGGACACTGATGATCAGGAGATCGGCATCTGTACGCGGATTGGTATTCTCGGTTGCCATAAACAGAGAAAATATCATCTTGCCGTAATATGAAAAAAGTGGGATATAATGAATACATGCGGTTTTTTACCGTTGGATAAATGATAGATTATAAATAATGGATCAGATAACTTTTGGAGGTAAAAGAAATGAAGAAGCTTGAAGGAAACAAACTTGTAGCTGTATTGCTTTCGGCCGGAATGGCAACCGCGCTTCTTGCCGCATGCTCGATAAATACTGATGAATTAGGTCAGGGAATAAGTGATCTCGGCAATGCTTTTACGAGCCAGACCGAAAGGCAGACTGAGAAAACAAAGGCAACAACAGAGTCAACTGAAACAGAGATCCCTACAGAAACCACTGTAGAGACGACAGCTGCTGAGACCCCTACTCCTACACCGACGGCTACTCCTTCACCCACACCGCTTCCGCAGCGTGTGGATTTTTCAGATTATACAGAGATCGACCTCACAGATGTATTTACGGTTACCGTAGAAGAATTCGGAGAGTCGGCATATTCCGATGATAACAAGACTCTTCTTTCCTCATTTGGAGGAAACAGACTGGTTGTTACAGATGCAGTAAATGAGAACGTCAGGGATTCCATCAATCTCATTATTGACGGATTCTATTCAGAAGCAGAAGGTGCATATAACAGGGTAGCTGCCAAGGCTAAGGCTGAGTACAAGCTTTCAAGAGTAATCGAGACACCTTCGGAAGTTACTGTTGATTTCCAGTACACGACTAACGGCCGCGCTTTTTCCGTTCTCATGGTATATGAAGTGAAGGGCGTTGAAGAGGATGAAAACACAGTAATCGACTTTGTAAGTTTTGACATGCTTTCCGGCCAGTGCATCAATTTCTCATCGATCAGTGTAGATCCTGCAGGCCTTGAGGATGCTCTTAAGAAAGGACTCGAGAATTCACTTAAGATCCAGCCGACACCTGCTCCGACTGAGGCTCCGGCAAGTACCCGTCCGACAACAACAGAGCCTACGGATGAAGAAATCGAAGAAACAGAAGAGATCGTAGAAACAACAGCAGAGACTGAAGTAAAGACAACTGTCACTGCAGCTGAGATCGAGGCAATCTATATCGCACCCGGACCGGCTACCGCAGATGCACAGGCTAATAATGCTTTCGCAACCATTTACGGTATTTCAGACGGTAAAGTATACAGCGCTGTAATTGATATCAACGCTTATGCTGATTTCCTGAACCGTTACGGAACTTCGGTATTCTTCGTCTGATCATCCGATATTCCGGATTGTCAAATTGCATAATCTTCACGCACCGGTTTTGAGCAATTGCATAGAATAAGATTGAAGTTCTATGTGATGTGTTATAAAATGCACGGATGTAATAATCAAATAAAATTAATGTGAGGATAATAAGATGAAGACAAATAGGCTGGCCGCTTTATTGCTGTCTTCTGTCATGGTAACGGGTGTTATTGCATCTTGCAATCTGCCGGTTGAGGAAACGACTACGGTTCCAGAGACAACGGAGACCACAGTACAGACAGAGCCTGAAGTGACTGAGACAACGGCGGTTCCGGATGATCTTCCCGGATATAAAGAATTGTCTGTTGTAGATGTTAAAGATGAAACCGAAGACAAGATAATGATCTACGGTTATAATTCCGAGTTCGTCGGTCTTGCCGAGAAATACGCAGGAATTACCACTAACGATTACAGTTTTATAGAAGTGTCCGACAGTGCCGATTACCAGGAAAAACTTGACGCAGTCCTTTCCGACGGTAATGACGCGCCTGACATCTTCACATGCGATGCGGCTTATGCCAGAAAATATCTGGCATCCGACAATACGATAGCGATCAATGATATCGGCATCGACTATTCAGAGTGTACGAATATGTTTGACTATACTCTCAGATATGCCAGTGATGACGACAGTGTCATCAAGGGTCTTACCTGGAAGGCATGCCCCTGCGGAATCTTTTATGAGAGATCTCTTGCTGAGGAGTATCTGGGAACTTCTGATCCGGACGAGCTCGCATCTTCTTTCGCGACATGGGATGCAGTTATCGAATCTGCCAGAAAGGTAAATTCCGCATCTGACGGTTCTGTAAAGCTCATGTCAGGATACACCGAGGCCTATGATTCTTTCCTTTTCGGGCGTTCTAACGGATGGGTCATGGACGGAACCGTCAACATCGACCCGAGTATTGAAGCAATATTTGATTTTGCCAAGAATCTCTATGACGAAGACCTTACGTTTACTGACGAGAGATGGTCATCGGGGTGGAGCGACAGGATGTCAGACAAGTCTGTTGTTACATACTGGGGTTCATTGCAGTTTGCAAAATACCAGCTTGAGCTCAATCCGGGCGAAAGGACTACGGTCAACCCCACGTCCGGCGACTGGGGAGTTACAGCTGCCCCTGCAGATTATTTCAACGGCGGCACCTGGGTAATGGCTTCGAAGTACTGCGATAAGAAAGCTGTCGCTGCAGATATCATCAGAGCAGTCTGTATTAATGAAGACAACCTCAATGATATGGTAGGCAGAGGCGAATTCGTCAACAACGTTAAGCTTATGACTGAAGCTGCATCTGATGATAAGTTCTGTCTTGAATGGCTCGGCGGTCAGAATCCGTATTCTATCCTGCTGAAAAGTGCTCTCAATGCGGACGCTTCGCATTTAATAGCTGATGAAGACGCATACGATCTTGCGTTTATTTCTGTTATAGGCGCATACAGCGAAGGATCATTTGAGACTATAGAGGAAGCCAAGGAGGCTTTTAAAGAACAACTGGCGGAAGACGGCCTGATATAGCGCCGGCATTGCGAAAACAGTTTTCCCGGGCTGTCCTGAAGGGGCAGCCCTTATTTGTTTTGAAGGCTTTTTTGACCTCTCTTCAGTAAATAAGCAAACAGAAACAAAAATGTGACATAAGACATAGAATGTTTATATTTGCTTTGTTTAAAACACCTCCCGGATAGTGTAGAATGATTGAGGCTAAAATAATAAAAAGTGGAGGCACGCAATATGAAATTCGGGCATTTCGATGATTTAAGAAAAGAATACGTCATTAAAACTCCCAAGACACCTTATCCATGGATCAACTATTTGGGAAATCAGGGCTTTTTCTCCCTGATATCCAACACTGCAGGCGGCTACAGTTTCTATATGGACGCAAGACTCAGAAGAATTACGCGTTACCGCTACAATAACGTTCCTCTGGATATGGGCGGACGCTATTTTTATATCAATGACAACGGTACAGTCTGGAATCCGGGCTGGTCTCCAGTTAAGACCGAACTCGATGGGTATGAGTGCCGTCACGGTATGGGTTACACCATTATTGAAGGTAAGAAGAACGGACTCAAAGCTGAAGTTACATTCTTCGTTCCACAGAACTATGACGGAGAAGTACAGCAGGTCGTTCTTACCAATGAAGGCGCTGAAGCAAAAGAATTCTCTCTTTTCTCAATGGCTGAGTGGTGTCTCTGGGATGCCCAGGATGACTGCACGAACTTCCAGAGAAATTTCTCGACAGGCCGCGTAGAGATCGAAGGTTCAACGATCTACCACGTTACAGAATACAGAGACAGACGCAATCACTATGCTTTCTATACAGTAAATGATGATATCGACGGTTACGATACAGACCGTGACGCTTTCCTCGGAAGCATCTACAACGGATGGGACGATCCTGAGACGGTTAAGGCAGGAAAGGCTTCCAATTCCTTTGCAGACGGCTGGTCTCCTATTGCTTCCCACTTCAAGAAGATCACTCTCGCACCCGGTGAGAGCAAGACATTGATCTACATCTTAGGTTACGCAGAGAATCCCCAGGACAAGAAGTTCGCTTCCGAGAAGCCTGCAAACCTCCTCACAAGAGAGAAGTGGGTGCTCAATAAGGAGAAGGCTTATGCGATGATCGACAAATACAACACACCTGAGAAGGTCGCTAAGGGACTTGAAGAACTACGCACAACATGGGAGAATCTCCTTTCCATCTACAAAGTTGACACACCTGATGACAAGGTCAACCGCATGGTAAACATCTGGAACCAGTATCAGTGTATGGTCACATTCAACCTTTCACGTTCCGCATCTTACTTTGAGTCAGGCATCGGCCGCGGCATGGGATTCAGAGATTCCAACCAGGATATCCTGGGCTTCGTTCACCAGATTCCGGACCGTGCAAGAGCAAGACTTATCGATATCGCTTCCACACAGCTTTCTGACGGCGGATGCTATCACCAGTACCAGCCCCTTACAAAGAAGGGTAATGCGGACATCGGCGGAGACTTCTCCGATGACCCGCTCTGGATGATCATGTCCGTTGCTGCTTATATCAAGGAGACAGGCGACTGGGGAATCCTCGATGCAAATGTTCCTTTCGATGACGATCCGGAAGGCAAGCACACAATGCTCGAGCACCTCAATGTTTCTTTCTATCACATCGTAAATAACTTAGGACCTCACGGACTGCCTCTCGCAATGCGTGCAGACTGGAACGACTGTATCAACCTGTCATGCTTCTCCGACACACCTGGTGAGAGCTTCCAGACATACACCAATCCCAAGTTCAAGGCAGAGGGCGGTTACTCCAAGATCGCAGAGTCTGTATTTGTTGCAGCTCTCTTCACATACACAGGTCCTGCATATGTCGGTATCCTTGAGCATCTCGGAAAGACAGAGGAAGCTGCCAAGGCACAGGCTGAGATCGATAAGATGAAGAAGAATACCATGGAATCCGCATTTGACGGTGAGTGGTTCTTAAGAGCTTACGACGCAAACGGTGAGAAGATGGGTTCTCACGAGTGCGAAGAAGGTAAGATCTTCATCGAGCCCCAGGGCTTCGCAGTCATGTCTGAAATCGGTAAGGATGTCGGCGCTGACATCAAGACATTGGATTCAATTGACAAGTATCTCAATTGCGAGTACGGTCTCGTCCTCAACAATCCTGCTTTCACAAAGTACTACATCCAGTACGGTGAGATCTCCACATATCCGGGCGGATATAAGGAGAATGCCGGAATCTTCACACATAACAACGCATGGATCATCTGCGCTGAAGCGTATGCCGGAAGAGGCGAAAAGGCATTTGAGTACTACTCAAAGATCGCTCCTGCATTTACTGAAGAGACATCAGATATCCACAAGACAGAACCTTATGTTTACGGCCAGATGATCGGCGGTAAGGATGCCAAGAACTTCGGTCAGGGCAAGAACTCCTGGCTCACAGGTACCGCAGCATGGAACATGGTTGCTATTTCCCAGTATATCCTCGGCATCAAGCCTGAATTCGACGGTTTGAGAGTCGATCCTTCGATTCCTTCAGCATGGGACGGATTTAAGGTAGTCCGTAAGTTCAGAGGAGACGTATATGAGATCGAGATCAAGAATCCTGATCATGTATGCAAGGGAGTCAAGAAACTCGTTGTCGACGGCAATGAAGTTGAGGGCTGCATAGTTCCTGTATCAGGCGACGGCAATACTCACAAGGTCGAGGTAGTTCTTGGCTGAGGATCTGATCTTTGATCGGTAATTAAGTCATTAACATCAGCAAAACCCCGCAGTCACACTTGAACCGTGGGGTTACTTGCTGAAAAACAGCACATAAAATATTCATCTCTCGGAGGATCATTATGGGTTACATCAGTGAAAAAGCTAGAGGAGAAAGACTCACTGCAAAAGAACTTCTTATGGATAAGTTCGGCGACACGATCGTAGCAGGAGGTGTCTCTGCCCAGTATGTTCAATTTGGAAAATCACCTGTCGTAATTGGTATTTCAGGCTTA
The DNA here is from genome assembly GCA_017510605.1 of Clostridiales bacterium. Lineage (GTDB taxonomy): Bacteria > Bacillota > Clostridia > Saccharofermentanales > Saccharofermentanaceae > Saccharofermentans. Next base: position 123,267 of record JAFWMQ010000002.1, read on the forward strand.
AAATTCGACAGCATGGCAGTTAACATACTTGCTTCTGATGATGTTGTTTTCGATCAGTTCTCGAAAATGACCGGTGAAGGATACAGCATCCTTATCGTCAGAAATGATAATGATTTCAGAGCTTTTACCGAGAAGGACGGCAATCTTGCCGAAGCCGGATTCAGCGAAGCTGTTCTCGGCAGATGTGCCGAGCTCATTAAGAGCACGGATATCTGGGGCGGTAAGCTTGCGACAAACGGAGAGCTCTCATTTGATCCTTCCACACCTTCACCGGGACCTCATTACTATACAAATATGCTCATTGGCAACCGTATCGGTTTCGATTATCCTCTGCAGTCAACACCTAAGAGTACTGTAGACAGTCTGGGTGGCGGTTCTTTCAGGTCTCATGCCGATACCCAGGTTCTTGCTACAAGATGGGATTATCTCCCCGAAGAGAACGGTTTCCCCGCAAACCGCCAGTTCTACATTGTTGAAAACGGCAAGCAGATCTTCTGGTCCGGCGAAGCGATCGCAGATAATCTTCTGAAGATCAGAACTGTTCATTCCCAGAACAGAACAACGATCAGCTATGAGCTTTCCAATAACCTTAAGATCAAGAGAACGATCTTTATCGTTCCCCAGAGAGAAGGTCTCCCTGTAGCCTGCGAAGCACAGCTTATCGACATCGAGAATACTTCTTCAGAAGACAGGGATCTCAGGATCGTCTGCACAGGTATGTTCGGAACAAAGCAGACACATGCTCTTTCCGAGGACGTTATCTTTACTACGGTAGTAGGAGAGTCACAGGTATTCTTCAATGAGAATAACGAGATCCGTGCCGTAAGTGCCGATCCCAACCCTAACGGCACCAAGGGTGATATCAGATTCAACGAGACTGTCGTTCATACGGATGACGGCGACATCTTTGCTGATCAGTATAGCGTAAGATATACTGATTTCGTCGGTGCGGGAAGCCTTGCAAAGCCTGAATTCATTTATCCTCTGGCTTCAAGACCTTCGAGAAAGGGACCGGGATTCTTTGCAACATCCACACCGTTTACGATCAGGGCAAACGGCGCAGTGCGCGTAGATAACATCACTTGTCTTTCTTCAGACTGCGTAAACGACAATTTCGTTATCGACAAGACTCCTGCAGAAGAAGCAGAAGCTGTCGCAAACTACATCAAGGATCCTGCTAACCTCGCAAGAGACCTTCAGGATGTTATCGATTTTGCAGGCAAATATTCCAATTACATGAAGATCGATCACGAGGACCAGGACTTCGAGGCTTATGTTAATAACAACCTCCCGTTCCAGGTCTTCTACCAGACATTCGTCTCGAGATCTTTGGACTGGACACAGAAGGGCTATCGTGAGATCGGCTTCAGAGAGATCCAGGATATCTTCGCTTCCATGTATTATTTCGCAGGCATGGGCAGAACAGACTTCGTAAAGAAGATGCTCGCAGGCTGGATCGAAAATGTATATGAAGACGGATATACAAACCATAACTTCTACTGGATCGGAAAAGAGCCGGGCTGGTGGTCCGATGACGGACTCTGGCTCCTGCAGGCTTTGGACAGATACCTCGGCCTTACCGATGATTATGCTTTCCTCGATGAGGGATTCGTCATGGCAGGCACAAAGGTCAAGAAGACCGACGCAGGCGTTAAGCGTAAGCTCAGGGATACGATCAAAGCTATCCTCATGTACAGCGGCAGGATATCACTCGGCAAGCACGGCATTCCTCTTATTGACCGTGCTGACTGGAATGACTGTCTGAGAGTAGATCCTGATGCCATTTCCGGTAAGGATAAGGTAGCAGAGTATAAAGAGCAGCTCTCTGCAAGCGGAAAGGCTTACGGCGAAGTTCCTTTCGATTCAGAATTCTCCGAGTCCGTAATGAACGGTTTCCTTTTGAAGGTTGCATTGGATGCTGCAGAGTCCATGTTCAGAAAGACCGGCGACAGCTCCGCTGATGACATGAAGGCTCTTTCCGACAAGCTTGCTGCAAACCTCCGTGAACATTGCTGGAAGGGCGACTTCTACTGCAGAGTTCTCTTCAACAGAAAAGACAGAACAGATATATCTTATCTCGGTGCACAGGGCGACGGACTTGCTGTCGAAGCAGGCCATCCCGGCACTTACTTCCTTAACAGCTTCTCCTGGTCACTTCTGGCCGGCGTTGCTTCCGAAGAAGAGATCAGCACGATGCTCGATTCACTCGACAAGTATCTGAAGACACCTTATGGCTTCAGACTCTGCTCCACAGTTGATTATCCGAGGATCGCTCCGAAGATCGATGTAGCTCTTTATTATCCGGGCGACCGTGAGAACGGCGGCGTATTCAAGCATGCGAACATGATGGCATGCTCAGCTATGCTCGGTGCCGCCAAGACAGTTAAGGACGAGGCTCTAGCTTCAAGACTTGCTGATACGGCTTACTGGATCATTGATAAGATCCTGCCTTTCAAGACTATGAAGTCACCTTTCGTTACTTGCGGCAACCCGAGATGGTGCACACAGTATAACAACAGCCAGACGGGCGAGAATATCGGACCTACATTGTCCGGTACTTCCACATGGCTCCTTTTGTCACTCTTCCAGTGCTTCGGTGTTGAATTTACAAGTGAAGGATTGAGAGTTGAACCTATTCTCAGAAAGACAGATACCAAACTCGATGTTAAGGTATCCATCTCCGGAACGGTTTACGATATCCACATTTCAAAGCCGGAAGGCTTTATCCGTGCACAGGACGGCATCAAGGTCAAACTCGACGGCGCGGCTGTAGAAGGAACATTGCTTCCTGTAGCAACAGACGGTAAGACTCACCAGGTAGAGATCGGATTCTGATTCATAAGATTAACAGGAGGACCTAAGTAAATGCCTTTTTCGAGCGTCTTTCTATCAGAGATCGTTAAAGCTTATAACCTTGAAGTTGTATATGATTCGGGTGATATAGAATCAAGAAGGATATGCGTGGCGGATGTTACGCGTCCCGGTCTGCAGCTTGCAGGATACTACGATCATTTCGGACCTGACAGAATCCAGATGATCGGTAATATGGAGCACGCATATCTGGACAATCTCTCCTCTGAGGAGAGGGCAAAGTCCGTATCTGCTCTGTTCGAAAAGAACATCCCTGCACTTATTGTTACCCGTGACCACAAGGTCCATAAGGAGATATTGGACGCTGCAAGAAAGTATCAGACTCCCGTTTTAAGGACATCACAGGCAACATCTGATTTCTCATCAGAGCTTGTTAAATACCTTAAGATGGAATTGGCACCCCGTGTATCGATGCACGGCGTTCTTGTCGAGGTAAACGGTGAAGGTATTCTTATCCTGGGCGAGTCCGGCGTAGGAAAATCGGAGACTGCTCTGGAGATAGTAAAGAGAGGTCACAGACTGATCGCTGATGACCAGATCGAGATCCGCAAAGTGTCCGAGACCACTCTTCTGGGACGTGCTCCTGATGTTATCAAGCATCTTATCGAGATCCGCGGTATCGGTATCCTGGACGTTAAGGAACTCTACGGTGTATCTGCCGTTAAGCAGCAGGAAAATATCGACTTCGTAATCAATCTCGAACTTTGGGACGAGAAGAAGACATACGACAGACTGGGACTTACCGAAGAGACGTATGACATCCTCGGAATCAAGGTTCCTTCAGTTACTATTCCCGTAGGACCCGGACGTAACCTCGCGATAATCGTCGAGGCTGCAGCGATCAACTACAGGGTTAAGAAGATGGGCTATAATGCCGCACAGGACCTTGTATCACGCGTATTCCCCGGGAAGTCGCTTGATGGCTGATATCGTACCGCTCGAAAATGTCCCGCTTGCGGGATATTCAACATTCCGTTGCGGCGGACCTGCAAAGTTCTTTGCAGAGCCTTCAACAGGCGAAGAAACAGCATATTTATTCAAGTGGGCGGAAGATAAAGGCCTTGATGTTTTTGTATTAGGCAACGGTTCAAATTGTCTTATTTCCGATGATGGCTTTGACGGCCTTGTAATAAGGATTGCTAAGAATATGAGCGGTCTTTCTTCAGAAGAATCTGAGGATGGCAGGGTAACCGTTAAGGCAGGTGCAGGACTGCCTTTTGCCAGATTCGGCAATTACTGTACAGAACTCTCCCTTACGGGCGCGGAATTCGCATGCGGTATTCCGGGTTCATGCGGCGGTGCCGTTTTTATGAACGCAGGAGCATATGGCGGTGAGGCAAAGGATTTTATTTCAAAGGTTTGTTATTGGGATGGAAACAGTATTAAAAACATAGACGGAGATCAATGCGGTTTCGGATACAGGACGAGCTTGTTCGAGAAACTGAATTCAGACGGCAAAAGGGCAGTTATCTTAGGTTTTGAAGCCGTTCTTTCCAAGGGAAACAAGGATGATATTTCTGCTCTGGTGGAAGATCTCAGAGGCAGACGTACGGCGAGCCAGCCATTGGATGTTCCTTCGGCAGGATCGACGTTCAAAAGGCCTGAAGGTTTCTTTGCTGCAAAGCTTATTGAAGAAGCAGGACTCAAAGGTTTTGCTCTGGATGATTCCGGAGCACAGGTATCGCCAAAGCATGCCGGGTTTATCGTTAATAACGGCGGCAATGCAAAGGCATCTGATGTTAAGAAACTGATAGATTATGTAACGGAAAAAGTTTTCGAGAATTCCGGTGTTAAACTTGAAAGAGAAGTTAGACTTGTGGGTGATTTCGGAGGATTGTAAATGGAACTGTTATTTCTGACCGGGATGAGCGGAGCCGGCAAGAGTGCGGCGGTAAGATATCTTGAAGACTGCGGCTATTTCTGCATGGATAATGTTCCGCCCTATGTTCTTCCTGATCTTGTAAAGAGCTTTTTTAAGGGAAGAAACGGAGAAGGCTTCTCGACGCCTAAACTGGCGTTTGTTGTTGACGTCAGATCGCAGGAATATCTTGACGGTTTTGATGAGGCTCTCGCGCTTATTGATGAGGAGGTCGATTGTCCTTATAAAGTCATCTTTCTTGAAGCATCTGATCCGGTCCTCATCAGCAGATACCAGCAGACAAGAAGGAAGCATCCTCTTGCTACCAAAAAAGGCTCTCTTACAAAGGCTCTTGCAGAAGAGCGGAAAATGCTCGAGAACATCAGAGAGGTTGCTACAGTAGTAGTTGATACATCTCTTCTTACTGATGCCGAGCTTTGCAAGGCGATAGGCGAGATAATCAAGAATGAATCCAGCCAGAGCATTCTTGTCGTAGTTGAATCTTTCGGATTCAAGTATGGACTTCCGGTTGATTGTGACTATGTATTTGATGTCAGATTCCTTCCTAATCCGTTCTATCTTCCGCAGCTCCGCAACTATACAGGCAAAGATGAAGAGATAGCAAAATACCTCGAAGGTTTCAGGGAGACGGATGAGTTTAATTACATGACATCCGAGCTTCTCTCGTTTGTCATACCTTTCTATGAGAAAGAGGGAAAAGGAAGTGTTCATATCGGTATCGGATGTACCGGCGGAAGACACAGATCCGTATATTGTGCTGAGACGATCGCAAAAAGAATGTCCGAGAACGGCATTAAATGTATAACCAATCACAGAGATATCGATAAAGAACCGCACAGATACACGAAGAAAGCGGATGAGTCCTGATGGAAGACAGCTTCTCCGTAAAAGTTAAGGTCGAGACTGCCACAAAAGCCGTGAAAAAACCTGTCCAGCGGCAGACGGCTCTGTGCGGACTTTTCTTGAGCCAGAGCGGCGTAAACGGTTCCGCAAAAGAGATAAGGATACCCGACAGATTATCAGAACTCCTGCTTCATCTATTTGAACAGGAAAACATCAGTTGTTCTTACCAGAAAGGAAAAATAATCTTAAAAGACATATATCAGTCAAGGTTTTGGGACCGCGCGGAAGAACTCTTATCTGAATTTGCAGAAGACAGTCTTACTGTTGAAGATGCAAGGCGTTTCTTAAGAGGCGCTTTCTGGGGATGCGGGTACTGTTCTGATCCCGAAAAGGGTTACCGTATTGAGTTTTTGGTTCAAAACGAAGGAAATGCAGTGCTGATCTCAAAAGCTTTGAATGTTCTTTCAATAAAGCATATTAAGACTGAACGGAAGAATTCTTTTGCCGTTTATTTTAAGAACGGTGACGATGTGTCCGATTTCTTAAGTTATATCGGGAGCCCGTCTGCGATGATGGAGTTCGAGAACATCAGGGCAGGCAAAGATGTTAACAGCAAGGTTATCAGAGCCGTTAATTGTGATGAAGGAAATACTAAGCGGCAGGCAGAGGCAGCGGCTCAAAGAAATGAGCTGATCACCAAGGTTATGGAATCGGGACTGGCGGGGAAACTCGCGCCGGAGCTTAGAGAAGCCGCCAAAGCACACATGGAAAATCCGGGAGCTTCACTGGCTGAACTCGGAGCCATGATGGATCCCCCGATCGGCAAATCAGGCATGAGACACCGTTTGGACAAAATCGCCGAATTTGCCAAAAAACTGGAGTAAACCTTAAAAATCCTTTATTTTTCGATGCTTTAGAAGCCTGAAAAGCGCTTAAAATTTGAGATAATATTACAGCCGTGTTACAATAAGCGTTAACTTTTTTGAAAGGAACGATTTATTGGAGTTTTATGAAGCGCGGTGAACAATACATCGAGCCCAATAACAACTTTTACAGGCCTTCAAGGGATCCGAATGAAGGCACAATGACGCTTGTCGTCGTGATAACTCTTTTAGTCGTCTGCCTTACCGGTGTTTTCGCCGCATTATATTTTAAGAAGATAACGACTAAAGAAACATTGGCAAATGTTGATACCACAGACCAATCCGGTTATATTTCCGTAGCTTCTCCAACCCCCACACCTGTTCCTCCAATTACTGATTATCAGAACCCGATCCTTTATCCGGGTATGGCGTCGATAAATATCAATAAGGAACTCACTATTGCTCCTGACTGTCTTCCTTCGTCGAGGAGGATAAATCAGACTGTAATCGTAAACGGAACAATAGTTGAAGGCGAGTACAACAGGGAAAAGCCCATTTATATGCAGGACCCTGTATTCTACGGTTCCGTTCCCGGGATTTTTACTTACAGAGGAAATAACTTCAGGAACTGTGCTTCCTTCGGATATACAAATCTCTACAGAGGTGCTCTGACACAGAGATGGGAATTCAACGAGATAGGCACGCTTCTTGCTTCAACCCTGAACTTTGAGTGGTCCGGCCTGAGATGGACCGGCCAGCCGCTTATCGTAGAGTGGCCTGCAGCAACCCGTCAGAACATGAATATGAATGATTCTGCAAAGCAGCAGCTTACTCTTACGGAAGTAATTGTCGCAGCTTTGGACGGAAATATATATTTCTTTAATCTTCAGAACGGCGAACAGACCAGAGACCCGATCGAAGTCGGAGCTTCGATAAAGGGAACTCCCGCTCTGGATCCGAGAGGATATCCGCTTCTTTATGTCGGACAGACAGATAATAACGGCGGCACAGTCTTCGGAATGTATATTTATTCTCTTATTGACGGCTCACTTCTTTTCTCATATGACGGTTCGGATGACGGCGCTTACAGAAGCAACTGGAATGCTTTTGATTCGTCGCCGATCGTAAACGGAGAAACGGATACACTTATATGGCCTTGCGAAAACGGAATGATCTATACGTTTGATCTGAATACTGCTTATGTAGGCGGATCGATATCTGTCTCTCCTGTTGTAACCGGATACAAGTATATGTTTGATGACAACATCGGTTCCCATATGGGTGTAGAGAGTTCTATAGCGGTATATGGTAATTACGGTTACTTTGTGGACAATACCATGAACCTTTGCTGTCTGGATCTGAATACTCTCCAGATGGTCTGGACCAAAGTCCTTGGAGATGATTCAGATATTACTCCTGTCGTAAATGAGGAGAATGGTGTCCCTTATGTTTACGTCGGAACGGAAGTCGATAATCAGGGCGGAACCGGAGAATACTGCGGTGCTGCATATATTTACAAAGTCAACGGCCTTACCGGTGAGACGGTATGGCAGTCTTCCGAGCCCTGCTACACATTTAACGGAGAATCATCCGATTCCGATCAGAGCGGCGGATGTTTCGGCAATCCCGTAATCGGCAAAGGCAATATCTCGAATCTGATCATATTCTCATTTAGTATGACTAACGGGCTTGCAAGCGGTAATAAAGTTGTTGCATATGACAAGGATTTAGGTACCGTGGTTTGGGAATATAATATGAACATCTATTCGTACAGCTCTCCTGTCGATTTCTACGATTCAGAGGGGCATGCATACTTAATAATCTGTGATTCTATCGGTCAGGTTCATATGATCAGCGCTGAAGCAGGTATCGATGACAAAGACAGACGAATTACATACATACAGACAAAGAGGAACATCGGTACTGAAGAAGAGACAGCATCAGGAGTCTGTATCGAAGCTTCCCCGGTAGTTTATGAAGGTATGCTTGTTGTAGGAACGACTTCCGGAAGTGTTTTCGGAATAGCGGTAGAGTAAGGAGCAATAATGGACTATAAAAAGGCATACGGATCCATAAATGTTTTAGAGGTCGAGATAAGGACCTTTGCAAACGAGGGATATGCGGTGAAGTATGACTTTAGTCGGAAAGTTATTTCCTGGCGTGACAATTACATGTGGAATAATAATTTCACGAGATCCATCAGCGATGAGAATTTAAAACTGATCAGGGACCAGCTTCCTTTATCAGGTATGCTCGAGTGGATGAATGGCTATAACATGGGCCTGACTGAAAAGTATGGTGATAAGACAGTAATTCCCGGAGAATGGACAATTAAGATCGAGTTTAAAGATAAGACCAATATGAAATCAGGTGCCGAGCAGCATTTCCCGAAGAAGTGGAAGGAACTTCAGCATCTGATCGAACAGACTACAGGCTGCAGTTTTACGTTAAGGTAAAAAGATTTCCGGGAACAGATATGGATGGCAGGCGCGAGGCCTGCATTTTTATTTAATATATATAAATTATGCTTTGTAGTCTCATTTGTTCTAATGTGATAAAATTCATTAATATGCCCGAGAATTGAATATCGGGAGTATAAAAGGGCGAGGAAAACTGTTTTGGATTATTTGGAAGGACTTTTACTGGGAAGGATCTGGAGTGATACGGATTTTGAGAACCGTAGACATTTCGGCTTGTTCGTTCTTTATGGTCTTCTTGTTGATGCGATAGTCCTGTACATTTATATCCTCGGAAAGGGAGTATTGGGATTCGGCGTTATCGGACCGATCCATATCGCGGTCTTTACTCTTCTGTTTTTAGCCAATCCCTTTATCTGTTTCAGATATTACCGAATGCCCTGGTGGGGCAAGATTGTAATTTTAGCGGTGAAGATTTACAAATCATATCTGATCATCAGCTATACGGTAAGTCTGCTCCTTCCAAGACTGTCTGTAAGGGTTGACGATCTTCAGGATTTTCTCATAGGTTATCTCAACAGCACGCTTGAGAAATATACCGAGAAATTTCAGGCAAGCGCAGGTTCCTTCTCAACTGTTTTGGGAGTGCTTGCAGGCGGTGTTCACGTCGTCGGCACAGTGCTGCTTCTGGCACTGGCAGCTATCGCGATCCCGAGCCTTATCTATCTCGGAATAAAACTCGTCCAGTTTGTTTGGGATTGGATCGTAAATACACTTATTATCAAGAGGTTTTTCCCTAACAGGAAATAATGTTCAGGAGGTTATATGGCAGAGCTTAGAGACAGAATAGATATTACGGTTGAAGAGCTCGAGGAATCCCTCGGCGCCATCAGGCTTCCGCGTTTTATAGCTGAATCGGAGTCGAGTTTTGTAGGCAGGATCGATTCTATCTGTGACGAGATATGCTCTGATCCCAATAAGAGAGCCATTTTTGTTTCCGGACCGACTTCATCAGGAAAGACTACTTTTACTTTAAGGCTTTCCAATAAGATCAATGAAAGAGGACGTAAAGCTGTTCACTTGTCTCTTGATGACTACTACAACATAAAAGATCTCAAGTGCGACAGAGACGGAAGACCTGACTTTGAGACGATCGATGCTCTTGATGTCAGCAGGATACAGCGTGATATAAAGGCTCTTCTTGACGGGGAGACAGTTGTTCCTCCTTTCTTTGATTTTACGGTAAGAGTCCAGCAGGAAGGCGACCCGGCAAATGCCATCTGTTTAGGTGATGACGGTGTTCTCGTGGTAGAAGGTCTTCACGGATTATCTCCGAGGATTTCAGGTGAATGCCCTCCTGAGAAATGTTCAAAAGTGTTTATAATGCCTTACGGCAATGTTTATTGCGATTCAAAGCTCATGGACAGCAATGAGATCAGGCTTCTCAGAAGGATCATCAGGGATTACCGTCATAGAAGTGCTCACGCACTTTCCACGATAGATTACTGGCCCATGATCCAGAAGTCCGAAGAGAAATACTATGAGGAATACCTGACAAGTGCTGATTATCATGTAAATTCTTTCCTTGCTTATGAGAGTCTTATAGTTGCTCCGATGGCAAGAGGGGATATTAAGGAAGCTTTGGATAAAGTGGAAAGAGGTTCGATCGAACCCAGCGTCTTCATGGAGAAGTCACCTTCAGGCAAAGCTTTCGCAGATCTTTCGGCAGCACTTGTAAAAGCGAACAAATTGATGGGGCATCTGGATAAGATTCCGGTGATCAGCCCCGAACAGGTTCCGGCAGAATCCATTCTCAATGAATTCATTACCGACGAGCGCTGATTATTTTCGAGATATAAAGGAGGCATGAAATGCCTATCAGAATAGCAGACAATCTTCCGGCAAGGCATATCCTTGAACAGGAAAGAATATTCGTTATGGAGGAGAACAGGGCTCTGTCGCAGGACATCCGTCCAATCAGGATCCTTATCCTCAATCTTATGCCTGACAAATCCACCACAGAGACACAGCTCCTGAGAGCTTTATCCAATTCTCCGATCCAGGTGGACGTCGAACTTATATTTACACAGACACATCAGTCAAAGCACACTCCTGCAGAGCATCTCATTAAGTTCTACAAGACTTTTTCCGAGGTGCGTGAGGAGTATTTTGACGGAATGATCATAACCGGAGCACCCATCGAGAAGCTTCCTTTCGAAGAAGTGGATTACTGGCCCGAATTAGTTGAGATCATGGAATGGAGCAAGACACATGTCTATTCAACGCTTCATTTATGCTGGGGTGCTTTTGCGGGACTTTATTATCATTACGGCATTCCGAAAATCGTATTGGATAAGAAAGTGTTCGGTGTATTCGAGCACTCGATGACCTGGAGCCGTCCGGTTAAGCTTTTCAGAGGATTTGATGATATCTTCTATGTCCCTCATTCACGTTATACGGAAGTCAGAAGGGAAGACGTGGAGAAGAGATCCGATTTAAGGATCCTTTCAGAATCCGAGGAATGCGGTATCTATGCGATATCGGATCTTCACGGAAGACAGTTCTTTATCACCGGTCACTCGGAGTATGACAGGGACACTCTGGATAAGGAATACAGAAGAGATATGAATGCCGGCCTTGAAGATGTCGATGTTCCGAAGAATTATTATGTTGATGACGATCCGTCTAAGGGACCTTTGCTCAGATGGAGATCTTCTGCAACTTTGATGTATACGAACTGGCTCAATTACTATGTATATCAGGAGACACCGTTTGATATCAACCTGATCAAGAGCATCCGCAACGAAGATCTTGAACCGAACAGGGACTTGGAGAAAAATGGCTGAGATCAGAATCATCGACAGGGAATTGGTATCAGGTTTTGAACCTTTGCGTCCTGATACCGGTCATAAGAACACATTCGGCTCGGTACTGATCTGTGCGGGTTCCGAGTTTATGACCGGAGCTGCCGTCCTTGCCTGTTCTTCCGCATTAAGATCTGGAGCAGGTCTCGTTAAGGTCTTCTCGGAAGAAAAGACACTTAATGCGGTAAGCTGTATTGAGCCTTGCGCTCTTCTTGAACTGCGGCCTGCGAAAACGGCTGAACTCTTGAAAGCTGCTTCAGGTCTGTGTGGAAAATCCCGTTCCGTTCTCATCGGTTCGGGAATGCCGTCAGATTATAAGGACATGGAAGCATTAACGGAGGTATTCTTACGTGATGCGGGAAATGTTGTGATCGATGCCGGTGCCCTTACTCATAAACCTGATGTTTTATCCAGGTTAAAAGAGCGTCTTAAGGCAAGATCCGTTCCGGCTGTCCTTACACCTCATATAGGCGAGTTCGCAAGACTTGTAAGACTTAGCAATCCTGAAGTATCTGAACATACTGAAGAACTGTCATCAGACTTTGCCGTACGGAATAAGTGCATAGTTGTATTAAAAAGCTATAAGACTACAGTTGCCGTACCTGACGGAACTGTTTATTCTTACATGGAAGCGAACAGCGGTCTTGCAAAGGGCGGATCAGGAGATGTTCTTGCAGGCCTTATCGCAGGGCTGCTCGCGCAGGGAATGGAACCTTACAAAGCGGCATGTTCTGCTGTTTATATTCATTCAAAAGCGGGAAGGGCAGCTGCTGATGACTTAGGCGCAAGGTATATGCTTCCTTCCGATCTTTTGAATTATCTTCCTGAAGGATATCAGGAAGCAGGCTGGAGTGATGATGATGACTGATAATCCGGGTTTTGTTAATAATATTTTCGACCGTTCCTGTGTCGAGATAGATCTCGATGCCTTGAAGCATAATTTCGAGCAGATTAAGAAGGTTACGGCTCCCGGCGCAGGGATACTTGCCGTCGTTAAGGCTGATGCTTACGGCCACGGAGCTCTCGAGACAGCAAAGACTCTGATTGACAGCGGTGCTGCAGGCTTGTGCCTTGCAACTATTGATGAGGCCGTTGAATTACGCAAACACGGAATTACTGTTCCGATGATGACATTAGGATTTACCGATCCGTCCAGATTCGAGGATGCGGTCAAATATGATGTCCAGCAGTCTGTTTATTCTTTCGAGATAGCCAAAGCAATATCGGAAGAAGCTTCCAAACAGGGAAAGACATGCAAGATCCATATTAAGCTTGATACCGGAATGGGAAGGATCGGTTTTAAGACTGACGGAAGCGAGACGGATGATATCATCAGGTCCTGCACTCTCCCGGGGATCGAGCCATACGGTGTTTTCTCGCATTTTGCCGCGGCAGATACCGATGATGACGAATATACAAAGTATCAGTTTGACTTATTCATGAAGCAGATAGATGTGCTCGCGCAAAAAGGAATTCACTTTACAAAGAGACATATCTGCAACAGCGCGGGAATCTTAAGGTTTCCTGAAATGCATCTTGATCTTGTAAGAGCCGGTATCATCTTGTACGGTCTTATGCCGCCCGGATGCCCGGAACCTGTCCGCAAGATCGATCTTAAACCTGTAATGAACTGGTATGCCAAGGTCATTCACATCAAGACTGTTCCTGTCGGAACCACAATAAGCTATGGAAGGCATTTTACTGCAGAGCGTCCTACTGAAGTAACAACAGTCGGGATAGGCTATGCCGACGGTCTGTCCAGAAAGCTTTCCAACGGATTTGAACTTGTCATCGGAGGAAAAAGGTGTCCTATCATCGGAAATATCTGCATGGATATGTGCATGGTAGATACGACTGATCTTGAGGAAAGACCCAAAGTAGGTGATAAGGTCACTGTTTTCGGGAGCACAAGACCTGCCGATGAACTGGCCGAAGCGCTGGGAACCATCAATTATGAGATCACCTGTGACGTCGGTAAAAGAGTAAGAAGACTTTATGTCGGCGGATGACGTATTTCAATTTTCGGATAATCGGTGAAAAAAGCACAGAATTGCGCTATAATACATAAGTTTTACGCACATACCAAGGAGAATGTAATTTAATGAGCACATTGATAGACAGCTTTAAAACCGCAGAGATAAAGAAGAAGTTGCTATTCACATTTCTTATCATATCCGTGCTTTGTGTGCTCACGCTTATTCCTGCGCCCGGACTTGAGAGGTCAGCTGCCATAAGTACCGCAGCAGGCTGGGGAAGCATTGGTTTCCTTATTGATGTTCTATCTATGAAGGCATTCGAGAATATCTCGATCACAAGCCTTGGCATCTATCCTTTTTTGGTTGCTTCTATCGTCATGCAGATCGTGACGCTGGCTGTTCCCAAGCTCAGAAATCTTGCACAGATGGGTGATGAGGGGACAAAGATCATTACAAAGCTTACGAGAATTGCTTCTATTATTTCCGCGGTCGTCTTTGCTGCACTTTATTGTGTAGGGATGAGAGATGCGGTAACTTCCTCAATATATTATTGGGTAGCGATCATTCTTTGCGGACTGTCCATTGCAGTCGGAAGCGCCTTCTGCGGATGGTGTGTAGAGCTCCTCAATACAAAGGGAATCGGTGACGGTCTTACGATAATCATCGTTGCCGGCATTATCCGTAATATTCCTTTTGAATTATTAACCGGCTTTTTCAGCGCAGGTGTTTACGGAATCCTCTCGGGTATTCTGTTTGCATTCTTTATCGCGCTCTTATGCGCAGGAGTCCTTTTCTTTATCATCCTTTTAAATATGGGAGAGAAAAAGATCAGGATCATTTTCTCAAAGAGAACTGTAGGAATGAAGCAGTACGGAATGCAGAATCAGGTTATTCCTCTCAAGGTTACCCAGGCTGGAATTACGCCTATTATTTATACACTGACGGTTACTCTGCTTCCTTCATCTATCATTGCGATGGTAGTACCCGGAACGGATGCGGCATGGGCTAACACATGGAAGAATCTTCCTACAAGTCCCGCTTATATTCCTTTCTTTATCATCTTCCTTGTATTCTTTACATACATTTTTGCTATGATGCAGTTCAATCCGTTTGATATGTCCACACAGATCAAGCAGAACGGCGGATATATCCAGGGTATCAAGCCCGGAAAGCCGACATCACAGTATCTGATGTCTTTATACAATAATCTCAACAGTGCCGACTGCGCTTATCTGATCTTTTTATGCGTTATCCCGATGGCATTAAGCTTCATACCGGGATTCAGCGGGATTGCATACGGCGGTGTGGCTCTGGCCCTTATCGGAGGCGGTTTTATTGAGATGAAGACTTTACTTGATAATGCTCTTAAGGCCGAAGATGAGAAACTTAAGCAGGCAGGCAAAGATAAGAGACGTAAGAATTACAAGAAATAAGGGAGGTATATTTATGAATCTGATCATTTTAGGCGCACCCGGATCCGGTAAGGGAACATCAGCAACAGTTTTAAGAGAGAACTTCTCTTTAGCTCACATTTCCACGGGCGATCTTTTCAGATACAACATCAAAGAGAATACTCCCCTGGGAATCGAAGCCAAGTCTTATATTGATAAAGGCGCTCTCGTTCCCGATGACGTTACCATCAGAATGGTAGAAGACCGTCTTAACAATCCCGATTGTGAGAATGGTTATATCCTTGACGGTTTTCCCAGAAATATTGCCCAGGCTGAGGCTCTTGATAAGATGCTCGAAGCTAAAGGTTCTAAGATCGATGCTGTCGTATATGTTAAGTGTGATGACGAGGTCATCATGGACAGAGTTACCACAAGACGTGTCTGCGAGAAGTGCGGCGCAAGCTTCAATGTTAAGTACATGCCCACAAAGGTGGAAGGCATCTGTGATGTCTGCGGCGGCAATGTGATCCAGAGATCTGATGATAACCCCGAGACAGTTGCAAAGAGACTTGAAACATACAGGGTCAATACCCAGCCTCTTATTGATTTCTATGATGCCAGAGGGATCATTGTTGAAGGCAACAACAATGTTGATTCCAAGACATGCATTGCTTCTATTGAAGAAGGACTTAAGAAACTGGGACTCTAATTAGAAAAAGGTATTTTAATGGTAGAGATTCTTACTAACGAAGAATTCGAGAAAATGAAGGCCGCAGGCAAGATCCTGCAGCATGTTTTCAAGGCTTGCAGGGATGAGATCAAGCCGGGCATTTCCACTCACGATGTTGATAAATTATGTTATGACATCATCAGAAGTTATGATGCTATCCCGTCTTTCCTGAATTACGGACAGCCTCCTTTCCCCGGAACGATCTGTGCTTCCGTTAACGATGAAGTCGTTCACGGTATTCCGAGAAAATCAAGAATACTCAAGGAAGGCGATATACTCTCAGTTGACGTCGGTGCGATCCTTGACGGATATCAGTCGGATGCCTGCAGGACTTATCTTGTCGGTGAAGTTGCTCCTGAGGTAAAAGCGCTTGTTGAACATACGGAGAAGGCTTTCTGGATTGGCTTGGAATATGCAAAGGTCGGCATGAGGACCGGTGATATCGGACATGCCGTACAGGAATACTGTGAAGGATTGGGCTACGGAGTAGTAAGAGAACTTACCGGTCACGGCATAGGAACAACGATGCACCAGGATCCGGACGTCCCGAATTACGGGAGACCCGGTCACGGTTACAAGCTCAAAAAAGGCATGGCGATCTGCATCGAGCCGATGATCACTTTAGGCACACGTGAGATCGAGCAGTTAGATGATAAGTGGACAATAGTTACTCAGGACGGAAAGCCTGCAAGTCACTATGAAAATACAATCCTGATCACGGATGAGGGTCCGTATCTTACGACTTATGACTACGAGGAGGGTTATTAATGGCAAAGGAAGATGTTATTGAAGTACTGGGAGTCGTTGATGAGGCATTGCCCAATGCAATGTTCAAGGTAAAACTCGACAGCGGACACATTGTTCTTGCTCACTTGTCAGGAAAGCTTAGACAGAATTACATCAAGATACTTCCGGGCGATAAGGTAACAATGGAAATCTCTCCTTATGACCTTTCACGTGGAAGGATTACATGGAGAGGCGAGAAGAAGCCGAAGCAGTAATTGCCGTAATCAATTGATCAACGGTTATTGTACGTACTAAGGCCCTGTCAGGTTTTAGTACGTATTTTTTCTTTTTATATCCAAGTTATCATTTGTTTTTGTTTTTTTGTGTTATACTCTCCCGTAGAGATTTTTCCCGTGTTTCAGTACAACATGGGGATTTTAGAACTTGGAGGTATTTATGTTAGGAATCAAACAGGTCAAGGTTGTGTTAAAGAATGATTACACGATGGATACTCTTTATGAAGCCATCAAGGATCATGAATTCACACCCGGAAAACCGCAGCTGGTAAAGCACGGATTTACAAACATCATCTGCTTTGAAGCTATAGACAGACAGAATCAGGTTCAGATTGTTCCTGCTATGACACAGGGTAACAAGCCTGGTCCGAAGTGGACTGTTATGAAGGCAGAGGCTGCAGGTATGGATAACCTCGCCAAGAATATGGCCATCGGTGCTTTGACAAACGGCTGGGGCAACCTCGGAAGCATTGCCGGAAAGAACAGCAAGCTCTGTGAGAAGCAGGTTGAAGCCGTTGCTAATGAGTTAAAAGAATTGGGCATCTGATCGGTGGTTTTGATACCAATAAATTGATTTTATTACGTTTTCAAAAGCACAGTTATCACAACGGTAATTGTGCTTTTGTATGAGAAAGGAACAATACAATGGCAGAAGAAAACGAAAAAAAAGAAGTAAAAAAGGCTGAAGAAAAAAAGCCGTTCATGGCTTTTCTTGATGAAAACAAACTTGAGATCGTAACGGTAATCCTGCTTGGTATTACAGCTCTTCTCACAGCATGGGCAAGCTATGTCGGATCCATCCACGGCGGTAACCAGGCAACCAATTATGCAACGAGCAACAACCTTTCCAGTGACGGAAATGCAATGTATAATTCCGCAGTTCAGACACTGACTCAGGATATGAATGTATGGAACACCATACTGGATTATGAGATCGAGATCATGTATGCGGATTCCATAAATGATCAGAATGAGGTCGAAGCATACGTTTGGAAGCTTCAGTGGTTCTGCATGGACAACCTTTCCGAAGACATGGCAGCCATCATCGGATATGATCAGGAAGCATTCAACGACGGCGTCAATGATACGGAAGATATCATAGCCTGGATCTACGACGATAGCGGCAAGGCCATTACCTCACCTTTTGTTGACGAGGCGTTTACAGACAGTTATTTTGCCGAGACAAATGCCAAACTGGATGAAGCTCAGGCTGTTCTGGAGCAGGGTCAGCAGGACAACGCCAACGGAGATAAGTTCTCACTCGTAACTGTTATTTACAGCGTAGCACTCTTCCTTCTCGGTATCGTAGGCGTATTCAAGAACCAGACAAACAAGAAGATTGTTCTTCTTGTCAGTGTCGTATGCCTCATCATTGCGGTGATCTTCATGGTTACTATACCGCTCCCCACATCAGGCGGTATCTTCGGATAAGAGGATAAGGCGAATAAATGATGCTATAATAGGGCCGCCTCCGGGCGGCTCTTGTTTTTGGCATAGCTTAAACGCATTCAAAAAACATCCCGGAGTCTTAAATTTCCTGTTGAAAACCGAAATAATTTTGCTATAATTGTTTAGCATGCGCTCAGAAGGCGCCTGTATTTGTTGTGGAAAAATATCAGCAACAGGAGGTACTAATATGAAAGTACGACCGTCAGTAAAGCCGATGTGCGAAAAGTGCAAGATCATTCGCCGCAACGGTAAGGTAATGGTCATTTGCTCTGACCCCAAGCATAAGCAGAGACAGGGTTAAGCAATTGACGGGTCTTCTATTGGTACGGAATTAGCCCCGTACAACGTGATAAGGAAGACCGCGGGATAATAGCTCCTTCCCGCAAAGTACTATTAAAAGAAAAAGTAATCATATTAGATAACCCGTACCGAAAGGGCGGCTGCTCCCTAACCCGGAGTTCCTTGACTTACGCGTGTCGAATAGAGATTAATACCACTTTATCCAATACGGAGGTACATTAAATGGCTCGTATAGCCGGCGTAGATTTACCGAATGATAAGAGAATCGAAATTGCTCTTACGTACATTTACGGAATCGGAAGAACAAGTGCAGACAGGATCATTGCCGATACAGGCATCAATCCCGACACACGCGTCAAGGATTTGACAGAGGATGAGGTTGCGAAGATCCGTGACCAGATCGAGAACAATTACAAGGTTGAAGGTGACCTTAAGAGAGAAGTACAGTCCAACATCAAGAGACTTACAGATATCGGTTGCCTTCGCGGACGTCGCCACAGACTGGGACTCCCTGTAAGAGGCCAGCGTACAAAGACTAATGCTCGTACACGTAAGGGTCCGAAGCATACAGTTGCTGGTAAGAAGAAGTAAGGTGAGGTGAGTCAAAATGGCACAGAAGAAAAGCTTAAGACCCAGAAGAAGTGAGCGTAAGAACGTCGTTGACGGTCAGGCTCATATTCATGCTACATTCAACAACACAATTATTACGATTACCGACAAGCAGGGAAATACGATTTCCTGGGCTTCTGCAGGTATGGACGCCAAGGGTTCACGTAAGGGCACGAGCTACGCAGCTCAGGTTGCTTCCGAGAAGGCTGCAAAGACAGCTTGTGATCACGGCATGAAGACTGTTGATGTTTATGTTAAGGGACCCGGATCCGGACGTGAGTCCGCAGTAAGGGCACTTGAGACAGCAGGCCTCAGAGTCACAATGATCAAGGATGTAACACCGGTTCCGCACAACGGATGCCGCCCTCCCAAGCGCAGAAGAGTCTAATCTTTTGCTGGCAGAATTAGTATAGAAAAGAGGAATATAGCAATGGCTAGAGATATGACACCTGTCCTCAAGAAGTGCAGAGCCCTCGGTATTGAGCCTGCTTTCTTGGGAGTAGAGAAGAAAGAATCCAAAAAGCACGGTGCATCCAGACCTCGTAAGTTAAGCGAGTACGGCATGCAGCTTAAGGAAAAGCAGAAGGCAAAGTTTATTTACGGCGTTCTCGAGAAGCCTTTCAGAAACTATTTTGAGAAGGCTCAGAAGCTCAAGTATGGTACAACCGGTGAAAACCTCATGATCCTTCTTGAGACAAGACTTGATAACGTTTTATTCAGAATGGGTCTCGCTCGTACAAGAGACGAAGCAAGACAGATCGTAAGCCACAGAGAAGTTAAGGTTAACGGCAAGATCGTTAATATTCCTTCTTATGCAGTTAAGGTTGGCGATGTAGTTGAGATCAAAGAGAAGGCTAAGAGCTCTCAGAGATTCAAGGACATCATTGAAGTTACAGGTTCCAGAGCAAATCCCGCCTGGGTAGAGGCTGACAGTGAGAAGCTTTGCGGAAAGATCCTCGCAATGCCTACAAGAGATCAGATCGAAGTACCTGTAAACGAAGTTGCTATCGTCGAGTTGTATTCTAAGTAATAACATCCGGATCGCAAGATTTAGAATAATTCTCAGGAGGATTAAACATGATGGAAATCAGCCAGCCGACCGTTAAGTGCGTTGAAACCAACGAGGACAAGTCCTACGGCAAATATACCATCGCCCCGCTCGAGCGCGGATTCGGCACAACACTCGGAAATTCTCTCCGCAGAGTGCTTTTGTCTTCGCTTTCCGGCGCGGCAGTAACATCTATCAAGATCGAGAAGATTAAGCATGAGTTCTCCACTGTTCCGGGTATTATTGAGGATATGACTGAGATCATCCTTAATATCAAGGGTATCCGCGCAAAACTTCATAACGAGTCCAACATTGTCAGCATCAGTGTCGCTAAGGGCAGAACCGGCGAGCTTACAGCAGGCGATATCGTTCACGGACCTGAAGTTGAGATCATGAATCCTGACCACGTTATCGCTCACCTCAACGGCAGTGATGATGTATTCATGGAATTCACACTCAGCAAGGGTAGAGGATACAACACAGCAGAGCAGAATAAGCCCGCTAAGCAGGTTATCGGTGTAATCCCGATCGATTCCATCTTCACACCTGTTAAGAAGGCTAACTACAAGGTTGAGAACACACGTGTAGGCGCCAGAACAGACTATGACAGCCTTACACTCGAGGTATGGACCGACGGAACAATTGATGTTGATGAGGCACTCTCTTCAGCAGCAAATTGCCTGATCGAACACCTTAAGTTCTTTACAGCTCTCGCTGATACGGATTCAGCTCCGAGCTTCAAGAACATCGAAGAGAGCGGTGAGCATGATTCAAAGCTTTCCGGTGTTATTGAAGATATGGATTTCTCAGTACGTACTTATAACTGTCTCAAGAGAGCACAGATCAACACAGTAGGTGATCTAGTTGCACGTTCCATGGACGAGATGATCAAGGTAAGAAACCTTGGCAAGAAGTCTCTTGAAGAGATCATTGAGAAACTCGAGGAAATGGGTCTGCACTTGAGAGAACAGGAAGACTAAGCTTTTTTAGCAGGAGGATATATTAAATGCCTAACAGGAAATTCGGCCGTGCTTCAGACCAGCGCATCGCTATTCTGAAGAATCAGGTCACAACATTGATTATAAACGGTAAGCTTGAGACAACAGTTGCCCGCGCTAAAGAGATAAGCGCTATCGTTGAGAAGCTCGTATCTTCTGCAGTAAAGGAACAGGATAACTACACAACTAAGGAAATCACTGTTTCCGCTGCTAAGCTTGACGGTAAGGGCAAGAAGGTCTTAAAGACAAAGACATCTAAGAGCGGCGCTAAGTATGAAGTAGTTGACCGTGAAGTTAAGACAAAGACAGTTCAGGTTGACGCACCTTCACGTCTTGCAGCAAGAAAGGCTATGATCAAGTGGGTCAATAAGAGCCATGATGCAGACGGAAACATCATCAATCCCGTTAATAAGGTATTCGATGATATCGCACCCAGATATGCAGGCAGAAACGGTGGTTACACAAGAATCATCCGTATAGGTGCCAGACGCGGTGACGGTGCCGAGATGGCTATCTTGGAGTTCGTGTAATAATACACAAACAAAACAGGAATAATTAATTGTCAATCAGTTACGGGGAAAGGTTTACATCTTTCCCCGTTCTCTTTAAAATGTTGCTACTAAACTTTAATCGTGGAGAATAGCTTGATCAACAACACTGACATCATAGAAGTAAAAGATGTGAGTTTCTCTTACGACGTCTCGGAAGAGGATTCCGGAAAAGCGCCAAGACTTGCTCTTGACGGTATTTCTGTCACGATCGAAAAAGGGTCATATACCGCGATATTAGGCAGTAACGGCTCAGGAAAATCCACACTTGCAAAGATAATAGATATTCTCGAAGTTCCGGACAGCGGTAAAGTCGTTATTTTCGGGAAGGATGCAGGAAATGACGATCTGTTCTGGGATATCAGATCACATTGCAGCTACGTATTTCAAAACCCCGACAACCAGATAGTCGGAACCATGATCGAAGAAGATGTTGCTTTCGGTCCGGAGAACCTGGGGATCCCGAATCCCGAACTGAGGGAACGTGTCGATCAGGCATTAAAAGACGTAGGACTTTATGAATTAAGACACAGGGAGACCATGGCTTTATCAGGTGGCCAGAAGCAGAAACTTGCAATAGCAGGTGCCCTTGCCATGCATCCCGATATACTGATCCTAGATGAAGCTACTGCTATGTTAGATCCTTCAAGCAGAGATGATTTTCTTATGCTTGTCGAGAAGATGCGGGAGGACAAAGGACTAACCCTCATTACCATCACGCATGATATGACAGAAGCTCTTAGATGCGACAAGATAATAATCGTCGATAAGGGTAAAGCGGTAATGGAAGGCAGGCCCGAAGAAATATTCCTCTCTGATGAATTATGGAAATACGGTCTCAAAAGACCTGTAAAATACAATTTTGCTTTTGAGATCGCAGCACTTACGGGAAACACGATCACCATAGATGACCTGAGGTCTGATGAGACTCTTATCGACAGTCTTACAAAGATGCTTCAAAAGCCGGGCATTAAGATTCCGGAGTTCATTCCCGAAGAAGAAAGCAAGGCAGAAGAAGATATCATAATGTCCGTAAAAAACCTGTCTTACACATATTCCGGTGGTGAGGCCAAAGCAATCGATGATATCAGTCTCGACATAAGAAAAGGGGAAGTTCTTGGAATAGTGGGCGAGAGCGGATGCGGCAAAACGACTCTGATCTCGCACATGAATGCAATATTCAGACCTGTCAACGGTGATGTTATCATTCACACTAAAGACGGTGATCTGTCCTGCAAAAATAAAAAGGATACGATGAAGATCAGACAAAATGTCGGTCTTGTATTTCAGTATCCCGAATATCAGTTATTTGATGAGACTGTTTTTAAGGACATCGGCTACGGCCTTAAGAAAATGAAGATCTCATCCAAGGAACAGACTGTCAGGATAAGGAATGCGGCATGGAGAGTCGGTCTTACCGAGAAGGAATTAAATGCAAGTCCTTTTGAGTTGTCCGGAGGCCAGAAGAGACGCGCTGCCATGGCAGGTGTCCTGGTCATGAATCCCGGAATACTGGTTCTGGATGAACCTGCCAGCGGACTTGATCCGAGGGGCAGACAGGAAATGTTCTCTATCATTAAGAGCCTTAAAGACAGCGGCACCACGATAGTGCTCGTTTCCCATAATATGGATGAAGCAGCTGTCAACTGTGACCGGTTATGCCTTATCGAAAACGGAAAGATCAAGGCCATCGGAACCCCGAAGGAATTATTCGATAAAAAGAGAGCAGAAGAATTAGGAATCCAGACACCCGGAATAACAAGGTTTTCGGGACTTCTGAAATCACGGCTTGAGAAGATATATCCGCGGGTAAAGTTTACGGATATGTATTTCGATCCGTCGATGGAAGCCAAAGCGGTAGTTAGTTCCGTAAATAAAGCAGGTGATGCCGATGCTAAATAATATCAGTCTTGGCAGATACTATCCTGCTCATTCATTCCTGCACGATACCGATCCGAGAGTAAAGACGATCCTTTACTTTGTTTATCTTGTAGCGATATTCATGATCAAAGAACCGGTATCGGTCGCAGTCCTTGCAGGCATTATCATTTTGCAGCTGATATTAGGAAAGATCACTCCGGGTATACTCTGGTCCACTGTAAAACCGATGATACCATTGGCTCTGTTTATCTTTCTGATCAACGTTTTTACGATCAAGGAGGGCAATGTCCTGTTCTCGTGGAAGATCATAACGATCACGGGTTACGGGCTCGGGCGCGCCGCGATCATGTCGGTCAGATTGATATTCCTTATCATCTCCACGAGCATCCTTCTGACACTTACCACTACGCCTCTTAAGATGAGCGATGCGCTGGAAAGTCTTTTTGCGCCTTTGCAGATAATAAAGGTCCCTGTTCATGAGATGGCAATGATGATGTCGATCGCGTTAAGGTTTATCCCGACACTGGCAGCCGAGACGGATAAGATCATGAAAGCCCAGCAGTCGCGCGGCGCGGATTATGATACAGGCAGTTTCATCAAAAAGATCAAGGGTTATATCACTGTCCTTATCCCGCTGTTCGTATCGAGCTTCAGGCGCGCGGATGAACTGGCGGTAGCGATGGACGCAAGGTGTTACAGCGGAGGAAAGGGAAGAACAAAGCTTAATCCCCTGAAGCTCACCTTGAAAGATGTGCTCGCAGGGATTGTCTTCGCACTGCTTGCGGTACTTGTGGTTGTCATTGATTTTACTTTGAGATAAGCGTTTTGCTGTGATAGAATTTTAAATGCTACATACTAGCGAAAGGTTGGAATATTAAATGAGTTATTATTGCGGAATCGACTTAGGCGGAACCAATATCAAGGCCGGTATAGTTGACGGTGAGGGTAAGCTCCTTAACAAGTTGTCGATCAAGACCATGGCGGAAAGATCAATGGAAGAGATCATTCATGACATGGGTCAGTTGGCTGTTGACGCGATCAAGGATGCAGGTCTTGAGATCAAGGACATTGAGTGTATTGGTATAGGTTCTCCCGGAACACCCGATAATGATGAAGGACTTCTTGTATATTCCAGCAATCTTCCTTTCAATAAAGCTCCAATGAGAAAGCTTATCAGGGAAGTAGTTGATCTCCCTGTTTATATTGATAATGATGCGAACTGCGCTGCCATGGCTGAAGCTGTTGCAGGTGCCGGAAAAGGCGCTAAAGATTCAGTTACCATCACTTTGGGAACAGGTGTAGGCGCAGGCGTTATCGTTAACGGAAGGATCTTCTCCGGATTCAACCAGGCAGGTTCCGAGTTCGGTCACACCGTGCTTGTATCAGGCGGAGTCCAGTGCGGCTGCGGAAGAAAAGGATGCTTTGAGCAGTATGCCTCCGCGTCTGCTTTGGCGAGAATGACCAGGGAAGCAGCTGAAGCAAATCCTGATTCGATCCTCAACAGGATCCACGGTGAGGTCGGAGAATGGAATGCCCAGATCGCTTTTATGGCTATGCGTGAGGGCGACAAGGTTGCCGAAGAAGTAGTAGACAGTTACACTTCTTATCTTGCAGACGGACTTGCAAATGCCATCAACGCATTCATGCCTGAGGTCCTTATCGTAGGCGGCGGTGTATGTAATGAAGGTGATCCGCTTCTTATCCCCATGCGTGAGAAGACCATGTCACGTCCTTACTTCGGACCCGGAGTTCCGAAGACACGTATTGCTCTTGCCCAGATGGGTAACGATGCAGGAATCGTCGGTGCAGCCATGATGGGCAAGTCATGCGTTGACGACGGCAAAAACGGCAAGTAATTCCAATATGCCGAGAATAGCCTTTATCACTGAGTTTGACGGCACGGATTTTGCCGGATTCCAGTCCCAGGAGAATGCAAGGGCTGTTCAGGATGTTCTTGAGACTGCTTTAGAAGAGCTATATAAAACAAAGATCAGACTAACGGGGTGTTCCCGCACTGACGCAGGTGTGCATGCAAAATGTCACTTAAGTCACGCGGATGTCCCGTTTGTTATTCCTGAGGATAAATTTCCCTTGGCGATGAATGCCCTGCTTCCGGATGACGTTGCGGTAAAGAAGTCATTCTATGTCAGTGATGACTTTTCGGCAAGGTTCGATATTAAGGGCAAAAGATACATATACAGGATATATTCTTCACCTACAAGAAGCCCGCTTCTCGACAGGAATGCATACTATTGCCCTGTCATGCCTGATGTTGCGAAAATGGAACGCGCTGCCGGATACTTTGCAGGCGAATATGATTTTGCGGCATTCTGCGCCACAGGCGGAAGCCAGAAGACTACGGTAAGACGTCTGTTCGGAGTGAAGGTTTCCGCTAACGGGGAAGACCCGTGCCGGATAGAGATAGAAGTATCAGGAGAAGCATTCCTCTATAACATGGTCAGGATAATTGCCGGAACGCTTCTTTATGTGGGACAGGGCAAGATAGATCCCGATGAAGTAAAGTCCATAATCGACAGCTGTGACAGGAGTCTTGCAGGAAAAACACTGCCTGCAAAAGGACTCACTCTTGAAGAGGTATTCATAGGCGGTTAAGAGGACAAACGGTGTTCTTTATATTAATAAAAAATCTCTGAGGTGGTATAATTATTTAAATGCGGGCCGGAATACCCGCATTAATTTAAAAAGGGAGGATTTAAGAAATGGTTAGCTGGTGGGTTATATGGCTCGTCATCGCTATCATTATGATAATCATTGAGGTAGTAACTACCGGTCTTGCGACACTTTGGTTTGCTGTAGGCGCAATCGTTGCAATGATCATGGACCTTTGTGGTGCTCCGCTTACTGCCCAGATAATAGTGATGGCTGTCGTGTCCATTGTGTGTTTTGCCCTCTGCATGATATGGGTAAGGCCTAAGCTGGAAACGCTTCGCAAAAAGAATATCCAGCGTACAAACGCAGACAGGCTCATCGGTAGGGAAGGCATTGTTATAGTGCCTTTAAACAGGACCGAAGGCAAAGGTCAGGTAAAGGTCGACGGGCAGATTTGGAGTGCCAAGGCCGATGCGGACATTGCCGAGGGAATAAAAGTGGTCGTTAAATCGATCGAAGGTGTCAAGCTCGTAGTCGAGATAGCACCATAAAAAGGGAGGATTAATATATGTTACCAACAGTATGTGCTTCAACAGGCGGAATAGTAGGAATTGCAATCGGAATCATCGTTATTCTGGTACTCATCATACCTAATATCAAGATCGTTCCCCAGGCGACGACATTCATCATTGAGCGTTTAGGAACATACAGGACAACATGGGAGACCGGTTTCCACATGAAGGTCCCCTTCATTGACCGTGTGGCAAAGAAGATCTCACTTAAGGAGAAGGTTGCAGACTTTGCTCCCCAGGCCGTTATCACCAAGGATAACGTTACCATGCAGATCGATACGGTCCTGTTCTATCAGATCGTTGATCCTAAGCTTTATACTTACGGAATCGAGCGTCCTATCGTTGCTATCGAGAATCTCTCCGCAACGACACTCCGTAATATCATCGGTGATCTGGAACTCGACCAGACTCTTACTTCAAGAGATATCATTAACACTCGAATGAGAGAGATCCTTGACGAGGCTACAGATCCATGGGGCATCAAGGTCAACCGCGTTGAGCTTAAGAATATCATCCCTCCTAAGGAGATCCAGGCTGCCATGGAGAAGCAGATGAAGGCTGAGCGTGAGAAGAGAGAGAAGATCCTCATCGCGGAAGGTGAGAAGGAATCAGCTATCAGAGTTGCGGAAGGTGAGAAGGAAGCAGCTATCCTCAGAGCTGAAGCTAAGAAGCAGTCAGCTATCAAGGAAGCTGAAGGTCAGGCTCAGGCCATCCTTGCTGTCCAGGAAGCAACCGCTAAGGGTCTTCAGATGATCAAGGATGTCGGAGCAGATGACGGACTTATCGCTATTAAGGGTCTTGAGGCTCTTGAGAAGGTAGGACAGGGTGCTTCCACAAAGATCATCATCCCTTCAGATCTTCAGGGAATAGCAGGTCTTACAACAACTATTAAAGAGATTGCAAAATCATAATTGAGACATTAAGTCTTTCGGAGGTGGAATCGTATGGATTACGGCATGTGGAATGACAGAACCAACATGAGTATGCTTACGGACTTCTATGAGCTTACTATGGCTAACGGTTATCTGAACAGCGGAAACAGGGACAAGATCGTTTATTTCGATATGTTCTTCAGAAACATTCCGGAGAACGGCGGATATGCTGTTATGGCAGGTCTGGAGCAGGTTATTGATTACCTTTCCAGCCTTAAGTTCTCAGAAGACGATCTGACTTTTCTTAAAGAGAACTATCATTTCAATGATGAGTTTATTCAGTATTTAAGAGGCTTCGAGTTTACCTGTGATGTATGGGCGATTCCCGAAGGAACCGTTGTATTCCCCAAAGAGCCGCTTGTTAAGGTAAGAGGACCTATAATCCAGGCACAGCTTCTTGAGACTGCCTTGCTCTGTACGATCAACCACCAGACTCTCATAGCAACTAAGACCGCAAGGATCGTAAGAGCTGCTGAAGGCAGACCTGTAATGGAATTCGGTGCACGCCGCGCCCAGGGGTTTGACGCTTCAGTTCTGGGAGCCAGAGCTGCCTATATTGCAGGCGCTGCAGGCACTTCCTGTACTATCTGCGGACAGCAGTTCAACATCCCGCTTTCCGGCACGATGGCTCATTCATGGGTAATGCTTTTCGATAATGAGTTCGAAGCATTCAAGGCTTATTCGCTCGCATATCCTGACGGAGCACTTCTGCTTGTAGATACCTACGATGTTCTCCGTTCGGGAATACCTAACGCTATCAAGTGCGCCAAGGAAGTTCTTGAGCCGATGGGCAAGAGACTCAAGGGTATCCGTATAGATTCCGGAGACCTCACATACATGACACAGAGAGCACGTAAGATGCTCGACGAGGCAGGACTTACAGACTGTAAGATCACAGTATCCAACGCTTTGGACGAGTATCTTATCAGGGATCTCATCAGTCAGGGTGCATGTATCGACTCATTCGGTGTAGGCGAGAGACTGATCACATCCAAGGCTGAACCTGTATTCGGAGGTGTTTACAAGATCTCTGCCGTTGAAGCCGATGACGGAACGATAATTCCGAAGATGAAGATCTCTGACAGTATCGGCAAGGTTACTAATCCCTGCAGCAAGAAGATCGTCAGATTCTACGACAACGCTACAGGCAAAGCTCTGGCTGATGTTGTCATGGTTGCAGACGAGGAGATCCCCAATGGTGAGCCCTACGAGATATTTGATCCGGATAACACCTGGAAATCCAAGATCCTGGAGAACTACACAGCCAGGGAGATCCTTGTCCAGATATTCAAGGACGGTAAGCTCGTATACGATAAGCCCTCTATCGGCGAGATAAGAGCTTACTGCACGAAAGAACTCGATTCTCTCTGGGATTCTGTTAAGAGATTCGAGAATCCACATAACTATTATGTCGACCTGTCACCTAAGCTTTGGAAGATCAAGGACGACATCTTAAGATCTTACAGACACAGATAAGGAGAAAAACAAATGGCAAATCCTATTATTACCATTCAGATGAAAGACGGCTGCATCATGAAGGCTGAGCTCTATCCTGATATTGCTCCCGCAACAGTTAAGAACTTTACTGACCTGGCCGGAAAAGGCTTTTATAACGGGCTCATCTTCCATAGAGTTATTCCCGGATTTATGATCCAGGGCGGTGATCCCGAAGGTACAGGAATGGGCGGTCCCGGCTATACTATTAAGGGCGAGTTTACTTCTAACGGTTTCAGGAATGACCTGAAGCACACAAGAGGTGTTCTTTCAATGGCACGAGCAATGGATCCTAACTCTGCAGGTTCCCAGTTCTTTATTATGCACGAGGATTCTCCGCATCTCGACGGACAGTATGCTGCTTTTGGCAAGATCATAGAAGGTATTGAAGTTGTTGATAAGATTGCATCCGTAAGGACAGACTACAACGACAGACCAATGGAACCGCAGCAGATCGAGTTCATGACGGTGCAGTTCTGAGTTAATTAATTTGCAAAAGGTTTTGATAAACGGCGGGGACTGAAGGAACGGATAATGAAAGAAGTAAAGCAGCTTGAAGATACTTCAAAGGGCAAGGCAAAAACAGCCGTTCCCCGAAAGAGATCTTCACATGACACCAAAACGATCACGGTGCCTTTTCCATGGCTATATGCTTCTATCATCCTTTTTCTGGCAGTTCCGCTGTTTATCTTTTTTCTCGGATATCTCCGGTTGTCAGTCGGGATTCCGCTTACATTGCTCTTTGCGGGAATCGTTTTATATTGTGTATCTGACTGCCTGAATGATCCTAACGGGACTAAGCTTTCCAGGAGTGGGAATGATCTGAAGATCCCAGTATCCTATCTCATAGGATATGCGGTCATAGCACTTGCCGTTTCTTTAATTTCCGGGGTAGGTGAATATGTATGCACTATTCAGGATCATCCTTACAGACGGGCTATCCTGAGGGATCTTATCAACTACGAATGGCCTGTTATCTATAACTATTCGACACAGACCAATCCTGAGGTAATTGAGATCTTCGGAATTGCTTCAGGTGAGCGCGCATTTTCATATTATTTTATTTATTGGATGCCGGCTGCTCTGGCCGGCAAGATATTCGGTTTTGAAGCCGGGAATTTTATTCTGCTTTTGTGGAATTCTTTGGGGATCTTTCTGACTTTTACATCAGTAAGCGCACTTATCAAAAAGTTTTCGGCATGGGTTCCGTTCATGTACGTTTTCTTTGCGGGACTCGATGTACTGCCTAATATTGTTTATTTCATAAACCATTATGAGAGCTGGTACTGGGTGGAAGGATGGGTCCCCAAATTGTCCTATGTCAGTAATTTCAGGGAACTTGCAAGTGTCTACAATCAGATGGTGCCCTGCTTTCTGATCGTTGTATTGATCCTTTTGTCATATAACACGCGTTCGATGGGATTTACTGCAGGTATTCTTTTCTGTTATTCACCGTG
Source organism: Clostridiales bacterium (assembly GCA_017510605.1). GTDB lineage: Bacteria > Bacillota > Clostridia > Saccharofermentanales > Saccharofermentanaceae > Saccharofermentans. The sequence goes on from JAFWMQ010000002.1 coordinate 154,021, forward strand.
GGCGGTTTTCGGTATCATCCCGGTCGTCGGAGCGGTTTTGTTCGGCAAAAAGCAAAGAGCGGATACTGTTTCCAAGACGTTGATGAATGTTTTAAGTCCGGTAAATATCGTGTCGGCACTGATCATTCTGATAATCTTCGGCAGTTACTACATGTCTAATTCCGGTGCGGTTGATCATAAAGGGTTTACCTGGAGTTTTCTTGACAGGCCTGTTATGTTTATTCCTTATTACCTGATCTTTATTGCATTGGAAGTAGTGCCTTTCGTGATCGTTTTATACAAGAGGAAAAAGAACGATCCAATATTCTGGGCATCAGTTTTTACTCTGCTTGTTATACCGTTTTATCTGATAACGAATATGAATGATCTGTGCATGAGGGGTTCCATGCCTGCTCTGTTTTACTTCTGCATTAGTTTCAGCGCGCTTGTTATCGAGATAATGAATGAGAAAAATACACCCACGACAAAAAAAGGGTGGCTCAAATCAGCTGCTGTCATGCTTTTGGTAATCCTGATGATGTTCCCTGCGCTGTTTAATCTGTTCATTATTTTCGGATCAGAGATAAAGAGATGGCCAAATGATAAGGAAGACATCGGTTCATTCGGAAACATTAATCAGGCTCAATATGCCGAGACTATACAGACACAGTTCTTCGCTAAGGATTTTGAATCAAGTTTCTTCTATAAATACTTCGCCGGATAACCGGAAATCCGTCAGTCTTTTGATTCCTCAGATGAAATATATATCGGTCTGCCTTTTGTTTCTATGTAGGTTCTTCCGATATATTCACCCAGTATACCGAGACACATAAGGATCAATCCTCCGATAAAGAGGATAAAGCACAAGAGTGAAGGATAACCCGGAACATCATTGTAGATCGTCTGTACGATTGCCCTGATGAAATAGTAAATGAGATAAATAAATCCCGCTAAAGCAAAACCGAATCCGGCATAAGTTGCTAGACGCAGCGGAGCAGTAGTAAATGCGACTATGCCGTCAATCGCATATTTGAAAAGCTTCCAGAAACTCCATTTAGTTTCGCCTGCGACACGCTCGACGTTCTCATGCTCGACCCATTTGGTCCTGAAACCTACCCAGGCGAAAATACCTTTCGAAAATCTCTGACGTTCGGAAAGGCTTAAAATGGCATCTACGACCTCACGCTTCATGAGTCTGAAGTCTCTCGCTCCGTCAGCTATCTCGATATCGCACATGCGGTTGATGAGCCTGTAAAAGCGGCGTGCGAAAAAGCTCCTGATCTTGGGTTCGCCTTTGCGCGTAACACGTCTTGCGGCAACGATATCGCATTCTCCCGAATCGAGATCGTTTATCATCTGCGGGATAAGGGAAGGGGGATCCTGCATATCAGCATCAAGAATAGCTATGTAATCGCCCTTGGCTTTCTGCATTCCCGCATACATAGCGGCTTCTTTGCCGAAATTCCTTGAGAAGAACACATACTTTACGGATTTATCGTTCCCGGCAAGATCTCTTATTATGTCTGCTGTTTTATCGCGGCTTCCGTCGTTAACGAAAATGAATTCAAAACAACGGTCAGCAGTTGTCTCAGACCTGCGCACATCACATAATGCCTCATAAAGGATCGGCAGGGATCCTTCTTCGTTATAGCAAGGAATTATGAGACTTATCAGCATTGAGCATTCCCCTAGATAAACCCGGCGGATCAGAAAATGTATTAATTGAAACGCCTTAATAAAATGTATTATAATCAAAAACAATTATCGAGTACACTATTTTGCTTAAGAAAGGGCGAATCACTAATGAAGGAAATCGCAAGTCTTGATGGCGGTTCTGCTAAGAAAACAGCTGTAAAACCACCACTGACAAAGAGAAACAAGCTTGATCTTCACCCTTTGTATGCTTCATTAGCTGCATTTTTCCTTTTTTTATTTGTGCTGTTGATCTTCAAGAAGTATCCTCTTGGAGATGATTCATTTCTTCTGAGCGATCTTGAGGCGCAGTATGCTCCGTTCCTTGTTTTGATGAGGAATAAGATCTTAGAACTCGGAGGAGTTCCCAAAGAACACCTGCTGTCATATCTTACTTATTCGTTTAAACTCGGTCTTGGAAAGAACCTTGCTGGTACCATAGGTTATTATCTGGCAAGCCCTTTCAATCTGATATGCCTTATTCTCGATGAATCGCAGATAGATATTGCGGTATTGATGATCATCAGCAGCAAATTAAGTCTGGCATCCGGTTTTATGTGCTTTTTCCTTGAGAAGAGATTCGATGACAAAAAGACTTTATGGCCTGTTTTGTTAGGAATCATGTATGCATATTCCTCATATGCCAGGATATATATTTTCAACATCATGTGGCTGGACGGCTTTATGCTCCTGCCCCTGATCCTTTATTTCACGGAAAAGTTTATTGAGAAGCGTAAATACACGGCATTGATAATACTGTTCCTGTCCCTGTTTATTACGAACTACTATATTGCTTATATGGCAGGCATCTCATGCTTCCTTTACCTTTGCGTAAGGATGTTCGAGAAGAAGGTGCCTATAAAAGAGGCTGCCGGAATATGCGTCAGATATGTCCTTACAGCTGTATTTACCGCCATGATAACTGCGGCTTTACTGGTGCCTGTCGGACTGGATACTATTAAAAATTCCGACCAGACATTAAACAGTTACAACTATAGTCTGATCATGCATACTCCTATATCATTCATTCATTCTTTCCTTTTGGGTGAACCGAGAGATTTTGATCTGTTATCCGGAAACTATCCGTTCTTCTTTATCAGTCTTTCAGTGACCATCATGCTGCTGGTATATATCTTCAGCCCGGTATTTAACGGAAGAGAGAAGAAAACACATATTTTCTGCGTTTTGGGAGTGCTCCTCTCAACCTTCATTTTCCAGATCGACAAAGCATGGCAGGCATTCGATGAGCCCAACTGGTTCTGGCACAGGCAGGTTTTTGCTTTCCTGCCTCTGTTCCTGATAATTACTTACAGAGTCTTGATGAAGATAAAGGATGTTGCAAGAAAAGACATACTGAAAGTAATGCTGATCCTGTATTTGCTGGTCGTCATAGACTTTTCGATCGGTGCGATCAACGGAAACAGGGAAATGCTGGAATATAATCTTGCACTGATCACAGCATATTCAGCGATATTGATTGGTTATGGTCTTAAGACCTGGCCACAACAGCTTAAAGATATGCCCAAGATGCTTTCACCGCTGCTGGTCGGAATCATCTGCTTTGAACTGACTTTTGTAGGAAACGGCATGTCGTCTTCTATTGATGCAATGACACTTAGAAAAGGTTCTGCAATTGAATTAAGCAATTCAATAAAAGCGCAAAGTGAATTTGGCAGCTATGCACGGGAGAATAATACCGGTTCAGGAGCTTTCAGAGCGGAAGATTATAAATCTCCTGATTATACGGTCGAGTATTATGCGGAGCATGGCGAATCGTTTTACGGGAACTATAACGGCGTAGCGTTTTTTAATTCCAGTTCAAATAAGAATGCGCACCGTTTTATGAAGCAGTTGGGATTTCTGGTCAACTATAATTATTTCTCTGTCTGGCACTCGTATTCCAATCCTTCCGTAGATTCTTTTTTCTCTGTCGGTTCACTGTCTTCAAGGGAGGATCTGAATTACTATCGTCAGGAAGGTGAAGATTCTGTCGGCACCGGATTAAAGTTCTATTCGAACGATAATGTCCTTCCGCTGGCCTTCGCTGCCAATCAGGGGGCTTCGGACTTTGATTTCTACAGACTGGAAAAAGACACTGAAGAAAAAGACTATTTTGCCCTTCAGAATGACTGGTACCGTTCATTATTCCCGGATCAGTTTGTTGATGATATATATGTGGAATATGGCGAAGATATAGTCGGAGAACCCAAGATCATTAACGCGGTTTCTTTCAATACACACGACTATGTCACACACAGATATCTCATAAGCCAAAACGGTAACAGCAATGGTTCTGCTGTCCTTGGATCAGGTTCCGTAGATCCTTTGGGACAGGAGCAGAGCGTTGCTAAAGAACTTAATAAAAAGCTTACCGATCTGTACAGGTCTAACGAAAATGCTCCGATAATCGTGGAGTATGAATTCAAAGCGCCTTCCGATGACACGCTCTATTGTTCGTTAACTACGGCAAAGATCCTGGATGAAACCGATATCTATGTTAACGGGGTAAAGGTCTCGGGATTCAGCTCCGGAAGGTATTATTCAACGATAATCGATCTGGGAACATTTAATGAAGGCGATGATGTAAAGGTTACGTTCTGGTCTAATAAGGATAAATGGTCGTATCTGAATATCAGGTTTGCAAGCTTTGATAATGAGACGTTCTCTAACCAGTTTGCGGGGATCGATAAGACAAAGGTAAAAACTGATGCTGTCAGTGACGGTTATGTTAAGTTTAATATCAACGGTCTGGATGCGGATGAGACAGTTATTACCACGATTCCTGTTGAAGACGGATGGCAGCTTTATATTGACGGGAACCCTGCCGAATACAAGGCATATCAGAATGCGTTTATTTCTTTTGATGCTTCTTCAGGGAACCATACGGCCGAACTGGTGTTTACCGCTCCCGGACTTAAGACGGGCGCGATGATCTCCTGCGCCGGAGTTGTTTTGCTTGCAGCATTTCTCGTTGTTGACGGAAACATCTCGAAAAAGAAGAAACCAACAGCAGTTAAGGATTGAAAAAAATCAGTATTATGGAGGTTTTGAATTATGGATTTTATGAAAGAATATGAGTTCTGGTCTACCGATCCTTTTTTCGATGAAGCTACCAGAAATGAGCTCATCGCAATCAAAGATGACAGGAAGGAGATCGAAGACAGATTCTACAGGGATCTTGAGTTCGGTACGGCAGGTTTAAGAGGCGTTCTCGGAGCCGGAACCAACAGAATGAACGTATATACGGTAGCCAAAGCCTCTGAAGGACTTGCAAAGTATATTCTTTCAGAAGGAGAAGAGGCTGTTAAAAAAGGCGTAGTAATCTCATACGATTCAAGACATTTCTCTCCCGAGTTTGCGCAGATCACCGCTCAGGTGCTTGCTGCTAACGGCATCCCTTCAAGACTTTCGGATGAGCTCAGACCGGTTCCGGTCCTCTCATTCTCCGTAAGATATTTCAAGGCTTTCGCAGGTGTTATGATCACCGCGTCACATAACCCTTCCAAGTACAACGGTTACAAGGTTTACGGAGAAGACGGCGGACAGGTGCCTCCGGAAGCAGCTGATGCGGTTCTTTCCAACATCGAGGCAATTTCTGATATCAGAACCATTAAGATGATGGACATCGAAGAAGCAAAGGCTAAGGGCCTTGTTACTTCCTTCGGTCCCGAGATCGATGAGGCGTTTACAAAGATGCTTACAAAGCTCGTTGTTGACCAGGAGGCCATCAACAGGCAGGCTGATATGAGCATCGTTTATACACCTCTGCACGGTTCAGGCAACAAGCCGGTCAGAAGGATACTTGATGCAGTAGGATTCAAGAATATACACATCGTAAAAGAGCAGGAACTTCCTGACGGTTCTTTCCCGACAGTAAGCCTTCCTAATCCCGAGAACCCCGAGGCTCTCTCAATGGCAATAGAACTCGCGAAGAAGACAGATGCTTCTCTCGTATTCGGTACGGATCCCGATTCCGACAGGATCGGCGCTGCCGCAAAGGTAGTCGAGAACGGCGAAGTTAAGTACAAGTGCTTCTCCGGCAACCAGATGGGACTGATGCTTCTGGATTACATCCTTGACGCAAAGAAGCAGCTGGGCACTCTGCCTGAGAATTCTTTCGCAGTTACGACCATCGTATCTTCCAAGCTCGTAAAGAGCATCTGCGATTACTATGGAGTTGAGCTCCAGGAGACACTTACCGGATTCAAGTTCATCGGAGAAAGGATAAAGCTTGACGACGAGTTCGGCAACAAGCACTTCCAGTTTGGTTTTGAAGAGAGCTACGGTTATCTCTCAGGCGTAGATGTCCGTGATAAGGACGCTGTCGTAGCTGCAATGCTCATCTGCAACATGGCCGCAGCTTCTTTCGAGAAGGGCGAGACACTTGCGGACAGACTGGATCACCTCTATGAGAAGTATGGTTACGGTGTTGAGCAGACGATCAGCTGCACTCTTGAAGGCAAAGAAGGTATCGAGAAGATCGGCGCCTGCATGGTCGAGCTCAGAAAAGAACTTACAGAATGCAAGGATCTTGCTGAGGCAAAGAACCTGCTGGGCGGCGCTTCCGTAGTCGCAGTTAGAGACTATAAGGAATCCAAGCGCTATGTATTTACGGAAAGCGGTGTTGAAGTCGAAGAGATCACTCTCCCCAAGTCCAACGTTCTTCTTTATGAACTCGGCGGCAACAAGGGCATCGATTGGGCATGCGCAAGACCTTCGGGCACCGAGCCCAAGCTCAAGATCTACATGGGCGTATACGATTCTGATGAGGCGGGCGCAAAAGCTTCATTTGAGACCATCAAGGGCCAGGTTGAAGGATACGTTAAGTCAAAGCTTGTTTAAAACGTCCTGACCAGCGGAATAATGAATTCATAGACAGCCTTGGCAAAGCCGAGGCTGTCATAATTTCCGGTAATGTGACATGCGGCTTCCTTTACTTTGTCAGTGGCATTTCCCATAGCGATCCCATAGCCTGCGGATTCGATCATGGAGACGTCGTTGTCGCTGTCTCCTATGGCAAATGTCCGGGAAGCGGGAATGTTAAGATAATCTGCCAACCCGATAAGGGCATTTCCTTTGGATGCCCCTTTTACCATAACATCGAAAAGATCGATCCCTGATGAGATGACTTCAAGTTCCGGATCAGAAGAAAGGTGTTTGATTACTTTTTCAGAAGGTCTGATGAGAAGGATCTTATTAAATTTAGGGATTTGTTCCTTCTCAGGGAAACTGATGTCAATATCAATGATCGGAGCCTGTTTCACGGGTTCGACACCAACGTTATATCCTTCGACAAAAAATTTTCGGGATGAGAAGGGCGCAAAAAAGATGCCTTCGTCGGAATAAAGTGTCGCATCAGCCGAGTTTTCCAGAAGAAATCTCATAAGAGCCCTTATCTTGGTTTCTTCAAAATCAATGGAAGCGAACTGTTTCCGGGAAGATGCATCGAAAAGCGAACCGCCGTTACTTGTAATTATCGGAACATCGATCCCTAAGTCTTCGGCAAATTTCCCGACAAGAAAAGAGGACCTGCCGGTGGCGATCGTAAATGCAACCTGTGACTCTTTCAGGGCCTTTATAGCTTCTTTATTGCCTTCGGGGACATCCTTGCCGGGGCTTAATAATGTGCAGTCCATGTCCGCGGCAAGAAGGGCTTTATATGTTCCGTTCATATTTTTATCTCTCCAGGAAATTTATAAACGATTTTACAACAACAATCGGCGAATTCGTCTGATTTTTTTAATAATATGCTCAATGGTCGTGGTTGAAGTTTGAAAGAACTACGTTTATTATTGTTTAGGATTTAAAAGTATATCTTTGTTATATGCAGAGGGGTTAGACATTAATGAAGAAAAAAGCCGGTCAGGCATATGAGAGCAGCTCTCGCGAGAATAAAAGCAAAGCACTCGTACCTGCTAATAATAACGGTTCACATAAGCGTTCCGTATCAAGAGAAAACGTGACAGATTCCCAATTTGAGGAGTTTGATTATAAGAGCCTCGGGAAGAGCAATAACAGCGGTTCAGCCAGGAAAAGCTCTAAACCCAAGACAGAAAATAACGTTTCTTCGGACATGTATGGTTTTTCTTCCAAGAAGACCGGAAAACGCAAGTCAAAGAAAAAGAGTGTGGCAGGTCCGGTAATTGCTATTTTAGCTGCCATCCTTCTCATTGCAGGCGCAGTATTTGCAGCAATATATTATATCGATCCTTTCAAGGAAAAGATCGAAGTAACGTTATCTGACGGCACTGTTACGGAGATTACTGCCGAGGAGGCATATGCCGAACTCACGACAGATAAATTCTTCGCAGGAACAGTGATCGACGGAATCGATGTCGGCGGAATGACAAAAGATGAGGCATTTAATGCCGTAACCAAGACATTGCCGGAAAAACCGCTGGAGATAAAGATCGAGCTCAAACTGCTGGAAAAGACTCTTTATCCGAATTTCAATGATGCTACGTTCGAATATAATACCCGCGATATCATTGATGAGGCTTTCGCTATGTACAGACCGGTCAATGATACGGATCTGGAGCAGCTCACCGAGTGTTATAACAATGTCCAGAAACTCAAGAATGCACCGCTGACATATGAGACTGCTTATACTGTCAAGATCGAAGGCGTAATTGAGCGTATCAATAAGGTTTTGGAGCCTTACATCAATGATTTCAAAGAAGTCAAGAATGCCACCATTGTTGATTTTGATACCGAGAACCGCACATATGTTATCGACAAAGAGAAGATCGGATATGATATTGACATCGATACCGCTGCAAAATCCGTAAAGGCACTTTTTGATTCCAAGACATATGTCGGTGTTGTCACAGTTCCGACCGAAAAGAAGGAACCTGAGATTACAGCTGCAATGATCAGCGAGAATTTCGGTCTGATCGGCGAGTGCTCTACAAAGGCATCCGCTAACAGTAACCGTAATAACAACCTTAACCAGGCATGCGAGAATATTAACGGTACTATCCTGCAGCCGGGTGATATTTTCTCATTTAACGATATCGTAGGCCAGAGAACTGTTGAAAACGGATTTAAGGAAGCCACGGTTATTCAGGGCGGACAGTATGAGCAGGGCTTAGGCGGCGGAATCTGCCAGGTAAGCACGACTTTGTACAATGCCGTATTGAAGGCCGACCTTGAAGTCGTAAGACGCAGTAATCACGCTTGGCCTTCTGATTATGTTTCAGTCGGACTGGACGCAACCGTTGACTGGCCGGCATTGGATTTCCAGTTCAAGAATGATACCGATTATCAGGTCGTTGTCGTTACATGGTTCGATTATTCTGACAATACATGCAATGCCCAGGTCTACGGAAAGAAGCTTCCTGACGGCAAGTATATAGAGCTTTATGCCGAGATCACCAACACGGTAGCTGCAGGTCCTGATGAATATGTTGAAGACAAAGAACTTGAGACAGGAAAGACCAAGACTATCAGAGCAGCTCATGAGGGTATGACCTCAAAAGTCTATAAGGTCTGGTATAATGCTAACGGTGAAGAGATCGACCGTGTTTTGTATAACACGACAACATATTATCCGTACGGAAGACGTGTCGGTGTCGGAGTCCTTAATCCTGACGGAACTTATGCAACCATGGATAAGGAGACCGGTGAGATCACATCACGTATAATGTCTCCTACGCCTACCCCGACTCCTAAGCCGGAGCAGGCAGAACCGACAACTACAACTCCGTCATATCCGACAGATACGGTACCGAAGCCGGCTGATTCGCAGCCGACGCCGGCAGATACGCAGCCGACGCCAGCAGATACGGATCCGACGCCGGCAGATACGGCGCCGACGCCGGCAGATACGGATCCGACGCCGGCAGATACGGATCCGACGGTTCCCAAGCCTCCGGAGATACAGAATCCGGATCCGCCCGGAAGCGATGATGACGATTGATCAGGTTTTCCGCGTATATCACATTCGTAAATCAACAGAGCTCTTCTTATTTCGAGAGGAGCTCTTTTTTATTTCCCTTTTTAATAAAAAATAAACTGTTAATTTGTCTCATTTATGCCCCAAATAATTTTCGAAAGGGTTTATAATTATTCAGTTATTTATAGTAGGTACATTTATGCGTAGATTTACCTGCGACAAGAAATTCCAAAGGAGATCATGTTTATGGCAGAACTGACAAAGAAAACCATGGACGGTAACGAGGCTGCTGCGTATACTTCGTATGCATTTACCGAGAACGCTGCAATTTACCCGATCACACCGTCATCCCCTATGGCTGACCACACCGATCAATGGGCTCAGCAGGGCAGAAAGAATATTTTCGGACAGACGGTTAACATCGTCGAGATGGAGTCTGAGGGAGGCGCTGCAGGTGCTGTTCACGGCTCACTCGCTACAGGTGCATTAACCACTACTTACACCGCATCACAGGGTCTCCTTTTGATGATTCCTAACATGTATAAGATCGCAGGCGAGCTTCTCCCTTGCGTTTTCCATGTTTCCGCAAGAGCTCTTGCTGCACACGCACTGAATATTTTCGGTGACCACGCAGACGTTTATGCCTGCCGTCAGACAGGTTTCGCAATGCTCTGCTCCAACTCCGTTCAGGAAGTTGCAGACCTCGCAGCAGTTGCTCACCTCGCATCCATCAAGACAAGAGTTCCTTTCCTCCACTTCTTCGACGGTTTCCGTACATCACACGAGATCCAGAAGATCGAGGTTATCGATTATGATACACTCGGATCCCTTGTTGACTATGAGGCAATCAAGGCCTTCCGCAAGAGAGCTCTTTCTCCTAACCATCCTACACTCCGTGGTACAGCTCAGAACCCTGATATCTACTTCCAGGGCAGAGAGGCTTCCAACCCCTTCTATCTTGCAGTACCTGATCAGGTTCAGTACTACATGGACAAGATCAACGAGATCCGCGGCACAGACTACAAGCTTTACAATTATTATGGCGCAGCTGATGCTGACCGTGTGATCATTGCAATGGGTTCTGTCTGCGAGACAGCTGAAGAAGTCATCGACTTCCTCAACGCTCACGGCGAGAAGGTTGGTCTCGTTAAGGTTCACCTCTATCGTCCTTTCGCAGCTGACAAGCTTCTCGAAGCTATTCCTTCAACAGTTAAGGCTATCGCAGTTCTCGACAGAACAAAGGAGCCCGGTTCATTCGCTGAGCCTCTCTTCCTTGACGTTGCAGCTGCATATGTCGGCAAGAATGCTCCTAAGCTCATCGGCGGCCGTTACGGTATGGGTTCCAAGGATACAACACCTGAGACTGTTCTTGCAGTTTATAAGGAACTCAAGAAGGATCAGCCTAAGGAAAGATTCACCATCGGTATCGATGATGACGTTACATTCCTTTCACTTGACTGCTCCGAGTCGATCGAAGTTGCAGGCGAAGGCGTTGTTCAGGCAAGATTCTGGGGTCTCGGTGCAGACGGTACAGTTGGTGCCAACAAGAACTCCATCAAGATCATCGGTGACCATACCGACAAGTATGCTCAGGCTTACTTCTCATATGACTCAAAGAAGTCCGGCGGTATCACGATCTCTGACCTGAGATTCGGTGACACACCTATCCGTTCCACATATCTCATCAACAAGGCTGACTTCGTAGCTTGCCACAACCAGTCTTATGTTTATGAGTATGATATGCTCTCAACACTGAAACCGGGTGGAACGTTCCTCCTCAATACACAGTGGACAAGAGAAGAACTCGAGGACAGACTCCCCGGTTCAATGAAGAATTATATCGCTAACAACAACATCAAGTTCTATACTATTGACGCTGTTGCTAAGGCTAAGGAGATCGGTCTTGGCGGAAGGATCAATACGATCTGCCAGTCCGCATTCTTCAAGCTCTCCGGAATCCTTCCTGTTGACCAGGCTGTTGACTACATGAAGAAGGCTGCTCTCAAGTCTTACGGCAAGAAGGGTGACGATATCGTTCAGATGAACTATGCTGCTATCGACGCAGGTGTTGACGCAGTTGTTGAAGTTGATATTCCTGATTCCTGGAAGACAGCTGAGGATAAGCCTGTAGAGAAGAAGGCTGTTCCTGAGTTCATCGAGAAGGTAGTTAATGTAATGAACAGACAGGAAGGTAACAAGCTCCCCGTATCCACATTCAAGGGTATGGAAGACGGTACTTTCCCTCAGGGTACAGCTGCTTACGAGAAGCGTGGTACTGCTGTAGATATTCCTGTATGGGATGCTTCAAAGTGTATCCAGTGCAACCAGTGCTCCATCGTCTGCCCTCACGCTGCTATCCGTCCTTTCCTCCTCACAGAGGAAGAGGCTGCAAATGCACCTTTCGAGACAAAGGCAGGTATGAAGCCTTACGACAACTACAAGTTCAGGATCCAGGTTTCCGCTATGGACTGTCTCTCCTGCGGTGTCTGTGTTGAGACATGTATCGCTAAGGAGAAGGCAATTACAATGGCTCCTCTTAAGGACAACCTTAAGGAAGCTGAGAACTGGGATTACTGTATTGCTCTGTCCCATAAGGACAACCCGATGGCTAAGGCTAACGTCAAGGGTTCACAGTTCGAGCAGCCGCTCCTTGAATTCTCCGGCGCATGCGCAGGCTGCGGTGAGACACCTTATGCTAAGCTCTTAACACAGCTCTTCGGTGACAGAATGCAGATCTCCAACGCTACAGGTTGTTCATCAATCTGGGGTGGTTCTGCTCCTTCTATGCCTTATACAACAAACTACAGAGGATTCGGTCCTGCATGGGGCAACTCCCTCTTCGAGGATAACGCTGAGCATGGTCTCGGTATGTTCCTTGGTTACAAGCAGCTCAGATCAAGAGCAAAGATGCTTGTTGAGGAGACAGTAGCTGCTACAGCTTCTGATGACCTCAAGGCTGCTGCTCAGGCTTGGATCGACGGCTACAATTCTGCTGACAACACACGTGAGATCGCTGAGAAGCTCGCTGAAGCTCTCAAGGCTGAGGGTTCTGATTCTGCTAAGAAGGCTCTCGAGTATGAGGACTTCTTCATGAAGAGATCACAGTGGATCATCGGTGGTGACGGATGGGCTTACGATATCGGTTACGGCGGACTTGACCACGTTCTCGCTACAGGTGAGGATGTCAACGTTCTCGTTCTCGATACAGAGGTTTACTCCAACACCGGCGGACAGGCTTCCAAGTCCACACCTCAGGGTGCTGTTGCACAGTTCGCTGCTGGCGGTAAGCACGTTAAGAAGAAGGATCTCGGTATGATGGCTATGAGCTATGGCTACGTTTACGTTGCTCAGGTATCCATGGGATCTGACAAGAACCAGCTCATCAAGGCATTCACAGAAGCAGAAGCTTACCAGGGACCTTCCCTCGTTATCTGCTATGCACCTTGTATCAACCATGGTATCAAGGGCGGCCTCAAGGTAGCTCAGAACAGAGAAAAGGCTGCTGTTGAGTGCGGTTACTGGCACCTCTTCAGATTCAATCCTTCTCTCGCAGCAGAAGGCAAGAATCCTTTCACACTCGATTCCAAGGAGCCTACAGCAGACTTCTTCGAATTCCTCAAGGCTGAGGTCCGTTACAACTCTCTCTACAAGAAGTATGATGCAGAAGTCGTTGATAACCTCTTCCAGAGATGCTATCAGGATTCAAGAGACCGTTATGCTTCTTATGTTAAGAAGGCTAACGAGGCTTAATTCCTAAGAATTAACTTAAAGTCCTGCGGGGCTGTCTCAGAGATGAGGCAGCCCCGTTTTTTGTCCCAATAATCGAAAAGTTTACCCTAAGCTTTACCCAATAGGTGGCTTAATCCATGCTATAATTAGCGAAGCAAATTAAGGAGTTTCCAGCTTACGGTATGAAGAACGGCAATGATGAATTATCCAGACTGCTTATAGATGACAGTCTTTTGCCCGATATATTCCTAGTAAGATACGCCCAGGAGCTGAGCAAGAATGCATTGCTCGTATACCTGTGGCTTAACATGACCGGAAAAAAGGAAAACTTTGACGAGGATACCGTAAAGAAATTCAAGATAATACCTGATGGGGAGATAGGGAAGGCATTAGCTGATCTTATTGCATCAGGACTTATCAGCTGCAAGGATAAGACTTACTTTTTCGACGACATAAAGGGAAGAGAAGTGGAAGAGTACATCCAGGCACAGAATGCCAGAGGTACGGATCCTGATTCTGTCCTTAACAGCGATGAGAAGGAGAGGTCGATGCTTGCAGATTCCATCTCCAAGACTTTCTATCAGGGCGAACTTCCTTATATCTTCTACAGGCTTATCGATAAGTGCCTTTACGAGTATAAATTTGACAGCATCGTATGCTACAAGCTTTTCGAAGAAGGTTACGACCAGTCAATTCACAGATCGAACGTTCTCATGGAGAACATGGCCAGCAAATGGTATAAGAACGGTTATACGGATATCAAGAGCCTGGAAAAGCAGCTTGAGATCAACAAGCGCACTAAGAAGCTCATCAAGCTTGCTGGCAAGCTTATGCGCAAGAGACTTAACGGCCTTGATATCGACCGTGTAACAAGCTGGGCGGAAGACCTTGATGCCACGGAAGAACTGGTTAACCTTGCTTTTAAAGAGAATGAGTTCAGGAGTGACATAACGCTTAAGAACGTCGGTGACACGCTTACCAAGTGGCATGACCATGGCATTAAGACTGCCGAGGAAGCTGCAAGATTCAGTGAAGAGGAACACAAAGAGAATAAGCGCAAGGCTACAAGAAGAAAGGCTAATCCCGGTTCTGCCTGGGCAACAGGCGAAGAGGCCGGCATCGTAAACAGTAAACCTGCAGCTGAAGAGTCCAAGAAGGAAAAGGCTTCTGAGGATGCAGACGACAACAGCGATGGTCCTGACGACGATATCCTCGACATGTTTGGAGATTAAGATGAAGACGATTAAAGAACTCATAAGAGAGAGCCTTACCGAAGTCGCTGCCACAAAGGATATCAGAAGGCAGGACAGCATTAAGCGCGTGTATAAGCAGTTCCCTGAGTTGAAGGATATAGATTATCAGATACTTGAAGTCCGCAACAGCAGGTTTATTGCCGTTATCGACAACGACGAGAGACTGATCAAGCGCTTTGATATTGCTGAAGAAGAGCTTTACGCCAAGCGCGCCAAGATAATCGCAAGGAATAATATCGACCCTGAATTCGATATGGAGAAGTGTCTGTGCGGGAAGTGTAATGATACAGGTTTTTATGTTAACAGCAAAGGCTTCCTGAAAGTATGTCCGTGCAGAAGCAAAGAACTTGATGATTGCTATGAACACAGTGGAATGGCTGACTATTCTTCTTATAAGATTGAGAATTACAGAGCCGATTATTTAGGTGATGCAAAGAAACGCGAAAAGACCAGGAGCGAACTTTTAAGATTCATGTCCGGTCAGAATGAAGAAAATGAATCACCTTTATGCATTTTTTCCGCTGCGCCTCAGACCGGAAAGACATTTCTTGCCATAGTTGTCTGCAAGACAGCCATTAATCTCGGCAAGAGCGCATACTACGCAAAATGCGAAGATCTGGCATCTATCGGAGCAGATACATTAGAAGACATCAAGCACATCGATTTCCTTATAATCGATGATTTTGCTGACAGCGTTACGCTCTATAACAACGTTGGCTCAGTTTTGAATTCCATTCTGGAGACAAGAGCCGCATCAAAGCTTCCAACAGTGCTCGTTACGCCTTTTCCCGTTGCTGAACTTATTAAGAAGTGCGACATGAGGATCAGCGGCAAGCTTCAGTCTGCAAAGACGATATCTACGGAAGGCAGGTAAGATCACTTCCGATGAAAGTGCGCTGCGGAATCGACATCGTAGATATCACAAGGTTTGTAAAGAATTTAGAAGACGGCAACACGGCTTTCTTCGAAAAGTGCTTTACGGAAAACGAGATCGCTTATTGCAATTCCTCCAAGGACCTGAAAAAGAAGGCAGAACGCTTTGCGGCCAGATGGGCTGCAAAGGAAGCCGTCGGCAAGGCTCTTGGCACCGGACTTTTGAGCGAAGGTGTCGGCATGCACGATATAGAAGTGGTAAAGGATGAGAGAGGCACGCCCGGAATTAAGCTATATGGCGGTGCGCTTTCCCATGCAAATAACATAGGTATGAGTTCTGTTTCGATAAGTCTGTCGCATGACGGCGGAATAGCCGGTGCATATTGTGTGATGCTGTTGGAGAAGCCGGAATGAAAAGGCGCGAAAAACAGGACATCAACAATATTTTCAAGGTTTTCGAGCGCAAAAAGAAACCTGTAGTGGGTGATGAGATAACACCCAAGACTATCAGGCATGTCGAAAGGCCTATAAAACTTCCTTTTCTTGCTGATCTGGATGAGGGTAAGGAACAGTACGGAAGTGCTGAAGACATGCAGGATAAATGGGGTCTTTCCGAGAAACAGGCTGTCCTGGGCGGTGTACCGAAGAATAAGATCATCGGCTTTTTGATCGCTTTCTCTGCGTTGATCCTTCTTATTGTCGGCGTTTTCTATATACTCCCGAGAGTGTTGCCTGACCTTTTCAAAGGAACAAATATCGAACTCTTCGTTGAGCCGGTTATCAATCTCGAATATGATGATCCTGATTACAGGGTTGTTATAGACAGTACGGTTGCCCTTATGTCATTGCCGGAACCTGATTCCACGAGGATCGCGGAAGTGCTCTATAATGAGCCGGTCAAGTACTTAAGTGACAGCACTGACGGATATTGCAAGATCCAGACACAGGACGGACTTGTAGGATATGTTAAATCTGTAAGTCTCATTTCCGAGACGGATTCGATCGAGCCTGATACACATAAATACAAACTCATAGTATCCGATCCTTCCAAGAATATCATGACGCATGCGAGTAACGGTACTTTGATAAAAAAGGTCATGATGAACACCGTGCTTTATGCGGATATTAAAAGAGAAGGCGTTTATCAGGTTGCTCTCCCTGGCGGCGATAACGGCTGGATAGGTTCTTCAGGTGTTATCGAGCTTTCACCGAGAGGGATGACGGAAGAGGTCTCGAGCCGTTACTTTGTGAGCTCTGTGCTGACCTTTGTCAATGCTAAGTATATTGAGAACGGCATGTCTATAGACGGTGCTTCAGTTAATGGAGCGGTATTCGTAAGTGCCGAGATCAACGGCATAGAGATTCCGAGAACGATGGAAGGACAGTCTCAGGCGGGCGTTGAAGTAATTCCCGAACCCGATGCCGTTACCGGTGATATCATGATTGATCAGATACTTCCGGGAGACATCCTATTCCTGTCGAGTCCTAAGAGGGCCCCGGGAGATACCGAGATCTATGAGATGGCGGTGTGTACTGATACCGGAACGCTCTTTATGGTGTCCCCGGCCAGGACGACGGTAAGACTCCGCAATTTCGAAGCCGGTGACGATATCTGCGACAGGATCATTACCATAAGACGTGTTTTCAGCGCCAAGGTAGTGAACTGAAAAAGTATTATAAATTCTTGTTGCATCCTTAAATCGGTTGTGGTATTATTCTTAGGCATTTGAATTCTAATAGGAGGTGTTTGCATGGCTAAGTGTGAAGTTTGCGAGAAGGATATGTTCTTCGGCAGAAAGATTAGAATCACGCGTTCACAGATTTCAAGACGCGCGCTTACTACGCAACAGGCTAACGTACACAGAGTTAAGGTTGTTGTTGACGGCACCCCCAAGTCAATGAACGTTTGCACACGTTGCCTTCGTTCAGGCAAGGTAGAAAGAGCGTAAGATCTACTGTTTTATTGCAATACAGATTCAGAACCGAGGTCTAAAGCCTCGGTTTTTTCTTGTTTTCAGAAACAAAACATATTACTATTTCATATATGAGCAAAGAAGATACCAAATTCCTAAAAGGCATTGCCATTATTTTGCTGTTATATCACCATGATCCGTTTTATTCGGATTATGGTTTTTTTCTCCAATCCGGAGCAAGGGTCTGTGTTTGGTTATTCATCTTTATTTCCGCATATGGTTTTACCCTTCAGATGAAGGAGGGATATGAGAAGAAACCGGTGCGTTTTGTAATAAAACGAATTCTTCTGCTCTATGCACAGATGTGGTTTTTCTATTTGTTTAATCTTACTATGAGCATTATCTGGGATCCCGGTCTCATAGGATATTTCAAATCTTCTGTCTTCAATCTGCCGATAGACATGCTTGGTCTTTACAACCTTTTCGGGAAGCCTGAGATAGCATCCTACTGGTATCTGAATTTTCTTATCGTTGTAATAGCGGTTTTCCCGCTGCTTTATTATTTGGCAAAATGGACTTCCTGGTTCAGTATTCCGATCGTTATCCTGGTGACACAGCTCTGTCCGTATAAAATGACTTTTGTTCACGGCGGACAGCTGAATTATTACCTGTTAATGGTTATGGTCGGTATCCTGTTTGCACAATACAACGTAATAGACCGGTTGAAAAAGATCAGGCAGAATAAGGATTTTTTAATAGTAACGCTTTCAACGGTCCTGATCTCAGTCTTGCTGGTAGTAAGGTATATATTGCTGCCGTTTATCGAAGAAAAATGGTATCTGGGCATCGGTCCTGTTTCAACCGTGATCGCGCTGAATATTATTATTCTGGTCTGCTTTTATCGAAAAGAAGGCAAGATAAATGTCGTGATGAAAAAGCTTGGGGATCACTCAGGCAACATCTTCTATATACATTGGTTCTTTTATAACTATCTGCGCATTGTACTGAAGATCAATAACGGGATACTGTGTTTTCTGTTATGCATGGCCTACTGTCTTTTGATCTCCTGGTTTGTCGAATTCGTCAAAAAGAAGACCGGATACAATGAACGGGTTCGAAAAGGTCTTAAACTGATGTTAAGAGAATAATAAAAGGGGTGTCATTTTGAGACACCCCGTATTTTTGTCCGGTTATAAAGAAATATTACTTTGGAACCTCGATCAGGGACTTGCCGCCCATGTAAGGTCTCAATGCTTCAGGGATCCTGATCGAACCGTCTTCGTTAAGGTTATTCTCAAGGAAAGCGATCAGCATTCTCGGAGGAGCAACACAGGTGTTGTTCAGTGTATGGGCGAGATATGTACCCTCTGGACCTCTGATCCTGATCTTAAGACGTCTTGCCTGTGCATCGCCGAGATTAGAGCAGGAACCGACTTCGAAATATTTCTTCTGTCTGGGAGACCATGCTTCAACGTCACAGGACTTAACCTTGAGGTCAGCCAGATCACCTGAGCAGCATTCAAGTGTTCTTACCGGAATGTCAAGTGAACGGAAGTAATCAACGGTATTCTGCCAGAGCTTGTCATACCACATCTTGGAATCTTCAGGCTTGCAGACTACGATCATCTCCTGCTTCTCGAACTGGTGGATCCTGTAAACGCCTCTTTCCTCGATTCCGTGAGCACCGACTTCCTTACGGAAGCAGGGTGAATAGGAGGTGAGAGTCTGGGGCATCTTGTCCTCGTCTGTGATCGTGTCGATGAACTTGCCGATCATGGAGTGCTCGGAAGTACCGATGAGATAGAGGTCTTCACCTTCGATCTTGTACATCATGTTTTCCATCTCTGCAAAGCTCATAACGCCGGTAACAACGGAAGATCTGATCATATAAGGCGGAATATAGTAAGTAAAACCGCGGTCGATCATGAAGTCGCGAGCGTAGGAAAGGCAAGCGGAATGTAGTCTTGCAATATCGCCCTTGAGATAATAGAAGCCATTGCCGGATGTCTCTCTAGCCTGATCAAGCTCGATTCCGTCAAGCTTTTCCATGATATCAACGTGATAGGGGACCTCGAATTCAGGAACGAAAGGCTCACCGAACTTCTCGATCTCAACATTCTCTGAATCGTCTTTGCCGATCGGAACGGAAGGATCGATAATGTTAGGGATAACGAGCATGATCTTTCTGATCTCTTCTTCAAGAACTGTCTCTTTGTTAGAGAGAGCCTCAAGCTCTTCGGCCATATCGGTGACCTGCTTCTTGATCTCTTCAGCCTCTTCCTTCTTGCCCTGTCCCATAAGAGCGCCGATCTGTTTACTGACCTTATTACGGTTAGCTCTTAAAGCTTCAGCTCGGGTCTTGCTCTCGCGGAACTCCTTATCAAGTTCGATTACCTTATCAACCAGGGGAAGTTTCTCATCCTGGAACTTGTTCTTGATGTTCTGCTTTACGATGTCGGGATTGGTGCGTAAGAATTTAATGTCAAGCATATTGTTGTCACCTCATATTTATATAACCTTTTTATTTTATTATTAGATCACTCAGGTTTCAATCTGTCTCGACTGACATATCGCCGTCATAAGAGCCTGAAGGGTATTTGCACGCAGGATCCCAGAGGATAAATTCCTGGATCCCGAGATCATGAATGGCCTTGATCTGCGAGTTGATCTCCCTGTAGCCGTATTCTATATAGTTGCCCTTACCGATATAGGAAGCGGTAAATGCCTGGAGGTATGGCCTAACTGCCGTAAATCCGGGCTGCTTATATATCGTCTGGCATTCATGAAGAACGCTGTAAACAATAAGATAAGGCTGTTTGTCCGGGTAATCGAAAATATGTCCTCCGAGCATTGTTCCCAAAGCATAGTGGGACGGATAGACCATCGGGCAGCACGAATCAATACCGGTCATTCCCAAAGTCTCGAAGTTCTGACCGATTATCTTCGCATCGCCTTCAGACGTTAATACAATACCGAAGATATCTGCTGATACCGGAATACCATAAGTGTCCTGAATCCTGATCCTGGCTTCCTGGAGAAATCTGTTGACCGCTTCAGCCTTTTCGGGGTACTGGCCTTCTTCTCCGAAGTAGGGCTTAACCTTGTTTTTCGTTGCTCCTGCAGGGAATCTTACATAGTCGAACTGGATTTCATCGACACCGTGTTCCGCGGCTTCGATCCCGATCTCTATCAGATAATCCCAGTTTTCTGTACAGTACGGACTCAAGAAGGGTTTGTTGCCTTCGTTGCTGAACTGGACGACATTCCCGTCAGCATCCTGGATGGCTCTGTCAGGGAAGTGCTGGGCTGCGACCTGATCGTTAAAGGATACGATTCTTCCTATTACCCTGATGTTGTTATCGTGACACTTTTCGATAACTGCATCAAGATCGTATGCATCCCATACATAACCAATCTCTTTTGCAGTGGGAACTTTAGACATGTAGGGAAGACCATATTCATTCTTAAGATCTATAACTATGGTATTAAGTTCACTGTGGTTGCAGAGATCGATGGCTTTATTAAGTGCTGAGCCCGATCCTATATAAAGTCCTTTTACTTCGAAATGTTCAGGGATCTTGACCTCATTCTCAGGAAGTTCGGGAAGTTCGCGCCAGTAACTTTCTGCAAGCGGTGTGGCTTCGAGCTGTTCTGTATGATATACGACCTTCTCGGTATAGGTTGCTTCGGTAGAGACCAGTGTTGCAAGGACCGTGGTACTGGAGGAAGCCTCAGTTGTTTTTGCAAACCGGATGATCCTTGTGATCCCCAGCGTGACCAGCACTACAGCAAAGATAGCAGATATGGATAAAAGGATCGTATTGATCCTTTTGAGCTTCATAATCTCAATACTTATATTTTTTTCATTTATATTATTGTTATTCAGCATAGAGTAATTATACAGACCTGTCTGAAAAAGAACAAATGAGGGTGCCTTCCGTATGCGCAAAGTGAACTGACCTGTGATAAAATTGTGTTATAAATTATTGACTTTTAAAGAGTTGGCTGGCTATGATCGTTCGTAATTGTTCAGGTGGAATCGTATTTACCGGAGACAAGGTCCTTATTGTTTGTAATGACAAGCAGGAGTGGGGTTTCCCGAAGGGTGCTGTCAAGACTGACAGTAATCTATCTCTGTCAGAATTTGCAAAAGGAAGGGTCAAGACCGAGACTGATGTTGATGCAAGAGTCATAGCTCCGTGCGGCAAGACGAATTACGAGTATTACTCGATATCCAGAAGGAAGCCTGTCCATAATAATATCTCCTGGTTTGTTATGGATACTGCGAGCGAGAATTGCCGGGCTTTTCCCGAATCAGGGACTGTAGACTGCAAGTTTGTCGAGGTCGCTTTGGCTCTTAATGAGATCACATACAGCCAGGATAAATCTCTCCTCATGATGGCATATCAGAAATACAGGGAGAGCGTAAAGGGTTGAGTTTGAACATTACACTGAGCAAAACCGGTGACTCGAAGATCGAAGTAAAGAAATCGGTCTTTATCGGCAGGAGTTTTCACATAACATCACCTGAAGAAGCTGCGTTTTTTCTTGCAGAGGAAAGGAAGAAGTATCCGGATGCAAGGCATCTTTGTTATGCATGGGTAACCGGAGGAGAGGCCGCAAGACAGAAATCAAGTGATGACGGCGAACCCCAGGGAACAGCGGGACAGCCTTTGATGGAACTTCTCACTTCTAACGGATTTACAGATTCCCTTGTTTGCGTGACCAGATATTTCGGAGGTACGCTTCTGGGTAAGGGCGGTCTTAAGAGAGCCTATACAGACAGCGGAAGACTCGCATTGGAGAATGGTGAACCGGTAGTCCTTATTCCGGCATTGAAATGGAGTGAATGCTGTTCGTATCCTGTTTTCGAGATGTTGTCACGCCGCGCAGGACAATCCGGCTGGTCTGTCGAAAATATCAATTACGGGCAGGATGTTTCTTTTGATATTATTATTCCCGAGGAAAACAGGGATGACCTCATAAGGTATTGTCTTGATATTTCCGGCGGAGCGCTCGTGCTGAAAGAACCGGCAAATGTCCTTATGACAGGTGATGTGAGTTCAAAGTTGAGGTAATCGGATAAATGGAAAATGAGAATAAGGAAACAAATGTCGACCGGGAATACATACCTCCTGTAAACCCAAAGGAAAAGAAATACCGCACGACCATTATGGTGTTATTTGCACTTCTGCTTATCAGTGTGATCTTTTCAGGGATCCAGTCTGTTTATATTTTCAGGCTCAATACCGGATTGGAAGGAATACTCTCATATACAAGAGGTATAAAGAGAGATACCGGCAATACATCTGAAACACAGAAGGCCCCGTCAGATATGTCCTCGAAAGACCTTCCTGAGCCGTGGTTTTCTTTAGAGGAGGCAGCTGTTATCTCCTCCTCCGATAAGACCAGAATGTCCACAGTAGATATCGTTAAGAAGGTCAGTCCTGCCACAGTGTCGATCAGCATAGTAGGTGTGGATAACGGCAAAGAAACAAAGATCGGATCCGGCACAGGTTTTATCATTACCGAAGACGGATATATCGTTACCAATCAGCATGTTGTTGTATATGAGAGTGCTCCGGAAAACTCGTATTACGCTGCGGTCTTACTGCCTGATGAGAAGTATCCCGTAAGAGCAGAGATCGTAGGAAGCGATGAACAGACGGATATAGCAGTATTGAAAGTTAATACTGACAGGAAGCTTCCCTGTGTGACATTTGGGGATTCCGATACCATTCAGGCCGGGGAGCTGGCCATTGCTATCGGAAATGCCATGGGAACCCTGGATGATACCGTAACCGTCGGTATAATCTCATCACCTTCCAGAGAGATAGTCCGCAAAGGATACCAGGTACATATAATTCAGACAGATGCTGCTATCAATCCGGGCAACAGCGGCGGCCCGCTACTCAATTCGTTTGGCGAGGTCGTGGGTATCACGAATGCCAAGATCGTCAACTCGACATCCGAGAATCTGGGATTTGCGATCCCGATCAATTCGGTTAAGAAGGTAATTGAGAGTATTATCAACTACGGAATGGTTATTAACCGGCCTTATCTCGGAGTGACCATGAAAGCGGTTTCAAGCAATTCATACTTCGGAGCAATTGAGGGCATCTATATTGAAAGTCTGATAAAAGACGGTCCGGCAGAAAATGCAGGTCTTTGTATAGGTGACAGGATTATATCCGTGGACGGAGTTGAAATTGAAGAGCCCGGTGATATTATTAAGGTGCGCGATTCACATGAGGTTGGTGATTCGATAGATTTTGTCGTTGAACGTGACGGTGAACAGATCACTATTCCTCTTATTATCGGTGACAGTGCCGATTTCCAGGAATAACGCAATATCAGTTAAGGATGAATGATTATGAGTGGCGGAAACAATAAGAAGATCGGGACCAAAGTTTTGGCATGGATATTGATCGGAGCTATGCTCCTTACTTTTGTTTTCGCAATCGTGGTCGTTCTGGTCCAGCAATTCGCCTTGGGCATTTAAGCTGAATTCTTACGGTACGTCCTTTATCTGGTCTAATCCTTCTTGGTGGAATTCCCAGGCATACTCATCTGACTTCATGGAGATGTACATTCTGTAGTTGTTCATCCTGATGAAGCTGTTTACTCTGTCATACCATTCGGGATTAGGTGATTCTGAAACATAGAATACAACGTAGAAAGTCCCGTTATCTTCGATAAGCGTTTTATCTCCGAGTTTTCGCTCGGGAGACAGCATCCATTCAGCCACTACTCCGGAATATTTGGCCTTATATATCTGGTTATCGTGGACTATAGCCAGCTGTCCGGCAAGGATGTAATCGTTATAAAGATTCTCGATCTCGTTGCAGCTGTCCGCGTCTTCAATGTAATCGAAGATCTCCTGTCCTAATGCCTGCGTAGCTGCGACGTCAGGCATCATATCATCTGTCATCTGCTGGTTTACCGTTATGATGTAACAATTGCGGAGATGCTCTGACATGCGCTCTCTTGATACGAAAACCAGGATAATGGGGAAACCGTCCTCGTCAGGAATGATGGTCGTATCGCCGGTGATTCTTGACTCGTCAAACAGCCATGCCCTGAAATCAGAATGAGTTACGTCCTCGACACGGCAATCAGCTATGAGCGTGGAATCGGGCTGTGAGAGTGTATTTGCCGCAACACCGGAGAAGTATTTGGATGCGCACTTCTCGAATTTGGAAGGATCGCCGTCCATGGCATCGATTATCTTCTGCGCGTGGAGATTAGCAGTGTCGATAAATGCCTGTTCTC
Organism: Clostridiales bacterium; assembly: GCA_017510605.1. Taxonomy (GTDB): domain Bacteria; phylum Bacillota; class Clostridia; order Saccharofermentanales; family Saccharofermentanaceae; genus Saccharofermentans. Next base: position 178,626 of record JAFWMQ010000002.1, read on the forward strand.
TCTGCTCATATGTGATTCTCAGGATCTTATAACTGACGAGATCATATATGTTTCTGGACTTGTTGTAAGCATTTTCTGCCTGTTCGTTGGTAGCAGAAAGCTGGATAAGTTTCTCGCCGTCCGCATAATCTTCCGTAAAGTATTTACGCGCAAGGGTGTTGATTATTATCTGTTCGTCGACCTGGGTTCCGAATACGCCCTTGATGTAAGTATCAAGAGAAACACCGAGCTCGTCGGCTTTGCCTTTAAGCCAGTTGATATAAGCATTGGCACGGTCGTAATGGGCTTTCTCTATATCAAAACCGTTTGATTTTGCATCATCATAGAGGATCTCCATTTTCTGGAAGTCCTGGGCAGTAACAAATCTGAAGTAGTCCCTGTATGTTGCAAAGTTCTCATCGTCAATATAAGGGGAAGCCAGCATTTTCTCTGTGCCGGCAGCGAAAAGATCAACGCCTTCGCTCAATAACTCATAATGGTACAGAAAACTGAATTCACCGCTGGAAATATCTCTTCCGTTAACAGTAAGAGGGCTTATGAAGGATTCGTCCATACCTGTATCGAGCACAAAGGTTGCAATGGCAATGGCGAGAACTACTACGATTCCGAACATGACAAAGAGGATTCCGGCATTGCGTCTGTGTTTTCCCTGTTCAAGCGCGGCTTCGTTCTTATCAAGATTGATCTCTGTAGGGATCTCTTCTGTCTTCGGGCCATCATCTTTTGCTTTGTTGCTGGAATTATCAGGCATAGAAGGAAGATCCGGGACAATGGAAGATTCAACAGGCTTTCCTGTCAGGAGTTCCGGGTCGATCTCGGCCAGTTCATTTAACGTAACGCCTTTCTTTGCCTCTGCGGCAGGAACCGGCAGATAATCGTTAGTAGGATTATTCTCTGAAGACTCAAGGATCTCTGGTTTTATATCCTGCCCGTTAACCTCAGGTTTACGGGCATTATTATTCTCGTTCCTATTTCTGTTTTTACCCTTCATCAATTTTCCCCTTTAAATAATAAGATACAAATTAAATACACTTTAAAGACACTTTACCATAAAAGCAGAAAAAACACGTTCAAAGTATGCTATTATTAACACGTTTGTAATCTAAGAATAATAAAAGCCAGGGGTAATATGTGGGAAAAGTTAGTCCAATTCTGAAAGAAAAAAGTGGCACTTTAAGCTACCTTATAGAATATTGGCCTCAATATCTTCTGGCATTTCTGTTTCCTACATTAACCGTTCTGGCGGCTTTTGCAGTGACAGGCTGCTATCCTTTCGGTGAGAGAACGAGTCTTACTGTTGACCTCTATCACCAGTATTGTCCTTTCCTTGTGGCTTTCAGAGATAAGATATGGGGCGGCGAGTCGCTTTTATACAGCTGGAATGACGGTCTGGGCCAGGAATATCTTGCTGCGTTTGCGAATTATTCTTCAAGCCCGCTTAATATCTTCGCCTTGTTTTTCACCGCGAAGACAATGCCGATATTTATTGAGTTCAGTACTTGTCTGCGTGCCGGATTATCCTCTGTATTCATGATGATGTTTCTCTCTGCCAATGATAACAAGAGGATAGACAATATTACCGTTGTTTTCAGTTCATCTTATGCTTTGTGCGGATGGTTTATCTCATTATTCTGGAACATTATGTGGTGCGACGCGGTCGTAATGCTGCCCTTGATCATGCTGGGCTTAAGAATGCTCCTTCTTGAACGCAGATGCGGTCTTTATGCGATTTCTCTGGCTATAGCGATCACCAGCAACTATTATGCGGGATACTTCCTGTGCTTATTTCTTGTGTTTTTCGCTCCGGGATATTATGTATGTCTCTTTTCCGGAGATAAGCCGAAGGGCGATCCGGGAAGATTGTGTTTTAAGACATTTGCCGGCGCCGCGTTGCGTTTTGCGGTATCGAGCCTGCTTGCCGCAGGCGCTTCTGCCGTATTGACTATCCCGACTTATCTTATACTTAAGAATTGCTCAGCTACCGGAGATGCGTTTAAGGCGGATTATACGCTGCAGACAAATTTATTTGATTTCTTCGGAAGATTAATGGTGGCTGCAAATCCGAACATCAGAGACGGAATGGCAAATGTATACAGCGGTCTTGTAATCGTTCTTTTGCTCCCTCTGTTTTTCCTGCTTCCCTCCAGGACAGGGATCAAGCTCAAACACAAGATAGTTTTCGGTGCACTCTTAGGGATCATGTATTTAAGCTTTACCAACCGTACACTTAACTTCATCTGGCACGGAATGCACTTTCCTAACCAGATACCATACAGAGAATCATTCCTGATGAGCTTCCTTCTTGTGTTCGTGGGTTTTCTCACTATCAGGAGGATAAGAAGCCTGGGCGCAAAATACATCACGGGAGCGGTATTAAGTTCCGCTGCTTTCCTGATCCTTTTTGAGAAATTCGGCACAGGCAACGAGGGATATATACAGATCGGAACTACACTTCTGTTCCTCATTGTTCAGGGAGCGGCGCTCCACACTGTAAGCAACAGCAATTCAGGAAAGAGTGAATTTTTCTGTGAGACACTCCTTACGGTTACGATGATGGTAGAGATGTTTGCGGCATCACTTATCTCGATCGGCCTGGTCTGCTACCACGAGGGCTTTACAAATTATGAGAATTACGGCCGTAACAGGGATGAAGTGTCAGCTTATGCTGCTGAGGTGGAAGGCACGGACGGGCATATGGTTTTTGAGAGATCAGAACTTTTCCCGAATAATGTCTGTGACCTTCAGTCTTTATATAACGTGAAAGGCTTATCTATCTTCTCATCTACAGCCAGGGAGAATTTTGTCAAATACATGAGGAACTACGGGTTCCATAATAATAATATTAACGGACTTCGAAATGCCGGACTCACACGTGTTACGGCAACGATCCTTAGCGTAAGGAACCTTATTGAGATCGAGAACACCCAGGCTGTTCCCGCATTGTTTGAGCAGGAATACAAAGATGATGTTATTACTTCCTGGGCCAATCCGGATGCGCTGAGCGTCGGTTTTATGACAGAGCCGTCTGTAATCGATTATGCTCCTGATTATGACAACGATCTTGATGTTTTCAATAAGACGAACGAATGGATCACAAGCATGGGAGCAGGAAATGTCTATAAACCGGTAATGATCACCACAAATGAGTCAGCCGGACTCAGCACGACAGACAGTCTCGCCCAGGTAGTTGTTTACGGTTCTGCTTCCAACGCTTCCAAAAACGAATATTCTTTCAAAATTACCGTTGAGAACGCTGATATCGGTTCGGACGTTTATGTTTATGCAAACGCTAGAAAAGGCGGATTCGCTACCGTAACAGTCGGAAATAAAATAAGAAAATTCGAGATCAGAAGCTATCAGATAATATCTCTTGGTGTATATGACGGAACCCCGATGGAACTCTATGTAAAATATCAGGAATCCCCGGGATCATCACTGTTTGTATACGGATACCAGCTTGATCAGGCCGGATACTCGAATATGCTGGATAAGTTAGCTGATGAGCAGCTTAATGTAACATCATATGATTCCAGATCTCTGAACGGTCATATTGATGTCAAGGAAGACGGTCTGCTCTTCCTGACGATTCCTTACGCTGAGGGCTGGGAAGCTGTGGTTGACGGCAAAAAGGCAGATATCGTTCCCGTACAGGATGCTCTCATGGGAATCAGGCTCGAAAAGGGAAGCCATGATGTATCGTTAAAATACACACCGGCTGGATTCAGAGAAGGCTTGCTTATAAGCCTGTCGTCATTGTTCTTTATTGCCGTAATAACCATAGTCCCTGCAATGATCAGAAAGAACAAAAAGAAAAATGTGGGAATTTCCACCGGTAATAATTCTGAATTACCAGGCAGTACTGTCCCTTCCGAAGTGATTGAAGAAGTACCTGTATCAGAGATAATCGGGTCTGAAGAAAACAACGCTGACCTGTCTGATACTGATAATATGAATGAGAAGCCTGAGGCTGATGACACTGATATTGATCCGGAGGTGTCAGATGAATAAAGCCTCCGGGAAGCTTAATACATCTGCTGAACTGGCTTTTTGTTTTCTGGCATCTGTCACGATAGCTGCTGCTGCCCTTAATGTAGGACTCAATACTGAACCCGGCAAGATCTTACCGGCCGCCTTATCCATGCGTAACGGTGAGATGGGCGCAAATATCCTCAGAGGAATTGATCTTGCATTAGAAGATATTGAACTGATCAGGTCAGGGAATGCTGCTTCAGAGATATGGAGACTGCTGACCTTTGTTCATATGGATCTGTTTTTCTATCTTGCACTTCTTATCCCGAAGGCTGCCAAGACCATCCTGATGACCGGATACTACTGCAGATTCGGGTTTTGCTGTGCTTCAATGTATTATTTCCAGTCGAAGCATTTAAAGCTCTCAAGGCTTTTCTCGGTGCTTCTTGCCCTGATGTATTCTTTCTCCTCGCAGATAGTTTTTACCGCACAATTCGCGTCTGTTATGAATATGGCGGTCATGATGCCTGTCGTCATGTCTGCTTTTGATTCATATCTTCAGAAGAGAACATGGAATTCGTTTGTTTTCGTATGTCTGTCTTCGTTTGGATTATCTGTTTCCGGAGGATTCGGGATAATTACGGGCATCCCCGCTATGATCCTGGTGGGACTGCTGATGTGCATCAGTCTTTACAGCAGGTTCGTAACGTCTTTTGTTTCATGGCTTAAGATCATGGGCGGATTTATAACGGGTATTGCCATGTCGATGGTTTTCGTATTGCCAGGACTGCTTTCCATGAAGATAGATGTCAATATATCTGAAAGTTTTAAGAATGCAAAGGTTAATTACACTTTATTTGAATTGATAAGAGGAACGTTTTTACTCCGTTCCGGCAGCATCTACCAGAACACACCGCCGCTTTTCTATGTGGGAATACTTACATTAGTGGCTGTGATCGCTTTTGCTTTGAATGAGAATATCCCGGTAAGGCTCAAGGTTGCTACAGCTGTTATTGCTTCCGTGTTCCACATTACGTGCTGCTCGTCTTTTGTAAATGAGACTATAAGCATTTTCGGAGCCTCTCCGGTGCTTAATTCCTCGATGCTGATCCGTCTGGAAATCGTTCTGTTTTTCGTTGCGGGAATAGGGCTCAAGAACATAAACGGCCTTAAACGCGGTGATTTCATTGCATCATGCCTTATACCATTATTTTTACTGGTAATGTCAGGCAATTCAACATCGGGAACATCTTTTGCAAGCCCCATAGTAGTATCAACATTTTTCGGAATCATCCTTGAATCGGCTTTGGTTTACGCATATGCAAAAGACAAGTTCTCGGAGACAGCTAAACAGGCTGTGGTCCTGGCGGCGGTATTTTTCGTTGGAGTTAATACGGCTTTTATAATGTTTAACAATACCATTCAGAAGAAATCAGCCGAAGAGTATTTCGATGCGGGTTACGGCAGTGATTTCACCGAGAAACTGATCTGCGACAATGATCTTGATCTTCCGTTTGTAAACGGATGGGACAATTATCTGATAGTACCCTCGGATCTTAAAGTGTACATGCCCGGAGATTCGATAATTGACACTGTCAATTATCTGTCTCTGCAAAAATCAGGTGAATGGCTGTTCGATGAGGTGTTTTTGAAGCCCGCCGACAAGAGAGAACTTACGCCGGACGGAGTGAACACGTTCAGACTGGTTGACGGACCTAATGATTTTTCTTTCAAACCGTTTGTCATGGAACCCGGCGAAAAACTGTTTATATACTGTAATTCAACAAACGGGGCAGCTGTAAAGATCATTACCCCTGAAGGAGATTCCGGAAAGGCATTCACCGGTCCGTTCATTACTGCAATCGATTCTGTTCCCGGTGAAGTTACGCTGAACCTCATGATCGAATCTGAAACGGAAGATGAATGCAGGATATCTGTTTTCAGACTTAACAGGGAAGCTCTTGAAGCCTTAAATTCCGCATCAGGCGAGGCAAAAGGTTCAGAATTACTGATAGATTGCAAAGACATGTACGGCAAATGCACTCTTATCCTGCCATACGCTTATGACGACTCAAAGATCAGGATAAACGGGTCTTTAAGCAACTCCTATGAATTCTGCGGAAAACTGGCTGTAACATTTGACAGTGATGCTTATGACACGGTTAAGGTATCAGTCGAGAACAGTGCCTCCGGTTTTGTCCCGGGAGTTTTGGTAAGTGCTTTTACCGCTATCTGGATTATCGCAATTCCTATATTCCAAATGTATAATAAAAAGAAGAAAGTAACCGGCGAAGGAACCGATTTAAATGCTTAGCAAGAAGATTACAGACGGCACGGAATTTGTTGTATTTGACATGGAATGGAATCAGCCGATGCCAGGCAAGGAATATCCTTTTGATGTGAGCCGTCTTACCGGTGAGATCATTGAAATAGGTGCATTTAAATATATTTATGATAATGGAGAACTGATATATAAGAGTTCTTTTTCAACAGATATAGCTCCTGTTAAATATACCAAGCTTCATTATCACGTTAAGAAAGTGACCCACAAAAAGAATGCTGATCTGTTGAACGGTATACCGTTTAAGGAAGCTTATCTGGCATTCAGGGATTTCTGCGGCGATGCGATCCTTGTAGGGTGGGGAAGCTCCGATCCCTCTATGCTTAAGATGAATCTCGAGTTCTTTGAAATGGATCCGAAGCTTAATATGTTCTTCCTGGACCTTCAGCCCATATTCTCGCTTTTTGCAGGTCTCCAGGGAACACAAAGGAGCGTCGAAGCGGCAGTGGATTTTTACAATATAGATAAGAATGAGTTTTTCCACAGTGCAACAGCCGATGCCCATTATACAGGGGCGGTGTTCGAGGAGATCTTTAAACACAACAAACCTTCGGCGGTAATATCTGCCATATCGAGTTCTTCCATAGATCCGGATGTCCCTTCGGATTTCAGTTTCGTAGGTCCTGAATGTCTTGACGGCCCTAGTGCTTTCGCAACTTCCAAAAAGTTCATGACAACATGTCCTCTCTGCGGTTCCGGATTAAATGTTAAGATCCCGGTATTCAGGATCCGCAAATCCCAATATGCTTTGCTTGAATGTAAAGAACACGGAGAGCTGTTTTCGAGAACCAGAGTCAAGAAGAACAGGGAAGGGAATTATTATGCAGCTTCCGTTTTGAGATTTGCCACACAGAACGATTACTGGCTGGTGGCTTCTAAAAAAGAGGAGTTCGATAAATACGGAGAGAAGGGAAAACCTGCTCCACAACCTGAGGAAGAGGAAAATGAAACATAGTTTGTAAACGAATTGTTAACAAACTATGTAAAAAAAGTTAGCAAAATTCGAATTTTCTGTTGAAATTTGAATTGGAATGACTTAAAATAAGTCTATAAATTAGGAGAGTTATGCGGAGTATTCTGCTCAAACTCAGAAAAACAGAGTATTACAGACACTAACGCAAGGAAGGTGCTTCTTATGATTAAAAGAACAGGTAAGTCAAAGAAGAGCAAGCAGGGATCAATACTTATTATTGTTGTTCTCATTTTGGCACTTGCGATGATCTTCATCTCATCTGCTATGATGCTTACCCAGGCAACAAAAGACCGTTTGTATGGCAATGCAATGTCCAGTCAGGCCAGACTTACGGTTACTGCAGCTTCGGAAGTTTTCCTCGAGGCTCTTGAGACTCAGGAAATCACTGATGCCCAGCTTGAAATGCTGCTCAATGGTGTTAACTACAAAACAAGCCCTGAGCCGAAGGTTGGTCAGCACGGCCGTGATGATTGTATTAAGATGGTTATCTCCGGCGTGCCTGGAATGGGCGGTACAGACGGAAACTGCACATATTTGGATCTTTATTATCCGAATGCAAGCGATCTTACAATTATTAATGCTGATTTCACAACTGTTATCGGCGATGAGACAGAGAACGTACAGATCGTTCTTAAGTATAAGGATGAGGAAGCCGGCCATACCGGACGTTTTAAGAACCAGATCGATGTTAACGGCGATGTATCAACTTCCCAGGTCCGTTTCATCGGTGGTGTAGGTGAAGTTAACCCTGCTCTTGGCGATGTTGATGACAATACGATCCTCTTCAGAGGCGACGCTTACGAGCAGACATCAAACGCTGTATTCTTCTCAGACATCATCTTCGCTGATGGCGCAAAGTCCAGCTTCGGCGGTGGTAATAAATATTACGGCAGCATGATATTCCTTGATAATGCTTACCTCTGTCCGAGTGGCGGTACTCCTACTTTGTGTGATGGTGACTTCTACTTTATCGGTAAGAATCAGCATGATGCAGGTATCAGATATTCCAGCGGTGGCAGTGCTGCAAACTTCTGGAGCTGCATCAGCGAGAATTGTAGTTTTATTTTCTCAGGAAGAGAAGGTCAGAACAAAAACGAGGATGAAGGCAATGATCAGAATGGTAAGATCGCCGATATCCTTCAGGACAGAGATTGTTACTTTGTCGACAAAGAAGATACAGTAGTTGCTAACTCCAGTGCAAAGTATAGTAGTTATGATGTTGACAATTTGGCTGCTACTTCAGGTCTTGATGATACTCGTAAGCATAAGCTTGATGTATACAAGATGTATGACTACAGCCAGGCAACAGAACCATATCCTTCTGATATCGTTGAGGATGTTTTCCTTGACTATAATGCTGATGGTAAGACAAAGACTATCACTGCAGGAACTGTTCTTGAATATGATGAGTATGGTGTAGACGGACAATTATATTTTGGAAGCACATCATATCCTGATGATATTGAAGTATTTGAACATCCGATTACACCGGAATATCCTGAGTACAAAAAGGAAAGTGGCAGTATTCCTACAACTAAAACAATAGATTTAGGAAGCTTGAGTGGAGGTACGCTTAGCCTTAGCGCCGGATATTACTACATCACAGGTAGTACTACAGCTGCGACAAGTGCTGATCCTTTGAATATCATCGCAATTGATGGTTCCAAAGGTTCCGAGTACCGCTTCTATTTCTCAGCCGGACAGCACATTATGAGGAACATAGTATTTGCAGTTTATAATGTTTCTGATCAGAATCCTCAACCTGTAATATTTATCCTCGAACCAACAGCAAGCTTGGTATTTGGTGATGCAAATCTCCGTAACGGTAACTGGCTTTGCAATTGCGGATTCGTTTCTATGAACCGTGGCTGCTCATCAGCAACGCAGATTGCAAATTACATCAAGGGCACAAAGATCGGTCAGCTTGAATCTGCCGGCGGTGAGGAGAAAGTTTGGGATGATACCAAGGTTGAAAAAGTAGAGGGCGGAGTAGATATATGCTATCACTACTCAAAGTTCTATGATGGAATTGCTAAGCCTTCAATCTTCATCTTCGGTTCTAACTGCAATTTCCAGATCGGTGATAATATGGTAATTGAGGCATATGTCGGTCTTTATGAAGATTCCACTTGGTCTCAGAACAACAACATTTCGAACAATCAGGAAAACAAGATCGCAATCTATGGTCGTATCGAAGCTGATCAGTTCGCTAACGGAGATAACCCGACCGGATATCTGCAGATGCCTTATTGTCCGGCTCCTGGACTCACTGACCCGTTGCCGGCTCAGAGACCTGCTGTTACAAAGTATCATGTCATTAATGTAGTTTATTACTACGATCATCCTGAAGATGTCTGATCAGATGATACTGAGATAATAAGCATAACAAGTTAATTAAAGAGGTTGTCCCAAAGGACAACCTCTTTTAGTTTTCACTGTAACAGGATTTGTCGGATCCGAAAAAAACTTAAGTATTATTCCAAGATTAATAAATCGGAAAGATAAATGATCTCTTCAGCTATTGATCTTGAATTCAGCAAAATAAACTTAGCTGTTTCCAAACACCGGATCTGATCCTGCTCTATTATCTCCTTATCAGCGAAGATCAGCTCAGATCTGCCAATCAATTGCTGCATATCACGATGCAGCGGGTTGGATTCATCGAGAAGCAGTGTTCCTTCATCAATAAGATATACAATTATACTTTTAAATGAGGATTCACAAAGCTTTTGCAAAAATGATCTTAGCAGTTCTCTGCCGTGATCAGAATCAGAAGAATAATAATCGTGCTTTATCAGTACATATTTGGAGGAATTGCTCTCATCAAGTTTCTCCTGTAATTCTTCCAAAATCGTATTATCGGAAAAACTTTCAAACTGCGATTCAGATAATTCAAGATTGCTTCTTTGATTGCTGTTCATCAAAATCCCTCCCATCAGAAGACAGGAAACGCATTGAACGCTGTATGGAATTCTTACTGTTTCCCCAGGGTTTGTCTGTATTTCTGTAGTCAAATTTCAATGTGAAGTATTCGACATCAGATATTAACGTATCAAATGTCTGAGTATTGTTTGTATACAATGCCTCAACAAAGTCTGCTGCATCATTTTGAGAGAGCTTAGCAGCCTGTCTTAATAACAGCGCAGTATGCGGCAGACAGTGAAATTCAGCTTTCTTAAATTTTTCACTGAAGTCTTTATCATGGGAGAACATCCAGCAAATGACTTCGACATAGTGTCCCATTGCTTCGTTTAGATTGTCGCAGATAGGGCAGGAACTGATCCTTTTCTCGATCAGATCGGCAACGGAGTTGAGCTTTTGCTTATAATCCGGATTCCTGCCTTTTAACAAACCTGCCTTTGCTGGGATGGCCGATTTAAGTTTCGGGTTTATTTCTTCGTTGAAGTCTTTCAAATGAGTATGCATGACCAGTCCCAGGCCTAATCTGTTGGTGACAGCCCTGTTAAGTTTACCCATATGAACCGGGCAGAAACCGGTTTTATTGGTAATCTTACGAGTATCAGGTTCCATAAGAGAAGGTCCTAAATAGTACTCAAGATAATTATTCTCAGCTTTATCACGAAGTCTGCAGACCGGGCATCCGCATTCTTCATTATAAGCGTCGTTAACAGGGATCATGTATATTTTTTCCATTATTATTCCTCCGAACCTGCAGCCTTTGACATATGTATAAGTCTGTTAGCTCTGACATTTACACTATTCATTGTAATAGAAGTAAACTCCTCAACGGCACTTCCGACACGCTGTTGCGCGGTCTCAAGAACTTCCTGTGCGTCGTAACCATAGTAGAGAGCAAGATCAAGGCTGATCATTACGCCGTATGTCTGCTTTTCCGTCTTAAATGAAGTCACTTCAGCAAACCCCGGAACATCCTTAAGAACGATCTTGATCAGGTCAAGTATTGCTTCATCAGATATCGAATATGAACCGAGAGATGAGAAAGTCGGTCTTACTACTGTCCTGTCAGAATCAGGGGCAAGAGGTACGACACCGCGTTCCCTGTCAAATCTTTGTCTGAGTTTGCTGAACGGATCGGAGAAGTACCCGGAAAACTCATGTTTGATCTCCATACTTGGTACGGGGATCGTATGCATGCCTTCAGTAACTCTGGTATTTCTCGCAAGACGTCTTTCTTCTTCAGTAGATACATCCTCGATTCTGATAAGCATTGACGGACGGTTGAGCCAGAGATTATCACATATTTTGTTGAGCATTGAATCTGAAGTGCCCAGGACCATAAGAGCCCTAGGCATAGATTCGATCAATGCGCGGCGCATTACGGAAGATCTTGTAGGGTCAACGAAAATTGCCTGTCTGACTGATTCCATTTTTGTAGGGGCTTTTTTCGCAGATGTACCGGCAACGATCCTGCTTCCGTTGATCAGAAGACCGTCATCAATAATGTAATGAATGTTATTATCCCGTGCCACCTTGATCGCACGTGTACTCTTGCCGGTTCCGGAAGCTCCGACAAAGGCAATAACTGCAATATTGGATAAAACATCACGGGTTAACTGCTCGTTAGACAGAATAAGCTCTGTATTGCGCTCAAAGTTTTGGGCTGAATAATCAGAGCCTGAATTCTGTGTTGATGTACCGGATCTGTCTAAGCGCCTCAATGTACCCTTGAACTCAGACAATAAAGTCTTACGCGCTACGGTTGCGCTTTGAGTTGGGGTCTGTTCCTGTTTTGATTCTTCGCGATTATCCAAATCCTAAAACCCTTTTAGCCGTTCCAGTTATGGAACACTTCCTGGATATCCTCATTCTCATCCATCATATCAAGCATTTTCTCGAGGCTTGCGATTGCATCAGGATCGGTTACTTCAGCTGTCGTAATAGCCACAGGACCCAGAGTAGAGTCAGCTATTGTGTAATTCTTAGCTTCAAGTGCATCTCTTACAGTGTAATAATCTGCTGTTGAAGTTGAGATAATGTAAAACTCATCATCGCTGTCAAAATCAGAAGCTCCGCAATCCAAAGCGTCACCCATGACCTGATCTTCATCTTCATAGTCTTCTTTGGAGATAAGAATGGTTCCTTTCTCGTTGAAAAGGAATGATACAGAACCGTCGACACCGAGGTTGCCGCCATTCTTATCAAAGATGTGTCTTAGATCAGCGGCGGTACGGTTGCGGTTATTGGTCAAAGTCTTTACCATGATAGCAACACCGGCAGGACCGTATCCTTCATAAGTGATTTCTTCATAATCATCGCCTTCGCCGGCCTCAGCAGCCTTTTTGATGGCGCGGTTAATATTATCATTAGGCATATTTGCCGCTTTTGCCTTAGCAACAACTACTTTTAACCTGGAATTACTGTTTGGGTCCGGACCGCCGGCTTTAACTGCTACAGCGATCTCCTTGGCAAATTTGGTGAATACAGCACCTTTGGCTGCGTCAGAAGCTTCCTTTTTTCTTCTAATATTGCTCCACTTTGAATGACCTGACATTATAATTCCTCCATGGTCTAATATTTACATACGGAAATATTATACTCTTTCAAATAATATATAAACAATATTACAATGGTTCTTAAATTGTGTAATACTGCAGACATGTGTTTGTCAAAGATTTTTTTTGTGCAAATTGTCTTTTAAACTTGTTATTTCCTCAATTCTGTTGTATAGTTCTAACATCTATGCTTGGGCGATGTGTGCCTGTTTGTTTTTGTGTGCATTTCTAAGCGTATACTTTTATGACGATATCGGGAGGGTTCAATGAAGAGATTAGGTGATATTCTGGTCGAGAGCGGCTTCCTAAATGCTACCGAACTTGCAGAAGTACTCAGTGTTCAAAAGGAAACCGGAAAACGCCTTGGCGAGGTTATTGTTGAGAGCGGATTGATGTCCGAGTTCGACATTTTGAGAGCAGTTTCAAGCCAATACAATTATCCGATCATTGATTTGTCAGGTATTGATGTAGACCCTAAAGCAACTGCTTTGCTCACTCAGAAGTTCTGTGAAGAGAATATTGTATTCCCGATAGGTTTTGATAATGATAATCTGGTTGTCGCTATCGATGACCCGATGAATATTACAATAGAGGACGAGTTACAGTTCCAGACCGGATACCAGATATCCCTGATGCTTGCAACTCATTCATCAATTGTAGATGCTATTAAATTCAATTACGGTAAAGACAGCGCCCGTAAGGCAGCTGCTGAGCTCGGTGAGAGTTTCGCTACTGATAGTGCTGATGATAACTCGGAGATTTCTGAAGCTGTCAACAGTGCTCCGGTTGTAAAACTTGTTAACTCAATGATCGATTACGCGATCCGTTCCGGTTCTTCGGATATTCACATTGAGCCTTTGGAAGATCGTGTCAGAGTCCGTATCCGTATCGACGGTGTCATGCAGGAAGTTATGAGCAACCCGATTTCCGCTAAGGACGCCATTACAACAAGAATCAAGATCCTTGGCGGTATGAACATCGCCGAGAAGCGTATCCCTCAAGACGGACGTATTACAACAGTTATTAACGGAGAGGACGTGGACATGCGTGTCTCCGTACTTCCTTGTGTTACCGGCGAGAAGACCGTTATCCGTATTCTTGCCAAGAACGATGCTAATCTTAACAGAAAATATCTCGGTATCAGCGACCGTAATAATGAGATGATTGACAAGATGGTCAAGATCCCTCAGGGAATCGTCCTTATTTCCGGTCCTACCGGTTCAGGTAAAACAACAACACTTTATACACTCCTGTCAGAGAAAAATACTGAAGATGTAAACATTATTACAGTTGAGGACCCTGTAGAAATCAGAATTCCCGGATTAAACCAGGTACAGGTTAACTCCAAAGCGGGAATGACCTTTGCAAGCGGTCTTAGATCTATCTTGCGTCAGGACCCTGATATTATCCTCGTCGGAGAGATCCGTGACGGTGAGACTGCCGAGATCGCGATGAGAGCTGCTATCACAGGACACCTTGTTTTCAGCACCATCCATACAAATGATGCGGTTTCTTCCATTAACCGTCTGGTAGATATGGGTCTTGAGCCTTACATGGTTTCTTCTGCATTGGTAGGCGTTGTTTCCCAGCGTCTTGTCCGCCGTATCTGCACAAACTGCAGAGAATCTTATGAGCCTGATGAATCAGATATTGATTTTTTGCGTCTTGATCCCGGTCAGAAACTGTATCGCGGTAAAGGTTGTACAGACTGCAACGAGAAGGGATACAGGGGACGTATTGCAATTCATGAGATCGTTATCATTACGAGAAAGATGAAGGCCTTGCTCGAGAAGAGAGCAAGTGAAGATGAGATGCGCGAACTTGCCGTTACTGAAGGAACCCAAATGCTTCAGGATTCTGCAAGAGACCTCGTACTCGAAGGTATTACGACGGTCAGCGAGCTTAACAGAGTAGCTTACACGATTGACTGATAAGGAGGTTTTTTAACGTGGAAGGATTTAGTTTATCGATCGAATCGATTTTGGCTGAATCGGTAAAGATGGGTGCATCCGATACCCATATTACGGTAGGTTTGCCGCCGATGATCCGTGTTGACGGTATGTTGATGCCCTTAGGCAATCAGCCGCTTACAGCCGCAGATACTGAGTATCTTTGTAAGTCAATGATCGACAAGTCAAGGCAACAGTATCTGAACGAGAGAGGTGAGATCGACTTCTCTTACATAGTTGAGAACTTCAGCCGTTTCAGATGTAATGTTTTTAAGCAGAGAGGCACATATGCTCTTGCTGCAAGAACTATTACTAATGAGATCCCTACCTGCGAGCAGTTAGGACTGCCCAATGTATTTAAGGATCTTGTTATGAAACCTCGTGGACTTATCCTCGTTACAGGACCTACGGGTTCCGGAAAGTCAACGACACTTGCGGCTATGATCGGTCATGTTAATAATTCAAAGAAGTGTCATATTCTTACTCTTGAGGAGCCTATCGAGTACCTCCACATGCATGGTGAGGCTATGATAAACCAGAGAGAAATTCATGAAGATACTCTCTCATTTGCTAACGCACTCAGAGCTGCTCTTCGTGAGGACCCGGATATCATCCTCGTAGGAGAGATGCGTGACCTCGATACTATCAGTACCGCTATTACAGCAGCCGAGACAGGACACCTTGTTCTTTCAACACTCCACACATCTTCGGCAGCAGATACAGTTAACCGTATCATCGACGTATATCCTCCTCATCAGCAGGATCAGATCAGAGTTCAGCTTGCTACCTGTCTTGTAGCCGTTATCTGTCAGACACTCGTACAGAGAATCGGCGGCGGCAGATGTGCTGCTTTCGAGATCATGATCTCAAATGATGCTATCAGAAATAACATTCGTGAAGGCAAGACTTATCAGATCGACAGTGCAATCGCTACGAGTCTCCAGCAGGGTATGTGTCCTCTCGATTTCTATCTTGCTGAACTTGTTAAGCGTAACATGATCACAAGAGATACTGCTCTTATGAGATGTAGAGTTCCGGAAGATTTTAAGCGTTTCGTTAACAATTCCGGACAAACGAACAGCCCCTTGTTCGGCGATTTGGAATATGCCTGATCTTAAGGCAACTAGATACAGTAATCTGAAGTAAGGAGGGTATTTTTCAGAATGGCTAATTTCAGATATCAAGTTATCGATGCAAACGGTAAAATGTCTGAAGGTATCATTGAAGCTACATCAATCGGTGAAGCGTCTAGAAAACTGAAGGGTGACGGTAAATTCATTGCTTCACTGTCCTTGGATAAAGGCGGTGGAATAATGAATATGGAGATCGGCAGCCCTAAGCTTGGTACTAAAGATCTGGTTTTGATCTCCAGACAGTTGGCATCACTTTTATCTGCAGGTATTACGGTTGTTAGATCACTCGACATGTTGTACCAGCAGCTCGAGACTAAAAAAGCAAAGAAGTGTATCGGTGAGATCTACGAATCAGTTCAGAGCGGACGTTCTCTGTCAGAGGCTTTCGGCGAACAAAAGGGTGTTATCCCGAATATCATGATCAGTATGATCTCAGCAGGTGAGGAATCCGGTCGACTTGACGAAGTTATGGAAAGACTTGCTGAACACTTTGCTAAGGAAGCAAAATTGAAGAACAAGATTTCTTCAGCGATGATCTATCCTAAGATCCTTGCAGGTCTTACGTTCGTAATCGCTGTTGCGCTCTTGACTTTCCTCGTACCTAAGATCGGTGTTACGATCGCCGAACTCGGTGGTGAACTTCCTGCATTGACAAAAGCTTTGCTTGCTATTTCCGGTTCACTTGTTAAATATTGGTATATTTATATAGCTGTAGCAGGACTTGCTGTTTATGGTTTCAAATTTTGGAGAAGTACTGATAAAGGTGCTGAGACTTGGTCAAAGATCATGCTTAAGATGCCTGTAGTAGGTAAGGCTACCAAAATGAGCGCTTCTGCAAGATTTACCAGAACAGTAGCAACTCTTCTGAAGTCCGGTATTTCCGTTCTTCAGGCTGTTGAGATCACAGAAAAATCTCTTGATAACGTCATATTACAGAAAAAGTTATCTCTTGCCCGTGTTGAAATAAGGAAGGGTACTTCGCTTTCAAGATCAATAAGAGATATTACAGAGTTTCCACCTATGATTTATGCCATGGTTTCAATTGGCGAAGAATCAGGAACGTTGGATACGATTTTGGAAAAAGCTGCTGACTTCTTCGAGGACGAAGCAGATTCAGCAACACAAAAAATGGTTTCAGCACTAGAGCCGGTTATGATCATCATCATGGCTATCATCGTTGGTTTGGTCGTAGGCGGTATCGCAATGCCTATCTTGACGATGGCACAGTGGCTGCTCTAATCCCTGTATTGATTGAAAGGAGAATAAAATGGATTTTTCATTAGGTAAAGGAACAAATGAACTGGTTCTTGATTGCTCCAGCTCAAACATTAAATTAGCTGTCGGCAGTTATAATTCCAAGACAGGGAATGTGACGATCGAGAAGATGGGTGTAGTACCTCTTGAAGGTGACGCTATCAATGACGGCGCAGTATCAGATTCATTCGGTGTTGTCATGGCACTCAAGCACGCAATCGCAAGATTGGATATCAGAATGAAGAGCTGCATTATTACAACAGAGGGCGCTTTTGTTCATACAAGAGACCTTGAGCTTCCTGTTGTTAAAGAAGATCAGCTTAAGGACATGGTAAAGTACGAGATCCTCGGCCAGGGTTCTAACAGAGATATGTCTATTGACTATCTTGTATACGGAACAACAAAGGATGAGGAGACAAATGCTGATAAGATACAGGTAAGAGCAACGGCTGTTCCTACAGATATTATCAAGGACTATCGTGAATTCCTTAAGAACATGGATCTCAATCCTGTTGCTCTCGACATTAACCCTAACGCAGTCAGAAAACTGTTTGAGACAGGAATCATTAACGGAAATGTAAATATTAAGCAGTCTACAATCCTTTTGATAGACCTTGGAAGCAAGACAACTACTGTTACTGTTCTTGATAAGGGTTTCCCGGTTCTTTCAAGAAGACTCCAGTTTGGTCACGCAAACATCAGACAGGTTGCAGACTCCCTCAAAAAGCTTCAGGGCGGCAGCCAGCAGTCATCTCTTGCAAGAAGACTTAATATTACAACGTCAGATTCTGAAGCCGGTGTTCCGATCGAAGATATTGACGTATGGAATGAGACAGTTGCCGAGACTCCGGCTCTTCAGAGTGCTGTTAATGCATATTTTAAGAGCTTGGTTGATGCAGTATCACGTACAGCTCAGTTCTCGATCGCAAAGTATCACATTGATGCGATCAGCACATGTTTCCTTTATGGTTCTGGTGCCGGATATAAGAAGATCGATAAAGAGCTCGCACGTCAACTTGGAACTCAGGTTGAGATTCTTAAGTCTCTCAGCACAGTAAGCGGACCTAAGGACTTTGATATCTGTCAGTTTATAAATTGCTGCGGCGCTTTGATCCGCCACGATTAAGGAGGGGTACACTTTATGGCTAAGGCAAACGGAATCAATAAAAAAATATTGGCAAAAAAGGATGTAAACTTTTTTGCTGAATTTACAGCCAATGCAGCCAGAGCTGCAAGAATGTTAGGTTACGCTGTAGCAGTCGGTGTTTTGGTAGTAGTTGTAGTTGTTGCTTTTATAGTAGCTTTCATTATCAGAAACACACTTATTAAGGGTCAGATCAGAGATTTGGAGAATCTCCTTGCAAGTCCTGATTATGCTTCTCTCGAGAAAGATGCTGAATTGCTTTCCGAGCAGCTCAATGAGATGACAAAGTATAATTATGCTCTCTCTCAGATGAGAAAGAATGTAGACCTTATTAATGCTGCACCAACGGATCTTCCCGATGTAATCGCAAAGTGCATCCCCAGTGATTCATACATTTCTGACTATAGAATTACGAGTTCCGCTTTGGAAATGCATGGTTACACATTCACATACTACAGCCCGGTAGATATGGTTAATATGCTGAATGAGAAGAATGTATTTACAGCAAGACCTATTATTGCGACAGAAAGATTCGATAAGGTTACCGAGACTCCGATCGAGGAAATAATTGATGGTAATTCAGTAGATGCTATTAACAACTACTACACATTTACTATTTCCGGAACACTTGTAAGCGATGTCCATATTTCGATTACCCGTTATCAGGATAATGTTGAAGTTATGACAACATTAGGCGGTATTGAGATAAGGGATATCAAGGCAGGAGATCCTTATTCTATCGAAGATATTTCAACATATACTTATGCCGGTGTTACTTATACACTTACCAAGATTATGGTTGACGGTGTTCAGGTTGAACAGGGAAGCTTCAATTCAATAGTTGAAAGCAACAGGTTCTCTGACATTGCAAATAGCGATCATGATATCAAGTTGTATTATTCAATCGCTACGGCAGAAGGCTGATTAACGGGAGGAAATAGAAATGACAAATCTTACGGCTAGAGAAAAAGGATTTTTGTACGTAATCACTTTGCTGATTATCGTAGTTCTTGGATATTTCTTCGGAATCAGAAATCTGAATATTAAATATGCTGAATATCAGGAAGAGTTAAAGACTCTTCAGGACAGAAAAGAATATCTTGATCAGTTAAGAGCAAACAATGCCAGCATGGCATCTGAGATTGATATCCTTAAGGAATCATGCACTCAATTGGAATTATCATTTATTGATAAATTGGAAACAGAATGCATTGAGCAGTATGTCCTTAAGACATTTGAAGATGCAGGTTGTCCCTTCCTGATCAGCGTTTCTTCTAATGATATTGGAATGGCTACAGTTTCTTATCCGGACGGTACGCCTGCACACGAGAGTGTTGTATGTTTGCAAATCCAGGTTGCATATTCCTCTACAGATGGTTATACAGTAACCCAGTATAACCGTACTCCTGACTTCACAAGCGGTTCAAAAGTGCCGGTTGGTGATACCATTACCGATCTTAGCGAGAAAATGGGTCAGGGCGATTATGCAAAGAGACGTGGTTATAATGAATTTATTAACGCGTTGAAGAAGATCAACGAAGAGAACAAAGACTGCATTAAGGTAAGTTCACTTACTGCAGCTGAGAACAATGGCGCAATGACATTAACAGCTACAATCGATTTCTATGGTGCAAACCTCAGCAGAAGATTGTCAGTTGATGAGAGCAAGAAGCCTTACACATACTGGTCCGGCCATACTAATGTCGATACCAAGGGCGGCTTCATCGGATTCCCTTATGTTTGTGATAACAAGAACAGTTTGTGGTACGGTATCGTTAACGATAAGATCGAACCGGAAGTTGGTAAGCCGTTCGCAGCATATTGGGCAAATGCTCTTTTCGCTAAGCAGTATACGGAAGCTGGCGGTGATCTTAAGGTTCTCACTAACTTCGAGGGCGAGGCAACTCCTACTCCGACACCCGCTGCAACATAAATTGTGACAAAATTTTGAAAAATTTTGAAAAAACTATTGCAATTTATTTCTGAGCCTGTATAATAAGGCTACAAACTCAAAAACTTACAGGAGGAATCTAACATGAAGAAGATTCAGAAGTCAAAGAAGGGTTTCACCCTCGTAGAAATGGTACTCGTTATTGCTATCATCGTTATCCTTGCAGCAGTACTTCTCTTCACAGTTTCTAAGTACCTCAATGCAGCTAACGCAGCTAAGCAGTCAATCGAAGAGCACAACAGCTCAATCGACGAAGTTACTTCTGCAGTTTCTTCCGTATTCACATAATCTGACTACGAAAGTTAACTAGGATCAACTTGATTGATTAAAGAATGGCGGAGATTAAATCTCCGCCATTTTTAGTACTTTGTTAACAGTTTGTAAAAAATTTTAACAAATTGTGAATTTCGGTGTTGAATTTTAAAATATAAGAATATATAATACACGTATAAAAGTAGAAGGAATATTCGTAATTGGGAGGGAGTTATGCGTAAAACATGTAAGAGTCGTGTTTCCAAAGGAGCATTTACGCTTCTCGAGATGGTGTTGGTAGTAGCCATCATAGTAATACTTGCATCAGCTCTCATCTTTGGAGTAACCGGATATATTAATGGTGCTAATAGAGCAAATAATATGGTTAGTGATTCTGCTCAGGAACTCGAACAACATGTAAATGATAGCGAAGCAGAGTTAGCAGGTTATGGCTTCTGAGGAGATATAATATGAAAAAGATGATCAAATTCCAAAAACGTAAAGGCTTTACACTCGTTGAGACCATTTTGGCAGTTTTTATTCTCGTTGTCATTTCTACAATGCTGATCAACGGGTTCGTTACTACAATGGGATATTCATATCAGACTGCTATTTACAGTAAGTCTGCAGCAATGAATTATTCTCTTTGTATGAATGAGACTGGTAAGTGGAATAAGAAATCCAATTATCTGGACGGCGGAAGAGAAGCAACTATGGCGAATGGCGTCGGCAGCAATATTACAACCGGAACATTGACATTTATTCCCGGTTCTGAATATTCGTCAATTGAAGATCTGAATGTTGCAATTGATAAGAGAACCACTTTGGAAGGTGTAGTTCCCGGCAGTTTGCCTTATATGGATCCCAGATTTGCACCTACCGATACAGGCAATACTTCTTATGTAGATAACAGAACAACATTCTATTACTATCCTGAATATTGTGCTGATGCAGAGGGTGGTCATGTAGGTCAGATCATAGTAATGATCGATTCCTCTGATGAAAATGATGTCAAGTATTACTGGGTTATTCTTGATTCAACTACTAACGCAAATGCTTATGTAATTGATTCTGATACAGGAAAGGTTACTGTTAATAACGGATTTAATATGGCAAGTATATTCACAGCCGAAAACAAAATTGCAGAAATCACTCTTGGTAACAGCGGTAATACAATTGACATCGGGGACGTTGGCGGAGACGAGTAAGACCACAGCAATTTCGTATTGATGTTTTAGTTAGGGAGAAGTTGGTTTTATGAAGAGATTAAATAAACACAAATTAGGTTTTTCCTTATTGGAAATGGTGCTGGTATTGGCAATTATCTGTCTCTTGGGCGGAGTAATTGGAGGCATTTGCTTAGCAATATCCAACTCTTTTATCACAACATATAATATTGACGACTCTTCAGATTATGCTTTATTGTTCTCAAGAGGATTCGAGAATTCATTTTTAGCAAAGTCTCAGAAGAGCGGAGCATCCAACTCAATTCCTGCAGCATCGAATACTGTTACCTGGTATGTAAATGGTTCTACTTCTATTTCCTCGTACCCTACACTCAGATGTGTTGAAGGATCATCAGATACTGCTGTATTTGAACCTCAGTTCTTAGGCGGTTCAGACGGAGTTTACAAGTGGGATATCCTTATGTTCTATAAATGGGATGCAGCCAGTGAGAGAGTTCTTTATCGTATCTTAATGAAGGATAATAAAAACGGTACCAACTTCACATATTTTTATGAGGGTGGTTTCTGGGTTCCGAGATTTACTGACCGTAAAGTAAATAATTCTTCAAATTCCATGAACATTATTTGCTCGGGCGATCAGATGACTTCAGGATATCTTTCGACACGTGGATTCAGTACAGCCCAGTTTACAGGCAATCAGTTGAATGACGGATTCTATAGTAAGATTGAGTTCCATTCATAAGATATAACTTAAATAGTTTTCAAAAAGGGGGGTGTCTTAAAAGGCATCCCCTTAGTTTTTGTCTGCCGGTAATTGGTTCTCAAAGTTGTATATACATATTCATATTTGATAGAATACCTAAAAACGCAAGGAAGAAAGATGAATGAGAATAAAAGTAGGATTAGATATAGGCGGAAGCACGACGAAGATCGTAGGCATGAATGACGGCAATATTATTGCCAGAGAAATAGTCAGGGCAGCAGATCCTGTTACTTCTGCATTCGGTGCAGTCGGAAAGCTGATTAACGATCATTCTCTTTCCGTAAATGATATTGAGCAGATCAATATCACAGGTGTAGGTTCAGGGTTTCCGCAAACACCGATACTGGGAATTAAAACAGTAATAATAGAAGAATTTAAGGCAACAGGTCTTGGAGGATTATATTTATCAGGACTAAATCACGCTGTTGTTGTCAGCATGGGAACAGGAACTGCTTATCTTGAAGCGACAAAGGATAAGGTCCGCCACATTATTGGTTCAGGAGTAGGCGGGGGAACATTGGTCGGCTTGGGACTTGCTTTGACAGGAACTTCCGATGCGGTTAAATTATCTGACATGGCAACTTCCGGAGATATCCTGAAATGTGATCTTACTATTGGGGATATTACGAAGAATGGTGTAACAGGTCTTCCGATGAATGTTACTGCTTCTAATTTCGGTAAAGCAGCTGATGATCTTTCAAGAGAAGATAAAATGGCCGGTGTATTTAATCTTGTATATCAGGCTGTCGGAACGGTTGCTGTCATGGCATCAAGACAATGCAACTTAAAAGATATAGTATTCACCGGACAATTGACGGATCTTAAGGAATGTGAACAGTATCTGCTTCCTTTCGAAGAGCTTTATGGTGTTAATATGATCATTCCCGAAAATGCTGTATATGCAACTGCTCTGGGGAGTTGCCTTGCAGAAGGGCAGGAAGACCAGTGAGCGATAAAAAGAAAACAGTGCGCGACCGGGCCTGGGAGCTGGATTTCTTAAGGGGAATCGCTCTTTTGATGATGCTCTTCATGCATATGTCATGGGATGTCAGATATGAATTCAGGGCAGATGTTTTCTCGTATCTTGAGACGGGCTGGTTCTGGTCTTTTGTACATCCGGTCATAGTGGTGTTATTTGTCAGCGTATCCGGTATATGCTGCACATTATCGCGTAACAACATAAAAAGAGGACTTAAACTGTTAGGTGCTACATTAGTTTTGTTCATCGTAACGTTTCTCATTACAAATTTCCTTGGAATTGAATGCCTTATCGTTTTCAATGTCCTGGCCGTTCTTACATGCGGTGTTTTCTTATATGCCTTAATTGCATTTATTGAAAAAAAGACAAATGCCAATGCGAATGCAGTAAATGTAATCATGGGATTGATCGGGCTTTATATAGTCATTTGCGGTTGTAATATCCACTATATGGATTATTCTACAGATTCGCTTATCTTTCTACCTATAGGTTTTGAGATAGCTGGAGCACCATGGATGGCTGATTATATGCCGCTCTTTCCCTGGCTCGGAGTTTTCCTTATAGGCTGCGTAATCGGAAGGATTTGTTACAAGGATAAGAAAACATTATTTGCAGGAAAAGGAAAAGTCATAACTGCAATAGCAAGGCCGGTCGAATTTATCGGAAGGCACTCTCTTATTATCTATCTTGTTCATCAACCGCTTGTTTATGGTGTCTTATATTTGATCTTCATGATCATTAGAAGTGTAAGATGAAGATCGAACGCAAAGGAAAGAAAAAAACTGCTCTTCATATTGTAACGATAGTGGTATTACCGATACTGTGCGTTGCTGCAATTATTTGCAATGCTTTTATTCCAAGAGGAATTGCAGATTATTATTGTTCGAAAATCTTTCCTTATGTGTCGGTACCGATGCAGAGCATCAATATGTTTTTCCAATACTCATTAACGGAAAATCTGATAATCTGTTTGGCCCCGGCAGCATTTATAGGTCTTATTATCTGGTCTGTGATACTTATTAAGAAGATCCTCGGACACGGTGCGGCTTTATATCTTTATAAATCATTCAGAAATCTTTTTATTCTGGTTTTGGTTGGTGCATTAATCTTCCAGGCTATGCACGGGATCAATTACAAGAGGACACATGTATCAGAGTATTTGAATCTGACAAATAAGGAATTAACTTTTGAAGATTACTGCAAAGCCCTAAGATGGTCTTATCTGGAAATGATCGAAGCCAGAAGCCAATTGGGAGAAGATTACAACGGTGTTGCCCATATGGAGGAGAGCTTTGAGAACTCAGCCACATATGCAGGCTTACTGGTAAATGCTTTCAGCAATGAACATAATATACCGTTAAGTCAGAATTATGTCCGCGCGAAGCCTGTATCCTCGAGCCATTACTGGAGTTATACGCATATTGTCGGTATGTATGATATGTTTCTTGCCGAAGTAAATATAAATACGGATTATATGAGCATTAATGAATACCCCATAACTTTATGCCATGAGCTTTGCCACGCGAAAGGATATGCGAGTGAGACGGATTGTAATACCATAGCTACACTGGCTTGTTGTTCTTCTGCCAGGGCAGATTTCAGATATGCGGGATATTATGAGATATTCTGGAATCTATATGCTGTTACAGAAAAAATAGCAAAAGCAACGGGTGAGACAGTGCCGGAATTTGTCTCTGCTTCTGATATGAACCCGGTTATAAGAGATATGAGTGCATCTGTGATCTATTGGAGGCAGATAGATAAAGAGGTTGATACCATTAAAGAAAGACTCGGAATAGATATTAAAGAGACAAGCAATGTGGTAAATGATACATTCCTTAAGTCTAACGGTGAGACAGGATTGGAATCTTATAATGTACCGGACAGTATTTATGTCAGGTATTATCTGACTTATATAGGAGCCGCTGATGTTTGAAGTAATTCTTAAAGGTCACGATAAATACTATGGAGTATCAGATGTTGTAAGAATGTTTTTCGGCGTTCCGGAAGAGCTGAAAGACGAAGGCAAGGTTGTTGCTCCCGAAGGTCCTGATATAAGGATCACTAATGAACTGCTGCCCGATGGAAGATCTGTTACTTATTCTGAAGATAAGGTTTATGAATTTGAAGGCGGGCTCTTAGAACCCGGACGCGAGATAAAGAGATCTCTATATTTGGCGTTATCGGACATCACTTCTCAAAGGATGCCGTGGGGTTGTCTTACCGGAATAAGACCGACACTGGTGGCTTGTGAGGAAGAAGATGCGAAGGCTTTGGAAGACAAGTATTTTGTAAGACCGGACAAAGCAAAACTTGCATTTGAAACATCCAGAGAGGAACAGAGAATACTTTCATTGGTTCCGGAAGAAAGCCTGTGCATTTATGTCGGGATCCCGTTTTGTCCGTCAAGATGTGAGTATTGCTCATTTATATCATCAGATATCTCTTGCCACATGGACAGGCTCGTTAATTACGAAGCTGCATTGGAGCGCGAGATATCATTGATCGCTTCTTCGATAAAAAGACCGGTATCCGCTGTTTACGTCGGGGGCGGTACGCCTACAGTTTTTGAAGAGAAAGAATTCGCATCGCTTCTCGATTGTATGTTTTTAAATCTGAATATTACTCCGGAGTGTGAGGTTACTGTAGAAGCAGGAAGACCGGATACTATTACGGACGGCAAACTCCTTGCCATGAAAGATCATGGTATTACAAGGATATGCATAAATCCTCAGACAATGAGATCGGAGACGCTCTTAAAGCTTGGAAGAAAACATACTGCTGAAGATATTGTCAGGGTATATAGGAAAGCTGAAGACACGGGATTCGACCTGATCAATATGGATCTGATCGCAGGCCTTCCTTATGAGAATGCAGATGAACATGTTAAGTCGACTAAGAGACTGATCGAACTTTCTCCCGCTAACATAACTGTCCATACACTTTATAAGAAAAGGCGTGCAAGTATCAGCAGGGAACAGGTTATGGATCTTTATAAGACCAGAGGCGAACTTGATAATTGTGTGGCTGAGAGTTACGACTTGCTTAAAGAAGCAGGATACCGCCCGTATTATATGTACCGCCAGAAGGATACGGGACACGGACTTGAGAATACAGGTTTTGCAAAAGGGAATACCGGAAGCCTGTATAATGTTGCCATGATGAGCGATGCAAGGGATGTTTTGTCTTTCGGCGCCGGAGGCATGAGCAAGAGATGCTTTAAGCAGGAAGGCGAAAAGCACAAACACAGAGTTGAGAGATGTCCTACCATCAAGGATGCCTTGACTTATATCGAGAGAGTTGAAGAGATGGCAGAGAAGAAGATCGCATTCTTCGGGATGTAGATCAGGTTCTTTTGGGGAGAGCATGAAATGGATACATTTGCAGATGAAAGAGACTTTAGCCTTCTTAGCAAAGACAAGTATACATTCTCGGTAATGTCGAGGATCATCAAAGAAGAATGCGCGCTGCGTTTATCAGATCACGAGAGACTGATCATATGCTTTACGGGACAGCCGTATCCCGTATGGATCTGGACTCCTGACGGTGCACCGGAAGATGAGATGGAACGTGCATATCAAATGGTATCTGACAATTCACTGATGGACGGGGATCACCGTTTTAACATCAAGTATGAACTCGCAGAATACTTTATGAGAAGAGCTGAAAGAGACGGGATCGAACTTAAGATCTCTACGAACCTGTTCGCATACGATTGTCCTTCTCCGGCAGCTCCTTCAACGATTGTTGACGGAGAGCTGCATCAATGCACGGAAGATGATGTTGATGTGCTTGTTGATTTTTTCGATATGTTTCACAACGCAGTCGGGATAGATAAAGAAAGCCGGGAGCAATACAAGGCTTATGCAGAAGACGGAATCAGGAACGGTTCAGCGTATTTCTGGAAAACAAGTGATGGAGAATTTGCCTCCAGCTGCAACTGGCACCCCGTTCAGGAAATGGCTTCCATAGGATTGGTTTATACCCGTGAAGAATACAGGCGAAGACACTATGCTGAACATCTTGTCTATCAGGTAACTAAGATCGCCCAAGACGCCGGGTATCTGCCCATGCTCTATACCGATGCGGATTATGCAGCTTCAAATGCCTGTTATGAAAAGATCGGGTATGTATTAAGAGGAAAGCTTTGTACCATTAGTTGATTACAAAAAACTGTAAAGAAAAAACGACCGGTTATAATGCCGGCCGTTTCAGGTTTTGTATTCTGGTCGAGGTGACAGGATTCGAACCTGCGACCCCATGCTCCCAAAGCACGTACGCTACCAACTGCGCTACACCTCGATTCTTACGGCGGATATTATATATGTTTTGAAAGATATCTGCAAATAAAAGACCCGCACCATTTTGATGCGGGTCAGAAATAAAAATCTTTAATAAATTATTTAACGATCTTGATCTTCTCGCCTACGAGAGGAATTGTGTAGTACTTGGTCTTAGCTGCAGCAATGATTCCCATGATTGCGAATACACAGCATGTAACACCGACAACACCGCCAACGATCCAGCCAACAACAGGGATCCAGCAAATGCAGGCTGCACCACCGCCGAAGATTGTGAGAGTAATACCATTGTTAACATGATTTCTTACAAAAGGAGATGTCTTCTCAGGTGAGATTAAAAGACCTAAAAGCCAAAGAGCGCCGAGATAAGCAAGAATAGAGAATGTCTTTGCGTTTCTAGGAAGCTGCTCTGAGTAAGGGGCACCCTGATCCTGTGTGTTCTGATTGTCTGCCATAGTAAATTGCTCCTTTATTTTTTAAAAATATAACACTATGGGTGAATACCCAAAGAAAGATAATCATCCAATAGCTATAATAGCATATAATTATAAAAAACAAGGAGAAATATCTTGATTAAAGTAACAAATTATAAAAGTAACAGTAATGAAACATACGGTCTGGGCGCAACAATTGCCATGGAGTATCTTCTCAAGAACAGGACCGCAGTAAAAGCTGTTATCCTGCATCCGGATTTCAGATCTGAGGAGACTATCGGAAAGATCAGATCTATATGTGGAAATGAGATTCCCGTATCCACGGAAGAAAAGCCGTTTAATATCCTGTCAAGGAAAGAAAACTGTTACGTTATCTGCGTAATAGAGAAGAGAGCTGCTGCCATAAGAAACGGTAATCACATGGTGCTCGTGGATCCTTCTAACTGCGGCAACCTGGGGACGATCCTCAGGAGCTGTCTTGGGTTTGGTGTAAAGGATATCGCGATAGTAGGCCGGAGAGCAGCCGATCCTTTTGATCCGAAGACAATAAGAGCTTCGATGGGAGCCTGCGCCAGTGTCAGGATAGAAGTGTTCGAGCGGTTTGAAGATTATGCGGGGAGATTTCCCGGCAATAAACTGTATCCTTTTATGCTGGACGGCAGCACAAAACTACAGGACACAAAGATACAAAAGCCTTTTTCGCTCATCATGGGAAATGAAGCAACAGGGCTCGATCCCTCATTTAAAGACATAGGCCAGCCCATAAGGATCGAGCATTCTTCCGATATAGACAGCCTTAATATCACAATTGCCGCAAGTATTGGATTATATGAAGCAACAAAGGCTTGCTAATAAAAATATATCGTGATACAATTCTTCGGTAATTTGAAGATATATATCTTATAAAGGAGAAAAGAGATGCCTAATATCAAATCAGCTATCAAGCGTGTAAACGTTTCCGAGAAGAAGGCTGCTGCCAATAAGAGCAAGAAGAGTGCTATCCGCACAACTATCAAGAAGGCAAAGGCTGATATTGCTTCCGGCGAGAATCTTGATGCTACGATCAAGACAACACAGAAGGCATTGGACCAGGCTGCTGCTAAGGGCCACATGAGCAAGAATGCAGCTTCCAGAACAAAGTCCAGACTTGCTAAGGCTGCTAACGCTGCCAAGGCTTAATTGAGTATATAAGAGATTGTTTGAGCCGTCTGTCGGTTGATCCGGCAGACGGCTTTGTTCTGCAATTATTTAACGATTACCGGTATTGCTTCCCATTCCGAAGCTGTATCTTTACCATAGAGTTTCCAGCCGATAGATGCTGCACGCATATCGAGTTCAAAGATACGCTTTAATCCGTTGTCTGCCGATTGAAGCTCAAGACAGTCAGAAGGTCTGCTAATGACCGGGATATCAGCGCATTTCCCCATGATCTTAAGGCAGTATTTGCCTTCGTTGTTAAAGCCCAGAACCCTGATGTAAGGAGGCTTTTTTATATCAAGATATGTGATGTCCTGACCTGTGATCAGGGATGCCAGGGCGCGTTCTATCCTGGTTAAGGCATATCTCTTTGTAGAGATCTTTTCTTCAAATACCTTAAGGTCGTGATCGTCATCGGGCATGGTCCCGGGTCTTATATTATTTGCGATATTTTTGATATAGCCTGACAAGTCATCACTCATGTAAGCGATATCATCCAAGGGAGATGACAATGCTTTTAGCATACAATCCCTTATATAACCGACATAGTCCGGGAAAGAAAAAACACCGCCTGAGTTGGAAGAGAGCATGACACCCAGCGAAAGATCAGGCATAAGTCCGTTAAGTCCTGAAGCAATTTCCGATCTGCCAAACCCGTTTGAAGCCGTTCCGGATATAATACGGCGTATCGAAGAGGCACTCGGCATGGTGCTCTTTATCTCAGGAGAGTTATAAGGATCGCCTTCACGCTTTATCATGATGACGTTGATCCTGTTTTTCTTATCGAGTTTTTTAAGCGCAAGAAGGTAATCTAATGCAAGGATCGAATTAGGGCTGGAGAGTATAGGATCAAGATCACCTGTTATCCCGTTTTCTTTTGCAAGATCCTTGATGGCTGATGCTCTTGCCTTAGGGAAACTGATCCCTGTCGAAATGTATTCATTCAGCTTAGTGTTGAACCGCTCATTATCCTCAAAATCCAGGGAAACCAATTCCTTTAGAAGATCTGTTTCATCGGTATCAACACCGAATGCAAGATCGGTAAGTACGCCTGTAGATAAAAGTTCTGATACAGCACCTTCGGCAAATCTTGATGACGGCGCGCAGGAGAAACTGAAAGGCATTTCCAGCACTACATCTGCTCCGCACAAAAGAGCCTGTCTTGCGCGGACATTCGGAGGGCAGATGGCGGGAAGACCGCGCTGGGTGAAAAAACCGGATATTACCGGCATAACAATTGCGCGGGGATCATTAACGATCTCCCGGGCTTTAGAAATCAGATACTCATGACCATTATGAAAGGGGTTAAATTCCGCAATTATTCCTATGACCCGCAATTTATGAATATCCTTTGCTTTTGGTATAATCTTTGATTGTAAAGATTATATTTCATCAGGCGGAGTTTATGCAACGCAAGGATATAAGAGAACTGGGTGTTGGAAAGATAGTTACGGGTGCAATAATTATTGCAATTGCACTGGGTGTGACGGTTTTCTATCTGTATTATTCCGGAAGGTTCGGAGGCGGCTCGAAATTAAAGATTACTTCGCCTGCGCGCGTCGGTTACGAATGGAGTCATTTGGCAGCTGATAATAATATCGTCAGTGATTATCTTTTCGGAAGAACCAAAAAACTGATAGTTGCTAAAGGCGGAGACGGTGTATTTGCTGCCACGTCCTATACTATTGCCGGGCGTCTCGTAACCCAGGAAGCCGAAAACTCCGGAGTCTACGGATTATCAGATCAGGCTCTGCTCCTCAAATGTTATGTAAGGGCGGGAGACAGAACGAATGCCACTACACTTAAAGACGCGGTAATGAAGCGTTTCAGACTGCCCGACGGGACTTACAAAGCTTTCGTTTACTGCGATGATCATGCTAACCCCGAAGAATTAACATCCGTATCCTCTATGATCGACTGGCTTGATGCAATGATGGAATACTATGTTTCCTACGGTGGTGACGGAGACTATAAAGAGATCAAGAATCTTACCGGAAATCTTTTTGACGCTGAAGGAAGACTTTATACCGAGAAGATCTCGGTTGCGAAATATGCCGAATCGCTTTATGTAAGTCTTAAAGATACCAGTATATTTGTTGAGGGTGAAGAGGGATCGATGGAGCAGCTCTACGGAACGATCACCGGAGAGATCGGCGGTGAAGAAGTTGAGAATGCCGATACTGAAGAAGAGATTGAAGGCGTTTTGCTTTCAAATATCAATCTGAGGCTGATAAGGGATCTCGAAAATAACGGACTTATTTCACAGGGTGCTTATGAGAAAGCGTTAACAGCCGTAAAGAACGGGTTTGCCGGAGGCGGTTATTCTTTCTATGCTTATGCCACGTCAGGCGCCATGGACTGCGGTGATTATATCTACAGCGGACAGAGCACCGGTGCCATAGATATTGCGCAGAATATCAAGACAATGAAGAATCTGGCCGAAGTAGGTGAGCTTGACAGTGCTTCTTATTCTGAGTTTAAAGGACAGTCGATCAATAACGGAAGGATATATTCCGAATTCGTTCTGATGACTGGAAATTATTCCGGACACGAGGCAATGAGTTCCTACACTGACGGCATGATGCTTGCATACTATATGGGGGACACTGACCTTTACAACAAGCTTTCCGATACATTGGGAAAAAGGGTGGCTACCAAGTCCACCAGCCCTGCACTTTATATGGTATTCAGGGAAGAAAATGACAGGTATGTTTTCTATGCCAGGGAGAACTTGAGCACCCGTTTGGCAACCTCTTAATTTCCTCTTTTATTATTTGAAAATATAAAGGTTTACGAGTATACTTTTGACGACTAAAAATTCCAAAAGGAGATAAATATATATGGCATTTATTGATGACATCATGGCCAGAGCTAAAGCTGACAAAAAGACTATCGTTCTTCCCGAGTCTATGGACAAGAGAACCTTTGAAGCTGCCGAGAAGATCCTTAAGGCAGACATGGCTGACATCATTATTATCGGTACACCTGAAGAGATCGCTAAGAATTCCGAAGGTTTTGATATTACAGGCGCAAAACTGGTTGACCCTTTCAATGATCCCAACAAGCAGAAATATCTTGATAAGTTTATCGAACTCCGCGGTGTTGACACCATGGTAGCTGCAGCTAAGAAGAAGGCTGAGAAGAAGGGCCTTTCCGAAGAAGAGACAAATGCTCTTATCGCTGATGCACAGAAAAAGGGAATCACACCCGAGAAGGCTCAGGCCCAGATGGAATCTGACTATATGTACTATGCATGCCTTATGTGCAAGTGCGGCGATGCTGACGGTGCTGTTTCCGGTGCATGCCATTCAACAGGAAATACTATCCGTCCTGCACTCCAGCTCCTCAAGATGAAGCCCGGTATTTCTTCAGTATCCGGTTTCTTCCTCATGGATGTGCCTGATTGTGATCTCGGTGAACACGGACTCTTCATTTTCGCTGACTGCGCAGTTAATACTGATGTGGATTCCAATAAACTTGCAGAGATCGCTAAGCTTTCCGCTGAGTCTTTCGAGCAGTTTATCGGTGCTCCCGCTAAGGTTGCAATGCTCTCATATTCATCATATGGTTCAGCTAAGCATGATGATGTTACAAAGGTTGCTGAAGCAGTTAAGATCGCCAAGGAAAAGTATCCTGAACTCGTTGTTGACGGCGAGCTCCAGCTCGATGCTGCACTCGTTGAAGAGGTAGGACAGCTGAAGGCACCGGGATCACCTGTTGCAGGTCACGCAAACACATTGGTATTCCCTTCACTCGAAGCTGGTAACATCGGCTACAAGCTCGTTCAGAGACTTGCTAAGGCTCCGGCATACGGACCTGTACTTCAGGGCCTTGCACTTCCGGTAAATGACCTCTCCAGAGGATGCAACGCAGACGATATCGTCGGAACAGTTGCTATCACAGCAGTTCAGGCTCAGGCATTGGGCTAATTGATAAAGATAACTTTTAAGACAGGAGAAACAGTCTAATGAAGATTTTAGTAATCAACTGCGGAAGTTCATCCGCTAAGTTCCAGCTTTTCGATATCGACACAGGTGATGTTCTTGCAAAGGGTAATGCCGAGAGAATCGGAATCGACGGCAAGCTCACATATAAGCCTTCAGGCAAAGATGAATTCGTATCAACAGAATCCATGCCTGACCACAAGGTTGCAGTCCGCATGATCCTTGATGCTCTTGTAGATCCCGAGCATGGCGTAATCTCTGACGTATCCGAGATCGCAGCTGTAGGCCACAGAGTACTCCACGGCGGTAAGTACTACAGCGAATCCGTTATCGTTAACGATGATGTTAAGAAAGTCATCAGAGAGTGCTTCCCCTTAGGACCTCTCCACAATCCTGCAAACCTCATCGGTATCGAGGCATGCGAAGATGTTCTTCCTGAGGGCACACCTCAAGTTGCAGTTTTCGATACTGCATTCCATCAGACAATGCCTCCTAAAGCTTACACATATGCACTTCCTTATGAGATCTCCGAGAAGTATGACATCCGCCGTTACGGTTTCCACGGAACTTCTCACAGATATGTAAGCCACAGAGTAGCTGATTTCCTCGGAAAGAAGTATGAGGATCTCAGAATCATCACATGCCACCTCGGAAACGGTTCTTCCTTTGCAGCTGTTAAGGACGGCAAGTGCCAGGATACATCAATGGGTCTTACACCTCTTGCAGGTATCTGCATGGGAACAAGAACAGGCGACATCGATCCTGCCATCATTCCTTTCCTTATGAAGAATGAAAGATACACACCTGACGAGATGGATAATCTCCTTAACAAGCAGTCAGGCGTTCAGGGTGTTTCAGGTGTTTCATCAGACTTCAGAGATCTTGAGAAGGCAGCTAACGAAGGCAACGAGAGAGCAAGACTCGCGCTCGACATGTTCGCATATCAGGGAAAGAAGATCATCGGTTCTTATGCAGCTGCTATGGGCGGTGTTGATGTTATCGTATTCACAGCCGGTATCGGTGAGAATACCGATCACATGAGAAAAGCTATGTGCGAAGGTCTTGAGTTTATGGGTGTTGAGTTCGATGACTCTGTTAACTCCGGTCTCCGCGGCAAGGAAGCAATCATCTCCAAGTCCACATCAAAGGTTACTGTCTGCGTAATTCCTACCAATGAGGAACTCGCAATCGCTCAGGAGACTGAGAGACTCGTAAGATAATCCCGGGATAATTCCAGATCGATTATTCTGATGGACTGCATTAAGTTTTTATATATTGATCCCGGCACGGGAGGAATGCTGTTTACCATTTTGTTCGGCCTTTTCGGCGTGGTGGTATTTGCTTTCCGCACAGTCCTGATGAAGCTGAAGTTCCGCGCAAGCGGAGGAAAAGCTTCGAAGATCAATGATCAGAAGATCCCTATAGCGATCTATACCGATCACAAAAGATATTGGAACGTTTTTGAGCCGCTTCTTGATGAATTCGAGAAGCGGCATCAAAAAGTTGTCTATCTTACAGGTTCCGGGGACGATCCGGTCTTCGGGAAAAATTATGAATTTATTTCAGGGCAGTTTATCGGAGAAGGTAATAAAGGTTTCTCAAAACTCAATCTGCTGAACGCATCCGTTGTCGTATCATCGACACCGAGTCTTGATGTTTTTCAATGGAAGAGATCGAAAAATGTGGATTACTATATTCACATTCCTCACGCTCCCAATGATATTACGTTATACAGGATGTTCGGGATCGACCACTATGACGCGATTATTCTTTCAGGCGAATATCAGGAAAAAGAAATAAGACAGCTTGAAGAACTCAGGGGTTACCCGCCCAAGGATATTGTTCTTTGCGGAATTCCTTTTATGGATGAGATGAAGAAAAGACTTGAAGCTTCTGATGATCTTCCGTCTCATGAACGCACTGTCCTTCTGGCTCCTTCATGGGGTGAGAGCAGTATTCTCTCAAAATACGGAGAACCGTTTATTGATGCGTTGATCTCCACAGGGTACAAGATCATTGTAAGGCCGCATCCCCAATCGTTTTCTGCTGAGAAGGATCTTATGGATAAACTGATGGTCAAATACAATGACACTTCTAAAGTTATCTGGAACAGGGATACTGACAACTTTGAAGTCTTAAGACAATCAGACATCCTTATATCGGATTTTTCAGGTGTCATGTTTGATTTCTCGTTAGTATTTGACAAACCTGTTATCTACACCAGAGCATATTTCGATGTCAGCCCTTACGATGCATCATGGATAGAAGATGAACTGTGGATGTATAAGATTCTTCCGTCAATCGGTCTTGAACTTAATGAGAATAACATGGGAGACATCAAGCAGCTCATCGATAAATGCATAGACGATCCTTCCTTCAGCAACGGCCGTGACAAAGCACGTTCCGAGACCTGGGTCCATATGGGTGAAGGCGCGAAAAGATCCGTCGATTTCATTATGGAAAAATATAATGAAGTTATCTCACGAAATACAAAAGAAGAGATACAGGATACCACGCCTTCGAAAAGAAAAATGAAGAAAGTATCTCTGAAGGGTTTGTGATCAAATGTCGGTACTGTCAGCACTCTATACACTGATAATCTCTCCGTTAATGCTTCTTTTTGAAGTTATATTTACGATCGCAAACAGGGCGATAGGAAATGAAGGATTGTCGATAATCTTCTTAAGCCTTGCAGTTAATTTCCTGGTATTGCCTTTATACAAAAGAGCAGATGAACTTCAGGCAGAAGAGCGCGATATCCAGGCAAAGATGGCTTCACGCATTAAGCAGATCAAGAGCACGTTTAAAGGTGATGAGCGATTCTTTATGCTTCAGGAGTACTATCGTATTAATCACTATAAACCGGTTTATGCTCTTAAGAGTTCAGTTTCTCTTCTTCTGCAGATTCCGTTTTTTATCGCTGCATATAATCTCTTATCAGGCATGCAGTGTCTTCATGGAATGAGTTTCGGTTTTATAAGTGATCTCGGAAAAGAAGATGCGATGTTTACCATAGGAAACTTTCCTGTAAATGTTCTTCCTATTCTTATGACACTGATAAATATCGTATCAGGTATTATCTATACAAAAGGTCATCCGCTGAAGGCTAAGATACAGGTCTATGGTTTGGCGGCAGTCTTCCTGGTTCTGCTTTATCACTCACCGTCAGGCCTTGTATTCTACTGGCTTCTTAATAACGTTTTCTCTCTTGTTAAGAATGTTTTCTATAAGCTTAAAGATCCTAAGAAAGCTCTTTATATCGTTCTTGCTATTGCAGGTATAGCCGTAAGTATCTATACCGCGATCAACCCTGATTTCGGAATAAAAAGGAAGATCCTTCTTATAGCTTGCTGCATTTTGCTCTGCATTCCGTTGGCATCTGTATTCTTTAAGAAAATAATCAGTCTTCCGGCGATAACAAAGACCGGATCAAAAGATGCTTCAGGTGTATTTACCGGCGGATGCATCTTCATGGCACTTGTTACAGGCCTTCTTATTCCATCTTCGGTAATCGACACATCAGCACTGGAATTCATTGATGTAAATCTTCCGGGAAACCCTGTCCTCTATGTAATTAATGCCATGCTCTTATCATTCGGCAGCTGGGTCCTTTGGGGAGGCGTTTTCTACTTTTTTATGAGCGATACAGTCAAGTCGCTGTTCAGCAAACTGATATGGATCATCTGCGGTGTCTCGGTAATCGACTATATGTTGTTCGGCACAAAGCTCGGAACACTTTCTTCGACACTGCAGTATGATATAAAGCCTTCTTTCGTGTCCAAAGAATATCTGCTCAATGCATTGGCGATAATCGCAGCAGGTGCAGTTTTGATCTTCCTTTATGTAAAGGCAGCCAAGATAACGAAGACTGTTCTTATTGTTGCAGGACTGTCTGTTTTCGCAATCGGTATTTATCATATTGCCGGGATATGCAGGACTTATAAAGGGTATCAGGATTCTGTCCAAAAGTATCAGAGTGCTTCCGAGAATCAAACTGATGAAACAGTGATCCCTCTTAGTAAAAACGGTAAGAATGTTGTTGTGCTGATGCTTGACCGCGCTATGGGAACACAGGTTCCTTACATATTTAATGAGAAGCCTGAACTTTTGGAAAAGTTTGACGGGTTTACATATTATCCGAATACTATTTCATATGGTGCGTATACGAATTTCGGTTCTCCGGCTTTGTTCGGAGGATATGAATATACACCAGAAAGAATGAATGAAAGAGATACCGAGAGTCTTGAAAGCAAACACAATGAAGCTCTCAGGGTAATGCCGGTGCTCTTCGGTAAGAACGGTTATGAGGTAACTGTCTGTGATCCCACTTATGCCGGTTACAGCTGGATACCGGATCTGTCCATATATGAAGATCATCCTGAATTCCACTGTTACAATCTGAATGGCAAATACAATATGTTTGATGATGATACTTATGATGCGTATGCCCTTACATTATCCGAACGCACACGTGAGATCCGTAACCGTAATTTCTTCTGTTTTTCATTTATGAAGATTGCCCCTCTCTTCGTTCAGGAGACACTTTATGATGATGGACTTTATAACGAATCTTCCACGGGTGATGACGGTCTGTTTGTCCAGAGCAGGGAAGGGCTTTCGCAGAGCACTGGTTATAACATGTATTTTATTGATGCATATTCCGTTCTGAAAGCTCTGCCGGAGATCACCGGAATCAATGAAAGTTCAGAGAACACGTTCTTCATGATGTCCAACGATGCAACACATTCACCTTGTCTTCTGCAGGAACCGGATTATACGCCCGAGAGCAGAGTTGATAATTCACCTTATGATGTTGATATGGTTTCACGTTATACGATCGACGGCAGGACGATGCAGATGGAGACAGAGGACCAGGTCACAAGTTATCACGTAAATATCGCTTCATATTTTGTTCTCGCTGAATGGTTCGATTATCTCCGTGAGAACGGGGTTTACGATAATACAAGGATAATCATTGTGTCTGACCACGGAAGAGATCTGAGCCAGTTCGACATCACATGTAATGATGAAGATATGGAATTCTTTATGCCGCTCCTGCTGGTAAAGGATTTTGATGCAACCGGATTTACGGTCTGCGAAGAGTTAATGAGCAATGGTGATACACCTGTTATTGCGACATCAGGTCTTATTGAATCACCTGTAAATCCGTTTACCGGCAAACCCATTAATTCGGATGCGAAAACAGGTCCCCAGACTATCTTCATGTCAAACATCATAAGTACTGACGAGAACAACGGAAATACTTTCCTTCCGGGTTCATGGTATATCTTTACCGGAGGCGATGTTCACGATCCGGATAACTGGTCTTACTTAGGCGATCATTAAGTATCAGTAATTGAGATTCAACGACTTCTTGATATCGCTGTCCGCACCGAAAACAGTTACTGTATCCCCTTCTTCGAAAACGAAATCTGCAGGGAATTCCAGGATCTGCTTATCTGCTCTCCTTATGGAAAGAACGTTCAGGTGAAGTTTGTTGCGCACACCGAGTTCGACAAGAGTCTTGCCGATCCAGCTTTTTGGTACTGTAATCTCAAAGATCGAGTAGTCTCCGGGATAATCAAGATAATCGACGACTCTTCCTGAGCACCAGCGGATGGCAGCCCATTCGGCAAGCTGCTTTTCGGGGAATACGACCGCATCTGCTCCGTTCCTTAAGAGGAACTTCTCATGAACTGATCTGGATGCCCTTGCAACAACATATCTTGCACCGCATTCCTTTAACAGTGAAGTGGTCTCGAGTGAAGCTTGAAAATCGTCACCGATTGCCACGAAACATACGTTGAAATTTTCAACACCCAGCGATCTGATAAAACTCTCGTTTGTGGAATCGCCGATAAGGGAGCTTGTTACCATCCCTAATACGGGTTCAATGCGTTCTTCCGAAGAATCAACCGCAAGGATCTCATCGCCTGCTTTGTTAAGCTGTTCAATAAGGTGATAACCGAAACGTCCGAGTCCTATTACGAGTATGCTTTTCATGTTGTTGTTCCTTTCTGCCGGATCAGCCGACCGCTATGTTGTCTGCCGGGTATTGTCTGTTGCCTGTCGATTTGCGCGAGATTGCCGCATAGACAAGCGTAAGTCCTCCGACACGTCCTGTATACATAAGTAATATCAGTATTATTTTCGAGACTGTGGAAAGATCCGGGGTAATACCCATCGAGAGACCTACGGTGCCGACGGCTGAAGCGCTCTCGAATAAAGTCTTAAGGAAGGTAATATGCTCGATCTTTGAGATAAGCATTGCTCCGACGAGCGTGAGTATTACGTCCAGCATAAATACTGCAACTGCACCGGAGATTGCTTCAGACTTGATCCTTCTCCTGAACACAGCCGGAGATTTCTCATGTTTGAATACGGAGAGCATGGTAAAGAAAAGTACTGCAACAGTTGTGATCTTCATACCGCCTGCCGTAGATCCCGGAGCACCTCCTATGAGCATAAGGATTACCGTAAGAAGGATTCCGGTTCCGGAGAAATAGTTATAATCTGTTGTGTTGAATCCTGCTGTTCTCGGAGTAACCGCCTGGAACAATGAAGCTAAATACCTCTGACCGAACGGAAGGTGGCTGTATTCTCCATACCATAAATAGATCATAGGGAAAACGATAAGGATTATCTCCATAATGATAATGATCTTGCTCTGTGTGCTGTATCTTGAGAACCTGAAACCGTACTTTCTGATATCGAGCCAGGTAAGGAATCCCAGACCGCCTGTAATGATGAGGAACACAAGAGTGATTACTATTACGGGGTTATCCATATAAGGCATCATTGATGAGAAAGGACCATGGGAACCGTTAAGATCAAATCCCGCATTACAGAAAGCCGAAACTGACGTAAAGACCGATAGCCAGAGCCCTTTAAGGACACCGTATTCCGAAATGAATACAGGAGACATTGCTACTGCTCCCGCGGCTTCGAAAATAACCGTTCCGATACAGATGAATCTTGTGTATTTTAAGATCTCACCGAGGTTAGGCGCGGAGACTGCTTCCTGAAGTGTTGTCCTTGCCTGAAGGCTCAGGTTTTTGCCGATGAGCCTGGACAGGATGGTGGTCATGGTAACAACGCCCATGCCTCCGATCTGGATCAGGATCAGGATAACTATCTGACCGAATAATGACCAGTGTGACTCGGTATCATATACGATAAGACCTGTAACACAGCTTGCAGATGTGGATGTAAAGAATGCATCCGCAAAACTTGTCCATTCTCTTGTTTTTGTTGATATAGGGAGCATGAGAAGAACTGCTCCGGCGGCTATCATTAGAAAAAAGCCCAACAGAATGCTTTGTGAGCCGCTTAATCTGAAATGTTTTTGTTCGTTACCGTTCATAGACGATATTATAAATCTAAATTTATTTTTTTTAAAAGATATTTGTCCCATTAATTGACGGCTAATAACAGCCAAGACTGTTATAATTTCTAAAATTATTCACTTAAGGGAGATAAACACATTGTCAGACGCTAACAACAGCAATTCAGACGATTTTTTCAGAGAACTGGAGAATATATACGGTCAGGATAAGGCATATCCTTCGGATCAGGATGCCGAGTTCTTTCTTGAAGGCCTTAACAAAGAACAGAAAGAGGCCGTAACGCACCTTAACGGGCCCCTGCTTATCCTGGCAGGCGCGGGATCCGGCAAGACCAGAGTCATTACATACCGTATAGCTTATATGATGAAGAAGCATAATGTAGCTCCTTCATCGATCCTTGCGATCACGTTTACCAACAAGGCCGCAAATGAGATGCGCCAGAGAATAGAGGGACTTGTCGGTGAGAGTTCCAAGTATATCTGGTGCGGAACATTTCACAGCATTTTCGCGAGGATGTTAAGACGCCATGCAGAGCTTTTGGGCTATACAAAGTATTTCTCGATCATAGATACTGATGACCAGCTGAAACTGGTCAAGGAAGCAATGAAGGAATTGGATATTGCTGACAGCCAGTTCAAGCCCAAGTCAGTCCAGAACGAGATATCCAATGCCAAGAACAGATTTGTCGATGTTGATGAGTATTCGCTTCTGGCAGGAAAGGAATACTTCCTTGGTGTCGTTGCCAGGATCTATAAGAGATATCAGGAAAAACTCAAAGCCAATAATGCCATGGATTTTGACGATATCCTGATCAATATGGTAAAGCTTCTCGAGAATAATCCGGATATAAAAGAACTGTACAGAAATAAGTTCAGATACATCATGGTCGATGAGTATCAGGATACCAATATGCCGCAGTACCGCGCGGTAATGCAGCTTGCGTCAGGCAACGGTAATATCTGTGTTG
The DNA here is from genome assembly GCA_017510605.1 of Clostridiales bacterium. Taxonomy (GTDB): domain Bacteria; phylum Bacillota; class Clostridia; order Saccharofermentanales; family Saccharofermentanaceae; genus Saccharofermentans. The sequence goes on from JAFWMQ010000002.1 coordinate 220,184, forward strand.
TAGGCGATGATGACCAGTCGATATATTCGTTCAGAGGCGCCGATGTAAGACTGATCCTGAAGTTCGAGAAGGATTTTCCGGGTGCCAGAGTCATCAAGCTTGAGGAGAATTACCGTTCCACAAAGACGATCCTTGATGCCGCAAACTGCGTAATCGCCAATAATAAGAAGCGCAAGAGCAAGCATCTCAGGACTGAGGGTGAAGACGGCGATAAGATAATCGTCATGAATGCCGATACCAGTAATGGTGAAGCCGAATTTGTCGGCAGGACCATCAAGATGATGGCCGATAAAGGCAAGTTCAAATATTCTGACTGTGCCGTGCTTTACAGGATGAATGCGCTTTCCCGTAATATAGAGACCACGCTTCATAATCTCGGAATCCCTTTCAGGGTCTACGGCGGCATGAGGTTCTATGACAGAAAAGAGATCAAGGATATCCTTGCATACCTGAAGCTTATTAATGACGTAAAAGACAATATCGCTTTCGAGAGGATCATCAATGTTCCGAAGAGAGGAATAGGTGATACGACTATCGAGAAGATTAGACAGTATGCCATGAATGACGGAATAAGCATGTTTGAGTGCGCAATGCATGCCGTTGATTATCCTGAACTCGTAAGATCAGCTTCGAAGATATGCACTTTTACTGACCTGATAAACGGGATGAGAGACAAACTTAAAGAGAACAATATGGACTTTGCAGAGTTTGTCGATTATGTGGAGAATGAGTCCGGAATTATCGAAGAGATCACGGAGCAGCGTGAGAAGAAGGGTGATATCATCGACAGGGTCGAGAACCTCAAAGAACTTCTTTCCGAAGCAAAAGAATTCGATAAGGCACACCGGGCAGAGCCTGTTGATATGGACAGTCTTGAGATCGATGAAGGGGACGGGCTCCCCGTTGAAGTTGATGATGACTTTTTCTTTGACACTTCCACCTCTGACACGACAGAGGGAATACTCGGTCTTTATCTGGAGAATGCATCCCTCTTTACCGAAGGAGACGATTATAACGACAGCGATGACTTTGTAAAGCTCATGTCGATCCACAGCGCAAAAGGCCTTGAGTTCGGAGCGGTATTTATCATTGGCCTGGAAGAAGGCGTATTCCCGAGTTACAGGTCCATACAGAGCATGGAAGATACAGAAGAAGAGAGAAGGCTCATGTATGTAGCTATTACAAGAGCCAAAAAGAATCTGTTTATCGTGCTCTCAAGACAGAGAATGCTTTTTGGACAAACCAACTGCAACCAGCCTTCGAGATTTATCAAAGAGATCAATCCCGGACTGCTCTATCTGATGGGATCGAAAAGAGAAGCACCGAAGGATGAGCCTCACGGTGAGACCAACAGGGAGAAGTCGAATAAATCAATTGCCTCTGCGATAAAATCGCAGTTTACGAAGGAAAAAGGTAAGCCTTCCGGAGCCCGCGAAGGACAGCTGGGACCTGATGATCTTTCTGAAGGAATGCGTGTCATTCATCCGAGATTCGGCGAAGGAATTATACTCAAGGTTGAGCCTGTCGGAGGGGATGCGCTTATAACCGTCGATTTTGACGGAAAGCGTAAGAATATGCTTGCCAATGCAGCGGGACTTAAGAAAGCATAAGGTTTTGCCGAGAAGTGGGTATGCCTTTTGTAGTATAATAACCCAATTGTGTATAGAAGGAGACTTTAACTGATGTCAGATAATCTCAGCTTTCAGGACCTTTATGCCGACAGCGTAGCGAGTCTCGGTAAGTCTGACAAGATATCCGAAGCAACCAGAGCCAAGGTCAGGATGCTTCATGAGCAGCGCGATAAGCTTTTGAGCGTAAACGCTACAAAATGCAGCCAGTCAAGAGGCAGGATCCTCCCCGAGAATGATGGCGATATAAGGAACTGCTTTGAGCGTGACATGGGAAGGATCATCTATTCACAGGCGTTCAGACGTCTCAAACATAAGACACAGGTCTTCTTTAATCCCTCAAACGATCATATATGCTCCCGTCTGGAACACGTTATCTATGTTGATTATATTGCTTCTACTATAGGAAGCGCGCTGAACCTCAATGTTGATCTGATAAGGGCCATCGCTTTGGGACATGATGTCGGGCATACGCCTTTCGGACACAGCGGAGAGCGGATACTCAACAAAAAGCTTAAAGAGATCGACAGCAAACTGTATTTTGAGCATGAGACTAACGGTCTCAGAGTGCTTGATGTTATTGAAAAACATAATAACAATAACGGCCTGAATCTTACATTCGAAGTCAGGGACGGTATTATCTCACACTGCGGAGAAGTATATTCGGAAAGAAAACTCGAACCGTGCAGGGATAAGACCGAAGCAGATAATTCATATCTGATTCCCAAGAAGGAACGCCTGGGTCCTGCGACATTAGAGGGGTGTGTCGTCAGATTTGCAGATAAGATCGCTTACGTCGGAAGAGATATCGAAGACGCTTTGAGAACAGGTGTTTTGGCAAGTGAGGTTGATGTCCCTGCAGGCGCTGATGTAATGGGAAGTTCCAATTCCGAGATCATTAATTTCCTGGTACAGGACATTATTGAGAACAGCATGGATAAAGGCTGCATCATGATGAGCGATCATGCAGGAGAAGCTTTGGAACACACGCTTAATGATAACGTCAAAAAGATATACACAACACAAAAAGTAAAAACCTACGAGAAATACTGTGATGTAATGCTCGAAGGACTTTTCGATGCTTTTTATGAAGCTGTCCAGAATATCGGAAAGGCATCAGAATCAAAGTCACCTGCCATCAGGAAATTTGCGGAATTCGTAAATAACCATCCTGAATACAAGGCACATGAGAATACACCGCTGCCGATCTATGTATCTGATTATATTGCAGGCATGACAGATTCGTTCGCGGTAGGATGCTTTAACGAAATATATAAGAGTTAACGGGGAATACGGATAATATGGAAGAATATGGTTTTTTCGCGATGCTTGACCGCATGCAGTACATCGGAAGATGGGCTCTGATGCGCAACAGCAGGACAGAGAATATAAAAGAACACAGTTTTGATGTGGCTGTAATAGCTCATGCGTTAACGATCCTTCATAACAGATTTGAGAAGGATAACGAAGGTGCCATCCTGCCGGATCCTTATAAAGTCCAGGCATATGCTTTATATCATGATTGCACCGAGATCCTTACAGGCGATCTGCCGACACCTATCAAGTACCGGAATAAAGAGATCACCAAGGCATATAAGGAAGTCGAATCTGAGGCAGCGGCAAGTCTGGTGGAGCTCTTACCGGATGATCTCGGTATGAGGGAAGAATACCTTGAACTTTTAGCGCCAACAATAACAAACGAAGAAGAGATACTTATCCATAGACTTGTTAAAGCGGCAGATAAGATCGCCGCATATATTAAATGCCTGAGAGAAGAAAGCAGCGGCAATGCAGAGTTTTCTGCTGCAAAAGAATCCACCGGAAGGATCATCAGTGAGATGAAGATGCCGGAAGTGGAATACTTCATGGAACACTTCGTTCCCTCATATGGTTATACATTAGACAAGATAACCGGGAGGGATACTTAACCAATGTTTGTAAGGCGTCCCGAATATTTTGCGGTTGCGGTTTTAGGCGGCCTCCTGGCAATTACCGCATCAGTTTTTACGGTCTTGAGCCTTGATACAGGTATTACCGAACCTGACAGAAAGACTATGAAAAAGGCTGATGACATTGTTGTCCGTGCAGGTCAGCTGACTGACAGTTCTGATGAAGAGATCAGGATAGCAAAAGAACGTGTTGAAGACGGACTCGTATCATGCGGAGATTACGTTATCTCTGTTATGACATCACCGGATTATCTATTGACCGGTGTTTCAGATAACAGATTTGCTGAAGATCTCTGCAATGTTATTTACGGAGAGATCCGTCAGGATGAGGTGAAGTATATTCTTGAAGATCTGAAGGATCATTCAAGGATCAAAGCGATCGACAGGGCCATATCTTCAGAGGATAAAAAGCTGGGAGCATCGGAGACTCCGTCCGGCAAAGGCTCTGTTATATCAGATGTCAGCCTTGAAACAACTATTGATTCTCCTGAGAAATATACAGTCGGTATCAGGGAAGCTTCGGGTTCTTATTCGGCTACAGGAGATGAAGTGAGAACGGATTTCTTTGTGGACGGATCGCTTTATTACGGTTTCCTGAAATACTCCGATGACAATAACAGTAAATCAGACTACAGGGAATTTGTGCTGTCATGGGATACTGCCGACTGCGCTCCCGGAAGACACGAAGTGTATGCCCTCCTGAGAAGTTCCGACGGAAGGGGAACAGTCATTTCCGGAGGCGAGATAACTATACCCGATAAAGTGTCTATTAATCCCGGTTCGGTTGCGAAGGGGTTTATTCCGAGCGGTAATACCAGCGCATGGTATATGATCGATTGCGGGGACAGTGACTGCTATATCAATTTTGCAGGACTCACGGATGATATCAGGGTATCGCTCTATGACCTTAAGGGCAATCTTATAGGTTCTAATGAGAATCCCGGTATCCCTTATGCGATGTTGAGGGGCAAAGAACAGGATACAGAGGCTGTTGCTCTTGAAACAGGAATTGCGGGAGTATCGAACTGTTTTTATATCTGTGCCAGCAGAACAGGCTCCGGTATCGATATCGAAAAAGATATCGATTTTACAATGATACAGTCCAGGGAATGTGCTTACTTTGACGGCTGTTATATGGCTGTTACCGGAGAAGATAATAACGGCAAAGTCAAACTTACCGACAGTGATAATATCACTTATGAGGTTGAGAGGAAGAAAGCAGGGATCCTGCCTATAAATGGTTCTCTTTCCGCATGCATAATCAACGATTCCACACCGGATAATTTCCTGGATATATATCCTGATTTTGATTTTCTTACCCGTGATTATGCTTACTATATGAACGGTTCTAAAAGCATAGCTATCAGATGTACTCCTCTTGAAGGTTATTCGGCAGATGTTACGATCAAAGCGAACTCGAACGGGAATGAGGTGATCCTTGAACAGGGCCAGCTCTATGATGTTCCCGCAGGAGAGACAGTTATCACATGTACGGTTACAGGTTTTGGAGGGGTAACAGGAGATTATTCGTTCTATCTTTTGAACGGAGATGATGAGGGGGATTTTTCAGAGAATACATTGTCTAAATTCCCGTCGAGCTATTATAACGGACTGTGGTTACTGCATAGCTTATATCCCAATTATGTATTTACCGCATACAATACAAATGTGTCTTTTGATAGCGCACTTGCTGCTGAAGACAGCCAGGGCAGAAGCCTTATCCAGAATTCCTCTTTCCCATCTTATGTTAAGCCGAACAGCAAGGTATATGACAAGCCGGACTGGATGGCTGCAAGGACAGAAGTCGTAAGCTATTTTATGGATCCGAGAAATTACTTTACGCCTGAAAGGATCTTTGCATTCGAGATGTTGGGATTTGATCCGAAGGTCCATACGATCGAAGGTGTCAGAGAGATCATAAGAGGATCTTTTATGGATGACAATTCAGAATATGACTATGCCCAGATCATCTATGAAGCAGGTGAGAATGCAGGTGTATCTCCTTATTTCCTTGCGAGCAGGATAATCCAGGAGATGGGATTTAACGGCGAGTCAGCTTTATCAAGAGGAGAGGTAACCGGATTTGAAGGTTATTATAATTTCTATGATATAGGAGCTTACGCTACTACGGAATCCGGCGGTGCCGTTATTAACGGCGCGAAATATGCCCAGTGGGGAAAAGATTGGGAAGAACATGAGATAACAGATACTGAAGCAGCTTATCTCCTGCCGTGGAATACCGTTGAAAGATCGATCAAAGGCGGTGCGCTCTGGATCGCATCCGGTTATATTGATAAAGGACAGAATACACTGTATTTCCAAAAGTTCGATGTACTTGATGACGGGACCGAGAGGTACAACCATCAGTATGCCCAGAATATAATGATGGCTTATTCTGAAGGTTTGAGATATTACAGAAGCTATGATTCAATAGGCATGACAGATGCAGGTTTTGAATTCATAATACCTGTATACAATAAAATGCCCGGGTCTTATGGGAGTTTGCCTGAATGAGGAAGCAGTCTGACAGGGAAATACTGAAGATGACAGCCAAGTGCGTAACGGCTGTTTCTGTATTTGTGTTTGCTGCTTTTCTGTGTTTTTTCTGTTTTTCCAAGCGTGTCAAAGCGGATTCTGAAGTAGTTGTATCTGCTGTTGCAAGACAAACCGAGATCGGTCCGGGTGATATCCTCATTATTGACGTTGTTGCGGACAGAATGCCGGGAATTACCGATTTCGGTCCGATCCTTTTCAATTATGATTCTGACAAGGCGGATTTTATCTCTTTTGAACAGGGAAAAGATCTTGCGAATTACGTATTCTATGAGACTAAGGTCGGCGGTGAGCTGACCATTACAGCCATGGATCAGATGATGAATATCAGTGTCGATGACAACGGTGAAGAAGTGATCACTTCTTCCTTTATGTCTGAGAACCAGGTCGTTTTATTCTCGGTTATCTTAAGACTGTTCCCGGAAAGCAACGGGGATATTGACTGCTGGATCAGCGAAGTCGGAGAGTTCAGGGCATCACAGGAAACAATTTCCGCCAAGATAGGAAGCGGTGTTACCATGCCGATCAACAGGGCCGGAATGTCCAGTGATGCAACGCTTGCATCCTTAAAGATCAAAGGAGCTACTATCTCTCCTGAATTCAATCCGAATATTACTGATTACAGCTGCTCTGTAGAACGTTCCGTATCTGAACTCCAGGTCAACGTTATTGCGAGCAATCTTTGGGCAGCTATAATTATTGACGGCAACCAGCACCTCAGTATGGGTGAGAATGTTATCAGCATAAATGTTACCGCCCAGGATGGATCGAGTCATATGCGTTATACGGTCCATGTCGAACGAAGGGAAAGTGACGTTCCGAGTAATGCTTCGCTGGTCGATCGGGAAGGCAACACTTATACTTTCCTGGATGCCCCGGGCGATGTTGTCATTCCAAACGGGTTTACATTGACGACCAAAAATATCAACGGATACAGCGTCCCGGCTTATGTCAGGGATGGTGTAACAAGTGTTCTTCTTTATTTATTTGACGGAACACAATCTCCCGGATTCTATTTTTATGACAGTACCGCGAAAACTGTTATAAGGTATGATCCTGAGAATACGCTCATTGAAGCTTCTTCGATCCACAAGATAAAAGAAGTTCCGGCAGACATAGCCATACCAGATGAATTCAGTCCGTATCAATATGATACCGGTTCTATGGTCATATCCGGATATTCCAATAATGAAGGTGATTTTATCGTTTATCTCTCGGACGAGAAAGGCAACGATGATTTCTATTACTACGATAAGAATGACGGTTCGATCAGTCTGTACAGGTTTGCGAATAAAAAAGCGGAGATTTTGTATTCTTATCTGTTTGACGTTTTTCTTGTGATTGCTATTATTGAGGCGGTCATTATTACGGTTACCGTTTACATAGTAAGGAAAATGGTTTCCGAGAGAACTAATCCGAAGCCTAAAAGGGTATAAAGTAATTGGTTATGGATATTAAAACGATCATATTCGGCAGCAAGGATCTTACAGAGAGCCAGGAGAAGAAAAGAAAGATCTTCATGTATCTTGTCAGCGGCGGTCTTACAACTGTCGCAAATTGGATCGTATATATTCTTTTCGATCTGCTCGTAAAATCAGACATGACGGTCTCACTTCTCGGATTTGAATTCTCGCTTAAGATCGCGGTCAAACAGATCGTCGGCTGGATAGTTGCGGTCATAGTTGCTTATATACTTAACAGGGTCACGGTATTCAGATCAAAGGGCAATGTATTACGGGAACTGATTACTTTTGCCGGGGCCAGAGTGTTATCTTTTGTCGTTCTTGAATTGGGCGTTATGTACGTTATGGTTTGGATATGTGAAGCGATAACCAAAGTCAGCGTATTAACTCCGATGGGATATATCGGATCTTTTGCTTTCACTTACGATTATCTTGTCAAACTTATCAACTGTATCTTCGTAATCATTGCCAATTATGTATTGAGCAAAGTCATGGTCTTCAAGAAGAAGGACATGGTGGATTACAATTCAAAGGACAAAGAGACTTCCGGAGAGGAAGAAGCCGATGCCTGATGATAAGGTGCCTGAAGTTCTGACCGGAGCATTGCAGTTCGGAATAAAACCCGGTCTTGAACGCATCACCTGTCTCATGAACCTTTTGGGCAATCCTCAGGACAGTTTCAGATCCGTTCACATTGCAGGAACAAACGGCAAAGGTTCTGTCGCAACTTTTATCTCTTCCATCATGGCAGCTGACGGCAAAAAGACCGGAGTATTTACTTCTCCTTATCTTGAGCGTTTTTCTGAAAGGATCAGGATCCTGGACGGTAAAAAGGGTCTTAAAGAATTTGCTGAAGATGACAGGACAGGAGAGATCTCTTCTGATGATCTCGACAGGTATTCGGACATGGTAAAGCAGGCCAGAGATAAGATGATATCTGAAGGTCTGTGTGATGAGCCGACTGAATTTGAACTTATTACAGCTATATGTTTTCTCTATTTTGCGGATCAGAAGATCAATGTTGCGGTTCTTGAGACAGGACTCGGCGGAAGACTTGATTCCACGAATATCGTTTCTGATCCGCTGGTTACCGTTATTACAGCAATCGGCCTTGATCACTGCGGTGTGCTCGGCAACACGGTTGCAGAGATAACAGGCGAGAAGGCGGGGATCTTCAAAGAGGGTTCTCCCTGTGTCTGTTTTGAACCTTCTCTCATGATCCTGCCTGAAGATATGAAAAGCGATGTAAGAGACACGCTTCTATGCAAGGCGCGCGAAAAGAAGACCGACATAACATTTGCCGGTACTAAGGAATCTTTTAAAAGTGCGCGTTTTACTATGGACGGCATGATGGAATTTACATATGACGGCACCACATACAAGACTGCTCTTAACGGAAGACACCAGATCGGTAATGCAATAACTTCTATTGAAGCATGCAGAAAGTGCGGTGTTTCAGAAGATGCGATCAGGGAAGGCATAGCGCTTGCAAGGTGGAAGAGCAGAGCAGAGATATTAAGCATTGATCCGACGGTGATAATTGACGGAGGACATAATCCGCAGGGCGCCCGGAGCCTTGGCGAGACAATGAATGAGATGCTCGGAGGTTCTCTTAGAGGCAAACCTGTACGACTTCTCATGGGAGTCATGGCGGATAAGGATGTTTCGGGTATACTCGAGGCTTATAAAGCATGCGGTCTTAATATCAGAAGCGCAGTAACCGTAAAGCCTGATAATCCCAGAAGCGAGCCTGCTGATGTTCTCGCACAGAAAATTAATTATGTGTATAATATCAGCGACGATTTGACGGCCTGCCAAAATGCTGAAGAAGGCGCGAAGCTGGCATATGAGAAATCAGTCAGTGACGGCATGATTCTTCTTGCGACCGGATCGCTTTATCTTACGGGTCAGATACGGGCTACCCTGAAAGGATTGATCGAATGCACGACTATTTAAGCTTATGCATGATGATACAGCCTATAAATGAGTCGAGTCTCATTCTCTTTGATGTGAGTAATGAGGAAAAGACCCGTATTGTCCGCCAATATAACAGAGCATTACAAAACAGCCAGGGTGACGGTACAGATGTTGCCCAGATATTTCTTAAGCCCTTGATCGCACAATACCAGAAGTGGGGTGATCCGGCTTTGCTTTTCGGACTCTGCCTGGCACGCGAAGGACAGTTCAAAAGAGCCGAAGGAAGCCTTGCTTTTGCAATACAGGGAGTTCTCGGTTCTGAGCAGTACCTGACGGTTGCACAGGAGGCTTTAAGGATGGTCAGGGAGGATATTAAGAATCCCCCGGCAGATATTCCGCCTGCTGATATAGCGGGAAAACTGAAGAATGCCCAGATGGCATCAGGCTCGTCTCCTGCTGCCAGAATGAACTTCCAGGCACCGATCCTTACCAAGGCCCAGAAAACTTCAGAAGCTCCGCAGATGGCTTCCAGTAAAGAACGCAGGGATATTTTGATGCGTTCCGGCGGAGTGGCTGATGAACTTCCTGATGATTCAATAGATATTGAGGACATCAAATCTCCCAGAGAGAAGATGAGAATTTTGGTTATTACCTGCGTAGTAATTCTGTCAATGTTACTAGTGACGTTACTCATCATCTTTGGTATTATTCCTCTGGTAAATAAGATCGAAGCCGGAGCTTCTGCGCAGGACAAGATAGAGTATCTTCAGGGTGAGTTCTACAAAAACAGATACGATCCTGAAGTATCGGCGATAATGAGCGCCTACGAATCCAGTTTCGGTACAGTCTGGACACAGAATTCCCAGTTACAGGAGACTGCCCCGACTGAAAGCCAGACAGAACAGACTACTACTACGAGTGTGACGGAGCTTACTGCGATCTTAGCCGAGACGACTACTTCGGAAGAGACGACGGAATCGATCGGAACACTTGAAGGAGAAGATTAATGAACTATATAAGTACCAGGGGATATGAAGGAAAGTTTACTTCAAGCGAAGCTATCATCAGAGGCATCGCTCCTGATGGCGGTCTCTTCGTCCCCGAGACTATTCCCCAGCTTACCAAGGAAGATCTTGAGGCTATGCAGACGATGCAGTTCTATCAGTTGTCTGCATTTGTCCTTTCCAAGTTCCTGACAGACTTTTCCGAGGAAGAACTCCTTGAATATACGAGTCAGGCATATTCCGAGGAGAAATGGGGAGATAATCCGGTTCCTCTGGTCCAGCTTAACGAATACAATGACCGCGAATATATCCTTGAATTGTGGCACGGACCTACGTGCGCTTTTAAAGATGTTGCACTCCAGCTCCTTCCGCACCTCATGACGGCTTCTGCAAAGAAGACCGGAACCAACAAGAAGATATGTATCCTTACCGCTACTTCGGGTGATACCGGAAAGGCTGCGCTTGAGGGCTTTAAGGATCTTCCCGGAACAGAGATCATCGTGTTCTATCCGACCGGCGGCGTTTCCGAAGCACAGAAGCTTCAGATGACAACAACGGGCGGTTCAAATACACATGTAATCGCAGTTAACGGCTGCTTTGATGATGCGCAGACAGGCGTTAAGCGGATCTTCGGCGACATGGAATTTGCGATCACGCTTGATGAGCATGACGTCATGCTCTCTTCCGCAAACTCTATCAACTGGGGAAGACTTGCGCCTCAGATAGCTTACTATGTTTATTCATATGTTGAACTTATCAGAAAAGGAAAGATGGATCTTACAGAGTCCTTCAATATCGTAGTTCCAACAGGTAACTTCGGTAATATTCTTGCCGCATGGTTCGCAAAGCAGATGGGAATTCCCGTACACAAGCTTATCTGCGCTTCAAACCGCAATAAGGTTTTATGTGACTTCTTCTCCAGCGGTATTTACGACCGCAACAGAGAGTTCTTTAAGACTACATCTCCTTCAATGGACATCCTTATTTCTTCCAATCTTGAGAGACTTCTTTTCGAGATCACGGACAAGGATTCCGGGAAGGTAACTGAATGGATGACGGATCTTTTCGATAAAGGCAAGTACAGCGTTGACAAGGATACTCTGAAGGCATTGCAGAGACTGTTCGTTGGCGGATTTGCCGATGAGACGGGAGTTGCGAAAACGATCCTTGATGTATATGACCGCACGGATCACGTTATCGATCCGCATACGGCCGTAGGTTTTAACATCTACGGAAGATATCACACCAGGTCAGGTGATGAGAGCAAGACGGTATTTGCATCCACGGCATCTCCCTTCAAGTTCGCGCCGGCAGTTATGGACTCTTTAAGAGGAGCCGGTTATTCCGACGATAAGCCGATACCGGATATCATTGCCGAACTTGCTGAAGAGAGCGGACTTGAGATTCCTCAGTCTATTTCAGAATTACCATCTCTTGAAATCAGGCATAAGGATGTTATCGAGAAGGAACAGATGATGAGCATGGTGCGCAAGATCCTTCTTGATTGATTTGTTGTTTTAAGGCTTTTCTCCCAACGAAAAGCCTTTTTTTATAAAAGGGGGCATGATGAAATGAAACGGTATCTGGTACTGGAAAACGGCAACGTTTACGAAGGCGAAGCAATGGGAACTTCAGGCAGTGTCATTTCCGAGATAGTATTTACTACGGCTATGACAGCATATCTTGAGACACTTACTGACCCGAGTTATAAAGGGCAGGCAGTAGTCCAGACATTCCCCCTGATAGGAAACTACGGAATAATAACTCCCGATATGGAAGGCCCGAAGGTTAATGTATCAGGTTATATCGTAAGAGAAGCATGCGAGGTCCCTTCGAACTTCAGATGCGAGAAAGATCTTGATACTTTCCTTAAAGAACAGAATATCCCCGGGATCAAAGGAATAGACACAAGAGCGCTCACGAAGTGCCTGAGAGAATCAGGAACGATGAACGGCGCGATCTGCAACACTCCCGATGAGTTTACGCAGGAGGAGATAAAAGCATACAGGATCAAGGACCCCGTTGATGAGGTAACAACAAAGGAAGAACAGATCATTGAAGCGGAAGGCGGGACCAGGTTCAAGGTCGCAATGTTCGACTTCGGAATAAAGCGCAACATAATCAGAGAACTCTCGAAAAGAGGCGTTGAGATACATCTTCTTCCTGCAGATACAAATTCCCGGAAAGTTAAGGAACTTGAGCCTGACGGAATCTTCTTATCCAATGGTCCGGGAGATCCTGAAGATAATATAACAGCGATCGAAACCATGAAAGAACTCAAGGACTGCGGAATTCCGATCATGGGAATCTGTTTGGGTCATCAGATACTTGCTCTGGCTCACGGTTTTAAGACATCCAAGCTTAAGTACGGACACAGAGGTGCCAATCATCCGGTCAGAAACCTTGAGACCGGAAGAGTTTACATTTCTTCACAGAACCACGGTTATCAGGTCGTAAGTTCCTCGATAGATACGGAAATAGCAAAAGAGTATTTTATCAACGTTAACGATGGAACGAATGAAGGAATCGAATATCTGAAAAAGCCCTGCTTCTCGGTACAGTTCCATCCGGAAGCCTGCGGAGGACCTAAAGATACTGAATTCCTGTTCGACAGGTTCATACAGATGATGGAAGACAAGGAGGACAAATAATATGCCGCTTGATAAAACAATTCGTAAAGTCCTTGTTATCGGATCAGGCCCTATCGTAATCGGTCAGGCAGCCGAATTCGACTATGCCGGAACACAGGCCTGCAGGGCACTCCGTGAAGACGGCATCGAGATCGTACTTCTCAACTCCAATCCTGCCACCATCATGACAGACAAGTCGATGGCAGATAAGATCTACATAGAGCCTCTTACTCTTACGACAGTTAAGAGAATCATCGAGACGGAAAAGCCTGACTCGATCTTATCAGGTCTTGGCGGACAGACAGCTCTTACATTATGTATGCAGCTTGCCAAGGAAGGTTTCCTTGAATCACACGGCGTTAAGCTTCTGGGTTCTTCTCCCGAGTGTATCGATAAAGCCGAAGACCGCCAGATGTTCAAAGATACGATGGAATCGATCGGCCAGCCATGCATTCCTTCAAAGGTTGTTACTACAGTTGAAGATGCTTTGGAATTTGCAGACGAGATCGGTTATCCGGTTATCGTAAGACCTGCCTTCACATTGGGAGGAACAGGCGGCGGTATTGCCAATGATAAGGATGAGCTTTATGAGACTGCAAGAAACGGTCTTGCCTTATCGCCTATCACACAGGTGCTTATCGAGAGAGGTATCGCAGGCTGGAAAGAGATCGAGTTCGAAGTAATAAGAGATAAAGATGGTAACGTGATCACGGTCTGCTCTATGGAGAACTTAGATCCCGTCGGCGTTCACACAGGTGATTCGATAGTTATCGCTCCTGCCGTAACACTCTCTGACAAAGAGTACCAGATGCTGAGAACCGCATCTCTTAACATCATCGAAGCATTGGGAGTTGAGGGCGGCTGTAACTGCCAGTTCGCTCTTAATCCGGACTCATTCGAATATGCGGTAATCGAGGTTAACCCCAGAGTCTCAAGATCATCTGCTCTTGCATCAAAAGCTACCGGTTATCCTATCGCAAAGGTTGCTACAAAGATCGCGATCGGTTACAGACTTCATGAGATCGTAAATGCCGTAACTGGTCATACATATGCTGCTTTCGAGCCGGCATTGGACTATGTCGCAGTTAAATATCCGAAGTGGCCTTTCGACAAGTTTGTCTATGCAAAGAGAAATCTCGGAACACAGATGAAGGCGACAGGAGAAGTAATGTCTATCTCCGATTCATTTGAGAGCGCGCTCATGAAGGCAGTCAGAGGTGCAGAGATCTCTGCTGATACGCTCCACCTAAAGAAGATGGAAGAAGTGGCAGACGAAGACCTCATGGAGCGCTGTGTAACGCCGACCGACGAGAGACTCTTCTATGTTGCTGAGGCTATCAGAAGAGACGTCCCGATCACAAAGATCAACGAAGAGACAAAGATCGATATGTGGTTCCTTGCAAAGATCAAGAACCTGATCGACTTTGAGAAAGAGATCACAGGAAAAGAGATCTCTTTCGATGAATATGTAAAGGCTAAGAAACTCGGGTTTACAGATAAAGCAATCGCCAGAATCACAGGCAGTAAAGTCACATATGAACTTAAGCCGACATTCAAGATGGTTGATACATGTGCCGGTGAATTTGAAGCGCACACACCTTACTTCTATGCTACATTCAACAGACCTGAAGAGGGCGGCGAGAATGAAGCTGATTTCGAGAAAGCAGGAGATAAGGACAAGCAGACAGTCATTGTATTCGGTTCAGGCCCGATCCGTATCGGCCAGGGTATCGAATTCGACTATGCTGCAGTTCACTGCGTACATGCATTAAGGGATTTAGGCTACAGGGTGGTCATCGTAAACAATAACCCTGAGACCGTATCGACTGACTTCGATACAGGCGACAGGCTTTATTTCGAGCCTTTGACTCCTGAAGATGTAATGAATATCGTCCATCAGGAAAATCCGTTCGGAGTTGTTGTAGCTTTCGGCGGTCAGACTGCAATAAAGCTTACGAAAACTCTTTCCGAGAATAACGTCAACATCATCGGTACATCTGCTGATTCCATCGATATGGCAGAGGACCGCGAGAGATTCGACGAACTCCTGGAGCGCCTTGGAATTGCAAGGCCTAAAGGATTTTCAGTGCTTACACTCGAGGAAGCTTTGAAGGCTGCTAACGAACTCGAATATCCTGTCCTCTTAAGACCTTCTTACGTTCTCGGCGGTCAGAACATGATCATTGCCTTTAACGATGAAGATGTTAACGAATACATGAAGATCATTCTTGCACAGGGTATCGAAAATCCGGTCCTCATCGATAAATACATCCAGGGCAAAGAGATCGAAGTAGATGCAATCTACGATGGTAAGGACGTTCTTATACCGGGTCTCATGGAGCACGTTGAGCGTGCGGGTATCCACTCCGGCGACTCGATCGCGATGTATCCCGCAAAGCACATCTACGATGATATGTATAAGAAACTTGCAGATACCACGATTGCTCTCTGCGACGGACTTAAATCAACAGGTATCGTAAATATCCAGTACATCGTAAAGGACAACAGGATCTATGTTATCGAGGTCAACCCGAGAGCTTCAAGAACCGTTCCTTACATGAGCAAGGTAACAGGCATTCCGATGGTAGATGTTGCCATTGAAGTAAGCCTCGGAACGAAGCTTGCAGATATGGATTACGGTACGGGATTCTACAGACAGTCTCCTTATACCGCAGTCAAGGTTCCTGTATTCTCATTCGAGAAACTTACAGACGTTGATACACAGTTAGGACCTGAGATGAAGTCCACGGGCGAAGTCTTAGGTGTCGGCAGAAATCTATCCGAAGCTTTGTATAAGGGACTCGTTGCTGCAGGCTACAAGATGTACAAGCGCGGCGGTGTCTTCATCTCAGTCAGGAACTCCGACAAGATGGAGATCATCGAGATCGCGAAGAAGTTCGATATCATGGGCTTCAAGCTCTATGCGACACAGGGTACTGCAGATGCATTAAGACAGGCAGGCATGGAAGTTGCGGTAGTATCGAAGATCCACGAGTCAGATGAGAACAATACTATGTCACTTATTGAGAGCGGCAAGATCAATTACATCATCTCGACATCAGCAAAGGGCAGACTTCCCGCAAGAGACTCCGTTAAACTCCGCCGCCGTGCAGTCATGCTCGGTATTCCGTGCCTTACGGCTATTGATACGGCAGATGCTTTGGCTGATTCATTGATGAGTCACTTCTCAGAGATCAATACGGAGCTGGTTGATATCAACAATATGCGTGACAAGCGCCGTAAGATCAACTTCATCAAGATGCAGGGCGCAGGCAACGACTACATCTACATCGACTGCATGGAGAGCATGGTCTCATCACCTGAGTCATTGTCAGTTTATATGAGCGACAGGCACTTCGGTGTCGGAGGTGACGGTATCGTTCTGATCGCTCCTTCAAAGGTCGCTGACTGCAAGATGATCATGTTCAACCTGGATGGCTCAGAGGGTATGATGTGCGGTAATGCCATCAGATGTGTTGCCAAGTACATGTACGATGAGCGCGGTCACAAGAAGAGACACATGAAGATCGAGACCAAGAGCGGAATCAAGACACTGGAACTCATGACTTTGGGCGGTGTTGTCGCAAGAGTTAAGGTCGACATGGGCAAGGCAGAACTTAATCCGCCGAAGATCCCCTGCACACTCCCCGGAGATAAGGCAGTCAACGTTCCGGTTAATATAGACGGTGATGAATATAACATTACGGCAGTATCTATGGGCAATCCTCATGCTGTTGTATTTACTGATCTGGTCGACGTTTTAGATCTCAATTCGATCGGTCCCAAGTTCGAATACTCAACGGATCTTTTCCCTGAAAGGGTCAACACAGAGTTCGTAAAGGTCATCGACGACCACACTCTGAAGATGAGAGTTTGGGAGAGAGGTTCAGGCGAGACAATGGCTTGCGGAACAGGCGCCTGTGCAACAGTTGTTGCAGCCTGTGAGAACGGTTTCTGCCCAAAGGGCGAAGACATCAGAGTCATCCTGAAGGGCGGAGATCTCATCATCAAATATACTGACGATGCTGTTTATATGACAGGTAACTGCGCTAAGGTTTTCGAAGGATCAATGGAGGTCTGATGGAGAAGATCAACAGATCATTTCAGGCAGCTGTTTTCGACATGGACGGACTGATCCTCGACTCTGAGAGGACAGTCCTGAAATGTTGGGAAAAGATCGGAGAGAAATACGGGTTTGCGGATATCGTGACTTACGGTATCAGCGTTATCGGAAAGAATAAGAAGGCTACTATAGACGAATTCGAGAGAGTCTACGGTGAGTCCGGCGACCGTTACGAGCGTGAGCTTCGTGAGATATACAACACGATGGCCGCCAAAGGCGAAGTCCCGTTAAAACCTCATACGATCGAACTCTTAAGCTCAATGAAAAATGCCGGCATGAAGATAGCGATCGCATCGTCATCGACAAGGGAGGAAGTTACTTCGCAGATGGCTGCTCTCGGGGCTCTGCCTTACTTTGATACATGTGTCTGCGGTGACCAGGTAACAAAGTCCAAACCGGATCCTGAGATTTTCCTTCTTGCCTGCGATGCTCTTGGCATAAAACCCGAAAACGGTGTCGGTCTTGAAGATTCGTTCAACGGAGTAAGGTCATGTAAGGCTTCGGGTTTATATACTATAATGGTTCCCGATATCATTCAGCCTGATGATGAGATGAAGAGTCTTGCTGATGTTATCCTGCCTTCGCTTAAAGACGTTCAGGCCTTCTTGAATCTCAGATAATTGTTGTTATAAAGATAGTTCATTACCGATGCGCCGATGATTATCGCGTATCCTACTATGCTGAGCCAGTCGGGCAGTTCTCCCAAAAAGATCAGTCCGAGAAGGGCAGTAAAGATAACTGTTGAATAATCGTAGATGGAGATCTCCTTTGCAGGACAGGCGGCATAAGCCGAAGTGATGAATATCTGACCGAAACATGCAGCCACACCTGTCATTACGCAGAAGAAGAACTGCAGAAGAGTTATCGGCTGATAAGTGAATATGATAAAAGGTATGAGGGCGATGCATGAGAATGTGGAGAAGAATGCCACGACCACTATTCCCCGTTCGCCTTTGAGTGTAGCCTTGCGGAGGAACGTATAGGCAATACCTGCGCAGATTCCGCCGATGAGAGCTATTGCCAGCGGGAACACATCTTCTTGATTAACACCCAGACTGCCAAAAAGGAAAGTGGGCTTTACAACAAAAACAGCACCGATTATAGCTGTCAGAATAGCTGCCCATTGGAATCCGTCAGCGGCCTCCTTGAGGACCAGGATGGATGTGAGCATGGCAAAGAAAGGAGACAGCTTGTTGAGCATCATGGCGTCGGACATATTGGTATTCGAGATGGCATAGAAGTTGGCGATAACGCCTATTGTTCCGAATCCGGCGCGCATGAAAAGACTTGGCAGTGAGCCTTTCTTGATCTTGAATTTCTCAGGTGATCTTGCAAGCATGATATATGACATGGCTATAGCAACGAGATTCCTGAAGAATGCTTTTTGGAAGACCGGCATATCACCTGCAAGGTTTATGAATAGTGCCATGCATGCAAAAGAGAAAGATGACAGAAGAAGGTATACGATACCTTTCTTTCTGGGTGACAGCCTGTCAAGAAATTTAATAGTCACTCTTACCTCTTTTGATTTCTTTTCGAATTAAAAATATAGTAATGAACCCCTGTTGTCCATAATTTTAGCCTTGTTCAAAACATAGATTGACACAAAGTGCCGTGCTAAATACAATTAGAGGGTTATAAATATAATAAAAGAGGGAAATATATGCTTAGAGTCGGTATTCTCGGCTGCGGAATGATAGCGGCAAAAGTTGCTGACAGCCTGAAGGGCAATAAGAATGTTGTCATTGAAGGTGTTGCTTCCAGAGAAAGAAACAAAGCCAAGAAGTTCGCGGCAGCTCATTGTCCGGATGCCAAAGTGTTTACCGGTTACGAGAAACTGGCCGCTTCAGATGATATTGACCTGATTTATATTGCTACCCCGAATACATATCACTATGAACATGCGATCATGTGCATAAAGGAATACAAGAATGTGCTTGTAGAGAAACCTTTTACCATGAGCAAGGCCGAGGCTGACAGTATCTTTTTCGAGGCTAAGAACAGAGGCGTATTTGTCGCTGAGGCCATGTGGACATCTTATCTGCCGCTTCACAAGAAGGCTCTTGAATGGATCGAGAAAGGCAGGATCGGAGCTGTCAAATATGTATCAGCCAACTTAGGTTATGATATAGCAAGTGTTCCGAGACTTAACAGTCCCGTATTAGGCGGAGGCAGTTATCTTGATCTTGGAGTATATACGACGAATTTCGCTCTTTCATTTATGGGCGATGACATCAGGGTGTCCAGAGTATTTGCAAGGAAACTTTCTTCAGGAATAGACAGGGATACAACATATTCGATGGAATCCGAAGACGGAAGTATCCTGGGTAATTTCTATGTTACTATGTGCGCTGATACTGACAAGGACGGAGTAGTTGTCGGTGAAAGAGGAAAGATCAAGTTCAGTAATATCAACAATTACCGTAAGATCGCTCTTTATTCACAGGATGATACTCTCCTGGACGAGATAGAAGTAAAGGAAAAATACATTAGCGGATACGTTTATGAGTTTGAATGCTGTGCCAAAGCAATTTCAAAGGGATTTATTCAGGTCCCGGAAATGCCTTGGGCAAGGACCATCAGGATCGCCCAGATCAATGATACTATCCGTTCAATGATGTGATTATGACAGATACCAATACAAACCAGTCTAAAAACAGGAAACGCATTAAGTTCATTGTATTCAATGGAATCGTTGCTGCTTTATACGTCGTTTTCACGGCTCCGTTCGCAAATATTGCCTACGGTCCGATCCAGGTCAGGATCGCTGAAGTTATGACCGTATTTCCTATTTTCTCCTGGGGAATGATCCCTGGTGTAACGTTGGGCTGCTTTATTGCAAATCTCGTAAACCCTGGCAATCTCGGGCCGGTTGATATTATCGGAGGATCCCTGGCTACGCTTATTGCAGGAATACTCTCATACTTCATCGGAAAGAAGAATAAGTGGCTTGGTATAATTCCCCCGGTCGTCGTCAACGGACTTATCGTAGGCGGATATCTCCCGTTCCTTCTGGTTGATTCCGGCAGCACGGTCACGGCTGAGGCTGTTATGATCAGCATGCTTTCCGTAGCAGGAAGTGAAGCGGTGCTGATGGTAGTATTAGGCATCCCTCTTATTTTGGTAATGGAAAAAACAGGACTTAAGAATAAACTCCCATGACACAATATTTTGATCCCAATCCGACAACTCCTTCAGAGCGCAAGATTATTCCATACAGAATGAATGGAATAAATTTTGAGTTCCATACCGATACTGCGGTTTTCTCGCGGAATAATGTGGATTTCGGCACAGATCTCCTCATAAAGACTCTCGTAAAAGACATAAAGGATAGAGGCCCCAAGATGGAACGGTTTGTCGATCTCGGATGCGGTGTCGGCATAGTGGGGATCGTTATCAAGTCATGTTTTATGGCTTTTGATGTTACCGGTGTTGACATTAATTCAAGAGCAGTTGCTCTTGCCAGAGAGAATGCAGTTTATAATGGCCTGAACTGCAGATTTTTATCGAGCGATACTTTGTTTGCTGTCAGGGAAGAACGTTTTGATATCATAGCTACAAATCCTCCTGTCAGGGCAGGGAAGAAGACAGTATTCGGTTTCTATGAACAGTCATACGATCTTCTTAACCCCGGTGGATATCTGTATGTTGTTTTGCAGCGAAAACAAGGCGCCCCTTCAACAATGGAAAGACTTAAAGAATTGTTTGGAAATTGTGAGACACTGTCAATTGACGGAGGATACAGAGTAATGAGGGCTAAAAAAGAATGACACTACCGTATTCCTTTGCAGATTCATATCTTATGTTTTTTATCTACAGCTTTGTAGGCTGGATAGTTGAAGTGGTCTATTACGGGATCACTGAAGGCAAATTCATCAACAGGGGCTTTTTGGCGGGTCCTCTTTGTCCCGTTTACGGATTGGGCTTTTATACTGCAATCTGGATATTTGAGCCTATGAACAACAATTTCATGATAATCTTTTTCGGAATGGCGACGGCCTGTACGATCGTGGAACTCATTGCCGGAATAATCCTTTATCATGCTTTCCACATGCGTTGGTGGGATTATTCGGATTACAAGCTCAATTTCCGCGGATATATCTGTCTTCGTTTCTATATCTACTGGGGTATTGCCGCTTCGCTCGGTATCTATGTTTTACATCCCGCAGTCAAATGGCTTATCGCACACATAAATTATCCTGTCAGGATAGGAATTCTGATCTTCTTTACTTTGATCCTGGTTGCAGATCTGGTCACAACGATAATTACCATTGTCGGTTTCAAGAAGAAATTCGAGGCAATGGAGAAAGTCGTTACCGGTACTAAAGCCGTATCTGATCTTATCGGATCACAGATCTACGGAGCAGTTGATACGATAGTAACTGTAAGCGAGCCTACAAGAAATCATTACGATCAATACAGAAAGCTCCTTGCGGAAAACCGGAGGCAGGAAAAGGAACTTGCCGCGCAGCACAGAGCGGAAGAAAAAGCCTTTGCTAACCAGTTCACGGAGGCCGAGAAAGAAAGTCTTAGAATAGCAAAGGAACAGGCTTCAAATGCGATGGAATCATTCGTTAGATCGTTTAAGAAGAACGAGCAACGTCTGGTTAGGGTCGTTATGGTCAGATCAGGTGATGCCGGAGCTTCCGTTATGAGATTCATCAAAGGAAAAACTGAAATCGGAAATAACGTGATTTTCGAAAATGATGAAGACAATACCGAAGATTCAGAGATATGATCCGAATTGAAAAGTGAAAAACCATTGCCTATAATATTCAAACTATTTATTCAGGAGGCATTTTATGTCATCAGCATGTGATTCATGCCCTTCAAAGGAAGGCTGCACTTCCCAGGCTACCTGCCCTTCGGCAATCGGAAAGGATCCTCTTGCTAACGGTTCATCCATCAAGACCGTAATCGGTGTTGCAAGCGGCAAAGGCGGTGTAGGAAAGTCATTTGTTACTTCAGTACTCGCTGTACAGCTTGCACGCAAAGGTTATAAGGTCGGCGTTATGGATGCTGATGTTACAGGACCTTCAATTCCTCAGGCATTTGGACTAAATGAGAATCTCAGGGCAAATGAAGACCAGCTTATCGAACCTGCTCTGACTTCTTCGGGAATCAAAACAGTAAGCATCAATCTTATGCTCGATGATAAAGAGGCACCGATCATTTGGAGAGGTCCGGTCCTCAACTCTCTTATCAAGCAATTCTGGGGCCAGGTCAACTGGGAAACCCTGGATGTATTGCTGATCGACATGCCGCCGGGAACAGGTGATGTCCCGCTCACGGTATTCCAGTCAATTCCGATAGACGGAATCGTTCTTGTTGCTACCAGTCAGGATCTTGTCTCGATGATCGTTAACAAAGCACGCAACATGGCATCAATGATGAAGGTTCCTGTTCTCGGAATGGTTGAGAACATGAGCTTTATAAAGTGTCCTCACTGCGGTGATGAGATCAGGCTTTACGGAGACGGATCATCTATCGAGAAATCGGCTTCCGAGATCGGTTCCAAAGTTACGGATAAGATACCGCTGGACCCTGAAGTTACAAAGCTTGTAGACTCAGGCAATGTTGAAAAAGTAAGTGATGACCTTCTTTCCGGTACGGCCGGGATGGTTATTGAACTGATAAAAAAGTGAAACGCAAATATCTGACGGTATTATTTGTTTTAATGTTTTCGTTTGTATTACTCTGTTCCTGCTCTAAGGCACAGAGTAATACTGATATTCTGGGTGAATATCTTGGAGATTATTCATATAGTGATCCTGCGGTATGCATGGTCTATGAACCCGTAGAAGATGAGTTTGATGATAACGGGGAACCTTATTACGGTATTCAGTACCGGGAAATAAAGGACCTTGACGGATTGCTTGTTTCAGGCAATACACTGCTTTTATATTTCTGCAGTTCTATGGATAACAGAAGCGCGGAAGTAACTGCATCAGTTGAAGATATTGCACAGGCTTATGACGGGAAACTGCATGTCATTATGCTGGATGCCATAGAACACAAAGAACTTCTTGAAAAATACGAGATAGATGCCGTTCCCGAATTCGTATTGATCAGACCGGGACAGGCTGCCAGAGTATTTAACAGCAGTGCATACGGGTACTGGACGATAAATGATGTGGTATTATGGCTTCAAAGAAATGACATTGCTTAATGGTGGAGAAAATGGGAAATATCGTTTCTATAAGTACAATTGGACAGGACAGTCACAGATTCGGAGATCCGGAGGGTGATACAAAGATCAGGCTTGGAGGAATAGACATTCCTTTCGACAGACCCATTGTCGCCAACAGTGACGGCGATGTTATTTTCCATGCAATAACAAATGCCATATCAGGTTTTACCGGTGTGAATATTCTTGGAGCCAAAGCGGATAAGATCTGTTTGGAAGACGGAATTAAGGACAGTTCCGTATATCTTAAAAAAGCTCTTGAATATATGAAAGAGGGAAGGATCATTCATTGTTCCCTTACTATAGAATGCCTCAGACCAAAGCTTATGGATCATATTCCCGGGATGAAGGAATCAATAGGTACTATCCTTGGTATCCCGGCTTCATCGGTGGGGATCACTGCAACTACCGGCGAAGATCTGACCGGTTTTGGCCGTGGCGAAGGAATACAGGTTTTTGCCCTTCTTTCTTTTGTGAAAGAGATCTGATCCTGATCAGTCGCTGAACGGCTCACTCTCACCGCGGGATCTGACGATCTCTGATGCGATTGCGATATCCTCGGGTGTTGTTATCTTAAGATTCGAATAGAGTCCTTGGGTCAGATAAACATCCAGACCATAAGCCGATGCTAACGCTGTGTCATCAGTAGCGGTAAATCCTTCTTCAATTGCCCTCTCATAACACATTTTTATATCTTTATACTTGAATCCCTGAGGGGTCAGTATCTCGTAAAACTTAGACCTGTCAGGTGTACCTGTCACCCTGATCTCACCGGAAGGTAATAACTCCGCTTCTTTTAATGTGTTCTTGACCGGGATGGCAGATGCGCATACGGCGTGATCCTTCAGACATTCTATGCAAGCAGTTATCTCATCGGCGGTAACAAGGCAGCGCGCTCCGTCGTGAACCAGAACGAGATCATCATCCTGAGCATCAGTAACAGCTTTGATCCCGTTAGATACGGATTTGGTCCTTGTATCGCCGCCCAGTGTAAATTCTATATCTATGTCGGGGAAGTATTCATTACACATAGCCTTGAGAATATCGATAAGATCCTGCGTGGTTATAATAATGATCCTGTAATCCAGACCTGCATAACTGCATCTGCACACATCCGTGACAGCACCGAGTGTCCTCAGGATAACAGGACTGCCTTCAACATTCCTCATAAGCTTAGGCTGTCCTTCACCCATGCGCGTTCCGCTTCCTGCAGCAGGTATAAGAAAATAGCATTTGCGGTTCATAAGAACACCTCCGTATCCTGTTATGAGAACAGTATATCAACAGCTTCCTTGAGATTGTCGGCATATATGAATTCGGGAGCAGGCTTGTTCCCGAAGACCTCAGAGGAAACATTGGTAAGTTCCTTCTCAAGAGCATCCTTGGAACTTCCGGGAAGGACAACGGTTGTTATGCCTAATCTGACGGCAGCCAGACATCTCTTGAGGATCCTGCTTACAGGTCTTATCTCACCGGACAGGCCGACCTCTCCCAATATAAGCGTATTGGGCCTGCAGCTTACGCCTCTTGCAGATGAGACAGTGGCTATGCATACCGCAAGATCCGTTGCCGGATCGCTGACCTTAAGTCCGCCGATAACATTTATAAAGCAGTCTTTGGATGTGAGCCCCAATGATAACATCTTCTCGCATACTGCAAGAAGCATAAGGACTCTTCCTCTCTCGGGACCTGAAGTCATTCTCTGGGGATTGGGATAAACGCTCTCTGCGCAAAGTGCCTGAACCTCGATCGTGAGTGCATCATTACCTTCGAGTGTGGAAGTCAGGACTGAACCGGGACTGTTAAGGGGCCTTCCCGCAACGAGCAGAGCCTTTGAACTGTCAACAGGGATAAGGCCTGTCTCGCCCATCTCGAAAAAGCAGATCTCATTGGATCTTCCGAATCTGTTTTTGGCAGATCTTATGATCCTGTATCCGCCTGTGGAATCACCTTCAAAACCCAATACGGTATCGACCATATGCTCGATAGTCTTAGGACCTGCGATAGAGCCGTCCTTGGCGATGTGTCCGACCATAATGACCGTTATATTATTTGTCTTTGCGATCCTGATAAGACCGGCTGCAACTTCCCTTATCTGGGCTACGCCGCCCGGTGTTCCCGCAACCTGTTCAGAATAAAGAGTCTGTATGGAGTCGATTATCGCGAGGCATGGTTTGTGAGCCTTAAGCTGTTCTGCGATGGCTTCAAATCTGGTCTCACCGCATATAAGAATGTCACGTTTGATCTTGAGTCTTGAAGCGCGCATTCCGATCTGGGCAGGGGATTCCTCTCCTGAGATATAAAGGATCTCGCCGTCAGCCTTATATGAATCTGCAAGCTGCATAAGGATAGTGGATTTTCCGATGCCGGGTTCGCCTGCGACCAGAGTAACGGAACCTTCGGTGATGCCCCCTCCGAAGAGGACATCAAGACCCGGTATCCCGGTGGAGTGTCTCTTGTAATTCTCTTTGCCGGCTTCGCTGAGCCTTACGGTAACCGCAGAGTCAGTCCATGAATATTGATTTGCCGTAAAAGCAGGAGAATCCGTCTTTGCTTTGACAGCACCCTTGTCAGAGGGTGCTTCGACAAATGTATTGAACATGCCGCAGCCAGGGCACTTGCCCATCCAACCGGATGTCTCATAGCCGCATTCCTTGCAGAAAAATATAGTCTTCTTTGCCATAAGTGATACCTTCAACTATCTGTTTTCTGCATTATAACAGAGGTCTGTTTCCATTAATGGGACAACTTCGACCTTACAATGTTTTGAAGTATTCACAGGCTTTGAGAGTGTTCTCGTATGAACCGAAAGCCGTGAGACGGAAATATCCGCTGCCGTTTGCACCGAATCCTTCGCCCGGTGTTCCGACGATTCCGAACTTGTTGAGGATGTGATCGAAGAAATCCCATCCGCCCATATTATCCGGACATTTGAGCCAGATATAAGGAGAGTTGATACCGCCTGTATAGTAAATTCCCTTGCTGCTGAATACTTCGGCGAGAGCAGAAGCGTTGCGCTTATAGTATGCGATGTTGGATCTGCAGTCCTCAAGGCCTTTGCCTGACAGTGAAGCGGCAGCGCCCTTCTGAGTGATATAGGAGACGCCGTTAAACTTGGTTGCCTGACGTCTTGCCCAGAATTTGGAGAGTTTGATCCCGCCTGCTTCGAGTGTATCAGGAACGATCGTCCATCCGCATCTCATGCCCGTAAAGCCTGCAAACTTTGAAAATGATGATATCTCTACGGCGCAGTTTTCTGCTCCTTTGATCTCGTAGATCGTATGAGGTTTATCTTCGGAGATAAATGCTTCATATGCCGCATCGAAAATGATCAGCGAACCTGTATTGAGGGCGAATTCGACCCAGGCCGTAAGTCCTTCGTAACTGTATACTGCGCCTGTGGGATTATTAGGTGAGCAGATGTAAATAACTGAAGGCTCAATGTTTGTATCTGCCGGAGGAGCCGGAAGAAAGTCATTTTCTTTAGATCCGTTTACAAAAGAGATCTTTCTGCCGTTCATGATGTTTGAATCGACATAAACAGGATAAACAGGGTCAGGTATGATGACCGGATTGTCGCCTAAGATATCAGGGAAGTTGCCGAGATCGCTTTTCGCGCCGTCAGAAACATAAACAGTCTCAGGAGAAACATTAACACCCAATTCCTTATAGTGATCTGAGACAGCATTTCTTAAGAAATCATAACCGTATTCCGGCGGATAACCGTGAAAAGAAGCCTTGTCTGACATTTCTTTTACTGCGTCTTCCATAGCGGCAGTGATCGAAGCGGGAAGGGGAAGGGTTACATCACCGATTCCCATCCTGATGATCTCCCTTTCAGGGTTATTCTCGTGGAACTGCTTTACGCGTTTTGCGATGTCTGAGAAAAGATAGGTTTCCTTAACTTCTAGAAAATGGTTGTTGAGTTTGATATCCATAGTCATACCCTCTATATTTTATTTGCGAACATTTTAACACTTAGAAAAAAGACTCACGCAAAAATGTTTTCATACATCTGCACAAATGATCGTTTAAAAACAGGCTGCAAAGCATCATTGTTTTTTGATGTGTGTACAACGGTGTATAATTGATTTCAGTTAAGAATTTTTGATTTTGAGTTTTACGCAGAACTGATACGGAGAATTGACTTGGAAAGCCTTTGGAGTGTTTTTTATCCCAAAAAATATTCGGATCCCGAAACTGACACTAATGACACTCTCTATATGAGAATAAGAAGAGTCAGTTCCAAGTTCCCTTCAAGGATCGCGCTGGAATACGGATGCAGAAAGTTTACATATGCTGAGTTTCTTGCAAAGATCGATGAGGTCGCTTTGGCATGGAAGAAACTAGGGGTCGAAAGCGGTGATAAGGTAATCCTGATTATGGGTCATAATCCGATGAATCTTGTAAGCATATATTCCCTGGATAAGATCGGCGCGGCTGCTGCTTTGGCAGTTCCGAATCTCCCGACGGAGCATTTCGAAGCGTTTGCTAATTCAACCGGAGCGAAATATTGCGTAATGAGCTGCAACCAATACTTAAATTACGCATCTGTTCTGAAGAATACCGGGATCAAGACTGTCATTATCGGAAAGTACAAGTACATGATAACGGGCAGGGACAGGCTTATGTTCCGTTTCTATCCTCTGTCATACTATGATAAACCGAATCCGAGAAGTTTTCCTGAAGGCATAAAAGTCATGTATTGGAAAGAGGTAATGGACCTTCCTGAGAAGAAAACGGATTCACGTGATGACGGTTTTGACAGGGATGTTTACAGACCGGCTATTTATCTGTTCCCGGGCGCGGCAGAAGCAGGCGTTAACTGTGCGGTATTCAATTCCAAAAGCATAAACCTGTCGGCAAATCTGACTGAGATGGTCTTTAAGGCAAATGAGGACCTTACGGGAAAGCCCGCGAGAATGCTCTGTCTTAACGAGAGCTGCTTCTCCTTCGGTTTTGTTGTCGGTATTCATAATGTCCTTTCGAGCGGACAAACAGTCCTGCTGTTCACCTGGTATGATACCGATAAGATATTCTTTGCCATAAAACGTTATAAACCTGATGTGCTTATCGGATATAACAGTACGATAGCATCGATCAATAAGGTCGGTGTCAGATCGGAGATACTTAAGTCTGTTGACCGTATCATTGTCGGCGGAGGTCTTCTTACAAGCAGCCAGAAGGCAAATCTGTTTGAAATCGCCCAGACGTCAGGAAGAAAACTTTCTGTCTGCTCCATCTCGGAATGCGACGAGCTCCTGACTTATGCATACGGACCTTCAGATCTGCAAAGTGACAGACTTTTAGGCTTCCCGCTGCCCGGAGTCCTGATGAAAGTGGCTGATGTTAAGACGGGACTTGATGCTCCTGAAGGCGCAGAAGGCGAGATTGCAGTATGTTCACCTGTTTCTGCATATTTGGGAGAAGGCGAATCCAAGACAGATAAAAAGAATTACAAAAAACTTCCCGACGGAAGGATCTGGTATTTTACGGGCAGGATCGGCAAATTGGACGGGAATAAGATGTTTTATCTTGTCGGCAGCAAATCAAGAGAGGCGAGGATCAACAGCTATCCGGTCTATCTGGATAAGGTTGATGAATACGTTCAAATGACCGACGGAGTTGTGGAGTCGTGTTCTGTGATCATTGAGAATTCGGAAGGCCCCGTCCTGGTATCTGCTGTGGTGCCTGAGGAAAAATATTTCTACGATAACTCCATGATGGAGGATCTGAGGGACAGGATAAAGACTGAATGCGAGATGACACTGCATGAGGCTATGAGACCTTCAGACGTTACTTTTCTTGTATCTTTACCGAGAGATTCGGGCGGTGTTGTTGATTATGACGCCGTCAAGGATAAAGTGGAAATGATACAAAATGAAGATATAACTGATGAGCGTCTGCCGGAAACTGCAGTACCCGAATGAGCATTAAGGCATTTTTCGTGGTATTATTCTCTTGGACACTTCCCGGAATAAGAAGGGTTTATAATGGATAAGGATAGGAGTAGTTTTATGGGGAAGCTTTCTAAGAAAGCTATTGTTCTTGTATGTTGTGCAGCATTATTATTGTCGCTTACCGGCTGTAACGGAACTGAACCGAGCATTGCTGCAACGGGAAGACATTCCGGAGGTGACTCAAAACCGGAAGGAAGCCGTGAGACTTCCTCCACGTATGCCACGGATCCCTCATCGGGTCCTACGGCCACATATGTAAATGACGGCGATTACATTCCCACATCGGATACGCTTACATATCCGGATCATGTTGCGACTTATGAAGAGATCCATCCTGCTCATCAGAGAGGGAATATCAGCGGAAAAGAAGCGGTTTCACTTCTGTCGGCGGTTGAAAATTCGCTTATTCACCATGAAATTAATTCCTATGCTATGGTGGAGATCTATTTCGAGAAACCTGAAGACTTCGGATTTGACATCAAGGAGCCTACCTGGGGTGAAGACATTTCTGACGGGGGTTATGATGAAGAAAAGGCATTCTATCAGTCACAACTTGACCTGCTTCTCACGATCGACGGCGAATCCCTGACAGGTGATGACAAGCTGTGCTATGAGAGGATGGTATATAACTGCGAAGAAAAAATTTATATATACTCGTATACCGCGTTTAACTATTATTCCATGGTTTTCAACTATCTTGTCGGCCCGCAGTCGGAGATCTTATTTGTTTTGGACGTATATTCGTTTGATACCGTCAAGGATGCCGAGAATTATATATTGCTCGTGAAGGATATCGACAGATATTTTGATTCGATGTGTGAGTTCGAAGAGACAAGAGCTGAATTGGGTTTTGCGTCTTCCGATAACAGTTATGAGAAAGCGGCGGAATCTTTTGATAACCTGGTTGCCCAGAAAGATGACTGTTTTCTTTATGACTCTTTTGAGGAGAGGCTTGATAATATCCGCGGATTGTCTTCGTCCGAGAAAAACAGGCTTATCTCGGAAAATGAGAAAGCCATGAAAGATGTAATGTTTCCGGAATTTGAAGAGTGTGCGGAAAGAATGAGAGCTCTTAAAGGTTCGGGCGGAACGGATTGCGGAATTTCCGCATATAGAGGCGGAGATGCTTATTTTGCGGCTCTGACCAGAACCAGTACAAACAGCAATGCGACCGTTAACGAGAGTATTGATGTATTGGACCGGACTATTCAGGATGTCTATGATGAATTTATGAATATAGCGTCTTCCGGCTTTGACTGGTACAGCGAGTACATGCACCATACATATTCCAAAGGGGACATAGTCGATAATCTCGATTATCTTGATGACGCGATAAAAGGTGATTTCCCGGGTATACCTGCCCATGAATACAGTCTTATGGATGTTCCCGAGGTATTTGAAGAGAATTTCTCTCCTGCCGCTTATCTCGGATATCACATTGACAATTACAATGCAAATCTTTTGATCGTTAATAACGGCCAGGTCGATGAGAATTACGGTATTTCCATTGCTCACGAGGGCTATCCGGGACATATGTTCCAGTCTGTGTATACACGTTCTCACACAAAGCATATTTATCTTTATTTGTTCGAGTCAATCGGTTACAGTGAAGGCTGGGCTACATATGTGGAGTATTATTCGATGAAATACTTCTCAGACAGCGGCAAGCCGACAAAAGCCATGATCCTTAAGCGTGATGAGTGGATACTGGGTATTCTCGCAAGTACGAGGGCTGAGTACGGCATCCATGTTGAGAACTGGTCAATGCAGGACTGTCTTGATTATTTTGACCAGATGGGATTCGGGGTCAATGAAGATGATTTCTCCGAGTTTTATACACTTATAGTTACGGATCCCGGATATTATGCTAAATACGGCATGGGTTATCTCTGGACACAGAAGATAATGGATGATATGCGTGCAAAATACCCGGACGCGACTGAAAAACAGATTCACACGGCATATCTTGATTCACTTACGATGACTTTTGATAAGATCAGCGAAAATATGGATGCCGAACTGGGCTGATCGTTAGCCTTAAGATTTCTATTAAATTAAATTTTATATAAAATAGTTGAGAAAAAAATCCTTGTGATATAATTATCGTGAATATTTATACGGAGGATGGGCTTAATGGCTACCTTAACAAGGCTTGCTAGCACGCTTACTGCGCGCTATTTTCCTTCAAGCACGCTTACTGATGCATTCTATCTTGACGGCAGACTATGCGGAAAAAGAGAAACAAGACAGGCTGATATTACTATCGACAAAGATGAGAGAGGCTTTTTCTTCTCGCTTTTCACTCACCCTGCAATAGAAGGTTTTGAACCCGGTACCATCCCGCCGTTCGAACCACAGCTTCGTGGTCTTTGTAACGAAGTAAAGAACGGTCACAAAGAGATCGACGCTATGATCGAGAGGTTCCTGTCGACTGCAGTTGAAGTCGCAGGCACAACAAAACTTATCGATAACGAGAACAGAGACCCCTATTTCTCCGGAGTTATCGTAAGAGACTCCGAGGCATTTGCCGTAACTATCGGCGGAGGTCTCGCATTCCTTTACAGAGATGACACTATGTTCCCTCTGACCGATGCAGGCATTCCGATGGAGCCTATTGATGCATACGGCAACAGAGTAGGTGATTTCCAGTACTATTGCTCATCCAAGACAGCTAATGCCCTCTGGTCGAATTTCTTTACGCTCACACCTGACGACTGCATCATCCTCTGCAACAAGGCTATTTATGACGCGTTAGGCCAGAGAGAGATCTTAAGGATCCTGACAGATGCTGAAGACCAGTGTGATGCTGCAGGTCTTATCCTTACACAGGCATCTGCAAGAATGCCCAATACTCCTATGCAGATCTCGATCTCTTTCGTTGAGAGTGTTACCAAGGAAGAGAAGCGCGGTCTGTTCGGAAAAAAGAAGAAGAACAACGATTTTGAATTTGAGAGTCACGAACTGTTGGAATCAACAGTTGAGGGCGGTGAAGTCGGAGCTGCTGCCAAGGCTATTGCAGATGCAGGTTTTGTCAGCCTTACCCCGGAGCCTGTTGCCGCTCCTGTAATTAATGATTTCTCACCCAAGGACGGAAGTGTCCAGTTTGGTGATCTGGC
The DNA here is from genome assembly GCA_017510605.1 of Clostridiales bacterium. GTDB lineage: Bacteria > Bacillota > Clostridia > Saccharofermentanales > Saccharofermentanaceae > Saccharofermentans. Next base: position 252,714 of record JAFWMQ010000002.1, read on the forward strand.
AGGCCAGCGTGAAGCCCAGAAGGTTCCTGCCGCACCGGAATTCCCTGATAAGAAAAATATCGAACAGGAGATATCTGCCGAAGAAGCTATGCGCAGAATTTTCGGTGAGATGAAGGAATCCGCACAGAGTGAATCTGAAGCAGTGAATAAAGCTGAAGCTGCAGCTGCCGAGGATTCTCCGTTTGTATTCAATTTTGACGGTGCAGGAACAACAAAGGGACCTGACCCGAAGGATATTGACAATGCCTTTGCCATGGAAACTATCTCCACTACGGAGTTTACTCCTGACAACGCAGATGATTCCCCTACGAAGCCGGTTTCAGATATTAATTCCCTGTTCTTTGCTGCCGGCGATTCCAGTTTTATTCCCGGCGGAGCAAACGAATTCAAGGATAAAGGCGTTGAGCCTGCAAAAGAAACAACTATCTCGGATCTCAAGGAAGATCCGATCATTCCTGTAATTCCCGCTGCACCTGCTGCACCGGTCGGAGTTGTTCCTCCTGTGGAGACACCTCTCGGTGTACCGCCTGCTCCGGCAGTCGTCAATAAACCCGAAGAGATAGTTTTCGCACCCGGAGAGGTTACTGCTGATTCCGGTTCTGCGGATGTTTCTGTTGCTGCAGAAGATACATTTGATCCTTATGGAAATATCAGTGCCCAGGAACTCAAGAATACACCACCGCTCGTATTTGGTGATGATGTTCTTGCTCCCAAGACAGAACCTGTTCCTTCAGAGAAGGTTTCTTCAATACCGGTTCCTGAATACGATATCAATGAAGAAAAGCCCAAATTAAAAGAAGAAGATAAGCTCGGTGTTGATTTCCCTGAGACAGACAAGCGCGTTGAACAGCCGGTTCAGAGTGATACTGTAATGGAGGAAGTCGTTCCTCAGGAAGATACAAGAGTTCCTTCACAGGATGATATCGTTCTGCCGTTCGGAAGCTCGGTCTTTGTTCAGGAAGAAGAGGTTCCTCAGGCAAAGGCTGAAGATATTCCGCAGATGCCGCTTTACGATTCGGATAATTACAACAATCCGGTAAATGCGGTCGGATCTGAGCAGAATGTTTCACAGCCGTTCAACAATGCTTCTGTTTATGGTGATTATACCGGTGCTGAGAATCAGGGAATGGAAGAGGTTCCTCCTTACCAGCCTTATGGTGCTGAAGCTTTCTCGACTTCTGATCAGAGCAGCTTTGGTTCTTATGGCAATCAGGCCGTAGATATGCAGGGAGGTGTACCTATGGACAATAACGGATATTCCGATTTCGGCAGCGGAGACAACGGATACGCTCAGGGATATGATCAGGGCTATGATCAGGCTCCTCAGGGCAGCTTTGGCGGATATTCCGCTGACGGATACCAGGATCCTAATGCCCAGGGTTATCAGAATATGGCCCAGGACGGATATAATGATTACTCGGCTCAGCCTCAGGGAGGATATGGTGAGGATTACTCACAGGCTTCTGCTTCCTCATCTGCTTCTCTTGACGATGAATGGTTCAATAATATTCTCGGTGTAGATGACAGCGGTCAGGTATACGGCGGTGACCAGAGTTACGGTTACTCACCTGCCGGCACCCAGGCACAGGCTTCCGCGCCCGCAGCCCAGCAGCCCCAGTATTCTAATTCTGCACAGGCTTCCTACAGACCTTCAGGTTCAGGCCCGAATAACGGCGGCAGACCTGCAGGTTCGGCACCCCGTCCGGGCAGTTCAGGCAGCAGAGGCGGTAACGGCGGCGGAAAGAAGATGAAGCTTAACCGTAACGGTTATATGTTTATCGCATTCCTCGCTATACTGTTGATCTGCATCATTATTGTCGTTGCTTTGATAGCAAGAGGATGCAGCAAGAAGAAGAAACCCACAGAGACCACTCCGTCTTTGTCTTCTGAAGAGATCATCTCCGAGACAACAGTGCCTTCGACACAGGCAACACTCCCTGATGCATCTGCTCCTATCGGATACTTCGTATTCTCAGACTATATCGGATACAGAACATGGTGGGATCTGTTCCATACTGTTTATGATATTGATATCGAGAATAACAGAGACCCGAGAATTTCAACGATCCTCACATATAACAAACTCGATCCTGCAACATACACAGGACCTAACAGCGGAGACCATCTCCTCCTGCCTCCTTTGGGTGTGCTTACAGGTGAGATCCCGATCACGTTTAATGCCGGCGGATCGTCTACAAGTGAGTCGACATCTGGTGAGACTGATTCGGGCGAGATTACAAGTTCTATCCACATCACGTAATCCCAAGTAAAAATCATAAAAACATATAGGACCGCCTGCTCGTGTATTTCACGGAAGGCGGTCTGTTTTTTGGCTATTTAGTCAAGGCGGTTTTCTACAAAAATAAGTATTTGAAGTATATAATGCTATTGCTCTTATATTATCGCGCGAAAAGAGGTAAATATTAATGCATAAGAAACTGTTCATACCTGGACCTATTGAGGTTTCGCAGGATGTACTGGAGAAGATGTCCACACCCATGATCGGACACAGGACCAAGGATGCTTCCGCTCTTCAGCAGAGTATCTCCGAAAAGCTCCAGAAGGTAATGATGACAAATAATACTATCGTATTGTCAACATCATCAGGCAGTGGTCTTATGGAAGGTGCTGTAAGAAGTTTTACAAAAACCAGAGCAGCTGTTTTCTCGATCGGCGCATTCGGAAAGAGATGGCACAAAATGTGCACATCCAACGGCATCGCGGCAGATCTTTTCGAGTCAGAGCTCGGTCAGCCTACAACACCTGAGATGATCGAATCAGCTCTTTCAACAGGCAAATATGACCTCATCACGATCACACAGAATGAGACTTCAACAGGCATCCATAATCCTATGGATAAGCTTGCTGAGGTATATAAGAAATATCCCGATGTTATCGTATGTGTTGACGCAGTTTCTTCTATGGCAGGTGATTATATCCCGGTAGATGAGCTCGGTATCGATGTGTGCATCACATCAACACAGAAGTGCTTAGGTCTCCCTCCGGGAATGGCTATCGCTTCAGTATCAGACAAGGCTATTAAGAAGGCTGAGACAGTAGAGAACAGAGGACTTTACTTCGACTATCTTGAACTCGTTAAGTTCGTTAAGGAGAAGCCCTATCAGTATCCTTCCACACCTTCCGAGTCACACATGTTCGCTCTTGATTACCAGCTCGACAAGATCCTTGCCGAAGGTGTTGAGAACAGATATCAGAAGCATTGCAAACTCGCTAAGATCGCCCAGGACTGGGCAAGAGAACATTGTGCCCTCTATTCCAATCCTGACCATCTCTCGGTAACTGTTACATGCGTAACAAATACGACAGGTATCCCTACATCAGATCTTATAAAAGCCATGGGTGAGAAGGGCTATCTCATGAGCAACGGTTACGGACCTTTGAAGGATAAGACATTCAGGATCGCTCACATGGGTGATCTTACAGAAGAAGGACTTAAGGAATATCTTAAGGACCTCGAAGAGACGATCGAAGAACTTAAAGCTAAGGCTTGATAACATATAGCAGAATAATTACGGGGGAAACGAAAATGAAGATCCTTATAACAGAGAGCATTGCCGAAGAAAGCGTTCAGTATTTAAGAGACAGGGGCTATGAAGTAGAGGAATACTTAGGCCACTCCCAGGAAGAGATCGAACAGTACATCAAGGGATTTGATGCCATAATCGTAAGATCTGCTACAAAGATCAATGAGACACTTTTGAATAATGCTGACTGCCTCAAGGCTGTCGGAAGAGCAGGAACAGGAATCGATAACATCGATGTAAAGGCATGTACAGAGCATGGAGTCATTGCCCTCAATACACCTACCGCTAATAACATGGCTGCAGGCGAGCTTGCCGTAGGCCACGCATTCTCGATCTTCCGTAACCTCTGCGCAGCTAATGAAGGCGTTCACAACGGTGACTTCAGACGCGGCAACTGGGTAGGAATCGAGCTTGAGGGCAAGACAGCCGGTGTTATCGGTCTCGGCCGTATCGGTTCCATCGTATCCAGAAAGCTCAAGGGCGTAGGCATGAACGTAGTTGCATATGATCCTTATGTTCCGCAGGAGAAGTTCGACAAGCTCGGCGTAATAAGATGTAAGACTCTTGATGAGCTCCTTCCTTTGTGCGACCTCATCACACTTCATACACCTAAGACAAAGGAAACATACGGAATCCTCTCCAAGGAGCAGCTTTATAAGTGCAAGAGAGGCGTCAGGATCGTTAATGCCGCAAGAGGCGGTCTCGTAAACGAGCAGGATCTTGCAGATGCTTTGGCTGAAGGCCAGGTTGCTGCAGCTGCAATCGATGTTTTCGATAAGGAGCCTTCTTATAACAAGGCACCCGGCGAACAGGAATACGACAACGTTCTTCTCCACGCACCGCACTGCTACATCACTCCCCACCTCGGAGCTTCCACTGTTGAGGCTACGGCTAAGGTTGGTCAGGGAATAGTTGAGCTTATCGACGGCGCACTGAAGGGTGAACTCGTTGCAGCGATCAATATGCCCCAGTTCTCCGGTAGCATCGAAGACATCAAGCCTTACTGCTCACTCGCTGAGAAGATCGGCCGTATGTACTTCCAGGCTGAGGCTACACCTATAAATAAGGTTGAGGTCAGATACAGAGGCGAACTTGCAGAGAGTTCAGGAACGGGTATCATTACTCTCTCTCTTATGATGGGCCTTTTGAAGGGAATGGGTAATGACCATGTATCTTATGTAAACGCACAGGAGTGCATGGCTGACAGCGGAATCGAGGTAGTAGAGACAAAGACTGAGTCCATTCAGAAGTACAACAACCTCATCAATGTTAAGTTCTGCACTGAGGACGGAAGAGAACTCAAGATCAACGGTACCGTATTCGGACCGGATACGGAAGTTATCGTATCATTCTTCGGATATGAGATGAACTGCCCGTTGTCTAATACGGTTCTTGCGCTTAAGAACAATGATGTTCCCGGTGTTATCGGAAGGATCGCAACAGTTCTCGGAAGTCACGATATCAATATTGCTTCCATGCATTGGGGCAGAAAGAACCAGGACGGTTCCGACAATCCGCATGCCCAGGCTTTCGTTGCCATCGATCAGCCTGTATCCCAGGAGATCATCGATGAGCTTTCAAAGGCTGATGGCGTTCTCAAGGTATCGCTCTTAGAGCTTTCTTAATAAACGCAAGTATTAATATTTCAGGCCGCAGAGGTTAGTTCCCGTGAAATACCACTATTCAAGAAAAGAAGGTTGGCTGGGAAATCCCTGCGGTCTTGTTTATTTCAGGAATAAGTATCATTTATTCTTCCAGCTGAATCCGTTTGCCCCGAGATACGGAAGGATTCACTGGGGACATGCTGTCTCGGATGATCTGATAACGTGGGAGGAGTGTCCGGTAGCCATAGGTCCGGATGATGGACTCAGCTGCAATTCCGGTTCGGCATTTGTTCATGACGGAAAGATATGGCTGTTCTATACTTCCGTATCTGAAGATTACCGTGAAAAGATCTGTGCAGCGTTTTCCGAGGACGGGATCAGCTTTACAAAATGCTCCGGCAACCCGTTAGTTACTTCGCCTTTTGAAAACGAAAGCAGATTCAGGGATCCCTTTGTAATGAGATTCGGAAACAGTTTCCGGATGTTCGTAGGTACAGGCAAAGAAGGCATCGCCAAAGTCCTGCAGTATGAATCTGATGATCTGACAAACTGGAGATATAAGGGCGAATTATTGTCTGACGGAAGGTTCGGAGGCATAGTCGAAGCACCCAATATCGTTGAGGTTGACGGTAAATGGGTCTTTATTATACAAAGCGAAAAGCATTATCCGACCAAGGTTCTGTTTGCAACAGGAGAGTTCGACGGTGAGAACTTTGTTTTCGATGATAAAGATGATCCGTTTAAATCTGTGGATACCGGCAATGATTTCTATAATCCCGTAACCTTAAGTAATGAAGACGGTACGGTTGTGCTGATGGCGTGGCTGTTCTCCATGAAGATGAATTCTTCTGCGATTTGCTGCCCCAGAGAGATCGCAATCTCCCGAAAAGGTGAATTATGTATGCTTCCTTATGGCGAACTAAGGAGAAGAACAGTTAAAGAGAGCAGATTTGTAGCCTATGCTTCGGGAAGATTAAGCGTGTTTTTCGAAGGACGGAAATTATTTGATAAGGCATACAGGGAGTGCCCGGAGATCAGTGTTTTGGAAGATGTCGGTACCGTAGAGGTTTTTCTGGATGGCGGTCGTGAGACCATATCCGTGTTTATTTGCTGATAACCATGTCAAGGATATTAGAATCAGGAGAAGGATATCTGATCCTTTATAAAGAAAGAGGAGAAGACAGCGAGAAGATCGCTCCCTCCGGGCTTTCTGTGCTGTCCAGACTTGATATTCCTGTTCCGGGAATAATCGCAGCTGCTGATTCAGGTAAGAGGATACGCATCAGGAACAAGAAGTATTATCTCGTCTGTCAGGGCAGATTCAATGAGACTGAAGGCATAATGGAAGATCTTTTGTTCCATGATTCAAGAAGCAACCGCACTTTCCCCGTGAAGCGGATGAGAAAAGGTGTTAAGGAAGCAAGACTAAGCTACAATGTCCTGTCATATAACGAAGAAAAGGATCTGTCATATGTTTCCGTGGTCCTGGACACCGGCAGGACTCATCAGATAAGGACACAGTTTGCTTCAAGAAAACATCCCCTGGCAGGTGACGGAAAATACGGAAGCAGGATCAAGTGCGATATCGCACTTGTATGCGGCGAATTAACTTATGATGAAGGTGAGGGGACAAAGCCGGTCACCGTAAGGATCGATCCTCAGTCAGTGCTTCCTGCTGTTTGATCCTGTATGGAGGATGCAGGAGTAACTTTATAGACTCTGAGATCCTCATACTGGAAAATAACCGTGCCGATTTCAGAGAATACTGCCGAATTGTCACAGCCGAATTTGTACCGCTCAAGGTCTCCCATGATTATGTATTCGATCTTATATTTATCTATCATTTTCTGAATGTCAGTGACATTATCGCTGTAATAGATGACGTTAATATCGTTATGTCTCGGGGAAATATAGATTTTCCAGACATCCCTGTCAGGATCGGATTCCAAAGTATCGGTTTCTTTGTTGACGACACCATGGAATCTCCAGAGCCACTCATGAGTCTGCCAGCCGAAGACAGTAGGAAGGCCTGTATAAGAGGATACGATGCAGCTGTCGGTATAACTGTCTCCGTATGCTTCGCAGATGACCGGACTGCCCTTAACATTTTCATTGAACCAGTTTATGCAAGCCATGTAAGGCTTGAGATTTCCCGAATAGTTCTCATTAACATAATTGCTGGTATATGTTTCGATGTAAGCGAGGCCGTCTAAGGTTTTATAGTTTTCCCGCTTTAATTCACCCGAACGCTGCTTTAAGGCTGCCATTGTGTAATGGGCCGGAACGAACAGACAAAAAGTAAATACGATAGCGACAGCTAGGAACACCAATGAATACTGGCCTTTTTTATTCACAAACCAGAAGAGCCTGATTATCGAATAGATCATCGTGACGGACAGGATGATAAACGCTGCGAACGCGAATTTGAACATCGTATTTGAGCGCAGGTATCCGCCGGTATATATATCTCTTACATAGAATATTTCGGGCGCGGTAAGAAGCATGAGTCCGACAACGGTCATTCCGCAGCAAAAGATATCTATAATATTTCGTTTTGCAAAAAATCTCTGGATAGGATTAAAACAGCTGTCTTCTTCGTATAACACATACGAGCCGGTCTTTTTTGTTTTCGATCTGTTTTTGGCTTTTGTCAGCGACACATAACCGTAGTTTTTTGTTGCAAATACAACGACCATGAAGAAGACGCTTATTATAACGTGTGTTCCGTATAAGATAAACAACTGGAAGAGCGAGGAACGGTTCTTAACTGCTCCGAGGGAATTCGAGATCATGTCGAAATTTATGTTGAACGGAAGAGCTGTAAGCGTTGCTACAGTAAACAAAAAGCTCATCTGAAATGATGTTCTCGGCAATGCTGTAGGGCTTACGACACAGAACAGGAACGAAGCGATCATAAGGAGCAGTTCGAGTCCGAAAAGCACAGGAGGATTGCTGCCTTTGGAGAGGTATATCAGGAGAATTCCTCCTACGTTGACCACGAAAACAATTGCTCCGGGAATATTAACGAACTTAGGGGATCTGATGGTATTAACAATAAGAGATCCCATCGAACAGAATACGAAATAGATGAGGAAATCCCAGTAATTGGTCATCTGGGCACAACCGAGAAGAACAGCGCATAAGACGAGATGAAGTGTCACGTCCGATTCAAGTTCAGGCAGGAATCTGTTGCCGTTCCCGCTTAAGTTATCAAGAGTGTGGGCAAGTTTGCTCTCTTCATAATCAGGAAGTTTTACCGTGCAGATAAGAGACAGTATGACCGCCATGATAAGGAGAACGATTATCATGGAGATTACATGTGCGTGAAGGTCGCCTACGAGGTAAGAATAGAACGGGAATTCTTCGATCGTGTAATCGACTTTGAGATCAGGATTCCATCCTATAAATCTTGTGCTGTCCGGGTAGAAGAAATGGTCAGTCCTTCCGACATCGATCCCCATCTTTTTAAATAAATCCAGGAAATTGTTTCCGACGCTGTTCTCATCATAAAAATATGAATGTGAATTACCCCATATAGAGACTGCAAGACCTGTTAATAATCCTGCAAGATACTTAGCGATCTTATTCTCGGTAAAGCCTTTTTTCGAAGATGCCTCAATGAGATATTTGCCGATGGTAAAACTCATTGCAAAAGGGATCGCAGTCGCGGAGCACATAGCCAGATTGTAGCCGATACCGGTTGGGATACCGGTTGCCTTTATAACTACCGACCATATAAACTGGCCGAAATAATAATAGTTTATCGAATGACCTGACAGCCAGATGTCGTTTGCGGGAAGACTGCTGTTTCTCTGCATGGACATTATAAAGCCGTAATCCATAAACTTTTCCTGGCCGTTGATGTCAGGAAGGAAGCCTTTGAAATAACACATCAGGAAAAAGATTACGAGGAAAGCTGTCTCTTCAATGACAACTGCTTCGATAAAACCTTTGCTGCCGGCCTTCTTTTTCAGTGATTCTCTTAATGACTTGGGAATATAACAGCAGGCGGCAACTATAAGAGCTGATAATACTATGCAGATAGTGCTGATCCCGCTTATATTGAAATGAGTCAGGGTCCATAATACGAGGCATGTGAATATAAGCCCCATCGGCTGGGACAGAAAGAAACCGCCTGATGAAAAGTTCTCCCATAGTTTTGTTGCGAGAGGCAGGGTAGCAAATCCCATAAGCATAAGAAAAACTGCCCACCACAAACAGTATGCGGTATCGTTCGTGCCCATGGTACAGATGCCGAGCACGGTAGCTATGACGAAAGGGATCAATAAAAATACAAAACGAAGAGGAGAAGTCTCGATCAATGAAGCAGATCTGCTGTTCATGATAAAACTCCTTCAAGTGAATCATTTTCCATTCCGTTCTTGATATTGAGTTCAGTAACCGGCGTGTGTAAAGCGCCTTTTCCGAGAGATTCTTCATAAGTTCTGATGATCTCCGAACTGATCCTTCCGGCAAGACTTACGACGGAATCCATATGATTCTCGGGAGTATCATTGGTTGCGAACTTTGTAAGAGCTGTCGAGCATACATAAAGATTCTCGCAGGGGTTGGTAAGATCTATCTCCGGATATTGTGATGTCAGCGCATAACGTGTCTTTGTGAGACGCCAGGATTTGACATCGGATTTACGAAGTGACGGGTATAGTTTCCGGAGCCCCGCAAAATATTTCAGCATGATCTCCGCATCGGAGTCTATCCAAAGCGCATCGGTGATGGAGCAGGAACCTACAAGATATACTACAGCGCCTCCGTAATTGCGTTCACCGAAAGCACTTGTGTGATTTATTATCGCTTTGAAAGGAAGTCCTGAATCCTTCGGAGGAACATGATAGAACATCTGTGAAATCTCATGTTTCATTACCATCATTGCAGTGATCTTTGCGCTGTAAGTAACGTTCATGAGGATATCTCTGTCATCCATCTTAATAGGAAGACCATGACTGACATTTACAAATGTTCTGCAGGAACCTGTGAAGATAACGTAAGCACTGTCGATCACAACTCTTGTTGAGTTGGAAAGAATGCAACTTGTACGGTACATCCCGCTTCCGAGACGTGAGATCTCGGCTACTGTAGTTGAATAGCAGATGTGTCCGCCGTTATCGGTAATTGCCTGCATAAGGCTTGTGATAAGGCATGCAAAACCGCCGTCGTAATAACCGACTTTACGGTGGGATGCTTTTCCTGACCATGCGGAATCAAACCAGTTGATCCGGTCTTCAATCCCCATTTCCTTGGATAATGCAAGAAGGGATTTATCGCTTTTTCTCAAATGGTGGGGGAGGAGTTCAAGATACTCTCTTCCGATTCTCGTGTAAGCGAGAAGTCCCCCCGGAGAAGTAAGCTCCTCGACAACAGTAACATTGAAGCCTGCCTTAGCAAGCCTCATGCCGCATGTAAGTCCCGAGAGACCGGAGCCGATAATGCAGACGGATCTGCTCTCGTCTGAAAACATCTCGTTATCGGAATTCATCATTCGATCTTCTTTGCCTCAAGATAGAATCTCTTTTCAAAAGCTTCTCCCATTGAGAAAGTCTTTCTCGGGAAAACCCCTTCTTTCTCGACCGTGCCGAAGAAAGTGTCTTTACTTATACCGGGGACAAGGATTCCAGTATTGCCTGCAGAAGCAAGTTTTCTTACGGAATCTTCACCGTGAATGTAATCACACTCAAGTTTTAAGCTGTCGATCATCATCTGAACGGAACCGATGGCAAGCGTGTGGGGAGGATTTGCAAGAGAGATCTTTACGTCTTCTGCTCCTTCTGTAACTACAGTAAAACTCTGCTTGTCATCAGATGCGGAATTGATCTCCATGCCGCAATCCTTGAAGTATTCAGAGGCTTTATTAATAAATTCAGCGGAATTTATATTGAAGACGACTCTGTGGATCGGCTCGAAATCAAGACCTTTGTCATGAATGTTGACTATTTCCGCAAGAGCGTATCTTGCCGGATGGTTGATTTTCTCTTCATCGGAAAGACCGGATCTGATGTTTTCCCAATGCGCTTTAGCGGAAGCCAGTGAATGGTTGCCGTCGCCGACAAGGAATAACAGACCGTCTTCGTTTCTTGCTTTAAGAGTGGAAAGACCGTTTATGATCGATTCCGCAATAGCAGAACCGTCAGGGATAAACGTTCCCTTGATATGTCCTGAACCGAGCATGAGGTCCGTGTCATATACCGGCGCAAGTCCTTCTTCGGAAGCCATCTCAAATGCTTTTCCGATCGTGAGACCGTCCGGGTCATCAATGAGGATCATTATGTGAGGGAGTTCAAGAGGCGAATTCGCCCTGATCCTGACCCTCGGAGGAATCCTTGAAAGAACAGTTCCTTCTGTAGCCCTGCAAATGTTCTTGTTTCCGGGTTCAAAACTGTAACCTTCAAGATCTATAGCTGCCATAAGGCCTTTCCGGGAGGGATGAAGTTCTGTTGCTCTGTCTGTAAGAATGAAACCTGTTCCGAGTTCTTTAAGGATTCCTTCATCAAGATATCTTCTTGCAGTATTTGCAATAGAACCGAGTTTCTCATTTTCTTTGTCCGTGCCCAGATATACTTCCGGAAGAACAAGGTTCAATGTAGAGGGAGCGTCACCGGCTTCCCCGGAAACATTTTCCCAATAATCAGGTTCTGAAGTATATTGGTCGCAGGCGATGACCGCCCATTTCTTAAGATCTGTTCCCTTTTGCGGAAGAAGAATGTCCGGCACCGCAAAGCCGAGATCACTTATGGTTCTCAATTCTCATACCCCACTATAGACAATTAAAGTGCCTATCATTCTATCACGGACAGGCAGTGTTTTGGGGATAAAATGACGCATTTTTACATTTTTCGCGTGCACGAAAAAATGTTCCGTATGAAATCCTATGAAATTAACTGTTCTTGGGGTTTTTCAGATGTTTCCGCTTAACTTAAAGTACGGTTAATGGTACTATAAATTTGAATGATCAACAGGAGGTAATGACCTTATGGCAAACAGCGAATTATCCAAACTCAAGATATTGTTTATATATGATTATTTCAAAAACCGTCTCAGTGCTTCGGGAGGCAAGGAGTCGGTCTCTGTAAGTGAACTTATCTCCTATCTTGAAGAAAAGACCGGAACGACTTTCGAGCGCAAGTCGATATATGCGGATATCAACAAGATAAACGAGTATGTCCAGAAGTCAGGAAAAACGAACGATGATGCTTGGATCTATTCCGAGGGAAAAAAGTATAAAAGAAGCGAGCTGAAGGGCGAGATACTTATTGATGAGGCAAGACTCATTGTCGATGCGATCAGCACTACCACTTTCGTAGATACACAGTTGTGCGACAAGATCATTAAAATGTTTCCGAACTATTTTACTGACAATTACCATAAAAGAGCGCTTTTCCCGCACGATGAGAAGATCAGCAGAAGAAGCATATCTTATCTCAATAATATAAGGACGGGTATCGAAGGTAAATTCGCCCTGAAGTTCGACTATGGTTATGTTCTCGGAAGCAACCTGACGGAGAAGACGGAAAAGATCGTATCTCCGATGGCTCTCGACTGGGCTAACAACTGTTATTATCTGATCGCCGTTGATAATGCCGAAGCAAAGGATCTTGAAAGGGACCAGGCATTGTCTTCCGCATTAAGAAGGTACAGGCTTGACCGCATGGTCAATGTTAATGTCGATTATGACCGGAAGACCCGGTATTACGATTATAAGAATGACAGGATCAGGGAGAGCGAGCTCAAAGGTTTTATCGGGAACTCGTTATCTGCATACTCCGGCGGAAGGCCCGTGCCAATAGTAATCACCATAAAAGGCGAGAGCCGGAAGCATGCTCTTAAGGCATATGGAGCATTCGCTTCAAAAGTAAGCGATAAGATCAGGATCGAAGATGACACAAAGCTTGAAAAGGGCATTTTGAAGATTTGTGTAACGACAGGTCTTGCTCCTACTCTTTATACGGATCTGTTTGAACTCAGCACATTTGACGGTGTTGAAGTCGAGATAGACAACGAAGAAGTCTGCCGAGAGTATGCGGGCTACATAAAGAAGGCGGCTTCGGCTGCAAAACTTAAGAAGCTCTGATTGCAAAGAGAAATTAAACGATTTATAATTTCTAGGTTTTATTATTATTAAGGAGTAGCACCTATGAGACAGTTTTCTTCAAAAGAACTAAGAAAGACCTGGAAGGATTTTTATATAGAGAGGGGTCACGTTGATGTAGGTGCGGTATCACTGGTATCTGACGGTTCAACCGGCGTATTGTTCAACGTTGCGGGAATGCAGCCTTTAATGCCTTATCTTCTCGGCGAGAAGCATCCTATGGGAACAAGGCTCTGCAATGTTCAGGGATGTGTACGTACAAACGATATCGATTCAGTTGGTGACAGAAGCCACGTTACATTCTTTGAGATGATGGGCAGCTGGAGCCTTGGTGATTATTTCAAGAAAGAGAGATGCCAGTGGAGTTACGAACTTCTTACGCAGGTGTTCGGTTTTGATAACGACCACCTCGCAGCAACTGTTTTCGCAGGTGACGAGAACGCTCCGAGAGACGAGGAAGGCGCACAGTTCAGAATCGCTTCCGGATTCAAGCCCGAGAACATTTACTATCTCGGTGCAGATGACAACTGGTGGGGACTTGAGTACGGTCCCTGCGGCCCTGACAGCGAGATGTTCTATATCGCTGATGTTCCCGATTGCGGCCCTGACTGCGGTCCGGGATGTTCCTGCGGAAAGTATACTGAGATCGGCAATGACGTTTTCATGCAGTATGAGAAGCATCAGGACGGACATCTCACACCTCTTAAGCAGAAGAACGTTGATACAGGTTGGGGTCTTGAGAGAATCCTCGCATTTCTTAACGGTACCAAAGACGTTTATAAGACAGACCTCTTTACTGATGCTATTGCATATATCGAGAATGCTTCAGGAGTTAAGTATGATTCCGACGAGAAGCTTACAAAGTCTATGAGAATCCTTGCTGACCATATCCGTACGAGCGTTATGCTCATCGGTGACGCTGCAAAACTCGTTCCTTCAAATGCAGGCGCAGGCTACGTTCTGAGACGTCTTATCAGACGTGCGGTAAGACACGCAAGAACACTCGGCATGTCAACAGAGCAGATCCTTGGTCTTGCAAAGATCTATATCGACAGCGTTTATGATGACAGCTATCCGCTTCTTGCAAAGAACCGTGAGTTTATCCTTAATGAACTCGATAAGGAGATTGCAAGATTTGAGAGCACGCTCGAAAACGGCATCAAGGAATTCAAGAAGATCCTCGACGACAAGAAGAAGGCCGGATCTGCTGAGATCGACGGCGATTCCGCTTTCTATCTCTACGATACATTCGGATTCCCTGTGGAGCTCACTGTTGAGATGGCATCAGAAGAAGGCCTTTCCGTTGATGAAGAGGGCTTCAAGGCAGCAATGGAAGCCCAGAAGCAGCGCGCAAGAGAAGCTACACTCAAGAATGCTTCCGATCTTGCCCTGGGTACAAAAGATCTTCCTTCTGAAGTTGTTGCAGATGACAGGCAGACAGAATTCGTAGGTTACGAGCAGCTCGGCACAGAAGCAACACTCCTTCATCTTATCAAGGCTGACGGTGAAGGAAGCCTCAATATCGCAGAGGAAGCTTCCGAGGGCGATGATGTTATCGCTATTTTCGACAAGACATCACTCTATGCAACAATGGGCGGTCAGATCCACGATGAAGGTATCATCACAGGTGACGGATTTGCGGCAAATGTAATATCCGTAGATAAGGATAAGTCCGGCAAATATATGCATGCGTTGAAGATTACTTCAGGTACTGTTAAGCAGGGCGCCAAGGTTACGATCACTACCGACAAGGCTGAAAGACTTAACATTGCCAGAAACCATACAGCTACGCACATCCTGCTCGCAGCCCTTCAGAAAGTATTGGGCAGCCAGGTTGAGCAGGCAGGTTCATATGTCGGCGGCGACAGACTCAGATTTGACTTCAACCACTTTCAGGCAATGACAGCTGAAGAGATCGCTAAGGTTGAAGAAATGGTAAATGACGCTGTTCTCCAGGCTCTTTCTGTTGAGACAAAGGTCCTTGCCATTGAAGAAGCAAAGAAACTCGGTGCTACTGCCATCTTCGGTGAGAAGTACGGTGAGGTCGTAAGGGTTGTCGCAGTAGGTGATTTCTCAGATCCGTTCGATCTCGAGTTCTGCGGTGGTACACATCTTACAAACAGTGCGCAGATCGGCCAGTTCAGGATCGTTTCCGAATCCGGTATCGCTGCAGGTATCAGAAGAATCGAAGCTGTTACCGGCGTAAAGTGCTATGAGATGAACAAGGCTGACAGAGGTCTCATCAACGATGCCGCAGCAGCTCTTAAGGCCCCTAAGGACAAGATCGTTGAGAGAATCGAAGCTCTCCACGCAGAGGTTAAGTCCCTCGAGAAGGAACTTGCTGATATCGAGAAGGCTAAGGCCGGTTCATTTGCTGACAGTGCGCTCTCAGGCGCTAAGGATATCGGCGGAGTCAAGGCAGTTATTGCATCCTGTGATGCAGCTGATGCAGCAGCTTTAAGAGATACAGCTGACAAGATCAGGGATAAGCTTGACTGCGGCGTAGTATTCCTCGCTGCAAACGGCGGTGATAAGCTCCTCTTCACGGCTATGGCTACCAAGTCTGCTAATGATAAGGGCGCTCACTGCGGAAACATCATCAAGGAAGCAGCCAAGGTTGCAGGCGGTGGCGGCGGCGGACGTCCCGACATGGCTCAGGCAGGCGGTAAGGACGTAAGTAAGCTTGCTGATGCACTCGCCAAGGCAGAGGAAGTTCTGGCATCCCAGGTTAACGCATAAAGGAGAAAAGTTATGTGCTTATTTTGCGATATAGTTGCGGGTAAGATCCCGTCAGACAAAGTATATGAGAATGAATATGTTCTCTGTTTCAACGATATTAATCCGGTAACACCCGTACATGTACTCGTTGTTCCGAAAAAACATTTCGACAATATAAATGAGCTTGCATCTGATCCCGAGGGTGCTCTTTATTCTGCGGAGATCACAAAGGCTATCGCTGAAGCCGCAAAGATCAAAGGTATCAGCGAAGGCTTCAGGACAATTAACAACTGCGGTGAAGACGGCGGCCAGTCCGTTATGCACGTTCATTTCCACGTTCTTGGCGGTACAAAGTTTACCGAGAAGATAGTCTGATAACTTATGGCCAGAATGAGAACCAAGCGCAATATTCCCGCGCGCATGGAGAAATGCCATGAGCGTTGGTTTGACGCGCCCATGTTAAATCGCGGAAGATGGAGAGAAGCCTGCGGCTTTGATGCGAACGTCCCCATATGGCTTGAGATAGGATGCGGCAAGGGCAAGTTTTGTACAGAGATGGCTCTAAGACATCCGGAAGTCTTATATATCGCTATGGAAAGAGATGCTTCCGTTACGCTTGCCGCAATCGAGAAAGCGCATGAGCTCGAGATCCCGAATCTCTTTTTTATCAGAGGTGATGCCGGGATAATCGAGAACTATTTCGCGGAGAATGAAGTAAACCGCATATTCCTTAATTTCTCTGATCCCTGGACCAGACAGAACAAGCCTAAGAGACGTCTGACCTATAGAGATTTTCTGAATAAGTACAAGGTCATGATGCAGGATGGCGGAGTTATAGAATTCAAGACGGATAATGATGATCTTTTTGATTTCTCGCTTAATGAATTTACTGAAACGGGCTTTGCTCTTGAAGATGTGACAAGGGATCTTCACAACAGCGAATTTGACCAGGATAATATCCGAACGGAATTCGAGCAGAAATTTGCCGATCAGGGAATAACCATCAAAAGGGTTGTCGCCAGAATGAAGTAAAAAACCGGACATCAGTCCGGCCTTTTCTTTGTTTATTTCTTTACAAACAGCGCTACATCGCTTGAATCATATATCTGTTCGTATTCTTCATCAAGCAGAAGTGCTGAATACAGATAGTGGTCCAATCCCTTTGAAACAGCCAGATAGTTGAATTGATATCTATCCAGAAAATCCTTGTAGTAGATATTGCCGTTAAGCATTAAGAGGTATTCGCCGAAATAGTCAAATTCATTGTTGTTGCTGGCCAGGAAGAGTTCGGCTCTTCCGTCTATGTAAGGATGGTAACCGAAGAATTCGAAATACTGTCCGTCATTGAAATTCGAATAAAGGACTATCGGTTCTTCAACTTCATTAAGCATCTGGACGGCACCATAAAGATTCTCATAATGGGTCAAATTGCTTTTCCTTATGTCATCCGTCGTCAGATATCTTCCTTCGCACGACAATATCACACCAAGGATTACGAAAATACAGACCAATACCTTAATCCGTTTTGTTACTATTTTCTTCAAAGGCTCAGTAATACTTGTAAGTTTGAAATCTTTTAATATGTAAGTAAAAGCAGGGATACCAATAAAAAGCGCATAGGGAATACCCTTTATCTGCATCAGTCCCAACAGCGTTGTTCCTGCAAATAATAAGAAAAAGCGGATCGGGACAGATTGCTTCTTTACGAAGAAAAGAAGCAATACACAAGCTCCGACCACTCCGAAAAAAGATTTGCCTTCAGTTGTACCGAAATTAGTCGGCTTCATCTCGTTGATGACATCCAGGCCGCCCCTGCCATAGGATTTGAACAGATAGATCATGTTTTCGACACCATATGGATTAAGCAGGCCGATAACGATGCTGACTACAAATATCGCCAGCAGCATCAGCAGATCTCCTGTAGGCTCGCGTTTTATAGCTTTGGTATTAAGCGGAACGGCCGAGATAATATAAGGCACCATTAATACGAGCAGCATCGGCCACATGGCGGCATGAAGATTGATCAGTAACAAAGACATGACCGGAATGCCAATGAGATATTTGATCTTTACGGTCTGAACGTATTTCTCGAGCAGGATGACTTCGCCCAACAGTATTGCATATGTGAATATCTGCGGTCTTGTAACCATGAACGGATCAAACAGCAGGATGTTGACGATTGCGGCAACCGGGGCTGAAATGATCTCATTCCCGGTAATGGCCATGCCCAGACGGTATGTAAGGAACAAGACGATCACACTGAACACATATAAGAGAATGATGGCTCCGTAAGCTCCCAAAAACTGGTAACTGTAATAGAAGATCACCGAACTGAGCCATTGCTGTACTACGATCTTCATTGAAGAGTGCATCGACAGCATATCTGTGTAGGGGAAGCCGTGCTTTACGATATATTCGCCCGTTGCATGCAAAAAATAGAAATCGTTATCGGCTAAGCGCAATTGGAAAAACGAGATAAGAACCGGCAGTGCAAGGATCAGTATCTTGCACCACTTGGGATATTTCTTAGGATTGATCTGTAATTTTGCCTGAGATTCCGTCATAATCAATGCTCCCGTTCAGCGATTGAAAACATTATATCATGTAACGAATGCGGTGAATAATTCCCTGCGAAATGTCAACTGAAAGTAAAGCAAAAATCGTTTGAGGGAAAAAAGGGGTAAATGACCCTTCTTTTTTTAAAATTTACAATATTATGACAATTATTCTGTGGAAAACGCATTATCAGTGGAGTAGAATTCTTACGGTGCAGATCAAAGAGCACTATTTTAAGTTTAATAATCCCGGTCAGGGAATTTAGGAGGAATTCAATATGGCAGTAAAAGTTGCGATTAACGGTTTCGGTCGTATCGGTCGTCTTGCTTTCAGACAGATGTTCGGTGCTGAGGGTTATGAGATTGTAGCTATCAACGATCTTACAAAGCCTTCCATGCTCGCTCACCTTCTTAAGTATGACACAGCTCAGGGCGGATATGCTGGTGTATTCGGTGAGAATAAGCACACAGTAACATCTGACGACGAAGCTAACACAATCACAGTTGACGGCAAGTTACTTAAGATCTACAAGGAACCCGATGCAAATAATTGTCCTTGGGGCGACCTCGGTGTTGACGTAGTTCTTGAGTGCTCCGGTTTCTACACATCTAAGGAAAAGGCACAGGCTCACATCAATGCCGGCGCTAAGAAGGTTGTTATCTCTGCTCCTGCAGGAAACGATCTCCCTACAATCGTTTACAACGTTAACCACACAACACTCACAGCTGATGACAAGATCATCTCTGCTGCTTCCTGCACAACAAACTGCCTTGCTCCTATGACAAAGGCTCTTAATGATTATGCAGCTATCCAGAGCGGTATCATGACAACAGTTCACGCTTACACAGGCGACCAGATGATCCTCGACGGTCCTCAGAGAAAGGGTGACCTCCAGAGAGCAAGAGCTGGTGCTGCTAACATCGTTCCTAACTCTACAGGCGCTGCTAAGGCTATCGGTCTTGTTATCCCTGAGCTCAACGGCAAGCTCATCGGTGCTGCTCAGAGAGTTCCTACTTTCACAGGTTCTACAACAATCCTTCACGCTGTTGTTAAGGGTGAAGCTACAGTTGAGGGCATCAACGCTGCTATGAAGGCTGCTACAAACGAGTCTTTCGGCTACACAGAAGAGAAGCTCGTTTCTTCTGACATCGTAGGCATGAAGTTCGGTTCACTCTTCGATGCTAACCAGACAATGGTTTCCAAGATGGATGACGGCAACTCCCTCGTACAGGTTGTTTCCTGGTATGACAACGAGAATTCTTACACATCACAGATGGTAAGAACAATCAAGTACTTCGCAGAGCTCGGCTAATAGCTGACTTTAGTACAGAAATTCAGAGGCTGTCCTTCGGGGCAGCCTCTTTTATTTGATCTTGCAAGTTTTCGAAAAGTTTCAGAGATATATTTCCGCTACTGTGGCTTCCGGAACCGATAGGAATCTGAATGGGAATACGCCGCAGCCTATGCCGCGGGATATAAAGACTGTCGTACCGCTGATATCGTAGATGCCCTGTACGACACCCATCTGCGGGAGCTTATCGGACTTTTTAAGCAGGGTGAATTCTATCCTGAAGGGGAACTTCATCTGCCCCCCGTGAAGATGGCCTGAGAGCATATAATCGGGCCTGCTGTCTGGGTCAAGATGAATAATGGCGTCAGGATCATGTACGACTAATATTACAGGGGCATTGTTCTCACATTGCATCTTTGTCTGCCAAACACGGTTTTTCCTTCCGGAATCTGGCAATCCGGTTATTACGATATCTGTTCCGCTTACATGTGATGCCATGGTTACCGAGCGGTTATCCAGACTTGTGAAGCCTGAACGTTCAGAGCAATTAATTAATTTGCTGTCGTGGTTTCCGGATACTCCGTAAAATGGGATGCCGAGTTCTTTGCAGCATGCGCTGACAGCGGAAAGATACCTGTATCCGAAGTTTTCGTTATGTGCATTGGTAACCGTATCTCCGCCGAAGATCACAGCATCAAGAGGAGATTGGTTATGTGCATTTCTTATCGCTTTGCAAAGCCGTTTTGAGGTTACGGGACACCATTCGGCATGAATATCAGAGAAGAAAAAGAATCTGAGGTCAGGCTTGCCTGCAGTACTGCCGGTGTTTAGAGGAATCTTTTTGATCTTTACTTCAGGGACTTTGTCCGAGGACGATCTTTTTATCTCTGCCCTGTCAAGAACCAAGAAGAAAGGCTCTATCAGGCACCATAAGATATATACCAGAATTAGAACTGCCAATACTGTAATAACGGGGTAAATCTTGTCCATTATACGGCCAGTTCTCCTTTTTTCTTAATTATATAATATGCAGTTGCCAATCGTGTGATATAATTCATACAATGAAATTGATTTTTTGAGGAGGAATTTAGGATGCCTAAGACAGAAATCACATACGAGATCGTCCAGCAGATCGGTATTCTTAAGGAGAATAAGTCAGGTTGGCAGCGTGAACTTAATATCGTTAAGTGGAATAACGGTAAGCCGAAGCTCGATATCCGTGATTGGGGCCCGAACCATGAGAAGGTAGGTAAGGGTATTTCTCTTGATTTCGAAGAATACAACACTCTCAAGGCTTTCCTTGAGGATGGTGACTTCACTTCTCTCGACGAATAATCAGGCCGGTTCTTTAACTGGTTGTTTTTGAATTTTAGAAGGCGCGTTGTTATGCGTCATGTTTCGGTATGAGAAGCGAAGAACGGGCAGGTATTATATTAATAGTAATGCTTTTTTTTTGGGGGACTCTGATTGCAGAGCCCTTCCATATTTTTTCGCGATATATTGCCGAGACAGTTACATCGTTGATCGGGAAAACAGGCGCGGGAGATATCATTATTTCTTTGGTATTATATTTGGCTGTTATCGGTGTTATCGTCCTGATGCAAAAGCTTTCCCGGACCAGATTCGATATCTATATGCCGTGTGCGATCTCTACCATTTCCATACTGGTACTCGTGGTCAGGAGCATTGTCAGTCATTCAATAAACTATTTCGATGTCGTCTGTCTTGCTGTTCCTGCGATAACCGGGATCGTTTTTTACCTTATTAAGTTTGAGAAAGGCCTGGAATGGTATACGGATATATATATTTATTCTCTGGCTATTGCTTTGCTGAATTCGCTTCTTTTCGTTCCGCTCTCAAAACTGAACGGTTTTGTGGATAAGATCTTATATATTACTAATTATAATGATCTGAACATCACTGGCAGTTTTAAAGATCTTGCGGGGATCCCGGAATTGGTCTGGGGAATGTTTTTTACGGCTTTTGCAGTTTTCCCGATAATCTATCTTGCTACTTCAAGCAGAAGGAAATGATATGGAACAGTTGGATATTTTTTCCAGTTTACAGGCTGGCGATACAGAGCATGAAGAATATTTGGAGCTTGTTAAGAAACTCAATCATTTTGCGGAACTGTACTATTCAAAAGATGAGCCTGAGATATCTGACTATGAATACGATAATCTGAATAACAGACTTAAGCAGCTCGAAAAGGAACACCCTGACTGGGTCGTTCCTGATTCACCGTCCGTCAGAGTCGGCTGGAAGGCTGAAAAAGGCATCCTTGTAAAGCACAATGTTCCGATGCTGTCTCTCCAGGATGTTTTCTCAAAAGAGGAAGTATATGAATTTGTAGAATCGATGAGGAAAGAATTCGGTGATGAGGCCGAGTTCCTTGTCGAGACAAAGATAGACGGTCTGTCCATGGCCCTGCGGTATGAAGAAGGTGAGTTAAAACTCGCTGTTACCAGAGGCGACGGAATAACCGAAGGCGAAGACGTCACGATGAATGCACGCCAGATCCCCGATGTTGTAAAACAGCTGAAGGAACCCGTTCCCTATATTGAGATCAGGGGCGAGGTATATATGACAAGAAAGGCTTTTGAAAGTGTTAACTCAAAAGCTGAAGAAGAGGGTAAGAAGACTTTTGCCAATCCCAGAAATTGTGCTGCAGGAACTTTAAGACAGACAGATACGAGGATAACAAAAGAAAGAGGGCTTTCCCTGTTTATTTTCAATGTTCAGGAAACAAAAGGCGTTACCTTTAACACGCATCTTGAAGGTTATGAATATCTGAAGCGTAACGGTGTAAAAGTAATCGAGAACTGTTATAAGTGTAAGACAGCCGATGAAGTCTGGGATGCTATTAACAAGATAGGCGATATGAGGGGAGATCTCGAATACGATATTGACGGAGCTGTTGTAAAGCTCAACAATTTATCGGAAAGAAATAAGCTTGGAAATACGATCAAGTTCCCGAGATGGGCAATTGCATATAAATATCCTCCTGAAGTAAAGGAGACAAGACTTCTCGATGTTGAGGTCAACACGGGAAGGACCGGAAGAGTTACGCCTGTTGCGGTATTTGAACCTGTCAGTCTCTGCGGTACGATGGTGTCCCGCGCGACCCTGCACAATCAGGATTTTATCGATCAGTTAGGACTCGGAATAGGCGATATGATCCTGGTCTATAAATCCGGAGAGATCATTCCGAAGATCAAGGATGTTGTCAAAGAGAAGAGACCTGAAGGATGGAAGCCCTACAGGATGCCTGATAACTGCCCTGTCTGCGGTCATAAACTCGTCAGAGACGAAGGCGGAGTCGATTTCAAGTGTGTTAATCTGACATGCCCCGGAACCCTTGTTAACCGCGTGGTTAATTTTGTTTCGAGAGACTGCATGGACATCAAAGGGTTCGGCACTGAATATATCAGGAAGCTAACCGGGGAAGGATATGTTAAGGACATAGCCGATATTTTCGAGCTTAGGAATAAAAGGGAAGACCTTATTGAAAAAGGGATTCTCGGACGTGATACCAATACGGATAAACTTCTTGCTGCCATAGAGAGCGCAAAACAGGATACTCCTGCTGACAAAGTCCTGGCGGGCCTCGGAATTCCGGGTGTCGGCAAAGCGACAGCCAAGGAGCTGATAAGGACTTTCGGATCGATAGATGATATAGAAGGTGCTGAGAAAGAGAACCTGCTTCTTGTCCAGGATATCGGAGAGATATCTGCTGAAGGCATCTATAATTTTTTCCATGACGAAGGCAACAAGATCCTTTTGGCTCGTCTTAAGGAATTAGGTCTGAATTTTGCAAAAGAAGAGAGCGCGGTCCAGGGTTCTGCTCTGGCAGGTCTTACTTTCTGCATTACCGGTACGCTTGAAGGAATGTCCAGAAGTGAAGCGGAAGCGCTTATTGAGAGCAACGGCGGAAAACCTGTCTCATCCGTTTCCAGGAAAACATCTTATCTTCTTATGGGCGCCGATGCCGGATCTAAGGAACGGAAAGCAAGAGAACTCGGTGTTCCCATCATCAGTCTTGATGAACTTAAGGAACTGATCAGTAACGGATAATACCATGAGCATCAGTGATGAGAAGGCAAAGATAAGAAAAGAGATGCGAAGGAGAAGGCTGGAAATACCTTCTTATAAATTGGCCGGCATAAACGATTCGCTCCCCGGTTTTATCTCTTCGATAGAAGATGAAGAACTTCAGACCAAACTCTCTGATGCAAAAAGAATAGCACTTTACAGGGCATTCAAGGGGGAGGTCCCCGTGGATGGTCTTTCAGAGTTCTTTATGAAGAAAGGAATCACTTGCTGTTTCCCGAAGATCGAAAACGGTATCATGACTTTCTACGATTGTGGAAGTCTTGATGAGGATGAATTTGAAGAATCATCAATAGGAATAAAGGAGCCTTCTTCAGGTAAGAAGGAAGTTGATCCCAAAAGCATCGATATTGTCGTACTGCCTGCGGTTGCATATAATGAAGAAGGTACCAGATTGGGCATGGGCGGCGGATATTATGACCGGTATATTGGAGCTCTGGGCACTGAAAGACCTTATCTTTTGGGTATTTGTTATGAGTTCCAGATCTGTTCAGACATACCGGTGGAGACACAGGATATCAGTGCGGATTTTATCGCTGTGATTCCTGAAGAAGAATACGGGGAGTAAATGATTAATCATGCGGTATTTTATTGCTAATCTGGCTTTACACCTGATAGTTACTACTGTATTTGTCGTTTTGACATGCATTTTTGCCGGACGTAACAGAAAGAAAAAGACCAAGCATATCCTGTCGTTCTTTTTTCCTATTGCATTTGCACTGGTCGCAATCGTTGATATCGCAAAGTATACGGCTCCGAGACTTATGGATATCAACAGTATGATAAACAGCAATTACTATAATAAGTCCGGTTCTGTCGAGAGCATCGGACCGATGAAGAATTACTTTGTTATCGATGGTCAGTACTACTATATAAATCCTCTTTATAATGACCTGAAAGAAGGAGATAAGGTAAGGATCGAGCATACACCTTATTCGTTATTTACGGTTGAGATCACTAATCTACCTGATGACCCTTCTGATACGCAGGGTGATGGCGTAGTTTATCCGGAAGAACCGACGTAAAAAATTGACACCAGTCTCAATTTTTGCAAAATAGTCTCATTTTAAGGCCCTGTTTTTCATTTTGCTGCAACTTGATGACACAAGGGCTTTTTTTGGTCGTAAACTTCTGGAAAAGGAAGGAGGTAAACGATCTATGGAGAACAAAGGTGTGGTGGAGATGGCTGTAGTATGCAGCGACTTAAGTCTTCTGGAAAACATCAACTCATTGCTCAAACAAAAAGGTGTGATAGCCGTTGAGGATGAATTCGGGGCTTTGCATTATATTGTCGACGGAAGGAATAACAGACAGGCAGTTGCCGGAAGAGTTACTGCAATTAATCCGAACAGTTCTGCCATTAATGAGAAAGAAGAAGCATTTCTGGAGATATGCATTAAGACCGTCTTAAGAGAATACGGGTTTGATCTTTCGCTTATCGGTACGGTTCTGATATATAATTCGATCTTCCTTTCATTTAAGAGGTGCACTCCGCTTCCGGCTACTATGAAAGGATTATATTGCGAGACGGGAAAAGACCTGGGATTAAACTATGAACAAGCCGAACGTGATGTCAGATATGCAATTACAAAAAGCAGTTTAAAGAATATGAGAAGCCGCGCGGCAATGAGGTGTATATATTCGAGGATCGAGAGAAGATTAGGATATATAGATCCGTTGGAATAAAAAAGGCTCCGTTCTTCACGGAGCCTCTTAGAAAAAGATCTATTTAAATTACTTCTTCTTGCCCTTCTTAGCGTTAACCTTGTCCTTGAATGACTTTCCTGCCTTGAATGTAGGAACTGTGGAAGCAGGAATCTTGAGAGCTGCGCCTGTAGCAGGATTGCGTCCGCTTCTTGCTGCGAGCTTCTTTGTCTTAAAAGTACCGAATCCGACAAGTACAACCTTGTCATTCTTTACGAGAGCGCCTTCAATTGCACCGAGTGTTGCCTTGAGAGCTGCTTCAGCATCCTTCTTGCTCAGACCGGCATCAGCTGCGATCTTGTCAATAAGCTGTGACTTGTTCATATGGGTTCCTCCTGTTTTAGCCCTAAAAAAGGCGTATTTTTATCGTATTTTCATTATTGAATTAACGAAAAAAGAAGTCAATAGTTTTAGAGCAGAAATTAGTGTATGATTTGTATGCAAATAATAAATCGGAGGTAACGAGATGATAGTTACAAAAGATACAATTATCGGGGATGTTGTTATGCAGGACGAAGGCATCGCGCCTATACTTATGGCTTCCGGACTTCACTGCCTCGGCTGTGCACTTGCTTCCGGCGAGACTATTGAAGAAGCTTGCATGGTACATGGAATGGACTGCGATTCCCTTGTAGAGGAGATCAACAACTATTTTCAGTCAAAGGGCTGAGTTCCCGGTCAACTGAGATCTGACAAATTATAATGGCTGTGATGCACTCGATCATTGAGTTGTTTCACAGCCGTTTTTATATTCATTAATAAGAAGCGGACATTACTACTTCGAAAGTTGTTCCTTTACCAAGTGTGCTCTTAACGCTTATCTCAGCATCATGCTTGTCGCAGATGAGCTTAACTATAGCAAGGCCCAAACCTGTTCCCTTAATGTTTACTCCTGAATTCTGGGCTCTGTAGAATCTGTCGAATATTCGTGGGAGGTCCTGCTCTGGAATACCGATACCGTTATCCTCGACCGTTATGTGGATCTTCTGTGTGGCAACGTGAGAAGGATCTCCTGTTCTCCAGGCTCTTATGGAGATCTCAGCCTGGGGACCTGTATAGTTGATTGCGTTGGAAATAAGATTCTCGAATATGCGCGATAACTTAGCGGGGTCTGCTTTTACTATAAGCGCATCACGTGACGGGATATCAAGATTCAAGTGCTTTTCGCTGTTCTCGAGATCCATGGAATACATTACTACCAATTCATCGAGCATTTCCGCAATTGATACGGAAGTAAAGTGGAAATCCGAATCGCTTGATTCCATTCTGGTGAGTTCCATAATGTCTGAAACTATCCTTTCCATCTGTTCGGAACGGCGGACGATGTTGCTCAAATAAGAATTACGCTGTTCAAGACTTAAGTTGTCCTGTGCCGAGAGCATCAACTCCGCATATCCTCTGATGGCGGTTATAGGAGTCCTTAAATCGTGTGAAACATTGCTGAGGACGTTTTTACGTGCTGCTTCACCCTCAAGCAGTCTTTTATTCGTAAGCACGAGATCTCTGTTGATCTCTGAGATAAATACGGTTTTTTCTCTTACCTGTCTTTTCAGAACAGCAGCGTTTCTCTTGATCTCGCGCTGCTGGTTTATATAAGTGGACACAAGAGCGATTTCGGCGATAAGCGAGAAAATAACCAGGATATTACTGTAGGTAGGGATCGTGTAGACGATCATGCTGTCCATGAGGATCGCCAGATAGAGCGCCAGGAACATCAGGCTGAACAGCAGTGACCAGAGAAGGATTCTCTGGTTTTCTCTGTTGTAGAAAAACAGATTAATGAATATTGAGAATGTGACTGTGGCCAGGGCAAACATTAACGCAATGAATTCCGGTAATAATGTATCGAAAACAATTTCGCTGAAGAAATAGACTGCAATTAATGAAAGTCCTATTGCGAAGGCGATGTAGTGAACGTATTTTAAGAAAATGAATTTCTGATGTGCCTTTGATCCTTTGAAGAATTGGGAATTCTCAAGAAAAGCAAACGCAGAAGCTGCTATCAGCAGGATAAATCTCAAGTCTGCTCTTACCTGGCTGTTGACTGATACAAAGCGGCAGTCGGTGAGGTAATAAAACAGAATGGCAACAAGACTTATCAGGAATGATAAAAAGAGCCATTTGTTTTTGGTGGAGTTCAGAATAATGTTTGAACCAACGGACAGTGCAACAAAGGAGATCAATATGACTATAGCAAAGTGTCCTGCGGTAATAACGGTGCGTACATCATTTGCATTCGCGGTCTCGATGATCGGTTCAGAAAGAAGTCCCGGGTTCGAGACTTGCGGGGTGCAGGTGATGACTATTACAAGATCCAGTTTTCCGTCCTCAGGAATAAGGGTACAGTAATCAGCAAAGGCATTAAGATTAAATACCGGCGTTCTGGCTCCGATGCGGTCAATATATTTTCCGTTGCAGAATATCCATGCAGTACCATTGAACTTGTGGAAAGTCAGGGAGAGGGATTTAATGTCTTTGCTGCACTCGAAATGACCGATATAGGCAGCGCTGATACAGTTTAAATCATCAACGATAAAGCGCTGGTACTGCTTAGGCTTGCTGCCGGAATTGTACCAGTTGGCCGAATAATTGTAATCGAACCAGCCGCGCCATGTGTCACTGATTTTAACGTCTTCGGCATAAGCCCTGTGAGCGGTCAATGCGGAAGAAGGCCAGTAATTACCATTGTTATCGCCTGCGGAATTCACGGCGTGGTCGAGTGTCGTTCTTACTGTTTCGGGGGTAACATTAGGAACAAAAGTCCAGCCTTCAGTGATGTGGTTACTGTAAGGTCCGTCGAGCACCAGAGTATCGCTTAACGGGAATGTTCCGGTTTCCTTGTTAAGTGATGGTGTCGAGTCAGTTGTGAAAGTAATTCCGATACTGACTATACCTGCGATTACGAGCATCAGTATCAACGCAAAAATAAAAGCAAGCATTGTGCCTCCGAACGTTCTGTCGTTAATGTCAGAATCCCAAAGCTTCATTTTTGCTAATCTGCTGTGTTTGTACTGTGCCATTGAATAACCGGGTCTTCCTTTTTATTGCCCGAAAATATTAAGCGGGACTATACGTTAGTCCCGCATATTTTAATTCCGATTGTTATAGTTTAGAACTGTGAGTTCATACTGTTTTTTACCGGCGGGTAAGCAAATGAGTAGCCGATTCCCCACTCGGTCTTAACGAATGTGATCTCAGGTGCGATCTTCTCCATTTTCTTACGAAGATATGAGATGTTAACCATTACGAGGTGGTTGTCGCACGGAGAATCATCGCCCCATACATGAGAATAGATTCTTGTAAACGGCACGATGACATTTGGTGTCTCGGCCAGGAGACAGAGGATATCAAACTCACGGTTTGTAAGATGTAAGGGCTTCTCTTTGAGAGTGACTTCACGTGTCTTGATGTTGATCCTGAGTGGCGGATACTCAACAAGGAAGCCTTCGCTCTTCATATTACGCTTAATATGCACATTGATTCTGAGACTTAACTCCGGAAGGGAATAAGGCTTGGTGATGTAATCGTCAGCACCGACCTTGAATCCGTTGATGACATCTTCCTGCTGGTCCTTAGCGGTAAGGAAGATGATCGGGCAGTCAGTAAATTCCTTGATCTTCGGAGCAAGATCAAAAGCGCTTCCGTCAGGGAGCATTACATCTAAAACGATGCATGAAAAATTATGAAGTTTGATCTTTTCCATTGCATCGGCGCAAGTAGTAGCTGTAATTACGTCATAACCTTCACTTTCGAGAAAATCGCGATTGAGAACCAAGATATCACTATCATCGTCTACTAATAACACTTTTTGCTTAGCCATTAATTTACCTCCTGTCGCTAAAAGATTTCCCCAATGCTATAATCAAATTCTTTTAAGATTCTGTTTTATTAAATAGCATTTTTTTGATTTTTTTACCTTATATAGTATACAACACGTCAAAGCATTTTTATATAGTTAAAAGTGATTACTTATATATTTTTTTAAAAATAATATCAAACCTTATATGGTGAGCAGAAAAACAGTATGCTCGTCATATACTATACTTATGAAGATAACAGCAGATCCGTTCTATCCGGAGGTCGATTTCTTATGATTACGGCAAATCAATATTTTCGCGAGCGGTTCGGACACAAAATGTACAAGGCTTCGATATCGCTTAATGTTACCTGTCCCAACAGGGACGGAAGCAAAGGCGTTGGCGGCTGTGTCTTTTGTTCAGACGGTGGTTCGGGAGAATTTGCAGCAAAGTGCGGAGATACGATCTCCGATCAGATAGCAGGAACTATTGACCAGATCAGGGACAAGGCCGGGAAAGATGCCGGGTATATTGCATATTTTCAGAATTTTACGAATACATATTGCGATCCTTCCTATCTTGAGAAGTCTTTGGAAGAAGCCTCAGGATGCGAAGGAATAGAAGCGGTTTCGATCGCAACGAGACCTGATTGTTTGGGGAACGAGATCCTTGAGGTGCTTTGCAGGCAGGCTGAACGCATGCCTTTATTTGTAGAGTTAGGACTTCAGACTTCGAATGATGATACCGCTGCTCTTATTAACCGCTGTTATGAGACCAAAGAATATGTTAAAGCCGTATCTGACCTGAAATCTATAGGGGCAAATGTTATCACTCATATAATTTTCGGTCTGCCCGGAGAGACAAAAGAGATGATGATGGAAACTGTTAAGCTCTGTGCGGATTCCGGAAGTGACGGATATAAATTTACCTGCCTGTACGTTTTGGAGAATACAGCTCTGGAAAAACTCTTCATGAATAATGAAGTTGAGATACTTGAGATGGAAGAGTATTTTGATATTGTAGAAGACGCGATAAAGCTATTGCCGGAAGATGCGGTGATTCACAGATTTACCGGTGACGGTCCCAAGAAGATACTGATCGCTCCTTCGTGGACCATGAACAAGAGACAGGTCATTAACTATATTAACCGGAGGTTTTGCTTATGAAGAAATATGTAAAGCAGACTATGGATGCCGTGCGGAAATACATAGACGAAGAGATGAAGAACGCTCCGGTAGAAAAGACGAATGAAGTCCTTTCAGAGTTTGAGACGAAGATAGCTTACTTTCAGCATGAGAGGCTCATCCACTTGATGGTAACGCTTGCTTTTGCAGCTTTTCTGCTCTTTGAGATATTCTGTCTTTTCATGCTTCCTTCCGCATTTATTTATGCCGGCATACTGCTTGTGCTAATATTCTTCGGTCTTACCATAGGATATGTTATGCATTATTATTTCCTCGAAAACAGCGTTCAGGAAATGTATCACATGAGAGATGAGATCAGAGCATTTCTAACCAAAGACAATGTGATATAATTTTCTCCTGTGTGGAGGGAATTTATGCCGACAATCGTTAAATACATTCTGGTATTTTTTATATCGATGGTACCGATAATCGAGCTCAGGGGAGCAGTCCCGATCGGAGTTACGACTTTCGGGCTGAATGAATATCTGACGCTTGCAGTCTGTATCGTCGGCAATATGATTCCTGTTCCTTTTATTTATCTGTTCGGCAGAAAGATTCTTATTTGGGGAAGCAAACTCAAGCACGGAAGCGGACTTTTCAAGTGGGTGCTCCAAAAGGGTGAGAAAGCCGGGAAAAAGCTTACCGCGAATTCCAAGAAGAGCGGCGCGTTTATTGCACTGATGCTCTTTGTCGGCATTCCTCTTCCGGGCACCGGTGCCTGGACTGGAACGCTTGCAGCTTCCATGCTCGACTTTGGAATGAAAAAGAGCGCAAAAGCAGTTATGGCAGGTGTCCTTATGGCCGGGATCATCATGCTTGTCATCAGTTTGCTGGCAAAAGCCGGAATAACCTCAGTTGCGCAATTGTTCTGAGAACGTAATCCTATTTACATATAAAACACCACGTTTAAGCTATTGTCATAAAACATCAACACTTTGATATACAAAGTATTGTGCATATTGCACAACCAAATGATTTTCATTTGGCGCCTCTGCGATATTGATAAAAAGAATCCCTGCGATTACTATTAAGATAGCTCCAAGGAATACGGAAGTGATAACTTCCAATCCGAGGAAGGCCGCCCGAAGCAAGAGATCGAGCAGGCGCAGGGAAGAACCAAGGTTGGAATGAACTTGTGGCGAAGCCGATGAGACGAAGCCGGAGACAAATATCAAAGGTTGATACGGAGTCCGAGATTTTGAAGCAAAGGGAGTGACGAGCGAGTGGTTGAAGGTGTCATAGACATGCAAGCCACAGGTTGTAACAATTAGTTGATTCGGTATTCGGAACCGCGAGTAGGTGAGATGTCACCATCGACAGGAGAGAACCGGAGCCGCAGCGGATGTTACACCGGTTCGTGCAAACCGAGTAGCCGATCAGGCTGTCGACCAGTTAATACTTTGACCTTTATTGGCGGGTATGTAGCGGACCTGAATCGAATAGCGTAACGTTCGGTGAATGGAGTCATGAGTTGCACGGTGTGATTGAGAGTTGCAGCAGATCGATTAGTTGTGACGATATCACATAAAAGCTCGGGTAGTGTTGGAAAGGGCCTTTTGTTAGGAGGAAGTACGAAGGAAGATGAGCGTGAATGCGTGATCTTCAATAGTGAATCTAATTTGGTTCGTTGGAGCAAAAATAAGATCCCGGTGATTCAGGTCATCGGGATCTTTCTTTTGACTGTATAATACAAGCTGTTATTTGCGTTTAGGTATCTGGGCGATATAAGGAAGATTTCTTCCGATCTCATCATGATCCAGGCCATATCCTGCAAGCCAGAGATCGTTAATCTCAAAACCGTAATATTTTACCGGTATGGTCATAAGCAGTCTGTCGGGATTAAGGAGCATCGTGCAAAGCGTAATGTCCGCAGGCTTTTTCATCTCAAGATTCTGGATTATATATGCGGTGGTGAGTCCGGTCCTTATAACGTCTTCAACTACAAGAACATTTTTGTTCGTGATGTCTATATCGACATCTTTGGTGATGCGGACAATACCCGTTTTCGATGTCGTGTCGGGAATGTTGGAAAAGCCGACCATATCGACCTTGATCGGAAGATCGATGGCTCTTGTGAGATCTGAAAGGAAAAAGAGCGAACCTTTGATAACGCCTATAACGACGAGTTCTTTACCCTTGTAATCTTCGGTTATCTGTCTGCCGAGTTCCAAGACTCTTGTTTTGATGGTTTCTTCGCTGTAGATGACGCGCTCGGTCTTCAGAGCATCTTCAAGGTTTGACACTTAAGAATCCTCCCGGATATTGTCGTTAAGACCACCGAACATCTTGAGCCGGTCAACAAGTTCGTTGAAATCTTTTTTATAGACGATGCGGATATTGGTGCCGGGATAAAGCTCCCTTACAAGGCGCATCTTTTTATTCTTCTTGGTTACGTATTTTTGATCCATAGTGGTCAGTTCAAGATACAGATTGAACTTGGGAAGATAGAAGTCGGGGGAGATGGCCATGGTTACATTGCCTTCGGCATCCCATTCGACAGGAAATGTCTTGGGCTCGTAAAGCCACTCGATATTATAAATGCTTAAGATCCTGGCAAATTCCTCTTCTGTCTCATTCTTGAATTTTACCGCTCTTGTCTGATGATCGAAGGTGCCGTTATCGATGTTAGACTCAGTCAGCTTAACTTTGATGTCGTGTTTTCTGGCGAGCTCACAAATGGCATCCACACATTCATCTACGCTTAATCTGTCAGTATTGAGAATAAGGTCAAACTGTTCGGGAGAAGTAATGTCCTTGCCGTAAACCGTACGGACAAATTTCTTGTGTTTACGGTCGGCAATGTTAAGAACTTCGGTGGCTTCGTCATTGGTGATGCGGTACTTGCGGGCAATGGTGTTTATCCTGGTAGTCTCACTTGCCGTAACCCTGATATGAATGGCGCCGGGGAAACCTGAAAGCAGCACACTTCCACCCATTCCCAAAATGACGATGTCCTTATCCTTGGAACTTGAAACTATAGTCCTGATCTTCTCCACCAGGATATCCGCATATGTTCTGTTGCTTCCTGGAAGCGTGGTCTCGAAAAACTTGGCGCTCTCATTTAATCTGTCGAGAGTACCGGGATTAATCTCCCCAAAGAAATTATCCAAAGCATATTTACGGGAAATGACGACAGTTCCGAGTCTTGATGCGAGTGCATCGGCAATCTCATCGCCCAGACTTCCGTTCTGTCTAGAGATAGTGATGATTGCCATAAAAACCCCCGAATGGATCTGATAAAACAATTATACTCCTTTAATATTCACGCTCAAAATGAGAAAAATGGCAAAACGATTAAATTTTCTCGAATTCCTGTTTGACTTTGCACAAACGATTGGTTATAATCTTCCGTGCTTAAAGCAATCGGATGCCATCTTAGCTCAGTTGGTAGAGCAGCTGATTTGTAATCAGCAGGTCGTGGGTTCGAGTCCCACAAATGGCTCCAAGTCTGAAACCCCCGTAAACATTGCGTTTGCGGGGGTTTTACTTTGCCTAGATGCTGTCCTAAAAACACCCTCAAAATGCCGATTTGGTTAACGTTTGGTTAACGTTTTTATTTTTTGGATGAAATTATACGGCAAAAAGTTCTGAAATAAATTTCTCAAAAGCTTCCCTTTTGATCCTTCTGTGACTGCCGATCCAGATGACATAAGGGCAGTCTTTGTCATTAGTAAGCTCACGGATTTTGTTCCTTCCGATTCCAAAGAGTTCGGCTGCCTCGTTAACCGTTAACAGCTTCTTCTCTTTCAGTTTGTTTAGGTTGGTTACTTTTGCCGGGCTCGGATCGTTTGCGTGTTCTGCCATGCCTGCCTTTATCATTTCCGCATAATAGGCTGCTCCTTTTTCTTTTTTGTCAGCGGGGGGAAGCTGCTGGTCGATAATGATGTTGATGTCGTTCTTGTTCATATTATTTATTCCTCCTGTTATTTATGCTGTTTGTGACGACTGTGACGATGTGATGGCTTTATTGCCACCGTACAAGTGATAAACACCTGCACTATCCTGAAATACAATATCGAACGGATAACACCCTGGTTCTGATTTTTTCTCTGATTCCGGTTCGATCTTGGTAAATGTGAAGTGTGTTGCATCGCGTCTGTGATCTCTCATAAAACTGAATCCGAGCTTTGCAAGATCATTCCGTCTGTTCCAAATCTTCCCGCTGATCGACTGAGGCTTTTTACTTGCTTTTATCAGATCGCAGAACTCTGTGGCAGTACCGTCAAAAGAACCATGTTCCTTTAAGTAATCAAGAGCCTTCTTAAGATCCTCATCAGTCTGGAAAGCATCTTCGACAGGCGTATTCTCTTTAACAAGTTCCCAATGACTTAACGTACTATTAAATCTGATTGTAAGGATTCGTTCTTCCATATCACGGCTGCGAAGGTGAAGTTTCACATCTGTATCAGCTGATTCCTTGCGGAAAATGAACGCTCCGTCTGATGCACCGAACAAACCGTTAGTGCCTAAGATGTCATCGAACGGGTCAACAGATCTCATCTTGCGCGTGTGATGAACGAGCAGTATCGCTACGTTATGCTCTTCGCAGAACTTATGAAGAGGTGCGATAGTGTTGTAATCCCCCTGATAAGGATTCTTGGTGTTGATATCTGCTTTGTTCTGTTCGCAACGGATAGCAGCAAGTGTGTCTATGATGAACAGACCAATATCCGGATGATTTTTAAGCGCATCTTCAAGCTGTTCTTCCAGACCATTACCAATGGGATAGGCTTCAGTCGTGTACATAAACTCCTGAGGCCATTCTTGAGCAATACTGAACAAACGGTCCTGTAATCGTTTTTCACCATCTTCGAGGCAGAGATATAACACTTCTTTTTTCTTGGTGTCATAATTCCAGAGGTTCATTCCTGTGCTGATACACAAGGCGATTTGAAGTGCCATCCATGACTTACCGACTTTCGCACTGCCACAAAGAAGATACAAACCTTTACCTGGAAGGAAGTGATCGATCAGAGGATCAATGGTCTCAAATTCCTTGTTAGCCAGGTTGCTGACATTGTCGACTTTGAGAGGTTTAAATTCCTTATTCATATTTTCATTAACTCCTTGTTTTATCTTGCTCGACCGCCACGGCTTCTTTGTTTTTGTTGTGACTGAAGCTGTTGTTGAAGTCTTTCGGCATGTTCCAACACCTCATCGGTCGATATGTAGCAGTCATCACATATTTTGAGTTCGTGCCGGATATCTGCCATCTCTTGCGAGATCTCTTTTATTTCACGTTTGAGGCTGGTGACGAATGATTGATGCCCGTTTTTCTCGTGATATCTCAGCCATGAATATCGTTCGTTCTTCTTTTCCTGCAAAGCTTCGAGCTGCTTGTTATACCCGGCTTTTACTTCGGATATTGGCCGCTTGTCGTACACCTCGTGTTTGCAGATGAAATCCAACATCTCGATATAGTGATCTAACTTACGGATATCTTCGCGGATATACATAGAGATGTGTTCTTTCCGTTTTCGCGGACTGCTGACAAACGTATATAGTTTGAAACAGTACCATCTGAACAAATGAGGTTTGGGTGCTAATTTCTGCGCTGGCGGATCCCACTCCTTGATATCGATCTTGTTTTGAGGATGAAGCTGAATGCCCGGAGTTAATGTGTTCTTGATAATCCTTCTGTAAATGGCATCAGTATCATAATCAGGGCCGAGATTCCTGAATCTGAAATAACCCTTTGCATCAGGCGGTTTTAATCCCGGATATTTTAACGGCTCATGATTCTTCCCGAAGAACTTAAACTCGTATCCGAGTTCATGCATCATTTCGGCAAAATCGTTCCATGAACTGGAGAGTCGGATCGCATAATCGATATCTTCACGGATCGTGCCTCGTACCGTATACTTTCCTTCGCGTTCGGCTTTCCATTCATCATACGTTTTGCCCTTTGTTGTGGACGGGTTCATGATAACGTTCAGACCGCGTTGACGGCATAAGTTGTCACTGACTTCCTGCATGTGGCGGTAATCAGAATTGAACCGCACATACTTATATCCGTCGGCAAATGATACGGAATTCAGCACAAAGTGATTGTGGTAATGACCGGTATTAAGGTGAGTAGCAACTACCACTTGGAATCTGTCGCCCCACAACTCTTTAGCAAGTTCAACTCCGATCTCGTGAGCTTCTTCAGCTGTGATCTCTCCGGGACCTTCAAGGAAAGACTGATAACCGTGATAGGCAAGACGTCCGCCTTCTTTGTGCCAGCGCTGCTTTACCTCTATGAATTCTTCAAGAGCTGT
>JAFWMQ010000003.1 GCA_017510605.1 Clostridiales bacterium
ACGCATTGAAAAAGAATATCAATACATTTTTAGTATGATTTTGAACCCGGCATATACAGTGGTGGAAATTAAGCCGGGAGGGTTGGAGGAGAATATGAGACCTTATGAGAAGAAATACGTTGACGAGTGCTACCGGGCAATGCAAGAAGAACACGATGCATGCGGTATCGGTCTGGTAGTCAATATCGATGGTAAAAAAGAATACCGTACACTTGATGATGCTCTGTCCATCGTCGAAAAGCTCGAGCACAGAGCAGGTAAGGATGCTACCGGCGAAGTCGGTGACGGTGTAGGAATCCTCGTTCAGATCTCACACGGATTCTTTAAGGATGCTGCCAAAGAGGCAGGCATCGAAGTCAAAGAGGAAGGCGACTACGGCGTAGGAATGTTCTTCCTTCCCCAGGATACAAAGAAGCGTACTCTTGCGATCCGTTTGTTCAAAGTAATCTCTGAGAAGAACGGTCTTAATGTTCTCGGCTGGCGAGAGGTCCCCACGGATCCTGATATTCTCGGCAAGGTTGCAAGAGATGCAATGCCGGTCATCATGCAGTGCTTTATCGAAAGACCTGATGACTGCAGCAAGGGTCTGGCTTTTGACCGTATGCTCTATGTGGCAAGAAGAGAATTCGAGCAGAGCACAGACGATACATATATAACTTCATTATCTTCAAGAACCATCGTATATAAGGGAATGTTCCTGGTAGGCCAGCTCCGTAAGTTCTATAAAGATCTCCAGAGCAGGCACTATGAGACCGCCATCGCAATGGTCCACTCCAGATTCTCCACAAATACAACACCTTCATGGGAGAGGGCGCATCCTTACCGCCTGATCGCTCACAACGGTGAGATCAACACGATCAGAGGTAACTTTGACAGAATGCTCGCCCGTGAAGAGACGCTTTACAGCCCTTCAATCGAGAATGATGTCGATAAGATCTTCCCGATCATCCATAAGACAGGTTCCGATTCCGCAATGCTGGACAACACATTGGAGTTCTTCATGATGAACGGGATCCCGCTCCCTCTGGCTGTCATGATGACGATCCCCGAGCC
The DNA here is from genome assembly GCA_017510605.1 of Clostridiales bacterium. Taxonomy (GTDB): domain Bacteria; phylum Bacillota; class Clostridia; order Saccharofermentanales; family Saccharofermentanaceae; genus Saccharofermentans. The sequence continues at coordinate 1,054 of JAFWMQ010000003.1, forward strand.
CTGGAAGAACGATCCTTATATGGAGCAGGAGAAAAAGGACTTCTATCATTACTATGCAACCATGATGGAACCCTGGGACGGTCCTGCGGCAATCCTTTTCACGGACGGCGTAATCGCAGGTGCCACACTCGACCGTAACGGTCTGAGACCTTCCAGATATTACATCACAGACGATAACAGACTGATCCTCTCTTCTGAGGTTGGCGTTCTCGACATCGATCCCAAACACATCGTAAAGAAGTCGAGATTACAGCCCGGCCGTATTCTTTTGATCGATACTGAGAAGGGCCGGCTCATCTCTGACGAAGATTGCAAGAAGTATTATTCAGAGAAGAACCCTTATGGTGAGTGGCTCGCGTTGAGTCTTCTTCACCTGGCTGAACTTAAGATCCCTAACAAGAAGATCCCGGTTCATACGCAGGAGATGAGAAACAAGCTCTATAAGGTATTCGGATATACTTTCGAGGACGTTAAGAACGAGATCCTGCCCATGGCAATGAACAAGGTCGAAGCAACGGCTTCCATGGGTACTGACATCCCTCTTGCGGTTCTGTCCGAGAAGCATCAGCTCCTGTTCTCATTTTTCAAGCAGCTCTTCGCACAGGTAACAAACCCGCCGATCGATTCCATCAGAGAAGAAATCGTTACAGATACTACGGTTTACATCGGTTCCGACGGTAACCTCTTAGAAGATAAGAGCGAAAACTGCCGCGTACTTGAAGTAAATAACCCGATCCTCACAGGCGTTGACCTCATCAAGATCAAGTCTTTGGATCAGCCTGGATTCAAGAGCGCTACTATATCTATTCTATATTATAAGAATACTTCATTAGAAAAAGCGTTAGACCAGCTCCTGATCACGGTCGACAGAACATGCAGCAAGGGCGCAAACATCATCATCCTTTCAGACAGAGGAATAGACGAGAACCATGTTGCGATCCCTTCCTTGCTCGCTGTTTCCGCAGTCGAGCAGCACTTAGTCCAGACCAGAAAGAGAACAGCTGTCTCTCTCATCATCGAGAGCGGAGAGCCTCGTGATGTACATCAGATGGCTACTCTTCTGGGCTTTGGCGCCCGAGCCATCAACCCTTACCTTGCGCATGAGTGCATCGCTGAGATGATCGACAAGGGAATACTCGACAAGGATTACCACACGGCAATCGACGATTACAATTACGCGATCCTGCACGGCATCGTTAAGACATCTGCAAAGATGGGTATCTCCACACTGCAGTCTTACCAGTCAGCAAAGATCTTCGAGGCAGTCGGTATCTGCAAGGATGTAGTAGATAAGTATTTCACTGGTATCGTAAGCCGCGTAGGCGGAATCGGTTTGGAAGAGATTTCCGAGGGAATCCTCTTCAGACACGATAAGGCTTTCGATCCGATGGGGCTTGAGACAGAGACAACTCTGGACAGCACAGGATTTCATAACTTAAGAAGCGGTGACGACAAAGAAGACCACTTATATAATCCGAAGACTATCGTTGCCCTCCAGAAGGCGGTAAGAGAAGGTTCTTACGAACTCTTTAAGGAATATACTGCAATCGTGGATAACGAGAAGCCTCATACATTAAGAGGACTCCTCGCATTCAAGAAGACAGGCAATTCGATCCCGCTCGAGGAAGTAGAGCCTGCATCCGAGATCGTCAAGAGATTCAAGACCGGTGCCATGAGCTACGGTTCGATCTCAAAGGAAGCACATGAGTGCATGGCAATCGCTATGAACCGTTTGGGCGGTAAGTCCAATACAGGTGAGGGCGGTGAGTCCCCCGAGAGATTCGGCACAGAGAAGAACTCCAAGATCAAGCAGGTAGCATCCGGAAGATTCGGTGTTACAAGTGAGTACTTAAACAGCGCTGAAGAGATCCAGATCAAGATGGCTCAGGGAGCCAAGCCCGGTGAAGGAGGACACCTCCCGGGCAAGAAGGTTTATCCCTGGATCGCAGAGAGAAGATATTCAACACCGGGTGTTGCCTTGATCTCACCTCCGCCTCATCACGATATTTATTCGATCGAAGATCTGGCTCAGCTCATCTATGATCTTAAGAATGCAAACAGAAAAGCAAGGATCTCCGTAAAGCTCGTTTCTGAAGCAGGCGTAGGAACAATCGCATGCGGCGTTGCAAAGGCAGGCGCACAAGTAATCCTCATTTCAGGTTACGACGGCGGTACGGGCGCTGCTCCGGCAAGTTCCATTCACAACGCTGGTCTTCCCTGGGAATTAGGCCTGGCTGAGACACATCATGCGCTGATCGAGAGCGGCCTTAGAGGAAGAGTCGCAGTCGAGACAGACGGTAAGCTCATGAGCGGCAGAGATGTTGCGATCGCAGCACTCCTCGGCGCTGAGGAATTCGGTTTTGCAACAGCACCGCTGGTATCCATGGGATGCATGATGATGAGAGTCTGCAACAAGGATACATGCCCCTTCGGTATTGCGTGCCAGAACGAGGAACTCAGAAAGAGATTCAAGGGTAAGCCGGAGCATGTCATGAACTTCATGCTCTTCATCGCAGAAGAGTTAAGAGAGATCATGGCAGACCTCGGATTCAGAACAGTTGATGAGATGGTCGGAAGAACTGACCTCCTCAAGGTAAAGGATAAGCAGATAACCAAGAGAGCCGAGATGGTCTCTCTCGCTCAGATCATTGATCCGTCCTATGCGGATTCAGAGGTAAGACATTTCGAGCCTGAGCATGTATTTGACTTTGAACTCGAGAAGACGATCGACGAGAGAGTATTCCTACCAGAACTCGCGAAAGGCCTTAAGAAGGGTACGATCAGGATCAACGACGTTAAGGTATCGAGTACCGACAGGGCAGTAGGAACCATCTTAGGCTCGGAAATAACAGAAAAGTTCGGCACAGACCTCGCAGATGACAGTGTCATCGTAGAGCTTACGGGCGGCGGCGGACAGAGTTTCGGCGCATTCATTCCGAAAGGACTTACCTTGAAGCTCACAGGTGATGCAAACGACGGTTTCGGTAAGGGCCTGTCAGGCGGTAAGGTAATCATCACTCCCGCTGAGAATTCAGGCTTTGACGCTTCCAGGAATGTCATCATCGGTAACGTTGCACTCTATGGAGCTACGAGAGGAACAGCTTATATCTGCGGTATCGCAGGCGAGCGTTTCATGATTAGAAACTCCGGTGCGACAGGCGTTTGCGAAGGCGTCGGTGATCACGGACTCGAATATATGACAGGCGGAAGAGCAGTCATCCTGGGTGAAGTAGGAAAGAACTTTGCAGCAGGTATGAGCGGCGGAATCGCTTACATACTCGATGAACACCACACTCTCTATACAAAGATCAATAAGTCACTTGTAGAGATGAGTGAGGTTACTGAAGACGCAGATAAGAATGAGCTCAGACAAATCCTCACAGATTATGAGCAGGCAACAGGATCTTCCAAAGCAAAGCAACTTCTTCAAGAGTTCGACAGTAAGGTCTCATGCTTTAAGAAGATCATACCGACAGACTACCGTCATATGCTGACTTTGATCGCCAAGTACGAGGAGCAGGGTATTGCTCACGACCAGGCGGTATACGAAGCATTCAAAGAAAGTACAAAAGTCGGCGCTTGATATTCGGGAGGATCTTATGGGTAAAGCAACAGGTTTTTTGGAATACGACAGGCATGAAGATTCATGGGTAGCTGAAGAAGCAAGGATCACAGGCTTTGAGGAATTCCACGATCATTTGAATGAAGAAGAGAGACGCTGCCAGGCAGCAAGATGCATGGACTGCGGCGTTCCTATGTGCCAGTCGGCTATATGTCTCAAGGGAATGGTAACGGGCTGTCCGCTGCACAACGTCATCCCGGAGTGGAATGACGAGATCTACAAAGGTCATTACGAGCATGCGCTTGCAAGACTTTTGAAGACAAGTAATTTCCCGGAGTTCACGGGAAGGGTATGCCCCGCGCTGTGTGAGAAGGCATGCATCAACGGAATAAATTCGGGAGCGGTTACGATCCACGATAACGAACTGTTCCTTATCGAGAAAGGTTTTGAGATGGGATACATGAAGCCCAGGATCCCCAAGACCAGATCAGGTAAGAAGGTTGCGGTTATCGGAGCAGGCCCTGCAGGTCTTGCAGTTGCAGACCAGCTCAACCACAGAGGACACGAAGTAACTGTTTTCGAGCGTGAAGACCAGATCGGCGGACTCCTGATGTACGGTATTCCGAACATGAAGCTCGACAAGAGCGTAATCGAAAGAAGAAGAAAGCTTATGGAAGCGGAAGGAGTGATCTTCAAGACCGGTGTTGATGTCGGAAACGGCGCTTCTTTCGACAAGATAGTAAATGAGTTCGATGCAGTTTCGCTTTGCTGCGGCTCCAAAAAGGCCAGAACGATCAATGCAAAGGGTGCTGACGTATGTAAGGATATGCACCTTGCGGTAGATTTCCTTAAGTCCGCTACCAAGGATCTGCTGGCAGGCAAAAAGGGCAAGTGGACGATAAGTGCCAAGGACAGGAACGTAGTAGTTGTCGGAGGCGGTGATACGGGAAATGATTGTGTCGGTACATGCATCAGACAGGGTTGCAGATCCATTATCCAGCTGGAGATGATGGCAAGGCCGCCGAAGGAGCGACAACCCGGCAACCCGTGGCCGGAGTGGCCGAAGGTTGAGAAGACAGATTATGGTCAGCTCGAGGCCATAAAAGTATTCGGATCCGATCCGAGGATCTATGAGACAACAGTAAAAGAACTCGTGATGCAAAAGGGAAAGCTGACTCAGATAAAGACCGTAAAGGTCAGGTTCGAGGGAAGGAACCTTGTTGAGGTAGAAGGATCTGAGCAAACATTGAAGTGTGATCTTCTGATAATCGCCGCAGGCTTTGTCGGAGCAGAGGACTACATTGCGAAAGAAAGCAAAGTGGAGCTGACGCAAAGAGGAACAGTAAAGACAGAACCTGAACAATACCAGACATCCATTCCCAAGGTATTTACGGCAGGAGACATGCACAGAGGTCAATCGCTTGTTGTGTGGGCCATCACGGAAGGAAGGCACTGCGCGGCAGCAATTGATAAGTATTTAATGGGGTACACCCCGTTGATATAAAATGGGCAAAGTGAAGTGAACCCCCAAAGTTGGACAAAGACTTTGGGGGTTTTGTATGAAACAATCACGGAGTAATTCACATGATATCCCTTAACTCTTTCTTTGATAACGCATATGAACGCGGAATAATGCTTCAGAAGTTAGATTTAAGCAAAGTAGATGTTAACATGTTCGGTGCTATTGATAATACTTTGATCAATGACGGCTGCGGATTATATAGAGGAAGATTGATCCTTCCATATGAGCACCTGTCAAGATTCCAGAATGACCTGGTTTGACTTTTGGAAAATGGATATATGAGACCTCTCTACAGTTAATATGGCATTTATTGAGCGATAATCTGATACTTAATTGAAATATGGCGACTGGAGTTTGATCCAATCGCCGTTCTTTTTTGTTCACAGTACATTGTTGTAAGTTTGCGCTTCGAAGAGAACCATTTTAAGAACTATTTGTTATCGTTTTTTGACTGCAAAACACGTGTTTTTGCTTAAGTTTATTTGATTTATGTAAAAGGCTCCGGACGTTCCGGGGCCATTTGTTTGCCTGCAAATGCTTAAAACAGTGGGGGTTTAGGTTTTTGGGATTTCGGGTAAATGTCAAATCATATTCAAAAGGTATCATTATGCTTAAACTATTCGTATTTTATTTGTTTCGGAGTTAGGAATACAATTGCACATGAAATCAAAAATTATATCCAAAAAGCATTGATTGATAAAAACAATACCTTTTGGAAATGTTTTGAAGGAGGAGAGTTTATGGACACTAATTTAATCAGCAGCTTGATTGACGAGAAGGTCTTTGGCGTCTGGTTCCTGATCGGCGCGGCACTGGTCTTCTGGATGCAGGCAGGATTCGCGATGGTCGAGTGCGGCTTTGCAAGAGCAAAGAATGCCGGCAACATCATCATGAAGAACCTGATGGATTTCTGCATCGGTACAGTTGTATTTATAGCAATAGGTTTTGGCCTTTTCCTTGGCGAAGATATGCTTTTGGGATTCATGGGCAGGCCTAATATCGATATCATCACGAATTACGCAAGTTTTGACTGGTCTAACTTCGTATTTAATCTCGTATTCTGTGCCACGACAGCTACCATCGTTTCAGGTGCAATGGCAGAGAGAACAAGATTCCTGTCTTACTGCGTTTATTCCGCAGTTATCTCGGCAGTCATCTATCCTATCGAAGCTCACTGGACATGGGGCGGCGGCTGGCTCGCACAGATGGGATTCCACGATTTCGCAGGTTCGAACTGTATCCACATGGTAGGTGGTATCTCTGCATTGATCGGTGCTGCCATCTTGGGACCCCGTATCGGTAAGTTCGTAAAAGACAAGAAGGGTAAGATCACTAAAGTTAACGCATTCCCCGGCCACAACATCCCCATGGGTGCTCTTGGTGTATTCATCCTCTGGCTCGGCTGGTACGGATTCAATGGCGCTGCCTGCACAGACATGGCACAGCTCGGTTCAGTATTCGTAACAACAACAATCGCTCCTGCGATCGCTACAGTAGTCTGCATGATTTTCACATGGATCAAGTATGGTAAGCCCGACGTTTCAATGTGCTTAAACGCTTCTCTCGCAGGCCTCGTTGCAATCACAGCTCCTTGTGACGTAACAGACGCTCTCGGTGCAACGATCATCGGTGCTGTCTCCGGCGTACTCGTAGTATTCGGCGTATGGTTCCTTGATAATGTAATCAGAGTTGATGACCCTGTCGGTGCAGTTGCAGTTCATATGTTCAACGGTATCTGGGGTACGATCGCTGTAGGCCTCTTTGCAACAGATACAGCTCCTGCTTATTCAATCGCAGATGCAGCAGGCAATACAATGACAGGTCTGTTCTATGGCGGCGGCGTAAAGCTCCTCGGAATCCAGCTTTTAGGCATGGGTGCTACGGCAGCCTGGACAGCAGTTACTATTACGATCACATTCTTCATCATCAAGGCCATATTCGGTCTCAGAGCTTCCGAGGAAGAAGAGCTTACAGGTCTTGACGTTACAGAACATGGTCTCGCAAGCGCATACTCCGGTTTCTCACTCATGGACGTTTCAGGCGCAATGATGGAAGAAAACGAGAATACCGATCTTGGCACACCCGAATATTCCGAAGCTTCTGAGGCTCAGAAGAACGCAGCGATCAAGGTTGCTGTCGCACCTGAGATCGATACCGGAATGCATAAGGTAGTAATCATTGCCAAGCTCTCACGTTACGACAAATTGAGAAAGGCCATGAACGATCTCGGTGTAACCGGTATGACAGTTACCCAGGTCATGGGTTGCGGCATCCAGAAGGGTGCAGGCGAGAAGTACAGAGGTGTCGAGGTCGACGCTACGCTCCTTCCTAAGATCAAGGTTGAAGTCGTCGTATCCAAGATCCCTGTAGATAAGGTAATCGAGAAGGCTAAGGAAGTTCTTTATACAGGACATATCGGTGACGGTAAGATCTTCGTTTACAACGTAGGCAAGGTCGTAAAGATCCGTACCGGTGAAGAAGACTACGCTGCACTGCAGGACGTAGAGTAACAAACAGTTATTAAATTTTAGGAGGAATAAAATTATGGAAATGAGATCTGTACCGGAAATGTTCGGTGAAAACGTATTTGACGACAGAAACATGAGAGCGGTTTTATCCGAGGATGTTTATCAATCACTCAGAAAAACCATTGATGAGGGTGCCAAGCTTGAGACAAAAGTTGCGGATCAGGTAGCAGCAGCTATGCGTGACTGGGCACTTTCCAAGGGCGCAACACACTTTACACACTGGTTCCAGCCTTTGACAGGCGTAACAGCTGAGAAGCACGATTCATTCATCGAGCCTTCTCCTGACGGCGGAGTCATAATGGAATTCTCCGGTAAAGAACTCATCCAGGGCGAGCCTGACGCTTCGTCATTCCCGACAGGCGGAATCAGAGCTACTTTCGAGGCAAGAGGATATACTGCGTGGGATCCTACATCTTATGCATTTATCAAGGATAAGACACTCTGCATCCCGACAGCTTTCTGCTCATACACAGGCGAGGCACTTGATAAGAAGACACCTTTATTGAGATCCATGGAAGCTTTGAACAAGCAAGCTCTCCGTATCCTGAAGCTTTTCGGAAATGAAGATGCCAAGTACGTTCATACTTCAGTAGGTCCTGAGCAGGAGTACTTCCTCATTACCAAGGAAATGTATGACAAGCGTCCTGATATCAAGTACACCGGAAGAACACTTTTCGGCGCCAAGGCTCCTAAGGGACAAGAGATGGATGACCATTACTTTGGCGTTATCAAGCCCAAGGTTCAGGAATTCATGAACGATCTTAACCAGGAACTCTGGAAGCTCGGTATCCTTGCCAAGACTGAACATAACGAAGTTGCTCCCGCACAGCACGAGCTCGCTCCGATCTATTCTTCAACGAATATCGCTACAGACCAGAACCAGCTCATGATGGAGATCATGCAAAAGGTTGCTTCACGTCACGGATTGGTATGTCTCTTACATGAGAAGCCGTTCGCAGGCGTTAACGGATCAGGTAAGCACAATAACTGGTCAATGTCGACGGATACAGGCATCAACCTCCTCTCACCCGGCGCTACACCTTATGAGAATGCCCAGTTCCTGCTCTTCCTTTGCGCAGTAATCAAGGCAGTCGACGATTACCAGGATCTTTTAAGACTCGCGGTAGCTACTGCAGGTAACGATCACAGATTGGGCGCTAACGAGGCACCTCCGGCAATCATCTCAATCTTCCTTGGCGATGAGCTCTCCGCTATCCTCGACGCCATCGAAAATGACACACCTTATGAAGGTTCCGAGAAGAAGATCATGAAGCTCGGCGTTGATGTACTTCCCCGCTTTGCCCGTGATACCACAGACCGTAACCGAACTTCACCGTTTGCTTTCACAGGCAACAAGTTCGAGTTCAGAAGCCTCGGTTCTTCTAACAGCATCGCTTGCGCTAACATGATGCTCAATGCTGCTGTTGCAGAGTCTTTGAAGATCTATGCCGACAGACTTGAAGGCGCGGATGATTTCGAGATAGCATTGCATGACATGATCAAGAAGACCATCAAGGATCACAAGAGGATCCTCTTCAACGGTAACGGTTATGATGATGCATGGGTCAAGGAAGCAACAGAGGTAAGAGGTTTGTCCAACTATAAGACAACACCTGACTGTATGCCTCACCTGCTCGATGAGAAGAACGTAAAGATGCTTACATCACACAAGGTCTTCACTGAGGCAGAGCTCAAGTCCAGAGTAGAGATCATGCTCGACAATTACAGCAAGCAGGTTCTTATCGAAGCCAACACAATGCTTGAGATGAGCAGACGCATGATACTTCCTGCGATCGAGTGCTATGAGAACAAGCTCTCCGGAGCAGTCGCTGCCAAGAAAGCAGTTTCTCCTTCTGTTGCATGTGTTTATGAAAACGACATCATCACAAAGCTCTCAGATCTTGCAGACAAGGTCTATGCCGGAGCTATCGATCTTGAGAAGGTTATCGGTGAGGCAAGCAGCGAAAGCGATATCATCGCAGAGAGCTGCTCGATCAAGGATAATGTCATCCCTGTGATGGATGTTATCCGTAAGGCTGCCGATGAAGCCGAGACATATGTCTCCAAGGAATGCTGGCCGCTTCCTTCATATGGTGACCTGCTCTTCAGCGTAAAATAACAGATCCTCATATTCCACCCAACTAAGTAACCCCCGGAGCTTTCGAGCTCTGGGGATTACTTAGAATTATGTTTAGAGTTTTTAATATATTAAGAAAAGAGATGATGACGTATGACTAAATTTATATTCGTAACCGGAGGCGTTGTTTCAGGATTAGGCAAGGGTATCACAGCTGCATCTTTGGGAAGACTTCTTAAAGCCAGAGGACTTAAAGTTGCTGCCCAGAAACTGGACCCTTATATCAATGTTGACCCCGGTACGATGAGTCCGTATCAGCACGGCGAGGTGTATGTCACTGAAGACGGTGCCGAGACGGATCTCGATTTGGGTCACTACGAAAGATTCATCGACGAAGACCTGAACAAGTATTCAAACCTCACGTCAGGCCGTGTTTACTGGAACGTCCTCAACAGAGAAAGAAGAGGAGAGTATCTTGGTTCAACGGTTCAGGTCATTCCGCATATAACGAATGAGATAAAAGAATTTGTCTACCGCGTAGGCAAGAAGACAAATGCAGACGTCGTCATCACGGAAATTGGAGGAACAGTAGGTGATATCGAGTCACAGCCCTTCATCGAGGCTGTAAGACAAATATCATTGGAAGTCGGAAGAGAGAACAGCCTCTTCATTCACGTAACCCTGGTTCCTTTCTTAAGAGGTTCTGATGAGCACAAATCAAAGCCGACACAGCACTCGGTAAAAGAACTGCAGGGAATGGGTGTAAATCCCGGCGTTCTGATCCTGAGATGCGATGAGCCTCTTGAAGATGAAATAATGAAGAAGATCGCACACTTCTGCAATGTTAAGGAAGACTGCGTTATCGAGAACATCACACTGCCTAACCTCTACGAGGCACCCCTTATGCTCGAGGAGTCACACTTTTCCGAGATCGTCTGCAGGGAACTCGGCATAGATGCCGGCGAACCCGACCTTGCACATTGGAAAGATATGGTAGATAAGATCCATCATATTGATACTGAGGTAAAGATCGGTCTGGTCGGCAAGTACGTCCATCTCCACGATGCTTACCTCTCTGTTGCGGAAGCTCTTAAGAGCGCAGGATATGCCAATGATGTCAAAGTGATCATCGAATGGATCGATTCGGAATTCATCACTGAACAAACGGTTGAAGAAAAACTGTCAGGACTTGACGGTATCATCGTGCCGGGCGGTTTTGGTGACAGAGGTATTCACGGTATGATCCTGGCTGCCAAATATGCCCGCGAAAATAATATCCCATACTTCGGCATATGCCTTGGAATGCAGATCGCCGTCATCGAGTATGCCCGTAATGTCCTGGGCATTGCCGATGCGAATTCGGGAGAGTTTGACGAGCAGTGTGCCAATAAGGTAATAGACTTCATGCCGGGTCAGAGTGATGACATCGATAAAGGCGGTACGCTCCGTCTCGGTGCTTACCCCTGCAAGATCGCTCCTGACAGTCTCCTTTATGAATGCTACGGCAAGGATGAGATCCAGGAACGCCACAGACACAGATATGAAGTAAATAATGATTACAGGGCGAAGTTTGTTGAGAGCGGGGCACGCTTTGCAGGTACCGCTCCTGATGATTCACTCGTGGAAGAGATGGAGATCCCGGGTCACGACTTCTATCTGGGCGTCCAGTATCACCCCGAGTTCAAGTCAAGACCTGACAGGGCTCATCCGATCTTCAAGAGATTTATCAAGGCTGCAAAAGATAAGACTTAAACTAATTAAACAGGGCTGTCTCAAAAAATGAGATAGCCCTGTTACTTATCTGATAAAGCGGATTGATGGATCACTCGCCGTCTTTAAATATCTGATAGCGTTCTATAAGCTCATCTGACGGTTCAAAACCTGCCAGAAGATCATCAGCCTGCTCAATGATATCTTCATATTCAATAAGAGGCATATAGTAAAGCTCATATTCCAGACCGTTATATTCCGTATGGTACAGAATAAACGACCGCTTCTTTGCAGAGTAATCATAGAAATTGCTGACACGGGCGATAACATTCAGATCTTCGTCCAGAAGATAAGCGAACTTTCCTGTATATGTCAAAAGATAATAATCCGTGCCTTCAAGCTTTTTCATCGAGCAGAAAATACCAGATTTGTCATATATCTTTTTAAGGCAGTGCTTATGCTTTTTGTCAGATGCCGAATAGATCAGGAGGTTGTTGTCTGTTCCGCGGGTAGCTATATATTTTCCGTCACTTGATTTGATCTCGTCGCCGATTTCTGTCATTTTCCCGCGCAATGCTGTTCTCTCTTCAATACTTCCTTTGCCGGCTGATTCATATCCGTCATATGATCTGTATTTATAGCGGACCACCGAATCCGACTTGGAAAACAGAATATAAAGACTATCATCCTTGAATGCTGCAGCCTCTATATGCTCCTTCGGAACTTCCGAGAAAAACGAGAGCGAATAATCATTTAGTACACCATCTTCAACATCGTAAAGATAAATTGCTGAATTCGACGTTATGATCAGCTCATATCCGCTTTTGAAGGGTGCGGCACAAATAACCTGCGCTCCGCCAAGATAGGTTTCAAGGAACAGATAATCACCCGGCCCCTGCCAGAAGCTTTCGCTTGGCATATCGATTATTTCTTCAGGGAAAAATACATCCACTTCATAAATACCGAGCGCATTGGACAGGGCATATTGGCATTCCGGTACATAAGGCGTCTCCGTGTCATCCAAACTGTCCGGCATAGCCATTCTTGCCGAATATACCGCAGCCTGACCCAGTCCCCGTTGAAGGAGTTCTTCGGACACCAAAGACATTGACTGGGCAAATTTGATCTGCTGCTTGCGGTAATCTTCCTCAAGCTGCAGATGCTGATCTGCTATGATCTTCCTTTGATTATTTATGTGTATTGACAATGCTGTGCTGGTGACCGCATATATCAAAAAGACACCAGCCACAATTGAAGCGATCAAGGACATCTTTCTTATGCGCTGTTCCCTGTGACGCTGCTTGAGATCGTCATAACCCAGCCCGTACATGGGAGCGGCCATACGGAGGATGGCATCATCCATCTTCTTTTTTCTTATTTTTTTCGAAGGTCCCCTGACATCTGCTGCAAGAGGTTCTACCGTCTCCCTAATTACCTGTGCATTCCCGTTGGCATCGGTGACCGTTTTTTCACGGAAGCATATTGCCTGCGGGAAACTGTCTGCGGGCTCGCCTTCTGCAAGTACGGCAAGGATATGGTCCTTTCCCTTATATTTCGAGAAAAGGTCGATCTCTTTTGCACACCATAAAGACTCTTTTAATCTTGGAGAACAGATGACGATAAGCCAGTCGGAATTCTGCAGGGCCTCATTGATCGGATCTGACAGATTATCCGCAAGAGGGAGTTCCTCCGTATCACGGAAAACTCTTCTTATCTTGTGCTGCTCTTTGGGAAATTTATCCCGAAGATTTTTAGGCAGCGAAAAAGCTTCCAGGCGCTTGTGGATTCCGGATGCGATCTCAGAGTCAAGCTCGCTGTGTCTGTAACTTATAAATGCGTTGTAATGTACTTTATTTATAATCCGGCCTCCTGTAAGTCTGGCGGACAGCGTTTCTGTTTTGAAGCAATTGATCTGCTGCCTTCACTTATATTTAGAATAATCATATATTTATGACTCATATTGTATCACCCAAGCACCTTATTCCCAAATTCTGTACCGGATCTGTTAAGATACCCCCGGAAAGACACGATCCGGCATGTCAGACGTAATTGCCTTATGACGCACGAAAAAAGTTGTTGACATTTGTTGGCATCCCCTATATAATTCTTTACTGCGTCGTAATGGGTTTGGGCAACTATGCCCTTTTCTCTTGACGGAAGAGAATTTTTATGGTAAATAAAAATGCTTTTCAACCAAGAAACCGCTTAAACCATGTGTTTTTAAGCTTTGTGTGAGGTGATTCGTTAACAATGGTCCATTCCGTAAAACAAGGCAAGACAGAGCGACAGTCGTATTCCAAGATCAAAGAAGTAATTGAGGTGCCTAACCTTATCGAGAACCAGAAGCAGTCATATCAGTGGTTCATCGACGAGGGTATGCAGCAGATTTTCGACGAAGTATCGCCGATTACTGATGATCAGGGTAAGTACGAGGTCTATTTTGTCGGTAAGATCTTCGATTCTGAGAATCCCTGTGATCCCACAGGCAAGGAGAAGGAAGGCAAGAGTAAGAAGAATAAGGAGCCCAAGAATCCTGTTAAGCTTACCAAGTCTGCAATCATTGACAGCTGCAAGAAGAATGACAGCAACTATGCTGCTCCTTTGAGCATTCAGCTCCGACTCCATAACAAGATTGACGGAACAGTTACAGACGAGACAGCTTTCGTTGGCAATTTCCCTATCATGACTGATCAGGGTACATTTATTGTTAACGGTGCAGAGCGTGTCGTCATTAATCAGATCGTTAGATCTCCCGGAGCTTACTATAGCGAGATGAGATCTAAGATGGGTAACAGACTCCTTTCCGCTGAACTTATCCCTTACAGAGGATCCTGGATCCTTATCGAAGAGGATGAGAAGGAAAGCAAGCTTAATGCTAAGGAGAGAGCTCTTAAGGCTGCAGGCGCTCCCGAAGCTAACAACGATCCCGACGAATATAACCTTATCTATATCGTTGTAGATAAGTCACATAAGATCTCCCTCTCAGTATTCCTGAGATGCCTTGGCCTCGTTACCGACGAGGATATCATCAACATGTTTGGTGATGAAGAGTGCCTCAGAATGACACTTGAGAAGGATGAGACCAAGAATGCTTCTGATCCTCAGATGGCAGCATTCCAGGAATTCTTCAAGAAGGTACGTAACAACGAACCTTTCACAGTTGAAAACGCTAAGAACATTCTTAACAAGACATATTTCGATTCATTAAGATACGACCTCGAGAGAGTCGGTATCTACAAGGTCAACAAGAAATTCGAGCTTTCTTCCAGAATCATCGGAAGCAAGACAGCAGACAATGTTGTTACTGAAGACGGTGAGCTTATCTGCAAGAAGAATACCGTTATCACAGAAGAGATCGCGGCAAAGATCGAAGATGCAGGCGTTATGTCTGTACAGATCTTCCCCAGAAAGCTCGTACGCGCAGCTGATGAGGATGAGTTTGAGGATGTTCCTCTCAAAGTCATCGGCAACGGAAGAGTTGATGCTGAGACTTTTGTTGCTAACAGCATTACAAAAGCAGAATTCAAGAAGTTCGATATCACAAGAACCGGCATTAACGAGAAGGTCAGAGCCGGTATCCTGAGAGAGATCATCGAGCAGGTCAAGGAAGAGGGCAAGTCAGATATTGCTGCAAGACTCGAAGCAGCCATGGCTGAGCGCAAGGAAGACCTTATGCCGAGAAATCTCACAGTTGACGATATCTATGCATTCGTTTCTTACTACATCGGTCTCCACAGAGGCGTAGGAAGAATCGACAACATTGACCATTTGGGCAACCGTAGAGTTAAGTCTGTAGGCGAGCTCCTTCAGAACCAGCTCCGTACAGGTATCCAGAGAGTCGAGAAGAATACAAGAGACAGGATCTCCCAGATCTCCAGCAAAGAGGGCGAAGTTGTTACGGCTACAAGCCTTGTTAACACAAGACCTTTGAGCGCTGCATTCAGAGAGTTCTTCGGATCATCACAGCTCTCAGCTTTCGCTGACCAGAACAACCCGTTGGCAGAACTTACGAACAAGAGAAGACTTTCTGCTTTGGGTCCGGGCGGTATCTCAAGAGAGAGAGCTTCAATGGAAGTCCGTGATATCAACCCTACACACTATGGACGTATGTGTACGATCGAGACACCGGAAGGTCAGAACATCGGTCTTATGACGTCCCTCGCTATATATGCGCGTATCAACAAGTACGGATTCATCGAGACTCCTTACAGAAAGTATGATAAGGAATCTCAGAGAGTCACGGACGAAGTTGTATATATGTCTGCTGATGAAGAGGATGAGTTCAACATTGCACAGGCAAATGAGCCTATCGATGATGAAGGACGTTTCATCGGCAAGAAGATCGTATGCCGTTACTTAGACCAGTTCCTGCAGCTCGATCCTGATCAGGTCGACTACATGGACGTATCACCTAAGCAGCTTGTATCTGTTTCAACAAGCCTTATTCCGTTCCTCGGAAACGACGATGCTAACCGTGCTCTCATGGGTTCGAACATGCAGCGTCAGGCAGTACCTCTCATTAAGCCTGAGGCACCTATTATCGGAACAGGTATGGAATACCGTGCTGCAAAGGATTCAGGCGTATGTATCGTTGCAACACATGACGGTGTCGTATCCTTTGTAGCTTCAGACAAGATCGAAGTTACATGCGCTGACGGTACTGTAGATACTTTCATGCTTGCAAAGTATCAGAGATCCAACCAGAGCACATGCATAAACCAGCGTCCTATCGTTGCTATCGGCGATAAGGTCAAGGCCGGCGATACTATCGCAGACGGTCCTGCTACGGACAACGGCGAGCTTGCTTTAGGACGTAACGTTCTCATCGGATTCACCACATGGGAAGGTTATAACTACGAGGACGCTGTTCTCGTAAATGAAAGAATCGTAAGAGATGACGTTTATACGTCTATCCATATTGAAGAGCATGAGTGCGAGGCACGTGAGACAAAGCTCGGTGCCGAGCAGATCACAAGAGAAGTTCCGAACGTCAGTGATGACGCGCTCTCCAACCTCGACGAGAACGGTATCGTAATGATCGGTGCCGAGGTAAAGGACGGAGACATCCTCGTTGGTAAGGTATCACCTAAGGGTGAGACAGACCAGACAGCTGAGGAGAGACTTTACAAGGCAATCTTCAACGAGAGAGCAAGAGAAGTTAAGGATACTTCTAAGCGTGTCCCTCACGGCGGTTCCGGCGTAGTTGTTGACGTAGTTGTTTCCACAAAGGAAACAAACGGCAACCTCAAGAACGGTGTTGATAAGAGAGTCCGCGTTTATGTCGCTCAGAAGAGAAAGCTCTCTATCGGCGATAAGATGGCAGGACGTCACGGAAACAAGGGTGTTGTCTCCAGAGTTCTTCCTGAAGAGGATATGCCTTTCTTACCTGACGGTACTACACTTGATATCTGTCTCAACCCGCTCGGCGTTCCTTCCCGTATGAACATCGGTCAGCTCCTTGAGGTTCACCTCGGCCGTGCTGCCAAGGCTCTTAACTGGAAGATCGCTACACCTGTTTTCGATGGCGCAAACGAGAACGACATCGCAGATGCATTCGAGCTTGCAGGCATCGATAAGGACGGTAAGACCATTCTTTACGACGGACGTACAGGTGAGCCTTTCGAGAACAGAGTTACAGTAGGTATCATGTACTACATGAAGCTGCACCACCTTGTTGACGACAAGATGCACGCAAGATCTACAGGACCTTACTCACTCGTTACACAGCAGCCTTTGGGTGGTAAAGCCCAGTTCGGCGGACAGAGATTCGGTGAGATGGAAGTTTGGGCACTCGAAGCTTACGGTGCTGCACATACTCTCCAGGAGATCCTCACAGTCAAGTCCGACGATATCGAAGGCCGTTCAAAGACATATGATGCTATCATCCGCGGCAAGAACATTCCTGATCCGGGTATTCCTGAATCATTCAATGTCCTTGTTAACGAACTTAAAGCATTGGCTTTGGATGTCCGTACATATACAGACGACAAGGAATACATTGTAGAAGACAGACAGGCATTTGACACATACAGCGAAATGGATGAGTCCACAAGAGCTTCTCTTGACGGTGAAGATGCCGAGTCACCTTCTGATATCTTCAGCGAAGGCTTTGTTGAAGCTGATGAACTCGGAAATATCAAGGAAGATGACGATGACTTCGGCGATGATTTCGGTGATGATGACGGTGACATGTAAAGGAGATAAAAGATAGATATGAATGATACAAATCATCTTACAAAAATAAGTATTCAGCTTGCATCTCCTGAGGTTATCAAGAGCTGGTCACACGGTGAAGTTAAAAAGCCTGAGACCATCAACTATCGTACTCAGAGACCAGAAGTAGACGGACTCTTCTGCGAGAAGATCTTCGGACCTACAAAATCCTGGGAATGCCGCTGCGGTAAATATAAGAAGATCAGATTTAAGGGCATGATCTGCGATAAGTGCGGAGTCGAAGTAACGAAGAATACTGTTCGTCGTGAGAGACTCGGTCATATCCAGCTTGCTACCCCTGTATCACACATCTGGTATTTCAAGACCCAGCCTTCCAAGATCGGTACATTACTTGACCTCACAGTTAAGCAGCTTGAGAGTGTTCTTTACTATTCCAAGTACATCGTAATCGATCCGGGTGACAGTGTTGAGACAGGCCTTAATAAGCTTGATATCATTTCTGAAGATCAGTACAAGAGCGTAAAAGAAAAGTGCGGCAAGGATTCTTTCAAAGCAAAGATGGGTGCCGAGGCTATCAAGATGCTCTTAGCTGAGATCAACGTTGACGAGATAATTGAACAGCTCCAGCAGGAGAAGGACGGTTCCGTCAGCACACAGAAGAGACTTAAGATCAACAAGAGACTTGAGATCGCTGAAGCATTCAAAGCTTCCGGCAATAGGCCCGAGTGGATGGTACTTGATGTTATTCCTGTACTTCCTCCGGAACTCCGTCCTATGGTTCCGTTGGACGGCGGCCGTTATGCTACTTCAGACCTTAACGATCTTTACAGAAGAGTTATCGGAAGAAATAACCGTCTCAAGAAGCTCCTCGATCTCGGTGCACCTGAGATCATCGTAAGAAACGAGAAGAGAATGCTTCAGGAAGCGGTAGATGCTCTTATCGACAACGGACGTCACGGCACACCTGTTAAAGGTTCAACATCTGCTACAAGCAACAGACAGCTCAAGTCATTGTCTGACATGCTCAAGGGTAAGCAGGGACGTTTCAGACAGAACCTCCTTGGTAAGCGTGTTGACTATTCAGGACGTTCCGTTATCATCGTCGGACCTGAGCTCAAGATGCATCAGTGCGGTCTCCCTAAGGAGATGGCATTGGAGCTCTTCAAGCCTTTCGTAATCAAAAAGCTCGTTGAGATCAACGACAAGCTCAATATCAAGACAGCAAGAAGACAGGTAGACGCAAGAGTTCCTGAAGTATGGGATATCCTGGAAGAGATCATCAAGGATCATCCGGTACTTTTGAACCGTGCTCCTACGCTCCACAGACTTTCAATCCAGGCATTCGAGCCTGTACTCGTTGAAGGCCGTGCCATCAAGCTCCATCCGCTCGTATGTACAGGCTTTAACGCTGACTTCGACGGAGACCAGATGGCTGTCCACGTACCGCTTTCTGCAGAGGCTCAGGCAGAGGCTAGATTCCTCATGCTCTCTACAAACAACCTCCTGAAGCCTCAGGATGGTAAGCCGGTTACTGTACCTACACAGGACATGATCCTCGGCTGCTACTATCTCACTATGGAAGTTGAGAACGATAAGGGTGAGGGTATGGTATTCTCATCCATCGATGAAGCACAGATGGCTTATGATGAGCATCAGATCACACTTCACAGCATGATCAAGGTCCGTATCTCCAGAGAGATAAACGGTAAGGTTGAGACAGGTCTTGTTGAGTCTACACTCGGAAGATTCATCTTCAATCAGATCGTTCCCCAGGATCTTGGATTCATTGACAGAACAAAGCCTGAGAACCACCTTAAGCTCGAGATCGATTTCGAGAAGCTTGAGACACAGAAGGAAAAGGCTGCAGCTGTAAAGGCTAAGGATCCTGATAAGGAAGTTAAGTTCGAGTTTGCTCTCGGTAAGAAGAAGCTCGAAAAGATCATTGCTAAATGCATTGCTATCCACGGCCTCGAGAGAACTACAGTATTCCTCGATGACGTTAAGGCAATGGGTTATAAGTTCTCTACTATCTCCGGTATCTCTATCGGTATCGAGGACATGATCATCCCTGACATCAAGGATAAGATGATCGCTGAAGGTGACGAGAGAGTTGAGGAAGTCAACGAAGCTGCTGAAGAAGGATTCTTCACAGAGACAGAGCGTCACAACGAGGTCACAAAGATCTGGTCTGAGACGACAAACAACATCACAAAGGCTTTGATGGATAACCTCGACATCTATAACCCGATCAGAATGATGGCTGACTCCGGTGCGCGTGGTTCCAACAACCAGATCAAGCAGCTCGCAGGTATGCGTGGACTTATGCAGGATACGACCGGTAACACCATCGAGATCCCGATCAAGTCCAACCTCCGTGAAGGTATGAACGTGCTCGAGTTCTTCATCTCATCACACGGTGCCCGTAAGGCGCTCTCCGATACGGCTCTTAAGACAGCTGAGTCAGGATACCTTACAAGACGTCTCGTTGACGTTGCCCAGGCAGTCGTTGTTACAGAAGAAGACTGCGGAACAGATGACTTCACATGGGTTAAGGAGATCACTGAGGTTTCCAACAAACACGTTAACGTTATCAAGTCTCTTAACGACCGTCTCTATGGCCGTTATGCAGCAGAGGATATCATCAACTACCAGACAGGCGAGGTCATCGTTAAGAAGAACGAATTGATCGATGCACTCAAGGCAGAAGATATCTGCAAGTCTGTTGAGATTGCAAAGAAGGAAGCTGAAGAAGCAAGAAAGGCTGTTAAGGAATCCGTTAAGATCAAGGGCGCCGAGACACCTGAGAAGCTTGCTGAGCGCGACAAGAAGATCGCCGCAAAGCTTATTGAAGCTGAAGAAGCAGGCAAGATCCTTACAAAGCATCAGATCGAAGATCTTGGTAAGCTTAAGATCAGATCAGTATTTGACTGCAGATCCAGAAGAGGCGTCTGCACAAAGTGCTACGGTATCAACCTTGCAACAGGACGTCCTGTTGCTGTCGGTGAGGCAGTCGGTATTATCGCTGCACAGTCAATCGGTGAGCCTGGTACACAGCTTACGATGAGAACGTTC
The DNA here is from genome assembly GCA_017510605.1 of Clostridiales bacterium. GTDB lineage: Bacteria > Bacillota > Clostridia > Saccharofermentanales > Saccharofermentanaceae > Saccharofermentans. Next base: position 21,699 of record JAFWMQ010000003.1, read on the forward strand.
CACTCCGGCGGTATCGCTGCTTCAGGTGAAGATATCACACAGGGTCTCCCCCGTGTTACCGAGATCTTCGAAGCAAGAGATCCTAAGGGTCACGGAATCATCTCTTCCGTTCCCGGTGAAGTCAAGATTGTTGAGAATGAGAAGACAAAGCAGAAGACTATCGTTGTAACTCCTGTTTACGATGAGGATACAGCACCTATTCTTGATGCTAAGGGCAACCCGATCGAAAAGATGGAATACAAGGTTCCTTCTCATGCAACACTTACTGTTACTGACGGCCAGGTAATCGAAGCCGGCGACCAGATCATCGACGGTAAGATCGATCCTAAGGAGATCCTCAGAGTTAAGGATATCCGTGCCGTTCAGAAGTACATCATCAGCGAGATCACCAAGGTTTACTATACAGGTGGTGGTGTTAACATCAATGATAAGCACATTGAGATCATCACAAAGCAGATGATGAGAAGAGTCCAGATCGATGATCCGGGTGATACAGGCTTCATGACAGGTACAACTGTTGACTGGTATAACTTCATTTCCAGAAACAGAGACATCGAAGAGCAGAACAAGCAGATCGAGAACGAAGAAGATAAGCTCAGAACTGCAAACGGCAAGACTATCCTCCTGGGTATCGCTAAGGCCGCAAGCGCTTCCGACTCGTTCATGTCTGCCGCTTCCTTCCAGGAGACAGCAAAAGTTCTTACCGATGCTGTTATCAAGGGTAAGGTTGATCCGCTCATCGGTATCAAGGAGAACGTCATCATCGGTGCTCTCATTCCTGCCGGTACCGGAATCAAGGCTCACAGTGATATCACTGCTGTTCCTGTTATTAAGGCAAACAGCAAGCTTATCACAGGTCACGAGTATGGTGAGGAGGAAAGCGATACAGATCTGTTCGCTAACGATTACCTTGACCAGGTTCAGGCCCGTAACGAGATCCTTGACGAGCAGGACCGTCTGGATTCACAGATCGAAGTTGACGGCTTCAAAGATAAGAAGTAATTTTATTGACCCGTAATTGTAAACAACAATCGGTCTCATAGAGTTTATAATGACGCCGGAGGAGTATATTCTCTTCCGGCGTTTTAACATGAATTTATGCAATTTACACACATAAATTGCCACAAAAAGCCCGGTCTGGCGGTTGTATAATTAGTACAGCCTTTCAAAAGGGCATGGAGATATATGAGGAAAACGGTATTAAAACATAATAGAAAGCAGCATATACTGGCAATCGCGACAGGATTCTTTGCAGCTCTGCCTGTAATTTGTCTTCCTATTGGTCTTCGTGAAGGAATGACTCCCGCGATGGCTGTATCCCGTGCCTATGAATCTGTTTTCGGAAAACAGACTATTAAGACAGGTGAGGTCGTTATCGAGGAGTGGGCACTTGTAAGCAGTACTGACCAGTTGGTTAGTGCCGAATACAATGAGGATGTTGAGCCTGCAGATCCTGTTGAGACCACGAATCCTACTGAATATAACGAAGTAAGCACTCCTACAAGTTATAAGGATATTCCGAAATATGTCGTTTATCAGGCCTATGACAGTTCAAATATTCCGATTGAACTTCTTGATCCCGAATATTTTGCTCCGGATAACACGACTTTCTATGTAAGAGCAGGCCAGTCCATTCTTAAGGATACTCCGCACATGGAATCTTTGACGATTGCAAGGCTTCATGTGGGACAGCAGGTAACACGTACCGGTGTTGGTGATACATGGTCAAGGATCCTGACTGAATCAGGTGATGAGGGATATGTCCTTACAAGTGCGATACAGGATACGATGATTTCAGTTGCCATCGAAAGAACCGTATGGGTAGATTCAGATGGTCTTATCATAAGATCTGAACCATCTACTAACGCAGATCAGATAGCCGTTGCAGGTCTTCATCAGAAGTTATACTGCAGCGCTATCGTCGGTGATAAATGGTATAAAGTAACCACAACAGGCGGCACCACAGGATATGTTTATAAGTCATATACGACTACAAATCCTCCGCCGACTCCTACACCTACACCATCACCTTACCCGCGTTCCGGCGGTGGCGGCGGTGGCGGCGGTGGCGGACAGAGCTACGGCAATCCCAGAACACTTCCTAAGATCACAGGCTGTAACGGAGCAAGTATCGTTTCTATTGCCGAGTCTATGCTTGGTGTTCCATATGTATTTGCAGGTTCTGATTCCAGCGGTATCGATTGTTCAGGTCTTGTAATGTACTGTTACGCACAGGTCGGTGTATATGTTCCGCACGGTGCAACACAGATATATCTTCATTCGGGAGTAAGCGTTCCGCGTGAGGATCTCAAAGCCGGAGACGTAATCTGTTACGATTACGGAAGCTACTGCGGCCACGTTGCCATATATGTTGGTGACGGTACCGTAATTCACGCATCGAGTACCAGAGGCCAGGTAGTATACGGAAGCCTGGACATGATGAGTATCAAGGCGATAAAACGGATTATTCAGTAAATTTTCGAAGGGGTTGTCAAATAAGACAATCCCTTTTTATTTTGCAAATCTTCATTAGTACCCCAATATCGAGTAAAATATAAAGATAAAAATACAGAGGAGGCATGAGAAATCATGCAGGAAAGAACTTTAGACGGTTTTCTTACGGAATTATCTTCAGGCAGCCCTACTCCGGGAGGCGGCGGTGCGTCCGCAGTCTGTGGTGCGATAGCGGCAGCGCTGGGTTCCATGGTCGGCAACCTTACGAGTGGAAAGAAAAAATATGCTGAGTATCAGGAAGAGATCGAAGTTGCAATAACAAAATGCGCGGCACTTGTAAAAGAGTTTGAGGAGCTCGGGAAGAAGGATGAAGAGGTCTTTGAACCGCTTGCAAAAGCATATTCCATTCCAAAAGATCAGGAAGGGCGCGATGAGATACTCGAGAAAGTCTTAAAGGAAGCCAGCACAGCGCCATATGAAGTAATTGAAAAGGCATATGAGACAGCATTGGTTTTGGCACGTCTTGCAGTTATAGGTTCAAGACTTGCAATAAGCGATGTCGGCGTCGCCGCAGCTGCCTGTGAGACAGCGGCAAAAGGCGCAGCGATGAATGTCTATATAAACACCAAGTCCATGAAGGATAGGGCTTTTGCAGAAGAGTTGAACGGTAAGACTGATGATCTTGTTGAGCAGACAACAGAAATCTGCGATAAGATCTACAAACAGGTAAAAGATATTTTGATCGGCAGGTAATTGATATGAAGAGATTAAGCGGCAGGGAAGTAGCAGATGAGATCACAAAGGATCTTAAGGTAAGGATCGATGCATTAAAGGACAAGGGTATTGAACCTAAATTGGCAATACTCCGTATCGGAGAAAGAGAAGACGATCTTGCTTATGAGAGAGGCGTGTTGAAACTCTTTGAGACGACGGGTACAACAGTTGATGTAAAAGTCCTTGATGAGAAGGTATCCCAGGAAGAACTGGATAAGACTTTTGATGGTCTCAACAATGATTCCGGAATTCATGGAATCCTGGTTCTCAGACCTCTTCCCAAGGGATTAAGCGATGAGCATATGAGGAATACCATCGATTCCGGTAAAGATGTCGATTTCATGGATGTACGTAATGTGGGTGAGGTCCTGTCCGGAGTCCCCGACTGCAGTGCGCCCTGTACCGCTGAAGCCGTTATGGCCCTGATCAAACACTATAAGATCGAGACCAAGGGAAAGAGAGTCACCGTTGTCGGAAGAAGCCTTGTAATAGGAAAGCCTGTGGCGCTCCTTCTTACAAGCGCAAATGCAACAGTTACCGTATGTCATACAAAGACACTGAATGTTGCAGAAGAATGCAAGCGCGCAGATATTATCGTCGCATGCTGCGGTGTCGCGAAAATAGTAAGTGAGAGGTATGTAAGACCCGATCAGATCATCATCGATGTCGGAATGAATGTTGATGAGAACGGCAAGCTATGCGGAGACGTTGATTACGAAAAGGTTTCCCCGATAGTTGAAGCTATTACGCCGGTACCCGGAGGAGTCGGGTCTATCACGACAGCAATATTGCTCAAGCATGTTGTCATCAATGCTGAAAGGCAGGCCTGATGAAATCAGGCAAAGACAATGACAGGAGCAGAATGCTCGCTGCTATGGGCATCCGCAATGACTGCTCTGTTGCAAAGAAATGCGGCGGGTGCTCTTTTGCCGGAAAGACATATTTCGAGCAGGCCGCAGCTAAAGAGAAGAACGTAAGAAAACTCATTTCGCCATTCTGTGAAGTCCTGCCGATCCATCATTGTGAGGAACCGGTATATTACCGCAATAAAGTCCATTCCGCATTCAAAATGCTGAAGAACGGACGTGTTATCTGCGGTCCTTATGAATCGGGCTCACACCGTATCGTTGAAGCAAAATCCTGTCTTATCGAGAATAAAACAGCTTCGGCAATTATCAGAGACTGCGCTGAAATTGCGGAGAAATATAAGATCAGCATCTACAACGAAGTGAAATGCGAAGGAGATCTCAGAAGGATCCTGGTAAGGACTGCTGACGCAACCGGCGAGGTCATGGTCGTGCTGATAATCGGCAGCAGTTATTTCAAAAAGAAGAAGCTTTTCACAGATGAATTATTAAAGCGCCACCCTGAGATAACAACGTTGCTCATCAATATAAACAAGCGCCACGATTCAATGATCCTGGGAAACGGCGAGGTTAAAAAACTGACAGGCAATGGCTATATTACTGACATTATCCTTGGGAAAAGATTCAGAGTATCTGCTGATTCATTCATGCAGTCGAATCATGCTCAGGCTGAGATCCTCTATTCTGAAGCGGTAAGGCTTGCAGATTTCAAAGGGGATGAGATCTGCATTGACGCATATTGCGGAACGGGCTCCACTACATTATCTTTTGCTGATTATGTAGGAAGCATTACCGGGATCGAGATCAACGGATCCGCCTTTAAAGACGCGCTCAAAAATAAGACCGCCAACAAGGTTAAGAATGCTTTTTTTGCGCTTGGCGATGCAACAGAGTATATGGAGAAGCTTTCCAAAACGGATGAAAAGATCGACTGTGTCATTCTAGATCCTACAAGAGCCGGTACTACCACAAGATTTATCAAGGCTTGCGGAAAGCTTAAGCCATCGAAAATCCTTTATATCTCATGCAATCCCGAGACTCTTGCAAGAGATCTGAAGGGATTCACGGCTCAGGGATATGAGGCCGTGATCGCAAAGCCCGTGGATATGTTCCCGTGGACGGATAAAGTCGAGACGATAGTCGTTCTTTCCAAGGGTGTTGATATATCTGCCGGAAAGGTACGAGTTGAATTTTCTGTAGAGGATATGGATCTTTCTGCAGCTCACGGTAATGCTTCTTATAACAAGATCAAGAAATACATTTATGAAAAGACTGGATTACAGGTCTCTAGTCTTAATATTGCTCAAGTTAAGCGTAAATATGGAATAATCGAAAGAGAGAATTACAATTTTCCTAAATCTGAGAATTCAAGACAGCCTAATTGCACCCCGCAAAAAGAAAAGGCGATTTTGAATGCATTAAAGTTTTTCGGAATGAATCCTCAGCTTTGAGAAGAAAGTTTTACGCGATCATTAATTATAAAATTCTCATTAATACTACGTTGGTTGACTCGTGTCGACCAACGTAGTATATTGGTAAGCAACAGTAGACCAATGTGGAGGAATGATTGTAAATGCGCTTAACGGATTCTGAATGGAAGATAGTCAATTGTCTTTGGAAAAAGCCAATGACACTAATGGAGCTTACCAGAGCTCTGTTTGCTAAGACCGGCTGGTCAAAGCAGACGATCATAACATTGCTTAATCGTATGGTTGAAAAAGGGATTGTTTCCTATGTACAAGAAGGAAGAACCAAGTGTTTCAGTGCTGCGATAGATAGAACTGAAGCTGAACTGGAAGAGACAACATCTTTTCTTGATAAAGTATATGAAGGCAATATAGGTCTACTTATTTCCAATCTTAAGTGTTCAGACAAACTTACAAAAGAGCAGTTAGAGGAGCTTCGAAGGATAATCGAAGAGGATTAATATGTTGCGTTATATCATTGGCATTACGATATTAACAATCGGTGTTATTATTGTGCGGGCTTTGTCGAACGGAAAAATATTCCGAAAGTATCAGTACGCTTTTTGGATTGCTATTCCGCTCTATATGATCCTGTTGCCATTTGTAAAGATAGATGTTCCTGTAGCAGAGATTTGGAACAATATTTTTATTTCAAAAACAGAAACTGCAATATATGAAGTAACAAATAATGATTCTCCGGCGGTCATAGTTGATGATTTACAAATTGAAAACGACGCTCCTGTTAATCAGACAAATATACCTGGAGATAATATACCTGCAAATGAGACAATCCGTGAACAAGCGCAGATACCGGTTAATAATGTGGCGGTATCAAATGTAAAAGCAAATGAATCAAAAAAGATAGAATCTGTACTACAGAACTTCTGTTACTTCGTTTCTGCTATTCTTGTAGTTGTTCTGATAGCGTACAATATCGGCTTTATATCGTATTGCAAACGAAAAAGAAAATATCTTGGCAAGGATCCTTTGAGTGGACTAAAAATCTACGGTATTAAACATAAGGAAACACCGTTCCTTATGTTTAACAAAATCTATATTGATGATAGTACTGAAAAAATAAGCGAATACATAATTTGCCACGAAGCATGTCACTATAAACACGGAGATCATTTGTGGGTGCTTATCAGATATTTGGTTCTTTTCCTTAATTGGTACAATCCGGTCATTTGGGCAGCATTTATTCTTTCCGGCAGGGATTGTGAATTGGCATGTGATGAAGCAGTTATGAAAGCATATGGATCAAATTTTTCTAAAGAATATGCAAGAACACTGTTAGAAATGCTACAACTGCAGTCGAATATAACAGGTTTCTTTGCATTATCAACCGGAATGAAAAGCGGTTATGAGATGATGAAAAAGAGGATCATTGGAATCAAGAGACCTGTAAATAACAGTCGAAAACCTCTGGCATTAAGCATGGCTGCCGTACTGCTATTTACAAGCTGTTCTTTTGTTAATACCTCAGATGCAAGGAAAATCCGATCTAGTGATCCTTGGTATGATACAGAAGTCATTGAATTCGAACCCGAACTCAAAAATAAAGACATTTCATTTTTAGATAATGTTTTAGCTGGTGTTGATGAAAATAATATTGTGGTATATACAAATGGCAGTTACAGGATTGATCAATGGACAGGAAATGAGACTTACGATGATTGGTCAATTCAGCTTGTTACTTTTATAGACAGATCCACAAAGGAAATAGTGAAAACAATCAACTTATACGATCTTATTGGCAATGATTATCCGACCAATGTTGCATATGCGGACGGTAAGCTTATTGTTATGGGTCAGCACATTGATTCAAATAATAAAGAGAGTGATAGAGAATATGAGATAGATTTTGTTACTTCTAAAGTCATAGCAACTCGCGATTTTGAACGGTCACATTTCATAGCACGTCCATTTTCCTTTAATGTAGGAGAATACAGGATAGAACCACATACTATGGATATGAATAATCCTCCATATTGTTCTTTGGCCGTAATTGCAGCTGATGGCACTATGACATTAGTGGATGCAAAGGATTCTGAAGAAGGCGTTTATTATATCCCGTTTATATTTGCACTTGACAATGATACTGCTCTGATAGTTTATGCTGCAGACAGAAGTTATAAGTTTTTCCAGTTAGATCTTCCGACCTGCAAATTGACTTCTGTAAACGCTGATGAGTATTCATGGCTTGATATTGATAATTTAAACTCTGTTTATAGTAACACTGATGGTGAAGTGTTCTTCACAACATCCCAAGGCATTTCAAAATTGAATCTGAAAAACAAAACGACAGAAGAATTCTTCAATTATGATTGGAGTAACGTTAACAGAAGTTATACTCAAAATATGCGCATTGCGGAGTGTACAGAGGATTCAATGCTCCTAGCTGGCAGGTATACATCATCTAACATGTTTGATACTCAAGTTGAGAAACTTGTAATAGTGGAGTTAACTAAGGCAAATAAGAATCCTCATGCCGGAAAGACAATAATTGAGCTATATATCCCAAATGGAGAAATGAACGAAGTAATTGCTGATGCAATTATTAAATACAACGAGACAAATAGTGATTACTTTATTCATGTTACAAATAAGTATGATACAGAAAAATACATACGATCTGCCGGCGATTGGGACAACAAAGATGAGCGTGACACAATATATTTGAATGCGGATGCTCAAGTAAGTTATGAGCTCGCAATGGATATCATAAACGGGGAAGGCCCTGATATTATGATGAATACAAGTGGCTTTGGACAGCTCAATAACGATAACTGTCTCATAGACCTCTCTCCGTATATTGCAGATCTTGATCCCAATGAATACTTTACGAACATAATTGATGGAGCGAGAACAGATGGCAAACTGTATCAGCTGCCTATCAGTTTTACTATTGAAGGCATACAGACAGACCCGCAAAATGCAGGGAAGTCAGGAATCGGATTCACGACAGAAGAATATGAATCTTTCTTGTATGGACCGCTGAATGGTAAAGATATCATTGAATCTGGCCAGTTGTTATACTTTACAAAACTCTTTGATAACATGAGCGATGTATTCATTAAAAACGGCAAAGCTGATTTTACAGGGCCGGAATTCCGTGAACTTGCTGAATATGTAAATGATAATGTAAGGGAAACAAGCAAATCGTTGCATCTTGTTGACGAAGAGGATATGCCCAGATCTGAAGAGGATGATCCTTCACCTGGAAGAAATAAGACGGCATACTACTGTAATTGTCCCGGAATCAGCGGCTATCTTGTTAAGAGAGCCCGCATGAATGAGGCAACAGCGATACTGGGAATTCCGTCTGCTGATGGAAGAGGTCCTATGTATGGTACCAATATTTCGGTTGCTGTCTCATCACATGCTGTAAATAGTGATGCATGCATTAGTTTTGTTAAAATGCTTCTTTCAGATGAAGTTCAGTCTGATTTGGTCTTGAACGATAATTTTGTTTTGAATCGTAATGCTTTCAGGCATGGCTGTGAAGTTG
>JAFWMQ010000004.1 GCA_017510605.1 Clostridiales bacterium
TAATCAAGTTTTTCAAGATCGAACTTGAGATCTGTAACACCTGATAATGCAGGTCCAAGCTCTGCTTCAAGCTGGGGAGCCGTTGTCGTGTCGAGTCTTCCTTCCAGGATGACCTTAAGTACATTTGCATTTGCGTTCTTTGTGATGTTCAACATAGTTGATCCTCCTTGAATTATGCTTATATTTTATATAATACTTTTCTTGATGGTCAACCGGTTTTTTCCGTCAGAATATTCATATGAGACTTCATCCATACTCTTTTTGACCATAAATATACCCAGACCGCCGATGGGTCTGTCTTCAGCGGAAAGCGTGATATCGGGATCCTTATTTTTCAACGGATCATAGGGAATGCCTTCGTCTTCAAAAGTGATCTTTACGGTCTTTGAAGACTCATCCATTTCTATATATATTACTGCTTCACCGCTGCCTGATGGATAGGCGTAATGAGCGATGTTGACGAAGATCTCCTCAACGGCAACATCTATCTGCATTTGTGCTTTGGGTGAGCACCCGGCTTCTTCAAGAATGGTATCAGCAAAAGCCAATACCTGATCGAGCTTTGAGATGTCTGCGGTAACTTTGAGCTGTTTCATGGGATCACCTCTTTTTTCCTGTATTTCCTGAACTCCGTTATACTTCAAGCATAGCATTGTTATGTCATCGAACTGCTCGGTGCCGCCGGCAAATTCGTCTATCTTGTTTTTTACATTTTGATCAAGTTCTGAAACATCACCGTTACAGGGAAGATCAAGCGCTTCAAGCATTCTCTTTTCACCCAACAATTCTTTTGCAATATTATTGGCTTCAGTAACTCCGTCTGTATAGATGTAGATAAAATCCCCCGGATTAAGCTTAAGGAGCTGTTCTTTATAAGGAATACCCTCCATGCATCCGATAGGCGGGGAATGGTGATCTTTTATAAGCTTGAATTTGCCTCCGGCTCTCATAATTGCCGGATACTCATGTCCTGCATTCGCATATCTTAATTCGCCGGTTGAAATCTTAAGAACACCTATCCATACAGTAACGAACATATTGATGTCATTAGCTTCGCAGAGCTGGTTGTTGACGGAGGTTAAGATTTTCGAACAATCGTCAAAATCAGAAAGGCCTCTGTTCTTGATAAGTGTTTTAGTAACCATCATCATCAATGCTGCAGGTATACCTTTGCCCGAGACATCGGCTATCGTAATAACCAGATGATCATTGTCAGGCATATAGAAATCATAGAAATCACCGCCGACTTCTTTTGCGGCATTCATTGAAGCATGAAGGTCAAATTCTTTTCTCTCAGGAAAAGGAGGGAAAACATGAGGGAGCATGTTTTCCTGAATGGTATTGGCCATCTTGAGTTCCCTGTCGGAAATCGAACGGTCCCTGTTCTGAATAACATTCAACACACAATACATTAAGAGAAGAACCAGCATTATTACCGGACTTGACAGGGACAGTCCGAAGGTAAATACCGTGAAGATGCCTACGGCAAGGGGGAAGAAAGCATAGAGAAATAAGGTAACGATCTGATATTTCTTGAATCTTTTTCTCGCCAGAAACACCAGGATAAGCGTAAGTATCATGGTGGCGTACGCATAGAGATTTGACAGCAGAAACCAGGATCCGCGCTGATAGTTACCGTCAGATGTTACCGAGAAATAGAAGCCGAAAAAAGGATTTGCCAGTCTCATGACTACGGCTCCGATAAGACCGCCGGCAAGAACGAAGTTTATTCTGTTAAGCTTTTTATGATCCAGTCCGAGATAAGAAATAACGTACCGCCAGAAAATGAAAGCCATTACCGGGCTCCCCATGTAGTAAAGCGTGTTGGCAAGGATATTGAGGTAGATTTGAGACGGTTCTCCGTCAACCAGCCAACAGATTTCATCTAAAAATGCGGAACAGAAGCATGTGAACAACAAAAGAAGGTAACTGTTCAGGTTCTCTTCGTTTTGGGATTTATCTATCACGCTACAGATAAAAAGCACATAACCTAGAGCCATGCAGGATATATCAGCGGAGATATTAATAATACTCGTTATAGGTAAAATGCCCGCATGAAGGATCACAAAAAACTTATAAATGCCCAGAACAATGCAAATAATAAAAAACAATGATGCCAGCAAGGCACAGATATTAAATTGTTTCTTTCCTATGGACATATGCACCTCATAATGTGTTTATATTGGAAATTATAACCACAAAAACACGGCAAATGCTTTCGCAAGAGAAAATTTTATTGTTTATTAATAAAAGGTTCCCTGCTTGGTTTAAATGTTTTATCTATCACTGCGTGATTATCTGTTAAGTTAATAATTGAGGCCCTTTACACTGGTTTATGAAATGAGTTAACAAGTTTTTTACTCAAATTAAACAAAGTTTCTTGATAAAAGATTAAAATAAAAGGAAAATAGATATTAAAGGAGTTGTTCCATGGAAATAGAGATGAAAAGGAAAGGGACTACGCTTTCAGTAGATATTATCGGACGGTTAGATACGCTGACGTCACCTGAACTTGAGAAAAAGCTTGAACCGGCTTTAGACGGCGTAAAAGAGGTTATTTTTAATCTCAAAGACTTGGCATATATATCCAGTTCCGGACTTCGTGTGTTGCTTGCGGCCGCAAAGGTCATGGAACAAAATCAGGGTACAGTGAAGGTCACAGAGCCGAATGAGTCTGTCATGGAAGTATTTGAGTTAACGGGATTTGATACTGTATTTAATATCGGATAAGGGAGCAGGGGGATATTATGTCGGATAACGAACAGAGTACGCTATTTAGAAAAAAGACGATGGAAAGGATATCTTCTCCTGAAGACCTGACCGATTATCTTAAAGTTACTAATCCGGGCATCTGGGTAATACTTATTGCAGTTATCGTTCTTTTGGCCGGTATATTTGTCTGGTCTTGTGTCGGAACACTTGAAACTACGGCTAAGGCAACCGTTATCGTAGATGATCACACGGCACTTGTCGTATTGACGGACTCTAATGTGATAGATGAAGGGATGCCCCTCCGCGTATCGACAGAAAAGGTTGCGATCGCCGGTGTGCAGCAGGATGAATACGGCAGAATGACAGGCACAGCGGAAGTCATGCTCCCGGACGGAACATATGAAGGAACAGTCATAACTGACCAGACCCGTCCCATCGATTTCCTTATCCAGGCAGGAGACCTTTAATGTCAGCAGGCGGGAAGAAGATCAAACCGACACTCACAAAAGGTGTCGCCAAAGTTCCGGTAGTCATGCAGCTTGAGGCTCTCGAGTGTGGAGCAGCTGCGCTTGCGATGGTTATGGCTTATTATGGCAAATGGGTTCCCTTAGAACAGGTGCGGGTCGATTGCGGCGTTTCACGTGACGGTTCTAAGGCCAAGAATATTTACAAGGCGGCTCAGCATTACGGATTTGATGTCAAAGCTTACTCGATGAGTCCGGAAACGCTTAAATCAAAAGGCCGTTTTCCATGCATAATCCATTGGAATATGAATCACTTCGTTGTTCTCAATGGTTTTAAAGGTAAACATGTCTATCTTAATGACCCGGCGAGAGGAACCGTAAAGATCACCTGGGAAGAATTTGACCGGTCGTTTACAGGTGTTGTTCTGATCCCTGTGCCTTCAGAGAGTTTTGAACCCGGCGGAAAGAAAAAAAGCACGATCGAGTTCGCGAAGAAACGATTGGTCGGAACCGGTGCAGCCATAGTATTCGTAATGCTTACGACTGTCATAAGTTATCTTTTCGGTATTGCAAACTCTGTAACTTCAAGGATATTTATGGACAGGCTCCTGTCGGGTATTAATCTTGACTGGCTTTATCCTTTTATCACGGTAATGATCATGCTGGCTGTAATTCAACTGATCGTCGGATGGGCACAGACCATCTATTCTCTTAAGATCAACGGCAAGATGGCGGTTATCGGAAATACCTCTTATATGTGGAAGGTCCTCCGTATGCCGATGGAGTTTTTCTCACAGAGACTTGCAGGTGATATACAGAACAGATCTGAAATGAACGCCGCCATAGCCGGAACACTTGTAGATACGATTGCTCCGCTGGTGCTGAATACCGCAATGATGATCTTCTATCTTGTGCTGATGATCAAGCAGAGTCCGTTGCTTACTTTGATAGGTCTGTCCGCATTGGTATTGAATGCGATCATGTCGAGAATTATTTCCCAGCAGAGGATCAATGTAACACGTGTCCAGATGCGTGATTCCGGCAAACTCATAGCAACAACTGTGACCGGAATCGATATGATCGAGACGATCAAAGCGAGTGGCGCCGAGAATGGTTTTTTCCAAAAGTGGGCAGGTTATCAGGCTTCCGTCAATTCGCAGGAAGTTAAGAATGCGAAGGTAAATCAGTTCCTGGGAATGATCCCTGTATTCTTTTCCACGGTCGCAAATTATGTTGTTATGATCCTGGGTGTCTGGCTGACAATGAACGGCGAGTTTTCTCTTGGTGCCGTATTGATGTTTCAGGGTTTCTTAACATCTTTTATGTCTCCTGCAATGACTCTTGTCAGTGCCGGCCAGACGATACAGGAGATGCGGACCCAGATGGAACGTGTCGAAGATGTCATGGAATATGCAGAAGATCCGAATGTTTCTTATGTCGCAGAAAGTGAAGAAGGTGATCTTCGTAAACTTGGCGGAAATGTAGAACTGAAGAATATTACTTTCGGTTATTCCAGGCTTGAAGATCCGTTGATCACGGATTTTTCATTGAAGATGAACCCCGGTGACAGGATCGCGTTGGTCGGTGCTTCGGGATGCGGTAAATCAACGATCTCTAAGCTCATTTCAGGTTTGTACCAGCCATGGAACGGTGAGATCCTTTTTGACGGCAAACCGCGCAAGGCTTATTCTCGCGAAATAATAACCGGTTCTATTGCGGTAGTCGATCAGGATATAACAGTTTTCGAGGATACCATCGAAAACAATATAAAAATGTGGGATAAATCGATCCAGGATTTTGAGATGATCCTGGCAGCAAGAGATGCTCAGATCCACGATGACATCATGAAGATCCCTGACGGATATCAGCATAAGCTCACGAGCGGAGGAAGAGACCTCTCAGGTGGACAGAGGCAGCGTATGGAGATCGCCCGTGTTCTTGCCCAGGATCCCTCGATAATCATCCTTGATGAAGCGACATCTGCACTTGATGCAAGGACGGAATATGAAGTCGTCAATGCGATCAAAGCCAGGGGAATTACCTGCATCGTCATTGCTCACCGTCTGTCTACGGTAAGGGACTGCGATGAGATTATCGTTCTTGATAACGGTAAGGTTCTGGAACGCGGAAAACACGAAGATCTTATCAACAAGGGCGGAGCATATTCTGAACTTGTTGCGAATGACTGAGAAAGGAGGAATCTGATGGGTTGGTTTGATAATCAGATAAAAACCAGGCGGCAGGCCGATCAACAGCTTTTGGATGACTCCTTTATAAAAGTCGCGGGAGTAATAATGGGGCAGCGCAACGCCGAGAAGATCGGCGACCAGCGTATTGTAACCAAGAATGCGATCGATGAGATCTTAAAGTATTATCACTATAAGACATCAGATCTTCCTGCTTCGATAAAAAGCGCAGATGACCAGCTCGATTACTGCCTCAGACCTCACGGTGTCATGAGACGTAATGTGAAGCTGACATCCGGATGGTATAAGGACTGCTACGGACCTGTTTTAGGTTTCCTTGAAGAAAGCGGAATACCTGTTGCCCTCCTTCCCGGACAAGTAAGAGGATATTATTACAAAGACCCGGAGACAGGCAAAAGGTTCAAACTTAACAGAAATACAGAGAAAAAGATAAGTGAGGATGCTATTTGTTTCTACAGGCCTCTGCCGCAGAAGAAGCTTACCATCCCTGATCTTTTGATCTATATGAAAAACTGCATTACTTTTAGTGATTTAGTTCATGTTATCGGCGCGGCTTTAGCAGTAACTTTTATAGGACTCCTCATGCCCCGTCTGACTGCAACGCTTACAGGTGCGGTATTACAGAGCGGAAGGACAGATGCTCTCATCGGCATTGCAATCTGCATTCTCTGTGTTTCTTTCTCTACGCAGTTATTATCCAGCGTGAGCAGCTTTATCAGCAGCAGGATCAACACAAAGACTTCGCTTGGTGTACAGGCTTCGATGATGATGCGCCTTATGTCGCTTCCGGCAAATTTCTTCCGCAAGTATAGTGCGGGCGAACTCCGCAGCAGATCGCAGTCAGTCAATCAGTTGTGTTCGATCCTCATGGGAATGGTAATGAGCACGTGTCTTTCTTCATTGGCATCACTGATGTATATCACACAGATCTTCAGTTATACACCGATGCTCGTAATCCCGTCGTTAATGATCATAATTGTGACCGTCGTGTTTTCAACTATATCTACTATTGTTCAGATAAAGATCAACAAGAAGATCATGGAGCATGGGGCAAAGGAATCCGGCATGTCTTATTCAATGATCACAGGCATTCAGAAGATCAAACTTGCGGGTGCCGAGAAAAGGATCTTTGCCAAGTGGCTGGATCTTTATGCAGAAGGAGCGGAACTTACTTATAATCCTCCGATGTTCATCAAGATAAACGGCGTTATCGCCACGGCGATATCTCTGATTTCCAATATTGTCCTTTACTATCTTGCTGTAAAAAGCGGTATCGGCCAGTCTTCTTACTTTGCATTCACGGCCGCATATGGCATGCTTTCCGGTGCTTTTATGTCACTTTCCGGAATGGCTCTTTCTGCAGCAAGGATTAAACCTATACTCGAGATGGCTGAGCCCTTCCTCAAGACAGAACCTGAGACGTCCGATAATAAGGAGATCATTACTCAGATTACCGGCAGTGTGGAGATAGAACACGTATCCTTCAGGTACGGAGATGATCTGCCTCTTGTTATTGATGATCTGTCTATAAAGATCAAACCCGGCGAATATGTAGCTATTGTCGGTAAGACCGGATGCGGCAAGTCGACTCTTATGAGGCTCCTGCTTGGATTTGAAAAACCCGAGAAAGGTTCCGTGAGGTTTGACGGTAAAGACATCAATACAGTAGATCTTCCTTCTTTGAGGAAAAAGATCGGTACGGTCATGCAGGATGCCGGACTTTTCCAGGGCGATATCTATTCCAATATAGTAATCACTGCCCCGGAACTTACTCTTGATGCAGCCTGGGAAGCAGCTGAAAAGGCAGGTATCGCTGATGATATCAGAGCTATGCCTATGGGTATGAATACAATAATCTCAGAAGGTCAGGGAGGCATATCAGGAGGTCAGCGCCAGCGCCTCATGATCGCACGTGCCATCGCGCCCAAACCTAAACTTCTGATGTTTGATGAAGCGACAAGCGCATTGGATAACAAGACACAGAAGCAGGTCAGCGAAGCTCTGGATTCGATGGGATGTACGCGCATCGTGATAGCTCACAGACTTTCGACTATCAGGCATTGTGACCGTATACTGGTTATTGACGGTGGCCGGATCATAGAAGACGGAAATTACGATGAACTGATCGCAAAGAACGGTTATTTTGCCGAGCTGGTTGAGCGTCAGAGACTTGATTCAGTTGAGATGACAAAGAAATAATATTGCATTAAAGGAGAGGCAACGATGGAAGAGAAGAAAACAGATCGCAGGACACTGAAGACCAGGAAAGCTATATATAATGTTTTAATAGATCTCCTTACTCAGAAGGAACTGCACAAGGTTACTGTCCAGGAAATATCCGATACAGCGGATATTAACCGCACAACATTCTATAAGCATTTCCTTGATGTTTATGACCTCTACGATAAACTTGAACAGGATATCCTGATCGAGTGGGGCATGCTCGTTCTGGAGATGCAGGATCTGAGAAGCAAGGATTTCTTTGATAAGCTTGTTAACTATGTCGATAAGAATAGAAATGTCTTCAAGATGGTATTCGGTTCTTATGCTCCGGGCCAGCTCAGGATCAGGTTTGAAAAGCTTCTTGAAGGTCTGCTCCAGAAGATCGAAGCTGAGAAGAAGGGTACTGATATCAAGAACGTCAAACTCTCCTATCAGACAAGTTACCGTTCGCAGGGATGTATCGCCATTCTTTCGAGATGGATAGAAGATGAACCTGCACAGCCGAAGGACTTTGTTGTTAAGGTGTTGTCCGAGCTTGATTCCAGTGTTGAGAAGGTAATGTAAAGTTATGAATAATGATAAAGATATTCGCGAATTGGATATAGGCGATCTCGAAAATGTTTCAGGCGGTGTATCTCCGGCTGTTCCGAAAATCACGATCAACAACCAGTTATTAAGTCATATAAATGTATCTCTCGAGAATGGGTATTTTTCTGATAAAGAGCAGGTTACGGAGATATATGCTTTTTGCAAGGCGTGCGGGAAAAAGGTTGCTTATATCGGCCAGACCAGAATTGAAGGCGGCAATACAGGACAGTTTAAGTGCACTAATCCCGACTGTACTGAATTCAATAAGATCAAATATAATGACGAAGTAAGAAAAGCGTGAATCTCATTTGAGTGAGTCATTGATCTTAGGGCTTTTCTGTCCTTTTTTGAGCCACTTGCGTTTTACTTCTTCAGCATTGGCAATGACCTTTTCTTTCCATTCGTTATCCCGGGTGTCTAATTGGCAAGCATCAAATCCGAATTCGCGTCCGAAAGAACAGATAACAGGCTCATCTCTAAAACCCCTGAAAATCTTCTTTATCCAAATATATAAGAAGGCCTTTTACTGCTGAGATAATTGATAATGAATAGTTTTTAAAGTGTTAACAGGCAGTATCAAGTTTCCTTATAGTTGATTAGTAAGATTTATAAAAGATATAAAATAAATAATTCTTCAGGAGTATTGGATTTGAAGATCAAAAAGCGAAAGGGATTAAGCATAAAGATCGTAGTAGCGCTTTATTCTGTTATAGCGATCTGTGTTCTTACGGCAGTGGTCGTATTTGGCGGCTATCGTCTTTTCGAGAAGAATGTAAAAAACAATTATGAGAAATATGCAGAGACCGTTCTCAATTATGCTTATACCGTAACATCAGATCACGCTTTCGGTGACATGATAGCCGCCCGTGAAATGCCTGATGAATATGAAACGATGAGAGAAGACTTAAATACGATTAAGGAAAATTCGGAAATTGAGTATCTTTATGCCATTTATTTTGATGATATAAATGATATTCACAGTCTTACATATGCGATCAATACAAAGACATCCGAAGAATTGGCAAATGGCGGAAAATACACTTATCTCGGGACAATCTGTGAACCGGGAAGTTTTGAGGACGACACCATACGCATTCTCCAGGATGCTGTGAGAAGCGGGAAGACAGACAGTGCTTTTCTTGACGGTTACTCAGATGAATACGGTCATATGCTTAACGGATACAAAGTCATATTTGACAGCGACGGGAATCCGGCAGGCCTTTTATGTGTAGAGATCGATATAAATAATATCAGCCTGGAACTCAACCGTTATATCCGCTCTATCTTGATTTTTGTAGTGCTTTTTACTGCAGTTATTATTGTAATCTACATTGCGAAAACTGAGCATTCTATCATATACCCTATTACAGGTGTTACAGATGCTGCAAAAGATTTCATCCAGAATATCGGTGACCAGGATGCAATGGACGAGAGTGTCCGTAAACTTGGTCTGATGAATATCCGTTCAAATAATGAAGTCGGAGAATTATATAAGACCGTCAGCAAGATGGAAACAGATATGGCAAAGCAGTTGCGTGATATACGCCAGTATAATGAGGAGATCTTAATGATGCAGAACGGGCTTATGGTTCTGCTGGCGGATATGGTTGAGATACGTGATTCTGATACCGGTGCCCATATTCAAAAGACTGCTGCATATGTAAAGATCATTCTTGAAGGTCTTCGCCGTAAAGGTTATTACAAAGATTTACTGACTCCCCAATATATTGAGAATGTAATTAAATCCGCACCGCTTCATGATGTGGGTAAGATCATTATTCCGGATGAGGTACTCAATAAAACCGAGAAACTGACTGACGAAGAATATGAGATCATGAAGACTCATACTACTTCAGGCAAGGCGATAATCGAGAAGGCAATAAGTGATGTTGAGGGTGACAGTTATTTAAGCGAAGCCCGCAATATGGCTGCCTACCATCACGAACGTTGGGATGGCAAAGGATATCCGGAAGGACTGCACGGTGAGGAAATACCTTTGTCTGCAAGAGTTATGGCCGTTGCGGATGTGTTCGATGCGCTGACTTCACCACGCATCTATAAGCCTGCATTTCCGCTTTCCAAGGCCGTTAAGATGATCGAAGAAGGCAAAGGTATCCAGTTTGATCCTAAGTGTGTAGAGGTCCTGTCTGATGCCATTCCTGAAGTTAAAGACGTTTTGCGAAGGCTTAATCCGGATTATAAGGAGGTGGATGAATAATATTTTCAGATATTTTTTGTTTTCGGCAACACTTTGAACGGTAATTGTTGTTTAAGCATCAAACAGCGCTGATATTACTGATTGGAAGCCCTCTGGTTTGTTGACATAATGAAGCCATCAAACAAAAACAAATGCCAAAATCAAGGAGGGCAAAAAAATGAAAAAGACAATCGCAACCGCTTTAACAGCAATCATCGCAACAGCAACAATCGCAATCGCTTGCTTCGCAGGCTGTGCAAAGAAAAACGAAACGGTCAGGCAGTACGCATCTGCTAACCTTAGAACAGAAAACGCTATTATCGAAACAACAGTCGATCTTACAGACGGCTATTCCTGTGAATTCACCAGCGGTGCCGTTTACCTTTACGATAAGGATGCGAATAATACGGCAATAGCTATATCACTCGAACAGGATACATATGAAGATTACGCATCCCATTCACAGGCAGCATCAGACTGTAAGGCACTTAACGGCGGCGTTATGTTCACAGAAGACAACCAGATGATCTACATCTGCAAGGTAGGCGAATCAGGATTCTTCGGAATTTTCGCAGAAGGTGCAAATGCATCACAGATGGAATCAATCGTAACACGTTTTACAGTTGAACCCGGGATTTGATAAATACAATAAATACATAAAACAAAATAATACAACGAAAGAAGGTAAACAAAATGAAAGAAATTAATGAGAACGATTTGATCGATGTAGTCGGAGGAGCAGATTCTAACAAGAACATTCCTGATACGTATACTGTTGTTTCCGGAGATAATCTTTCTTCAATTGCCAAGAAGTTCAATACCACATGGCAGAAGCTTTACAAGCTGAATAAAGAAATGATCGACAGAGATGCAAAGGCACACGGTGTAAAATCACATTTTGAGAACTACATCTATCCCGGTCAGGTATTAAAACTGAAATAAGCTAAAGGCTGGATTAAAAAAGGGCTGTGAACAAACTCTTGCAAGTTGAGTTGTCACAGCCCTTTTTGTTGGTTCTGATTAGCTTAACGTAGTTTATCCGTTGAAGGAACGATAATGATTTGTCAGGTCTTATGATTGCATTTTCGATATATCATAACAACATAAATGACAAACAGAATTACTGCAGCTGTGATTCCTATTGGATAACCAACGGATGTTGACAGCTTTAAGCCTTCTTTTGCCACAAGAATATATGTGACGGATACTGCCGTCATAAATGCAGCCGGAACAGCTGTAAGCAGAGAAGCAAACCGGTCTTTGTTGTTGCTGATCAGATATGAAGTAGCAACCCAGAGTGAGATCATTGCAAGAGTCTGATTGCTCCAGGAGAAGTATCTCCATAACACATTAAAATCAAGCTGTGTTAGAACTGCGCTGACACCAAGTAACGGCAGGGTAATAAGAAGTCTGTTTTTGATCTTCTTCTGATCGAGTTTTGTCCATTCTGCGAGTATCAGTCTTGCGCTTCTGAAAGCAGTATCTCCGGATGTGATGGGGCAGACAACAACGCCGATGATAGCGAGAATACCGCCTATATTGCCAAGCATCTCTTTGCTTATCTGATATACAACACCTGATTGCCCAAGATTCGAAATAGCATCGCTGAGCATTTGTGTTCCGCCATAGAATGCCACACCTGCTGCAGCCCAGATCAAAGCAATTACTGATTCAATGATCATTGCGCCATAAAATACCGCGCGTCCGTTTTTCTCGCTCATGATGCATTTTGCCATCATGGGTGATTGCGTTGCGTGGAATCCCGAGATCGCGCCACAAGCAACCGTAACAAACATAAAAGGCCAGACAGGAAGAGCCTCGGGATTAAGATTAACAAGTGTTACCTCAGGAATCTGGTATTGAGGAAGGATCATTATTCCTCCGGCAATTGAAACGGCCATAACAATGAGTATTACGCCGAATACCGGATATAGTTTGCCAATGACTTTATCTACAGGAAGCAATGTGGCAAGCACATAATATATAAGGATGACGATGATCCAGAATGTGTTTCCGAGCATCGAAGGCGTAAGACTTGATATAAGAGCAGCAGGGCTTGTAACAAATACTGTTCCGGTTAAAAGCAACAGCAGGACGGAGAAGACACGCATTATGTAAAGTGCCGGTTTCCCGAGATATATTCCGGACAATTCTGCAATAGAAGCTCCTTTATTTCTTTCTGAGATCATACCGCACATAAAATCATGCACAGCGCCGCCAAGGATAGAACCGAATACTATCCAGAGAAATACGACCGGACCGAAGCAGGCTCCCATCAAAGCTCCGAATATGGGTCCTGTCCCGGCTATGTTAAGAAGCTGGATAAGTAATGCTTTCCATGTTTTTATCGGAACGCAATCGACACCGTCATTGATCTCAACAGCGGGTGTCATTCTGTCGTCTGGTCCGAAGATCTTCTCGGTCAGATGACCATAAGTTATGTATCCTATGAAAAGAACGATTAATGCTATGAAAAATGAAACCATGTTTTTCCGCCCATATCACTTTATATTTTTGCTTTCATTCAAGCCACTTGGCAATCCTTTGTTTAAAATCCGGAGCTGTATCAAACACCGCATGTCCGTAGCCATTGTATACAAACAATTTTATGTCCGTTGTCTCTTCCAGTTTCTCGGCAATCTCCATAGTCATATCAGTGTCCAATACCGTATCGTCATATGCTCCTATGATCAGTACAGGGCATTTTATGCAGGAGAGTTTACCGGTAATGTCAAATCCCTTCAGAGACTGCGCAAATATTATGAACCGGTCCAATTCATCCTGAGTAATTGTAGAAGCAATATCAATGAAGTAGTCCTTATACTGTTCGTATACTTCTTCCGGATATATCTCATTACAAAATGTGAGATACAGTTCTGTCTTATTTCCCGCACGCGCAAGCTCGACCCACTTCGCGAATCTGCTGTAATATTCAGGAGTGATGTGCGCAGATGTAGAACCGAGGATAAGCCTGGAGACCATATCAGGATAAGCAGAAGCTATAACAAGAGATATTGAACCGCCCTGTGAGGCTCCGAAGAGAGTAATATCAGAAAGTCCGAGTCCCTTCATCACGGTAACGGTATCTTCTGCCATCTCAGCTATTGTATACGGAGCTGATACGTTTTCCCTTCGGTCGAAAAGATATATTGTATATTTTTCAGCGAATAAACTGTTTGCTTCAGCGATAGCATCAGCCGATTCCATAACGCTTTTGACAGACAGTCCGGGGATAATGACAAACGGTTTATCGCCGCTCCCGAAGCAGAACCATTTCATCTTCAGATTGCCGTCATCATAACAATTGATTTTGATACTCATAATACTATTCTTTCTGTGCTGCAGATGTTCAGGTCCTAACGCCTGAGATAAGCTGAGGATACCGGAAATTCAAAGTATGTATCCGGATAGGGTTCGTTGTCCAGTGAGAAATGCCACCACTCGCAATCTATCGGTTTAAAGCCGTTTCTGACCATTACATTCTGAAGAGTCATTCTGTTTTCAAACTGCTCGTCAGTAATGTCTCTGCAATCAGGGTGTGACATCCCGCTGAACAGATCGAAAGGACTTCCCATATCAACTTCTTTTCCTGTTTTCATATCAAGAAGTGTAAGGTCTATGGCACTGCCCCTGCTGTGGGATGACTGTTTTGCTATGTATCCCTTAGCGAAAAGATCCTGCTTCTTAAGGGCCGGATAGAAGTAAGGCTTCATTCTTATGTCCTGGTCTTCTATTCCCCAGAGTACAAACTGCCTTACTGCACACGCCGGTCGGTATGCGTCGAAGACTTTGAGCCTGTAACCCTGAACAAATAATTCATTGCTTACGCCTTTGAGTGCTCTTGCAGCCTCTATAGTCAGCAATGCGCATGGTTCTTCATATCCGTCGATGCGTTCTCCGATGAAATTGTAGGTTGAGAAATAACGGATCTCCTGAATAATATTCGGCACGAGATCAGACAACAGGACAAAACCTGAAGGGTCCATTGCCGTTTTGTTTATGTGATCAGTTCTCATAGTTTTGCCTCAGAAATAATCTTACCGTAAGTATATCAAATATAATGTTAATGATGAGAAAACAACGTGTTAAAAGTGCTTATTTTATTGTGTTTTTAAGGGCTATATAATTGACAAAAGAGTGCATTGAAAATACAATTCAAAGTATATAAATGTAAAGTCGATTTGAGGCATTATTTTCAAATCCGAAAGCCAGAAAGGGGTTACAGCATGAGCACTATCGAAAAGTCATTCGCCAATGGAGAAGTCATTATCAAAGAAGGTGATATCGGTAATAATTTCTTTCAGATTTTAGAGGGAAATGCCGGAGTATATAAGAATTACGGATTGGAAGATCAGGTTAAGCTTACTGTTCTTGTTCCGGGTCAGTATTTTGGAGAGATGGCAGTAATCGAGTCCTATCCCAGAAGTTCTACCGTTGTTGCAGAGAGTGATGTAAAAGTAGTTGAAATCCCGGCTGATAATCTTAATTCATATTTCGTTGAGAGGCCGGATGAGATCCTTGCGATCATGAAGCATCTTGGAAGCAGACTCAAGGAACTTACAGCAGATTATGATGAAGCTAAGAAGCTCCTTGCTGATATCAAGGATGCGCCTGATACCCGGAAAGAAGGCTTTGTTGCTTTACTGAAAAAGCATATAGATTTCTTCAAGAGCAAGAAGACCGATATAGACAAACCGAGTGCAGAAGCACTTCGCGAATCAGCAGAAGCAGTTTCCGGTCAGGCTTCAGGTAATGTTGAGTCCTACAAAAAGGGTACTGTTATATTTAAGGAAGGCGAAGTCGGACAGTGCATGTATCTGGTTCATGGCGGCATTGTCGGAATCTACAGCAATTACGGTACTGCAGATCAACTGAAGCTTACGGATCTTTACCCTGTTGCCTGCTTCGGCGAGATGGGAATGATTGCTGAGGAAGCACGCAGTGCAACTGCTGTTGCCGAGAATGATGAGACTTTTGTTGAAATCATCCGCGCTGAAGATCTTGAAGGGTTATTCAAAAACTACCCTGTAAAAGTTGATATGATCCTCAGACATCTGTCTTATCGTCTGAGAAGCCTTACTTATGATTATTTCAATGTTTGTAAGGAGCTTTCTGAGTCTTTCGGAAAATGATAAGTCCTGAGCAGGCACAATACTTCTTTACTAATACCGAAGATTCGGTCTGTGTTATTTCGGCTTCGGGAGAAGTGTTGTATGCAAATCCTTCGGCTGAGAAACTCTTCGAGATATCATCAGACAAGAATATAAAGATATGGAAAGCCGTTCCCTTCATTGAAGGGAACGACGATCTTATTCAGTTGTTTATTGATTCTGTCACCAACAAGGTTGCTTCACATGAGGCAATCGTTGATTATTATGGCAATGAAGGTGAAGTGCATAATCTTCACGTAAGGATGACCTGCTACGAGAATGAAGAGACTGTCTATCTTGTAGTGATCACAAATCTGACACAGCTTTTTAAAGTCAACTCCGCCCTCGTAAGATATACATCTCCAGAAATTGCTGACTACGCTCTTACTACGGCTGAAGGCCAGAAGAGCGGCGGCATGAGCAAGAATGTTACTATCATGATGAGTGATCTCAGGGGTTTTACCACATTGAGCGCAAAACTTGGCGCCGAAGAACTCATTAAGGTCCTTAATCATTATTTTGAAGCAATGGTAGCTGCTATTCAGAAGTATAACGGTACTGTTATCGAGTTCCTGGGAGACGGTATTTTCGTAATATTTGGAGCGCCAAAAGATCTTCCTGACCATCCGCTTATGGCTGTAAAATGCGGCATCGAAATGCAGAGAGCTATGAAGGCAGTAAATGAGTGGAATAAGGAGAAAGGATATCCTGAACTTGAGATGGGTATTGGTATCAATACAGGCAATGTGGTTGTCGGCAATATAGGTTCCGAGAAAAAGATGAAGTACGGATGTATGGGCTCTGCAGTCAACATTACCGGACGTCTCGAGAGTCTGACCATAGGTGGACAGTTATTTATCACTGAGAATACAAGAAAGATGATAAAGGATGAACTGCTTATAAAATCTGAAAGCAGTTTTTTACCCAAAGGTTCGCCTGAAGAACTTAAGTATTATGAGATCGAAGGCATCGGAGATCTTACGCTTGGAAATGAACAGGACAATGATATTATCTGGCAGGAAAAATCAGACATCAGCGAATGCCGGTTTTATGTTCTTGAAGATAAGAAAGTCCAGGTAATAAAACACAGCGGAAAGATCCTGAAAAAATCTCAGAATGAAAAGTTTGCGGTTTTATTACCTGATATAGGACTTAAAGAAAAGCAGAACATTATGCTCTGTAACGATGACGGAAGCATCTACGCTAAAGTTATCGGTAAGACAGAAGAAGGATTTATTATCTGTTTTACATCCATTCGTCAGAAGATCAGCGGTTAAAGCATCATCTGTATTCAGACAAATGATTTGAAAATAGTAACTTCGACATTGGAATTTACTATATTAACTTTGACTTCATCAGCAAGGTTTGCAACTATCGATTTTTCCAATTCGTCTCTCGCTTCATTTGTATCATCACTGTCAGAACCGTTCTTATTGACAGAGGTTATATAAGAACTCATCGACCAGCTGTAAGTTCCGCTGTTATATGAGCCCATCTGATATCCGAGAGACAGAAGACCGAGGGCCTGGTCAGTCATGGATTTTGTGTCCGGATCATCGGGTAAAGTTACAGAAGCGATCATCTCACGGATCTTTCCGATAATGCCTTTTGCAGCCGAATTCTTTCCGGAAGAAGCTACTGCCAGCAGTTCATTGCGGGTCTGCAGATCCATGGGGATCTCTGTTTTAAGATGGATCTCCACATTCTTATCATTT
Source organism: Clostridiales bacterium (assembly GCA_017510605.1). Taxonomy (GTDB): domain Bacteria; phylum Bacillota; class Clostridia; order Saccharofermentanales; family Saccharofermentanaceae; genus Saccharofermentans. The sequence continues at coordinate 17,257 of JAFWMQ010000004.1, forward strand.
GTCTCTAACCAGAAATCACCCTGGAGAGTGGAAGCTAATGAACGGATAAGCTCAATGAGCTCTTCGGAAAGCAAACGGAGGCGCAGTACGGATCTATTATCAAGTCCGCAATATGCACCTGTTCTTTCAGCCAGTTCCAACGCTTTATCTCTGCCATCTCCTGATGAGAAAATACTAATGATCTCTGTTTTCATTGGAAAACCTCCAGAAAATATTTATAATATTATAACGCAATTTGCTGAAGGTTTTGATTTTTATACCATTTAATCAGAGGTGAATATATATGAAAAGATTATTGTCAGTTTTAATTCTCAGCGCTATGTTTGTTTTCCCTATTGCAGGCTGTACTTCCCAAAACTCTAATGTTACAGAACAGACAACAACGGTTAAAGCAGATCCGGTTTCTGACGGATTGGCTACTCCCAGAGAAAGATTAGGTCTTGAATCTCCGGATTCTCCTGACTGGGTTACCGCACTTCCTGAAGCAGCAACGGCTAAACAACTTTTTGTTGTAGCTCAGGTAAGCGCTGATACTACAGCATGGGTATCAATGCATGAGAAGGGTTCAGACGGAACCTGGCGCATGATCATGTCTACGCCGGGATATATCGGAATGAATGGCCTCGGTAAGACCAAGGAAGGCGACGGAATGACACCGGTCGGAACATTTTCTTTTAACAGAGCCTTCGGTATCGCTGCCGATCCCGGATGTAAGATTCCTTATGTTCAGGTTAGTGATGATACATACTGGTCTGGTGATGTAAATTACCACTACAACGAAATGGTTGACATTAAAGACTATCCTGACCTTAACAAGGATGATAGCGAACACATTGTCGATTACACATATCAGTATCAGTACTGTCTGAATATCAGTTATAACGCTGACGGCACGGCCGGAGCAGGATCTGCGATCTTTCTTCATTGTTTAGGCGACAGAAAACCCAGAACCGGCGGATGTGTTGCAATTCCGATGGATCAGATGTATTTCGTTATGCAGCACGTGGATCCTTCCTGTGTTGTTGTTATTGATTCGCTGGAGAACCTTGGAGGCGAATTCTAAAAGCACAGCGGCATTCTGATTCTGCGGTGATAAATTGCAAAATGAATATTTTCGATGAAGTAAATAACTGGGAGAAGACTGAAGGAGCAGAGATTATCGCTTCGATCCTTGATGTGAAAGACCCGGTTATTCTGGATTACGGCTGCGGAGCCGGGAATTATTCTTTTGCATCCGCATATGCTTTTAATCAGAAGTGTAAAGTGTACGCTGCTGACATTAACAGACAGTGCCTGGATCACATCAATGAGAAAGCCGGAAAAGAGAATATCTGTTGCATAACTACGGTCATGGGAAGGGAAGACTACCGCCATGATTTTGAAGACGGCACCTTTGATCTGGTTATTTACGCGGATATGTTTCACGGAGAAGAGAAGATCTACAATGGTCTTCATCGTTTTGTGATGCTGGAAGAAGCGAAAAGAACTCTTAAGGAAGGCGGCATCCTCGCCATACTGCCTTTCCATCTTTCGAATTTCAGGGATAAAGATAAGAAGAAATGCAAGTACACATATAAGAAACTGACCGATGAGATAATCGGATCCGGATTCAAATACATTGATAATGATCTGCAGGGGATACATTTCGAGAAAGTTTACAGCCCATACTATCTGCAAAAAGGCGGCGTTACATTTGACAGCCTCGAACGCGGACGGATACTTGTTTTTAAGAAATCGATTTGAGGACATGCCTTAATATATTAGAGGCTGCCCTTGTGAGACAGCCTTCGTTTTATACCGTTTATTGGATCGTTATCTGTACATTCGGTTGTTCTCCTATGGCTTCCTCGCTTGGGACGACAGTTACAGTATAGTGATCTGCCTGAAGTCCGACGTTGTAGGTGATCATGCGGACAGGACCATACGGGATTTCCGAGTTGATGATGTTGCTTCCCTTGTCACCGTCGATCCTGATGCTGTAATCACTTTCAGCATTTGTCAGCATTACGACTACTGTTGCATTACGGTCTTCTTCAACGTCAAAATCGATCATAGAGCAGTCTTTTTCTTCTTCGGTTACTTTATAACTGAATGTGGTGTTAAGGAGCATGTTTTTGGAACTTGCAAAAGCATTGATTGCACACCCTGAAATGAGCATTGCCGCAGCAAGAATTCCAGCATAAAGGAATCTTATCTTCTTATGTCCTTCAGGATTAACGAGCATCACACCGAGAATTATAACGACCGGTGACATGAATCCGAGGATCAGATATACTCCGAGAACTGAAGTGTAATCAACAGCAGCGGACATTGTTGCGTCAGCACCCGTTAAAAAGCCCAATGAAACTGAAATGGCATTGGTCATAAAATGCATGAGCATGGACAGAAGCAGATTATTCTTCTTTACTACTACATAGCTTAAGAACATGCCCAATGACATCGTCATTAAGAACCTTAATACGGATAAGTGATTGATACCGAAAAGGATGCCCATTATCAATACGATGATCCAGTCGTGCTTAATGCTCCTGAAGTTGCTTAGGATCGCTCCTCTATGGATAGCTTCCTCGCATATGGCAGGCAGGAGCGCGACGATAAGAAGGGCAAGGGGATAGTTCAGGTTTCCATAAAGAAAAGATGACAGTTCTCCTGCTTCTTTTATGCTGTCCGGAAAGATCACTGCCGTTAAGATGATCATGAGCATCGATACCGGATACGCGCCTATAGCGATCAGGATGCATCCGAATAATTCTCTTAACTTGATCTTTTTGACCGGGAATACTTCTTTGAGCTTGACTTTGCGGATCAGGCAATACCCTATTGCAAGGGCTAAGAAACCTAATTCAGTCAATACAAGTCCCGGTATTCCGAAGTTTGTCTGAAGCGGATATGCTGCGAAAAACATGAATGCCATCAGCACTCCAAACAGTATTATTCCCATCCAAGGGCGCAGTCTGCCCTGATCACTTATTTTCTGCATAAGTAATTCCTCCTTGTTCTGTTGATTAAATTGTTGTTGTTTCAGGAAAGATTATTCGTGTATCTTTCGTTCCTTTTTCAGGTTTCCTATCTTAATGAATGCTTTGACTGTCGCGATGACCGCTGCCGTACAGAGCGCAGACGTTACTGCTGCGCATATGATATTCAGTGGCATTAGCATGCCATACTGCAGCAGGTAATTAACTACGATCGAAATGTTCAGCAAAGATGCAAAGAGTGTAAATGCGATAACGAATATCAGGTATCCTGCCATAACCTTCTGATAGTTGATCTTTGAGTCAATATCAGAATAAAGCTCTATGCCGTCAGGATAATCCTCCTTAAGTGCTCTCGTATATACCCAGCACGTTCCGGGGTAGTTGATATAGCAGACCACCTTGATACCCATTTCTTCTAAGAACTTGAAGTATTTAATATTCTCCGTGCTGTCTCCCCATCCTTTAAGGAAGATCTCTTTGTAAATATACTTGTCCGGTTCTGTCTCTTCGAATTCAAAAGTAATTCTTCCTGCATGTTCAAGAGAATAACCGTGTGAAGCCATCTCATTGATCCATGCCTGTTCTTTCTCGAGCTGCCAGATCCAGAAAAGCTTATGAATGACTCTGCGCATATCAGTTTCCTCCCAGGATCCTCTTGCCGTTATCGACCAGTTCTGAGAGCCTCGCAAGTTCTTCTTTGAGTACGTTAAGACCGCTTGGCGTGATCATGTACTCCTTCTTGCGGCTCTCCGGATTCTCCGGCAGAGCATCTATCCATCCCTTCTCAACAAGCGAATTAAGCGCTCCGTAAAGTGTGCCCGCGGCGAGCTTCACCCGCCCGTGTGACAGTTCTCCCACATTCTGGATTATTCCGTATCCGTGAAGCGGTTTCTGCAGTGACAGCAAGATGTAGAAGACTGCTTCTGTCAACGCTAACTGTGGCATTTATCTATCCTCCTTTATATCGGCTTCCGATATATCGTAGCCCGAGTATATCGGAAGCCGATATAGTTGTCAAGTATCAATTCATCAATTCACAGAATCTCTAAGAAAAAGGCTTACCTCCTGTTATCAGGAGATAAGCCTTTAATTATCTTAAAAAAACAGCCGGTTTATTCAATCGTGAGAATGTCCGAAAAACCTGTTACGTCAAAGATCTCTTTAACTTCGGCAGAAGCATTGGAAATAACCATCTTGCCCTGCTTGTTCATGGTCTTTTGGGTGGAGAGGAGAACTCTCAATCCTGCACTGGAGATATAATCAAGTTTTTCAAGATCGAACTTGAGATCTGTAACACCTGATAATGCAGGTCCAAGCTCTGCTTCAAGCTGGGGAGCCGTTGTCGTGTCGAGTCTTCCTTCCAGGATGACCTTAAGTACATTTGCA